>NZ_QITQ01000020.1 GCF_003260265.1 Roseovarius amoyensis
TGAAGTTCACCGCCGAGCTGATCGCGCCGATCGCGATGGAAGAGGGCCTGCGCTTTGCCATCCGCGAAGGCGGCCGCACCGTCGGCTCGGGCGTCGTCTCGAAAATCATCGAGTGACGCTGAAGGCGTAAAAGAAAGAGGTCCCGGGCCCAGGCCCGGGGCATCCCCCGGCCCAGACCGGGGACAGGTTCGACGAGGGTGGCCGGGCATTCCGGCCTTCCTCCTATCAACTCCAACGCCGTGAAAGGCTAGATACATGCAAAGCCAGAATATCCGCATCCGGCTGAAGGCATTCGATTACCGCGTACTGGACGCCAGCACGCGCGAAATCGTCAGCACCGCCAAACGCACCGGGGCCGAGGTTCGCGGGCCCATTCCGCTGCCCAACAAGATCGAGAAGTTCACCGTTCTTCGCGGTCCCCACGTCAACAAGAAATCCCGCGACCAGTTCGAGATCCGCACCCACAAGCGGCTTCTGGACATCGTCGACCCCACCCCGCAGACCGTGGACGCGCTGATGAAGCTCGACCTCGCCGCGGGCGTGGACGTGCAGATTTCGGTCTGAGGAGGGCAAGCCAATGTTGCGCTCTGGCGTTATCGCAAAGAAAGTCGGCATGACCCGGCTTTTCATGGAGGACGGACGGCAAGTGCCGGTGACCGTTCTGCAACTCGACAAGCTTCAGGTGGTTGCCCAGCGCACCCCTGACAAACATGGTTATTCGGCGGTCCAACTGGGCGCCGGTACGGCCAAGACCAAGCGCGTGAGCAAGGCCATGCGCGGCCATTTTTCGGCCGCAAAGACCGAACCCAAGCGCAAGATCGCGGAATTCCGGGTCGACCCCGAAAACCTGATCCCGGTGGGCGAGGAAATTATCGCCAACCACTATTTCGAGGGTCAGTATGTCGATGTCTGCGGCACCTCGATCGGTAAGGGTTTCGCCGGTGCGATGAAGCGGCACAACTTTGGTGGTCTGCGGGCCACGCACGGTGTGTCGATCAGCCACCGGAGCCATGGTTCTACCGGGCAGTGTCAGGATCCTGGCCGTGTGTTCAAGGGCAAGAAGATGGCCGGACACATGGGTGCTGCGCGGGTGACAACGCAGAACCTGCAGGTGGTGCGCACCGATGCCGAACGCGGCCTGATCATGGTCAAGGGCGCGGTGCCCGGCTCCAAGGGTGGTTGGGTGACGATCAAGGATGCGGTCAAGAAGCCGTTCCCCGAGAACGCCATCCTGCCGGCGGCCCTGAAATCGGCGGCTGAGGAAGCTGCTAAGGTGGCCGACGAGGCTGCGGCACAGGCCGCGGCCGAGGAAGAAGCCGCAGCGAATGCCGCCGCACAGGCCGAACAGGCCGCGCTCGACGCCGCTGACGCGGCGACTGACGCCGAGAAGAAGGACAGCGACGAATGAAACTCGACGTGATCAAACTCGACGGCGGCAAGGCCGGTTCGGTCGATCTGGGCGACGATATCTTCGGGCTGGAGCCGCGCGCCGACATCCTGCACCGCGTGGTGCGCTGGCAGCGCAACAAGGCGATGGCCGGTACCCACAAGGTCAAGACCCGGTCCGAGACCAGCTATTCGACCAAGAAGATCTATCGACAGAAGGGGACCGGCGGCGCACGCCACGGCGACCGCAACGCGCCGATCTTCCGCAAGGGCGGCATCTACAAGGGTCCGACTCCGCGCAGCCATGCGCACGAGCTGCCCAAGAAGGTGCGCAAGCTGGGCCTGTGTCACGCGCTGTCGGCCAAGGCCCGCGCGGGTGAACTGGTGATCATCGAGGCCGCCGAGGGCGTGTCCAAGACCCGCGAACTGGCCCGCCAGGTCGCAAACCTGGGCTGGAAACGCGCGCTGGTCATCGACGGGGCAGAGGTCAACGGCGATTTCGCCCGCGCCGCTGCCAACATCGAAGGTCTCGACGTGCTGCCCAGCATGGGCGCGAACGTTTATGACATCCTGCGCCGGGATACGCTGGTGCTGACCCGCGCGGGTGTCGAAGCACTGGAGGCTCGACTGAAATGAGCGCGAAACCGGAACATTACGACGTGATCCGCCAGCCGGTCATTACCGAAAAGGCGACGATGGCCTCGGATGCGGGCGCGGTCGTCTTTGAAGTGGCGATCGACAGCTCCAAGCCGCAGATCAAGGAAGCGGTCGAGGCGCTGTTCGGGGTCAAGGTGAAGGCGGTCAACACCACCATCACCAAGGGCAAGACCAAGCGTTTCCGTGGCCGCCCCGGCGTCCGCAAGGACGTCAAGAAAGCCTATGTGACGCTCGAAGAGGGCAACACCATCGACGTGACCACAGGCCTGTAAGGCCCGTCCCGGGCATGTCCCGGGACCCCGCCGGTTTAGGCGGAACGGTTGAACGTCGAGGCCCCGGATCATGTCCGGGGCGCGGGTGAGAGAACAGGAACCCCGGCTGCGAAAGCGGTCGGGGTTTTCTTTGGCGGTTTCGCCAGGTCAGTTCGGGTTGCTCCCGGCGCCGGTGGCCCGTCCTGCGCGAACAGCGGCCCACGGGCCGCCGCGCGATCGCCAGACCGCCCGGACGGGCTGGCGATTTGGCAACGCTGGGGGCAGCGGTCTAGGGCTTTTAGGGTGTGGCGGGGATAAAGCGCCTCGAACACATGGCGGATCGCCATCCCGCGGTCTGGCGATCACGCGGCTTGGGGCAGGGGCGTTTCGGCGCGGTTTTCAAGGCCAAAGCCCTTGACCCGGCAGTTGCTCTCTCCTAAGAGACCCCATCCGCAAGGCCCCGGATTCGTCCGGGGCTGTGCTTTTGTTCGCTAGAACAACCCTAACCGGGGACCTTCGGGGCCCTATACCCAGCGCCGGGAGAAACCCCGGCCTCACATAGTCCCGGATCGTTTCCGGGGCGTTTGCTAGACGGAAGACAGAAAGCATGGCACTCAAGTCGTATAAGCCGACGACGCCGGGCCAGCGCGGGCTGGTGCTGATCGACCGTTCCGAGCTTTGGAAAGGACGCCCTGTCAAATCCCTCACTGAGGGTCTGACCAAGTCGGGCGGCCGCAACAATGTCGGACGGATCACTGCACGCCGCCGTGGTGGCGGGGCGAAACGCCTCTACCGGATCGTTGATTTCAGACGGAACAAGATGGACGTCGAGGCGACGGTCGAGCGGATCGAATACGATCCCAACCGCACCGCCTTTATCGCGCTGATCCGCTACGAGGACGGCGAGCAATCCTATATCCTGGCGCCGCAGCGCCTGGGCGAGGGCGACAAGGTCGTCGCCAGCGCGCGTGCCGACATCAAGCCTGGCAACTGCATGCCGTTCTCGGGCATGCCCATCGGCACCATCGTTCACAACATCGAACTCAAGCCCGGCAAGGGCGGCCAGATCGCCCGCGCGGCGGGGACCTATGGCCAGTTCGTCGGTCGTGACGGCGGCTATGCGCAGATCCGGCTCAGCTCGGGCGAACTCCGCCTGGTTCGGCAGGAATGCAAGGCAACTGTCGGTGCGGTTTCGAACCCCGACAACTCCAACCAGAACTTCGGCAAGGCCGGCCGCAAGCGTCACATGGGCAAGCGTCCCAGCGTGCGTGGTGTGGTCATGAACCCGATCGATCACCCGCATGGTGGTGGTGAGGGCCGTACCTCGGGTGGTCGCCACCCGGTTACGCCCTGGGGCAAGCCGACCAAGGGTGCGCGTACCCGCAACACGAACAAGGCGTCGCAGAAACTTATCCTGCGCTCGCGTCACGCCAAGAAGAAGGGCCGCTAAAACATGGCACGTTCTGTTTGGAAGGGCCCCTTTGTCGACGCCTATGTGCTGAAAAAAGCCGAGGCCGCACGGCAGTCGGGGCGTAACGAAGTCATCAAGATCTGGTCACGCCGGTCGACGATTCTGCCCCAATTCGTTGGGCTGACCTTCGGCGTCTACAACGGCAAGAAACATGTCCCCGTCAACGTATCCGAGGACATGATCGGTCAGAAATTCGGGGAATATTCCCCCACCCGCACCTACTACGGGCATGCGGCCGACAAGAAAGCCAAGAGGAAGTAAGCCATGGGCAAGGAGAAGAATCCCCGCCGCGTGGCGGACAACGAGGCGATGGCCAAACTGCGCATGCTGCGCACCAGCCCGCAAAAGCTGAACCTGGTGGCGGCGATGATCCGCGGCAAGAAGGTCGACAAGGCCCTGAACGATCTGGCGTTTTCCAAGCGCCGCATCGCCCAGGACGTTCGCAAGTGCCTGCAATCCGCGATCGCCAACGCCGAGAACAACCACGGTCTTGATGTGGATGAACTGATCGTTGCCGAGGCCTATGTCGGCAAGAACCTGACGCTCAAGCGCGGTCGCCCGCGTGCCCGCGGCCGGTTCGGCAAGATCATGAAGCCGTTCTCGGAGCTGACCATCAAGGTGCGTGAAATCGAGGAGCAAGCCTAATGGGTAACAAGGTAAATCCGATCGGCATGCGCCTGCAGGTCAACCGCACCTGGGACAGCCGCTGGTATGCTGACACCAAGGATTACGGCAACCTCCTGCTGGAGGACGTCCGTATCCGCGAGTTTATTGCAGCAGAGTGCAAGCAGGCTGGCATCAGCCGCGTCATCATCGAGCGCCCGCACAAGAAATGCCGGGTCACGATCCACACCGCACGCCCCGGCGTCATCATCGGCAAGAAAGGCGCGGACATCGAAAAGCTGCGCCGCAAGATCGCCAACATGACCGACAGCGAGCTGCACCTCAATATCGTCGAGGTGCGCAAGCCCGAGCTGGACGCCAGGCTGGTTGCGGAATCGATCGCTCAGCAGCTTGAACGCCGGGTCAGCTTTCGCCGCGCGATGAAGCGGGCGGTGCAGAACTCGATGCGCATGGGCGCCCTGGGTATCCGGGTGAACGTGGCCGGCCGTCTGGGCGGTGCCGAGATCGCGCGTACCGAATGGTACCGCGAGGGCCGCGTGCCGCTGCACACGCTGCGCGCCGACATCGACTATGCCCTCGTCGAGGCGATGACACCCTACGGGATCATCGGCATCAAGGTGTGGATATTCAAGGGCGAGATCATGGAGCATGATCCCAGTGCCCGCGAGCGCAAGGCCCAGGAGCTGCAGGATGGTCCCGCGCCTCGTGGCGCCGGCGGCCGTCGCTGAGGAGGACTGACAGATGCTTCAACCAAAGCGCACCAAATTCCGCAAGCAGCACAAGGGCCGCATCCACGGCCAGGCCAAGGGCGGATCGGATCTGAACTTCGGCAGCTGGGGTCTCAAGGCCGTCCAGCCAGAGCGCATCACCGCGCGCCAGATCGAGGCCGCACGTCGCGCCATGACGCGCCACATGAAACGTCAGGGCCGGGTCTGGATCCGGATCTTCCCCGACGTTCCGGTGACGTCGAAACCCACCGAGGTCCGGATGGGTAAGGGCAAGGGTTCGGTCGATTTCTGGGCCGCCCGCGTCAAGCCTGGCCGGGTGATGTTCGAGATCGACGGCGTCAGCGATGCCGTGGCACAAGAGGCCCTGCGCCTTGCCGCCATGAAGCTGCCGGTCAAGACCCGCCTGGTGGCCCGCGAAGACTGGTAAGCGGATCGGGGGAAACCCTGCTCTACGATATCTAAAGCCCCCGCCGAGAGATCGGCGGGGGCTTTTGCATGGCTGTAGTGGGGGGAAATGCCGAAGTGCGCGTATTGGGCGGTGCTGCGCATGATGACATGCAGCCGCCGCGGCATTCGCCAAAAGCGGCCGTGCCAATAGCGGCCGTTATGGTGCGGGGCTGGTGTTCGATGATCTGCTGGCCGATAAATCCTGCATCTTTTCCTTGCCCCGCGCCGCTGCCTCGCTTATAGAGCCGCAATCCGCGCGGCTCGGTGTACCGGGATTCGCGCGCGTGCAATTCATCCACCAGGTCCCGGGTGACCCTGAGGCGAATGTCAGGGGCTCGCTGGTGTTTTGGGAAAGGAAGAGGCGAATGGACGCCGCCGAGCTGAAAGAGAAGAGCCCCGAGCAGCTGCGCGAGCAGCTGTTGGCGCTGAAGAAAGAGCAGTTCAACCTGCGCTTTCAGGCCGCTACCGGCCAGCTGGAAAACCCCGCACGCATCCGCGTGGTGCGTCGCGACGTCGCGCGCGTCAAGACCGTGCTGAACGAAAAAGCCGCGCAAGCGGCGGCAGACTGAGGAGTCTTGAGCGATGCCCAAACGTATTCTTCAAGGCAAGGTTGTCAGCGACGCCAATGACCAGACCGTGACGGTTTCGGTCGAACGCCGCTTCACGCACCCGGTCATGCAAAAAACCATCCGTAAGTCCAAAAAGTACCGGGCTCACGACGAAAAGAACGCCTACAAGGTGGGCGACATCGTGCGCATCACCGAATGCGCGCCGAAATCGAAGAGCAAACGCTGGGAGGTGTTGGAAGCCTGAGCGGCCGCTCGTCACGCCGCCCGGCCTGCCTCGAGCAGCCCGGACGGCACGAATGAGCGCCCCCGAACGCGGAAAACACATTCCGGTTTGAGCGAAACCCTGGGGTCGTTACCCCAAAGGTCGGGAGAAACCTAATGATCCAGATGCAGACCAATCTGGATGTTGCTGACAATTCCGGTGCCCGGAAGGTTCAGTGCATCAAGGTCCTGGGCGGTTCCAAACGCAAATATGCCTCGGTGGGCGACGTCATCGTCGTTTCCGTCAAGGAGGCCATTCCGCGTGGTCGCGTGAAAAAGGGCGACGTGCGCAAGGCCGTCGTCGTTCGCACGGCCAAGGAAATCCGCCGCGAGGATGGCACCGCCATCCGCTTTGACCGCAACGCCGCCGTGATCCTTAACAATGCCGGCGACCCCATCGGCACCCGTATCTTCGGGCCGGTGGTGCGTGAACTGCGCGCCAAGAACTACATGAAAATCATTTCGCTCGCCCCGGAGGTGCTCTGACATGGCTGCGAAACTGAAAAAGGGCGACAAGGTCGTCGTCATCGCCGGCAAGGACAAGGGCCGCGAGGGGACGATCACCTCGGTCGACCCCAGTGCCGGCAAGGCCGTGGTGGAGGGCATCAACATGGCCATCCGTCACACCCGCCAAAGCCAGCAGAGCCAAGGCGGTCGCCTGCCCAAGGCGATGCCGGTGGACCTGTCGAACCTCGCCATTCTCGACAAGAACGGCAAACCCAGCCGCGTCGGCTTTCGCCTCGAGGACGGTCGCAAGGTGCGTTTTGCCAAGACCACGGGGGATGTGATCGATGCTTGATACCGCAGCCTATGTACCGCGTCTGCGTCAGCAGTTCCGTGACGTCATCCGCCCGGCTCTGAAAGAAGAGTTCGGTTACAAGAATGACATGCAGATCCCGCGGCTCGAAAAGATTGTGCTGAACATCGGCTGTGGCGCCGAGGCGGTGAAGGACTCCAAAAAGGCCAAGTCGGCCCAAGAGGACCTGACCCTGATCGCCGGCCAGCGGGCGGTGATGACCATGGCCAAGAAATCCATCGCCGGCTTCCGCGTTCGCGAAGGCATGCCGATGGGCGCCAAGGTGACGCTGCGCGGCGACCGCATGTACGATTTCCTTGATCGTCTGGTCACCGTGGCGATGCCGCGCATCCGCGACTTTCGCGGGGTGTCGGACAAATCGTTCGACGGACGTGGCAACTATGCTCTCGGCATCCGCGAGCACATCGTCTTTCCCGAGATCGACTACGACAAGGTAGACGAGGTCTGGGGCCTCGACATCGCCATTTCGACCACGGCGCCTACCGACGCCGAAGCCAAGGCGCTGTTGAAGCATTTCAACATGCCCTTCAACAGCTGAGCCGGAGGAACTAGAACATGGCCAAGAAAGCAATGGTCGAACGTGAAAAGAAACGGCAGCGGCTGGTCAAACAGTACGCAGCCCGGCGCGCCGCGCTGAAAGAGATCATCAACGACCAATCCAAGCCGATGGAAGAACGGTTTCGCGCCTCGCTGAAGCTCGCCGAGCTGCCGCGCAACAGCTCTGCCACCCGTCTGCACAACCGATGCCAGCTCACCGGCCGGCCGCACGCCTACTACCGCAAGCTGAAAGTCAGCCGGATCGCCCTGCGCGAACTCGGTTCGGCAGGTCAGATGCCGGGCGTGGTCAAGTCGAGCTGGTAAGGAGGATATGAGATGAACGATCCTATCGGCGACATGCTGACCCGCATCCGCAACGCGGGTATGCGCGGCAAGTCCACCGTCATGGTTCCGGCCTCGAAGATGCGCGTCCGCGTGCTGGAGGTCCTGGCCAGCGAAGGCTATATCCGTGGCTTTGAACACGGCACCGACGTTCGCGATCACCCCACGATCGAGATCAGCCTGAAATACTTCGAAGGCGCCCCCGCCATCCGCGAGATGAAACGGGTCAGCAAGCCCGGTCGCCGGGTCTATGCGGGCGCCAAGGACTTGCCGTCGGTCCGTCAGGGCCTCGGCGTGTCGATTGTCTCCACCCCGCAGGGTGTGATGTCGGACGCAAATGCACGCGCTGCCAATGTTGGCGGCGAAGTGCTCTGCACCGTATTCTGAGGAGGTCAGAAAGATGTCCCGAATCGGAAAAAGGCCGGTCCCCCTGCCTGCAGGCGTGACCGCCAGCCTGAGCGGCCAGACCATCGAGGTCAAAGGCCCCAAGCAGACCAAGACCTTTACCTTCACCGACGATGTCACGATCGAGATCGGCGACGATGCGATCACCGTGCATCCGCGCGGCAAGTCCAAGCGCGCACGCCAGCAATGGGGGATGAGCCGCACCGTCGTGGCCAACCTCGTGCAGGGTTCCAGCGAAGCCTTCCGCAAGGATCTGGAAATTCGCGGCGTTGGTTATCGTGCGCAGGTGCAGGGCAATGTGCTCAAGCTCAACCTCGGGCTCAGCCACGATGTCGATTTTTCCATTCCGGAAGGTGTGACTGTCACCGCGCCCAAGCCCACCGAACTGGTGGTCGAAGGCCATGACAAGCAGCTCGTCGGCCAGGTCGCGGCGAATATCCGCGACTGGCGGCGCCCTGAGCCCTACAAGGGCAAGGGCATCCGCTACAAGGACGAGTACATCTTCCAGAAGGAAGGCAAGAAGAAGTAAGGACGCGACAGATGGCAAACAGCAAGAGACAACTGTTCCTCAAACGCCGCCTGCGCGTTCGGAGCAAACTTCGCAAGGTCAATTCCGGGCGTCCGCGCCTCAGCGTGAATCGCTCTGGCAAGAACATGAGCGTTCAGATCATCGACGACATCCGCGGGGTCACTCTCGCCGCGGCGTCGACGCTGGAAAAGGATTTGGGCTTTTACGGCAAGAACACGATCGAGGCGGCGCAAAAGATCGGCGCCACCATCGCCGAGCGCGCGCAGAAGGCTGGCATCACCGAGGCCCAGTTTGATCGCGGCGGGTTCCTTTATCATGGCCGCGTAAAGGCGTTGGCGGATGCCGCGCGTGAAGCCGGCCTGAAGCTGTAAGGAGACGAGATATGGCAAGAGAAGCTAGCCGTCGGGGCGGTCGCGACCGCGACGAGGCACCGGAATTCGCCGATCGTCTCGTGGCGATCAACCGAGTCAGCAAGACGGTCAAGGGCGGCAAGCGGTTCGGCTTTGCGGCGCTGGTCGTCGTAGGCGACCAGAAAGGCCGTGTCGGTTTTGGCAAGGGCAAGGCCAAGGAGGTGCCCGAGGCGATTCGCAAGGCCACCGAGCAGGCCAAGCGGCAGATGATCCGCGTGCCCCTGCGCGAAGGCCGCACGCTGCACCATGACGGCGAGGGCCGTCACGGCGCCGGCCGTGTGGTGATGCGCACCGCTCCGCAAGGTACCGGCATCATCGCCGGTGGTCCGATGCGCGCGGTGTTCGAGATGCTGGGCGTTCAGGACGTGGTCGCCAAGTCGATCGGGTCGCAAAACCCCTACAACATGATCCGCGCCACGCTCGACGGACTGAGATTTCAGGCCAGCCCGCGCCAGGTGGCGCAGCGGCGTGGCAAGAAGGTGGCCGAGATCCTGCGTCGTGACGACGCGCCCAAGGCCGAGGCCCCGGCCGAAGCCGCAGAAGCGTAAGGAGAGCACGTCATGGCAAAGACCATTGTCGTCCGGCAGGTGGGTTCGCCCATCCGTCGCCCGAAAGATCAGCGCGCCACGCTGGTGGGGCTGGGGCTCAACAAGATGCACAAGACCCGCGAGTTGGAGGATACCCCCTCGATCCGCGGGATGATCGACAAGATTTCGCATCTGGTCGAGATCGTCGAAGAGCGCGGATAAGCGCGCGGTGGGTTGAAAACCCACCCTGCGGCAGAATTGAAACGCCCCGGTCAGTGATGGCCGGGGCGTTTTGCTGTTTGGGGAATTCACAATATCATATGTCAGGAGGCGATAGGGAGGACTGAGCGATGACGATCGGGAACGTGGTAGTCGTTTGGATGCTGTGTGCGGGTTTGGCGTAGTTCATTGCCCGCGACAGAGTTCCATCCAGAGCTTCCTTGGCGACGCTATTAGGGTTTCTGTTCGGTCCACTCGGAGTTGCCGCAACGTTCTTTCTCAAGGATGAGAACGAGGCATGTTCTGAAGAATTCAGTTCGCAGTGTGATCGAGTTTCAGACAGCAGTCTTGAAAACATTACTGAACCCTCGCGGAGCATAGCGGAAATAACCGCGGATATTGAAAGAATGAAGAAGCGGTTGGATGAATAGCTGCCCTTGAACCTACCGATGTAAACGACTTTGAAGCATATGCCCGTGGCGCTTGCGGCACGGGCAGCGCCCGACCGCCCCCATGGGCGGGCGCTTTTCGCGCCCACCCGCGATCAGGCACTGCCCTGCGTCCCGTGATGACGCATCATGTGCCGTTGGCCTGCCAAGGCACCGTGCTGCCACCCCCTCTGGCCACTTGAACCGGCCCGCCATCCCGTCTATACGCCCCCGGTGGCCCCGGTGGGGCGACGACTCGATACTCATCACATGCCGTGGTTGGCCCCATCCGCTTCGGGGGTCACATCCGGCTTCAGGAGAAGTGGACAGATGAAACTCAACGAACTGCGCGACAATCCGGGCGCGACGAAACCCCGCAAACGCGTCGGCCGCGGCCCCGGTTCGGGCACCGGCAAGACCGCCGGGCGCGGCATCAAGGGCCAGAAATCCCGTTCGGGTGTGGCGATCAAGGGCTTCGAGGGCGGGCAGATGCCGCTCTACCAACGTCTGCCCAAGCGCGGATTTACCAAGCCAAACCGCAAGAAATACGCCGTCGTCAACCTGGGCCTGATCCAGAAATTCGTCGACGCCGGCAAGCTGGACGCCAAGCAGCCCATCACCGAGGACGCGCTCGTTGCCAGCGGTCTGGTGCGGCGCAAGCTGGACGGTGTGCGCGTTCTGGCCAAGGGCGAAGTCGCCGCCAAGCTGGCGCTGGAAGTGACCGGCGCATCCAAGGCGGCAATCGAGGCGGTTGAGAAGGCGGGGGGCTCTCTGAGGGTCACAACCGCGCAGGCGGCCGAATAAGCGGTTGTGAGCGGCGTCCGCGCCGCTTACATAATCCGCAGTTTTCCTGATGACGCCGCCTTGGCCGGAAAACGGCTTGGGCGGCGTATTCGCAATAGACGGGATCGCGCATGGTATCCGCAGCAGAACAGATGGCGTCCAACACCAGTTGGGCCGCTCTTGGCAAGGCCACCGAGCTTCGCCGGCGCATCATCTTCACCCTCGTGCTGTTGATCGTCTACCGGCTGGGCACATGGATCCCGGTTCCAGGCATCGACGGCGCCGAACTGCGCAATTTCATGGAAGATGCCAGCCAGGGCATCGGCGGCATGCTGAGCATGTTCACCGGCGGCGCGCTGGGGCGTATGGGCATCTTTGCGCTGGGGATCATGCCTTATATCTCGGCCTCGATCATCGTGCAGCTCATGGCGGCGATGGTGCCGGCGCTGGAGCAGCTCAAGAAAGAGGGCGAGCAGGGCCGCAAGAAGATGAACCAGTACACCCGCTATGGCACGGTGGGGCTGGCGACGCTGCAATCCTACGGCCTGGCGATGAGCCTGGTATCGGGCGGGCTGGTTCAGCCCGACCTGCCGGCGCCGTTCTTTGTTGCCGCCTGCATGATCACGCTTGTGGGCGGAACCATGTTCCTGATGTGGATCGGCGAGCAGATCACCGCCCGGGGCGTCGGCAACGGCATTTCGCTGATCATCTTCGTCGGCATTATCGCCGAGGTGCCGGCGGCGCTGGCTCAGTTCTTCAGCCAGGGCCGTTCGGGCGCGATCAGCCCGGCGGTGATCGTGGGCGTGATGATCATGATGGTTGTGGTCATCGCCTTCGTCGTGTTCATGGAACGCAGCCTGCGCAAGATCCACATCCAGTATCCGCGCCGCCAGGTGGGGATGAAGGTCTATGACGGCGGGTCCTCGCACCTGCCGGTCAAGGTCAACCCGGCGGGCGTGATCCCGGCGATCTTTGCCTCGTCGCTGCTGCTGCTGCCGGTGACGCTGTCGACCTTCTCGGGCAACCAGACCGGGCCGGTGATGTCGATGGTCCTGGCCTATTTCGGCCCGGGTCAGCCGCTCTACCTGCTGTTTTACGCAATCATGGTGGCGTTCTTCACCTACTTCTACACCTACAATGTCGCCTTCAAGACCGACGACGTGGCTGACAACCTGAAAAACCAGAACGGCTTTGTTCCCGGCATCCGGCCGGGCAAGCGAACCGCCGAATACCTGGATTACGTTGTCACACGGGTGCTGGTTCTGGGCGCGGGCTATCTGACGGCGGTTTGCCTGCTGCCAGAGGTGCTGCGCAGCCAGTTTGCCATTCCGTTCTATTTCGGCGGCACCTCGGTGCTGATCGTGGTGGCGGTGACGATGGATACTATTCAGCAGGTTCAGTCGCATCTCCTGGCCCACCAGTACGAGGGCCTTATCGAGAAATCGCAACTCAGCGGCAAGGGGCGGCGCAAGTCCCGAAGAAAGGGGACGGGACGGCGATGAACATTATTCTTCTGGGGCCGCCGGGCGCGGGCAAGGGCACGCAGGCACATATCCTGGTCGAAAAGCGCGGGATGATCCAGCTTTCCACCGGTGACATGCTGCGCGAGGCCAAGGACAGCGGCACCGAGATGGGCAAGCGCGTGGCCGAGGTGATGGCGCGCGGCGACCTGGTGACTGACGAGATCGTGATCGGGCTGATCCGCGAAAAGATCAAGGGCGAAAACGGCGGCGGCTTCATCTTCGATGGCTTCCCGCGCACCCTGGCGCAGGCCGACGCGCTGGATGATCTGCTGGCCGAGACCGGGCAGAAGCTGGATGCCGTGATCGAGATGCGGGTGGATGACGACGCGCTGGTGAGCCGTATCACCGCCCGGTCTACCTGTGGCAGCTGTGGCGAGGTCTACAACGACATCACCAAGCCCTGGCCGGCGGATGGGAAATGCGCCAATTGCGGCAGTACCGACGTCAAGCGCCGCGCCGACGACAACGAGGACTCGCTGCGCAACCGGCTGATGGAATACTACAAGAAGACATCGCCGCTGATCGGTTACTACCACGCCAAGGGCAAGCTGAGGCCGGTTGACGGGCTGGGCGAGATCGATCAGGTCGCGGCGTCGATCGACGAGGCGCTCGGATAACACCGGGCCGGCGGGCGGCGGGGGCTTGACGGCCCCCCGAATTGCTCCTAAGCACCACCATCTCTTGAGAGACGACGATTCGGTTCCCGGCTTGCCCGGGGCATACAATCGACACCCCGAAGTCCAACGTGGCCCGGGCGGGAACGCCGCGGGCCTGAGTTGTGAAAAAAGGTTCTGGCACTACGGAACCGCAACGTAAAGGAACGAGACACTTGGCACGTATAGCCGGCGTTAACATCCCGACCAACAAACGGGTCCCCATCGCACTCACCTACATAACCGGAATCGGCCATTCCTCGGCCAAGTCCATCTGCGAGGCGGTGAACATCGACCCGTCCCGCCGCGTCAACGAGTTGTCCGACGCCGAGGCTGTCGCGCTGCGCGAACACATTGACGCCAATTACAGCGTCGAGGGTGACATGCGCCGCGAAGTTCAGATGAACATCAAGCGCCTGATGGATCTCGGCTGCTACCGCGGTCTGCGCCATCGTCGCAACCTGCCCGTGCGCGGCCAGCGCACCCATACCAACGCCCGCACTCGCAAGGGCCCGGCGAGACCCATCGCCGGCAAGAAGAAGTAAGGGAGGGCACAGGACATGGCACGAGATACCCGCAAGGCCACCCGCGGCAAGAAGAAAGTTTCGAAGAACATCGCCACTGGTGTGGCGCATGTGAATTCGTCCTTCAACAACACCAAGATCCTGATCTCGGACGTGCAGGGCAACGCCATCGCATGGTCGTCGGCCGGCACCATGGGTTTTAAGGGTTCGCGCAAGTCGACGCCCTATGCCGCGCAGATGGCGGCCGAGGATGCCGGCCGCAAGGCCCAGGAACACGGCATGAGAACCCTCGAAGTAGAGGTTCAGGGACCCGGCTCGGGCCGTGAAAGCGCACTTCGCGCGCTGGCTGCCGTCGGGTTCAACATTACGTCGATCCGTGACGTCACGCCGATTGCACATAACGGCTGCCGCCCGCCGAAACGCCGCCGGGTCTGATCGCCGGTCAACTGAACGGGGCCGCACGCCATTGCGGACCCGTTCGTGCACTAGAAAACCTCGGGCGTTCCGGACCTTTGGACATGAGGCCGGGACAGGAATGGAGGCACTGCATGATCCATAAAAATTGGGCCGAACTGATCAAGCCGACGCAGCTGGAGGTGAAGCCGGGTAATGACCCGCTGCGCCAGGCGACGGTTGTGGCCGAACCGCTTGAGCGCGGCTTTGGTCTGACGCTGGGCAATGCCCTGCGCCGGGTGCTGCTGTCCTCGCTGCAAGGCGCGGCGATCACCTCGGTGCAGATCGACAACGTGCTGCACGAGTTCTCGTCCGTCGCGGGTGTGCGCGAGGATGTCACCGACATCGTCCTGAACCTCAAGGGCGTGGCGCTGCGGATGGAAGTCGAAGGGCCCAAGCGCCTGTCGATCTCGGCCAAGGGGCCGGGCGTCGTGACCGCCGGGGACATTTCCGACAGCGCGGGTATCGAGATCCTCAACAAGGAACATGTGATCTGCCACCTCGACGAGGGCGCGGACCTGTTCATGGAACTCACCGTCAACACCGGCAAGGGATATGTCGCGGCCGACCGCAACAAGCCCGAGGATGCGCCGATCGGCCTTATTCCGATCGACGCGATCTATTCGCCGGTGATCAAGGTCAGCTATGACGTTCAACCCACCCGTGAGGGCCAGGTGCTGGACTATGACAAGCTGACCATGAAGGTGGAAACCGACGGGTCGATCACCCCCGATGACGCGGTCGCCTATGCCGCGCGCATCCTGCAGGACCAACTGTCGATCTTCGTCAACTTCGAAGAGCCGGAAGCGGCCGGGCGCGAGTCCGAGGATGACGGGCTGGAATTCAACCCGCTGCTGCTCAAGAAGGTCGACGAACTGGAACTGTCGGTCCGTTCGGCAAACTGCCTGAAGAACGACAACATCGTCTATATCGGCGACCTGATCCAGAAGACCGAAGCCGAAATGCTGCGCACCCCGAACTTCGGGCGCAAGTCGCTTAACGAGATCAAGGAAGTGCTCTCGGGCATGGGGCTGCATCTGGGCATGGACGTCGAGGACTGGCCGCCTGACAACATCGAGGATCTGGCCAAGAAGTTCGAAGACCAGTTCTGAGAAATGGTGGAGTGAAACCCCACCCCGCGCTGTCGGCGTAGGGTGGGTTTCCAACCCACCGCACCCGGGCATACCCGCCCCAAGGAGAGCCGGTGACACGCATCGCCGGCCGGACAAAGCAAAACACGTCAAGGAGACAAGAAAATGCGTCACGCAAGAGGCTACCGCCGCCTGAACCGCACCCATGAGCACCGTAAGGCGCTGTGGGCGAACATGGCCGGCTCGCTGATCGAACACGAACAGATCAAGACCACGCTGCCCAAGGCCAAGGAACTGCGCCGGGTGGCGGAAAAGCTGATCACGCTGGGCAAGCGCGGCGACCTGCACGCCCGCCGCCAGGCCGCGGCACAGCTCAAGCAGGATGCCCACGTAGCCAAGCTGTTCGAGGTGCTGGGCCCCCGCTACAAGGAACGCAACGGTGGTTGTGTCCGCGTTCTCAAGGCCGGCTTCCGCTATGGTGACATGGCGCCGATGGCCATCATCGAACTGGTCGATCGCGACACCGACGCCAAGGGTTCCGTCGACCGCGCCCGCGTTGCCGCCGCAGAGACCGCAGGCGAAGAGGACTGAACCCGAAAGGGTCCGCCCCGCGACATAACGCATTCACAAAGCCCTCGCCGGTCATATCCCGCGGGGGTTTTGCCGTTTCAGGCGTGGCGCTTGCATTCTGCGCCGCCGCCCCGCATATCGCTTGGGCAGCCACGACCGGAGACCGCCCATGCGACTGGCGCTCATCCTATTCATGTTCCTTGCCGGCCTGCCGGCGGCGGCAGAGATGCAGGTGCCCCAGACCCGCACCGACATCCAGACGGGCTTTGTGCCCGTGGTCAAGCGTGCCGCGCCGGCGGTGGTCAACATCTACGCCCGCCGCGTGGTCAGCGTGCGCAGCCCGTTCAGCAATGACCCGTTCTTTCAGGACCTGTTCCGCGATTTCGGCACGCCGCGACAGCGGGTCGAAAATTCGCTGGGGTCGGGCGTGATCCTGGGCGCCGACGGTATCGTTGTGTCGAACTATCACGTCGTGGGCGAGGCGACAGATATCCGCGTCGCCCTGAACGACCGGCGCGAGTTTTCGGCGCGCGTCCTGCTGGCAGACGAGGAAAGCGACCTGGCCATCCTGCAGATGGAGGACGCTCACGACATGCCGGCGCTGGAACTGCGCGACAGCGACAGCGTCGAGGTGGGCGAGCTGGTGCTGGCCATCGGCAACCCCTTCGGCGTCGGGCAGACAGTCTCGAGCGGGATCGTGTCGGGGCTGGCGCGTTCGGGCACGGCCACCGGTAACGCGCGGGGCTATTTCATCCAGACCGATGCGCCGATCAATCCGGGAAACTCGGGCGGTGCGCTGGTTGATATCAACGGCCGGCTTATCGGGATCAACACCGCCATCCTCAGCCGTTCGGGCGGGTCGAACGGGATCGGTTTCGCCATCCCCTCTGCGCTGGTGGCGCAATTCGTCGAACAGGCGCGCGCGGGGCATGACAGCTTTCAGCGGCCCTGGGCGGGGATCGACGGCCAGCCCGTCACCGCCGACATGGCCGAGGGGCTGGGGCTGGATCGCCCTGGCGGGGTGGCGATCGTGCAACTGCATCCCAAAAGCGCACTTCTGGCCGCCGGTTTCCAGCCGGGTGATGTGATCATCGCCGTTGACGGGCACCCGGTGAACACCCCGGCCGAAATGATCTATCGTATGTCCGTGACCGGGATCGGTGCCACGGCGCGCATCACCGGTATCCGGCAGGGTCGCGAACGCACGGTCGAAGTCGCGCTTATCGCCGCGCCCGAGGTGCCACCGCGCGATACTCGCGTGACAGGCCGACGGTCGGCCATCCCCGGCGTGCAACTGTCCAACATAAATCCGGCGGTGATCGGCGAATACGGCCTGCCGCTGAGCGCGCGCGGCGTGGTGGTCGAAGACCCCGGTGACGTGGGTCGACGCGCCGGGCTGCGGGCGGGCGATTTGCTGCTTTCGGTCAACGGCGCCGAGGTCGGCGACGCCGGCGATGCGGTCCGGCTGTTGAGTAACGCGCGGCGCTGGCTGAGCCTCGAGGTGCAGCGCGGCGGCCGGCGCGTGACCATGCGATTCAGGCTATAGGCGGGCGCGATGGCTGATCTTTTTGACAACCAACCCGATGCGCCGCCGCCCGATGGTGCGCCGCGCCCGCTGGCCGACCGCCTGCGCCCGCGCAAGCTGTCAGAGGTGGTGGGCCAGGAAAAGGTCCTGGGACCCGACGGGCCGCTGGGGGCGATGCTGGCGGCGGGCAGCCTGGGGTCGCTGATCTTCTGGGGGCCGCCGGGGGTGGGCAAGACCACCATCGCCCGGCTGCTGGCGGACGAGACAAAGCTGAATTTCGTGCAGATCAGCGCGATTTTCACCGGCGTGGCCGACCTGAAAAAGGTGTTCGAGGCGGCCCGCCACCGCCGCGCCAACGGGCAGGGAACGCTGCTGTTCGTCGACGAAATACACCGCTTCAACAAGGCCCAGCAGGACGGGTTTTTGCCGCATATGGAGGATGGCACCATCCTGCTGGTGGGCGCCACCACCGAGAACCCAAGTTTCGAGCTGAACGCCGCGTTGCTCAGCCGGGCGCAGGTGCTGGTGCTGGAGCGCCTGTCGCTGGCCGAACTGGAACGCCTGGCCCAGCGGGCCGAGGCCGAGCTGGGCCGCGCGCTGCCGCTGGACGGGCCGGCGCGCGAGGCGCTGCTGGAAATGGCCGATGGCGACGGGCGGGCGCTGTTCAACCTGATCGAGCAGGTGGCGGCGTGGAAGATCGATGGTAAACTTGACGCGCAGGCGCTGGCGGGGCGGCTGATGCGGCGCGCGGCGCAATACGACAAATCGGGCGAGGCGCATTACAACCTCATCTCGGCGCTGCACAAGTCGGTGCGCGGATCTGACCCCGACGCGGCGCTATACTGGCTGGCGCGGATGCTGGAGGGGGGCGAGGACCCGCGCTATCTGGCCCGCCGCCTGACCCGCATGGCGATCGAGGATATCGGGCTTGCCGACACCAACGCGCAGGCCATCTGCCTGCAGGCCTGGGAGGTGTACGAACGTCTCGGCAGCCCCGAGGGCGAGCTGGCGCTGGCGCAGGCGGTGATCTTTCTGGCGCTGGCGCCGAAATCGAATGCGGGCTACGCCGCCTACAAGTCCGCCCGGCGCGAGGCCAAGTCGACCGGCAGCCTGACCCCGCCTGCCCACATCCTGAACGCGCCTACCAAGCTGATGAAGGAGCAGGGCTATGGCGCGGGCTACCAGTACGACCATGATGCAGATGACGGGTTTTCCGGCCAGGACTATTTCCCCGAAGGGATGAAACGGCCGGTGCTTTATCAACCTGTCGAACGCGGATTCGAGCGCGAATTGAAGAAGCGTCTCGACTTCTTTACGAATCTGCGAATGCGGCGCAGCACTAGGCGCTGAGTGCGCGATTTGCGGTGAACAACGTCGTTTTTTGAACAGTTCCAACCCCGTGGAGCCTGTTGTCGGGGTCTGTGCTGGGGTGAGGAGACCCTCATATCCCCCCGCCGGGACACAGAATTTCGCAGTGCGCGCCAGATCGGGGGTGGAAGCTGTGTCTATTTCGTGTTTTGATCAGGACATGTCGTTTCCAGGCCACTCGCGCGATCCCAACAGGGACAAGCATAGGCGGGTACCGCCGAACAATGATGCGGTATATCCGACATAATTCACGAAAGCGGGGAGATATCATGAACAAGTTCACCGACCAGGCTCTGGTAGACAGGCTGGCTGAGGCTGCCCGCGAAGGCAGGATTTCACGACGGTCCTTCATGCACTATTCGCTGGCGGCGGGGATGACTGCAGCGGCGGCGACGGGTCTTTGGACCACCAGCGCCCGGGCCGAGCCCAAGCGCGGCGGCACCTTCCGCATTGCCCAGCATGACGGCAACACCGTTGACTCGCTCGATCCCGCAACGTTTCAGTCGAACGCGCAGATCCTGCTGGCCCACACCCACCGCGCGTTCCTGACGCTGATCAATCCCGACCAGACGCTAGGCCCGGATGTTGCGACCGAATGGTCGGCGACGCCGGATGCGTCGGAATGGACCTTCAAGCTGAACGACAAGGCGACCTTCCACAGCGGGCGCAAGGTGACAGCCAACGATGTCGTCGCCTCGCTCAACTATCACCGTGGCGAGGACACCACCTCGGCCGCGGCGGCGCTGTTGGCCGATGTCGTCGATGTCACCGCCAACGATGACTCCTCGGTCACGGTCAAGCTGGCCTCGGGCAACGCCGATCTCCCCTGGCTGATGACCGACTATCACCTGGTGATCTGCCCGGCCAAGGATGATGGCGGCATCGACTGGGAATCAGGCGATGGCTGCGGCCCCTACAAGCTGACCGATTTCCAGCCTGGCGTGAATGCGTCGCTGGTGCGGCACGAAGACTGGCACCTTGAAGGTGCCTATTTCGATGCGGTCGAGGTCACCTTCATCAACGATCCCAACGCCCGCCAGACGTCGCTGGTAACGGGCGACGTTGACGCCACCAGCCTGCTGGAAGCCAAGACGATGGCGCTGCTGCAGCGTAGTGGCGATGTCGTGATCGAGAACGTGCCCTCGGCACAGGCGATCACCATGCCAATGTTCTGCGATGTTGCTCCGTTCGACAATGTCGACGTGCGCAACGCGCTGAAGCTGTCGATCGACCGTGCCGACCTGATCGAAAAGATCACTTTTGGCGCGGCCACAATGGCCAACGATTTCCACCACTCGCCGGCCATGCCCTATTGGCCCGACGATATTCCGCAGCGCGAATACGATCCCGATCAGGCCAAGTCGCTGCTGAAAAAGGCCGGTATGGAAGGGCTTTCGGTAACGCTCAGCACTGCGGATTCGATCGCCACGGGTGCGGTTGACGTTGCCGTGCTCTATTCCGAACACGCCAAGGCCGCGGGCATCGACATCCAGGTCAAGCGCGAGCCGAACGATGGCTACTGGTCGGATGTGTGGCTGAAAAAACCTTGGTGCATGGTCGCATGGGGCGCGCGCCCGACGCCGGACGTGATGTATTCGCTGGCCTACAAGGCCGGCGCGGCATGGAACGAGTCGCACTGGGAGAACGACCGCTTCAACGAACTTCTGGTTGCGGCCAAATCCGAGCTGGACGACAGCGTGCGCGCCGAGATGTACCGCGATATGGCAATGCTGGCGCGCGATGACGGCGGAACCATCCTGCCGTACTTCCCGAACTTCCTTTACGGGCGGCGCAGCAACGTCAAGACGTCTGGCAAGGTTGCCGCAAGCTGGCAGCTGGACGGCTACCGTGCGGCCAGCCGCTGGTGGTTTGAAGATTGATCCGGGGATAGCCGGTTCGTGCGTGTGCCCCGCGGCCAGATTCGCGGGGCGCATCCGCCATCGGTCGAACGAAATACCCATCGTTGGGTGAAGACAACTGAAAGAGGGACGAAAGGAAACGGGCAGACGGCCGCCACGCGACGAGGGTGTAACATTACCCCTTTGACAATGTCCGCACGGACGGATCGCAGGACAGCCGCATTCCGGCGAAGACCGGATAACCGAACCAACACAGCCAGGGAGGCATCATGAAAATGACTACGAATACGATCCTGATGAAACGACTGGCCGAGGCAGCACGCCACGGCAAGGTGTCACGCCGCTCGTTCATGAGCACGGCCATTGCGGCGGGGATGACGGCATCGGCCGCGACCGGACTCTGGACCGGATCGGCCCGCGCCGAACCCAAGCGTGGCGGTACCTTCAAAGTCGGCATGCATGACGGCAACTCTTCGGATACGCACGACCCCGGGCAGTATGTCTCGCGCCAGCAGATCTATCTGGCGCACCAGTATCGCAGCTACCTGACGATGATCGAATCCGACGGCACGCTCGGACCTGACCTTGCGACCGAATGGTCGGCCAACGACACGGCGTCGGTCTGGACCTTCTCGCTCAATCCGAACGCGTCGTTCCATTCGGGCCGGCCGGTCATGGCCAAGGATGTCGTGGCCTCGCTCAACCATCACCGCGGCGAAACCACCTCGGCGGCCAAGGCGCTGTTGACGACGGTGACCGACGTGCAGGCCGATGGCGATCACACGGTCGTGGTGACGCTGGAAAACGGCATCGCCGATCTGCCCTGGTTGATGACCGACTATCACATGGCGATCTGCCCGGCCAACGACGACGGCAGCATCGACTGGGAGTCGGGCGATGGTTCGGGCCCCTACAAGATCGACGATGGCGAATGGGGCGTCGGCTGGAAGCTGAGCCGCCATGACGGCTGGCACGGGACGGGCGCCTATTTCGACAAGGTCGAGATGCTGGTTCTGAACGACCCGAACGCTCGCCAGACGGCGTTGGTGACGGGCGAAGTGGATGCGGTCTCGCTCATCGACCTCAAGACCTCGGCGCTGTTGCAGCGCGATCCCAACATCGTGGTGGAAAACGTGCCCTCGGCGGCGGCGATCACCATGCCGATGTTCTGCGACACCGCGCCCTATGACAATGTCGACGTGCGCAACGCGCTCAAGCTGGCGATGAACCGTGACGAGATCATCGAAAAGATCGCCTTTGGCGCAGCCACCAAGGGCAACGACTTCCACCATTCGCCGGCCATGCCGTACTGGCCCGACGATATTCCGCAGCGCGATTACGACCCGGACCAGGCCAAGTCGCTGCTGAAAAAGGCGGGCGCCGAGGGGCTGTCTGTCAGCATCTCGACCGCCGATAGCCTGTTTTCGGGCGCGGTAGACATGTGCGTGCTTTATGCCGAACATGCCAAGGCAGCCGGGATAGACGTCAAGGTCGTGCGCGAGCCGAACGATGGCTACTATTCCGAAGTCTGGCTGAAAAAGTCGTTCTGCGCCGTTTCATGGGGGGCACGCCCGACACCGGACGTGATGTATTCCCTGGCCTACAAATCGGATGCGGCCTGGAACGAGAGCCACTGGCAGAACGAGCGGTTCAATGAACTGCTGGTCAAGGCCAAGGCAGAGCTGAACAACGAACTGCGCGCCGAGATGTACCGCGAGATGGCGATGCTTTCGCGCGACGATGGTGGCACCATCATCCCGATGTTCAACAACTTCGTCTATGCACGGCGCAAGAACGTGATGCGGGGCGAACACCTGGCCGCCAGTTGGGAAATCGACGGCGCCCGCGCCCCGAGCCGCTGGTGGTTCGACGGTTGAACGCAGGAAAAACCCCGGCGCCCACGCGCCGGGGTATCGCGTCCGGCCCGGCGGCAGGACCGCCGGACCGGGCCAACAGCACAGGCAGGGACCATGCGTGATTTTCGTGGTCTCGGCTGAAGCAATAACAATTGTTTGGCCGCACGGTAGGCGGGATCGACCCGGTCGGGGCGCGGTGGTCACAACAGCAGGAGGGACGGATGGGAGACATCCTTGGGCTGGTTGGAAAACGGCTCGGATTGGGGCTGATCATTCTGCTGGTCATCTCGATCATCATCTTTTTCATGGTAGAGCTGCTGCCGGGCGATATCGCCCAGGCGGTTCTGGGCCAGGGCGCGACCGAGGAAAACCTGCGTGCCCTGCGAGAGGAAATGGGACTCAATCAGCCCGCCATCGTGCGCTATCTCGACTGGTTGCGCGGCGCTGTGATGTTCGATTTCGGCAACTCGATCGTCACCGGCGAATCGGTGGCCAACACCATCAGCGAACGATTCATAAACACGCTCTTCCTGGCGGCCTACGCGGCGATGATCGCGGTGCCGGTCTCGATTGTTCTCGGCGTTCTCGTCGCGCTGCTGCGCAACTCGATCTTCGATCGGGTGGCCAACGTGGTTTCGCTGTCGTTCATCTCGTCGCCCGAGTTCTTTCTCGGGTACATCCTGATCCTTTATTTCGCAGTCAAGTGGAGCATGTTCCCTGCGATCGCAAGCCTGAGCAACGACATGAGCTTTCTTGAGCTGCTGCAGCGCGCCTTCCTTCCGGCGCTGACGCTGGTGCTGGTGGTGATGGCGCACATGATGCGGATGACGCGAGCGGCGATCATCAACCTGCTGGCCTCGCCCTATATCGAGATGGCCCGCCTCAAGGGCACACCTCCGTGGAAGGTGATCGTAAGGCACGCCCTGCCCAATGCCTGGGCGCCAATCATCAACGTGGTGGCGCTGAACCTGGCCTACCTCATCACCGGCGTGGTGCTGGTCGAGGTAGTGTTCGTCTACCCGGGTATCGGACAGGCACTGGTCGATGCGGTCTCGAAACGCGACTTCCCCGTGGTGCAGGCCTGTTGTCTGATCTTCGCGGCAACGTTCATCCTGCTCAACCTGGCTGCGGATGTGGGGGCTATCCTCACCAATCCGCGCCTGCGGCACCCCAAATAAGGAGGCGACTGAATGACCTGGTTTGTTATCGGTTATTATACCGTTCTTCTCGCCGCCTCCTGTCTTGCGGCCTATTTCAACAAGCGCTCGCTCTTTTTGCTGCTCTTTTCGCTGACACTGGTTTCCTTCGTGTTGGGCATCGTCGGCGGCACTGGCGCGCTGAAGTTCGTGGCAATAAGCGCGGGCGTTCTGGCGCTTGCAGGCATGGTTGCCTACGGGTTCCGCGAGTTCCTGATCGTGCTTGCCTCGGACGATCTGGCCAAGGAGCTTCGCACTGCGCCGATGACTGCGGCCTTCGGCATGTTCGTGATCTTCACCTACGCGGTGATGGGGATATTCGCGCCCCTGATCGCGCCGCATGGCGAGGCAGAGATCATTGCCTCGGCCTTTGCGCCGGCGGATGAGAACATGCTGCTGGGCGCCGATCAGCTGGGCCGCGACATGTTCAGCCGCATCGTCTATGGCACCCGCAACTCTGTCGGGCTGGCACTGACGGCGACGCTCATGGCCTTTATCCTCGGTGCGCTGGCAGGGCTTCTGGCGGCCACCAAGGGCGGCTGGTTCGACCAGTTCATGGGGCGGCTGGCGGACGTGATCATGTCGATCCCGTCGCTGATCTTTGCGTTGCTGATGCTGTCGATCTTTGGTCCGCATGTGCATGTCATCATCATCGCCGTGGCAATCATCTATGCGCCGCGCGTCTTCCGCCTGACACGGGCGGTGGCGGGCAACATCGTGGTGATGGATTACATCGAGGCCGCCAAGCTGCGGGGCGAAGGCACCTGGTACCTGATCCGCAAGGAGATCCTGCCAAACTCGATGGCGCCGCTGATCGCCGAGTTCGGGCTGGAATTCTGCTTTGTGTTCCTGCTGGTCGCGGGCCTGTCGTTCCTTGGCCTTGGCATCCAGCCGCCCACCGCCGACTGGGGGTCGATGGTGCGTGAAAACGCAACCCTGATCTCGTTCGGTGATATCACTCCGCTCATACCCGCCGCCGCTATTGCGCTGTTGACCGTCGCGGTCAACTTCGTGGTGGACTGGATGCTGTGGCGGTCTGCAGGCCTGAAGGAGACTTGAGATGGGAAAGACATTCAAAAAATCTGATGTACTCCTGAAAATCCGGAACCTGAAGATCCAAGGCTATTCCGACGAGACATGGATCGACATCATCAAGGGTGTCGATCTGACCCTGCACCGGGGCGAGGTGATGGGACTGATCGGCGAATCGGGTGCCGGCAAATCGACCATCGGCGCCGCCGCGATGGGGTATGCCCGCGACGGCACCCGCATTTCCGAGGGCTCGATCGAGTTCGACGGAATGGAGCTGACCACCGCCAGTGAAAGCGAGAGGCGCGCACTGCGGGGCTCGCGGATCGCCTATGTTGCCCAATCGGCGGCGGCGTCGTTCAACCCGGCGCACAAGCTGATCGACCAGCACACAGAGGCGCCGGTGCAGTACCGCATCAAGAAGCGGCTGGAGGCGCAGGAAGACGCTATCGAACTCTATCGCCGTTTGCGCCTGCCCAACCCCGAGGAGATCGGCTTTCGCTATCCGCACCAGGTCTCGGGCGGGCAGCTGCAGCGGGCGATGACGGCGATGGCAATGTCGTGCCGTCCGGACCTGATCATATTCGACGAGCCCACGACCGCGCTGGACGTGACCACCCAGATCGAAGTTCTGGCCGCGATCCGCGACATCGTCGATCAGTTCAACACCGCCGCGATTTACATTACCCACGACCTGGCGGTGGTGGCGCAGATGGCCGATACCATCAAGGTGCTGCTCAAGGGCGAAGAGGTCGAAGAGGCCCCCACCGCCGAGATGCTGGACAACCCGCAGGAGGACTATACCAAGTCGCTGTGGGCCGTGCGCAGTTTCAAGAGCCCGCAAAAGCGCCGCCCCAAGGATGGTGTGCCGCTGATCTCGGTGCAGAACGTGGATGCCTCGTATACCGGTGGCGCCAAGGTGCTCGACGATGTGTCGTTCGACATCTACGAGGGCATGACCGTGGCGGTGGTGGGCGAATCGGGGTCGGGAAAATCGACCACGGCGCGGGTCATCACCGGGCTGCTGCCGCCGTCAAAGGGGCAGGTGCTGTTCAAGGGCGAACCGTTTCCGCCCAGCTACAAGGACCGCACCCGCGACCAGCTGCGCCAGTGCCAGATGATCTATCAGATGGCCGATACCGCGCTCAATCCCAAGGTCCGCATTTCTGAAATCATCGGCCGGCCGGCGCGGTTTTATAGCGGTTTGCGGGGGGCGGCGCTGAAGAACCGCGTCGACGAACTGCTGGATCTGATCGAGCTGGAGCCGTCGCAATACTACAACCGCTACCCGCCAGAGCTGTCCGGCGGCCAGAAACAGCGCATCGGCATCGCCCGTGCGCTGGCGGCCGAACCGACATTCATCATCTGCGATGAGGTGACGTCGGCGCTGGATCAGCTGGTTGCCGAGGGGATTTTGCGGCTGCTGGACCGGCTGCAGAATGAGCTGAACCTGGCCTATATGTTCATCACACACGACTTGGCGACGGTGCGTTCAATCGCCGACGAGGTGGTGGTGATGCAGCACGGCAAGGTGGTCGAGCAGGGACCCAAGGACGAGATGTTCACCCCGCCGCACCATCCCTACACCGATCTTCTGCTCAGCTCGGTCCCCGAGATGGACCCCAACTGGCTGACCCAGTTGTTGGAAGAGCGTGGTATCGACAATGTCGGCGATGCCGCCGCAGCCCGGATCGACCCCAACGACGAAAAGGTGGTCTGACCCGATACGCCGCATGATTACGGGGCGGGGACGCATTGCGTTCCCGCCCCGAGGTGTTGGGCGTGCCTCGCTTTACAGAATGGCTATTGCCGACAATACCATCGTTGCGACGATCAAGGCATAGATGATCGCGGCCGCCTGCCATGTCCCGCCGCGGACGTACCGCTCGCGAATCCATTGATCTCGGTTCATGGTTTCGTGCCTCGCAGAAAGGGCGCCGCGCGCCTTTGGGTCAAACTGCAAACGCCGCACGGGTTCTGACCGTCCGGCGTGTTCCAATCTGATAAAGAGCGTGGAAAGGGCGTGCCTTGCATGCCCGGCCTTCGTCAGGCGGTGATCGCCATGGCCGACAGCAGCAGCGTGCCGATGATCACCGAATACATGAATGCCACAGCCTGCCAGCTGGCACTGTGCATACGCAGTTCGCGGTTCAGTTCGTCGCGTGTCATATTCGGCCTCCATCCACTGAAGGTTGCGGTGTGGGCATTGCCCTGTGTCTTGAGCCGCATATAGGTGGGCAGGGCAATCAGGCAAGAGAAATCGTGCGCGAAATTCATGTGCTGTGCGCATAGCGGGAAAGACCGCAAAGCATGTCTGCACGCAATCCGGTAAATTCGAAAGCATTTCAATGCGTTGGCCCGGGGCCGTCAGGCAGTGCCCGCAGTGGCCGCCCCGGGGCCCTGTAGCGCCATTACCACAAGATCGCCTTCCTGGCGGGCCTGCATGGCGCGCGCGGCGGCATGTGCGCCGGCCGCCGTGGTGAAATAGGGAATCTTTCCATAAAGCGCAACCGAACGGATTTCGCGGCTGTCCTCGACCGCCTGCGCGCCTTCGGTAGTGTTCATCACCAGCGCGATCTGCCCGTCCTTGAGCATGTCCACGATGTCGGGCCGGCCCTCGTAGACCTTGTTCACGACCTCGCAGGCGATCTCGTTCCCTTCCAAAAAGGCCGCCGTGCCGCGGGTGGCAACGATGGTAAAGCCCAGGTCGACCAGGATGCGCGCGGTTTCGGCCAGTTGCGCGGTCTTGTCGGCGTCCTTGATTGAAAAGAACACCTTGCCGCCGTCCGGCAGGTTGGTGCCCGCGCCCATCTGCGCCTTGAGAAAGGCGCGAGGGAACGAAACATCCCAGCCCATCACCTCGCCGGTCGAGCGCATCTCGGGGCCGAGGATGGTATCGACGCCGGGGAAACGGGCAAAGGGCATCACCGCCTCCTTGACCGAGAACCAGGGCATTGCCGGGTCGGCCAGCGTCATCTGGTCGGCCATCGGCAGGGTGCCGGGCCTGGTGTCGGCCGGGTAGGCGCCGCGATGGGGAAAGGCGTCGAGCGTCTCGCCCGCCATCAGCCGCGCGGCAATCGCGGCGATGGCGCTGTCGGTGGCCTTGGCGACAAAGGGCACCGTACGGCTGGCGCGCGGGTTCACCTCGATCAGGTAGATATCGCCGTCCTTGACCGCGAACTGCACGTTCATCAGCCCGCGCACCCCAAGCGCCAGCGCCAGCGCCTTTGTCTGGCGCTCGATCTCGGCGATGGTATCAGAGTCCAGCGAATAGGGCGGCAACGAACAGGCGCTGTCGCCCGAATGCACGCCGGCTTCTTCGATATGCTGCATGATGCCGGCCACATGGACCGATTTGCCGTCGCAAAGCGCATCCACGTCGCATTCGATGGCGCCTGAAAGATAGCTGTCGAGCAAAACCGGGCTCTTGCCCGAGACCACCACTGCCTCATTGATGTAGCGTTCCAGATGCGCCATGTCGCGCACGATCTCCATCGCGCGCCCACCCAGAACGTAAGAGGGGCGAATCACCAGCGGAAAACCGATTTCGTCAGCGATAGCCAGCGCCTGGGCGTCGGAACTGGCGATGCCGTTCCTGGGCTGCTTCAGCCCCAGCCGGTTGACCAGTTCCTGGAACCGTTCACGATCTTCGGCCAAGTCGATGGCGTCGGGCGAGGTGCCCAGGATCGGGATGCCCGCGCTTTGCAGCGCATCGGCCAGTTTCAACGGCGTCTGCCCGCCGAACTGGACGATCACCCCATGCAGGGTGCCGTTTTCCTGTTCGGTGGTCAGGATTTCCATGACGTGTTCAAAGGTGAGCGGCTCGAAATACAGCCGATCCGAGGTGTCATAGTCGGTCGAGACGGTCTCGGGGTTGCAGTTGATCATGATCGTCTCATAGCCCGTGTCCGACAGCGCGAAACAGGCATGACAACAGCAATAATCGAACTCGATCCCCTGGCCGATCCGGTTGGGGCCACCGCCCAGGATCACCACCTTCTTGCGGTCGCTCGGGCGGGCCTCGCATTCTACCTCGCCCATCATCGGGGCCTCGTAGGTTGAATACATATAGGGCGTCTGGGCCTCGAATTCGGCCGCGCATGTGTCGATGCGCTTGAACACCGCCTGCACGCCCGCGTTCAGGCGTGCCTCGCGCACCTCGGTTTCCTCCAGCCCGCACAGCGTGGCCAGCCGCGCATCGGTAAAGCCCAGCATCTTGAGCCGCCGCATCCCGTCGGCATCCTCGGGCAGGCCGGTGGCGCGCACCTTTTCCTCTGCCTCGACGATCTCGCGGATGCGGGCCAGGAACCACGGGTCGAACCGCGTCGCCCGGTTGATCGCGTCATCCGACAGCCCGTGGCGCATCGCCTGGGCGATCACCCGCAACCGGTCCGGCGTCTGCCGGCTGAGCGCCTTGATGATCGCGGCCTCGTCGGGGGCGCCGTCCGAACCGGTGTCGGTCACGCCCTCGATGGCGATTTCGTCGAAACCGCTCAGCCCGGTCTCCAGACTGGCCAGCGCCTTTTGCATCGATTCGTGAACGGTGCGGCCGATTGCCATCGCCTCGCCCACCGACTTCATCGCGGTGGTAAGCTCGGGCTTGGAGCCGGGGAACTTTTCAAACGCAAAGCGCGGGATCTTGGTCACGACATAGTCGATGGTGGGCTCGAAACTGGCCGGCGTGACGCGGGTGATGTCGTTGTCGAGCTCATCAAGCGTATAGCCCACCGCCAGCTTGGCCGCGATCTTGGCGATGGGAAAGCCGGTGGCCTTGGACGCCAGCGCCGAGGACCGCGACACGCGCGGGTTCATCTCGATCACCACCATGCGCCCGTCATCGGGGTTGACCGCCCACTGTACGTTCGAGCCGCCGGTTTCCACGCCGATTTCGCGCAACACCGCGATGCTGCCCGAGCGCATCATCTGGTATTCCTTGTCGGTCAGCGTCAGCGCCGGGGCGACGGTGATGGAATCGCCGGTATGCACACCCATCGGGTCGACGTTTTCGATCGAGCAGACGATGATGGCGTTGTCGGCGCGGTCGCGCACGACCTCCATCTCGAATTCCTTCCAGCCCAGCAGGCTTTCGTCGACCAGGATCTGGCTGACGGGCGAGGCATCCAGCCCCGTGCGGCAGAAATGTTCGTAATCGTCGCGGTTGTAGGCTACGCCGCCGCCGGTACCCCCCAGCGTATAGGCCGGGCGGATGATCGCCGGCAGGCCGATATCGTCAAGCGCGGCCATTGCCTCTTCCAGCGAGTTGGCGATGGTGGCGCGCGGGTTTTCCAGCCCGATGCGGTCCATCGCCTCGCGGAACAGCTTGCGGTCCTCGGCCATCTCGATGGCCTGGCGGTTGGCGCCGATCAGTTCGACGCCGAACTTGTCCAGAACCCCCATGTCCGCGACGGCCAGCGCGGTGTTCAGCCCGGTCTGTCCGCCCATCGTGGGCAACAGGGCATCGGGGCGTTCCTTTTCGATGATGCGGGCCACCACTTCGGGCGTGATCGGCTCGATATAGGTGGCGTCGGCCAGCCCGGGGTCGGTCATGATGGTGGCCGGGTTGGAGTTGACCAGAATCACCCGGTACCCTTCTTCCCGCAGCGCCTTGCACGCCTGCGCGCCGGAATAATCGAATTCACAGGCCTGTCCGATGATGATCGGTCCTGCGCCGATGATCATGATCGATGAGATGTCTGTTCTCTTCGGCACAAGCATTCCCCGGTCAGCGCAAATTGGTGGCGGTTATATCTATCACGCGGGCCTGTGCAAGGGGGATCGCAAAGCACCGCGATGGCGACGTTTTTGGGGCTGCACCGCGCGGCCGGAGCGATTAGGCACCGGCAAGACGGCAATTGGGACAGAACGCTGTGCAGATTCGTTTCGATCATGGTCCGGGCGGCGCGGCCTGCCGGTTCGACCGGCCGGAATGGCTGATCGTCGCTCAAACGCCAAGCGAGGTTCCTGCCGCGCTCGACGCGCTTGACGCGGCGCGGGCTGGGGGGCGGTGGCTGGCGGGTTTCGCCAGTTACGAGCTTGGCTATGCGCTGGAGCCGCGCCTGACCCCCTTGATGCCGCCTGACCGCCGTCTGCCGCTGCTCTGTTTCGGCGTCTATGCCGACCCGGGGGACGCGCCGCCCCTGCCATCGGCCCCGGCCGCGCTGCATGATTTTTGCCCGCGCTGGTCAGAGGCCGATCATGCCCGCGCCTTTGAACGGGTGCATCGCTATATCGGTGCGGGCGACATCTATCAGGCCAACCTGACCTTTCCAGCGGATATGGTGGCAGAGGGGGGCGCAGAGGCGCTCTATGCTGCGCTTGCCGCCGTTCAGCCGGTCAGCCATGGCGCGCTGGTACAGGGGCTGGAGGGCCCCGATATCCTGTCGCGTTCGCCCGAGCTGTTTTTTCGCACCGATGCGGATGGCGGCATCGAGACCCGGCCGATGAAGGGCACCCAGCCGCGCGCCGACGACGCGGCAGAGGATGCCCGCCGCCGGGCGTTCCTGGAGGGGGATGAAAAGAACCGGGCCGAAAACCTGATGATCGTCGATCTTTTGCGCAACGACATCAGCCGCATCTGCATTCCCGGCAGCGTCAAGGTGCCAGAACTTTTCAGCATCGAAAGCTATGCCACCGTGCATCAGATGACCTCTTGCATCGTCGGGCGGATGCGCGAAGGCGTGGGGCTGGGGGACATCTTTCGCGCGCTTTTTCCCTGCGGCTCGATCACGGGCGCGCCCAAGGTGCGCGCGATGGAGATCCTGGCAGGGTTGGAGCCCGCCCCGCGCGAGGTGTATTGCGGCACCATCGGCTGGGCCGCGCCGGACGGGCGGGCGGAATTCAGCGTTGCGATCCGGACGCTGATGGTCGAGGCCGGTCGTGCCGTGCTGAATGTCGGCGGCGGCGTTGTCCATGACAGCACCGCCGCCTCGGAATATGAGGAGGCGCTATGGAAGGCCCGCTTTGCCCGCCGGCTGACCCCGGTTTCCGCCTGATCGAAACCTGTCGCTGGACCCCCGAGGGGGGCGTTCACCTACGCGACCGTCACCTTGCGCGGCTGAACGCCTCTGCCGCGCGGTTGGGGATCGTGCCGCAGGGGGTGGTGCCGGCGCTTGACGCGGTGACGGGGCAGGGGCCGCAGCGATTGCGGCTCACGGTCGATGCGCGCGGCCGGGTCGAGGTGACAGCGCAGCCCTTTGCGCCGCTGCCCCCGGGCACGGTCTGGCGGCTAGCCCTGGCCGGCGAGCGGGTGCGCGCCACCGACCCCTGGCGCCAGGTCAAGACGACCGAGCGGGCGATCTATGATCGCGCCCGCGCCGATATGCCCGAAGGGATCGACGAGATGGTGTTTGTCAACGAATACGGCGAGTTGTCCGAAGGTACGATCACCAATCTGTTCATCGACATAGGGCAGGGACTGCTGACGCCGACGCTTTCGTGCGGGGTGTTGCCGGGCGTCCTGCGGGCCGAAATGCTGGCCCGCGGACAGGCACGAGAGGCCCTGCTGACACTTGCCGACCTGCGCGCCGCGCGGGCGATCCATGTCGGCAACGCGCTGCGCGGCCTTATCCCGGCGCGATTCTGCTGACCGCGATCATTCCGCCGCTTGCTGCAGTGTCTCGCTCTTGTCCGGGCGATAGAGATAGTCGCGCGTAAGCGGCACCGCGTCCTGCTTTTTGGACAGTTGCAGCTGGAATACCACCTGGCGGTTGTAGCGAAAGGTCAGTTCGCAGGCGACCAGATAGTACCGCCACATCCGGCAGAACCGTTCGTCATAAAGCGCATGCGCCTTGTCGATGTTGGCCATGAACCTGTCGTGCCAGTGGCGCAGGGTCTCGGCATAATGCAAACGCCAGACCTCGATATCGGTGGCGAACAGGTCTTGTCTCTCGATTGGCTCCATCGTTTCCGACAGCGCCGGCACATACCCGCCCGGAAAGATGTACTTGGTGATCCAGGGGCTGGTCGTGCCCGGCGGATCGGACCGGCCGATCGTGTGAATGAGCGCGATACCGTCGTCGTTCAGCAGCCGGTGAACGGTACGGAAATACTCGTCGTAATGCGGCACGCCCACATGTTCGAACATGCCGACCGACACGATCCGGTCAAAGCTGCCGGTGACCTGCCGGTAGTCCATCAGCTCGAACCGGCAGCGGTCGGAAAGTCCGGCCTCCCTGGCGCGCTTTTGCGCCAGGGTGTGCTGTTCGCTGGACAGGGTCACGCCCAGAACGTCGGCGCCATAGTCGCGCGCCAGCGTCAGCGCCATGCCGCCCCAGCCGCAACCGATGTCCAGCACGCGCATCCCGGGCTTCAGCAGCAGCTTGCCGGCGATATGGGCCTTTTTGGCCGCCTGCGCATCCTCGAGCGACATGTCCGGGTTGCGGAAATAGGCGCAGGAATACTGCCGGTCGCTGTCGAGAAAGAGATCGTACAGCTCGCCCGACAGGTCGTAGTGATGCGCCACGTTGGCCCGTGCCCGCGGCGCAGGGTTGAACTGTCTCAACTGGCGCAGTGCATAGCGGCCCCATTCCAGCGGCCGGCGGAACCACGGGTTGCCCTGTGCCGCGATGTTGCGGATGGCGAGGGTGAGAAAGCCGTAAAGATCGTTGTTCTCGATCATGAGCCGGCCATCCATATAGGCCTCGCCCACGGCCATGTCGGGCGACAGTATGATCTTGCGCGGCAAGTCCGGGTCGTGCAGCGTCACCGAAACGGATGTGCCGCTGCCGTCGCCATAGCGCCGCCTCGTGCCGTCGGGAAACGTCAGGTTCAATTCACCGTCACGAAAGAGGTGGGTCAGGAACCTATCAAACGCTTTTTGCCACATGTCTTACCCCATCTGTTCGCGCCGCTCCCAAGGGCGCCACTGTCTGATGATGCAAAACCTGCCTAATGGTTTTCTCTGCTCGCTGCGGGGCATTCTTGCCGAAAAACCTTTGTCTGTAAACGATTTTACATCCTCAGGCCGGCAGCAGCGGCCAGCCGCCTCTTGACTTTGCGGTCTGCCGCATGTGTATCGGCGCGGGACGGGGCCTTTTGCCCGGAAATCCGCGCCGCCGAGCCCGCGCCAGACGAGGACAGACATGCACGCATATCGCAGCCACACCTGCGCCGAGCTGACGAAATCCAATGTCGGCGACACCGTCCGCCTGTCGGGCTGGGTACATCGTATCCGCGACCATGGCGGGGTGCTTTTCATCGACCTGCGCGACCATTACGGCGTCACCCAGGTCCTGTGCGATTCCGACAGCCCGGTCTTTGACAAGGTCGAGGCGCTGCGCAGCGAATGGTGCGTGCGCATCGACGGCGACGTCAAGGCGCGCGACGACAGCCTGATCAACCCCAAGCTGCCCACCGGCGAGATCGAGGTTTATATCCGCGATATGGAGGTGCTGGGCGCCGCCGCCGAACTGCCCCTGCAGGTGTTCGGCGATCAGGAATACCCCGAGGAAACGCGCCTGCGCTATCGTTACCTCGACCTGCGCCGCGAGGCGATGCAGCGCAACATGACACTGCGTTCGGACGTGGTGGCCAGCATCCGCCGGCGGATGTGGGACAAGGGATTCCGCGAATTCCAGACCCCGATCATCACCGCCTCCAGCCCCGAGGGCGCGCGCGACTTTCTGGTGCCGTCGCGGCTGCATCCGGGCAAGTTCTATGCCCTGCCGCAGGCGCCGCAGCAGTTCAAGCAGCTGATCATGGTGTCGGGCTTTGACCGCTATTTCCAGGTCGCGCCGTGTTTTCGCGACGAAGACCCTCGCGCCGACCGCAGCCCCACCGATTTCTACCAGCTCGACATGGAAATGAGCTTTGTCGAACAGCAGGACGTGTTCGACACCATCCAGCCGGTGATCGAAGGCGTGTTCGAGGAATTCGGCGATGGTGCAAAGGTCGACAAGCACTGGCCGCAGATTTCCTATGCCGACGCGGCGCTGTGGTACGGCACCGACAAGCCCGACCTGCGCAACCCGATCAAGATGCAGGACGTCAGCGAACATTTCCGCGGCTCGGGCTTTGCCATCTTTGCCAAGCTGCTGGAACAGGACGGCACCCAGATCCGCGCCATCCCCGCGCCCGGCGGCGGCAGCCGCAAGTTCTGCGACCGGATGAACGCATTCGCCCAGAAAGAGGGCCTGCCGGGGATGGGCTATATCTTCTGGCGCGAGAGACAGGAACCAAACTCCACTGCGGACGCTTTGAAGAGCTGGATTGGTGATCGCAACGTTGATGAGGCAATTCTAGCCGAAATTCGCAATACAATCGCTGATGAGCCGAAACACCAAGGAACACTTCAACCTATTGAAAGAATTGCTGAATTGGTTGACAGCGGTGACCCGCTAGATCTGAAGATAGCTGCCGATATACAGCGGCTACACTTCCCGGGTCGTGGCGAACTTGAAGCCGCCGGCCCGCTGGCCAAGAACATCGGCCCCGAACGGACAGAGGCGATCCGCCAGCAACTGGGCCTTGGCAAGGGTGACGCGGCGTTCTTTCTCGGCGGCAAGCCATCGGCGTTCGAGCGCGTGGCGGCCAAGGCGCGCGACGTTATCGGAACGGAGCTGGACCTGACCGAAAAGAACCGCTTTGCCTTTTGCTGGATCGTCGATTTCCCGATGTACGAGCGGGACGAGGAAACCGGCGCCATAGATTTCAGCCACAACCCGTTTTCGATGCCGCAAGGCGGGCTGGAGGCGCTGGAGGGCGACCCGCTACAGGTGCTGGGCTACCAGTACGACCTGTCGTGCAACGGCTACGAGCTGGTCTCGGGCGCGATCCGGAACCACCGCCCCGAGATCATGTTCCGCGCGTTCGAGCTGGCCGGCTATGACGAGGCCGAGGTCCGCCGCCGCTTTGGCGGGATGGTCAACGCGTTCCAGTTCGGCGCCCCCCCCCACGGCGGCTGCGCGGCCGGCATCGACCGCATCGTCATGCTGCTGGCGGGGACCTCGAACATCCGCGAGGTGATCATGTTCCCCATGAACCAGCGAGCCGAAGACCTGATGATGAACGCCCCGAGCGAGCCGACCAGCGACCAGCTGATGGAACTGGGGCTGAGGGTGATCCCGCAGGAGTGATGTCAGCGGGGTTGTCGATGCAGGACTCCCACTTCGCTGGCCTGCGTCTTCAGTCTTCGAGGCTGTCCTCGCGCTTTTTCGCGATCAGGCTGCGTTCCTCGGCCTTGCGCTTGAGAAAACGGTCGCCGAAGGCGTCGTTCTCTTCTGCGCCGATCACCTCTCGGGCGCGGGTGAAAACCTCGTCTTCCTCTTCGTCGATATGATGCTCGTAGTCGTGCCTGAGCGTCTCGAACCGCTGCAACCAGCCGGGCGAGGACATGTCCTTGTCGTTCAACTCCTCAAGGATGTCATCCATCTGCTGGTGTTCATGTACCGAGTGACGGGCGGCATCCTGTCCCCAGGTTTTGCTCATCAGCTTGGAATAAAACGTCTCTTCTTCGGCGGCAGCGTGTGATTTCACGTCTTGATAGAACGTTGCCCAGGCCTTGCGCCGGGCCTTGCTGTCGCCCGAGGTATCGGCGATTTCCTTCAGCAGGCTGCGGTGGCGCTGGTGGTCTTCCTGGATGGCATCATAAATCGACGGCATGTCATGGCTCCCATAGTGGTTGCGATATCCGTAAACGCGGGAAGGATCGGCAAAGTTCCGTGCGCCGGCCAAGATATGCGCCCGCTATTCAGGCTGGCGACCTGGCGTGATTTTGCGGTTCAAATTGGCGGGGCATGGCCTATTGTGGCGGCGATGACCGAGGGCAAGGCGGCGATTTCATGACAGACGAACGCCCGCAGGGCGCGCCCGTACCGGGCTGGACACCGCCGCCGCGCCCCGCCGGCGAGGCGATGCAGGGCGGCTATGCGCGGCTGGAACGGCTGGATGCCCAGCGTCATGCGGCGCTGCTGTACCAGGCGTTCGACGAGCATGATGAGGTATGGGATTATATGCCCGATGGCCCCTTTGCCTCGGCCGCGCAGTTTCACCGCTGGGTGCGCACGGCCACCGCGCGCGACGACATCCTGTTTCACGCCATCCAGAATCTCGATAGCGGCGAATTTGGTGGCTTTGCCTCTTACCTGCGGATCAAGCCCGACGCGGGGTCGATCGAGGTCGGCTATATCGCGCTGTCACCGCGCCTGCAGCGCAGCCGCGCGGCGACCGAGGCGATGTACCTGATGATGAAATGGGCGTTCGAGGCCGGCTATCGCCGCTATGAATGGAAATGCAACGCGCTCAACCTTGCCTCGCGTCGCGCGGCGCAGCGGCTTGGGTTCAGCTACGAGGGGGTTTTCCGGCAGGCGACCGTGGTCAAGGGCCGCAACCGCGATACCGCCTGGTTCTCGGTGATCGACAGCGAATGGCCGGCGCTGGACGAGGCGTTTCGCCTGTGGCTCAGCCCGGCGAATTTCGACGCGCGTGGCCAACAGCGCGAACGGCTGAGCGATCTGACCCGCCTGGTGCGCGCCGCCGGCGATCCGGCGCTGGGCTGACGCCATCCGTTGCACGCGCTGACGCTTGCACCGCTCTGCGCGGGCGTTCATAACGGGGCCGATTCAGCCAGCGAGGATGACCCATGATCGGACGCCTGAACCACGTCGCCATCGCCGTTCCCGACCTGAACGCCGCGGCAGAGCAATATCGCAGCGTTCTGTGTGCCAAGGTCGGCGCGCCGCAGGACGAGCCCGACCACGGGGTTACCGTCATCTTCATCGAACTGCCCAATACCAAGATCGAGCTGCTTTACCCGCTGGGCGAGGACAGCCCGATCAAGGGGTTTTTGGAAAAGAACCCCGCAGGCGGTATCCACCATATCTGTTACGAGGTCGATGACATCCTCGCCGCGCGTGACCGGCTCAAGGCGTCCGGCGCGCGGGTGCTGGGATCGGGTGAGCCAAAGATCGGCGCCCACGGCAAGCCGGTGCTGTTCCTGCATCCCAAGGATTTTCAGGGCACGCTGGTGGAACTGGAACAGGTCTGATGAGCATCGCCTCTGCCATCGTCCTGTTCATCGTCATCTGGTTCATGACCTTTCTCACGGTGCTGCCGATCCGTATCCAGACCCAAGGCGAGGCTGGCAAGGTGGTGCCGGGCACGCATTCGGGTTCGCCCGAACACCATCACATCAAGCGCAAGATGCTGATCGTCACCGGCCTTGCGGCGGTGCTGTGGGGAATCGTCTTTGCGATCATCGTCACCGGCACCGTGACGGTGCGTGATATCGACATGTTCGACCGCATGGGTCCGGCGACCGAAGAAGGGTCCTGACCGCCTTTCGCCAGCCTTAGTGGGTAGCGGTGGTCGAAAAGACGTTGATCACCAGGATGCCGGCGATGATCAGGCCCATGCCCAGCAGCGCCGCCATGTCGACACCTTGCCGGAATACCGCCCAGCCCAGGAACGCGGTCAGGCAGATGCCCAGCCCCGACCAGATGGCGTAGGTGATGCCCAGAGGCAGGTATTTCAGCACGATGGTGAACAGGTAGAAGGCCATGCCGAAACCGATGACGACGCCGAGGGACGGCCAGAACCGGGTGAATTGCTGGCTGGCCTGCAGCGACATCGAGCCAAGCCCCTCGAAGAGCACGGCAAGGATGAGAATCGCATAGACATTGAGCATCGGGTCCCCCTTCGGCTTGAATAGCGATGAGGGCATAACGCCCAAGGCGTCTTGCCGGGTCAAGACGGATTACGGGAAACCGGGCGATGGCGTCATCTGCGGTGCCGCCCTACCTGATGTACGCAAGGAACGTTTCTCGCGTGATTTCGGCCAGATACAGCGTCGTTTCCGTGATCGTGACCACGATCATCGGGACCATCTTGAAGTCCTGCTTCACGATGAAATAGTAAGGCCTCTTGGCGTCGACCGTGAGTTGCATTGTGACAGGTCTGAAGGCCGTGCCGATATTCGTTGCATAGCCGACCTCGATCATGTGGGCGCCTGCCGGAAGCGTGAATTCCAGCGCCTCGCGGTTGGCGATCCGGCCGACGGACGTGCCGTCGACACGAACGTCCATCCGGCCGACGGACCCGGCAAAGCCGGTGTCGCGGTATATATAGGCCGAGCCCGGATTGACGTCCTTGACGGATTGGAGGATCGCGTCGGTGCCCTGTACGCCATCCCCGGCGCAGGCTGTCAGAAACAGAAGACATGCGGCATACGCCACGAAGATGCGTGCAGGTCGGAACATCGGGGCCTCTCTGGCTGCAAGAAGACAGGCGCAGGTAGTTGCGCCCGCCTGTCTTGCTACCATGAGGTGTGTCAGCCAGCCAGCGCCTTGTTGAGGTTCTCTTCGATCTTCTCGAGGAAGCCCATCGTCGTCAGCCAGCCCTGATCAGGGCCCACCAGCAGTGCCAGGTCCTTGGTCATGTGGCCCGATTCGACAGTATCGACGATGACGCGTTCCAGGGTATCGGCGAAATGCATCAGCTTGTCGTTGCCGTCCAGCTTGGCGCGGTGCTTGAGCCCGCCAGTCCAGGCATAGATCGAGGCGATCGAGTTGGTCGACGTTTCCTCGCCCTTCTGGTGCTGGCGATAGTGGCGGGTGACGGTGCCGTGGGCCGCCTCGGCCTCGACGACCTTGCCGTCGGGCGTCATCAGCTGGCTGGTCATCAGCCCGAGGCTGCCAAAGCCTTGCGCCACGGTGTCGGACTGAACGTCGCCATCGTAGTTCTTGCACGCCCAGACAAAGCCGCCGTTCCATTTCATCGCGCAGGCGACCATGTCGTCGATCAGCCGGTGTTCATAGGTGATCCCGGCTTTTTTGAACTTGTCGGCGAATTCCTCGTCAAACACCTTCTGGAAGATGATCATGAACTGGCCATCATACTGCTTGAGGATGGTGTTCTTGGTCGACAGGTACAGCGGCCAGCCCATGTTGAGCGCATAGTTCATCGAGGCGCGGGCGAAATCGCGGATCGAATCGTCGAGGTTGTACATGCCCATGTAGACGCCCGAAGAGGGGGCCTTGAACACTTCTTCCTCGATCACGGTGCCGTCTTCGCCGACGAATTTCATGCTCAGCGTGCCGGCACCGGGGAATTTCATGTCGGTGGCGCGGTACTGGTCGCCATAGGCGTGACGGCCGATAACGATGGGCTGGGTCCAGCCCGGCACCAGGCGCGGCACGTTCTTGCAGATGATCGGCGCGCGGAACACCACGCCGCCCAGGATGTTGCGGATGGTGCCGTTGGGGCTGCGCCACATCTTCTTGAGGCCGAATTCCTCGACCCGGGCCTCGTCGGGGGTGATGGTGGCGCATTTGACGGCGACGCCCACCTCTTTGGTTTTTTCGGCGGCGTCGATGGTGATCTGGTCGTCGGTCGCGTCACGGCTTTCGATGCCGAGATCGTAATACAGCAGATCGACATCGAGATAGGGCAGGATCAGCTTTTTCTTGATGAAGTCCCAGATGATCCGGGTCATCTCGTCGCCGTCCATCTCGACGATGGGGTTTTCTACCTTGATCTTGGACATGGGCGTGGCCTCTTGGGTTTGGGTACGTCTATCGAGGCACGCCGTATCCCAAAAAGACGGCGTTGAAAAGTGCTGTATACTGTTGCATGCGAAAACTTGCGCAGCTTTTTCGGTGCCGGCCGCAAGGCCCGCGTCAGTACCGTTCCAGTCGCCGCAGCACCAGCATCAGGGCAAAGGCGATGACCGCCATGACCTCGATGCCGATGGCCAGCGGCAGCGGTGTGCCGTCGAATGCCAGGCCGACCGGCACAGCCAACAGCACCGACAGCACAGTCGAGGCGGCGCCGATGGCGCTGGCGGCCATGCCGGCGACATGGCCCAGCGGCTCCATCGCCATGGCGTTGAGGTTGCCGATGGTCAGACCGACATGGTAGAAAATGCCGACCTGCCAGGCAAAGAACAGGTAGAACAGCGCATCACCGCCAAGCCCCGAGAGCAGCACTGCGATCATGCCGCATGACAGCGCGATCTGGATTGCCAGCATTGTCGTCACCAGAAACCGCATGCCCAGCCGCATCACCAGCGTCGCGTTCAGAAAGCTCGACGTGCCGGCGATGATCGCGCAGACGCCGAACCAGGCCGGAAAACTGTCGCCACGGCCAAAGCTGATTTCGTAGACCTGCTGGACCGACGAGAGCATGGAAAAGAGCATTCCATAGCAAAGCGCCTGCACCAGGATCGAAATGCGCACCGAAGCGTGGGAAAACACCTCTGCTATGGCCGAGATCAGCGCCCCGGGCATGAACGGGCGGCGCATGTCGCGCGGCAGGGGTTCCGGCAGACGCAGCATCACCCACAGCGTCGAAATCGCCGAAAACACCGCGAACGACACGAATATGCTGCGCCAGCCGCCCGCCGCCATGATCGCCGCGCCAAGCAGCGGGGCCAGCGCCGGCACCAGCGTGAACACGATCATCACGAACGACATCAGCCGGGCCATTTCGCGGCCCGAATACAGGTCGCGGATGATCGCCAGTGTAACGATGCGCGGACCGGCGGCGCCGATCCCCTGTATCAGCCGCGCTGCCAGGATCAGTTCGAGCGACGATGATGCCCAGGCCAGCGCCGCCGAGGCGATGTAGATGGCCGCCCCGGCGACGATCACCGGCTTGCGCCCGAAGGTGTCGGAAAGCGGCCCGGAAATGAACGTGCCCAGCCCCATCCCGAGAATGAAGGTGGTGATGATCAGCTGCGCCTCGTTGCGGTCCTCGGGCACCAGCTCGCCACCGATGGTGTGCAGCGCGGGCAGCATCGCGTCGATGGAAAAGGCGATGGTGGCGAACATCATCGCCATCATCGCCACGAATTCGACGGGTCCTGGGCCGTTGGCGCGACCGGCGCGGGGCGGGGTCATGAGGGTGGCGTATCCTTGCCGTGGTCCTGCCCGGAACGATGGATCTTTGGTTCGTTGTCCTTTGCCCCGTGCGGACGGTGCAGCCGTCGGGCGACCGCATAGGCGGCGAATTGCTGGATCACCAGCGCAAAGACACCGAGACCCAGAAAGATCATCACCGTGGTGCCGATCTTGCCGATCGCGGTGGCCGGCACGAGGCTGCCGTAACCGACGGTCGAAAGCGTCACCACGGTAAAGAAATAGGCGTCAAGCCAGCTCCACCCCTCGACGTACCGGAAAAACGCCGTGCCGCCGGCGATGATCAGCACCAGCGTAGCCAGCAGGGCGATGCCACGACCCGGCTTCATGCCCCTGCCGTGCCGCCCTGGGCCAGTTGTTCGTTGATCTCGTCGATCACCTTTATCCACAGCTCTGGCGGCTGACAGCCGGGCACTGCGTGTTGGCCCGCGACGATAAAGGTCGGCACGCCGGTTATCCCCATTTCACGAAATTTCTGGTCCTGGCTGCGGATATCTTCGGCATCCACATCGGATTCGAGCAATTTCGTCACCACCGCCGCATCCATGCCGGCACTGTCGGCTATGTCGGCCAGGACCTCTTTATCCCCAATGTCGCGCGCTTCCTGGAAATAGGCCCGAAACAGTGCCATCGCCACCGGCATCTGCCGGCCCTCGATGCCGGCCCAGTGGATCAGGCGGTGGGCGTCCAGGGTGTTGGGCGTGCGCTTGATGGCGGCGAAGTCGATGTTCAGCCCCGCCTCTTCGGCGCGTTCCAGCACCGGGGCATAGGCGCGCGCGGCGGCCTCTTTCCCGCCGAACTTGGTTTCCAGGTAGGTGTGGCGGTCCATGCCTTCGGGCGGCATGTCGGGGTTCAGCTGATAGGGGAACCAGCGAATGGTGAACGGGTGGCGCGGACGTTCGGCGATCGCCCGGTCAAGCAGTGTCTTGCCGATATAGCACCAGGGGCAGATCGGGTCGGAGATGATGTCAAGAGTGACCATGAAGCGCCTTGTAGATGGGCCGCAATGCGCGGCGCAGGATTTTGCCGTTGGCGCCGGTGGGCAGCGCGTCGAGATGAAAGTAACCGCGCGGGCACTTGTAGCTTGCCAGGCGTTCGGCGGCAAATGCGGCCAGCTCGGCCTCGGGCACGGGCTCGGGGCCGGTGTAGAAGGCCATGATCAGGCGCGCATCCTGCTTGACCTCGACATCGGTCACGGCGGCCAGCGTGATGCCGGGATGGGTGTTGAGCACCGCCTCCACCTCCAGCGGCGAGACGCGATAGCCGCCGGCATTCATCATGTCGTCGGACCGGCCCAGATAGGTGATGGCGCCGTCGGGGCCCATTACCCCCTGGTCGCCGGTCAGGAACCAGTCGCCGCGAAAGCGGGCGGCGGTGGCCTCGGGCGCGCCCAGGTATTCCAGCATCAGGCCGGGGTCGGTGCGATGCACCGCGATGGTGCCCTCTTCGCCCAGCGGCACGGGGCCGTCATCGCCCAGGATAGCAATTCGGCGGCCCGGTTGCGGAAAGCCCAGGCTGCCCTTGGGGGCTGGCCGGTCCGGCGCGGCGGAAATGAAGGTCGAGCATTCCGACATGCCATAAGCCTCGAAAATCGGGGTGCCTGTGGCCTGTTCCCACGCTGCGCGGATTGTGTCTAACAGCTTTTCCCCGGCCGAAAGCCCGTGCCGCAGGCGCGGCAGGTCAAACCGCTCGCCAGGTTTCAGGAACTTGCGGTAAACCCCCGGCGCGGCGGCGAAAATCGTGACGTCGTGACGCTTTAACAGCAGCGGCAGCTGGGTCGGGTCCAGCCCTGCCTGAGGGATCAGCGCGGTGGCGCCGGCGGTCCACGGGTCCATCAGCCCGGTGCCCAGCGTGTAGGTCCAGTTGAACGCGCCGGCATGCAGCAGGCGGTCGGACTGGCCCAGCCCGTGCCAGCCCTGCATCATCATCTGCCGTGCCCAGATGGCGCGATGGGCATGCACCACCGCACGCGGTGTGCCCGAGGTGCCGGAGGTATAGATGATATAGGCGGGGCGGTTGGGGTCGCCCATCACGAAATCGGTGGGCGGCAGATCGTGCATCGCCTGCAAGGTGTCCGGGTTGATCATCGGAATGTCGGTCGGCGGGCAGGCAATGGCCGGATCGCGCAGGATGGCGCCGGGCTTGATGGTGGCGATGATGGCCGCGACCTCGGGCTCGGTCAGCGCGGCCGAGGTCGGCAACGGCACCAGCCCGGCGGCGATGGCGCCGAGATAGGCGATGGGGAATTCCACCGTGTTGCCCAGCCGCATCAGCACCTTGTCGCCCGGTTTCAGCCCGGCCCGGCGCAGACCCGTCGCCGTGCCCATAACAGCAGCCTTGAGGCGGCCATAACTCCACCTTTCGGCGCGGGTGAGCCCCAACACCGCCAGCGCGATCTTGTCGGGGTCGTCATCGGCGCGCGCCAGCACATGCGCGGCCAAGTTGAAGGGCGCAGGGCAGGGGGCGAACGGTTCGGGTGTGGTCTGGGACAGCATGCCCCCGATTAGGCATCGGCGCCTCATGTTGCAAGGGGGCCGCGGCCAGCGTATAGCATCGGCCATGAAAGAGACGCTGCCGGGAAACCTTATCCGTATCGCGCGGCAGGACGGCGGCGGGCACGAGCCCGAACCGCTCAACCTGGGCGAACGGGTGCGCGGGCTGCGAAAATCGCGCGGCTGGACGCTGGAACAGGCCGCGCGGCAGGCCGGGCTGGCGCGCTCGACCCTGTCCAAGATCGAGAACGGCCAGATGTCGCCCACCTACGAGGCGCTGAAAAAGCTGGCGGTCGGGTTGCAGATCTCGATCCCGCAGCTTTTCACCCCGCCCCAGCGCGACCAGATCAGCGGCCGGCTGGCCGTGACCAAGGCGGGCGAGGGTACCCATCACGCCACCGCGACCTATGAACATGAATTGCTGGGCGAGGCGCTGAGCCGCAAGCGCATGCTGCCCTATCGCGCCCGCATCCGCGCCCGCTCGGTCGAGGAATTCGACGGCTGGGTGCGCCATGACGGCGAGGAATTCCTTTACGTTCTGACCGGGGTGATCCGGCTTTTTACCGAGTTCTATGAGCCGATCGAGATGCGTCGCGGCGACAGCGCCTATTACGACGCGGCGATGGGCCATAACGTGGTCTCGATCAGCGAAGAGGACGCGACGATCCTTTGGGTGACATCCCTGGTCTGAGGCGGGGTATGTTCGATCCAGCGCCCTATTCAGGTGGATAAACGTCGGTCCGACATTGGAATTTCGTCAGCTCGGCAGTCGGTGATAGATGTGGGTAAAGGTCGCCGCGCCCAAGATCGGGATGACCAGGTTCAGCAGCGGCACCGACAGTGGCAGTGCCATCAGGATGCCCGCCGCCCAGATCGTGAGCAGGTGCCGGCGCCGGGCCTTGCGCGCCTCGACCCGTCCGACGCGGCGAATGGCGACAAGGGTGAAATACTCCATGCCCAACAGATACCCGTTCAACCCGTAGAATATGAACGGTGCCAGCGGGGCAAAGGCGACATAGAGAAAGATCGCCACCAGGTTGGCGGCGATGATGATGCCGAGGAAATTGATCGTATCGCGCACCGCCTCTGACAGCGGCGTGCGGCGCGCGGGGCCGAGGCGGCTGTAATGGCGATCCTCGACCGCCTGCGCCACCTCGTCGAGGAACATCGAGGTGATGGCGGATGCCACCGGCACCATCAGCAGCGCCGACAGCACGATCATGAACAGCAGTGACCCGAAGCCCAGCAGATCGCCCAGCCATGTGATCTCTCCGACCACTGGCAGGGTCACGCTTTCGCCGGTCAGCATCTCGATCAGGAACAGCAAGCCCGCATAGGCCGCCACCAGCAACGCCAGTGTCAGCCCGATGCCGATAAACAGCACCTTGCGGAAACGCGGGTCGCCGATCTGGCCCAGGGCCAGGAAGAAACTGCTAAAGATCATTCGCTCATCCACTCGGTGATGCTGTCCAGATCGGGACGCGGGCGTTCGGGCGGGGCGGCGGACTCGGTCCCGATATGAATCATCCCGGCGACGCGTTCGTTTTCGGAAAGGTTCAGCGCCCGGGCGACGAAGGCGGGGTCGTGCACCGGCCAGCCGCTGAGCCAGTTGGCGCCCCAGCCAGAGGCAAGCGCAGCATTCAGCAGCGCCAGGCACACCGCCCCGGCCGAATAGGTCTGTTCGATCGGCGGGACCTTGTCAGAGGGTTTTTGCACCTCGATCACCGCCACGGCGAGATGGGCGTCAGCATATTGCGCGCGTGCCTTGGCAACCTCTTCGGCGGTTCGGCCCAGTTCCGGCCCCATCTGTGAAACCAGTTCGGCCAGACGCAGCAGCGCCTTGCGCTCCAGCACGATGAAACGCCACGGCTCCAGCTTGCCGTGATCGGGGCTGCGCGCGGCGGCGGTCAGGATGTCGCGCAGCGCGGCCCGGTCGGGCACCGGCGCCGTCAGGGTCTTGGCCGGGCGCGACCGCCGGGTCAGAAGGAATTCCATTGCGGCGGGGTTGGGTGCGGGCATGGGCGGTGTCCTGTCGTTCTGGTCGGTTTTTGGCTGCCCAGAGGTGTCGGATGCCTGATCGCGCGGGTCAAGCCCGGATCTTTCCTGCCCGGGCCGGACGCGCTAGGCAGGGTGCATGAATCTGCCCGATCTGTCACACTTGGCCCAACCCGGCACCACGATCGCGGTGCGCGCCACGCCCAAGGCCGCAAGAAACGCCATCGTCCTGCGCGATGGTGCGATCCGCGTGAATGTCACCGTCGCGCCCGAGGGCGGCAAGGCCAACGCGGCGGTGCAAAAACTGCTGGCCAAGGCGATGGGCGTGCCGAAATCGCGGTTGCGCCTCATCCGGGGCGAAACCGCGCGCGACAAGGTTTTCAGCGTGGATTGAGGGTCTTGCCGCCCAGCGAATACACCCCCTCGGGCAGGTTGAGCGCCGCGCCAAGGTCGCGCAGCTGCGACGGCGACAGGGTGACGCGCGCCACGCTGTCGGTGCGGGGGTCGTATTGCTCGACCGTCACGCATTCGGCAAAGGCGTTGATGATCACGTCCTCGCCCAGGGGCGCGGCGCCCTCGTCGACAAGGGTGATCACGGTGCAGTCGAATTCGTGTTCGATGGAAAACATGGGGTTCACCCTATCCCTTTGGCGGGTCTTTGCAAGCGCGGGTGCGGATCGCGCATCAATGCTGGCGCCGGCGCGTCAGCCTGCTAGATATTGGGTCAGAGAGTTTTGCGGAGGCTGCTCATGCGTCTGTTTGCTTTGGCGGTGTTCATCGCCCTTGTTTTGCAGGGCTGCACGGTTGCGACCGAGCCGGCGGAGGCCCCGGCGACAGCACCGCGCCCGGTGCCGGCCGCCGATGCGGCGGATATCTCGCGGTTCCGTACCATCGCCGCGCGGGTCGAACCCGTGGCCGAACGTATCTGCCGTGAACACGCCAACAGCCCCAACTGCGATTTCAACATCGTCATCGACGACCGGCCGGGTCTGCCGCCGAACGCCTATCAGACGCTCGACAAGAACAACCGCCCGATCCTGGCCTTTACCCTGTCGATCCTCGCCGATGTCGAGAACGCCGATCAGCTGGCGTTCGTCATGGGGCACGAGGCCGCGCATCACATCGCCGGCCATATCCCCCGCCAGCAGCAGAATGCGATGACCGGGGCGATCCTGCTGGGCGGACTGGTGTCGCTGACCGGGATGGGGTCGTCGGCGGTGGATGCGGCGGTCGATCTGGGCGCCGGCGTCGGCGCGCGCAGCTATTCCAAGGATTATGAGTTGGAGGCCGACGCCATCGGCACAGTGATCGCACATCATGCCGGGTATGACCCGGTGCGGGGCGCGGCCTATTTCACCCGCATCGCCGATCCGGGCGACAGGTTTCTGGGCAGTCACCCGCCCAATGCCAAGCGCATAGAAACCGTCCGCCGGGTGGCGGCCGGGCTCTGACCTGCGGCGAAATCTGGGTCAATGAATTGATTATAAACGAATAAAATCGACCTGTCCGCAGGCTGCGGGGCAGGGTTGATTCAAGTCAAGGACCCGCCGGCCCACCATGACGTACGCTGTCACAACAGGGAGCGAGGAAAAGGGGAGGCGAACATGCCGGCCTCGGGAATACAGCGGCGCCATGCAGAATTGATGGAGCGGATGGCGAATGCGCTTGGCCTTGATCTGGATGAAAAGATCATGGAGGGCCAGCTGGACATCGAGACGCTGGACGATGCGGTCTTGTGCTGCACCGGCTGTACCGATCCGGATGGCTGCGACCATTGGCTGAAAGCCCAGCAGGGCATCGCACCGGCAGCGCCAGGTACCTGCCGTAACATGACCCTGTTCGAGATGCTCAAGCGGGGCACGCGGATATGATGCCGCTGCACCCCGTAAAGGAGGTTTCAAGATGACCGCGATACTTGCGCGCCTGGGTGATCCGAACCGCGCCTTCTGGCTGACCCGCTCGGTGGCGCGTGCCATCGACGTGAATCTGTCCGAGGCCATGCAGCAGGGCGACCTGTCTGCGGCCGATTACAGCGCCATGGTCACCCGTTGCCGAAAGTGCATGCATGCCGACGACTGTGAGGCATGGCTGGCAACCAATGGCGCCGGTGCCGAACGGGCGCCTGAACATTGCGCCAATGCTGACCTGCTGAACACCCTGCCGGCGGGGCGGCGTTCGATCCGGGTCTAGGTCCATTCCGCCCGAAAGGGGCTTGTATTCCCGGCCTGCGGGGGTTGCGGGCCTCGCCAAGTCGTGCCTTGATGCCGTGCGGCGGCAATGGCTGTGGCAGGTGAAAAGGGATAATCGGATATGGCCAGAACCGGCGGGCAGCTCTTGGTGGAATGTCTCGAGGCGCTGGGGGCGCAGCGGTGTTTCGGTGTCCCCGGGGAAAGCTATCTTGCCGTGCTCGACGCGCTGCACGCCTCTGCCGGGCGGCTGGACTATGTGCTTTGCCGGCACGAGGGCGGCGCCGCATTCATGGCCGCCGCGCATGGCAAGCTGACCGGTCAGCCGGGGCTGTGCCTGGTTACCCGCGGGCCGGGCGCCACCAATGCGTCGATCGGGGTGCATACGGCGATGCAGGACAGCGTGCCGATGATCCTGCTGGTGGGGCAGGTGGGCACCGACATGAAGGGGCGCGAGGCGTTCCAGGAACTCGATTACCGCGCGGTGTTCGGCAGCATGGCGAAATGGGTGACCGAGATCGACGATGCCGCGCGCATACCGGAAATCATCGCCCGCGCCTGGACGACCGCCATTTCCGGGCGCCCGGGGCCGGTCGTGCTGGCATTGCCTGATGACATGCTGACCGACACCACGGATGCGCAGCCGGTATCGGGGGCGGCCGAGATCGCCGAGCCACACCCCGACCCGGCGGCGGTGGTGCGGGTGCGTGACATGCTGGCGGCTGCCGAACGGCCGCTGATCCTTTACGGTGGCAACGGCTGGGATGCGGCGGGCAGCGCCGCCTTGCAGGGCTTTGCCGAAGGGTCCGACATCCCGGTCGTGTCGGCGTTCCGCTATCAGGATCGGTTCGACAACCATTCGCCGGTGTTTTGCGGCGAGGCGGGGGTGGCGATGGCCCCGCATGTGCGTGACCTGATTTCCGGGGCAGATACGATCCTCGCCATCGAGACCCGCTTTGGCGAGAATGTCACCGGCGGCTATGAATTGCTGTCGGTGCCGGAACCTGTGCAGCAGATCATTCATGTGCATGGCTCCGACCGCGAGTTGGGCAAGGTCTATCGCCCGGCGCTGGGCATCCATGCCGGGCCCAACGCCTTTGCCGCCGCGCTGGCCGCGACGGGCGCGGTCAGCGCCAGCCGGGGTGGCTGGCGGGCCGATGCGCGCCAGGCGTACGAGGCCGCCTTTGACCTGCCCGATCTGCCCTCGCCGGTGGATATGGGACATGTCATGGCGCATCTGCGCGAGGTTCTGCCCGAGGATGCAATCGTGACCAACGGGGCGGGTAATTTCGCCATCTGGTCGGGACGGTTCCTGAAATACGGGCCGGCGGCGCGTCTGCTGGCACCGCAGTCGGGGGCGATGGGCTATGGTTTGCCCGCCGCCATAGCGGCCAAGCTGGCCCATCCCGACCGGTTGGTGCTGTGTTTCACCGGCGACGGCGATTTCCAGATGACCGCGTCAGAGCTGGCCACCGCCGCACAGGCCGGGGCGCAGCCGGTGGTGCTGGTGCTCAACAATGGTATCTACGGCACCATTCGCGCACACCAGGAACGCACCTATCCCGGCCGTGTCTTTGGCACCTCGATGACCGTGAACCCCGATTTCGCCGCGCTGGCGCGAGCGCACGGATTTCACGCCGAGCGTGTCGAAAAGACCGCCGATTTCGCCGCCGCGTTCGAGCGCGCCCGCACCTCTGACAGCGGTGCGGTGCTGGATCTGGCAATCTCTCCCGAGGCGCTGAGCCCCCGCGCCACGCTGAGCCAGATGCGCGCAGCAGGACAGGCCGCAGCGGCAGGCCGCTGACCCCCGCCGAAGCCCCGGGATGCCGCAAGGGCAAAGCGGCAAGTCCCGTCACATGGGTTGCAATGTGACCCGGTTCTAAGTCTACTAGGGCATCGGGGCTTTGCCAAAAAGCTCGTCAACAAGGGAGAATGCCATGAGAAACGTCATTTTTGGCGCATTTGCAGCAATGGCCATTGGAGTGGCCGGCGGTGCCTCGGCGCAGCAATTCATCTCGATCGGCACCGGTGGCGTGACCGGCGTATACTATCCCACCGGCGGCGCCATCTGCCGTCTCGTGAACAAGGACCGCAAGGAACACGGTATCCGCTGCGCGGTCGAATCGACCGGCGGATCGGTCTACAACATCAACACCATCAAGGCTGGCGAGCTGGAATTCGGCGTGGCTCAGTCCGACTGGCAGTATCACGCCTATCACGGCACCTCGAAATTCGCCGACAACCCGTTCCCCGAGATCCGCGCCGTCTTTTCGGTGCATCCCGAGCCCTTTACTCTGCTGGTGCGCGCCGACAGCGGCATCGAGAACTTTGAGGGTCTCAAGGGCAAGCGCGTGAACGTGGGCAACCCCGGCTCTGGCCAGCGCGCCACCATGGAAGTGGTGATGGACGCCTTCGGCGTCACCATGGATGATTTTGCCCTTGCCACAGAATACAAGGGCTCGGAAATGGCCAAGCAGCTGTGCGACGGCAACATAGACGCCATGATCTATACCATCGGCCACCCGGCCGCGGCGATCAAGGAAGCCACCACCACCTGTGATGTGAAACTCATCGACGTGGCGGGCGAGCCGATCGAAAATCTGGTAGGGGAAAACCCCTATTACCGCGTCGCCACCATTCCCGGCGACATGTATGACGGCAACCCGCAGGACACCACCACCTTTGGTGTCGGCGCGACCTTCGTCACCTCGGCCGACGTCCCCGAGGATGTTGTTTATGTGGTCGCCAAGGCGGTGATGGAAAACATCGACGATTTCCGGCAGCTGCACCCGGCATTCGCCAATCTCGATCCGTCCGAGATGGTGGCCGAGGGGCTTTCGGCGCCGCTCCATCCCGGGGCCGAGAAGGCTTACAAGGAACTCGGTCTGATCGACTGAGCCGCAGAATGACAGGCGCCCGGATGAACCGGGCGCCTGTTTTCCTTGACGTCAACAACATCGGGGAGGGGGACAGTGAGCGATAACCCGCAAGAGGTACGCAGTGCTGACGACATGGTTGCAGAGGCCGATATCGGCGCCCGCAACCCAACATCCGCATGGCAGTCACAGCTGATCGTCGGCACCTGTATCGTCTGGTCGCTGTTTCAGCTTTACATTGCATCCAAGGTGCCCAGCCTCGTGGCCGAGGCGACGGGCATGTCCGTCTTTGCCAACATTGTCGCACAGGCCCGTTATGTGCACCTGGCCTTTGCCATCATGCTGGCGACGCTGGCGTTTCCGCTGTTTCGAAATTCGCCGCGCGACCGCATCCCGGCCTATGACTGGGCGTTGCTGCTGCTGGGCCTGGCGGCATGTCTTTACCTGGTTGTTTTCCGGTTCGAGATCGCCGACCGCCCGGGTCTGTGGACGACGACGGACGTGGTCATGTCGGCCATCGGCATGATGGTTCTGATGGTGTCGGTCTACCGCTCGCTGGGGCTGCCGCTGGTGGTCATCGCGTCCTGTTTCATCCTGTTCGCGTTCTTTGGCGGCTATTCGGAATGGGCGCGCAATATCACCAATTTCGGCGGCGCGTCGCTGTCAAAGGCGCTGGGGCATTACTGGATGCAGACCGAAGGCGTCTTTGGCGTGGCGCTGGGCGTGTCGACCACGATGATTTTTCTATTCGTGCTGTTTGGCGCGCTGCTGGACCGCGCCGGCGGCGGCAACTGGTTCATCAAGGTGGCGATCGCACTCTTGGGCGCGCTCAGGGGCGGGCCGGCCAAGGCGGCGGTGCTCAGCTCGATGATGACCGGGATGATCTCGGGGTCGTCCATCGCCAACACCGTGACCACCGGCACGTTCACCATCCCGCTGATGCGGCGGATCGGTTTTCCCGCCGAAAAGGCCGGCGCGGTCGAGGTTGCATCCTCGACCAATGGCCAGCTGACCCCGCCCGTGATGGGCGCGGCGGCCTTTCTGATGGTCGAATATGTCAACATTCCCTACATCGATGTCATCAAGCACGCCTTTCTGCCGGCGGTGATTTCCTACATCGCGCTGCTTTACATCGTGCACCTGGAAAGCCTGAAGATGGGGCTGAAGGGGCTGGAAAAGCCGGGTCGCCGCATCGGAGTGCTGATGATCCTGGTGCTGTTCCTGTCCGGGTTCATCTTTCTGGGCATCTGCGCCTTCCTGATGATCGGGCTCAGGGTGCTGCTTGACCCGGTTCTGGGTGACTCGGTTTATGCCGCGGTGGCGGTGCTGGCGCTGGCCTATGTTGTCCTTGTCGCGGTGGCAGCCCGCTATCCCGACCTGGAGGATGACAGGGATCAGACCGGCCCGCCGGTGGCGCCGCGGCTGACGCCGACGCTGATCGGCGGGCTCTATTTCGCCATCCCGATCTTCGTGCTGGTGTGGAACCTGATGGTGCGCACCGACAGCCTGGACCGGCTGTCGCCGGCGCTGTCGGCGTTCTGGGCCACGATCTTTATGATCGTGATCGCGCTGACGCACCGCCCGCTCAAGGCGTTTTTCCGCGGCCGGGCATTGTCGGCGGAGACGCGGCAGGGCTGGCATGATTTCGTCAACGGGCTGATCCTGGGTGCGCGCAACATGATCGGCATCGGCGTCGCCACCGGCGCGGCCGGCATCATCGTCGGCACTATCAGCCTGACCGGCGCGCACCAGGTCATCGGCCAGGTGATCGAGGTGGTGTCGGGCGGCAACCTGATGGTGCTGCTGTTCCTTGTCGCGGTGCTCAGCCTGATCCTGGGGATGGGGCTGCCGACCACCGCCAACTATATCGTGGTCTCCAGCCTGATGGCGCCGGTGATCGTATCGGTCGGGGCGCAGGCCGGGCTGGTGGTGCCGCTGATCGCGGTGCACATGTTCGTCTTTTATTTCGGCATCCTGGCCGATGACACGCCCCCCGTTGGGCTGGCGGCCTATGCCGCCGCAGCGATCAGCCGGGGTGACCCGATCATGACCGGGGTGCAGGGGTTTACCTATGACATCCGCACCGCGCTGCTGCCGTTCCTGTTCATCTTCAATACCGACCTGCTGCTGATTGATGTCGGGCCGGTCAAGGCGGTGATCGTGTTCGTGGTAGCACTGCTGGCGATGCTGCTGTTCGCGGCGGCGACGCAGGGCTATTTCATCGCCAAGTCCCGGAAATGGGAAAGCGCGGTGTTGCTGCTGGTCGCCTTCATGCTGTTCCGGCCAGGGTACTTTCTCGACCAGATCAGCGAGCCGTTCGCCACCGTCGAGGGGCCGGCGGCGCTGGCAATGATCGAGGGCGTGCCCGAGGGGCAGGACATCCGCCTGGCCATCGAGGGACCTGATTTCGACACCGGTGAGACGCGCTCGACGGTGATCGTGATCCCGGCCGTTCCCGGCGATGCGATGGCGGCGCTGTCGGAACAAGGGCTGACCGCGGTGGAGGAGGACGGCAAGCTGCTGCTGGAAGAGCCGTTCCCCGGCACGCCGCATTTCGAAACCATCGGCATCGAGTACGACTATTACGGCGACGCGCCGGTGGTCATCGCCCAGGCCCAGGTCGAAAACGACCGCATGCCCAAGGAAATCTTTTTCATCCCGGCGCTGTTGCTGCTGGCGGGGATCGTCCTGATCCAGCGTCCGCGTGCAACGCAGCCGGCGTTCTGAGGGAGGGACGGAGATGTTCAAACGGATACTTCTTGCCGTCGATATCAACGCGATGGAAGGGGCCGAAAGGCTGGCCGAGGCGACCCGCCTGTTGGCGGGGACATCCGGCGCGGAAATCCACGTCGTCAACGTGGTGCCCACCGTCGGCATGCCGATGGTCGGTGCCGCCTTTGGGGCCGACCACAACAAGGCGATGCTGGCAGAGGTAAAGACCGCGCTGGAAGAGTGGACCGCGCGCGCCCTGCCCGAAGGGGCCAGGGCGCACCTGTTGCAGGGCACGATCTATGACTGCGTGATCCGGCTGTCGAAACAGATCGGCGCCGATGCCATTGTGGTGGGCGCGCACCGCCCCGAACTGCGCGACTACCTGGTCGGGCCGAACGCGGCGCGCATCGTGCGCCACGCCGAGCAATCGGTACTGGTGGTGCGTCAGGCCGGGTCGTGAACCGCTAACGCGTCCTGCGCCGGGTCAGATCCGTTGCCCGCCCCGCCCCCCGAGCGGCGTCTCTTCTCTGGCAGGCCGGGCGAGGTGCCAGGTCAGGCCTGGGGCGCGGACTTTTCCGATTGAACGAGACATGTTCCGGCGCACGGATCGCGACGATTGGTGATGCGGTACTTGACCCCGGTTGCGCCATCAAATATTCGTCGGCGCGAACGGGCGGGCGTTGTGTAGTGGTAAGACCTCAGCCTTCCAAGCTGATGACGCGGGTTCGATTCCCGCCGCCCGCTCCAATCTTTCCGCGCAGGATCGCGGGCCGCGCCCATTCGCCGCGCGGATCCTGCCCTTGACCCTTCGGTGCCGGGCGGTCATGAAGCGCCCGACAGCATGACCGGGGTGACACGATGGTGCGCAGGGCGGACGCGGGCGCGGAGATCGAGGACAGGCAGAAGGCCAGTAAGGTCAACGCGCTGGCCGAGTTGTGGCCTTTTGTCAGGCCCTACCGGTTGCTGGCGCTGGCGGCGGTTCTGGCGCTGATCCTGACGGCGACCGTTTCGCTGGTGCTGCCGATGGCCGTGCGCCGGGTGATCGACAATTTCGGCACCGAAGACGGCGCCCTGCTGGATCAGTATTTCATTGCCGCCATTGCCATTGCCGGGCTATTGGCGCTGGGAACGGCGCTGCGCTATGCGCTGGTATCCAAGCTGGGCGAACGTGTCGTGGCCGATATCCGCAAGGCGGTCTTTGACCGGGTCATCGGCCTGAGCCCTGCGTTCTTCGACAACGTGATGACGGGCGAGGTTCTCAGCCGCATCACCACCGATACCACCCTCATTCTCAGCGTTATCGGCTCGTCGATTTCGGTCGCGCTGCGCAACGTGCTGCTGTTCATCGGCGGGCTGGGGCTGATGCTGATCACCTCGCCCAAGCTGGCGGCGCTGGTGCTGCTGATCGTGCCGGCGGTGATCATCCCGATCCTGACGCTGGGGCGCCGGCTGCGGGTGCTGAGCCGCGAAAACCAGGACTGGATCGCGGTCAGTTCCGGCAACGCGTCAGAGGCGCTGTCGAGCGTGCAGACGGTACAGGCCTTTACCCACGAGGTCGCCAGCCGCGCCCGATTCTCCGAGGTGACCGAGGAAAGCTACTCCGCCGCCAGCCGGCGTATCCGCACCCGCGCGGTGATGACGGCGATCGTGATCTTCCTGGTATTCACCGGCATCGTCGGCGTGCTGTGGATCGGGGCACGCGACGTGCGCGCCGGCGAAATGAGCGTCGGCATGCTGGTGCAGTTCGTGATCTATTCCGTGCTGGTGGCCGGCGCGGTGGCGGCGCTGTCGGAAATCTGGGGCGAGCTCTTGCGCGCCGCCGGGGCGACCGAGCGGCTGATCGAGCTGCTCAATGCCGAGGATCGGGTGCAGGACCCTGCGCATCCGCGCCCATTGCCTAGGCCGGTGCGCGGCGAAATCGGGTTCGAGGATGTGCATTTCGCCTATCCCGCGCGGCCCGGCGCGCCGGCGCTTGACGGGTTCGATTTGCACATCGCGCCGGGTGAAACCGTGGCCCTGGTGGGGCCGTCGGGGGCAGGCAAGACCACGATCATCCAGCTTATCCAGCGCTTTTACGACCCCGATCAGGGGCGTGTCACGCTGGACGGCGTGGCCTTGAACGAAATGGCGAGGGCCGATTTCCGGCAGGCGATGGCGCTGGTGCCGCAGGACCCGGTGATTTTTGCCGCCTCAGCGCGCGAGAACATCCGCTTTGGCCGGCTCGATGCCTCCGATGCCGAGGTCGAGGAAGCCGCGCGAGCCGCTGCCGCGCATGATTTCATCGCCGCGCTGCCCGAGGGGTATGACACCTACCTGGGCGAACGCGGCGTGATGCTGTCGGGCGGGCAGAAACAGCGCATCGCCATCGCGCGGGCAATCCTGCGCGACGCGCCGGCGCTGCTGCTGGACGAGGCGACATCGGCGCTCGACGCCGAAAGCGAACGCGCGGTGCAAGAGGCGGTCGAGGCGCTGGCGAAAACCCGCACCACCATCATTGTCGCCCATCGCCTGGCGACGGTGAAAAAGGCCGACCGCATCGTGGTGATGGACCAGGGGCGCATCGCCGCGCAGGGCACCCATGACAGCCTTGTGGCCGAGGGTGGGCTTTATGCCCGCCTGGCGCGGCTGCAGTTCACCGACGGGCAGGTCGCCTGACGCGCACGCCGCCGGTGACGGGCCTTTTAAATCGAAATACCAAGGGAAAGCAGAGGCAGGTATGATCGAACGCATCGGAACCGGCACCAGGATGAGCAAGATCGTCAAGCATGGCGGCGTTGCCTATCTGTGCGGGCAGGTCGGTGACGGCGCCACCGTGGCCGAGCAGACCCGCGACTGCCTGGCCCGCGTCGATGCCTTGCTGGATCAGGCCGGATCGTCGCGCGAACGTATCCTGCAGGCCGTGATCTGGCTGGCCGACATGGACGATTTCGCCGAGATGAACGCCATCTGGGATGCCTGGGTGCCCGAGGGCCACGCCCCCGCCCGCGCCTGCGGCGAGGCCAGGCTGGCCAACCCCGAGCTGAAGCTCGAGATCATCATCACGGCCGCCTGCTGATTGCCAGTGATCAGGTGGCGGCCTCAATCGCCGCCGCGATGCGCCCGGCCAGCGTGTCCTGCGCCGCATCGTCCAGCGTATCGGTCGTCAGTCGGGCAATCACCTGGCGTTCCCGTCCCTTGCGCGAGCGTTCATAGGCCGGGTCATAATGATCTGCCGCCAGCGAGCGGCACAGCGCCACCCGTTCGCCTGCGGCGATCAGCTTTTCCCAGTCATCGACCAGCGCGTGACCGCGATGATGGCGCAGCGGCGCCAGCCGGGTGCGCAGGGTTTCGGCATCGGACAGGATGTCGTCATAGGCCCGCGCCAGGTAGTGCGCCCGCGCCTCTATCGGGGCGGCGATCTCGATCCAGGGCGCGAGTTTCATCCCCTCCCACAGCGACGGGGGCAGGATCAGCGTACCGATCTTGCTGCTTTCGGCCTCGACGATGACGGGGCGGGCAGGGTCGAGCCGGTGCAGGGCAGCGGCAAGGCGGGTTTCGAACCCCTTTTGCGAGGGCTGCCCGCCGGGCATCTGCCCCAGCAGCGAACCGCGATGGTTGGCCAGCCCTTCGAGGTCGAGCACCTGCACGCCCCGTTCTGCCAGCCGCGGCAACAGCGCCGTCTTGGCGGTGCCGGTGTGCCCGCCAAGCTGGATCAGGCGGTGGGGCAGGGGGTTTTCATACAGCAGTCCCGTCACCAGCCGGCGATAGGTGCGCCAGCCGCCGGGCACGACCTCGGCCCGCCAGCCGATCTGTTGCAGCATCCAGGCAAAGCTGCCCGACCGCTGCCCGCCGCGCCAGCAATAGACCAGCGGCCGCCAGCCACCGTCATGGCCCGCAAGCGGCCCCTCGATATGCGTGGCGGCATTGTGAAAGACCAGCGCGGCGCCGATCTTGCGCGCGAGAAACGGCGATTGCTGCTTGTAGATGGTGCCGACGCGGGCGCGTTCCTCGTCGTCGAGCACCGGCAGGCTGATCGCGCCGGGGATGTGATCCTCTGCGTATTCCGACGGGCTGCGCACGTCGATCACGGTGTCGAAACCGTGGTCGAGGAAATCGTCAAGCGTATCGAAACGGCGGGTCATGACTGCGGTGTAGCGCCGGCGGGCCTGAGGGGGAAGGGGCAGCCCTGTCAGCGACGTTGCCGGGGATGCGCTTTGGCGCTAAGACCGGCACGCCACCCGTGACAGGAGACAGCCATGAGCGCCGATGAATCCGCCACCGTTCCGCTGACGCAACTCGCCCATGGCGGCGGCTGCGGCTGCAAGCTGTCGCCGGCGGTTTTGCGCGAACTTATCGCCGCCGCCCCGGCAACGGCGGCCTTTCCGCAGCTTCTGGTCGGCAACGGGTCCAGCGACGATGCCGCCGTCTGGCGCCAGCCTGATGGCACCTGCATCATCGCCACGACCGATTTCTTCATGCCGATGGTCGATGACCCGCGCGAATTCGGCCGCATCGCCGCCACCAACGCGCTGTCGGATATCTATGCGATGGGCGGCAGCCCGGTGATGGCGTTGGCGGTGCTGGGGATGCCGCTGGGCAAGGTGTCGGTCGCGGACACTCGCGCCATCCTCGAAGGCGGGGCAGAGATTTGCACGCAGGCGGGCATCCCGGTCGCCGGCGGTCATTCCATCGACTCGGCCGAGCCGATTTATGGCCTTGTCGCCATCGGCACCGCACCCGAGGCGCGCATTCGCTGCAACGATGCCGCCCGGCCGGGCGATGCGCTGATCCTGACCAAGGGGCTGGGGGTCGGCCTTTATTCCGCCGCCTACCGGCGTGGTCTGCTGGATGCGGGCGATTATGACGAGATGATCGGCTCGATGACGCGGCTCAACCGCGTTGGCGCGATGCTGGCAGAGCGTACCGAGGTGCACGCCATGACCGATGTGACCGGGTTCGGCCTGGGCGGTCACGCGCTGGAAATGGCGCGCGGTTCGGACCTTTCCATCTGCCTTGAGACCGGGCGGTTGCCGCTGCTAGCACGCGCCGCCGAATTCGCACGTGACGGCGTGGTGACCGGCGCGTCAGGCCGCAACTGGGAGAGCTTTGAGGGCGCGGTGACGCTTGATGCCGGATTGCCGGATGAATGGCGGGCTATTGTCACCGATCCGCAGACATCTGGCGGGCTGCTGGTCGCGGTCGCGCCCGACGCGGCGGAAGAGACCCGCGCCATGCTGCATGATCAGGGTTTCGGCATGGCCGAGATCATCGGCCACGCCGAGCCGGGCGAGGGCACGGTGCGGATCGCCTGAGCGGCCCTGTCAGCGTTCAGAACCGCGATCCCGCGGGACGTTTTCGATCTTGGCCTTGGTTTCGGTCATTGGGCGCGCCTCAGCTGTCCGGGTGAAGGCGGCGCTATGCCCGGCCGAACAAACAGATGAGCGGGCATAGCGATATTTAACAGCGCAACGCATCCTGTCCCCTTCGCAGCGAAGTTCGGGCGCGGCGAGGTTCGGGTTCGAGCCCATATCGGTTCGTCATGCCATACGCTGCGAAAGCGCGCTCCGACTCCGCTTTTCTGGATGTGACAACGCGGGTGTAGCGGACATCGCAGTACGGCACCGCCACTGCGGTGATCAGTGATCCAGTTTTCGCAGCGCCAGGAACGTCATCATTTTCATGGGTGGCAAGGACCGTTGTTCTATCACGGCAAGCCCCGGTTGCTTGAGAACGGTGCCGATCTTGAAATCGGAATGCCAGCCAAGAAGATTGGCAAAGGGCGCGCTCATGCGCTCAATCCAGGCAAGGGCGCCCGTTTCCCTTGCAAAGTGATTGGTGATCACGATCAAACCGCCCGGTTTGCAGACCCGCACCATTTCAGCCATGACGCGTTCGGGTTCGGGGACAACCGATATGATGTGCATCGCAGCAATGGCATCGAACGATGCATCCGGAAAATCCAGTGTCCTTGCGTCCATCTGCCTGAGCTGCCGTACATGATCGAGGCCTTGCTGTTTAACCTTGGCCTGCGCCTTGGCCAGCATATCCTCGCTGAAATCAATGCCGGTGACTGACAGGTCTTCGCGGTAGTTCGGCAAAGCCAGACCGGTGCCGACACCAACCTCGAGGACAGTCGTGACATCCTGCGAGTTGATGTATTCGACGGTCTTGCGCCGCCCAATATTCGTGATGGCACCGAATGTGTTGTCGTAGACCGGAGCCCAACGTGCGTAAGAGGTCTTGACGGCTTCTGGTTCCAAGGCGCTATCCTTCGGCTTTCGCGGATTTTTGGGATGAACGGTACGCCCAGATGAGGCACAGCACATAGGCGGCGGAGAGCAGTGTCAGTGTCACCCAGAGAAACGTCAGCAGGGCTGCAGCCAAGGACACAGCGCCCAACAAATAGTATTTCGCCTTGGCGCGATCGATTGTCATGCGCTTGAACGAATATGTCGGGATACGGCTGATCATCAACAAGCCTATGAGGCAAGTATGCAATGCAACAAGGGTGGGCGGCAAAAGCGGCAGGTCCGACACGGCGAACGAAAGGACCATCGGAAACAGCACGAGGACAGCACCGGCGGGGGACGGCACGCCCACGAAGAAATCAGAGCTGGTCTGCTCCGTCGCCAAGCGGCTGCTGACATTGAACCGTGCCAATCGCAGGACGCAGCAGATCGCGTAGATCAAGACGGCGATCCAGCCGACATTTGGCATATCCTGAAGCGCCCAGTTGTGCAGTATCAGAACCGGGGCAACGCCGAAATTCAGGAAATCCGCCAGTGAGTCCAGTTCTGCCCCCACGGCGGTCGGCCGCTTGATCAGGCGGGCGAGACGACCGTCGAGACCATCCAGAACACAGGCCGCCAGCACGAGGTGAACGGCCATTTCATAGTCGTTTTCATAGCCGAACCGGATCGCGGTAAGCCCTGCACAGATCGCCGAGATCGTCAGCAGGTTCGGCAGCAGATAGATGAGGCGCACATCCGACTTGCCCGGTTTGTCAGAGCCATCAGGCATGGGTTAACTCAGCCTCGCTTCGCGTCTCGGTTCCATTCCCGCCAGATCGGCAAGAACAGTTTCTCCGGCGATCATGGTCTGACCCAGGCTCACCAATGGCTCGACCCCATCGGGCAGATAGACATCCAGACGAGACCCGAAACGGATCAGTCCAAACCGCTCTCCCGTCAGGAGTGTGTCGCCTTCGCCTGAAAAACACACGATCCGCCGCGCGACAAGCCCGGCAATCTGTACGACGGCAAGTTGCCGTCTGTCGTCGATCTCGATGCAAAGACTGTTTCGCTCGTTGTCGGCGCTGGCCTTGTCCAGTGAGGCATTGAAGAATTTGCCCGGCCGATACGCAATCGCCGAGATCCGGCCCTTGATCGGGGCCCGATTCACGTGACAGTTGAAGACACTCATGAATACGCTGACGCGAGTCAGGGCCATGTCGGGCATGCCGAGTTCGGCAGGTGGCACCGCCTTTTCGATCAGCGACACGATGCCATCGGCGGGGCTTACGATCAGGCCATCGCGTGTCGGTGTGGCACGGACAGGATCGCGAAAGAAATAGTAGCACCAGACCGTCAGTCCGACCCCAAGCCATCCGAGCGGGGACCAGACAAGAAAAAGACCGAGCGTGATGACAGCGAAAATACCGACGAATTTGCGCCCTTCCGGGTGCATCGGTTTCAGGAATGTGTCGCGCATCTTCATGACGGACCCTCAATGCAGGTTTGGATAGCTGCTGCATATCCGGTAAATTGTACCGCTGAAAGCGACTATACGGCGGTGTCAGACCAATTCGAACCGTCTCAGTAAGGGCAGAATGGCTGTCCCTTATGCTGCGCAGAGACCGCGCCACTCATCGCATGGGCTGCTGACGCCGGGCGAGGCATATGATAGCCGGGCCCCGAACCTGAAAGCCGCCGCCTGAAATGAAACCAATGCGATAGCTTGACCCGGCGGCAAATTGGTCGAAAATTCAGGACCACCTCTGTAGGACCGCCAGTTCTTGATCTTGTAGGTCGGGGCGATGATCTGTTCATGTCCCAAAGCTATCACGCTGGATTCACTGAATGAATCCCAAACTCGATTTGCGCAACAGAGCCCCTTTTGCCTGCAAGCGACAGGTCTGGCATTGTCAGAGGAAAGCATCGGCCGCAACGTGGCCCAGGTATTGGGCAAGGTGAAGCATACCAGCGTCGGCAAGAGCTATTATGTGGATGTGGCGGAAATTACGTGCTTGATGTCGGCAAGCGGCTTACCTTGAAATGCGGACAAAGTGTCATCGTACTCGACGCCAGTGGTGACGTGTCGATCAATGGCAAGGTGGGGCAGATCAATATGGATCAGCTTTTGAAGCTGCTGGCGGATATGGTGAGGATAAACTGATGGCGCGGCGCGGGCGCATCATCGGTTCGATCGCCGTCGCCGCGGTCATCGGTACATTTCCGCTCTACCTTTACATTGACAGGACGTTCATGGCGGAACCGACCTATCGCGCCGACCGGCTGTTTCGGGATCAGACCCCGGATTTCGACCGGAAAATCTATGTGATCGCGCAAGATATCGAACGCGGTGAACGGCCATCGGAGAGTGCGCTGGATCGGCTCGGGGATGACATCGACGCACGGCAGGGCGAAGGCATCACGCTACTGTTCCATGCCGTCGCCTCAGCCAATATCGAGGCGGTAGATGCGCTTCTCGCGGCCGGTGCCGATCCGAATATCACCGATCGGCCGACCCGGTCCGACCGCAGCTTCGCCTATCTGCTGACACTGCCCGGCGGACCGTTGATGGGTGAGGAAAACATCAACAGGATGCTCGCCTCCTACCTGCGTCATGGCGGCGATCCGAACGCGACCTTCGGCGACAAAGCACGTTCCCAGGGCAATCTGATGCAGGGGGTCGCTGTGGCCGGAAACATCGAGGGCCTGAACATGCTTCTGGAGGCCGGAGGGGATCCGTGGAAACCCACTTTCTCGAACGGTAAGGCAGAGGGTAACGCGATGACGGCGCTCGCTTTCGAAATGCGCTTCACCATTTTGGACAGCTTGATAGATCGTGGGTACTTTTCCGATCAACCACAGCGGAAAATCTATGATTTTCTATCTGCTCTCGGCGGATATGCCCAGCGTCGTGACGAGGAAAGCGGAGAAATTCAGCGTATCGCAAAGCGCGTGCTCAAGCGCAATCCTGACTATGTCGAAATGGCGATCTACGACACCGCTACACGCCGTATCTTCAAGGATCACTGGAAAGATCCCGAGCCGGGCGTGATACCTTGGGATGAAATCTTGTCGGACGCGGTCCGATAACGTCATACCGACGATCACAAAAGGTAACGCGAAATGAAATGCCTCTTGGCGGTAAGCCTGTTATCTGTGGATAATATATCTACAAAGATTCGGCCGGCCCGGACGGATTCAAAACGCGTTTTCTGGACCAAATGGCGCGGTATCCACTTACATCTCTGAAAAACAGATGGATATTCATCATATCAGGGCCGAACGGCAGATCCTGCGGGGGATTCCTGTCTGCCGCACAACATGGCCCGGGCGAGCCCCGCAGCCATCACCAGAACTGCGAGCGCCAGAAGCGCGAGGCCGAGTTGGCGCTGATCGCCAAGCAGATAGCGGTTGCACAGCCGCGTCGGCACTGCGAGTTGCAGCCAGCCCATCACCGCCAGCATGGAAATTGCATTGGCCCAGGCGAAGCCGCGCAGCACCGGCCCGGCCTGTATCCAACCCCAGCCGAGCGGCAGCCCGACCAAGGCGACGAGGCAGCCGGCCTTCACCATATCCGGCAGACGCGCGGCGAGCGCTGTGTCGATCCAGCGCGGCAGCAGCCAGAACCCGAGCGCAAGGGCTGCGCCCAGGAGTGTGGGCGCCGCACTCCAGCGCGCCCGGCGAGTATGGGCGAGCGCGGTGCCCGCCAGTGCTCCGGCGGCAATGAGTAGCGGATACTGGACAAGAAGATGAGTTATCAAACGCGCCTGCCAGATCTGTGACAGGGACGGTAGCAGCGCCGTGAAGACCAGGGCAGCGCCTGTGGTGAACCGCAGCGTCCTAGCGTCCATCGTCTGCAAGCGCGCCTAGCAGGCCCTCGCCCCCAACTTCAACAGTTAAACGCGTAAGTGATTGATATTATTGATGCGGGATATCTGCTTTTGCCACAACCGGGCCGTTTCAGGAGGGTGTTTTCAGGCTCAGTGCATCGAAGAGTTCCAATTGCTCC
>NZ_QITQ01000021.1 GCF_003260265.1 Roseovarius amoyensis
GAAAAGCTGACCGCCATGTGCAACGATACCGATGCGGCGACGATGATCGCCGCGCAGTGAACGAGCAACACCAGCTATGAAGAAGCAGGTGGACCCCAGTTCCTACACCACTCATCGGGGCACTACCGATCATCCACCAAAAGATCATAACAACACATGTTTTGCCAAGGTATTTGCCGAGGTGAGGGTCGTGAGTTCGAATCTCATCGCCCGCTCCAATTTTCCCGAAAACTTTATGGGCCACTATGCCCTGACCGGGGCGCCGCGCGGGCGCGCGGGGCTTGACGTTGCGCTGCCGCTTGCCGACAAGAGGCCACCCACGCCGCAGCCGGTTCGTTTCTGGGAGGGCACAGCATGAGGTTACTCGTCACAGGCGGCTGTGGCTTTATCGGCTCTGCAGTGGTGCGGCTGGCGGTCGCGCGCGGGCACGAGGTCATCAACCTTGATGCGCTGACCTATGCCGGCCGGCTTGAAAACGTGGCCGACGTGGCGCAAAGCCCGCTTTACCGGTTCGAGCATGCCGACATCCGCGACCGCGCCGCGCTGGACCGCATCTTTGCCGAACACGCCCCCGACGCGGTGATGCACCTGGCCGCCGAAAGCCACGTCGACCGGTCCATCGACGGGCCGGCCGATTTCGTCGAAACCAACGTCACCGGCACCTTCAACATGCTGGAGGCCGCGCGCGCCCACTGGCAGCGCGCCGGGCGGCCCGACGGCTTTCGCTTTCACCACATCTCGACCGATGAGGTTTATGGCAGCCTCGGTCCCGAGGGGCTGTTCACTGAATCGACGCCCTATGACCCGCGCAGCCCCTATTCGGCCTCCAAGGCGGCGGCCGACCACCTGGCGCGGGCCTGGTTTCACACCTACGGCCTGCCGGTGGTGCTGACCAATTGCTCCAACAATTATGGCCCCTGCCATTTTCCCGAAAAGCTGATCCCCAAGGTCATCCTGAACGCCATCCACGGGCGGGAAATCCCGGTCTACGGGCAGGGGCTGAACGTGCGTGACTGGCTTTATGTCGAGGATCACGCCGATGCGCTGCTGCTGGCGGTGACGCAGGGTGAGGCGGGGCGCAGCTATAACGTCGGCGGCCACAATGAGCGGCGCAACATCGACCTGGTGCACGCGATCTGTGACATCCTCGACCGAATGCGCCCCCGCGCGGGCGGGCAGAGCCACCGCGACCTGATCACCTTTGTCGCCGACCGTCCCGGCCACGATGCACGCTATGCCATCGACCCCGCCCGCATCATGGACGAACTTGGCTGGCGCCCCTCTGTCACGGTCGAAGAGGGGCTGGAGCTTACCGTCGCCTGGTATCTCGACAACCCCGACTGGTGGCAGCCGCTGCTGGATGTCGAGGGCGTCGGAACCCGCGTGGGAACACGCGCATGAGGCTGCTTGTCTTTGGTCAGAGCGGGCAGGTCGCCACCGAACTGGCGCGGCGCGCACCGCAAGCGGTGTTCCTGTCGCGCGATGATGCCGACCTGGCCCAGCCTGAAAGCTGCGCCGAGGCGATCATTGCCGCGGCACCACAGGCGGTGATCAACGCCGCCGCCTATACCGCCGTCGACCGCGCCGAAAGCGAAGAGGACCTTGCCACCCGCATCAACGCCGATGCCCCGGCGGCCATGGCGCGAGCCTGTGCGGGGCTGGGCATCCCTATGGTGCATGTCTCGACCGATTATGCCTTTGACGGCTCTGGCACCGCCGCCCGCAAACCGTCCGATCCGACCGCGCCTTTGAATGCCTACGGACGTTCCAAGCTAGGCGGGGAAAACGGCATTCGCGCCGCCGGCGGCTGTCATGCGATCCTGCGCACCTCGTGGGTGTTCTCGGCGCATGGCAACAATTTCCTGCGCACCATGCTGCGGCTGTCGGAAACGCGCGACACACTCAGCATCGTCGATGACCAGGTGGGCGGCCCCACCCCGGCCGGCGCCATCGCCGGGGCCTGCCTGACCATCGCGGCGCGCCTGGCTGAAAACCCCGACCTTTCCGGTACCTATCATTTTTCCGGCGCGCCGGATGTCAGCTGGGCCGGGTTTGCCCGCGCAATCTTTGCCGCAGCTGGCCGCGAGGTTGCCGTCACCGGCATGCCCACCGCCGATTACCCGACCCCGGCAAGGCGCCCGCTCAATTCCCGGCTCGACTGCACCTTGACCGAGGCCGCGTTCGGCCTTTCGCGGCCCGACTGGCGCGCCGCCCTGCCTGCAATCCTGAATGAACTCGGAGTAACCCAGAGATGACCGACCGCAAGGGAATCGTGCTCGCCGGGGGATCCGGCACGCGGCTTTACCCGATCACCATGGGCGTTTCGAAGCAGCTCCTGCCGATCTACGACAAGCCGATGATCTATTACCCGCTGTCGGTGCTGATGCTGGCCGGCATCCGCGACATCGCCATGATCACCACGCCGCAGGACCAGGACCAGTTCCGCCGTGTTCTGGGCGACGGCAGCCAGTGGGGCATTTCGCTGACCTACATCACCCAGCCCAGCCCCGACGGGCTGGCGCAGGCCTATACCCTGGCCGAGGATTTCCTTGCCGGGGCGCCATCGGCCATGGTTCTGGGCGACAACGTCTTTTTCGGCCACGGCCTGCCAGAGGTCCTGGCAGTGGCCAACGCCCGAAAGGATGGCGCAACGGTATTCGGCTATCACGTCGCCGATCCCGAACGTTACGGCGTGGTCGATTTTGACGCGAATGGCGAGGTGCGCGCCATCATCGAAAAGCCCGAGGTGCCGCCCTCGCGCTATGCCGTGACCGGGCTTTATTTCCTCGATGGCGATGCGCCGCGGCTGGCGCGGCAAGTGCGCCCCTCGGCGCGGGGCGAGCTGGAAATCACCTCGCTTCTTGATCTCTATCTCGCGGCTGGCAAGCTGCGGGTCGAAACGATGGGCCGCGGTTATGCGTGGCTGGATACCGGCACACATGACAGCCTGCTCGAGGCGGGCAATTTCGTGCGCACCCTGCAGGTGCGCCAGGGCCTGCAGATGGGCAGCCCGGACGAGATCGCCTTTCGCCAGGGCTGGATTGACCGCGCCGGGCTGAAGGCACGCGCCGAGGTGTTTCACAAGAACGGCTATGGCCGCTACCTGCAGGAGCTATAAGCAAGGCTCTGCTGTCCCTGTTCGGTCGCGGCATTCTGCCAGCGGTTGTTTTTCCACGGCCACAATGCTCTTTTGCCCACGTCTTGGGACCCCTTTCGCAACAGGGGTAAAAAGTCGTGCATAGCGGCCTGCCGATCCGGCACAAAACCGCCGCATTCATGCGCGCGACGTCATAGCCACGCGCCACGTCTTCACCCCCAGAGTGTCTCGTCCGGCACAACATTTTCGCGCACGCCTGTGGATAAAGCTGGGGATCACTGAAGCGCCGTGTTTCTAGGGCAACGGATGAACGGAAGGACCCCGGAAAAGGACGGTTTTCGATGTACCCGATTCCGGTATCGTTTAGACAGTAGCCATGATGCCGGGGCTTTCAGAACAGATCAGGCGTGGCGTGCTGGCCGCAACATGCGCGTTGCTGCCGGCATCGACGCTTGCCGAGTCCGAAATCGCAACCAGCTATAACAGCTATGGCTACCCCGGCCTGATCGACATGCCGGTGGCAACAAGCCGCCCCGATGGTGAACTCGCCTTTACGGCGAGCAGCTTTGCCGGGCAGACCAGGTCAACCCTGACATTTCAGATCACGCCGCGTCTGTCGGGCAGCTTTCGCTATACCGAGTTGAAAGATTATCCGACGGCAACAGGGCTCGTCACCAACTACGACCGCAGCTTTTCGCTGCACTACCGCCTGATCGACGAATCGGGTTTGCGGCCGGCGGTGGCGGTCGGGCTGAACGACTTTCTCGGCACCGGCATCTATTCGTCTGAATATGTGGTCGCCTCCAAGACCCTTACCCCGCGCCTGCGCTTCAGCCTCGGGATGGGGTGGGGGCGGCTGGGCACCAGCGGAGGCTTCAAAAACCCGCTTTCGGTTTTCAGCAGCAAGTTTGAAACCCGGCCGGCACGGGCCGCGGGCCAGGGCGGGACCGTGCGCTCGGCCAGCTGGTTTCGCGGCGATGCGGCGCTTTTCGGCGGGGTCGAATGGCAGGCGACCGACCGGCTGAAGTTGACGGCTGAGTATTCCTCTGATGCCTACCCGATCGAAAGCCCATCCGCCTTCAGCCGTCATTCGCAGGTCAATTTCGGCGCCAGCTACATGCTGCGCCCCGGCATCGACCTGTCGTTTCGCTATCTTTACGGGTCCGAATTCGGGGTGCAGTTGACCGCGGCACTGAACCCCAAGCACCCACCCGCCCCGTCCGGGATCGAGCCGGCACCGCTGCCGGTACTGGCGCGCACATCCGCAGCGGCACTGTCATGGCCCGCCAGTGCCACCGAACAGCAGGGTTTTCGCGCCCGGGTCGCGGAAACGCTGTCGGATCAGGGCATTCGCCTGCACGGGATCGACCTGTCTGGCGACACCGCCCGGGTCGAGATCGAGAACACCAGCTATCCGCAGGAGGCGCAGGCGGTCGGCCGCACCGCGCGGGTTCTGTCACGGCTGATGCCTGCGCATATCGGGACATTCGTCATCGTTCCCATAGCGAGCGGCATGCCGGTCAGCGAACTGACGATCCGGCGCAGCGACATGGAAACGCTGGAACACGACCTGGACGCCAGTTGGAAGAGTTTTGCGCGCACGCGAATCGCATCGCCCGCCGGCGCCACGATGCCGATGCCCGGACGCTATCCGCGTTTCGACTGGCGGCTGAAACCCTACCTGACGCCCAGCCTCTTTGACCCCGATAACCCCATTCGCGCCGATTTCGGCGCCGAGCTGACGGCGACGTTCGAACCCGGGCCGGGGTGGGAAATCTCGGGCGGCGTCCGCAAGAGACTGGTCGGCAACCTGGACGACTCGATGCGAATTTCGAATTCGCTGCTGCCGCATGTACGCAGCGATTTCAACCTTTACGACAAGTCGGGCGACCCGGCGATCACCCACCTGACCGCCGCCCGCTATTTCAAGCCGGGCCGCGATGTCTACGGGCGGGTGACAGTCGGCTATCTGGAGCGGATGTATGGCGGGATCTCGGCGGAACTGCTGTGGATGCCGGATAACAGCCCCTTTGCCCTGGGGGTCGAGGCCAATTACGTCAAGCAGCGCGACTTCGATCAGATGCTGGGCTTTCAAAGCTACGACGTGGCGACCGGCCATGTTTCGGCCTACTGGGATGTCGGCAACGGGTTTCATGCCCAGCTGGATGCCGGGCGCTATCTGGCCGGCGACTGGGGCGCAACGCTGGCGGTCGACCGGGAATTCAACAACGGCTGGAAGATCGGCGCCTTTGCGACACTGACCGATGTGCCTTTCAGCACCTTTGGCGAAGGGTCATTCGACAAGGGGCTGCGCATTTCCGTCCCCATCTCGTGGCTGACGGGCGAGCCGAACAAGACCGCCTACTCCACTACAATCCGGCCGCTGCTGCGCGACGGTGGTGCGCGGCTGGATGTCGGTGGGCGGCTATACGAACAGGTCAGGCCGCTGCGAGAGCCCGAGCTTCAGGACGGATGGGGGAAATTCTGGCGATGATGCGACCCCGGCACATATCTTGGCGGGCCGCGGCCTGTAGTGCGGCGCTGATGCTGCTTGTTGTCGGCGGGTGTTCGAACGCGATTGACACGCTTGGCCTGGGCGGCAACGTGGCCGCGCCGGAACCGCAACTCATCAGCCCCGAACGGCTGCGCGTATCGCTGCCTTCGCGCGATGCCCAGGCGGTGTTGGGGCCGGTTTCCCGCAATGGCGGTGTCACGGTCTGGCAGACGCTCGACGGCATCAGCCTGAGTTTCCGCGACGGCGTTCTGATCGAAACGCGCGGCCTGGGCGACGACCTGATGTCGTCGGATGCCGCCGGAACCGTTGCGATGCTGCGAGGCCGCATGGGGGGCGACTATTACCCACAGATCCGCACCTATCTGGACGGCGAGCAGCGTACAGCCATCCGCAGCTTCATGTGCCGCAGGGCTGCGACAGACGATAGCGTCCGTATTGACGAGACCTGCGTTTCGACCAACGAGACCGTGACCAACAGCTACTGGCTGAATTCGGCGGGCAGCGTCATCAGGTCGCGCCAATGGGTCGGCCCCGACATTGAATACATGGAAACTGAACATGTACTGCACTAATGACGACAAACGAAATTTGGAGGGCATGGAATGAGGAACAGCAAGGCCACGCTTCTGGCCCGTACGGCGATGGGGATGGCCCTCGCGGCCGCGGTGCTGCTTCCGGCGGGGTGCGGGGTCGTCTATACCAGCCCGAATGTCAGCCGTGATCTGGGGACGGACATAGACGTCCGAGTGATCAGCCTGACCCCCGAAACGGTGCTGCTGGCCAACCGTACGCCTTATAATCCGCGCAACCTTCCGCGTGAATTCTATGCCGCCGCCAACGCGCGGCAAGGGCTTGGCATGGGGGCACTGCCCGCTGCCCCGGTGCTGCCCGACGAACGGCCCGGGCGGTTGGAACTGCGGTTGCCGCCCGACAACGCCCCGCAACCCTATCGCCTGGGCGTGGGTGACGTGGTTCTGCTGGCCACCAAGAGCAACGGCAACAGCGTCGAACAGCTCAGCGGGCTGTTGGCGGCGCAGACACAGCGCCAGGGCTATACGATCTCTGACGACGGCAGCATTTCGATCCCCGATATCGGCCGGGTCGAAATCGGCGGCCTGACCCTGCAGGAAGCACAGGATCACATCTTTCGGTTCCTTCTGGAACAGCAGGTCGATCCGGCGTTCTCGCTCGAGGTGGCGGAGTTCAATTCACAGCGCGTGACGGTCGGCGGCGCAGTTCAAAAGGCCGTGCGCGTTCCGATCACGCTCAACCCCCTGACGCTGGGCGAGGCGCTGACGGCCACGGGCGGTTTCACGATCAGGGACGAACAATACGCCTCGATCCGTATCTACCGCGCGGGCTCGCTTTATCAAATCCCCTATCAGGACTACCTTTCGCGGCCGGCGTTGCAGGATTTGAAGCTGATAAACGGCGATGCCGTCTTTGTCGACACGACCTACGATCTTGACCGCGCGCTTGAATTCTACCGTCAGGAAATCGACGTGATCCGCCTGCGCAGCCAGGCGCGCAAGGATACGATCGACATGCTGCAGGCCGAGGTCGAACTGCGGCGCGGAATGCTGGAAGAGCAGCGCAGCAACTTTGATGCCCGGCACGAATACGGCGCCGAGGCGCGCGACTATGTCTATCTCTCGGGCGAGGTCTTCGAGCAGGCCAGGATGCCGCTGCCCTATGAGCAGCATGCCACACTGGCCGACGTTCTGTACGAGGGCGGCGGTTTCCGGACCAAAGAGGCAAACGCGCGAAACATCTACGTCTTGCGCCCTTCAACCGATCCGGCGGAATTCGGCGCCGTCACCGCCTGGCACCTCGATGCCGCCAACGCCGTCAACATGACGCTGGCGACGCGGATGCAGATGCGCCCCAACGACATCGTGTTCGTCGAGGAACAGCCGATTACCAAGTGGAACCGCGTCATTCAACAGGTCGTGCCGTCGCTGCTGACCACACCGGCCGCCATCGCCGCCAACAACTAACGCTAGCTCCCCCGGCGGCCGGCCCGGGCCGGCCGCCGACAGGCAAGGCATAGGATTTCCCCTGCCCATCCAGGCGGTTAGATTGGTGTCCAGATACAAATAGGGCGGACCTGTCTGGCAGGCCCGCCCGAAAATTTCACATTCCGCACGCTTGTAGAACCGCCCTGCGGGGCGGGACCTGTTACAAGCCCGTACCGCTGGTCGAGGTGGTCGACGAATAGCTGCTGCTGCCGCCGGCAAGCGAGAACAGCGCAACCACGACCGCCGCCGATGCGACCGCACCACCCAATCCGCCAGACAGGCCGGAGGTATTGGAGGCAGTCCCGGCAGCCGGGCATTGAACCTGCAGCATCGTTCCACCGCTGGTGAAATCCGCCCCAATAACGCTGGCGCCATTGCAGGCATTAATCCGCTGTGCGTACTGCAGCGCGGTTTCGCCCTCAAGCGGAGGGGTGCTGACTTGCTGCTGCGCCACTGCGGCCAGGGGCATGGTGACCCCCACAACGGCAGCCAGAAGAGTATTGGCAATTGCTTTCATACCGTTTGTTCCCTTTAAAAGCCTCGACCACATCATACAGTTTCGGGTCGGAATATAAACCGAAAACTCGGCAGTGCGTCTGAATTTGGCATTAACCCGCCTCGTAGTACCCGCTGCCATAGGTAGAATACGCACCATATTTCCCCCCATAGCCATAGCGTTTCATACCCTTGGGGTCGATCTGCGACAGGACCAGCGCCGTCACCCGCAGGTTGACCGATTCGAATTCACGCATCGCCGCCATCACCTGGCTGCGGTTGGTCTTGTCCCAGGCAACCGAAAACACGACAGCATCGACATGCTGACCGATCACCCGCGCATCGGGCACCACCAGCACCGGCGGCGTGTCGATGATGACATAGTCATAAGATTCCCGCGCATGGGCGACAAACTCGCGGAACCGGTCCGAGGAAAAGATATCGGCCGCGTTTGCACGCGATTTCTGGCCCATCAGGACATCCGCACCCAGCCGTTCGTCGAAGAACACGATTTCGTGCAGCGGCACGTCGCCGGCCAGCGCGGTGATCAGGCCGCCGCGGGGGGCCTCGTTGAAATATTCGTTCAGGGTGCGCCGGCGGATATCGCCTTCGATCAGCAGCACCCTCTTGCCCAGCCCGGCCAAGTTCTGGGACAAGGCGACTGCCAGCGTGGTCTTGCCTTCGCCCGGCAAGGACGAGGTGGACATGATCACCTTGGGCGGTGAGTCGATATCCGACAGCAGGATCGAAGTGCGCAGGTTGCGCACCGCCTCGGCCGCGGCCGAGGTCGGCTTGTCCTGCAAGTATCCGATCAGGTCCTTTCGGGCCTTGAACGGCATGGCAGGAATCTGGCCCATCACAGCACAGCCGGTGGCGGCCTCCAGGTCTTCGGCCGTGCGGAAGGTATTGTGCAAGAACTGCTGCATCAGAACCACGGCCGCACCGACCATGGCCCCGAGTATGAGCGCCAGCGCCAGCGTCATCGCGGAACGCGGTTCGACCTTGTTGCCGATGATGGCGTCCGACAGGACCCTGCTGTCAGCCTGTTGCAGGCCACGCTGAACCGCCGTTTCCTTGAGACGCGTCAGAAAGGTTTCATACAGGGTGCGGGTCGTCTCGACCTCGCGTTCCATCTGCTGAATTCGCACCAGATCCTCTGACTGCGTCCCGATTCGGTCCTGCAGCGCCTCGTAAGACTGCCGCAACGCATCGACCTGGTTGCCGAGCCGGACGCGTTCGGCCTGGGCGCGCGTCGCCAGCGTTTCCAGCCGTTGATCGAATAGCTCCGCCGCCTCTGCATCGCCGTCGCTCGTCGACTGCAACAGCCGTTTCAGGGTGGCGTCGCCGGTCGCCTCGACAGCGGCGGCCCGGTCGCCGGTTTCAAGAAAGGCCCGCAGCCGGGTTTCCGCCTCGCCCGCCCTTTCGACCTGACCGTTCATTTCCTGCAGCCGGTCACGCAGATCCTTTACCTGCAGGTTCAACCCCTCCAGCACCTCGGCGCTGATCAGATCGGTCTCGGCCATGGCGGCCTTCAGGTTTTCCTCCTTGGCGCGCAAATCCGCCTCCAGCTCGGTCACCCGCTCGGACAGCCAAGAGACCGCCTGTTCGGTGGCTTCGAACTTTACCGCGATCTGTTCATCGATATAGATGTCAGCCAGCGCGTTGACGATGCGCGCCGATTTCAGAGCATCGGCGGTGGTGACGCTGAGGGTGTAGACATAGGTATCGCGTTTGACAGAGGCGGAAAGCGCCTCGCGCAGGTTGTCGATGGTCAGGTCGCGCGGGGTCTTTCGAACAGGCTCTTCGCCCTCACCTCCATCGTCGGACCGGACCAGTCCCAACACGAAACCCATGACCCCGCTCAGTGCCGATGGCGGCCTGAGATTGCTGTTGAACTCAGGATCGTCAACCAGATTCAGGTTGTCGACAAGCTTGCCCAGCACCCGCCGGGAAAGCAGCACCTCCACCTCGGTGTTCAGCGCCGCACCTTCGGTCGAAACACCCGAGATCACGCTTTCGATGTCCACGACCTGCTTGGAACGCACCTCAAGCGTCATCACCACGGTCGAGCGGTACTTGGGCACAGCCACGCCAAAAACATAATACCCCGCCAGCAGCACCGCCGCGACGGTCGTCAGGGCGATGGTCCACTTGCCCCGCCAGATCGCGCGCGCCAATTCCATCAGGTCGATTTCATCATCGCCCCGGTCTGGTTGTGGCCGCTCGGTGCCTTTCGGCGTGATGAGCGTCTTGGCTACATCTTTCATAGGTTTACTGCGCCTGTGCTACCCCGGTTGACAGCTCGCTGCCGGAATAGCGTCAGCTTGGCCGATATCAAAGGGGAAATTCGCAACTTTCTGATTCATTGACCTCTGTTCACCGCGCCAATCCCGCATGCCGCACCATGCTGTCGCACACGGAAAATCGGCGTGATAACCGAATTCATCTTTGGCTTTCCAACGGTCACCCGCCGCGGCCCGTGGTCTGAACGAACTCGATACCATCGGCCGAGATCGCCGCCGCCGTCAAACGCCCCGTCGCATATGCCCCCGTGTCCACAGCAATCCGGCTGTCGGCGACATAGGGCGCATCGACCACCGTGTGCCCATGCACCACGCATTGCCCGTCATTGCGCGCCTTGCGCATGAATTGCGGATGCCCCCACATCAGCGTCTGCGGCTGCTGGGCATCCATCGCCAGCGCCGGATCGGCCCCGCCATGCACCGCCCAGACATCGCCGCTGCGCCATATCAGCGGTAACGCGCGCAGCCAGGCGATCATCTCATCCCCCATTGCGCGGGCCAACCTTTGGCATGTCGCCTCCATCGCCAGGGGGTCGTCGGCCCCGGTCGACGGTGGCGCCACGTTGAAGCTCGCCAGGGTCTGCAATCCGCCATTGCGCAGCCAGCGTCCGCCCCGCTCGACCGGATCGTCAAGGAAATCCAGCAGCATCCGTTCGTGGTTGCCCATCAGGCACGCCGCGATGGGGCCATCACCGGGGTAGACCGACATCAGCAGCTCCAGCACCTTGCGGCTTTGTTCGCCGCGGTCGATGTAATCACCCAGAAACACCACCGGCCAGTCGGCATACCCGGCCTCGATCAGACCATCGAGTTCCAACAACAGATCGGCGCGGCCATGCACATCGCCTATGGCCAGAAACGGCTGATCTGGCGGGGGCGGGCGCATCTGCGACGGTGTTTCTGGCTCGGGTTCCGCCCGGCCCAGTATTCGGCCGAAAAGTCCATTCATGTGATCCATAAACCCCATTCGGTACAGTGTCGCAAGCCGTCCCTTGGCTACGCGACCTTGTCACGCAGCTTCTGCCGTCTGGTCCAGGCGCGCAGGCGCAGCCCCAGCCAGAACCCCGCCGCCGCGCCCACCATGTCGGCCCCCAGATCGGCCAGTTCGGCATCGCGGCCTGTCAGCGGCTGCACCAGCTCGATCACACCGCCGAACCCAGCCGCCACGATCAGCACCAGCCAGCCCGGCCAGCGCCAGCCCGCCGTAACCAGCGCCGCCCACATGAAAAAGGCCAGCGCATGCATCAGCTTGTCGACATGAGCCACTGAAACAGGTGGTGTCGGGTTCGTCGGGCTCAGCGTAAGCGCCAGAATGACACCGGAGACGACCCAGGCCACCAGCCGAATTGCTCGCAGCCGCATCTTGCGTGGCACACCCGTGCCCGGTGGGGAATGAAACGACGATGGCATGCCACTGCCTAGCCGCCCCCACCGGGCATGGCCAGCCCCGTTGATGCAACCCCGGCCGGGATCGGCACCTTGCCGCGCATGGTCACGGCACGCAAAGCCACGGCCCCGCACAAAGACCGCCGCCCGCACTTGGCCCGCGCCCCGCCGCCCCCTATAAGGTGCGGGCACAGATCACGGATACCAAAGCGATGCGCCAGGCAGACATTACCCGCAAGACCGCCGAGACCGACATCCAGGTGCAGATCGCACTGGACGGCAGCGGACGCTATGACAACCAGACCGGGGTCGGGTTTTTCGACCACATGCTCGACCAGCTCGCGCGCCATTCGCTGATCGACATGACCATCCGCTGCACCGGCGACACCCATATCGACGACCATCACACGGTCGAGGATGTGGGCATCGCCCTGGGCCAGGCGCTGAGCGCCGCGCTGGGGGACAAGACCGGCATTCGCCGCTATGGTTCCTGCCTTCTGCCGATGGATGATGCGCTGGTGCGCGCCGCGCTCGACCTGTCGGGCCGCGCCTATCTGGTGTGGGACGTGAAGATGCCGACCGAACGGATCGGCAGTTTTGACACCGAACTGGTGCGAGAGTTCTTTCAGGCCTTCGCCGGTAATGGCGGTATCACACTGCATGTCGATGCACTGCACGGGATCAACAGCCACCACATCGCCGAGGCCGCGTTCAAGGCCGTGGCCCGTGCCCTGCGCGAGGCGGTCGAGACCGACCCGCGCAAGGCCGATGCCATCCCATCGACCAAGGGCGCGCTCTGAAGGCCATGACCACTGTCATCATCGACTACGAAAGCGGCAACCTGCATTCCGCCGAAAAGGCGTTTCAGCGTATGGCGCAAGAGACCGGCAGGGGCAGCGTGACCGTCACCTCCGACCCTGACGCGGTGCGCCGGGCCGATCGCGTGGTGCTGCCGGGCGACGGCGCCTTTCCGGCTTGCCGCAAGCAGCTTTTCGATCATAGCGGCCTGTTCGAGGCGATCGAAGAGGCGGTGATCACCGGCGGGCGGCCCTTCATGGGCATCTGCATTGGCATGCAGATGTTGGCCACCGAGGGGCTGGAATACGAACCGACGCCCGGTTTCGGCTGGATCGGCGGCACCGTCGAGCGGATCACACCGGCGGATGCCACGCTCAAGGTGCCGCATATGGGCTGGAACGACTTGGTGATCGACCAATCGCACCCGGTTTTGGCCGGGGTCGAGACCGGGCATCACGCCTATTTCGTCCATTCCTACCAGTTCCGCGTCACCGACCCCGCGCACCTGGTGGCACATACCGACTACGGTGGTCGGATCACGGCGGTGGTCGGGCGCGACAACATCGTCGGCACCCAGTTCCACCCCGAGAAAAGCCAGCAGACCGGCCTGCGGATCATCGCCAATTTCCTGGCCTGGGCGCCCTGACCCCTGCAAGACAAGGGATAAATGCCTCCGGCAGGGGTATTTGGGACCAAAAAGAAGCCCGGAACGCCATGCTTCTTCTTGGTGTGAAATACCCCGGGGGAGCCCCGGGCATGTCCCGGGGCGGGGGCAGCGCCCCCATATCCCGACACGGAGGCCCCGAGCCTAGCCCGCCAGCAGCGCCGCGACGGCCAGCACCGCCAGCGCCGCCATCCACACCCGCCACAGCAGCGTGACACCGGCGTCGATCTCATCGGCGCCGATCTCCCCGCGCCCGGCGGGATTGACGAAGGGAAAGGCGCGCATCTCTCCGTCATAGGCGCGCGGGCCGGCCAGAGCCACGCCCAGCACCCGCGCCGCCGCGGCCTCGGGCCAGCCGGCATTGGGCGACCGGTGCCGCCGCGCATCCGCCGTGATGGCTGGCCAGTCGCCCAGCCGCCCGCCAAGCCCCGCGATCATCAGCGCGCTCAGCCGCGCGGGCACCCAGTTCAGCAGGTCGTCCAGGCGCGCAGCGGCCCAGCCGAATGCCTCATACCGTGGGGTGCGGTAGCCGACCATGCTGTCGGCGGTGTTGACCAGCTTGTAGAACACCACTCCCGGCAGCCCGCCGACAAGAAACCAGAATGCCGGCGCGACAACGCCATCGCTGAAATTTTCCGCCGCGGACTCCAACGCCGCGCGCGATACGGCAGGGCCATCCATTGCGCCCGTTTCGCGGCTGACGATCCGGGCCACCATCAGGCGCGCATCGCCCAGCGAAAACCGCAGCGAGTCGGCCACCGCGCCCACATGATCGACCAGCGACCGGTGCGCCAGCAGTACCGCCAGGACCACGACCTCTACCGCCCAGCCCAGTTCCTGCAGGACTGCACCCAGGATCAGCGCCCCGATTCCAAGCCCGGTCACCATCACCACACCGCGCGCACGCCGCATGTCGCCACTATTCAGTCGCGCCTCTCCCCAGGCCACGGCCCGGCCCATCAGCACGGCCGGATGCGGCATCCTGCGCCACAGCCAGTCCGGCTCGCCCAGCACGGCGTCAAGCACCAGCGCCAATGCCAGGATCGCGGCGGCGCTCACAGCGCGCGCTCCAGCCGCACCCAGCCGTCCTGCGGCGGCAGCCCAAGGCGCAACCAGCCGGTCGAATAGGGGAAGATCCGGCTCCATATCCGATGGCGGGCCAGTCGCGCCTGCCAGGCCGTCGCGTCACCCACTTCGTATAGCCGAAAAAGCGTCGTGCCCCCCACCACGCCCGCGCCCGCGCGCGTCATCAGCGCATCCAGCCGCGCGGCATCCGCGGCCAGCCTGACGCGGGTCTCGTCCGCCCACGCGGGATCGTCCAGCGCCCGCCGGCCCACCGCCAGCGCCGGGCCGGACACCGGCCATGGCCCCAGCAGCCCAGCCAACCGGTCGATCGCGCCGGACGTGCCGATGGCAAATCCCAGCCGCAACCCGGCCAGCCCCCAGAACTTGCCAAAGCTCTTCAGCACGATCACGCCGTCGCGCGCGGCGTGGGACGCGAGCGACCGTTCGGGCGCCACATCGGCAAAGCTTTCATCGACGACGGTCAGCGGCGCATCCAGGTCGGCCGGCCCGTACCAGTGGCCGGTGGGATTGTTGGGATGCACCAGCACCCGCACGTCGGGGTCTTTCGCGGACTGCGTCCAGCCATGCGCGGCAAATGCGGCGGCGTGTTCGTTATAGGTCGGGGCGGGAATATGCACCCGCCCAAGCGGCGCCAGCGCCGGAAGACGCGCGATCAGGCTGGATGCACCCGGCGCCGCCAGGATCGCCGCGGCATCGGGCACCCGCCAAAAGCGGCGCGCGGCGGCAATCAGCGCATCGGCGGCGGCACGGTCGGGCAGCGCGGTCCATGCCTGCGCATCAAGCGGCGGCAGCGGATAGGGCACCGGGTTGATCCCGGTGGAAAGGTCGATCCAGTCCGCACGGTCGCCGCCGAAACGCGCCGCCGCATCGTCCACCCCGCCGCCATGGTCGCGCGTGTCGGTCATCGCCTAGACCGGGTCCGTGCCTGAAGGCCTGCGCCTGCGGGATGCCGTTGCCCACCCTTGCGGGGCAGCGCGGCAGATGACGATGCGTGTACTCATGATCCGTGTCCTTGTGCTCCGGGGCACGTTCAACCGGATTTCACCGCCACGCACAAGCACCCTGTGAGGCGGGATCAGCCCGCTTTCGTCACCACCTCGGAACTGCGTTCCAGCGTCCGATGCACCGGGCAGCGGTCGGCGATCTCCATCAGGCGGTCACGCTGTTCGACGCTCAGATCGCCCTTCAGCCGGATCACCCGGATAAATCGGTCGGCCTTGGCGCCCTGCCCACCGGCGGCATCCTGGGCGTGCACCTTGTCGTGGCTGACATCGACGCTGACGCCGGCCAGCGGCCAGCCCTTGCGCCGGGCATACATGCGGATCGTCATCGAGGTGCAGGCCCCCAGCCCGGCGGCCAGAAAACCATAGGGCGACAGCCCCCGCCCGGTGCCGCCATAGGCCTTGGGCTCGTCCGCCAGCAGGTGGTGATCGGGGCCGGCATTGACGTCCTGCATAAACCCATCCGGGTCGGCCTCGGTCACGCGCACGATGCCCTCGGGCGCGCCCGGGGGCGGGGCGGGCTGCCTGAGGTCGAGATACCGCACCGCCCAGGCGGCGATCACCCCGGCGGCGTATTCGGCGTCAGCCGGATCGGTGATCAGGTGATCGGCATCGTCGAGGGTGACAAAACTTTTCGGGTGCTTCGCGGCGCGAAAGATCTGGGTGGCGTTGTCAATCCCGACGATGGCGTCGCGCGGGGCGTGCAGGATCAGCAGCGCGCGCCGCAGATGGGCGATGGCGTCGGCCATCGGCTCTGCCCGCAGGCTGTCGACGAAATCCTTGCCGATGCGTACCGCCCGCCCCCCAAGATCGACATCCGCCGCACCTTCGGCCTCGATCCGGCCCAGCGCGTCAGCGAAATTGTGGGTCACATGGGCAGGATCGAAGGGCGCGCCGATGGTCACAACGGCGCGCGCGCTGGGGATGTGCTGCGCCGCGGCCAGCACGGCGGCACCGCCCAGGCTGTGCCCGATCAGCAGGCCCGGCGCCATGCCGCGCGCCTCCAGCGCCTCGGCCGCCTTGACCAGGTCCCCGGCGTTGCCGGTGAACGAGGTGTTTTCGAACTCGCCGCCCGAATGGCCCAGCCCGGTGAAATCGAACCGCAGCACCGCGATACCTGCCCCGGCGAGGCGGGCAGCAATGCGGCGGGCGGCCGGGATGTCCTTGGAACAGGTAAAGCAATGGGCGAACAGCGCGGTCGCCAGCACCGGCCCGCGCGGCAGGTCCAGCCGCGCCGCCAGATCGTGGCCGTCATGACCGGCAAAGGTAAAGCGTTCGGTGGGCATGGGGTTTCCTTTTCGGGGCTTATCCGCAGGTTTTGTCAAAGGCTAGGGTCCGCCACCGCGATATGCCAGCCCCGCCGCCGGGCTTTCACGGCAAGGTGAGCATTTTCGACCGCGAGAGGGCGGTCAGCCGGCCAGTTGCGCAAATGTTGCACAAAATTCGGTGCATTTTGGGCGCATGCGCGGTGGCGGTCTTGCCATTCCGTTAACGAATGGGCCGCAGACTCGTGGACGGGTAAGAAGTGGGAACGCATCATGGAACTGCAGTTGCGGGACTTGCGCGATGTGCGCACGTTCTCGGTCACGGTCACGGCGGCGGCGGTGCTGGCGAACCTGGCGCTGCAAAGCGTGCTGATCCCGACCGACCTGATCGCGCAGATGCGGTTACCCGTCTCGGTCATGACACTGGCACTGGCGGCACCGGCATCGTTTTCCGTCGGGCTGCGGCTGCGCGACATTCACCGCCTGACCCTGGATCTGCGGCAGGCGGTGCTGCACGATCCGCTGACGGGGGCGGTGACACGGGCGCGGTTCTATGAACGCGCAATCGAATTCGGCAACGTCCCGATGACGCTGATCGTCGCCGACATCGACCATTTCAAGATCTTCAATGACCGGTTCGGGCATCTGGCCGGCGACACCGCGCTGCGGCAGGTGGCGACGACGCTGATCCGCAATTGCCGGCGCGAGGACGTCGTCGCCCGGTTCGGCGGCGAGGAATTCCTGATCCTGCTTCCCGGCACCACTCTGGCCGAAGGCGCGTGCGTGGCCGAACGGCTGTGCGCCCGCCTGCGCGAAAAACCGGTTCTGATCGAGGGCGAACGCCTGCCCGTGACCGCCAGTTTCGGGGTGGCGAAGGTGGAAAGCCCGGCGGCGATGGATGCCGCCATCGCCGCTGCCGACGAGGCGCTCTATGCCGCCAAGCGCGCCGGACGCAACCAGATCAGCATCGCCAGGTAGGCGCTAGCGCAACCGGGACCAGGTCTGCCCCCGGCAGATGCCCAGCACACACCCCTTCACCGTCAGGCTGTTGCCGCTGAGCTGCATTTTCGAGTTATAGGTCTTGTCCCGGTCGGGGGTCCAGATCTTGCCGCCGCCATAGGCGCCGCCGCCCTGGGGCTGCATGTCCCACAGCATGCGCCGGTTGAGGTGTTCGTAATCAGTGCGCTCGGTGCCGTCTTTGCTGATGGCCTTGCGGATCACCCCGCACAGCGCATCGCCGCAACCGTAGATATCGACGTGCAGATAACCGCCGGTATCGCCGGGCTGGGTGCGCCAGGCCCCCTCGGCCGGGTCGGCCAGCGCGGCCCCGGCGCCGATGAATGCCGCAAGGGCGGCCAGTGCCATGATCTTCATTCTCGTTCTCCTCCTCCTTGACGTGTGGACAGTCTGTTCCCCTCGCCCCGGCACGATCAAGGCTGACGTGGGGTCGCGTTGCATTCCGTGACGCAACGTGCAAAAGCCCGGCCAGCCATTTTGCGGAGACCTGCGATGATCCTTTACCCCGCCATCGACCTCAAGGACGGCCAGGCCGTACGCCTTTTGCGCGGCGAGATGGACAAGGCCACCGTGTTCAACGACGACCCCGCCGCGCAGGCCTCCGAATTCGTCGCCGCCGGGTGCGAATGGCTGCACCTTGTCGATCTCAACGGCGCATTCGCGGGCGAGCCGGTGAACGCCGGCGCGGTCGAGGCGATCCTCGCCGCAACATCGGTCCCGGCCCAACTGGGCGGCGGCATCCGCGACATGGCGACGATCGAACGCTGGCTGGACAAGGGGCTGAGACGGGTGATTCTGGGCACGGTGGCGGTGGAAAACCCTGACCTTGTGCGCCAGGCGGCGCGGGCATTCCCCGGGCAGGTGGCGGTCGGCATCGACGCGCGCGGCAGGCGCGTGGCGACCCGCGGCTGGGCCGAGGAAACCGAGGTCGAGGCAACCGACCTGGCGCGCTCGTTCGAAGACGCCGGCGTCGCCGCGATCATCTATACCGACATCGACCGCGACGGCGCCATGCAGGGGCCCAACGTGGCGGCCACGGCAGCACTGGCGCGGGCGGTTTCGATCCCGGTCATCGCCTCGGGCGGGGTGTCGCGGATCGACGACCTGATCGCGCTGCGCGATTGCGGCGCGCCGCTAGACGGGGCGATCTCGGGTCGCGCGCTCTATGACGGCGCGCTCGACCTGGCCGAGGCACTGGCCGTGCTGCGCGGCGATCATACCGGATAGATCGGACCTTTACCCAACCTCTGGTCAAGGTCATGAGGCTCCGGGTCAAACCCGGGGCGGGAGAGGAGGGTTGTGCGATCCGGATGGCTGCTTGCCACCACGCGCCCGGGCTGCGACCCGCGGCCTTGTCGACCGAAGCGTTCAGGCGCGCGCCAATTCCTCTGACCGCAGCTCGGTGTAATGATCGAACTCGGCGGTAAACCAGCCGGTGCCGCGCGCCGCGCTGGCCAGCGCGTTGGTCAGGTCGTCAAGCGCCGTCATCGGCAGCATGGCGCGGAACACGTCCCATCCGGCGGCCTCGGGGTGCCCCTCGAACCCCAGCACCTGCCCCTTCATGCCCGAGATCGTCGGCACCAGCCCCCCGGCATGGACCGACGGCACATGGATCAGCACCTGTGCGATCGGCTCCAGCACGATGGTGCCGCTTTCCGCCATCGCCTCTTTCATCGCGTTCTTGCCGGCGGTGCGAAAGGCGAAATCCGAGCTGTCGACGCTGTGATACTTGCCATCCGTCAGCGTCACCGCGACATCGACCACCGCATAGCCATGCGGCCCCTCGGTCAGCGCCTCTTGCACGCCGTGTTCGACTGCGGGGATAAAGTTGCGCGGCACCACGCCGCCCTTGATCGTCTCGGCGAACACCCCGCCGCCGCCGCGCGGCATCGGTTTCACCTCGATCACCACGTCGGCGAACTGCCCGGCGCCGCCGGACTGCTTGCGGTGGCGATGGTGGATCGTGACCGGCTTGCGCAGCGTTTCACGATAGGCGGGCGGCACGGGCAGTTCTGCCACCTCGATGCCGAAACCATCTGACAGCTTGGCCAGGCAGCGGCGAAAATGCTGCGGCCCCTGCGCGGCCAGCAACGCGTGGCCCGACTGCGGGTCCTGTTCGATGGAAATACCGCAATCTATCTCGGACAGCCGTTCCAGCGCCGCCGACAGGCGCGCGTCGTCGCGTTCATGCGCGGGCTCGATCAACCGGCGATAGCCCGGCACGTGGGCCTGCGCCCAGCCGGGCAGCGGCGCCGCCCCCTCGGCGGTAAAGACCTGCGCCACCGACAGGTGATCGGATTTCATCGTCAGCCCCACCTGGCCGGGCTGCAACTCGGGCTGCGGTGCCTTGGCATCCAGCCCGGTGATGCTGCCAACCGTCTTTCCCGCCAGCATCTGGCCGTTGGCGACACCGGCCCCCATCGCGCGGATCAGCACGGTTTTTCCGAGGTGCTTGACATGATCGGCCAACAGCCCCGCCGCAACCGGCGCGTCGTCTTGCCCCAACCGTTCGGTCGCCGCCTCGACGCGCGGCACCTCGTGGCGCAGCGATTTCATCAGCCGCAGCATGCCGTTGCGGTGTTCCGCCGACCCCAGCAGTGCCGGCACAAGGTCGTGATGCTGCAACACGGTCGTCGCGGTATGGTAGATGTCGTCGGTCAGCGGCTGCTGGTCCTCGATCAGCTGTTCCAGCAGCGCATCGTCGTAATCCGCCAGCGCCTCCAGCAGTTCCGTGCGGGCCTCCTGTTCGCGGCCCTGCACCGCCTCGGGGATTTCCACCAGCAGCGACGGCTCGCCCTCGCGGTACTGCCATGCCCGTTCCGAGATCAGGTCGACGGCACCGACGACCTGCCCGTCCTTGCGGATCGGCACCTGCCGCAGCACGATGCCGTGGCGGCAATAGGCCTGCAGTGACGAGATCACTTCGCTGATGCGGCCCTCGGCAGCGTCGATCCGGTTGACAAAAAGAAAGCAGGGAACCCCTGCCTCTTCGATCAGCCGGAAATAGGGGGCCGCCAGCACGGCGGCTTGCGGATCCGCCCCGACGCAAAGCACCGCCGCATCCGACCCTGCCAGCACCGGCCCGGCGGTGGACAGGTTTTCCGCCCCGCCGGCGATGTCGACCGCTGTCCAGTCGTCCCCCATGAAGCCGAACTGCGTGACCTTTGCCACGCCGGGTATGCCCAGGGTTTGCGGGCGCTGCTCCTCAAGCCCGGCAAGGCCATCGATGAGTGTTGTTTTGCCCGATTGCGATGGCCCAAAGACCGTAAAGACCCGCATGATGTACCTCCCTTATTGCCAAACCCGCAGTTGTCTGCACTGCCCGGTCGGCGCAGGGGACGGCGAGTGGCCGCCGCGGCCCGTCATGCCTGTCGTTCTGCCCCGCCCGCCGGCCGGGGTCTGGGCCGGGCCCGGCCCCGTTGCGGCGGGTTAGGTCCAGTCAGTGTCGGTCAAAGGTCGGGCGCACGTCAAGAAATCAGTTTGCCGCCCCCCGTGGTGGTCTTGCCCGCCCGGCGCGTTCAGACCCCGCCCACATCCAGCGGCGCGATGGCCACGGTCTTGATCACCGCGTGGCAGCGCGCGCCGGGCACCAACGCCAGCGCCTCGGCCGACCGCCTGGTGACCCGCGCCAGCAGCGTGCCGGCGGCGGTGTCGAGCGAGATCAGCATCCCCGGCCCGGCGCCCTCACGCATGGCCGCCACCCGACCCGGCAGGATGTTGAGCGCCGACAGCCCCTGCGGCGCCTCGCGCGACAGAATCACTTCATGGGCGGCGATGCGCAGGCGCACTTCGTGTCCCGCCTCGCGGTCGATATGCGGCAGGAACATCGGCACACCACCGGCGTCGAGCTCCGTCAGCCCGTCAGCATGGTGGCGCACCACCCGCGCCACCAGCAGGGCACCGGCGGCGCGCACGCCGGTGGGCATCACCGCGGGGTCGGACAGCACCTCGTCCGCCGCGCCCTGGCGGACGACACGCCCGCCTTCCAGCACGACGACGGTGGTCGCCAGTCGCGCCACCTCTGCCGCAGAGTGGGTAACATACAGGATCGGCACCTCAAAGGCATCGCGCAGCCGCTCGAAGAACGGCAGGATTTCAGCCTTGCGGGCCTCGTCGAGCGCCGCCAGCGGCTCATCCGCCAGCAACAGACGCGGCCCCGCCAACAGCGCCCGGCCGATGGCCACACGCTGTTTCTCGCCCCCGGACAGCGCGCCGGGTCGGCGCGGCAGCAGTTGGCCGATGCCCATCACCTCGACCACCTTTTCCAGGCTCTCGCGGCGTTCGCGCGTCGGGGCGAACCAGCGCCCATAGACAAGGTTCTGCCGCACCGTCAGGTGGGGGAAAAGCCGCCCTTCCTGAAAGATATAGCCCAGCCGCCGGCGGTGCGGCGGCAGCCAGCGCCGCGCCTCGGTGTCAAAAAGTTCCCAGCCGTTCACGCTGACCCGCCCTCGGTCGGGCCGCAACAGCCCGGCAACAGCGTTGACGACGGATGTCTTTCCCGACCCCGAGCTGCCAAACAGCACCGTCACGCCCGGCGGGGCCTCGAACGCGACGTCAAGCCGCAGTGCACCGACAGCGTGACCGATTTCGACCGACAGGGTCATGCGCCGCCCACCCTTGCCGCAGCGCGCCGCGCCACCGCCTCGGACGCCAGCAGCGCACCCATGGCGATCACCACCGACACGACCACCAGCCGCAACGCCGGCCCCTCGCCCCCCGGCACCTGCAAAAAGGCGTATACCGCCGATGGCAGGGTCTGGGTTTCGCCAGGAATGTTGGAGACAAAGGTGATGGTGGCGCCGAATTCGCCCATCGCCTTGGCAAAGGCCAGGATCGCCCCGGCCAGAATTCCGGGCAGGATGAGCGGCAGTGTGACGGTCACAAACACCCAGGGGCGCGAGGCACCCAGCGTGGCGGCGGCCTCTTCCAGTTTGGGGTCGACTGCCTCGATCGACAGGCGCATCGCGCGCACCATCAGCGGAAAGGCCATAACCCCCGCCGCCAGCGCCGCACCCGTCCAGCGAAAGGCAAAGACGATGCCGATGTTTTCCAGCGCCCCGCCCAGCGCCCCGCTGGTGCCAAAGGTCAGCAGCAGCAGGTAGCCCGTGACCACCGGCGGCAGGATCAGCGGCAGGTGTACCAGCCCGTTGACCAGTTGCTTGCCCGGAAACTGCCACCGCGCCAGCGCGTGAGCGGTGAACAGACCCAGCGGCAGCGCCACCAGCGTGGCCCACAGCGAGACGCGCAGCGACAGCGCCACCGCCTGCCATTCCTCTGCGCCCAGCCAGCCCATCGCCCCGCCCTGCCCTATTGCGGCAGCACGGCAAAGCCGTGGCGCTGGAAAATCGTCGCCGCCTCGGCCCCGTGCAGATAGCTGAGAAAGGCGCGCGCGTCCGGGCCGGCCCGCCCCCGGATCGCCGCCGCCGGATAGATGATCGGCGGGTGGCTGTCGGTCGGGAACATGCCCAGCACCGCAACGCCATCCTCTGCCGCCGCATCGGTGGCATAGACCACGCCCATCGCCGCCTCGCCCAACGCCACCAGCATCAGCGCGGCGCGCACGTTGTCGGCCTGCGCCACCTTGTCCGCCACCGCCTGCCATTCGCCCAGGCTTTGCAACGCCGCCTTGCCATAAATGCCGGCGGGCACCGCATCAACCAGCGCCATCGCCAACCACCCGTCACCCAGACGGTCGGCCAGGTCCATCCCCGGCGTGATCGTCAGTGACGCCGCGTCCGCCGGGCCGATCAGCACCAGGCGGTTGCCCAGGATGTTGGCGCGCGTTCCGGTCTCGATCCGGCCTTCGCCCTCCAGCCAGTCCATCCACCGCGGATTGGCCGAGATGAACACATCCGCCGGCGCCCCCTGCGCGATCTGTCGGGCCAGCACGGAACTGCCGGCATAGGACAGCGTCACCTTTTCCCCGCCTTGCGCGGCATAGGCGGGGACGGCCTCATCCAGCGCGGTCTTGAGGCTGGCGGCGGCGAACACGGTCAGGCGTGCCGCCGACGCCGGCAGTGCCAGCGTCAGCATCAGCATCAGCACCAGCCATGCCGCATGTCGTAAGATACCACCCATCATGCCTCGCAGTATTGGCAGTGCGCCCGCGCCCGCAAGCCTTAATCAGTGCTGCGCAGCCTCGTGCGCTGGACCAAAACCACCGCCAACAGCGGCAGCCCGACGGAAATGCCCGCAACGATCAGGAGCAGCCAGCCAAGCTGGGAATAGTCCTGCGCGACGATGACCTCTCCGGTCACGGGGTCCGTCACCTCGCGCGTGACGGTGTAGATCTGGTTGAGGTACTTGGTCCCCAGGCTGGATGCCGACAGTGCCAGGTTGGTGAATGACGCCATCACGGCAAAGAACGTGGCCTTCAGTTCGACAGGCGCATTGCGCGCGATCCAGGCCAGCATCGGGATCATCGCCACCTGTCCCAGTGGCGATTCGATGGCGGTGTCGAGCACGGCGATGAACCGGGCATCGACAATGCCGCCCGTCAGCGGCGCGGTGATGTTCTGGATACCGTAGTAAAGCCCGATATTGGGCAGGCTCAGCAGCCCGGCGGCGATGGTCAGCAGAACCACGATATAGACGATCGAGCGATGCGCCATCAGCGGGCGCAGCACCACCATCCCCACCAGCGTCAGCCCCGAGGTGATGAGCGAAAGCACCGACAGGAACTGCTGGTCGAACCCTAGCACATCGATCTCGAACCATGTCTGCCCGTTGCCGGGCAGGGGCGTGGCGCGAAAGGCGAAGATGATGATCGAGGTGCCGATCAGCGTGCGGGCCTGCGACGGCTCCAGCACGGCGACAAGCTGGCGCATCAGCAGGATCACGATGGCCATCGAGCCAGCAAAGACGATCTCCTGCCCATAGGGCACATCCCCCAGACCGATGGCCAGCGTCAGCGCCGCGAAGCCCGCGCCGCCGATGAAATACCACGGGTTGGCCTCGGCCGCCTCGGTCGGGCGGTCAAGCAGGGCGTCGGCCTTTTCGGGGGACAGCCCGGCGCGGATCATCCGCCGGCGTGTCAGGTGTCTCTGCACGCCGGCCAGCACCACCCCCGACACCGACAACAGTGGAATGCCCAGCGCGGAAAGATATATCCTGGCATAGATGTCGGACTTGGCGGCATCGTCCAGCGCCTCGATCCCGCTGAACATGTAGATGTTGACCGCCGCCACCACCACCGTGCCGCTGATCAGCGCGAAACGCCCCAGCGTCTGCATGGTGACGTGCATCGCGCGCTCTTCATCCTCGGGGATGGGGTTGCCGTCGGCATCGGCCCTCGGCACCGCCTCGACAGACATGGCGTCGGCAACCGCATCCTGCAACGCCACCCCGCAGGGCGCCAGCAGGTAACTGGTGACGAACCATGCCTCCAGCGGCATCATCCCCCGCATGAGGTCGGGTTGCCGGATCACCAGGTACATGATGAACACGCTGACCGCCAACAGCGCCGCACCCAGCCAGACCAGCAGCCATTTCCAGCGCCAGATCAGATCGACCAAATGCCCCAGCGGCATCTTTAGCGCCCAGGGCAGCCCCGCCCAAAAGGCCAGCCCGGCCAGGTAGGCGGCAGAGAGGCCGAGATAATCCTTGACGAAGAACGTGCCGACAATCGCCGTCAGCCCGGTAAAGCCATAGGCGAAATAGACCATGAGCGGCGGCAGGAACGACCAACGCAACTGTCGCCCCAGGTCCCAGACGACCGCGTCGATCCAGCCTCTTATCGCACCACCTGCGGCCATCGCCCCTCCGGTCTCCCAGCGATGGCGCCGACCCTAGCCGCGCCGCCACGCCCCGTCCATCCACCCGCCTTGCACATGCCTGTGAGCCGCCCTCAGCGCAATACCGACGAATAAAGCAGCATCCCCCAGGGGGCCAGCCGCGCCTCGACCGTGCCCCAGGCGGCGCCAAAGGCGATCGGGTCGGCGCCGGCGCGCGCGGCGATCTCGTCCAGCGTGCGCCGCCCGTCGGTGGCGGCAATCAGCGGCGCTGCCTCGCGCGGCAGGCGCAGCGCCTCGGTGATCCCGTTCGAGCCCAGGTTCACCGCCTGCCCCCGCGCCACCGCCTGCGCCAGCGGCCCGGGCTGCACGCCCTTGAGATGGGGCACCAACCCGCGGTTTCGCCCGCTGGCCGGGCCGGTCACCGTTTCTTTCGGCACCGCGTAACCAGTATGGGTGCGGATCGTGCCCAGCAGGCGTTCGGCCAGCGCCATCCTTTCAACCTCGCCCAGCCCCTCGGGCACCTCGGCGAAACGCGCCGGATCGTAAAGCGCCGGCACGGTAAAGCCGCTCAGGCTCCACCCCGTGCGCTCTAATGTGTCGTTCAGGGCAGCCACGTCATAGGCGCGGTCCTGGCTGTGCAAGAGCAGATCATAAAACCCAGCATCGCCGTTCTTGTGATCGTTGAGGTTGGGATTGCTCTTGAACGGATGCCCCTCGGGCAGCCGGTCGAACACCTGCCGCGCCGCGCGCAGGCGGTCCCTGGGCGGCAGGTGGCCGAAAAGCGTGCCAAACGCCTCTTGCAACGGATAGACGCCGGACCGGCCATAGGGCGCATAGACCATGAACCCCATGCCGCCATCATGGGCCAGCGCGCCGCGCAGCGCGGCAAAGCCTGCCTCGGGCTCGGGCAGGTGGTGCAGCACGCCGCAGCAGTCGATATAGTCGAATTCGCCATGATCGGCGGCATCCAGCAAGCTGCCGGTGACAAAGCGGATGTCTGTTAGCCCGCGCACCCTGGCCCGTTCCTCGGCCACCGCGCGCGATGCCTCCGACAGGTCGATATAGACCGCCTCATAAGGTTTCTTCCAACGCGACAGCAGCGCCGTCAACTGGATCAGCCCGTCGCCGGTACCGCCCCCTGCCACCAGGATGCGCAAGGGTTTCGACCAGTCACGCCGGCCGCCGAAGACAAAATGGTCGATCTCCTGCGGCAACGAGGGCGAACCCGTCACCAGCCTCTTGCGCTCATCCTCGGGGTCGCGCTCGGGATAGGGAAAGGCCTCGTACTGGTCGCGCACTGTGTCCATCGTCGTCTCCGAATGGGTGTGTTGCGGCGCAACATAGGCTGTGGTCGATGCAGGATGCAAAGACAACCGCAATGCGCTTGACCGGCACCGGGCGGCGGGGCATCAGGGGGTCATGCTGATCCTCAAGATACTGCGCGCCGACGAATGGGCGGCACTGCGCCGCGACGGCGCCACCAATGGCGCGCCAGTCGATGTGGCTGACGGGTTCGTGCATTTCTCGACGCCCCAACAGGCACCCGAAACAGCGGCCAGGCATTTCGCGGGCGAAGAGGATCTGACCCTGCTTTGCGTCGAGGCCGAGACGCTGGGCGACGCCCTGAGGTGGGAGCCATCACGCGGCGGCGCGCTGTTTCCGCATCTCTACCGCGAATTGCGGCTTTCGGACATTGTGCGCACCGACCCGCTGCCGCTGGTCAACGGGCGGCACGTCTTTCCCGAGGATATCGTCGGCCCCGGAAAGGCCCCCGCATGAGCGCGCTTGAAACGATCGGCCTGCGACTGCTGCACCACTGCGACCCGGAAACCGCGCACAAGCTGGGGATGTTGGCCATCCGCACCGGCATGGCACCGCGACCGGGGTCCTATTCAACACCACGCCTGCGCACGCGGCTTGCCGGGCTCGACCTGCCCAACCCGGTCGGGCTGGCGGCGGGATTCGACAAGAACGCGGTGGCGCTGGGGCCACTATCGCGCGCCGGCTTCGGCTTTGTCGAGGTGGGCGCCGTCACGCCGCGCCCCCAGCCCGGCAACCCGCGCCCACGGCTTTTCCGGCTGCCCGAGGACCGGGCGGTGATCAATCGCTTCGGCTTCAACAATGACGGGATGGAGGCCGTGACCGCGCGCCTTGCCCGCCGGCCGGATGATGCGGTGATCGGCATCAATCTGGGCGCCAACAAGGACAGCGACGACCGCGCCGGCGATTTTGCCCGCGTGCTGGCCCATTGTGGCGCGCATGTCGATTTCGCCACTGTCAACGTCTCCAGCCCCAACACCGAACGCCTGCGAGAGCTGCAGGGGGCCGAGGCGCTGGCGGGACTGCTGAAAGGCGTGATCGCGGTGCGCAACGCGCTGGCGCGGCCAGTGCCGGTCTTTCTGAAAATCGCCCCCGACCTGACCGGTGACGAGATCGAGCAGATCGCGCAGGTGGCGATGCAGTCGGGTGCGGACGCCATCATTGCCACCAACACCACGCTGTCACGCGACGGGCTGCAGAACCCCGCACGACAAGAGGCCGGCGGCCTGTCGGGCAAACCGCTGTTCGAGTCGTCGACGCGGGTTCTGGCGCGGCTGGCGCGGGCCACCGGCGGACAGATACCGCTGATCGGTGTCGGCGGCATCGCCTCGGCCGAGGACGCCTATGCCAAGATCCGCGCCGGCGCCAGCGCGGTGCAGGTCTATTCGGCCATAATCTATGAGGGGTTTTCCCTGATCGGGAAAATCACGCGGGGCCTTGACGCCCTGCTGGAACGCGACGGATTTACCTCGGTGGCCGAGGCGGTGGGAACAAGTACGGAGGACTGGCTGTGACGGTGATCTGGCACAACCCGAGATGTTCGAAATCGCGCCAGACACTGGCGCTGGTGCAGGAGCGCGGCGAGGAGGTAACGATCCGCCGCTACCTGGACGAGCCGCCAAGTGCGGAAGAGCTGCGCGAGGCACAGGCGCTGCTGGACCTGCCCGCAATCGAGATGATGCGCACGGGCGAGGCCCTGTTTTCCGAGCTGGGGCTGAGCAAGACAGACCCGGATGACAAGCTGATCGAGGCGATGGCCACACATCCCCGGCTGATCGAACGCCCGGTGGTTTTCGCCTCTGGCCGCGCAGTGATCGCCCGCCCGCCGGAACGCGCGCTCGACCTTTTGTGACGGCTGCGACGCCGTCCAACGGTGGTGTGCTCGACCAATCCCCGCCCGGCGCGTGTATCAATCAGGCCGACCGGGCCGCTTATGCCCCTCGCATCATCGCCAGCCGGATCAGCGCGCGTTCAACCAGCGCCATCGCCGGGGCGGTGCGCCCGGCGGATCGCAGCGCAAGGTCGGTGTCGGTCAGCAGGGTCACGGCGGCCTCCAGCCGGGCCGCGCCCCAGGCCTGGGCCTGGCGCTGCATGCTGTCGCGCCGCGGGCCGAACACCGGCGGGCGCAGCCGGGCGATGCCTTGTGAGGGTCCGCGCGGGTCAGACGCGACGGTGTAAAGCGCGCGGAAATGGCGGGTGGCGGCAATGCACAGGCCAACCGGCTGAACGCCTTGCGCGCGCAGGCGGCTCATCACCGGGCCGATTTCGGACGCGCGGGCCTCGGCCACGATCCGGAGGATGTCATCAAGGTCAGCCTCGACCGAAACCGGCGCGCAGGCAGCAATATCCGCAGGCGTCAGCTGCGTGGAATCGCCCATCTTGTAAAGGCCGATCTTTTCCACCGTCTGGCGGAAATCGCCGGGATCAAGCGCTCGCGCCAGCGCCATCAGGTCGCGCATCGCATCGCCGTCGGCGTTCTGCAGGCCGGCCTGGCGCAGGGCTGTCTCGATCTCGGCCTTGGAGGGCGGATCGTCATAGATCGCGGCGGCATAGGCGTTCTTGTGCCCCTCGAACAGCTTGCGCAGCTTCGATGCGGGTTTCAGCGCACCGGCGGTCACCACGATCTGCGCGTCCCCCTCGCGCCAGTCGGCCAGCGCCGCCGTCACGGCCTCGGCCACGCGGTCATTGGCATCCTCGACAAAGGCCACCCGGGGCCCGGGAAAGAAGCCTTGCGCGCGCATAGCGTCCGCCAGCGTGGCAGGGTCCTTGGCCAGGTCGGCGGCGGCGATCCGGGTAAGGCGCATTTCCTTTTCGCCGTCGGGGCCGACCAGTGCCGCGATCACCTGCTGGCGGCGCAGCGCCACGCGCATCGCATCGGCGCCATAGATCAACAGCCCCGCGCGCGCTGGATCGGGCCGGGCAAAATAGGCCGGCGCATCGCGCGGCGTCAGCTTCATGTCGGCAGTTTTTCGGCGTCCGCGATCAGCCGGGTGATGATCTGGTCGGTCAGGATCGCCATCAGCCGCGTCTCGGCATCGCGTTCGGCCGCCTGGCTGGCCACGGTCGTGCCCGAGGCCGAATAGCTGGTAAAGCTTTCCGCCTTGCCCGAGGTCAGCACCTTGTCGGTTTCCAGGTCGCGCAGCGCCCAGGTGACCGTACCGATCTTGTTGTAGCGGGTGATCACGTTGGTGGATGACACCGCGATCGCAGAGTCCGTCAGCCCGATGGAATAGGACAGCCCGTATTCCGCCGGGTTGGCACGGCCAAGACGTTCCTCGAACCGGCGGGTCAGCAGATAGCCAGGGCGGCTGTCGGGTTCATCGACCAGCACGCGCCCCTGCAGCCTTGTCGCCGCGCCGCCGGGGGCAAAGGCGGGCGTAAAGCCGCAGCCAGCCAGCGCCGCGGCGGAAATCAGGAAAAGACGGCGGTTATACCACGACATTTACGATCCGACCCGGGACGACGATGACCTTTTTGGGCTGGGCCCCGTCCAGCGACCTTTTCACAGCATCGTTCGCCAGCGCGGTTTTTTCAACCTCTGCCTTGTCCATGTCGCGCGGAACGCTGATTTCGCCGCGCCGCTTGCCGTTCACCTGCACCGGCAGGGTGATCGTGTCCTCGACCAGCATCGCCTCGTCGGCAACGGGCCAAGGCGCGGTGGCAACCAGCCCCTCGTGCCCCAGCCGCAACCAGAGTTCCTCGGACAAGTGCGGCGTCATCGGCGCCATCAGTTGCACCAGCGCGGTGGCCGCCTGCCGTTTCGCCGCCGCGCCTGCCTGCGATTTGGCCAGCGTGTTGGTAAAGGCATAGAGCTTGGCAATCGCCGAGTTGAAGCCAAAGCTTTCGACCCCGCCAGAGACCTCATGCACGGTCTTGTGCATCTCACGCAACAGTGCCTCGTCGGCCTCGGGCGTGCCCGCGTCAGAGCTGTCGGCGATCTCGCACACCAGCCGGTGAACCCTTGTCAGATGCTTGAAGGCGGCTTCGGCCCCGGCAGCGGTCCATTCCACGTCGCGTTCAGGCGGGCTGTCGGACAGCACGAACCAGCGCGCCGTGTCGGCCCCGTATTGCGCGATGATGGTGGTGGGATCGACGACGTTGTTTTTCGACTTCGACATCTTGGCCGAGGGAATGACGTCGACCTCTTCGCCCGTGGCGCCCAGCCGGGCACCGCTTTCATGCACCTCGATATCTTCGGGAAAGTGATAGACCGGGCGGTCATTTTCGTCGCGGGTGACATAGATGGCGTGCGTCACCATGCCCTGGGTGAACAGCGCATCAAACGGCTCTCGGCACTTTTCGGGCAGGTGGCCGCAGATATGCATCGCCCGGGCGAAAAAGCGCGAATAGAGCAGGTGCAGGATCGCGTGTTCGATGCCGCCGATATACTGGTCGACGTTCATCCAGTATTCGGCCTCGGCCAGAACGGTGGGCGTATCAGAACGCGGCGCGGTGAAGCGCGCGAAATACCACGACGAATCGACAAAGGTATCCATCGTGTCGGTCTCGCGCTGCGCCGGCTTACCGCATTTGGGGCATTCGCAGTTGCGCCAGGTCGGGTGCCGGTCCAGCGGGTTGCCGGGCAGGTCAAAGCTGACGTCATCTGGCAACCGGATGGGCAGGTTTTCCTTGCGTTCGGGCACCACGCCGCAGGCATCGCAATGCACCACCGGGATCGGGCAGCCCCAGTAACGCTGACGCGAAAGCCCCCAGTCGCGCAGGCGGTAATTCGTAACCCGTTGCCCGACACCTAGCTCTTCAATATTATCCGAGATTAAATTGAAAGCCTCCTCGGCGGACATGCTCCTGAACAGGCCAGACCCATCCACGACATAGTCAAACCTCCGATCAAGAAGCCACTTGGTAGCAGCCGGACTGCTGCTATTGGCAGTTTCATCAGAGAACCTGATTTTTTCCACATAGGCACAGTAATCAACGCAAACTCGCTCAATATCCGGTCCGTCTTCTCTTTCCTCGACAGCATAAGCTGAAGACTTCCAAATATCATCTACTGCAGCGGCGATCCCATTGACCTCGTTTAGCGAGACAACTTCCGCATTCTCTGGTTTGTACACGACCTTGACTGGCAGGTCATACTTGCGGCAGAAATCCAGGTCGCGCTGGTCGTGCGCCGGGCAGCCGAAGATCGCGCCGGTGCCGTAATCCATCAGGATGAAATTGGCGATCCAGACCGGCAATTCCCAGTTGGGGTCAAGCGGGTGGCGCACCTTCAGCCCGGTGTCAAAGCCCAGCTTTTCGGCCTTTTCCAGAGCCTCTTCAGTGGTGCCGCCCTTGGCGCATTGCGCGCGAAAGGCCGCTACGTCGGGGTTCTTCTCGGCCAGTTCCTTGGCCAGCGGGTGATCGGGCGAAATGCCGACAAAGCTCGCCCCCATCAGCGTGTCGGGCCGGGTGGTGTAAACTTCGATCTCGCCGCCATCCGTGCGCTCGAAGGCAAACTGCAGGCCGCGCGACTTGCCGATCCAGTTGGCCTGCATCAGCTTGACCTTGGCCGGCCAACTGTCGAGCGTATCCAGCGAGTCGAGCAGATCTTCCGAGAAATCGCTGATCTTGAAGAACCACTGTGTCAGTTCGCGACGCTCGACCTCGGCGCCAGACCGCCAGCCCTTGCCATCGATCACCTGTTCGTTGGCCAGCACGGTCATGTCGACCGGGTCCCAGTTGACCACCGCCTCTTTGCGGTAGACCAGCCCCTTTTCAAGGAAGTCGAGGAACAGCGCCTGTTGCTGGCCGTAATATTCCGGGTCGCAGGTGGCGAATTCGCGGCTCCAGTCGATCGACAGGCCCAGCGGCTTCATCTGTCCGCGCATGTCGGCGATGTTGCTGTAAGTCCAATCCTTGGGGTGGCCGCCGCTGGCCATCGCCGCGTTTTCGGCCGGCATGCCGAACGCGTCCCACCCCATCGGGTGCAGCACATTGTGGCCAGTGGCCAGCTTGTGCCGCGCGATCACGTCGCCCATGGTGTAGTTGCGCACATGGCCCATGTGGATGCGCCCCGACGGATAGGGAAACATCTCGAGCACATAATACTTGGGCCGGTCCCCGGACCGTTCGGCGCGAAAGACTTGCGCCTCGTCCCAGGCCTTTTGCCATTTCGCTTCGATATCGGCAGCTTGGTAGCGCGACATTGGCAGGCATTTCCTTCAGGTTTTCGGTTATGTGCGGTGATAGGCGCAGCGGCGGCGCGGGTCCAGCCCGGAAAGCCCCTTTGCATGGCTTTGCAGGGCGGGCGCGGCTGCCTATAAACGGTGAAAACCGACAGGGGCGATGCGGGCATGAACATTCTTTTTATCCATCAGAACTTTCCCGGCCAGTACAAACACCTCGCCCCCCGGCTGGCCCAGATGGGCCATCGCTGCGTCGCGCTGACGCTGCGGGTAAAGAAGCCGGGCACATGGCAGGGGGTGCGTATGCTGCCCTATGCCCTGCCCAAGCGCGCCGGCCAGCAATTGCACCCCTGGCTTGTCGATCTCGACAGCAAGGTGACGCGCGGCCACGCCTGTTTTCTGGCCGCGCGCAAGCTGGCCGAGCTTGGGTTCACCCCCGATATCATCCTCGCCCATCCCGGTTGGGGCGAATCGATGTTCCTGCGCGATGTCTGGCCCGAGGCAAAGCTGGGGCTTTACTGCGAACTCTATCACCTAGCCGAATTCCCGCATATGAGCTTTGACCCCGAATTCCCCGCCGTGGACCCGGATACGCAACCGCTGCGCATCCGGATGAAGAACCTCAACAACCACATCCACTTCCCGCTTGCGGATGCCGGGATCAGCCCGACGCAGTACCAGGCCGACACCTTTCCGGCAGAGTTCCGCGACAAGATCACCGTTTCCCATGACGGCATCGACACCGCGCTGGCCCGCCCCGACCCCGACGCCCGGTTCGAACACGCAGGCGCCCCGACACTGGATCAAGGTGACGAGGTCATCACCTTCGTCAACCGCAACCTCGAACCCTATCGCGGCTATCACGTCTTCATGCGGGCGCTGCCGAGGCTCTTGCGCGAACGGCCGGCGGCGCAGGTGGTCATCCTTGGCGGTGACGAGGTCAGCTATGGCACCCCCCCGCCCAAGGGGCAGACGTGGAAACAGATCTTCATCGACGAGGTCCGCCCGCAAATCCCCGATGCCGACTGGGCGCGCGTGCATTTCCTGGGGCGCATTCCATACGATGCCTTCCTGCGCCTGACGCAGGTCAGCCGCGTACACGTCTATCTGACCTACCCCTTTGTCCTGAGCTGGAGCCTGATGGAGGCGATGAGCTGCGAGGCCGCCATCATCGCCAGCGACACAGCACCCGTGCGCGAGGTGATTCGCGACGGCGAGACCGGGCGGCTGGTGGATTTCTTCGACGGTGACGCGCTGGTTGGACGGGTCTGCGAGCTGTTGGATGATTCCGATCAGCGCCGCGCGCTCGGGTCGGCGGCGCGGCGGCACATGGTCGAAAACTACGATCTGCAGACGATCTGCCTGCCGCGTCAACTGGACTGGGTCAACCGCCTTGCTGGCGGCGGCTGAGGCCAGTGCGCGGGCCTAGTATTTGCCGGCCTGCACCCGCAACTGGCGGGCACGGGTCAGGATCGCGTTTTCGACCGCGCGCTGCGTGCCGGCGTTGACCGGTCCACGCTGGGTTTGCAGCGAAACGTTGAGAGAGCGAGCATCGAGCGCGGGATCGCTGATAAGCACCGTGGCGCGATACGCCTGCCCACCACCCGGCGGCCGGCCATAGCCGGTGGTGATCACGCCGGTGAAGGGATCGGCGCTTTGCACCGGCAGGAAGTTCAGCGTTTCCAGCGTCGCCGTCCACAGATAGCGGTTCACCTTCACCTTGGCGCCGCCATCCTTGAAGACGTCGAAAATGCTCGACCCGTCATCGACGCCGCCATAGGTCTTTTCCGGACCGGACTCGACGACCCAGGCATCTTCGCGAAGCTTGCGATCCTTGAATCCCCCGCAGGACGCGACCAATCCCAGGCAGGCCAGCGCCAGAACGGCAGTTTTCAGACGGAGTTTTATCATCATCAGGGTCCGCAGCTGTTTCCCCTCTACTATCCAAGCTCGCAGAGCGGGGCAAGGAATTTACCCGTTCTCCGGCGCCACCTTGCAAGAAGGGGCCAAAACCCCACCGCCGCAGGCCGGGGTATTGGACAGAACCCGGGGCTTGTGGCAGACAGACGCCAAGACCCAGCCACCAGAGGACTGACCAGGACATGAGCCTGCAAGACATTGTTGCACGCATTCGCAAGGCCGAGGCCGACGCCGGCCGTGAACCCGGCAGCGTCCGCCTGGTGGCGATCTCGAAACAGCAACCAAATGAGCGCGTCGAGGCGGTGTTGAAGGCCGGTCATCGCCTGTTCGGCGAAAACCGCGTGCAGGAGGCGGCCGGAAAATGGCCCGCATTCCGCGAACGGTTCGAGAATGTCGAGGTGCACCTGGTCGGCCCACTGCAAACCAACAAGGCGCGCCACGCCTTCGGGCTGTTTCAGACGGTCCATTCCGTCGACCGCCCCAAGCTGGCGAACACCATCGCCCGGCTGGCGCAGGAAGAGGGGCACTGCCCCGACCTGTTTATCCAGGTCAACACCGGAGAAGAGCCGCAGAAGGCCGGTATTCTGCCCGCCGACGCCGACAGCTTTGTCGCCGAATGCAAGGCGATGGACCTGCCTGTGCGCGGCCTGATGTGCATCCCCCCCGTCGAGGAAGAGGCGAGCCTGCATTTCGCCCTGCTGGCCAAGATCGCGGCGCGCAACGGGCTGGCCGAACTGTCGATGGGCATGAGCAGCGACTTTGAAAAGGCCATCACCTTTGGCGCCACTCATGTGCGCGTGGGCAGCGCGATCTTCGGCGAACGCACGCTCTGATTTTCGGTATTTCCTTGGTCGATTAGGCTCGGGCCGTCTAGGTTGGCGGCATTATGACCGTAATGCCATTCAGTCAGGGAGGACCCGTTATGCGCATTCTTTTCATCGCCCTCACCATGTTGGGGCTGTCGGCCACCACTGCCGCTGCCGAATTCGCACTCAGTTTCCAATGGGGTGCCACGCCGGCCTGCAACACCGGCAAGGCCAGAACAATTGCCAGCCCGAAATTTGCGGTGAGCGGCCTGCCGGCAGGCACCGATTCGGTCGAATTCCGGATGAAGGACCTGGACGCGCCGCGCTATAACCACGGCGGCGGCAAGGTCCGTATGTCGCGAAACGGCACCGTGCCCGCCGGGGCGTTCCGCTACAAGGGCCCCTGCCCGCCGGGCGAGGTGCACCGCTATCGCTGGACCGCGACCGCGCGCAAGGGGGGCAAGGTGCTGGGCCGGGCAGAGGCGACACGCCGCTTTCCCCAATAGGGCCGCGCTTAGCGAAACGCGCCAGGGCGCACGATCAGCCGCGCGCCGGGCGTCAGCACCCGCGCGATGCGGTACAGGTGATCCCGCCTGAGCGCCACGCACCCGGCTGTCGGATAGCCCGGCCTGCGCCACTGATGCACAAAGATGCACGACCCGCGCCCGGGCGTGGCGTCAGGCCAGTTCCAGTCTGTCACCAGCACCAGATCATAAAGCGGATCGGCCCGGCGCATCGCCTCGTGCGAGCCGGGATAAGGCGCCCTGACCGGCTGGTTATAGTCCCGCAAGGCCGGATCGTCCGACCAAAGGTCACGCGGCAGGATCGGCCGCGCCCATTGCGCGGGGGGCTCCATCCTGTCGGGGCGGTACAGCATCGCGATGATGCGATGACATCCCATCGGCGTTGCACCGTCACCCTCTCGCTTGTGCTCGGTCAGCCCGCCACGACCAATGGTGCAGGGGTAGACACGACCGCGAAACCGCAGCCCCAGCGGGGTCAGGACCATATCATCGGGCGTCATGCGCGGCCCGGCCGGTGTCATACCGTCAGCGTGAAAAAGAGCCGTCGGAACGGAAACAGGACCGAGCCGTCCTTGCGCACCGGATAGGCGGCGTGCATCGCCTCTTCGTAGCGGCGGATGATCTCGGCCTTTCCGCCCTCGTCCAGCACCTGCAGCACCGGGCGAGCATAGGTGCTTTCGGTGAAACGGCGCACCGGGTGGCTGCCCGGCTCGGCGACAAGGCGCTGGTAATACTCGGTATCCCACATCCGGAACTGACCCAGCGGGGTCAGCAGTTCCTCGTACTTGACTGGCGCCATCACGCCGGGCGTGCCCATCTTTTCGACCCGACCGGGGAACAGTTCCTCTGCCAGGCTCAGCCAGACGCGGTGCGATGGCGCGCGGTTCTGATGCGGCATCTGCACCGCCAGCGTACCGCCCTTGCCCAGAAGGCCGGCAAGCCGCGGCATCAGCGTTTCGTGTTCGCCGACCCAGTGCAGCGCGGCATTGGAAAAGATCAGCCCAAGCGCGCGCGATGGGTGCCAGTCGCGAATATCGGCCTGTTGCAGGCTGGCGTACCGGCCGACCTGCCGGGCCTTTTCCAGCATCGCCGGGGACGCATCGACGCCGATCACCGAACGACCGGCGGCGCGCGCCTTCAGCGCCTCGCCGAGTGCGCCATTGCCACAACCCAGATCGACGACATCGCCCGCGCCCATCCGGCTGACCGCATTCAGCAGGTCCAGCCCCGGACGCAAACGCATGTCGTGGAACCGGGCATAGGCACCCGGGTTCCAGTCTGGTTTTCGGTCCGGCGTCGTCACGTCGTGGGTTCTGGCTCCAGCCCGCCATCGCCCGTACCCGGGGACGATTTCGGTTTCGTCTTGGGCACCGCGGTCAGCGACGGCGTCTCGTCTTTCTCGGGCGAGCCTCCGTCGTCATCATCCGAATGGGGCGGCTCGCCGCGGATCACGCGCTCGATCTCCTCGCCGGTCAGGGTCTCGTATTCCAGCAGCCCCTGCGCCAGTCGTTCCCAGTCATCCTTGCGCTCGGTCAGGATGGAATGGGCGCGCTCATAGGCCTCGTCGATCAGGCGCTTTACCTCTTCCTCGATCAGTTCCTTGGTGTGGGCCGAGATCGAGAAACCGCCGGCGGCATTGCCCATATAGCCCTCGTGGGCCTGTTCGTAATCGACATTGCCCACTTTGTCGGACATGCCCCAGCGCAGCACCATCGCACGCGCCAGGCCACTGGCCTGCTGGATGTCGCCAGCGGGGCCGTTCGACACATCGTCGGGACCGTACTTGATGATCTCGGCGGCCTTGCCAGCCATCGTCATGGCCAGCTTTTGCTCGCATTCCGACTTGTGCCAGTTCAACCGGTCGATTTCCGGCAGGCTGACCACCATGCCCAGCGCGCCACCGCGCGGGATGATCGTGGCTTTGTAGACCGGGTCGCATTTCGGCAGCGTCAGCCCGACAACGGCGTGGCCGGCTTCGTGATAGGCGGTCTTTTCCTTCTGGTCGTCGGTCAGCACCATCGAGCGGCGCTCGGCGCCCATCATCACCTTGTCCTTGGCGTTTTCGAAATCCTCCATGGTGACAAACCGCCGCCCCACGCGCGCCGCCATCAGCGCCGCCTCATTGACGAGGTTGGCAAGGTCTGCACCGGAAAATCCGGGCGTGCCGCGCGCGATGATGCGCAGGTCGACATCCGGGCCCAGCGGGGTCTTGCGGGCATGCACGGCAAGGATCTTTTCCCGCCCCTTGATGTCGGGGTTGGGCACGGTGATCTGGCGGTCGAACCGGCCGGGCCGCAACAGCGCGGGGTCGAGCACATCCTTGCGGTTGGTGGCGGCGATGATGATCACGCCCTCGTTGGCCTCGAAGCCGTCCATTTCCACCAGCAACTGGTTGAGCGTCTGCTCACGCTCATCGTTGCCGCCGCCATAGCCCGCGCCACGGTGCCGGCCCACGGCGTCGATCTCGTCGATAAAGACGATGCAGGGCGCGTTCTTTTTCGCCTGTTCGAACATGTCACGTACGCGGCTGGCGCCGACGCCCACGAACATCTCGACAAAGTCGGAACCCGAAATGGTGAAGAACGGCACGCCGGCCTCGCCCGCGATGGCGCGCGCCAGCAGCGTCTTACCGGTGCCCGGGGGCCCCACCAGCAGCGCGCCTTTCGGAATTTTCCCGCCCAAGCGGGAAAATTTCTGCGGGTTGCGCAGGAATTCGACGATCTCTTCGAGCTCTTCCTTGGCCTCGTCGATGCCGGCGACATCGTCAAAGGTGACGCGGCCATGCTTTTCGGTCAGCATCTTGGCCTTGGACTTGCCAAAGCCCATCGCGCCGCCACCACGGCCGCCCTGCATCCGGTTCATGAAATAGATCCACACCCCGATCAGCAGCAGGAAGGGCAGGAGCGACATCAGGAAAGTCTGAAAACCCGACTGTTCCTGTGGCTCGGCTGTGAGCGGAACATCGTTTTCCAGCAGGAGGTTGGTTAACTCTGCGTCCTCGGGCTTGATGGTCAGGTAGTCCTGCCCGTCAGTGCCGCGAAAGCGCACCATCTCGCCATCCAGCGTGACCCGGCTGACGGTATCGCCCTCAACCGCCTTGACGAATTCGGTATAGCTGATCTGCGTGCTCTGCAGCGTGCCGCCGGAGCCGCTGAACAGATTGAATAGCGCCAGAATCAGCAGGAACAGCACCAGCCAAAAGGCAATGTTACGGGCATTTCCCAAGGATATTCTCCTTCACAGAGGGGACTTCGCCTTGCTCTATCACAAGGGTTACCCGTCTTAAATAGCGATGATCCCTGTGGGTTCAATGAACCAGCAATGCGGGAAAGTCATGGCGCGGTCGCGGCAATAGCTCGGCCCGCCAGCCGTTTTCGAACCCCGCCAGCGGCGCCGACACCAGATCAGCGCCCCGCCAGACCGCGGGCGAAGCCCGCAATGATGCCGCCGGCAGGCCGGTTTCGCGCCGGTCGGGGCAGTGTTTTAGCCCCGCCTCACCCAGCGCCGAAACCGTCGCGCCCGCCATATCCGGCCCGATCAGCCGCCAGCGGCCATCCCAGAGTTCGCCGGGATCGGCGACAAGCCCGGTAACAGCACGTTCCTCTCGGGTGATGCGCAGGGTATAGGTGCGCGCAATCAGGCGGCAGCCCTGCAATGTCAGCCCCTTGCCCGCGCCCACCTGTTCCAGCGCGCGGGTCAGTGCGGCACCGCGCGGCGGATAATCGCCACCGCCGATCCACATCAGCGCCTCGCGCAGCAGGCGGCGGGCGATTTCGGCCGGCAGCGCCATCAGCGCGGGGCGGTCGATGACAACATCGCCGGCCTCGACCCGGGCGATGCGCGTTGCCGCCTCGGCAAGTTGCACGTCCAGCGCGTCACGCACGTCGGAAAGGTTCGCCGCCACCGCCGCCAGCGTTTCCGCGTCAATGCCCAACGGCGCCAGCGCCGCCAGCGCCCGGCGCGCGCGCACCCGTTCATAGGCCGGGTCATCATTGGTGGGATCGTCCGCCCAGGAAAGACCGCGGGCGCGCAGCACCTCGCGCAGCTGCTCGCGCCCCATACCCAGCATGGGGCGGGCAAAGGTGATGCCGTCCTGTTCCCACCGCGCCGCCATCGCCGCCAGCCCATCCACGCCTGCCGAACGCGCCAGCCGCATGACAAACGTTTCGGCCAGATCGTTGATGGTGTGCCCCAGTGCCACGCACCCGATGCCCGCATCCCCCGCCCAGTCCGCGATCAGCCGATACCGGGCGCGGCGGGCATGATCCGACAGGTTGCCACACCCATCCCAGCCCTGCCATTGCAGCGTGGTGTGGGGCACGTCGCGCGCGGCGCAATAGCGGGCCACCTCTGCCGCCTCGACCGCCGCCTCGGGCCGCAAGCCGTGATCGACCGTCACCGCACACAGCGCCGGGCCGCCGGCTTCGCGCCAGTCGATCAGCAGTGTCAGCAGGGCCAGGGAATCGCTGCCACCCGAAACCGCGACCCCCAGGGGGTCGGGCGGATCGGGCAGGAACCGCGCGGCGATATCGTCGCGCAGGCGGCCGGCCTCGGCCGGCGTCATTGACAGCCGAGCGTCTGCATCTCGGCGCGGGCATCCATCGCCGGCTGTCCACCCGGAAAACGCGCATCGACCTCGGCCAGCGTGACGCAGGCCTCTTGGGTCTGGCCCAACCGGCCCAGCGCGCGGCCCAGCCGGAACAGCGCCTCGGGCGCCTTTGGCCCGTTCGGCGCGGTGCTGAACGTGTCAAGATAGGCGCGCGCCGCCGGGGCGATCTGGCCGGATGCCTCCAATGCCTCGCCGCGTTTCAGGCCCGCCTCGGCCTCCAGCGGGCTGCCCGGATAGGCAAGGCGGAACTGCGCGAAACGCTCGGCCGCCGTGGCATGATCGCCCGCCTCCAGCGCCTGCATGGCAAGGTCGAAATCGGCCTGTTCGCCCACCGCCATCTGCACGCTGCCGGTACCGTTATCGATGCCGCCCGTCACGCTGCCGCCAAGGCCAGTGCCACCCAGGCCGCCGCCCGAGACCGCAACACCGTCGCCGCCCAGCGTGGTGCCCTGCCCAAGCTTGGAGATATCGCAGCCGCTTTCCAGTTCGCACAGGCGGAATTCCAGGTCACCCAGCCGGTTGCCGCCATCCTGCGCGACCCGCTCGATGCGGAACTCAAGCTCTTCGGTCTTGGCGGTCAGGCGTTGCAGTTCGCTTTCGATGGCGTTCACCCGGTCGATGACCGTGCCGCCGACCGCCACACCCGACACGCCGCCGGTGGTGCTGAGCTCGCGCTTGAGCTGCTGCAGCTCGATATAGAGAACCGAGAGTTGCTGGCGGATATCCGCCAGCGTCTCGTCACGATCCTGGGCCAGGGCCGAACCGGCCCCGGTCAGACCCACCAGACCGGTGAACCCGGCCAGGCAAAGGGCAATCAGAACCCGGCGCATGGCCATCGCCTAGCTTAGCCCACCGGCCGAAACGACGGTGACGGCACGGCGGTTCTTGGCATAGCACGCCTCTTCGCTGCAGATTTCCAGCGGGCGTTCCTTGCCGTAGGAAACGGTGTCCAGCCGGCTGGCCGCGACGCCCTTGCTGACCAGGTATTCGCGCACCGCGTTGGCGCGGCGGGCGCCAAGGGCGAGGTTGTATTCGCGCGTGCCCTGCTCGTCGGCGTGGCCTTCGATCACGACGTTGAAGCCGGCGTTCTGCATCAGCCACTGGGCCTGACCGTCAAGGATGGCCATGGCCTCGCGCGTCAGGTTGGACTGATCGACCGTGAACAACACCCTGTCGCCCACCGTCTGCTGGAAATAAAGCGGCGATGAAGGGTCCTGTGCGGTGCCCGCGTAACCGGCTGCACCCGCGCTGGTGTCGTCAAAGCGCCCTGCGCCGCTGCAAGCCGCAAGGCTTAGCGCCGCTGCGACCAGGAATGCCTTGCTCAGATATGACATGTCATTGCCTCATGAATGGGTCTGTTGTTTCGTGTCGGGTCCGTTGCCTGTCCCTGACAGGGTTCTATCACAGCGCCGGCCAGTTGGGAACGCGGGGGTTGGCGCACTGCATCAATCCTGCAACGGTGACCAGGACGGGTCGGAGGCGCCTGTCGGCGTCTGCACAGGGCGCAGGTTGCGCCCGGTGATATCCACCGAATAGAGGCCGGAAATACCCTGTGCGCCCTGGGTTTCGCGGGTAAACATGATCACCCGGCCATTGGGCGACCATGTCGGCCCCTCGTCCAGAAACGAGGCGGTCAACAGGCGCTCTTCGCTGCCGTCGGTGCGCATCACGCCAATGTGAAAGCGCCCCTTCGACTGTTTGGTGAACGCGATCAGGTCGCCCCTGGGTGACCAGACCGGGGTGCCATAGCGCCCCTGGCCGAAACTGATGCGGGTCGCCTCGCCGCCGGTGGCGGGCATGATATACAGCTGCGGCGTGCCGGACCGGTCGCTTTCGAAAACGATATGCCGGCCATCGGGGCTAAAGCTGGGGGCAGTCTCGATCGCGGGCGAGGTGGTCAGCCGCTGGCTGCGCCCGCTGGCGATGTCCATCGCGAAAAGATCGGTGTTGCCGCCCTGCGTCAGGCTGTAGACCACCGTGCGCCCATCGGGCGCGAACCGGGGTGAAAAGCTCATCGAACCTTCGCGGGTTTCCAGCACCCGGCGCCCTGCGCTGGCAACGTCGAGAACATAGATGCGCGGATGGCCGGATTCGTAACTGGTATAAAGCACCCGGTCGCCGTTGGGCGAAAACCGCGGCGCCAGCACCAGCGACTGCGAGTCGGTCAGATAGGTGACATTGGCGCCGTCATAATCCATAATCGCCAGCCGTTTCTGGCGTGCATCCTTGGGCCCGGTTTCAGAGATAAAGACAACGCGGCTGTCAAAATAAGGGGTTTCGCCGGTCAGGCGGCTATAGACTTGGTCGGCCACCTTGTGCGCCATCCGCCGCCAGCCTTCCTGGGTGCCGACGAATTGCAGGCCCTGCCCGATCTCCTGCCCGGCAAAGATGTCGTAAAGGCGAAACTGCACAACCAGTTTGCCGACATCGTCGACGCTGACCGCCCCGGTTATCAGCGCTTGCGCATTGATTGCCTTCCAGTCGGAAAACTGGATCGGACTGGAAAAGCTGGTGACGCGGGCGATATGCGCATCCGACGGGATCTGCCGGAACAGACCGGTGCCGTTGAGGTCAGAGGCGACGACCGCCGTGATCTGACGGGCGTATTCCCGGCCCGAAACACTGTCGGCCACGAAATCGGGCACCGCATAGGGCAACGGTTCGATCACCCCTTCGGTGATCTCGATCCGGAGCGGCCCGCCATCCTGGGCCAGGATCGGCGCCGCCGGCATCAGCAGTGCCATAAGGAGAACCAGAAAATATCGCGTCATTTGATCCTCATTCTCTCCGGATTGAATGTCATTTCAATGTTTCTCCACTGTTCGTACTTCTCGAACGGCAGATCATAGCCATTCGTGCCACAGCGGATGATCGCCCGGCGCGCGGCTGCAAAGGCCCGGTCGGCAGCGTCGGCGCTGCCACCTGAATAGCTGGTCATGCGGATGCTGTCGGCCTCCGGGCGGCCGTCCTCGGACATGGAAACCGTCACCACCACGGTGGTGGCCAGCGCCTCGGAACTCAGTGAGCCGACGTTCCAGCACTGTTGCACGGCCACGCGCAGCGCGTCCTTTTCGCCGGCGGTCAGCGGCGGGCCAGCGGGGGTGCCGGTGTCGCCCGTCCCAGCCCCGGCGGCGGCCAGGGCGGCGGCGACGGCATCATCGACAGCGGCATCATCCACCTGCGGGGTGGTCTCTTGCGCCGGTTGCTGGGCGGTCACGGTGCTCTCGGGCTCCGGCCGGGGGGCCGGGCGTGTGCGCGGGCGCAGCGACCAGGCCGGCGCGGCGGCCGCGGCCTTTTCCGCCTCGGTCACGATCCGGGTTGCGGCCTCTTCGCGCGCGGTTTCCTGGCTGTCCTGCTCGACCACTTCGGGGCTGTCGTCGGGGGCGGTTTCGACCCGGTCGACATCGTCGATCTGCACGTCAGGTTCAGGCCGGGCCACCGGCTCTGGCGCGACGCGGGGTGCCGGGCGCGGCTGGGGACGTTCGGAAATCTCGGGCACCAGAACGGCGGTTTCCTCGGGCGGCGACGGCTGCACCGGGGGGGCGTCGGAGACCTCGGCCTCGGGCGGCGTGGCTTCGGGCGGCTCGGGCACGGGGTCGGGTTCGGCTGTCTCGGTCGCCGGTGGCTGGCTTTGTTCGGGGGGGGTGTCGGCCTCGGAACTCAGCGACGGCGCCGCGCCGGCCTCTGGCGGGTCGGGGGTGTCGACATTGGCCACGGCGTCGGGCGCGCGATCGGCGGCGATCAGCGCGGCATAATCTTCGGCGGATATGGCGGTAACCTGTGTCACCTCATAAGGCTGCGGGTCTGTGTCGAACGCACCACCCAGCACCGCCCAGAGGATCAGGCCCGCATGTCCGGCCGCGGATATGATCTGACCGGTATTCATCACCCACGCGTCAGCCGCCTTCGTCCAGCGTCGGCCCGCCCGCTTCGGTCACCAGCCCGATATTGGAAAACCCGCCGCGATTGAGCGCGCCCATAACCTGCATGACCTGGGCATAGGGCACCGCCCCGTCGGCACGCAGGAAGATGCGCGTGCTGTCGCGTTCGGCGGCAATGGCGCGCAGGCGCGTGACCAGTTCGTCGCGCGCGATCTCGGTCGTCTGCAGCGTAACCGTGCCCTCGGCGGTGATTGTCACGGTCAGCGGTTCCTCCTGCTCGGACGGCAGCGAATTGGCCGCCGTCTTGGGCAGTTCCACCGGCACGCCCACAGTCATCAGCGGCGCCGCCACCATGAAGATGATCAAGAGCACCAGCATCACGTCGACAAAGGGCGTGACGTTGATTTCGGCCATCGGCCGCGACCGGCCGCGCCCACGTCGGCGCCGGCCCTGGTCGCCGCTTTTCTGAAGAACGCCCGCCCCCATCGTTCAGCCGTCCAGTTGCCGGCTGAGGATGGTCGAGAACTCATCGGCGAATGCCTCGTAGCCCGCAACGATACGCTCTGCATCGCCACTCAACTTGTTGTAGAAGATCACCGCCGGGATAGCCGCCAGCAGGCCCAGCCCGGTGGCCAGCAGCGCCTCGGCAATGCCGGGTGCCACCACCGCAATGTTGGTGTTCTGCTGCTCGGCGATCCCGATAAAGGCGTGCATGATCCCCCAGACGGTGCCGAACAGCCCGATGAAGGGCGCGGTCGATCCGACCGTTGCCAGCACCGACAACCCGCTTTGCAGCGCGTCGGCCTCCTTGGCGACGGCCACGTCCATGCTGCGGTCGATCCGGGCCGCGGCACCGGCGATCATCCCGCCGTCATTGCGGTGCGACCGCCGCCATTCCATCATGCCGGCGGCAAAGACGCGCTCGAACCTGCCGGTCGGGTCCGGGCCGATCTCGTCAAAGAGTTCGTCCAGCGGCTCACCCGACCAGAACCGTTCGTCGAAACGCGCAGCCTCGGCCCGGGCCTCGCGGTAGGTTATCAGTTTCTGTACGATGATCGACCACGCCCAGAACGATGCCAACACCAGGATCAGCATCACCAGTTTCACCACGATGGTGGCGCGCGCGAAAAGGGCCCAGAGCGAATAATCCGCAACCTGCGCCAATGCGAGGGGGTCTGCTTCCATCTGCCTGCTCTTTTTTACGTTTCGTGCCCCGAAGGACGTGTTGGGGCCTTGTTCACCGGCCTCATTGCAGAGAACACTAGCGGATATCCACAGGGAAAACCATCAATTCCGCGTCATGACGGTCAACCGGCGTGCAGATGGCGGAAAACCGCCATTGTCCGTGGGGTTGTATCCTTGCCCCGCGGCGCCGGTCACACGGTGTTGGAACCGTCGTAATCGCCCAGCATCATGTAACCACGTCCGTGCACGGTGCGAATGCAGCGGAGTCCCTCGTCGCCAGAAAAGAGCTTGTTGCGCAGACGGCTGACGATGCCATCGACGGCGCGGGGGTTGAGCGACCAGTCGCGGCCATAGACGGCCTGCATGATCTGCGGGCGCGAGATCACCTTGCTGGCATTCGCCGCCAGCACCGTAAGAACATCGAATTCCAGCGGCGTCAGTTCGGCCTCGCTATTGTTTTCACGGATGACCCGGCGCGCCACCGTGTCGATTGTCAGCCCGTGGATCTTGAGCAACTTCTCATTGGCTGCATTGCGCCCACCCACCGGGTTGATCATCCGGCGCAGAACAGCATTGATTCGTGCGTTCAGCTCGCGCTTATGCGACGGAACACCAAAAAAATCGTCGGCGCCCATTTCAAGCGCCAGCACCGCATCGACCTCGTCATGTTCGTGGCCGACGACGACCAACCCGAGGCAGGCATTGTCCGCGCGCATTTCGCGGACCATGTCCAGCCCGTCGCCATCGCCCAGCCTGCGCGATATCACACATATGTCAAAGGCGGACCCGGCATGATCTGAACGAAACTTGGCAATCGATTCACAGCATTGAACGGTAATGCCGCCGGACTTGAGTGCCTTCGCAATCTCGCATCGCTCATCTTTTTCAGAGACCAGAACCAGGGCAGAGGTGCTATGCATTTGTCCTGCTATTCCTTCCGCATCCCGAGAATACCGGGAAAAATGTTTCCTGGACCCGCGCTGCGCACGGATGCTGCGATGGCCCCAAGGGATGATGAAACGCTCGTTTTCGCTCGCCGGACGAATTACTGCGCCCAAGGCGCACTGAAAACTCTTTCTCCCGGAGAGATGACTCAAAATATGGAGACGTCAAGTGATGCGGCTTCAAGTTCCCTTGAATTTATGGCTTCGCCCCCAGTGTTTTCAATTAATACGTGTATTTTATACCCCACATTCTCCTTTATTCCAATAGCATATTGCCAGACCCAGATGCACTGAACGCCCCCCCCCTGCCTGCGCGCGAGGTCGGCCAGCGCACTGCCGGGCGAACATGCTGTGCGCCGTAAGGTCTCCGGCGGCATTGCCAACTTATTTGCACCGGGCAGAATGCTGCCTGATCCGCGCCCGTCAGGCGGTCATCTCGAGTGCGTAGCCGTTCCAAAGATCAAAGGCATCGGATCGGGCGTGGCGGTACGATGTGGCG
>NZ_QITQ01000022.1 GCF_003260265.1 Roseovarius amoyensis
GCGACCTTCGCCTTGAACTCGGGCGCATGTTGTTTGCGTTTCGACATCTCTGATCTCCTTCTCGTCGAAGATCAGCAGACTGCAAATCGTAGCTTACGTCACTGTCCGAATTTCGGGGGGTAGCTCAAACCTCAGCGTCTATGGCGTTCGAAAGATCTGGCATCAAATGCGCCGGGAAGGCTTTGATGTCGCCCGCTGCACTGTCGCCCGACTGATGAAGGACATTGGGATTGAAGGCGTTATACGCGGCAAGAAACCCAAGACAACGATCCCCGATCAAGCGCGGCCATGTCCATTGGACAAGGTGAACCGCCAGTTCCATGCACCAGCGCCAAACGTGCTGTGGGTTAGCGACTTCACCTATGTCGCGACGTGGCAGGGGTTTGTATATGTGGCCTTCGTCATTGACGTCTTCGCCCGTCGTATCGTTGGCTGGCGTGTCAGTCGCACGGCCACTGCCGGATTTGTCCTCGATGCTTTGGAACAAGCCATTCATCAACGCAGACCAGTTCAGGGCCAACTGGTGCATCACTCAGATCGCGGGTCGCAATATCTGTCGATTAAGTACACCGAACGACTGGCCGAGGCGAAGATTGCCCCGTCTGTCGGCAGCGTTGGGGATTCCTACGACAATGCCCTGGCGGAAACGATCAACGGCCTGTTCAAAGCAGAGGTCATTCACCGGCGTGGCCCATGGCGCAGCTTCGACGCCGTCGAATACGCCACCTTGGAATGGGTCGATTGGTTCAACAACCGCCGACTGCTCGAACCCATTGGGAACATTCCGCCAGCCGAGGCCGAGGCAAACTTCTACGCTGCACTGGAAAGATCAGACATGGCCGCGTAACTAAGACAAATCAGCCTCCGGCAAACCCGGCGCGGTTCATTCTGCGGTCGCTGCAAAGGCAGACACAGCTGCAAGGCTTACAACCAACAAAAAGGATTTCAGTTTCATAGCACTCTCCAGGTTCAATCACTCGATCGCATGATGGGCGCGCGTATCAGCAAGGTTACAGTTTCATGAAAGCTCTGTTACGTATGCGGTCGAGGCTCCAAAAGCCTCAGCCAACTTTGTTGCCTTGGCTCCAGACGCCGCGGAGCAGAGGTGTTTGGTCGATTTTGCGCACACGCAGCACATCACCGCGTAATCCTGTTTCCAAAGCACCACGGTCATGCAACCGCACGGCCTTTGCGGGGTTACTGGTCACTGTGGCAATGGCGCGGGGCAGATCATTCCAGACATATGCAAGGTGGAAGGCGGACAGCAGCAGCGCCGAGGGTACGTAGTCTGATGAGACAATGTCGAGAAGATCGGCTTTCGCGAGCTTCTCCGCGGCGACATTGCCAGAGTGGGATCCGCCACGGATCAGGTTGGGTGCGCCCATCATCACGGCAATGCCGTGGGTGCGGCAGGCGTCTGCGGCCTCAACCGTTGTGGGAAACTCGGCAAAATCCACGCCGTTGCCCGAAGAGGTCGCGACATGATCGGCCGTGGTGTCGTCGTGGCTGGCCAGCACAGCGCCAAGGCGGTTTGCCTCGGCAACGGCGCCTGCCTCGTGCTTGGCCCCAAAGCGTTTTTGCAGACCCAACAAGGTCTCGACATGTTCGCCAAACTCCGCGTCGTTCATCCCGCGTTTCTTAGCGACATAGGTTTTCAATGCGGCCAGATCACGGAACTGGCGTTGCCCCGGGGTGTGATCCATCAGGCTGACGATGCCGACCCTGTCTGATGGTCCGAACGTCGCCAATTCTTCAAGCAGCGTCTCTGAACAGATCTCAGCCCTGAGGTGGAGGAAATGACTGATCTTGAAATACCCTTGTTCACGCGCTGCCAGGAGTTCATCCGCCAGCTTTCGGGCGTAGTCGATGTAGCGTCCCTTGCCGCTATGGATGGACCCCACCCGCATGGCGTCAAACACCGTCGTGACGCCCGTGGAGGCCAGCTCAGCATCGTGAGCGATCAGGGCGGGGAGATGTGGCCAGTCCACCTCCGGGCGCGGTTCTATATGGCGTTCGACATTGTCCGTATGCAGTTCGACAAGACCGGGAATGACAAGATCACCGGTGCAATCCAAGGCACCGGTTGGGACATGATCCCCCTCAGCAATGTCACAAATGACGCCCTGTTCGATTGTTACCGAACCAGTGAGCACCTGATCCGACAACACAAGCTGCGCATTGGCCAGGCACAGATCGCTTGACACGTTCTTGTCACAAGCCTTTGTCAAGGAGGACGTGGGAAAAGGGGAATTCATGTCATACTCTCGATTTGCGATTTACTATGTACCGCCGGTCGGGCCGTTGGCCGATTTCGGCGCGTCTTGGCTCGGGTGGGACGTTGTGCATGGCCGTGAGGCGCGTCAGCCTGATGTGCCCGGTTTGCGTGACATCACGATGACACCACGCAAGTATGGGTTCCATGGGACATTGAAGCCGCCGTTTCGCCTGAAGGGCACGCGGACGATCCAGGATTTGGACAAAGCCACATCGGACATTGCGGCATCGCTTTCCGCTGCGGTCTGCGCTTCTTTGGAGCTGGCAACCTTGGGCCGGTTTCTGGCGTTGACACCGCTGGGCGGTATAGAGGCTGTGCAGCGGGTTGCGCAGGCTTGTGTCAGCGAACTTGACGTATTTCGGGCTCCGGTCGAGGCACCGGAACTGGCGCGCCGTCGCGCGGCCGGGCTGAGCGCGCGGCAAGATGCATTGCTGGTTAAATGGGGCTATCCCTACGTCATGGAAGAATTTCGGTTTCACCTGACCCTGTCGGGGCGTCTGCCCGAGGCAGAGATCCCCGTGTGGGCCGATCAGGTACAACGCTATCTGCCCGACTTGCCCTCGCCCTTTGTTCTTGACCAGATCGCCTTGTGTGGCGAGCGTGAAGACAGACGGTTCGAGATGCTGCATCGCTACACGCTCGCCGGTTGAAGCAGCGCCGCCCCCCGGGCGACGGTCTGTGACAGCGGGCCATCGTTGGCGAGGTGGATCACCTTCAGCCCCTCCGGTAAAGGCGTTTCAGCCTGCGCAAGGCGTTTGGCGATCTCTTCGTCTGTCTCACGGGCCCGCGCGGCCAGACGCTGCGCAAGCGTTTCCGGTTTCGCAGTGATGTTGAGAACCATGAAGCGCGGGAAAATCTCGGCCGCTTGCGTCAGAGCCTTGCGGGAGAAATTGACAAGGCAATCGGTGCCCTTGCCAAGTTGGAATTTTACGGTGATCGGAATGCCGTAACGCAGCCCATGCGCGCGCCAATGAACCGCAAAAGCCCCATTATCAACCAAGGCTTCAAATTGCAGGACTGAAACCGCATCGTAGTCCTCACCGCCCAATTCGGGCGCACGCGTGATGACGCGGCGCACGAGATGCAGATCGGGCAGCGCGCCCTTAATGCCCGCCATCACGCTGTCTTTGCCCACACCCGATGGGCCGACAACCGCGATGAGGCGTCCCCCTGAATTTGAGGCAAGCGTCACGCTGCCAGTCCGTGGGTAAAGCGGCCGACATCAATTTCGCGATCACAGACACGGGTACGGGCCGCCTCATCATGGAAAATACCGATGATGGCCGCTCCGCGCGCTTTGGCGTCTTCGATCAAGGAGAGCACCACCTCGCGGTTCGCAGCGTCGAGGCTCGCGGTGGGTTCGTCAAGCAACATCGCAGGGTAGGTATGGGCAAAACCACGGGCAATGTTCACGCGCTGTTGCTCACCGCCCGAGAAGGTTGTGGGGGACAACGGCCACAGCCTTTCTGGGATGTTCAATTGGGTCAGAAGCGCCTTGGCACGGTCCTGTGCTTCGTCTGCCGGTACTCCCGAAGCGCGCAGAGGCTCTGCAACGACATCGAGCGTTGGAACTCGCGGCACCACACGCAGGAACTGGCTGACATAGCCCAGGACATCACGGCGCAACTTGATGACATCGCGCGGTTCGGCCTGCACGATGTCCAAATCGCCAATGCGAATTTCACCTGCCCGCGTCAGGTAATTGCCGTAGATCATCCGCATCAGCGTGGATTTCCCGGCACCAGACGCTCCGGTGAGCGCCACGCATTCGCCAGGGGCAACCGCGAAGGACACATCGCTGATTACCTCGATCACGGCACTTCCCTGATTGTGCAGGGTAAAGGTCTTCGAAACGTTACGGAGTTCTATCATGGCTCACACCTGCAAAACGGAACTGACAAGAAGCTGGCTATAGGCATGCTGTGGATCGTCCAGAACCTGATCTGTCAGGCCCGCCTCGACCACGCGGCCTGATTTCATCACCATAAGCCGATCCGCCAAAAGGCGAACCACAGCAAGGTCATGGGTTACGATGATCGCCGACAGCTCCATGTCGCGCACGAGACCGCGCAGCAGATCCAGCAGACGCGCCTGGACTGACACATCAAGACCGCCTGTAGGTTCATCCATGAACACCAGCCGCGGGCCCGTGACGAGGTTGCGCGCAATTTGCAGGCGTTGCTGCATGCCGCCGGAAAATGTTGTGGGGCGGTCATCGACGCGGGAGGCATCAATCTCTACGCGCCCGAGCCAGTCCGTGGCCTTGTCACGGATGTCGCCGTAGTGGCGCTCGCCGACAGCCATCAACCGCTCACCTACATTGCCACTGGCGCTGACGCCCATACGCAGCCCGTCGCGGGCGTGTTGGTGGACAAAGGCCCAATCGGTACGACCGAGCATCCGGCGCTCCGGCTCGGACATGGTAATTGTGTCGCGCGGGCCGTCGGTGCGGGTGTCGAACACCACCTGTCCTGCATCGGGGGCCAAATGTCCTGCCATGCAATTGAGCAAGGTGGATTTGCCTGACCCGCTTTCGCCAACGATCCCCATAACCTCACCGGGATAAAGGTCGAAGGAAACATCCGCGCAGCCGATATGTGCGCCATATCGCTTGGTGATGCCCTGAACGGAGAGCAAAGGTGTCATGCTGCGTCCTTTCCGCCATTGTCTTTACCCATGTGGCCCGCCGCCTGACGGGCCTCGCAATAATCGGTGTCAGAGCAGACAAACATCCGCCCGCCTGCGTCATCGATGATCACCTCATCAAGGTAGCTGTCGGTCGCGCCGCACATCCCACATGGGTGATCGGCCTTGGACGCCTCGAACGGGTGATCCTCAAAGTCGAGGCTGACCACTTTCGTGTAAGGCGGTAGGGCATAAATGCGCTGCTCGCGCCCCGCGCCAAAAAGCTGAATTGCCGCCATGTCTCCCAGTTTGGGGTTGTCGAATTTGGGGATCGGCGATGGGTCCATCACATAGCGCCCTTCGACCTTAACCGGGTAAGCGTAAGAGGTCGCGATATGACCGTGGCGGCTGATATCCTCGTAGAGCTTCACATGCATCAGCCCGTATTCTTCAAGGCTGTGCATCTTGCGGGTCTCGCTTTCGCGCGGCTCCAGAAAGCGCAGCGGTTCGGGGATTGGCACCTGATAAACAAGGATCTGGCCCTCGTGCAGCGGCTCTTCTGGGATGCGGTGCCGGGTCTGGATCACAGTCGCGTCGCTTGTCGAAGTGGTCGTCGCAACCCCTGCTGTGCGTTGAAAGAAGCTCCGAATTGAAACCGCATTCGTTGTGTCATCGGCGCCCTGGTCGATCACCTTGAACGTGTCTTCGGGCGTCAAAACGGCAGCCGAGACTTGCACGCCACCCGTGCCCCAACCATAGGGCATCGGCATCTCGCGCGAGGCGAAGGGCACCTGATAGCCGGGAATGGCAAGCCCCTTTAGGATTGCACGGCGGATCATGCGCTTGGTTTGTTCGTCCAGATAGGCGAAGTTATACTCGGTCATTCCGCAGCCTCCTGCACCTGTTGCGCACCCGCTTTGCGACGTAGCTTGCGCACCAGTTCCAATTCAGACTGAAAATCGACGTAATGGGGCAGTTTGATATGTTCGAGGAACCCCGTCGCCTGAATATTGTCGGCGTGATACAGAACGAATTCAGCGTCCTGTGCGGGTGCGCCAACGTTGTCCTCGCCCAATTCTTCCCAGCGTAGCGCGCGATCGACCAAGGCCATGGAGATCGCCTTGCGCTCGGTCTGGCCAAAGACCAGCCCATAACCGCGCGTGAACTGGGGTGGCTCGATCTTGGAGCCCTTGAACTGGTTAACCGTTTCGCATTCGGTTAGCGTGACCTCTCCGATTTCAACGGAAAACCCCAACTCGGGGATGTCCATTTCGACCGGAACCGAGCCAATCCGCAACTCGCCCACAAAGGCATGATTGCGTCCGTAGCCACGCTGCGTCGAATAGGCGAGGCCAAGGGTAAAACCTTCGTCCGCGCGGGTCAGGGCCTGCAGGCGCAGCGCGCGCTCGGCGGGTATTTCCAATGGTTCGCGGGTCAGATCAGGCGGCGGCGTGTCGTCATGGGGGGCCTCTTCGATCAGCCCTTCGCGGTTCAGGAAGTCAGTGACATGGGGGACATCGCCCGGCGCGGCCTCACGAGACGGAGCCTCAAGCGCCTCGCCATCCGCGGCCAGTTTGAAGTCCAGCAAGCGGTGCGTGTAGTCAAAGGTCGGCCCGAGAACCTGCCCTCCCGGCAAGTCCTTGAAGGTGGCCGAGATGCGTCTGTCACAGGCCATCGCGCCGGTGTCGACCGGCTCGGAGGCACCAAAGCGGGGGAGGGTGGTACGATAGGCGCGAATGAGAAAGATCGCCTCGATCAGATCGCCCCGCGCCTGTTTGATTGCAAGTGCCGCAAGGTCTGGATCATAAAGCGAGCCTTCGGCCATGACACGATTGACGGCGAGGCTCAGTTGCTCGCGGATTTGCGCTATGCTGAGTTCCGCGATGTCCGTGTCGCCCCGGCGCTCTTCGGCGATCCAGGCATGGGCATTCTCGATTGCCCGCTCTCCGCCTTTGACCGCTACATACATGTCAGGATGCTCCTTTATGCGCTGCCGCTTCGCTGCTTGAGCCCGAGACATCGGTTGAGCGGGGCAGTGCCGCGATGCGATCACCGCTGGTCAGGATGAAGTCCAGCCCGAGCGGGAACAGAGACCGGTTGGCTTGAAACGCGTCCACGTCTGGCAAGGAAAGCGTTGCTTTGTCCTTGATCCCGGGACCCGTCAGTGTTGCGCCTGAGGCGGCAAGCTCCGAACATTTCACGATGAGCGTTGCTGAGCGGTCTGGATACTCTGATGTTCCGATCGGATAGACCGTGAGCGGCGCGAGCGCATCCCATGCGCCAACCGCAAACATGCAATGCGCGGGGCCAACAAAAGGGGCGCCTGTGTGAAAGGACAGCCACTCCCGCACCGCTTTACAATCCAGATCGCCAGCCAGATATACAGGTGTTTCGGTATCGCAGAGCGTCAGCAGAACGGCGCCCATTGCGGGCGACAGAGGGGCAGGGGGTGCGGCCCCTTCGATGTTCTGAATGGTTCCTGGACGCGCCATGGCCTCCATTACACTGCGAAAAGCGTGAGCAGACCCGATGGCTGGATCGACGAAGCCGCCGGACAGGGTGTTTGCCTGCATCAGTCTTCTCCTCGGACCATGGTAAAGAAATCAACCTTTGTGGCTGCCGCCTTGGCCGCGCGGGCGGCTTTTGCGGTCGCCATCCCGGCTTCCAGGGGCTCAAGAACTGTCTCACGCAGTCTGCTCGCCATTGCGGTTTGCATAAGCGCATCGACGAGAGCGGAGACCTCAGCATCTGCTTTGCGACGCCCCTGAATATAGCTGTGCCCGACTTCACCAGTGTCCAACGTCAGCGCGCAGCGGGTTATCGTCATTTCACCAAGATTGAAGGGCGCACCGGTGGCACCGGCGCGGGCGCGCACCATCGTGCTGCCGATCTCGGGTGCGCGCAGCCACGAAAAAGCGGGGCGCGATATTTCAGCGTCCAGCAGTGCGGCCACACGGCCTTCGGGCGCTTTGGCCAACAGCCCCATCCACGCCTTGCGGGGATTATTTTCGCTCTCAGTGTCTTTCATCTTGACAACTCGTCTCTTTCCTATACAACTATACATATCTTACCAGATTCGATGTTTGGCGACAGAGGAGATTTGTGAAGTTTGCGTGACGGTCCTGACAAAACCCCCATCTGGAAGGCCATCGCCAATGCCTTGCGCAGCGACTTGGCCGAAGGGCGTTATCGCCCCGGTGACAAGCTGCCGACCGAAGCCGCGCTGGCAGAACGCTTTGGCGTTAATCGCCACACGGTGCGCCATGGGATTTCTGCGCTGGTCGACGAAGGGCTGGTCCGTACCCGTCGCGGGGCAGGGGCCTTTGTCGCGGCCACGCCAACCGACTATCCCATCGGAAATCGCGTTCGTTATCATGAAAATTTGATCGCAGCAGGCCGCAGGCCGGAAAAGCGTGTGCTCGCGTTGGACGAGCGCGCGGCGACTTTGGGCGAGGCTCAGGCGCTGCAAATTCAGGCGGGCGATGCGGTCTGTGCCTATCATGGGCTTTCATTGGCGGACGGCCAGCCAATTGCCGTATTTGAAAGCCTGTTTCCGATCCTTAGGCTTCCGGGTATTGCCGCTGCATTGAAGGGCGCAAGTAGCGTCACACAAGCTTTGGGTATTGCGGGCATCGACGACTATACGCGTGCCTCAACCCGCCTGACAGCAGTCCGCGCCACGGCAGCCCACGCGTTGCATTTGCAGGTGAGCGAAGGCGATCCGTTGCTGAGATCCTCAAGTGTCAATCAATGCGAGCGCGGGCAGCCTGTAGAATACGGTCGCACCTGGTTTGCGGGTGATCGCGTGACGCTGACGCTTGAATCGTGAGGCTTGCTGCCCCGTAACTGACGGCAACGCGTTACAAAAGCTTCACTTTGCCCAGCCGGATAATTCATATATTCGTGAATTATGGAAACATTGATACCCAATCGCCTGTCCACGCTCGGCCACCCACAAAGGTTGGCGCTGTTTCGGCTGCTGATGCGGCGCTATCCTGATCGTGTCCCGGCTACGGAATTGGCGCAGGCGCTTGGGCTCAAGCCGAACACGTTGTCGACCTATGTAAATGCGCTGATGCAGGCTGGTTTGATCCGCCAAGAGCGTGTTGGCACGTCACTGCGCTATGCCATCGACATGGGTGCCGCGCGCGAGACCTTAGATTACCTCCTGCACGACTGTTGCAGGGGGAGGCCTGAGATTTGCGCCCCCAATGTCTATTCCGCCCCTGTTGGAGACAGACCAATGACTGATCGAAAATATAACGTATTGTTCATATGCACTGGCAATTCTGCCCGCTCTATCTTTGCGGAGTCTATCCTGCGTGACCTCGCCGGTGATCGTTTTGTTACCTACTCGGCAGGCACCAGGCCGCGCTCGGAGTTGAATCCATTTGCGCTCGAGGTGCTGGAACAGAAGGGGCATGATGTATCGGTCCTTCGTTCCAAGAACATTTCTGAGTTCCAAGGGGCGGATGCCCCTAATTTCGATTTCGTCTTCACCGTCTGCAATCAGGCGGCCAATGAGGAATGCCCCTCCTGGCCCGGTCAGCCGATCAGCGCGCATTGGGGGCTGCCTGATCCGGTGAAGGTTGAGGGTTCTGACTCAGAAAAGAGTCTCGCCTTTCACCAGACCTACGGCGCGCTGAGGAATCGCATGATCGCTTTTTCGGCTTTGCCCCTTGCTTCGTTGGACCGGTTGTCCTTGCAGAAAGCTGTCGACGAGATCGGCCAATCCACCGATGAAGGATCATCGATATGACTGTTTTCGCCCTCAACGGCCTTGGCCGCATCGGGAAGCTTTCCCTGAAACCTTTGTTGGAACGCGGGGCGAAGATCGCCTGGATCAACGATGGGGTGGGGGATCCGGAGATGCACGCGCATCTGTTGGAGTTCGACACGGTCCATGGCCGCAGGAAGGCCGATTTCACCCATGATGCCGACAGCGTTACGATCGACGGCACGCGCCTTCCGTTCATCGGCACCCGCGACATCGCTGACCTGCCGCTGGACGGCGTAGACGTGGTGATCGACTGCACTGGGGTCTTCAAGACGGAGGCGAAGATCGCGCCCTATTTTGAGGCAGGCGTAAAGAAGGTGGTTGTATCTGCCCCGGTCAAGGACGGGGATGCCGCCAATATCGTCTACGGTGTCAACCACGACATCTATCAACAGGACCGGCACCGCATCGTGACCGCGGCCAGTTGCACCACCAATTGTCTGGCACCGGTCGTCAAGGTGATCCACGAAAACTTGCGGATCAAACATGGCTCCATCACGACGATCCATGACGTGACCAACACACAGACCATCGTGGACCGTCCGGCCAAGGATCTGCGCCGCGCGCGGTCGGCGTTGAATTCCCTCATCCCTACGACGACGGGAAGTGCGACCGCGATAACACTGATCTACCCCGAACTGACGGGCCGCCTGAACGGTCACGCGGTCCGTGTACCGCTGCTCAACGCGTCGCTGACCGATTGCGTGTTCGAGGTCGCGCGCGAAACCACAGCCGAAGAGGTCAATGCGCTTTTCAAGGCTGCCGCAGAAGGGCCCTTGCGGGGCATCCTGGGCTACGAGGAACGGCCGCTTGTCTCCGCCGACTACACCAATGACGAAAGATCGAGCATCGTCGATGCGCCCTCCACCATGGTGATCAATGGCACGCAGGTTAAGGTCTACGCGTGGTATGACAACGAGATGGGCTATGCGCACCGGCTGGTGGATGTGGCCTGCATGGTCGGGGACAGTCTGTGACCAAAAGCGCCACGCGCCCGGAAGGTCTGTCGGCCTATATTGCGGTCACGGTCGCCTACTGGGCGTTCATGCTGACCGACGGCGCCTTGCGCATGCTGGTTCTGCTACATTTCCACACGCTGGGGTTTTCTCCGATCCAGTTGGCCTATCTGTTTGTGCTGTATGAAATCGCGGGCGTCGTCACCAATCTTTGTGCAGGATGGATTGCCGCCCGGTTTGGCCTGACATCGACGCTCTATGCGGGGCTGGGGTTACAAGTGCTTGCGCTGCTGGCCCTGGCACAGCTCAATCCGTCCTGGGCGGTGGCTGCGTCGGTCGTCTTTGTCACGCTGGTGCAGGGGGCGAGCGGTGTCGCCAAGGATCTCGCCAAGATGTCGTCAAAGTCTGCGGTCAAGTTATTGGCACCGGCAGAGGATGGTGGACTCTTCCGTTGGGTGGCACTCCTGACCGGCTCAAAGAACGTGGTGAAGGGCGCGGGCTTTCTGCTTGGCACAGCACTGCTGGCCACGCTGGGGTTTGTCTGGGCGGTTCTGGGCATGGCCGCGATCCTTTCTGCAATCTTGTTGGCCGTGTTCATTGCCATGCCGCCGGGGTTGCCGAAGGGGCGCAAGGGCGCGAAATTTTCTGAGGTTTTCTCGAAGTCGGCCAATGTGAATTGGTTGAGCGCGGCACGGGTGTTCCTGTTTGGGGCGCGGGACGTCTGGTTTGTCGTCGGCATCCCGATTTATTTCTACGCCGTGCTGTCGGATGGCACGATTGAAGCCAACCGCGCCGCGTTCTTCCTGATTGGGACATTCATGGCCGGTTGGGTGATCCTTTATGGGTTCATTCAAGCGAACGCGCCCCGCATCCTGGGTGCGAAAACAAGGTCCGAGGCAGAGCTGATCACCGCAGCACGCGGATGGGCCTGGGCTCTTGCGGCGGTCCCTCTGGTCTTGACGGCGGCGTCCCTGTCCAGCGCCGGGCCGCAGAATTGGCTTACCGTGACATTGGTGGTCGGGTTGCTGGCCTTTGGCGTGATCTTTGCCGTGAACTCGTCCTTGCATTCCTACCTGATCCTGTCCTTCAGCAAAGCCGAGCGCGTCACCATGGACGTGGGTTTTTACTACATGGCCAATGCGGCCGGACGATTGGCGGGGACCCTGCTTTCAGGAATGACCTACCAAACCGGTGGGCTGGCCCTCATGCTCGGCACGGCGGCATTTATGGTGGCGCTGTCTGCTGTCGCGGTGGGGTATCTGAAACCTGACTGATGGCCGATGAGGGGCGCGGGGATCGTATGACGCTGGCGCGAGACAGTGGAACACCCCAAGCCGAAACCGGCCAGGGGCGTCCCTGTTTGAATGGCACAGCGGGGTCTATTCGAGACCCAGGCAGTTCGCGTAGTATGTCACGGTGGCAGGCCAGTCCGAGAAGATACCCACAACGCCGACATCCTGCGCGAGCGCATCGATGTATTCGTACATCACGCCATCGCTGTCGGTGACATCCGAAATCGACTGGTAATACCAGCCGCCGCCCGCGACGAGCGGACCGGAGCGTTCGATGGTCCAGGTGATGATGTCCAGCCCCGCAGCCTTGGCCTGCTTGGCAAGTTCGGATGGAACGATCTCGCCATCCGACAGCGTGACAAGCATCCACGTCGGCCGGGCGATGTAGTTCACGCCCATGGATTTGAGGTCTTCCATCGTGTTGGGCCATGTCGATGGATCCATTGGCGAATAGCCATCGATCTCGTCTTCATCCATCAGATAGACCGCCAGCGCGCCGAATTCCGGTTCCTCCTCGATCCAGTAGCGCACATCGTCCAGATTGAACGACTGCAACCAGACGTCAGTGGCCGGGATGCCCATTGTCTTGTATTCGTCATAGTCCTGCTGGCTGAAGCCATTGAACGGCATGTCGACCGACGGTGCTTTCAACTCCGGTGTGAATTTCGCGCCGAGCGACTTGAAGAGTTCGATGGACTCGGCATGTGTCATGAAGGTTGCAGGCTCAGCCGAATAGAGGTCGGTGCGCCAGCCAGCCGTGCCACCGAGATAGGCCTTAGCCGTTGTGGCAGACTCATCCGCCGCGTCCATCTTGGGTGTGAGCGTCCGGTAGTCTGCCAGCGTGATCTCGGACGTCCGGCACTCAGCGGAGGCCTTGGCATCGCCGCTGGCCGGGGTAAACGGCGTGATGCAGGTCGAGGCCAGCGATGTCGCGAGTATATCGGTGGTCGTATGCAGGTCGTTCTGAGCGTGGCGGCACACCAGTTCGAGATCTTTTGTAAAGGTGACGTCGCATTCCAGAATGCCCGCGCCCATCCGGGCTGCGGCCCGGTTGGATTCAACCGTATGTTCGGGGAACTGCATCGGTGCACCGCGGTGACCAATCGAGAAGAGCGACTGCGAAGCCTCTTGTCCTGCGCCTCGTCAGTGCCGTGCTGGTCGAGATCGACGACAAATGGGTCGCTGAAACCAAGGCCTACATCAAGTGGGAATGCCAGGATGCATGATCATGGCGTCAGTGAATTTCCAGACCGCAGGTTGCTCAATCGAAAGACTTTTATGACCTTGCTATGAATCGGGACAGTCATTCGTACTTTTTAAGGAAGGCTTCGGTGCCCAGCTTGCGAAAATCTTCGAGCGCCAGATGCAAACGCTCATGCGACCAATCCCACCACGCCAGCGCGATCAGGCGATTCGCAATCTCTCGTGGCTGGCGCCGGCGCAGTGGCTTGGCGGGTGTGCCGGCCACGATCATGTAGGGCTCCACGTCTTTGGTCACCACGGCCCCCGTTGCCACAACGGCACCGTGCCCCAGTGTCACCTCTGGCTTGATCATCGCCCCCGCGCCGATCCATGTGTCATGGCCGATGTCTGCGATACGGGATTTGCGATGTGCGAAGAAAGCTTCGTCTCGGGCGGTACCGTCCCAGTAGTCGGCGGAACGATACAGGAAGTGGTGACATGCAGCAGTGTGCAACGGGTGATCAGTTGCACCGATCCGGACAAAGGCTGCGATATTGGAAAATTTGCCAATCTGTGCGTTGGCGATATCGGCATATCTGTCGCAATAGCTGTAATCCCCAAATGAGGAATGCGCGACACGACTACCTTTGCCGATCTCGACATAAGCCCCGAAGGTGCTTTCGGTGATCTCACACTCGGGGTGGACAAAGGGGGTATCGGCGGATAGGCGCGGCATGTTCAAAATGCACGTTCTTTGCCGGTAAAGCGAAAGAACCTTCCGGTGTCTTGGATCGTCAGGCGCTCCGCGATGGCCAAGATGCCCTTCGCGACCGCACCCGGGTCTTCTTCGGCCTCGGCCCCGCCCATGTCCGTTCGCACCCAGCCGGGGTCGACCAGGGCCACCGGGATACCTTCGGGTTCCAATGCCGTCGCCAAGCCTTGCATGACCTTGCTCACCGCGGCCTTGGAGGCGCGATATGCGATCCTGTCTGCCTTGCGGTAGCCCATCAATGCCATCTGGGACGAAATTGTGAGGATCCTTGGCGCAGCACCTTCGCGCAGCCGGGGCAGGACGGCTTGGGCAACGGCCAAAGGGGCAATCGAGTTTACCGCCAAGCTGTGAGCGAAGCCTGCAAAATCCATATACAGCGGTAACTGACGCTGGGGCGTGATCACGCCCGCATTGTTCACGAGCATACCCAGAGGCCCAATTTCAGAAAGCTGTGCGGCTATGGTGTCTGGATCATCCAGGATCAGGGCGATTGTCTGGTCACGCCCGTCCCGGGTTGTTCCGATCGGTTCATGACCTGCGGACTTGGCAGCCCTAAGCAGCGCCGCTCCGATCCCGCGGTTGCTGCCGGTAACCAGGATCCGCGCCATCAGTCCTTGCGTCCGATCAGCTTGCCGCGCAGCCAGCCCGAGAACCAGTCCATGAACATCACCATGGCGATGATCAGAACAATATAATAGGCGACTTCTTCCCAGTCTTTCTGGGTCTGGATCGCTTGGGTCAGCATCAGGCCGATGCCGCCGCCTGTGATCGCACCGATGATGGTCGCGGATCGGGTATTGGATTCAAGGAAGTACAGGATTTGCGCCAGCAGAACCGGCACCACCTGCGGGATCACCCCAAAACGGTAGCGTTGCAGCGGTTTTGCTCCGGTGGACGACACGCCCTCGATCTGCCTTTGATCGACGTTTTCCAGCGCTTCGGAGAAAATCTTGCCGAATGTGCCCGTGTCGGTGATCAGGATCGCCAAGGCGCCCGTCAACGGGCCGGGGCCAAAAGCGCGGGCCAGAACAACCGTCCAGATGAGCGCATCCACCCCGCGGACAAAGTCGAACAGGCGGCGGGTCGCCGCGCGCAACAGCATAAGTGGCGAGAAACGTTTGGCCGCCAGAAAGGCGAGCGGCAACGCAATGATCGCAGCCCCCATCGTGCCTAGGAAGGCCATCAGGATCGTCTCGCCAATGGCCCAGGCAACATCCTTGTGGCGCCACATCGCGTTGTTCCACCAATCCGAGATCGCGCCCGAGATGTTCAACCGGCCGGGATCCAGACGCTCGCCGAACAACAACGCTCCAAGGCCCTGCCCGTGGTAGGGGCTGTCCAATGTGAACCAGAACAGTTCCCATCCGGGAAAATAGTTGAACACCTCGGTGCGCGCGCCGGTCAGCGTGATGCGCCCTTCGGGTGTGGTGATGCCGATGCGGCGACCCGAGGCGGAAATCCAGTCGGGCAGATCATCTGGCAAGTTCGCTGTCAGGCTGCGCCCCTCGGCCTGCACTTCGATCAACTGGAAGCCCGGAATTTCAATCTCGGTCCGGTTGTCTGAAAGGTAGCGCACGATGTGATCGCCTCCCAGATCAATGGTGATGGTCTCTTCCCCGCTGATCCAATCGGGCCGCATGCCATCGGGATAGGCACCCTTGCGTTCGCCCTCCACGGCATAGGTGATCTCGCCCGAACGGTTGTCGCGGGTGACATGGACCTTATGGGACCAACTGTCAGAGGCGAGTGTGACCGCGTTGTCCAGACTTGCGCGTCCCGCGAGGCCAGGCAGATCAAAGGCAAAGAAAATATAGACGAAATAGACAGCAATCACGGCGGGAACGGCAAAGCCGATCATGCGCTTGCGTTGAAAGAGCTTCTCAGCCTCAAACTTGGTCGCGTCCAGATCAACGGCTGTCATTGGCTTTGCCCCTCGGCCAAACGATTGCGGTAGCGGCTTGAGACTTGATCGAAGAACACGATCGTGCCGAACAGCAGGATGAAGATCGCGGCGGCCTCATCAAAGCGGCCCGGCCCCCAGGCCATTGAATTGCGCAGCTCGTAGCCAAGGCCCCCCGCACCGACGAAGCCAAGGATTGCCGAGGCGCGGATGTTGATCTCGAACCGCAGCAAGGTGTAGCTCACGTAATTCGGCGCGACCTGTGGCAGGACGCCCAATAGCATCCGCTGCGACCAGGTGGCGCCTGTGGAAGCCAGACCTTCGACAGGTTTGAGGTCCGCGTTTTCCGCCACTTCGGAGAACATTTTGCCAAGCGCGCCTGCCGTATGGATGGCGATGGCGATCATTGCAGGCACCGGGCCGCCACCAAGAACGAAGATCAGCACCAGCGCGATGACGATTTCCGGCACCGCGCGCATGATGTCCGAGATACGGCGGAAAAGCGGGATCAAGCGCGGCCAAAGGGCCAAGCCTCGTGTGCCGAGCAGAGACAGGAACAATCCGCCAATCGCACCGATCAAGGTGGACACGGCAGCAATGTTGACGGTTTCCACCAATGCCGGGAAATATTTGGCGATCAGGCCGGGCAGATCAGCGCGCTTTTCCCAGGCCTCGGATAGAACATCCGCCGGGTAGTCGCCAATCTGGTGCAGCCCGTCCCAGAACCCGCCCGCATTGCGGTCCTCTGCGACGTTGAAGCCCGACACCATCAGAACGACGAAAATCAGCAACGTCAGCCCGCCATAAAGCCTGCGGCGCTGCACCTGCGCCATATAGGCGGACTGTATGCTGACCACGCTTTGCGGCGCATCGCTGAGTGATATGTCTGCCATTCGGCCCCCCGGACAAAGAAATACCGGCAGCTCCGAGGGGCTGCCGGATACGTCATGAAAATTGCTTAGCCGCCGATCTTGGCTTTGCGGGCCTCGACGATGGAAATGTAGGTGTCGTGGGTTACCGGCTGGAAGCCGAGGGTGTCACCCGACGCCACACCGTAGGCGCAGTCCGGATCCGCTTCGTAAAGACCGTCCACCAGGGCGGTCATTTTCGCGCGGACATCAGCGGGCAGGGCCTTGCGCAGAACGATGGGGCCTTCGGGGATGATTTTGGATTTCCAGATTTGAACCATGTCGTTCATATCGACCAGACCAGCGTCAACAGCTTTGCGCAGCGCGCCGGAGTTGTAGCCGTCTTCCCAGTTGCCCTGAGCGTCAGCCCATGTCACGCCGCCGTCGATATCACCGTTATTGACTGCAACGATCGTCTGTTCGTGGCCGCCGGTGAATTTGACCTCACCGAAATATTCTCCGCTCTCCATGGTGACACCGTCTTTGTACTGCGGGATCTCGATGGATGGGATCAGGTAGCCGGATGTGGAGTTCGGGTCGCCAAAGCCAAAAACCTTGCCTTCCATGTCGTCAAGCGAGGTGATGCCGCTGTCCTTACGGGCGAAGCCGATTGAGTGATAGCCGACGGAGCCGTCCACATTCACCTTGATCAGAACAGGCTCAACCGCGTCGGGGTCTTGCAGGAAGGTTGCTGCGTAAGCCGACGCGCCCAGCCATGCCATATCGATGTTGCCGCCCAGCAGGCCCTGGATCACGCCATTATAGTCGGCAGGGGCGAAAAGCTTGGTTTCAACGCCAAGCGCTTCGGTCGTGTAGCCGGCAAGGCACTGGTAGGAGTTCATACGGTCCTGAGCGTTCTCGCCGCCCAGGATGCCGATGCGGAATTCGGTGATCTCTTGGGCAAATGCGCCGCTGCTGAGGGCTGTGGTGGCGATAAGCGCCACTGCGAGGGTCTTTTTCATCATGATCTCCGTTTGGTTTGATGAAGGTGGCCCGCGCAAATCACGCGGGTTCAAACTGGCTCAGACGTAGGCTTCCGCTTCGCGCACCTCGGGCATGTCCAGTGTTTCGATTTCGGTGGAGGTGGCAGCTTCGGAAAAATCTGCATTCGCCCCGTAAATATCGCGCGCAACCCCAGTGGTCAGCTGTTCGGGTGTTCCGTCAAAAACGATCCGCCCGTCGCGCATCCCGATCACCCGGTCGCAATAGCGACGCGCGGTGTCGAGCGTATGAAGATTGGCAATCACCATGCGCCCGTCTTCTTCGTGGATGGTCCGAAGGGACTGCATGACAACTTGCGCGTTCATCGGGTCGAGCGAGGCGATTGGTTCGTCCGCAAGAATGATCTTGGGGTTCTGCATCAACGCGCGGGCAATGGCGACGCGCTGTTGCTGACCGCCTGAAAGCGCTTCGGCGCGCTTGGGCACTTGTTCGGCAATCCCCAGCCGATCGAGGATCTCGATTGCCTTGTGAATGTCAGCCTGCGGATAAAGGTTGAACATCGTCGCAAAGGTCGGCCGCTTGTTCAGTGTTCCATGCAGCACGTTCGACACCACGTCCATGCGCGGCACCAGGTTGAACTGCTGAAAGATCATCGCACAACGCGATTGCCAGTTCCGCTTGGCAGCCCCGCGCAGCGCCGTGATTTCTTCGCCCTCAAAGGTAATGGTGCCCGTCGTGGCGTCACTCAGGCGATTGAGCATGCGCAACAGCGTGGATTTGCCCGCGCCTGAACGCCCGATGATCCCGATCATTGTCGGTTTGTCGATGACGATATTGGCCGCGTCCACGGCCGTTTTGTCTCCGAAGCGCTTTGTCAGCGTGTCTATCTGCAGCATGTTGCCCCCAATGTTAAGGGAGCGGGTAGAGACCCAAGGCTACAGCTTCGTGACGGTTTTGATTCAGTTTCTTTACAGCTGCGGATTTCAGAAATACCGGACAGATGGGTATTGTCAGATTAACTGGACTCGTTCGTTCTTCCCCGGTCCTGAGCTTTGAGACACTGGCATAATTTCCTTGCTTACTTGGTTGTCGCCAAGTAACGCCCAAACAAGCCAGCCCAAATCCGCACCGAAAACCCTACCACAGGGTTTTCTCTGACAAGGCCGTCAGCCGGCCTCAAGCGAAGTTGCTCTGACACCGCCCTCTGCCCGATTGTTGAGCCACCGGCCGGTTTCCTGCCGATTGACCGCCCCGATTTCCTTCAGTGCGGCCCCGTAGGAGCGTAGTTTGTCGGTCACGATCTTCTCGGGCCGCCCGTAGCGCCGCATCGCTTTCTTCAAGAATTTAAGGGCCGCACGCTTGTCTCGTGTCTTCGTCACGTAGCTTTCGATCACCTCACCCTCGTGATCGACTGCCCGCCAACGGTAATGTCGCTCGCCGTTGATCTTCACGAAAACCTCGTCCAAATGCCATTGCCATTGTGGCCATGCCCGCATCCGTTCAACGCTCTTCTTGCGGATTTCGGAGGCGAATTTCGGACCAAAGCGTTGCCACCAGAACCGCACGGACTCGTGGCTGACATCGATGCCGCGTTCGTGGAGCAAGTACTCCACGTTCCGCAGCGAGAGCGGAAACCGGATGTACAGCATCTCCGCCAGGCGGATGATTTCAGGGCTCGTTCTGAAACCTCGTTCTGAAACAACGAAATGGGCTGCACTTTGTCATGGCGACAAGCTACGCCCTCAATTCAACCGGCTCAAGCCGGTTTACTTGACACCGCCCTTGCATCCGCCGGAAGCCGGACATGGCGCGTTCTCGTCGTCGGAAGGGCAGGTGGGAATTCTCGGCGCGATTGTTCAGCCAGCGCCCGGTCTGCTGCCGATCGGCATTTCCGATCTCCTTCATGGCGGCGCCGTAGGAGCGCAGCCTGTCGGTGACAATCTGCTCTGGCCGACCGTAGCGTTTCATCAATTTTCTGAGGAATTTCAACGCTGCCCTGCGATCGCGGCGCTTGGTGACCAAGGCCTCGAGCACCTCACCCTCGTGGTCGACGTCCCGCCAGGTAATGCGTCTCGCCGTTGATCTTCACGAAGACCTCGTCGAGATGCCATTGCCAGTTCGAGTGGGCGCGCATCCGCTGGACCTTGGTCTTGGGGATCTCGGAGGCGAACAGGGGGCCGAACCGCATCCACCAAAACCGAACGGATTTATGGCTGACGTCGATACCGTGCTCGTGCCGCAGGTCCTCGAAGTTGCGCAACGAGAGCGGGAAACGAACGTACATCATGACCGCCAGGCGGATGACCTCGGGGCTGGTTCGGAAATAACGAAAAGGGTTGGGTTTGCTCATTCCGGCAGGGTAGGGTGCCGCCGTTGCAGGCGCAGGCCGCATCGTCTTGACACCTCCTGCGGGCGGGGTAGGGGGTGGATCAGTCAGGCTCAAGCTGAGTTCTTCTGACAAGACCCGTCAGGGCAATGTGTTCACATGGGTCAATTATCAGTGAAAATTTAGCAGCCTACCGGGTCACTTCTCAGCAGAAACCCACAGACCTGTGACCCTCCCGGCCCCGCCGCGACGGGGCCGGGAGGGTCAATACTCTTAGCTTCCAGTCCAGCGCGGGGCGCGCTTTTCGGCGAAGGCGGTCGCGCCCTCCTTGGCGTCGTCCGAGGCAAAGACCGGGTCGGTGTACTCGGCCTGCCGGGCGAAGCCCTCGGCCACCGGCCAGTCCTGCTGAAGCGTCACGACCTCCTTGACTGCCGCGACCGCCAGCGGCCCGTTTGCGGCGATCTGACCCGCCAGGCCGCGCGCCGCGTCGAGGGCGCCGCCCTCCGGCGCGACCCGATTGATCAGACCCAGGCGCAGGGCCTCTTCCGGCTCCAGGAACCGGCCAGTCATCATCAGCTCCATCGCGATGCGCTGCGGCATCTGACGCGGCAGGCGCAGCAGGCCACCGGCCCGCGCCACCAGCCCGCGCTTGACCTCGGGCAGGCCGAAGCGGGCGGTCCCGGCGGCGACGATCATGTCGCAGGCCAGGGCCAGCTCGAACCCGCCGCCCAAGGCATAGCCCTCGACCGCCGCGATGATCGGAGTCTTCGGCGGGGCTTCGGTCAGGCCGGCGAAACCCCGGCCCGGGATCTTCGGCAGTTCACCGCGCAGGAATCCCTTGAGGTCCATCCCGGCACAGAAATGGCCGCCCGCGCCGGTCAGGATTGCAACGCGGATCTCCGGATCCGCGTCGATCCGGTCGATCGCCTCAACCATCGCCTCGGACAGGGCCAGCGTCGCCGCGTTGCGCGCCTCCGGCAGGTTGATGGTGAGGACAGCGACATGGTCGGCGACCTCGACAATCAGCTCTGACATGGTCTCTCCCGCGCCTATCTCGGCTGCATCCGGATCGCGCCGTCGAGCCGGATCGTCTCGCCGTTCAGCATCTGGTTCTCGATGATATGCGCGGCGAGCGCGGCGAACTCGGGGGGCTGGCCCAGTCGGGCGGGATGCGGCGCCGAGGCGCCGAGCGAATCGCGGACCTCCTGCGGCAAACGCGCCAGGATCGGCGTGTCGAAGATGCCGGGCGCGATGGTGCAGACGCGGATCAGCCGCTTGGCCAAGTCACGCGCCGCGACGATGGTCATGCCGACGATGCCCGCCTTAGCGGAGGCATAGGGAATCTGGCCGATCTGACCTTCCCAGGCTGCGACTGAGGCGGTCAGGATGAACACCCCGCGTTCGTCCGCGATCGGCTCGTTGCGGTTGAACCGCTCTGCCGCCAGGCGCAGCACGTTGAACGACCCCACGAGGTTCAGCCGGATCAGCCCCTCGTAGTGATCCAGCGACCCGGCGTTGCCCTCGTGGTCGAGGATCCGCAGCGCCCCGCCCCGCCCTGCGCAGTGCACGCAGGCCCGCAGGTCGGCCATCTCCTCGGCCGCATTGAAGACGGCCTTCATTTGCTCGGTTTCGGTCACGTCGGCGGGAACGAAACGTGCGCGGTCTCCCAGGGACTTGGCCTGTTCATCACCGGCCGAGCTGGGCAGGTCCGCGATCACGACATGCGCACCCTGTGCAATCAGTTTCTGTGCGGTGGCAAAGCCCAGTCCTGAGGCGCCGCCGGTCACGACGGCGGATTTTCCATTTATATCCATTTTTTCTTTTCAATTCATTACTTCGAGAATGGTGGCATTGGCCATGCCACCGGCCTCGCACATCGTCTGCAGGCCGTAGCACGTCCCGGTCTGGCGCATGGCGTGGATCATCGTCGTCATGATCCGCGCGCCGGATGCACCCAGCGGATGACCCAGGGCGATCGCCCCGCCGCGCGGGTTCAACCGCTCGGGGTCGGCGGCCAGGGCGCGCTGCCAAGCCAAGGGAACCGGGGCGAAAGCCTCGTTAACCTCGTAATGCCCGATTTCATCAAGGGACAGACCTGATTTCTCCAGCACCCGCCGTGTCGAGGGGATTGGCGCGGTCAGCATCAACGTTGGATCGTCTCCGACCACATCGAAGCCCGCAAAGCGTGCAATCGGCTTCAGGTTCAGGGCCCTGGCGGTGTCTTCGCTCATCAGGAGCAACGCCGACGCCCCGTCGGTGATCTGCGAGGAGTTGCCGGCGGTGATTTTCCACTCGATACCCTCGAACCGGTCTTCGAGCGCCGTATCGGCAAACGGGGTCTTGAGCTCCGCAAGACCCTCGGGCGAGGACTTGGCCCGGATGGTTTCGTCCGCATCCACGATGCCGTCGGGTGTCACGATCGGCAGGATCTCGTCCTTGAAGCCGCCTGCCGCCTGCGCCTGCGCCGCGCGGTGGTGCGACGTGGCCGAATAGATATCCAGCTCCTCCCGGGTGAGGCTCCACTTCCGGGCGACCAATTCGGCGGCCACGCCCTGGCTGACCAGTCCCGGCGCATAGCGGGCGTTGGCACCGTCTCCGAAGGGATCCATGCCGATCCGGGCGCTGCCCATGGGCACGCGGCTCATGCTCTCGACCCCGCCCGCGATGACGATGTCATAGGCCCCGGCCGCGATGCCATGCGCCGCGAAGTGCACCGCCTGCTGGCCGGAGCCACACTTGCGGTCGATGGTGGTCGAGGGGACCGAGGCGGGAAAGCCTGCCGACAGAAGCGCCCAGCGTCCGGGCGTTGCCGACTGCTCGCCGACCTGGCTGACGCAGCCGACCAGAACATCGTCCACGCGGGCCGGGTCGATGCCGTTGCGCTCGACCAAGGCCTTCAGCACCTGGCCCAGAAGGTCCGAGGGGTGCACAGCGCTCAGGCTGCCCCCCTGCTTGCCGCGCCCCATCGGGGTGCGCAGGGCGTCGACGATAACGGGGTTTCTCATGGCGTTCTCCATTTCTGGCTTGGCCCGGACCGCGTGGGAGGTCTCCGGCCCCCGGGGCTCTAGGTATCAGACCGGCATCGCCGCAAGGCGCGGCGCGTCGGTCCGGGATGTTGGGTTCCGCTCCTGTACGGCGGCGTATGCGTCATGGACCGCATCGTCTTGACACTTCCGTCCTTTGAGACGGGATGGGACAGGATCGTCTCGCGGAGGTTCTCACTGGTCACGCCGTCAGCCCGTTATGAGCGCCCGCCAACATCGGAACATCCGAACCGACATTGTCACGCGCGGTCTTGACCGCGACCGAACCTGCAGTGTTCGCCATCACGATGATCGCGTCGATCCCCTTGCCGACAGCGGCGAAAATGTCCGTGGTCATGTCGGTCGGCTGCGGCGCGGTCCAGATAATGTCTATGAGTTCCACCTTGTCGGGGTTGTTGACCGCATAGGACTTAATCCCGTCGACCGTATCGACCCAAGCCGGCGCCGCCTCCGAGGCGACGACAACCACGCGCAAGGGCGTGTCTCGGTTCTCGGTCGCGTAGCGCCACTTGACATACATCGCGGCCTCGTGGACCAGCGTCGGGCGCACGTTGAAAAGCCAAGGATCGGGGGTCCAGGTGAAACCGTAGCCGCCCCCGCCCGAGACCATCGGCACCTTGTCCTCGGGCAGGCGCGGTCCCATTGCTGCCGAGTCGGACCCGCCCATGCCGAGTAGCGCCAGCGGTTTCTTTTCGCTCAGCACTCCTGGCTGCAATCTGCGCAGGGTCATAGCGCCCGTCCACGGCGGAATACTCGATCCTGACCCCGATTTCCTTGCCGCGGGTCGTGTTCCACCAGTTGATGACGCCGACCCGGCCACTGTCCCAGTCGGGCATCACGTCGGCATAAGGCCCCGAAAAATCGGCCCAGCCCACGACCGAATAGGTCGTTTCGGCCTGCAATGCACCCGCGCCTGCCTGCAGTGCCCCGATCAGAACTGCAGCAAATCCCACCACCCTTTTGTACATCGTATCCTCGCTGTAGATGATCCTGCGCCTGCGCCTGCCCCGCAACGAGACCGACGCCTATGAGGCGGCGGACAAGTAGTCTCGCCGCCGCCATTAGTTTACCATTTCGGAATTTCGGGAACCGGAACGGCCCCCTCGAGTACCATAAAGGCGCCGGCATTGACCGTCGCACAGTAACCGATCAGGCCGCTGAGCGGGAATGAGGACTCGTTGTTCATCTTCATGTCGCCGGTGAACCCGTGCATGGCGGCTGCGGGAACGGTGTAGTCGAGGATTACCTCGCGCACCTTCTCGCCGTCAAACTCGCCGGCCCCGTACCGACGGATCGTCTCTTCCATGATGGCGACGATGAAAAGGCCCTGGCTGATGCCCAGGATCGTCGCATTGTCCCAAGCGGGCTCAAGCCCGTAGGAAACATGTAGTTCGTCATAGAAGGCTGCCGCCTCGGTCCCTGATACCGGCGGCGCCATTGCCGCACATTCGAAGGTGTTGGTCAGCGTCTCCATCCCGCCGATCGCAGCGCCCGCCGCTGTTAGCCCGTTGTGGGCACCCAACATCAGGGGTACGTCCGACCCTACATTGTCGAGCGCGGTCTTGACCGCAACCGACCCGGCACTGTTCGTCATAACAATGACCGCGTCGATCTGCTTGCTCACCGCCGCGAAGATGTCCGTGGTGAGGTCGGTCGGCTGCGGCGCGGTCCAGATCACGTCAACAAGATCAAGCTTGTCGGGGTTGCCGGCGGCAAAGGCCTTGATCCCGTTCACCGTATCCACCCAGGCCGGCGCCGCCTCGGAGGCGACAACGACGACCTTCAGCGGCCGGGTCATGGCTTCGGATTTGCGTCGCCATTCGACATACATCGCCGCCTCGTGGGCCAGCGTCGGGCGGAGGTTGAACGACCAGGGGTTATCGGCCCAGGTGAAACCGTATCCGCCCGTGGGCGAGATCATCGGCACCTTGTCTTCGGGCAGACGGGTCTTCATCGCGGCATAGTCGGCTCCGCCCATCCCGAAAAGCAGGACGGGCTTGAACTCGCTGAGCACACCGGGCCACAGGCTGGCAACCTGCGCCGGGTCATAGCGCCCGTCCACGCCCTTGTAGGTCAGCTTGACGCCAAGTTCCTTTCCTTTGTTGGCGTTCCACCATTCGATCACGGCGACCCGTCCGCCTTCCCAGCCGGGCATGATATCTGCATAGGGCCCCGAATAGTCTGCCCAGCCGGGCATCACGATCTCGGTCTCGGCCAGCGCCGGTAGCGCCGTCATTCCGCCCATCAGCGCCGCAGAAAGCCCTGCAGCTACCAGAAGTCGCTTCATTCTCATAGTCTTCTCCCTTAGTTGTGATACCCAGTATTCCCGTCGGGCGCGGGCCGCCCCTCAGTAGGGATACGGCCAGATTCGATAAGACGATTTGATCGTGTTCCAACGGTGCATCAGCCCCTTCGGCTCGATCAGCAGCGAGGCCCCAATCAGGATGCCCAGCACCATGTTGTAACTGGCGAAAATCAGCTCACTGCCAAGCGAGGGCACGGCATCGGCGACGATCGGGGCAAGCGAGGTGATCCCCTCCTGGATCGCCCGCACTACGACCACCCCGATCAGCGCGCCAGTGATCGAGCCCATACCCCCTACGATGATCATACCAATCATCCAGATCGAGTTGAAGAGCGTGAACTGGTCCACCGAGATGTAGCGGAGATAATAGCCCCAGAGCGCCCCGGCCACCCCGGCGAAGAACGACCCCAAGAGGAAGGCGTGGACCTTGGTGTGCACCACATCCACGCCCATGATACCGGCGGCCGAGTCCTCGTCGCGCACGGCGATTAACTCGCGACCGTAGCGACCGCGGACGATGCTGAAGGCACCGTACGTCATCAGCACCAGCACGGCGAGGTTGAGAATGTACAGGCGCCCCTCGGTGTTGAACTGGAACCCGAAGAGCGAGGCTGGGGCCAGGGCAAGACCCTTGGCACCCCCGGTCCAGTCTGCGGGCAGATTGATGGCCACAAAGTGGAACACGAACTGCGCGGCCAGCGTCGTCAACGCCAGGTAGAAGCCCTTGATTCGCGCTGCCACCGCCCCAAACAGATAGCCGAAAGCCGCCGCTGCCAGCCCAGCAAGCGGGATGACCACGATGAAGCTCAGACCGCTGAAGTTGGCCAGCATACCGCCGGCATAGGCCCCTACCCCCATGAACGCCGCTTGGCCGAGATTGATCTGCCCGGCATAGCCGAGGTTGATCTGCAGCCCCACCACCGCTACCGCCATGATCATCGAGGTGTTCATGACTGCCAGCATCCGCGGGCTGAAGTAGAGCGGCCCGAGGATCAGCAGCACCAAAAAAGCCAGCAGGACGGTAATTTGCGGCCGGCTGCGCACAAGCGCCATGTCCTGCCGGTAAGAGAGCGGGAATATCCCCGCAGGATTGCGGAACATGGGTCAGATCCTCTCGATGGTTTTCCAGCCGAAGAAGCCGGACGGACGGAAGGTCAGGATGAGCAGCATCAGCAGGAGGGGAAAGACCGACGCAAAGTTGGCGCCGATCAGTGGGTCGATATAGCCGGCAGTCAGCCGCTCGGTCACGCCGATCAGGATGCCTGCAAGCAGCATCCCGGTGATCGCCTCTAGCCCTGCGAGCAGGGCCACCGGGATCGCGATGAAGCCGATCCCCGAGGCTAGGAAGTTGATCGAATTACCGTTCATCGTCACGACCGCACCGACCATCGCCAGCACCATCCCGAGGATCCAGGCGACCTGAGAGGCGCGGCGCACCGAAATGCCGAGGTCCATCGCGGTGCGATGGTCCTCGGCCACCGCGGTCAGGCTGAGCCCGGCTCGGGTGCGGTTGAAGAAGTAGCTGAGTCCGAAGGCGATCAGTACCGTCAGGATCCCGCCAATAAGCAGCGGTCGGATGATCAGGACGCCGTGAAAGATGATCGGCTTCGACGGGAAGATCGCCGGGAACGCGCGCACGTCCGGGCCGAACACCACCAGCATAAAGCCGCGCATGAAGATCAGCAGCGCAATCGACATCATCACCATGGCGAAGACCTGCTCGCCGATCAGGCGCTTGAAGAAGATGCCCTCGATCAGCCAGCCGCCGACCACCGCCAGCGCGAGCGACAGTGGCAACGCCAGATAGAGCGGCAGCGCCCATTCCGTAACCGTCAGCCAGACGAGGAACCCGCCCAGCACCACGAGTTCGCCTTGCGCGATGTTGAAAACCTTGCTCGCGCGATAGATCACGCTGAAGCCAATGGCGACAAGAGCATAGAGCAGGCCCTGCAAGGCCCCGTTGATGGCGAAGGTCATAAACAGTGTCATCTTTCGGCACTCCTCGACGATTTCTTTTCACTGGCAACGGGTCGGTGCTGATGGCTGCCTGGCGTCGCCACGACGTTCATGATCGGTACATCGGCGTGCAGCATGCCGCTGCCTCCGCCTTGGTAGGTGATCTGGATCGAGGTGCTGACCATCTCCGTCCTCTCATTGTAGAGTCCTGTGATGATGTCCTCGTAGCGTTTCTCGATAAACTCGCGCTTGAGCTTGCGCGAGCGTGTGAGTTCGCCGTCGTCAGGGTCGATGTTCTTGGGGAAGTTGGCAAATCGAACTATCCGTGATTTTGGTGGCAACACCACGTTCACTTTGCGGATCCCTTCGCCCACGATCTCGTAAATCTCGGGGCGCTTTGACAGGTCGGTGAAATTGGCGAAGCCGATGTTGCGCCGCTCGGCCCAAGACGAGCACATCTCCTCGTCAATATTGACCAGCGCCGTGACATAGTCGTGCCGCTCATCTCCGATCACCATCACGTCTTTAATGAACGGATTCGAGCGCAGCCGCGTCTCGATGAACTGCGGTGGGTAGCGGTGCCCGTCACTCAGGATGCGCATATCCGAGACCCGTTCGAGGAAGATGATCTCACCGTCGTTGGTCACGCTCACCGCGTCGCCGGTGGCATACCAGCCGTCCTTGAAGTGTTCGGCGGTCGCCTTCTTCTTATTGTGGTAGCCGGCAAAGCCCGCCCCCCCGCGCAGCATCAGCTCGCCGTCATCACCGAGCTTCCACTCCAATGGTGGCCCGAGATCGGGGTCGCCAACAAGGAAGCGGCCCACGGTCTCGACATCGAAGGCGTTGCCCTGATGCAGCGTGACGGGTCCGTATTCGGATGTGCCGTACATGTTGCGCAGCGGCACGCCGAGCGCATGGAACAGCCGGAAAATATCGGGCGCCATCGCGGTGCCTGCAGACATGGCCCATTTCACACCGCTGAGACCGAGGTTCTCGCGGATGTGCCATAGTACGCTGGCCTGCGCCAGCGGGTGCAGGATCCGCGCCCAGAGCGGCACCCGGCGCCCGTCAAGCCGAGCGGTCGCGCGAGCCATGCCGACCGCCAGCGCCTTGCGGTAAAGCCACTGCCGGATGCGCCCCGCGTCGAGCATCCGCGATTCGAGCCCCGAGGACAGTCCCTCCCACTGGCGCGGACTGAACACGATCACCTCGACCCCGAGTTCACGGGTGTCATGTCGGATGGTCTCGGCCTGTTCGGGGAAGTTGACGACCAGCGGCACAGATATGCCCAGCACCACGCCCGCGATCTGCTCAAGCGCCCAGGCCAGCGGGATCTGGCTCAAATACTGCGCGCCCGGCTGGATTTGAAATCCGGTGTTCAGGCGCGCGGCATTGTCGAAGATGTAGCGGTGAGTCAGAATCACACCCTTGGGCGCGCCGGTCGTGCCCGAGGTGTAGCACAGTGTCGCCGTATCATCGAGCCGTCCGGACTCGATGCGCAAGTCGATTACCTGCCGGTTGCTCTTGCACCATTCGCGTCCCTTGTTCTGCACGTCGCGATAGGTATACAGGACATTGTCTTCATAGGACCAAAGGCCGCGCTCGTCCCAGTAGATCACGGCGCGGACATCGGGGCAGTCAGGCAGAATCGCCAGCGCCTTGTCCACCTGCTCCTGATCCTGCGCGAGAAGGTATTTCGCTTCGGAATCAAGCAGGATGTACTTGAGTTCTGCCGGGGTCGAGTCGGGATAGATCGAGACCGCGCGCCCCGCCGCGGCCTGCGCCGCGATCTGGCCCCAGTAGTGTTCGGGCTCATTCTCGCCGATCATCGCCACGGTCTCGCCGGGCTCAAGCCCCATAGCCACAAGGCCAGAGGCGAGCGCGATCACCTCGTCGGCAACCGCCGACCATGAGAATTCGACCCAGATGCCCAGCCGCTTGTGGCGTTGGGCCACCGTCTCTGGAGTGCGTCGGGCACGGTCGAGCAGCAGTTGCGGGATGGTCTGGGGTTTCACCGGCCTCATCATGCTGCCCCGCCCGCCGTGTAGGAACCCCCAAGATAAGCGTTGATCACATCCTGGTTGGTCTGGATCTCGGCGGGCGTGCCGCTGGCCAGCACCTGCCCGAAGTTGAGCACATAGATCCGGTCGGCCAGATCCATGACCACCGACATGTCGTGTTCGACCATCACGATCGGAATCTTCCATAACTCACGGATGTCCACAAGGAACCGCGCCAGATCCTCCTTCTCCTCGCCGTTCATGCCCGCCATTGGCTCGTCCACGAGCAGGATCTTCGGCTCGAGCGCGAGCGCCCGCCCAAGGTCCACCCGTTTCCGCAGCCCGTAACCCAGCGTTTCCACCGGCTGGTGGCGGACAAGGCCGAGGTCGAGGAAATCGGCAATCTCCTCGGCCTTGGCCCGCAGCGCCACCTCCTCACGGCTGCCGAAGAGATGATACAGGAACGATTTCGCCAGCGTACCGCGGGCGTTGAACCCGCAGCCGAGCATGATGTTCTCGATCACCGAGAGCGTGGACAGAACGTGGATGCCCTGGAAGGTCCGGGCCATGCCGGCCTTGGCGATGCGGTGCGGCGCCATGCCAAGGATTGAGTTGCCGAAAAGCGTGATGTCGCCGTCCTGCGGGTGGTAGAAGCCCGCGAGGCTGTTCAGGAGCGAGGTCTTCCCCGCGCCGTTCGGCCCGATGACCGCTACCAGCTCGTCCTGGTCGACATGTAGCAAAACGTCCGAAAGCGCCCGAACGCCGCCGAAGCGCAGGCTGACCCCCTTCACGTCGAGGATCGGGGCCCTGGGATGCACTTGGGGCAATGTAGCTGAAGCCTCTTGTCTGTACATGATATGCCCTTCCGTTCCCGTCAGATTGTGAAATCAGCATGGCCGTTGTTGACCACAACGACGTCGCGCTCGACCGCGCGAACGCGGGACGCGGCCGAGCCAACAGTGGTGCCCCAAGCCTCGGTGCGCAGGGTCTCGCCCGGATACCCCAGCACCACTGCCAGCGTCGGCAGCGCCTTCAAGCCATCCTCATAGACGTAACCAAGCTGGTCGTGGTCCATGGGATCTTGGCCAAGACCCAGACCCTGCGCATAGAGCATCATATCCTTGACCGTGTATTCCTGTTCGACCTCCGTGATCTGCCAATTCTTCAGCGTTTCGTAGTGGATGGTCATTGGATCCTCTCCCTGATTTTTTATTTTGACGGGCGCCCTCTCCTGTGGCGCCCAGCCAGTCAGTTCATGACTGCTTGATGACGTTGCGGCCGATGATGTGCTTCATCACCTCGATCGCGCCGCCTGCGAGCCGCGTCTGCCTTGCGTCCGCGAAGGCGCGTGCGATCGGCATCTCAAGCATATAGCCCCACCCACCGAATAGTTGCAGGCATCTGTCGAGAACGCGCCCCTGCATCTCGACGCTGCTGAGCTTGGCCACCGCAGCATCCATCGCGTCGAACTCTCCCTTCAGATGAAGCTCGATACAGCGGTCGATGAAAACTCGGTTCACCATGACCTCGGCATGCAGCTCGGCCAGAGTAAACTGCGTTGCCTGAAAGTCGCCGATGGTCTTGCCGAAGGCATTACGCTCTCGCACGTAGTCGATCGTCCATTGCAGCGCAGTCTCGGCAACCGCCACGGCGCGGACGCATTGGATCAGCCGCTCTTGAGCCAACTCGGTCATCAGGTGGACGAAACCTTTGTTCTCGACGCCGATGAGGTTGGTGATGGGCACGCGCACATTGTCGAAGAAGACCTCAGACGTATCCATCGCCTTGCTGCCGATCTTCTCGAGCAGGCGGCCAAGCGAAAGGCCTGCCCGCGTCTTCTCGATCATGATCAGGCTGATACCCTTGCCGCCTGCGGCGGGGTCGGTCTTGCAGGCGACGATCATCACATCGGCGCCTTGGGCATTTGTGATGAAGACCTTCTGTCCGTTGATCACAAACTCATCGCCCTCGCGCCGGGCGGTAGTGCGGATCGACTGAAGGTCACTGCCCCCCGAGGGCTCGGTCATAGCGATACAGGCCAGCGCCTCGCCCGTTGCCATCGGCGGCAGCCAGCGGCAGCGCAGCTCCTCGTTCGCGTATTTGAGGATGTAGGGTGCCACTATGTCGGAGTGCAGCGAGAAGGCGGGGCCGGATGCGCCGGCCCGCGCCATCTCCTCGATCACTACCGCGCTGTGGAGGAAATCACCGCCCATGCCACCGTATTCCTCGGGGATCGCGCAGCAGAGGATTCCGGCTGCGCCGGCCTTGCGCCATGCCTCGCGCGACACCACGCCCTCCTTCTCCCAGCGGGAGTGATGGGGCGCGATCTCGGCCTCGATGAATCGGCGAACGGAGTTGCGGAACAGTTCGTGCTCTTCAGAGAAAATGGTTCTAGGGATCATCTCGACGGGACCATGATGTAAGATCAGAAGGAGTGAGTCGCGGACTGCGGCGCGCCCTTATTCAAAGGCAGCGCGCGATAAGCCCGCCATCGGTCGGGATTTCGGCGGCGGTGATGTAGGAGGCATCGTCCGAGGCAAGGAACAGCGCAAGGTTTGCCGTATCCCAGCCTGTGCCCATCCGGCGCAGCGGGATCGTGTCCGTATAGCCGGAGTATATCTTGTCAACGTTGCTGCCTGCCGCCTCTATCCCGCCGCGGGCGAGCGGCGTGTCCATCATCCCCACGAGGATCGTATTGGCGCGGACGCCCTTTGGTCCGAATTCCACCGCGATCGAGCGGGTGAGCGCATTCACCGCCGCCTTGGAGGCATCGTAGGCGGTATAGGAAAAACCAAGATAACGCACGGAGGCTATGGTCGAGACGTTGATGATCGAGCCGCCGCCCTGTGCGACCATGTGCGGGAGCACCTTTTGGCAGCTTAGCATCAGCCCGCGCGCGTTGACCGCAAAGGACTTCTCCCAAGCTTCTTCGGTAACCTTCACCGCGTTGCCGAGACCGACGATGCCCACGTTGTTTTGCAGCACGTCGATCCGACCGTAGGTGTCAATGGTCTTCTCGATCACCGCCTCTACATCGGCTACCCTCGAGATGTCGGCCACTGCCTCGATACACTCGCCGCCCTCCTCGCGGATGACCCGCGTGGTCTCGGCCGCTGCGGTCGCGTCCCGGTCCACCGCCACCACCTTGGCGCCTTCACGCGCGAAGAGCACAGATGCCGCCTTGCCATTGCCCCAGCCTGGACCGATCGACCCTGCGCCCATTACCAGCGCGATCTTTCCTTCAAGTCGCCTTGCCATATTCGCTCCTCCCCTGATTTCATCTTGCGCGCCAGCGCCACAAGGGCGCTGGCGCTTCGACTTACCATCGTTACTTCCGAAATTGCCGGAAGTCGGGCTTACGCTTCCCCATGAAGGCGCTCGCGCCTTCAGTCATCTCCTCGCCTCCGGCAAGGCGCAAAAGAGTCTGCTGGGCATGGGCCATCGCCGGCGACAGCATGTCCCACCAGACGTTCGAGGTGACCTTCGACAGTTCGAGGTAGGCCGGACTCTTGTCGAGCAGTTCCTCGCACCAGCGGATCACCTCGGCCCGCAAGTCCGAGGCCGGCACCACCTTGTTGATCCAGCCCATCTCGAGGGCTTCTTGGGCGGTGTACTGGCGGCACATGTAGCAGACCTCGCGGGCCTTCTTCTCGCCGATGGTCATCGCCAGCAGATTGGTCGCGCCATAGACCGGCGATGAGCCGATCCGCGGCCCGGTCTGGCCAAAGCGCGCCTCCTCCGAGGCGATGGCTAGGTCCGAGCAGACCACTAACTCGTTGCCGCCGCCGACCGCAAAGCCGTTGACCATGGCGATCACCGGTTGCGGGATGTGGCGCATCAGGTTAAGCGTGCGCCCGGCCGAGGCGAACAGGTGGCGCGCCTTAGTGACGCTGAAATTCGCCAGGTCGGCCAGGTAGCCGCCCGCCGAAAAGGCCTTACCCGTCCCGGTCAGCACCACCACGCCCACGGTCGGGTCGAAGCCGAAGGCCTCGAAGGCGTCGCCCATCTCGCGGATCGTCGCGTGGTCGAAGGAATTGTAGCGCTCGGGATGATTGATCGTGATCCAGCCGATCGCGTCGGTCTTCTCTACGATGATGTGTTTGTAGTCAGTCATATCTGCCTCGGATTGGAGAAAGGAACAGCGAAGCCCGGCCTTTGGCGAGTAGCCTACGGTGCTGGGCTCGCCACTTAATGCGCTACTCTCGCCACTTAATGCGCTACTTCGGGGTTGCGCAACTCAAGCGAACTCACCCCGCGCACGACATAGGCCTCGCGCCAAGAGGGCACCGAGTCGATCATCTGCACCCCGCTGTAGCGCTTAAGGAACTCGAGGATCGCGATACGGCCCTCAAGCCTCGCCAATGGCGCCCCGAGGCAGAGATGGACGCCGTAGCCGAAATGCAGCGAACCCTTGGGCTTGCGCGTCACGTCCAGCTTGTCGGGGTCGGCGAAGACCGCAGGATCGCGGTTGGTGGCCAAGATCATACAGAACAGCCGGTCGCCCTTCCTGATCTGCTGGCCGCCAATCTCGTCATCGACCATCGACACTCGAACTAGGCAAGCCGCGGGGTTGTCGAAGCGCAAAAGCTCTTCGATGGCGTTTTCGATATATTCCGGATGCTCCAGAAGCACCTTAAGCTGGTCGGGATTGCGCAAGAGATTATAGATGCCCGTACCGATCAGATCGGTTGTGGTTTCGTGGCCCGCGAAGATCAGGATCGTGCAGGTCTGCAGGAGCTGCTCGTCGGTGAGCGGCTCGGCCTGAGCTTCACTGAAGTCGATCAATCGCGAAATAACGTCGGTGCCACGGTTCTCCTTGCGCTCCTCGATCACGGTAGCAAAATACTCGCGCATCTCCCGGATCGCTTTGGTCGAACGTTCCGCCCGTTTGGGATCGAGCCGCGCGCCACCGATGAAAGCTGCCAGTTCGTCGGACCAGTGCTTGATCATCCCAGCGTGTTCCGACGGCAGGCCGAACATCGCTACAATCACATGCGTCGGCAGCGGAACCGCGTAGTCGTCAAGCAGGTTGAAGCGTTCGCGTCCTTCGAGATCGTCCAGAAGCGCTTCGATCTTGGCTTGAACGAAACCCTCCATCCCGGCAATCGCGGGCAGGAAGGCTTGGTTCAGCACCATCCGGACCTTGGTGTGGGGCGGCTTATCTAGGAACACCACCCATTCGGTGACAGATTCCCCCACCTCGGCGAGTTCGTTAAGGCCCTGCCGACGCATGTGGTCGAGGAACGGCCGGATGCGCGAGTTTGAGAAATCGTTTGCGCGGCCCAAGATATTCTTCACATCCGCGTGACGAGTCACAACCCAGCCCTTCACCTGATCGTCCCAATAGACCGGCTTTTCCTCCCTCAGGCGCTTCAACACAGGGTAGGGGTTCGCAAGATACCCCGGGTCTAACAGATCAATGCGCGCGTTCATTTTTCCTCCCACGAGAATTGCATTCTTCTATACGAATTTAGGTGTTGCCCTAACTGCAACGTTTCGTCAAGATGTTTATGATCACAGACTGGCCACCATCTCGCCCCGGAGCAGAGAGGCGGCCGGCAGGCCGAGCCGGCCATTCGTGTTGATGTTGAACGCAAATGCCGACTGACCTAGTCCGTCGGAGGAAGGAGCAAAATGGTGTGGAAGTTGGTAGAAGGCGCCGCCGCCGTTCTCGAGAACGACATGAAGGAGTTCGAGATTGATGGCGTCGGGATTCTGATCGCCCGCAATGCGTCGGGCTTTTATGCCTATCCGGCGCTCTGCCCGCACATGGAGGCCCAGCTTGCCTTCGGTACCTGCGACGGCAAACTCATCACCTGCATGCAGCACCTCTGGCAGTGGGAGATGGAAACCGGAGAACCCGTGGGTATGGCCGAGGAAGCGCTCAAGACCTACCCGACAAAGGAAGAGAACGGTCAAATCTACATCTGGTTCGAGCAGGAACATAAGTACGCCTACATGGAAGATTGATTTCACAAAGGAGGCGAGCGAGCGATCGTGCCCCGACCACGAGGCCGATCGCCTGGCTGGAGGACAAGCAGATGCTGACAAGCGTGGTCAATCGGCGGGCGGTGGCCGTCAATGTAAAGGGGCGGAGCGGAACCGCCACATTCACGACCGTGCCCGGCGAGAACTTGCTTGAGGCAGCGCTGCGCCAAGGTGCGGACGTGCCTTACGGCTGTGCTTCGGGCACTTGTGGATTGTGCAAGGCCCGGGTGACCTCGGGACGTGTCGAATTGCTCTGGCCAGAGGCGCCGGGTTACGGAAAAAAGCCAAGGGCGGATGATGCGCTGCTCTGTCAGAGTGCCGCCGAAGCACCGGGCGACCATGGAACGCTGGATCTGACGCTCGGCGGAGCCAGTGGCGCGCTCGCCCCGCCCGGAGCCCGGGCTGGTCGCTTCGGCGCACGCATCTTGCGGATTGATCTGATCGGCGACGGGTTGATCGAAATCGAATTGGGGCTCGACCGGCCGATCCGCTACGCGGCGGGGCAGTTCGGGCTGTTCTACTTCCCCGGCATCGCTGGCGGCCGCGCCTTCAGCTTCGCTACGCCTTCTCCGGATACGGAAAGCGAGCGCGTGCTGCTCGTGGTCAAGCGCAAGCCTGACGGTCCGGCGACCGAGTTTCTGTTCACCCGCAGTGCGCCGGGCAGCCGACTGGAGATGTTCGGACCATTGGGCCACGCGACCTTCGACCCAGGATGCGGGCAGGACCTGATCTGCGTGGTCGGTGGCTCGGGCATCTCGTTCGGCCTTTCGGTCATGGGCGGGGCGACATTGGCGGATCATTTCAACACCCATCGCGGGCTGCTGGTGGTTGGCCTCCGCCGGCCCTCCGATCTTGCGAGTTTGGCTCCGTTCGGCGCGATGGCCGAGACCGCAGGACCGGGCCTGCGGATCATCATCGCCCTGTCCGACGAGGATTCGGCTCCGCCCGAAGGCTGGATCGTACCTGGGGTCGAGGTGATGCGGGGTTTCGCCCATGACGCGATGCACACGGCGATGGCGGGCCATTGCGCGGATCTCATGGCCTATGTCGCGGGCCCGCCGCCGATGATCCAAGCGGTGCAGAGGGTTCTGCTGCTCGAAGCGAAGTTGCCCGCCGGAAACATCCTCTGCGACACTTTCTATTAACCCGCCGACGATTGACACCCCTGCGGAAGGCCTTAGAATGCCTGCGCAATTTCCAGAGCGATAGAATAGACCATGTATAAGTCCAATGTCCGTGACGCTGGCTCCGGTGACCTGCCGACCTCCCGGCAGGTGGACGATGCTACGGTTCAAGTGCTGGTGGGCAAGCCCGTCGGCGCGGTCGTAAGTGCGGTGCGCATCCTACGACTTCTGTCAAAGGCCAAGGGCGCAATGCGCGGCAGCCAGATCGCCAATGATCTGGGGCTGAACACCAGCACCTGCTTCAACATTCTCCAGACGCTCGCAGCTGAAAAACTGGTTCGCTACGACTCCAGCACCAAGCACTACCGGCTGGGGTACGGGCTTTTGGACCTTGTCTCGAGCAACGCGATCTTGGGGCACAACATCTCTGACATCAGCGTCGCAATGCAGGAGATATCTGACGCCCACGATGTTACTATGTCGCTGTGGCGGCGGGTATCCGATACGCGGATGCTCCTCATCATGATCACGTCGAGCCCACGCCAGACGCGTGTGCATATGACACTGGGCCAGCGCCTACCGCTGCTGGTTGGCTCGACCGGTCGGGCCATGGCGAGCTCACTCAATCTCAGTCAGGACGAACTCCGAAAATACTTCAACGAGATCCGCTGGATTCGCCCCCTGAGCTTTGAGAAATACCATCAGGAGGTTCTTGTCGGGCGCGAGCGAGGCTGGACGCTCGACACCGGCGATTTCGTAAACGGCCTGCACTCCATCTCGACGCCGATCACCGACAAGCGCGGCGCGCCGCTTCTTATCCTCACGGCGACCCTCTTCTCAGGCCAATACTCCGACAAGCGCGGCGAACGAATCGGTCGAGCCCTAATCAAGATGGCGCAGCGTGTCCAGCCGCTGGCACAGGGGCTGAAATAGTGGTGGCGCGACTTAAGGACGCGCACTGTGCGCAATAGCACTTAAATCGAACATAGGATGAAAGACCGGAGAGACAATGACAGAACGAAGCCTTCGCGGCAAAGTCGCGGTGGTCGGTATCGGAGAGACCGACTACTATAAACATGGCAAATCGCCATACCCCGAATTCAAGATGGCGCTCATGGCCATCTTAGCGGCGGCCGAGGATGCCGGGATCAATCCGAAAGAGATTGACAGCTTTGCCTCTTTCGCGGACGAGCGCAGTGACCCCTCGCGTCTGGCGGCTGCGCTTGGCACACCTGAATTGCGCTTCTCGAATCTGCAATGGGGCGGTGGCGGTGGCGGTGGTGCGGGTGCGATCGGCAATGGCGCCGCTGCGATCATTGCCGGGCTTGCCGATGTCGTGGTGGTCTATCGCTCACTCGCGCAGGGCCAGTTCCGTCGATTCGGCCAAGCCGCCAACGGGAGCACCATTTCGGGTGACATGGCGCTGAGCGCGCCCTACGGGGTGATCTCGCCTGCGCAGCGGTTTGCCATGAAGGTCATGCGCTACATGCATAACCATGGGGTCGGTCGCGATGCGCTCAAGGCGATTGCGCAGGCCTCTTATCACCATGCCCAGTCGAATCCGCGCGCAGTCATGCGTGGGGTGGAGCTTACAGACGAGCGCTACGAGACCTCGCGCTGGATCGCCGAGCCCTTCAAGCTCTACGATTGCTGCATGGAGAACGACGGCGCCGCGGCTCTGATTCTGATGTCAGAAGAACGTGCCCGCGACATGAAGCAAAAGCCCGTCTATCTACTCTCGCAAGCGCAGGGGTCGGAGCACCGCACAGCAGCACGCAGCCACAATATGCCGAACTACGCCTCGGCCAACTTCGGCCCGGTGGCCAAGCATCTGTGGAACATGGCAAAGCTTGGGCCCCAGGACATGGACGTGGTGCAGTCTTACGAGAACTTCACCGGCGGGGTGCTGATGGCGCTGGCCGAGCACGGCTTCTTCAAGCCCGAGGAGGCCAATGATTTCCTCACGCTCGACAACCTGATCGTGGGCAAGGGCAAGATGCCGCTCAACACCAGCGGCGGGAACCTCGCGCATTGCTATATGCACGGGCTAGAACTGCAGATCGAGGCCGTGCGCCAGCTTCGCGGTACCGCCGATTCGCAGGTGGAGGGGGCCAAGACCGCCGCCGTCATTGCCGGGCCGATGGTCAGCCCGGTCACAAGTCTTGTCTTCGGTTCGGAGGAAACGCTGTGAGCTATTATCTTCCCAAGGATATGCCTACCCCCGTCGTCGAGAACGACCATCTCGACCTGCCTTACTGGGAAGGCACGCTGAAAGGCGAATTGCGGGTGCAGCGCTGCAAGCAGTGCGGCACTTGGCAATGGGGGCCGGAGTGGCTTTGCCATAAATGCCTGTCCTTCGACTTGGAATGGGTGGCAATCGCGCCCAAGGGGCGGATCTTTTCCTGGACGCGGATCTGGCACCCCGTCCATCCCGCGCTCAAGGACCACGGGCCCTATATCGCTCTGCTCGTGGAACTGCCGCAGGCGGGCAATGTCCGGATGTTGGGCAACCTTGTCGGTGATCCAAAGCAAGAGATCCACATCGGCGCCGAGGTTGAGGCGGTGTTCGAGCAGCACCCCGACGGCACGCCCCCCTACGCGCTGGTCCACTGGAAGGTGAAGTAGTACCCTCCGGCCCTTGCCAAGGATTCGCGCTGCCCGGTTTCCCGGACAGCGCTTTTCTTGTTCTCGGGGGCACCGACCCCGTCAGTGCAATCAATGCCCGTTCGGCATGAGCGGACCCCGGTCTGGGCGAAACGCGGCAACAAAAAACGAAACCCGCCTGACGCTTCCATCTGCGTCAGGCGGGCTCTCCCAAGAAAATGACCCGGTCGTTCAGGCCAGCCAGCGCTTGCGGCGGCGGTAATGCTTGATATCTCGGAAGCTCTTCTTCTCGCCGCCGGAATCGAGCCCGAGGTAGAATTCGCGCACATCCTCGTTCTTGGCCATTTCCTCCGCGGTGCCGTCCAGCACGATGCGCCCGGTCTCCATGACATAGCAGTGGTCGGCGATGCTTAGCGCCGCGCCGGCGTTCTGCTCGACGATCAGAAGCGTCAGCCCGTCAGCCTTCAGCCCGGCGAGGTTTTCGTAGATCTCCTCGACCATCATGGGAGCGAGGCCAAGCGAGGGTTCGTCGATCATCACAAGCTTGGGGTTGGCCATCAGCGCTCGCCCAATCACCAGCATCTGCTGCTCGCCGCCCGAAAGATAGCCGGCCTGACGTGAGCGGAGCTGCTTCACCTGCGGGAAGCGTTGATAGATCATCTCGAGATTGTGGCGCAACTCTTGCCCTGAGGACAGGATGTGACCGCCCACGATCAGGTTTTGCTCGACCGTCATGTGCGGCAGCACGCGCCGGCCCTCTGCCACCAGCGCCAAGCCATCGCGCAAAAGCACATCGGAGGGCAGGTGGTTGACGAGTTTGGTGCCGAAATGGACTGTCCCGCCGGTGATCTTGCCGTCTTCGGTGCCGATCGAGCCGGAAATTGCCTTGAGCGTGGTGCTCTTGCCCGCGCCGTTGGCGCCAAGTAGAGCGACGCAGCTCCGCTCCGCCACATCGACGTTGATACCCTTTACCGCAAGGATGATATCACTGTACATCACCTCGAAATTCTTTATAATGAGCATCTTGCCTCCCTCGTTTGCGCCCCTCCGAAGCGCGCTCTGTGTCTGGAGTCGGGACCAACTTTTGCGCGCCTTGCAATGCTACCGGCAAATCCTTGTCTCGGAAAGAAGAAACTTTTGTGGTTGCCGTGAATCTGGTATAATCTCTATGTTTACTTGGTTGTCGCCAAGTAACACCCAAACAAGCCAGACCAAATCCGCACCGAAATCCCTACCGCAGGATTTTTCTCTGACAAGTCCGTGCCGCTCCGACTGCGAAACAAGATGAGAGGAGAAATATTCTCCGTCACGGGTCAGATCCTTTTCCCAGTGCTGTCAGACATCGGACCAACGTCCACGGTGTGGAGTTCACCGCCACCACTACGCGCCATTCGGCCAGCGTACCTCGCGGCCACGCCTCCTGCATGTTCGGTCTCTGTTTCGGTCGATAGCGATGGAAACAGGGCGCGCAGTTTTGGCGGGCTTTCGAGACAGGCCATTGGAAACGCAAGGAAAATTCAGATCGAACTGAAATCAGCGCAGTTCGCCCGACCAGAGACGACGGGCCATTCAGAGACGGAAATCGCCGTGTTCTTGCGCCTCAGCGGTTCGCACCCATCCGGCAAACCCCTTTGAAAACAGGAGAAAATCCGCCTCGGGCGGGCCGTCTGAACGGGTTCGAAAGGGTGATGGTGGCGGACCGAATGGGATTCGAAACGGCAAGACGGCGGTATTACCGCCGTCTCTCGCTTGACAGGCACGCCTCTCCTTTTTTGGTATCTTGCTCGCCATCGCTCGATGATTGATCAGACATCTGATTCAACCAGGCGCCAGAAGCCATGCTTTCGCGGGTGTTTCTCTTTGAGGGCTTCAACGAACTGCGTGTGGGTCGGGAAGTGGCCGTAGTCGTCAATCGCTGCATCGCATGACTGGCACTCGGCGAGGTGGCGAGCCGCGTGACGATATCGTTTCGATTTTGCCCCATTGAGGCTGTCCTCAATCATTGCACGGCGCATCAATGTCGCCGCGAGCGGGTGTTCCGCCTCAAGCATGTCGGCGGCGGTCGTGAGCGTGTGATAGGAATTTCCATCCAACTCGTCCGCCCGAGCCATCACGACGCGGGCGGCGCGTTCGTGAGCCGGCCAGTCAACGAGGAAACTGATTGCGACGCCGAGGTGAGTATAGGTTCCTGCGAAGTCCAGGGCCGTCTCTTCGGCTTCGATGTCGTCGAAGTCCGGCAGCAGTTTCAGGTATTTCCGAAGGCTGGATGCGCTGAGGGTTTGCTCGAAGCGGCGCCACAAGTGGGTCTTGAGGTCCTCCGCCTTGCCCTGTTTTTCGAGGCATTCTTCATAGATATCGTCGAGTTCAGAATGGAACACCCTGAAGGTTTTTTCGCTTTCGGCAGCGCGAGCGTTGGTGATGATGTCAAAGGCCTCTTCAACCCGTCCCGCATCCAGCAATCTGCGCGCGACGTCGGGTGCGATGGTGCCATAAGTGAGCTGTTCGGCAGAGTACCGCGCCATATACGCGTCGACATCGCCTTGTGCGTCAGCGATATCCGCCAGGATGACAGATTTCGTAATTTGCTTGTTGCGTTGAACGCTTTCCTCAGCCGAGGACGAGAGGCCATAGCTTCGATATTCCTTCAATTCCTGTTCGGTTGGCGGCGCTTCTGCCCAAGCGATCGTGATCTTCTTGAGATGTTCCAGGCCTTCCTCGTCGAGCGCGTCTGCGGTCGCTGGAATGATCCCGTCGAACTCACCGTACCCGGCGTCAGCGACGGCCTCGAGAATGCGCTCCGCAAGGGCGGTACTATTTACGGAGATTGCGGGCGAGACCTTCGCGATCAGGTCAACGGCGTCGCGCATCGTATCGCCGACCGCGCCGTTGCTGTCATCCGTGCGCTCATGGATCGAAGGGACCAGTTGCAGGAATGACCAAAGCAGTTCGAAGGCTTCATTGGCATCGTGCGGAGCAATTGAGGTCTCGATCATGGCCAGCAAACCATCGAGATCCTTGACGAGCGCCCTTTGTTTGCGCCAGTCGACGAAGCCGGTTGACCGGCGCAGCGAGGCAAACCGTTTGCGCAGATCGGCAGCCACGTCCTTTGGGCCTTGTGCGGCACTGAGTTCCATCCTCGCACGGCGCTGCAGGGCAGCGTTCCCCTGCACCAGATCCATCACCAGTGCCGCGAGCTTTTTTGCCCCGAGTTTTTCGAGGTTGGCTTTGTTGAGGGCCTTTTTCGACATGATTTAACTTCGGGTTGGATTCGAGGCAGTCCCTGGGACGATGCCCGACAAGACTCCTGACCGCAATCAGGTATGTCGTCGATGGTGGGTCGTGAGCTTCTGGCCCATTCCGGGTCGCTATTTCGCGATGGTCCGCTATTCAAACTGGACTTGCCTGCCCGTTCGAGCGTTGCTGTGCCTGCGCCCGACGCATGGTTCGGGCTCTTCCCGGTAGCGGGGCCGGCATCGGGCCGGCCTGCCTGACCGGGAGATCAACATGACCAATTCCAGGACCAGCACCAAGCCGAATATGCCCAGGAACAAGACCACGGGCGCGGCGCGCAAACAGCCGGCCTCCGGGGCAAGGAAGGACACGCCGCGCAAAACCAAGGCCGCGCTCATGCGCCAACTTCTCGCCCGCCCCGGCGGGGCCAGCCTTGACGATCTCTGCGCGGCCACCGGCTGGCAGGCGCACACGGTGCGGGCCGCGCTCAGCCGCCTGCGCAAGGCGGGCCATGAGGTTGCGCGTCACAAGGGCGATGCGGGCCTGTCAGTCTATCGCATCTGCGCCCCGGCGGAGGCTGGCCAATGATCTCGGTGATCGAGATCGAGACGATGGACCGCGCGGGGCTCACCGCGCTCTGGCAGGGTCATTTTGGCGCCCCGCCGCCGAGGAGCCTCAGCCAGCCGGTCCTGCGGCGCGCACTTGCGTTCGAGATGCAGGCCCGGTCAATGGGCGGGCTGCCCAAGGGGTTCGCGGCGAAGCTACAGCGCGCGGCGGGCGAGGATGCGCCGAAGCGCAGCCCGGGGAGCTGTCAGACAGATTCTAACTGGTCTCGCCAAGGGCAGGTTGGCTGCCTTTCATGCCGCGCCGAGTTGGCGCCACTCGGCGAGAGCGACGGCGCGGTTTCGCTTGAAAATGTCCCGGCTGGAGAGGCTGCGTTCCTGGTTGAAATGGTTGAAGATAGAAGCGTGGACGGATGCGAATTTCTGCAGACTTCGCATCCGCCGAAATCGCTGCATCGCCCGCTCACGCCTTCGGAACGGCAAGTGAGAATTCTCTGCCCTGTTGTTCAGCCAGCGGCCGGTTTCTTGCCGATTGGCCGTCCCGATTTCCTTCAGCGCGGCCCCGTAGGAGCGTAGTTTGTCGGTGACGATCTTCTCCGGATTTCCGTAACGCCGCATCGCTTTCTTCAAGAAATTAAGGGCCGCACGCTTGTCTCGTGTCTTCGTCACGTAGCTTTCGAGCACCTCCCCCTCGTGATCGACTGCCCGCCAAAGGTAATGTCGCTCGCCGTTGATCTTCACGAAAACCTCGTCCAGGTGCCAGCGCCATTGTGGCCATGCCCGCATCCGTTCAACGCGCTTCTTGCGGATTTCGGAGGCGAATTTCGGACCAAAGCGTTGCCACCAGAACCGCACGGACTCGTGGCTGACATCGATACCGCGTTCGTGCAGCAAGTCCTCCACGTTCCGCAACGACAGCGGAAATCGGATGTACAGCATCACCGCCAGGCGGATGATTTCAGGGCTCGTTCTGAAACAACGGAATGGGCTGCGCTTTGTCATGGCGACAAGCTACGTCGCAACCTGGACCCGCTCAAGCCAGTTTACTTGACACTACCCGAAATATAGTTCTCACATAAACAATAGCCAGAGACTATATTCGATTACTAACACTCAGAACAGAGAATACTGGCGGCTGTCTTTGACGTGCTTCTTCCACGTCTTGGACTTGGCTTCCTCGTCCAGCCATGCCGTGACCTGCTCGATCAGGGTGCCTTCTCCTGCTTCGACCGTTCCCACAGGATGATAGTGGGAACGGTAGCCTGTCTCGGTGATCGGAAGCGGTGCGCGCTCGGGGTTGATGGTGCGCACCTCCAGATGGGCGATAGCTCCGCCATATGCTTCTGGCACATAGGTCAACTCGATCTCGATGCCTTCCCATGTGAATCTGTGTGTCTCCGTGCTCATATCAGTGGCTCCAGAATACGTGGACTTGCTCGAAGCCTGTCTGGATAATGAACACGTCACAGATTTCCATGTCCCGCGCCATGCGTTCGTAGTCGATATAGAAGCGCAGGTTTTTAGGGACTTGGCTCGACTCCTCGGTCAGTTCCTCGGCGAAGTCAGCTAGGGAACGATACTCGCCTGCATAGGCGTCCTCGATGGCCTTCCGCGCCTCGCCCAGATCGCCGAAATGCCCCACCAGCTTGCCGCCGATCTCGCCGTGCTCTCCTATGAACGCCGCCAACTCGGCGACCTCATCGATACCCATGTACTCGGACACGTCCGCACCTTCGAAGCCTTCATGATCATGGATTGCCCACTCTTCGGCCTCTTCGATGGGTGAGGCCGCCAGCATCGCACGGATGTCTGCATAGATGTCGTAGGCGTCCTGTTCCGCGTCGATCCAGCACCCGTGCAGAATGCCGTTATTGTATGCTGCCAGACAGGCAACATAGATTTGAATATCTCCTTGTGATTGTTTCATTTTCTTCTCCTTCCGTAAGGGTTGGGGTTGCTCCTGCAACCCCTGCCTCGTGGCGAACAGTGGGTGTGCAAGCGGAAGGAAAAATCGGCGAAAGATTCTGTCGTTGTTGGGGGAGACCTTAAGGGGGAGCCGACAACGATCATAATCTGTTCGATCTGTTTTGCCTGAAGCGCGCCGAGGGCGAAGCCCTAAGATTTAGGTAGTATGGGTTGGACGTCGTTCATGGCTGCTGATAGTATCCATTCATGAAAAAAATTATTGATGTCATACAATTAAGTGCCTCTGATCTTGTTGGTCACTTGAATTGCAATCATCTCACAGAACTCGATCTCAACGTCGCTTCCGGCACACTTCAGAAGCCCCAAGTTTGGGACCCCTTGCTGGAGATACTGCGTGAGCGTGGACATCGCCACGAACAGGAATTCGTGCAGCATCTCTCAGATCAAGGACTGTCCAGCATAACAATCGACGGCGTGGACATCACGGATGACGCCGTCGCCCAAACTAATGATGCGATGGCACAAGGCGCGGACGTGATCATCCAGGCGGCGCTCCGCTACAATCGCTGGTCAGGTCGTGCCGACATCCTTCGACGTGTTGAAAGACCTAGTGATCTCGGGACGTGGTCTTATGAGATCATCGACACCAAGCTCGCACGCGAGACCAAGGCGGGGTCCGTTCTTCAGCTGTGCCTTTATGCCGATCTTCTCAATCAGGCGCAGGGAATTGCCCCTGAGTTTATCTATGTCGTCGCGCCATGGTCGAACTTTGAACCGCAGCAATTTCGATATGCTGACTATGCAGCCTATTTTCGGAAGGCGAAATCGGCCATCGAAAAGGCTACGTTGGAGGATGCGCCTCCTGCACATTATCCTGAACCAAAAGAACACTGCGATATTTGTCGGTGGCGCGAACGCTGCGAAGCGAAGCGCCGCGAAGATGATCATCTGTGTCTTGTGGCCAATATCAGCAAAAACCAGACAACCGAGCTTCAAGAGAATGGAATTACCAGTGCCTCTGCACTCGCTTCAATGCCCGCGCCCCTGCCATGGAAACCCCAGCGTGGGTCAGCACAATCATTTGAGAAAATCCGTGAGCAAGCGCGTATCCAGATCGAGTCACGAAATGCAGGTGAGCTGAAATTTGAACTTCTGCCAGTCATCTCTGAAACAGGCCTCTGCGTCCTCCCCGAGCCGTCCGAAGGCGACATCTTCTTTGACATTGAGAGTGATGCATTCGTCGGGGAACAGGGCATCGAGTATTTGTTCGGCTACACATACCGCGACGCGGACGGGAACTGGAACTATACAGCTGACTGGGCCTTTGACCGAGATGAGGAGAAGGCAATATTCGAACGTTTCATCGATTTCGTAGTGGAACGACGCAAAACCTATCCCGATCTCCATATCTACCACTTTGCACCGTACGAAACTGCTGCGCTCAAGCGTTTGATGGGGCGCTATGCCAGTCGTGAGAACGAAATCGACAATTTCTTGCGCATAGAACTCTTTGTCGATTTGCTTGCTGTTGTTCGCAATGCCCTGCGTGCAGGCGTGGAAAGCTACTCCATCAAGAAGCTGGAACCCATTTACGGCTTTGAACGACAAACTGAGCTGTCTGCCGCCAACCTTGCTCTCAAAAGTTTGCAAGCCGGATTGGAACTCGGCGACATCGACTCCATCAGCGATGACGATAAAGCCACCGTACAAGGCTATAATCGCGATGACTGCGCTTCCACCGCCGCACTGCAAAACTGGTTAGAGGCGCAACGGCAAGGCCTGATCGACCAGAGCATAGAGGTGCCGCGCCCGCCTCTGAAAGACGATCAGGAGCAAGAAGAACTCAGCGAGCGCCAGCTTGCCATCCTCGACCTCATCGAGCGCCTGACAGACGATGTTCCTGTCGATATTGAGGAGCGAGCACCGGAACAGCAGGCGCGATGGCTGCTAGCTGTCCGTCGTCATATAAAATGGGACATCAGAGCGGTTTGCGGATTGGAGGCTCTGGCACGTTTGTGTGATTGATTATGCCGCCTGTTTTTGATGTTGCAAGCGGCGCTGTCGGATTGTCAGTTTCTT
>NZ_QITQ01000023.1 GCF_003260265.1 Roseovarius amoyensis
GGACCCTGAAATACGAGTGCGTCTACCTGCATGCCTGGGAGACCGGGTCGGAAGCAAAGGCGGGCATCCGGAAATGGATGACCTTCTACAACCACCAACGCCCGCACTCGGCCCTTGGCGGCAGACCGCCAGCCGTGGTCTATTGGCAGAGAAATGAAACAACCAACCCCGATCAGCAGATGCAAAGAGTAGCTTGAATTACGCCAGATCCTGTCCAACCGATGGGGAGTAGCTCACTCTATCCCGCTGATGCCGCGCCGAGGCTTTGGAGGGGCCGGCTTGGCACGCCAGGTGATGATAATATGTCGACGGCGCAATCGGCAGCACCCTGCAGATCGACTCGACACCGTAGACAACGCGTTGATCTTCGATGAAGGCGATCATCGCTTCAGTGGGCGGTCGAGTTCCGCCTGTGCAAAGTTGAGCCCGTCACGCCACTGGTTCAAGTGGCGGGTGAAACGCCGAAGCCTTGCGCAGGATCTCATTGGCCTGGCGCAGCTCTCGGTTCTCCCGCTCCAGCGCCTTGATCCGGTCCCGCTCCTCGCTGGTCACGCCGTCGCGCATGCCGCTGTCTTTCTCAGCCTGCTTGACCCATTCGCGCAGGGTCTGAGGAATACAGCCGATCTTGGGTGCAATGGCCGCGATCGCGCCCGCCTACGCCTCATATGAGCATTGATGCTCGAACACCATCCGGACCGCACGCGCACGGATCTCAGGCGAGTAGCGATTTGCCAGTTTGCTTTTCGTCATAACCATCATCCTTACTTAAGTTGATGGTCTCCGACAAAGCCGGGGCGATTCAGGGGCCTACCGAAAAGCACCTTCATCGTCAGGCAAGCTTGGATCGCGGCGTCGCTGAACTCGGGCTGACGACCGCGCCTACCCGTCGGAGCCGCGTGCCAGGGCATCTCGGGATCAAACCAGATTGCAAGTGAACCGCGCTGCTTCAGCGCCGTGTTGTACGAAGGCCAGTTCCTGGTCTTGCACTTCGTAGGTGACCAACTGCTCATGACAGCCAGCTATCACGCTGGATTCAAACAGTGAATCCCTCAGCCAATTTGTGCAACAAAGCCAAGTCTAGATACAATTGGTTCGATCGGGTCTCCAATCGAAAAATCCAACTTTGCAGCAATGGCTGACGCCATGTTCTCTACGCTGGATTTGTTCCAATACGTGGGCTGCGGCGGCAAGTATTTCTGCTGATCCATCGCCGGTTCTCCTCGGGGCATGGAGCAAGAAGAGGTCTCAGAATAGTGGCTCTTTTGTTAGAAGAACAGTTGATACCCTCAATTTGATTGAATCACATTTGGCACGCGGGATCACTCCTCTCCGTCCACCTTGCCGCGCATCGCCTTGACCTCGCCGCGAACCTTCTTGGCTTTCAAGCGGCGTTTCTTGGCGCCCAGTGTCGGGCGGGTGGGGATGCGGCGTTTGGGTTTCTCGGTGGCCCTGCGCACCAGCTCGGCCAGGCGTTCGCGGGCGATCTCGCGGTTGCGGGCCTGGCTGCGGGTGTCCTCGACCTGAATCACCAGCGCGCCTTCCTTGGTCCAGCGTCGCCCCGCCAGGCGTTTGAGCCGCCGCTTGACCGGGTCGGGCAGGTTGGGGGAACGCTCTGCCTCGTACCGCAGCTCGACAGCGGTCGACACCTTGTTGACGTTCTGTCCGCCGGGGCCGCTGGACCGGATGAACTGTTCGGTCAGTTCCCAGTCCTCGATGACGATCTGGTCGGTGATGCGCAGCATGGTCTTTCTCGCCGGGCCTTGCGGAAATCGAAAGGGCCGCCCCGGTCTGCGAAGCGGCCCTTCAGAAGTTTCAGGAGGTGGTGCGGTTAGGCGCACCAATCCGGGGGTGTCCTGCACCCAGGGGCTGCCCTAGGCGCGACCCACCCGAACTGTCCCTGCACCTCGCTCCAATACCTCTAATGACACTGGACCACCTCCTTTCAGTTGTTACCGTTGATCTGAGCGTGCCACAGATTTCGGCATTGTCAAAACAAAATACAGGGGTGGGCGCAGAAATTTCCCCACGATGTGGCGTCATTCCGCCTGCAGCACCGAAACACATTCGCGCGGCAGATCGGTCATTGTCAGCTCTCGCCGGGGGGCGGGGCGGGGCGCGGTCGGGTCGGGCGGCGGCGGGTTAAGGATGTTATGCACCCACTGTTCCGCGTCGGCGCAGCCATCGCCCGCCGGGGGTGCAACCTGGTTCGTGCAGCCGCTCGCGCCCTTGGGGCAGCTCAGCCGGACATGGAAATGATAGTGATGCCCCCACCACGGCCGCACCTTGCGCAGCCAGGACCGGTCTCCCTTTTCATCCTTGCACATCTGCACCTTGGCACCGGGAAAGACAAAGATGCGCGCGGTGCGCGGGTCCTGTGCGGCGGCCTTGATGATTTGGTGGTGCTGACGGGTCCAGTTGTCGTTGATATAGGCGCCGTTGGCGCGTCTGAGCGAGATCGACGACAGGTTCTCGCGCTCGGCCCGGCTGAGGTTCAGCCGCTGGGGCGGCAGCATCCAGATATCGAGGTCCAGCCCCATCTGGTGGCTGCGGTGCCCGGTCAGCATCGGCCCGCCGCGCGGCTGGCTGATGTCGCCCACGTAAAGCCCTTCCCACCCCGGCTGGGTAGCGGCAAAGGCGGACAGCTTCTTGATGAAGTCGATGGTTTCGGGATGGCCCCAGTTGCGGTTGCGCGACAGGCGCATCGCCTGCCAGGTCGGCCCGGTCTCGGGCAGTTGCACGCCGCCGGCGAAACAGCCCTTGGCGTAGCTGCCGAAGGGCGTCGGCGCCTGGCGAGAGCCGCGGGTCACGGCCCCGAACAGGCGCTTGGCCTCGACCCCCTGCATGGATGCGGGCAGGCTTTTTGTCGAAAGGATCGGCTCCAGCCCCGGTGCGGTTGCTTGCGGGGACGAGGCGCTGCACCCGGCCAGGATGGCGGCCAGCGCGATCAGTCTGAGGTGTCCGACCATGTTTCCCTGTCCCCTTCTGCCTGAACCCATCCTAGCAGCAGCAGCCCCACCAGGAAAAGAAGTATCAGCGGCGCCACCCCGATGCGCGCGCTGCCGGTGATCGCCGTGACTGTCCCCACCAGCGCCGGCGCGACAAAGGCGGTGGCCCGCCCCGACAGGCCGTAAAGGCCAAAGCTCTCGGTCGGGGCGGCGGGGTCGGTGTGGCGCACCATCAGCGACCGGCTGGCCGCCTGCAACGTGCCTCCCAGCCCGCCGATCAGCGCGCCACAGCCGAAAAACACCATATCCGGCAGGGTCGATCCCGGCGCCAGCGCCACGCCGAAAATCTGCGTGCGGTCCATGCCCACCACCACGACGCAGACCGCGATCAAACCCCATATCGCCGCGACGATCACCGGCTTTGGCCCCAGTGCCCTGTCGAATCGTCCGCCGACCCAGGAAAACAGCGCCGCCGAGATGACGCCGATGATGCCGAAGGCGCCCACCGAGGTGATCGACCAGTCCAGCACCAGCGCCGCATAGGTGCCGCCAAAGCCGTAAAGACCGTTGAGCGCATCACGGTAGAGCATCGAGCTGCCCAGATAGGCCGACAGGCTGATCCGTCGCCTGAGCGCGAGAACGGATTTCTTCAGCAGCCCCAGCGCGTCACCGATGCCGCGCCCGCGCCGCGGCGGGCCGATGTCGCGCACCCACAGGAAATAGGGGATCATGAAGATAGCGAACCACAGCGCCGCAAAGGGGCCGACCATGCGCGTGCCCTCGCGTGCCTCGGCATCAAGGCCAAAGGGCAGATCAAGCCCCAGCATCGTGCGCCCGTCCGCGCCCTCCATCAGGAAGGCCAGCATCAGGATCAGCGTCACCAGCCCGCCCAGGTAGCCAAATGCGAAACCGGCGCCGGAAATCGCGCCGGTCTCTTCGGGCGGACCCAGCGAGGGCAGTTGCGAATTGATAAAGATCAGCGCGTATTCGGCCCCGATGAAGCCGATGCCGAACATCACCATCGCCCACCACAGGGTCGACCCGTCCGGCAAGGTCCACCAGATGCCGGTGGCGCCCAGAACATACATCGCCGAAAAACCCACGATCCAGGGCATGCGCCGCCCGGCGGTGTCAGCCAGCGCGCCCATCAGCGGCGCGCCGAAGCCGATGATCAGCCCGGTGATGGTCAGGCCCAGTGACCACAGGCTCTGGGCGCGGGCGTCGGCGGCGGTCTCGGTCAGCCCCGTGGCCATGAAATGCGCCGCCGCGATCGAGGCAAAGTAGGGGCCAAAGACAAAGGTCACCAGCAAGGTGTGATAGGGCTGGCTGGCCCAATCGAAAAAGTACCAGCCCCAGATGCGCCTGCGTGCCGCGCGATCGCTCATGCCGCCCCCGTATTCCCTGCCTCAAAAGCCGTTCGATAAGACGGGCAGGCGGGGCGGGTTGCAAGTCAATCCTGCATCGGCGGCCAGGGGCGTTGGGCCTCGGCCGCGATCCAGGTCGTGACCCAGCCGGGTATGGGCGGCGATTCAGCCGGCAGGCCCAGCACGGTTGTCAGTTCCCCCGGGTTTACGATGCCATCCGGCCCGGTGACGGCGGAACGGTAAAGCACATGACCGGCACAGTCGCCTTTGCGTTTCCACATTGACTGTTCGATGTAAAAGAACCGGTCGTCCCAGCACAGCGTGCGCGATCGCATCTCGACGGTTTCGAACATGCGGATACGGCGGCGATAACGGACCGAGGCGCCGGCCATCGTCAGCCCCCAGCCGCGCCGCCTGAGCCCCCGCCAAAGGCCGGTGCGCCAAATCAGCGGCAATCGGCCCAGGTCGTACAGCGTCAGCGTCCGGCCGTTGTTCAGCTCCATCCATATGTCGAGGTCCCAGGGCAGGCAGACATGGTGTGACAGATGGGTGCCTGTCACCGGCAGCGGCGGGGCCTTTCGGTGCAGCCAGAATTGCCACGCCATGCGGATGAAGGGGTACATCGCGGTCCTGCCTGTAATGGATTACTCAACCTGCCTGTAATGGATTACTCAAACCGCCGCCGGTTTGCCAGCCTCGCGGGCGAGGTCAGCGCAATCTCGCGTCGGACTTGCCCTTTTTGCCCCGCGCGCTTAGGTGAGTGCGGCAAGTGATGGAGTGCGCGGCATGATGGCGATTTACGGACCCTTGAGGCTGATCCTCGATGTGGCTTTCTTTATCATGATTGCCCACATCATCATGAGCTGGCTGATCAGCTTTCAGGTTCTGAACCTGCATCAACAGTTCGTGGCCCAGATCTGGTACGGGCTGAACCGCCTGCTGGAGCCGATCTATAGCCGCATCCGCCGCATCCTGCCCGATACCCGGCCGCTGGACCTGGCGCCGCTGATCGCGATCATCATCGTCATTTCGCTGCGCGATTATATCCTGCCCGCGATCCTGTTCTAGCGAACATGCGTGCCGGGGCTTGTGCCCCGAATCATGGTATGGGATGGTCGCCGGCAAGAGCAGTCGACGAGTTTCAGGGGACAGGTTTGAACCGCCGGGAGAACATGTGTCGCAATGTGGTGCCGACGCCGGTTCGAGCGCGTCCTGCTGCCTGTTTCGAAGGGAATGATGTTTCGGGGGGGCTTGGCGAATTCATGAACTTGCCTCGCCCGGCACGCTTGCGGGCCGGGCATGCGCCCGCCCGCCCCATGGCGGGCGCATTCGCGCCCACCCGGGCGTTCGCATGCCCTCTGGTTGCAAGGTTGCGACTCCTGTCAGGTGAAACCCGCGACATCGGCCCCCGCCGGAAGGCCGGGCTGACATGAACGCCTCTGCCACCCTCGACAACAGCGCTGCCACGCTTTTGCGCGACGTCTTCGGGTTCCAGGCGTTTCGCCCCGGCCAGGAAGAAATCGTTCACACCGTCGCCGAGGGGCGCAACACGCTGGCCATCATGCCCACCGGCGGGGGCAAGTCGCTGTGCTATCAACTGCCGGCCCTGATGCGCAAGGGCGTGACGGTGGTGATCTCGCCGCTCATCGCGCTGATGCGCGACCAGGTACGCGCGCTGAGGGCCGCGGGGGTAGAGGCCGGGGCCCTGACCTCGGCCAACACCGACGAAGAGACGCAGGCGGTGCACGCGGCCCTTGCCGAGGGTACGCTCAAGCTGCTCTACATCGCGCCGGAACGGCTGGCCGCCGGATCGGGGCAAGGGCTGTTGCGGCGCATCAATGTCAGCCTGATCGCCGTCGACGAGGCCCATTGCGTCAGCCAGTGGGGCCATGATTTCCGCCCCGACTATCTGCGCATCGGCGATCTGCGCCGCGCGCTGGGGGTGCCGCTGGCGGCCTTTACCGCCACCGCCGACGCCGAAACCCGGACCGAGATCGTTGCCAAGCTGTTTGACGGAGAAGAACCGCAGATATTTCTGCGCGGTTTTGATCGGCCCAACATCCACCTGGCCTTTCAACCCAAGGACCGGCCGCGCGCGCAGGTGATCGCCTTTGCCGCCGCCCGCAAGGGCCAGCCCGGCATCGTCTATTGCGCCACCCGCGCGCGCACCGAAACGCTGGCCAAGGCGCTGCGCGACGAGAGCCACAACGCCGCGCATTACCATGGCGGGATGGAGGCCGAAGCCCGCCGCGAGGTCGAAGAGCGTTTCAACGTCGAGGATGACCTGATCGTCGTCGCCACCATCGCCTTTGGCATGGGGGTGGACCGGCCCGATATCCGCTGGGTGGTGCAGGCCGACCTGCCCAAGTCGATCGAGGCCTATTACCAGGAAATCGGCCGCGCCGGGCGCGACGGCGCCCCGGCCGAAACGCTGACCCTTTACGGTGCCGACGACATCCGCCTGCGCCGCGCCCAGATCGACGAGGGGCTGGCCCCGCCCGAACGCCGCGCCGCCGATCATGCCCGGCTGAACGCCCTGTTGGGCCTGGCCGAGGCCACGGGATGTCGCCGCCGGGTGCTGCTGGGTTATTTCGGTGAAACCGCCGGCGATTGCGGCAATTGCGACCTGTGCGACACCCCGCCGGCAACCTACGACGCCACCGAGGCGGTGCAAAAGGCGCTGTCGGCGGCACTGCGTACCGACCAGAGCTTTGGCGCCGGGCACCTGATCGACATCCTGACCGGGAACGAAACCGACAAGCTGCGCGCGCGCGGCCATGACGGGTTGCCGACCTTCGGGGTGGGACGCGACATACCGCGCGCCGCGTGGCAGGCGATATTCCGGCAGATGATGGGGTATGACCTGATCCGCCCCGACGCCGCCCGCCACGGCGCGCTGGTCGTTACAGAAAAGGCGCATCCGGTGCTGCGCGGCGAGGTGTCCGTGACCCTGCGGCGCGACTCGCTGCAAAAGGCCGCGCGCCGCCCCGCGCCCAAGGCGCTGGTGGCGGAAGAGGACGCGCCGCTGTTGTCGGCGCTCAAGGCCAAGCGCCGGGCGCTGGCCGAGGCGGCGCGCATGCCGGCCTATATCGTCTTTACCGACCGCACGCTGATCGAGATGGCCGAAACCCGGCCCAGGACGCTGGATGAAATGGCGCGCATTGGCGGCGTGGGGGCCAAGAAGCTGGAACAGTACGGGCGCGCGTTTCTGGAGGTGATCAATGGCGAAGCCGAGCAATTGCACCCCACCCGGCGCAAGCTGGCGGGCCGTGATGCGGGGCCGCTGTTCGACCGGCTGAAGGCGGTCGAGGCCGAACTGGCCCGTGGCGAGAACGGCGCCGGCAAACCGCTGAGCTGTTCACCCTCGCTGCTGGCGCGCGTCGCCACTGCCCGACCCCGCACGCCCCAGGACATGGCGCGGCTGCTGGGCGAACGCCGGGCCGAGCGTTTCGGCGCGGCCTTTCTGGACGTTCTGTCAACGGCGGATTAAGCCGCAACCCCAACCCGGACGAAGGAGGCGCACAATGCTGGTCGTACTGTCACCCGCCAAGAAAATCGACATGGCGCAGGCTGAATGCCCCGGCACGACAGAGCCCGCCTTTGCCAAGGACGCGCGCGAGCTGGCGGAGGTGGCGCGCGGGCTGTCGGTGGCGGAGTTGCGCCGCCTGATGAAGATCAGCGAGGATCTGGCCCAACTCAACGCCGACCGCTTTGCGCGCTTCGGCGAGATGGATCGCAAGCCCGCTGCGCTGGCCTTTGCCGGCGACACCTATCGCGGGCTCGAGGCACGGACGCTCGACCCTGACGAGATGGAATGGGCGCAACGGCACCTGCGCATCCTGTCCGGGCTTTACGGCCTGCTGCGCCCGCTCGACGCGATAGAACCCTACCGGCTGGAAATGGGCAGCCGGCTGAAGACCGCGCGCGGCAAGACGCTTTACGACTACTGGGGTCCGCGCATCGCCGAGGCGCTGCGCGCGCAGGCCGGCCAGATCGGCACCGATACGCTGGTCAACTGCGCCAGCCAGGAATATTTCGGCGCGGTTGACCTGGCCGCGCTGGGGCTCAGGGTGGTCACGCCGGTGTTCATGGAAGACCGCCCCGGGGGCCCGCGCATCGTCAGCTTCTACGCCAAGCAGGCACGCGGGGCGATGGCGCGCTTTATCGTTCAGAACCGACTGACCGACGCCGGGGCATTGCGCGAATTCGACACCGGCGGCTATGCGTTTCAGCCGGACATGTCGGAACCTGACCGACCAGTGTTTCTGCGAGGCGCAGCTTAGGGACGATTCCCGCGCATTGAGCCTGTATCTTTCGGCCCGGGACAAAGCCGCTGGCGCCGGGCCCGCCGAAGCATCCGACAATATGAGCGTCCGATTCGGGGTTTCAGGACGCCTTCTTGGCGTCCCCCTGCGGCAAGGGCGGGCGCGCGCCGGGCGGGCAGGCGTCGGTGACCTGGCCGATGATGTCGGCCTTTCTCAGCGGCTTGGTCAGGAACCCGTCCAGCCCGGCGGCAAGGATCGTTTCTCGGTCGCCGGTCAGGGCATGCGCGGTCATCGCCACGATGGGCACATGTTGGCCTGTCTCGGCCTCGAACTGCCGGATGTGGCCGGTTGCCTCCTTGCCGTCCATCCCCGGCATCGAGATATCCATCAACACCAGGTCGGGGCCGAAGGTCTGATACAGCGCAACCGCCTCGGCCCCGTCCCCGGCGAATTGCAGGTCGATATCCAGTTCCTTGAGCATCTTTGACAGCACCAGGCGGTTGGTCTTGTTGTCCTCGGCCGCCAATACCCGCATCGCGCGCGGTGGCTGTTCGTCGACCGCCGATGTGGTGTCGCCCTGTTCCGCGGCCAGCGGCAGGGACAGAGCAAAGCCAAAGGTCGACCCCTTGCCCTCTTCCGATTGGACCCAGATGCGCCCGCCCATCAGGCCGATCAGCCGTTCGGAAATCGCCAGCCCCAGCCCTGTTCCCTCAAAGCGGCGGTTGCGGGCGTCATCGACCTGGTTGAACTCGCCGAACACGTGCCCCACCTTGTCCGCCGGGATGCCGATGCCGGTATCCTCGATACTGATCTGCAACTCGAACGCATCGTCGTCTGCCATCGCCCCGGTGGCGTGCACGATGACATGGCCCGCCTCGGTGAACTTGACGGCGTTGCCCAGAAGGTTGGTCAGCACCTGCCGGATACGGCCGGGGTCGCCGACAAGGCGGCTGGGCAGCGTCGGGTCGCATTCGGCCCGGATTTCCAGCCCCTTGTCGCGGCTGCCCGCTCGCATCATCGTCACCAGCTCGTGAATGCAGCGTTTCAGATCAAAGGGTTCGGCGTGCAGGTCCAGCCTGCCAGCCTCGATCTTGGAATAATCCAGCACGTCGTTGATGATCACCAGCAACGCCTCGCCCGAGCTCTTGATGGTGTTGGCATAGAGGCGCTGTTCCTCGCCCAGTTCGGTATCAAGCAGGACCTCCGCCATGCCGACGATACCGTTCATGGGCGTGCGTATCTCGTGGCTCATGTTGGCCAGGAACGACGATTTGGCGGCGCTGGCCGCCTCGGCCAGGTGGCGGGCCTCCTTTAGCTGGGTTTCATAGCGGATCGTGTCGGTGATGTTGAGCGCGAGGCTGACGATATCGCCGGCGTGGCCGCGCTGGTCGATCAGCTTGATGTACTCGCCGCTCCACAGGCGAATCACCTCGGGTTCGGGCGACGCTTCCTGCCATCGTTCCAGCATCCGCTGGCGCCAGGCGGCGGGGGCGTCTGTGCCGATGTCGATCACGCCTTCCTCGATGGCGATCTGCAGTATCTCGATAAACGAGATGCCGGGGCGCACGGTCTCGATGCCGTCGAACACCGACAGCCAGGCGCGGTTGGCGGCGATCATCCGGGTGTCGGCGTCGAAAAAGGCGAAACCGTCCTGGATCGTCTCGATCGAATGCCACAGCCGCCGCTCGGCGATCTCGATCTTTTCATTGGCGGCGCTGAGGTCGGATTTGACGCGCGCGTTCTCGTCGCGCACGGTGCGGACCTCGGCGCGGGTCTTGTTGATCTTTTCCGACAGCGCCAGCGCATGGCGGCCAAGCTCACGGTTGGCGGCGTGCAGTTCTGCCTGCTTCTGTTCCAGCAGCCTTTCGGCGGCCAGCCGGGCGCGGCGCTCTTCTGCCAGTTTGTTGGCAAGGCTCATCGCCCGACCTCCACCCAGGACCAGCGGGATTGCCGTGTCACTTTGGGTGTGATGGGTAAAGATGTGCCTAACCGGTGCCGGCCGCGGCTGCGGGAAACCGTTGTCTGTCGCTCGGGGACGTGGCACGATGGCGATAGATTTTGAAGGAGAGTGCCATGCTGCGCCGGCTTTTTTCAGTCATTCTATTGGTCATTGTTGCCGCCCAGGCCACGGCCCAGAGCCCGGCACAGGGCGTGGTGCCCGAACGGCGCGAGACCGTTATCCGGGACACCGATTTCTTTGGTGGCGACCTGCAGCCGCTCTTTGACACCACGCGCGAGGCCTGCCGCAACACCTGCATGGCCGACCCTGACTGCAAGGCCTATACCTTCAACACGCGCAAGAACGCCTGTTTCCCCAAGGTCGACGTGGCGGAAACAAAGCCTTTTGAGGGCGCGATCTCGGCCCGGATACTGGACACCGACCCGCAAGTGCTGGCGCAGGCCGGTGCGCGCGCGGCCGAGCTGGGCTTTCTGTCGCGGGGCGATCTGACCGCCGCGCGCAAACTGGCGGTCGAGATCGGCAGCCGCCACCCCGGCGGCCAGTACCAGGTGCTGGAGATGCTGCGCGCCGCCCAGGACCGCGAGGCGACGGGCGATCACCTGAATGCCATGCGCTGGATCGGGGCGGTCATCGCCGCGGCGGACGGGGCCGACCAGTGGGTGGAATATGCCCGTCTGTCGCTGGCCATCGAGACCGATAAACGTTCGGAAAAGCGCCAGAATGCCGAACGTGCGCTTCGCGCAGCGACCAATGCCCACCTGCGCGGCCTGACCCCGGCGGTGCGCGTCAACGCGCTGATGCAGATGGCCGAGGCGCTGGAGCGTCTGGGGCGCGGGCGCGACATGGTGCACGCCCTGCGGCTGGCCGAAGGGCTGGCACCGCGTCAGGACGTGACAGCCGCGCTTGAGGCGGCGATTGCCAAATACGGCTTTCGCGTCACCGGCCACCGTGCCGACAACGAAAGCGACCGCCCGCGCATCTGCGCCGAATTTTCCGAACCGCTGGTCAAGGCCGGGGTCGATTACGCCCCCTTCGTGCGGCTGAATGATACCGGGCTGGTGGTGCAGGCCGAGGACCGCGAGATCTGCATCGATGGCGTCGAACACGGCGAACGCTATACCGTCACCTTTCGCGAGGGGCTGCCGGCCGCCAGCGGCGAAAAGCTGATCCGCGATGTCGAGATCGCGCTTTACGTTCGTGACCGCAGTCCGGTCACATCCTTTCCCGGGCGCGCCTATGTGCTGCCCGCCTCTGCCGATGCGGCATTGCCGATCGAAACCGTCAACCTGGACGAGGTCGAACTCAGCCTGCGGCGGGTGAGCGACCGCAACCTGCTGCGCACGATACAGGAGGACTATTTCGCCCGGCCGCTGAGCTATTACGCCGAGGAACGTTTCACCGCCGACCTGGCCGAGGAAGTCTGGACCGGCACCGGCGAGGTCGGTAATGAGCTGAACCGCACCATGACCACGCGCCTGCCGCTGGGCGATGTGCTGGCCGGCCGCGCGCCGGGCATCTACGCCCTGACCGCCCGTGTGCCGGGCAGCGACCCGTACGATGCGGATGCCGCAACGCAATGGTTCGTGCTGACCGATCTGGGCCTGACCACGCTCAAGGGTACCGACGGGCTGCATGTGTTCGTACGCGCGCTGTCGGATGCGCAGGCGCTGGACGGGGTCGAGCTGACGCTCTTGTCGCGCAGCAACCGGGTGCTGGGCACCGTCGCCACCGATGCGCAGGGGCACGCGATGTTCGCGCCGGGGCTGGTGCGCGGCGCGGGGGCCGCGGCGCCGGCGATGGTGCTGGCGCAACGGGGCGATGACGACATGGCCTTTCTGTCGCTGACCGACCCGGCGTTCGACCTGTCGGATCGCGGCGTTGCCGGACGACCGTCCGCACCGCCGGTTGACGTGTTCCTGGCCACCGACCGCGGTGCCTATCGCGCGGGCGAGGTCATCCATGCCACCGCGCTGGCGCGCGATGGTGTCGCCGCGGCAGTCCCCGACCTGCCGCTGACCGCGATCCTGACGCGCCCCGACGGGGTGGAATATTCCCGCCACCTGTCGGCCGAGGATGCCGCTGGCGGGCATGTCTTTGCGCTGCCCGTGGGCGCCACCGCCCCGCGCGGCGCCTGGCGGCTGGAGGTGCGCGCCGACCCGGACGCCCCGGCGCTGGCCAGCCAGACGGTTCTGGTCGAGGATTTCCTGCCCGAACGCATTGATTTCGAGATGTCGCTGCCCGAGGGGCCGATCCGCCCCGGCGACAGCCCGCCGCTGAGCGTCGAGGCGAGATACCTCTTTGGTGCGCCCGGAGCGGGGCTGGAGGCCGACGGCATGGTCATCATCCGCCCCCGGCGTGACCTGGAAAGCCATCCCGGCTATCGGTTTGGCCGCCACGACGAACAGGTTTCGGCCCAGACCGAGTTTCTGGCGGGCGGGACGACCGATGACCAGGGGCGTCTTGTCACCGAGGCCGATATCCCTGACGCGCCGGTTGCGGACCGCCCCTATGAGGCGACGCTGCGCCTGTCGATGCGAGAGGGCTCCGGCCGACCGGTCGAGCGCGAAATCACCCGCATGCTGGCCCCCTCGGGGCCGATGATCGGTATCCGCCCCGAATTCGACGGTGTCGCGCCCGAGGGGGGCGAGGCCCGGTTCCGCGTCATCGCCTTGGGCGCAGACCTGTCGCCGGCGCCGATGGCGGTCAAATGGACGGTGAACCGCGTTCATACCCGCTATCAGTGGTACCAGGAATACGGCCAGTGGAACTGGGAACCCGTCACCACCCGCAGCCGCGTCGCCACGGGCGAGGCGATGCTGGGGCAAGGGGTCGACCCGCTGGCGCTGTCAGCCCCGGTCGAATGGGGTCAGTATGAACTGGTGGTCGAGCGCACCGACGGCGCCTATGTCGCCGCCTCGGTGGATTTCTACGCCGGGTGGTACGCACCTGCAGATACCTCCAGCACGCCCGACATGCTGGAACTGTCGCTGGACAAGCCCGGCTATCGCCCGGGCGACACCGCCAATCTGCGCATCGTGCCGCGTTATGCCGGCACCGCGCTGGTGACGGTGATGTCCAACCGGGTCATCGACATGCAGGCCGTCGAGGTCAGCGAGGGTGAGAACATCATCCCCCTCGCCGTAACCGATGACTGGGGCGCCGGCGCCTATGTCACCGCCCAGGTGATCCGGCCCATGAACGTGGCAGCCGGGCACAATCCCGCGCGCGCACTGGGCCTGTCCTATGCGGCGATCGCCCCGGGCGACCGGAAGTTGACGGTCGATATCGAAGCGGCGGAACTGACGCGCCCGCGCGGCCCGCTGGATGTCAGCGTGTCCGTCGACGGCGTGGCCGAGGGCGAAACCGCCTATGTGACCCTTGCCGCCGTCGATCTGGGTATTCTCAACCTCACCGGCTTCGACAGCCCCGACCCGGTGGGTCACTATTTTGGTCAGCGCCGCCTGGGCGTGGAAATCCGCGACCTTTACGGCCGCCTCATCGACGGGCTGAACGGGGCCGAGGGGCGCGTGCGCTCGGGCGGTGATGCGGGCGGCGGCGGCTTTCAGTCGCCCCCGCCGCAAGAGGAACTGGTGGCGTTCTTTTCCGGCCCGCTGACGGTGGGCGCGGATGGCATGGCGCAGGCCAGTTTCGATATCCCCGATTTCAACGGCACGGTGCGGTTGATGGCCGTGGCGTGGTCGCCCCGCGCCGTGGGGCAGGCCGCGCGCGACGTGCTGGTGCGCGATCCCGTGGTCATCACGGCGTCGCTGCCACGTTTCATGGCGCCAGGTGATGCAAGCCAAATGTTGCTGGAAATCACCCATGCCGATGGCCCAACCGGGCGGATGGGGCTCGACATCACCACAGCGGGGCTGACTCTTGGCGGCGGCATGCCGTCGGGCATCGACCTGGGCGAGGGCGAAAAGGCAACGCTGTCGATCCCGGTCGTGGCAAGGGAGGTCGGCGATCACACCCTGCGGGTTGCGCTGACCACGCCGGACGGGCGGCAACTGACCAAGTCGCTCACGCTGGGCGTGCGCAGCAACGACCCCGAAGTTGCGGTCACGCGGCGGTTCTCGCTGGGCGCTGGCGAACGCTTCGCGCTGGATGACAACGTCTTTGCCGATCTGCGCCCCGGCAGCGGCAGCGCTGTGGTTTCGGCCGGGCCGCTGGCCAAGCTCAACGCGCCGGCGTTGCTGACCGCGCTTGACCGTTATCCCTATGGCTGCACCGAACAGGTCGCTTCGCAGGCGATGCCGCTGCTCTATTTCGACACGGTCGCGCAGGCGCTTGGCCTGGGCGGCGGCGAGCAGGCCCAAAAGCGGATCGGAGAGGCCATCGCCAAGGTTCTGTCGCGGCAATCCAGCGGTGGCAGCTTTGGCCTGTGGCGTCCCGATTCGGGTGATTTCTGGCTGGATGCCTATGTCACCGACTTCCTGTCGCGGGCACGGGCGCAGGGGCATGCGGTGCCCGAGCGTGCCTTTGCCATGGCGATGGACAACCTGCGCAACCGCGTCAACTATGCACCCGATTTCGACAAGGGCGGCGAGGACGTGGCCTATGCGCTGATGGTGCTGGCGCGCGAGGGCGCGGCGCGGATGGGCGATTTGCGCTATTACGCCGACGTCAAGGCTGATGCGCTGGCCACGCCACTGGCGCTGGCCCAGCTTGGCGCGGCGCTGGCGGCCTATGGTGACCAGACCCGTGCCGACCGCATGTTCGCCGCTGCCCAGCGCCGCATCAGTGGCGAGGACCGGCAGGCGGAAAGCCAGCTATGGCGGGCCGACTATGGCACCAGGCTGCGTGACCGCGCGGGCCTGTTGGCGCTGGCCACCGAGGCCGGCAGCACCGCGATCGACCGGGGCGCGCTGACGGATGCGCTGGGTCAGGCCGGGCCGCACTTGTCGACGCAGGAACAGGCCTGGACGCTGCTGGCGGCGCGGGCGCTGATCGACGATCCGGCGCTGGCCGGGCTTGCCGTCGATGGCGTGCCGGTTTCCGGCCCGCTGGTGCGCCGGGTCGCGGCGACAGAGGCGCCGTTAGAGATCGCCAACACCGGACAGGCGGCAGCCGACATCACGCTGACGACGCTGGGGGTGCCACAGGTGGCGCCGGATGCGGGCGGCTATGGCTACGCGATCTCGCGCGGCTATTACACGCTCGATGGTGACGAGGTCTCGCTCGACAGCGTTGCCACCGGCACGCGGCTGATGGCGGTGATCGAGGTCACGCCGTTCGAGAAGGGTGAGGCGCGGCTGATCATCAACGACCCGCTGCCGGCGGGGCTGGAGATCGACAACCCCAACCTGCTGCAATCAGGTGGGGTGGGCGTGCATGAATGGCTGGACCCGGCGCCCGCGCAACATGCCGAGTTCCGGTCAGACCGGTTCATCGCGGCGGTTGATTGGCGCTCGGACAAGGCGTTCGAGCTGGCCTATATCGTGCGTGCGGTAACGCCCGGCCTTTATCACCACCCGGCTGCCACGGTCGAGGACATGTACCGCCCCGCCTATCGGGCGCACACGGCGACCGGGCGCATGCGCGTGACCGAGTGAGCGGGTTCCGCCCACCGGTCATGCCCTTGGCGAGATAGGCCATGCGGGTCGGCCGCCTGATCTGTGCGCTGGCACTGGGCCTGTTCCTCGTCGCGCTGGCGCGCGACGGGGTTGACCGCTGGGTTGCGGCGACTGAACTGCCCGACATCATCGCCGAAACCTCGGCCGAGATGCGCGACCGCGACGGTGCGCTGCTGCGTCTCTACACGGTCGAGGACGGGCGCTGGCGATTGTCGGTGGGCGCGGACGGGGTCGATCCGGCCTATCTGCGGATGCTGATCGCCTATGAGGATCGCCGCTTTTACCGCCATTCCGGGGTTGATCCGCTGGCCCTGACGCGCGCGCTGGGGCAGGCGGTGACGCGGGGGCGGGTGGTCTCGGGCGGCTCGACCCTGAGCATGCAGGTGGCGCGGCTGCTGGAGGACAGCGGCACAGGCCGCTGGGCCGGCAAGCTGCGGCAGATGCGGGTGGCGCTGGCGCTGGAACGGCGGCTGGACAAGGCGCAGATCCTCGACATCTACCTGTCGCGCGCGCCATTCGGCGGCAATCTCGAAGGGGTGCGGGCGGCGACGCTGGCGTGGTTCGGCAAGGAACCCGCGCGCCTGACCCCGGCCGAGGCGGCGTTGCTGGTGGCGCTGCCGCAATCGCCCGAGGCCCGCCGCCCCGACCGCGCGCCAGAGGCAGCCCGCGCCGCCCGCGACCGGGTGCTGGCGCGGATGGTGGGCGCCGGCGTGCTGAGCGACGAAGAGGCCGCCGCCGCGCGCACCGAACCGGTGCCGACCGCGCGCCGCCCCTTCCCGGCGCTGGCCCCGCACCTGACCGACCTTGCCCGCCGGCAGGACCGGCTGTCGCCCCGCCAGACCCTGACCATCCGCCGCGACCTGCAACAAAGCCTCGAATCGCTGGCGCGCAACAGCCTGCGCGACCTGCCCGACGAGGTGTCGATCGCCATCGTGGTGGCCGATCACCGCAACGGAGAAATCCTCGCCTCGGTCGGTTCGGCCGGTTATGGCGCCGGCGAGGGGCGGCAGGGGTTCGTCGACATGGCCCGCGCCGTGCGCTCGCCCGGATCGACGCTCAAGCCGTTCATCTATGCGATGGCGTTTGACCGGGGGCTTGCGCATCCGCAGACGCTGATCCGGGATCGGCCTGTCGCCTTTGGCACTTACGCACCGCGCAATTTCGACGGCGCCTGGCGGGGCGAACTGCCGGTGGCCGAGGCGCTGCGCCAGTCGCTGAATATCCCTGCGGTGCTGCTGCTGGACGAGATCGGGCCGGCGCACCTGATCGACGCCATGCGCCGCGCCGGCGTCAAGGCCCGCCTGCCGGGCGGGCAGCCGGGGCTGGCGGTCGCACTGGGCGGTGTCGGGGTGACGCTGACCGATCTGGTGCAGTTATATGCTATGTTGGCGAATGGCGGCGTTGCACAGCCGCTGCACTGGCGCGCCGGAGAAGCGGCACAGGCAACGTCATCCCGTATTCTGGGCCGTGCGGCCGCGTGGCAGGTGGGCGACATCCTGGCCGGGCTGGCGCCGCCACCGGGGGCACCGCGCGGGCGGATCGCCTACAAGACCGGCACATCCTATGGCTATCGCGATGCCTGGGCGCTGGGCTTTGACGGGGCGCATGTCGCCGGGGTCTGGATCGGGCGGCCCGACGGCACCCCGGTGCCCGGCGCGTTCGGCGGTGATCTGGCCGCGCCGATCCTGTTCGAGGCATTCCAGCGCCTCAAACCCGCCGCCGACCCGCTGCCCCCGCCGCCGCCCGAAACGCTGATCCTGTCCACCGCGAAGTTGCCGCAGCCGCTGCGCCGCTTTGCCGGGCGCGATGCGGTGTTTACAGCGGCCGAGGACGCACCCAAGCTGGTGTTCCCGCCCCAGGGCGCGCGCCTGCCGGTCGAGGGGGGTGTCTTGCCGGTCAAGCTGCGCGACGGCACGCCGCCCTTTACCTGGATGGCCGACGGCACGCCGGTGCTGACCGGGGTGCGCCGGCGCGAGGCGGTCATCGAGGGGCTGTCGCGCGGCTATTCCACCCTGTCGGTGATCGACGGTGAGGGCCGCGCCGACCGGGTGATGATCTGGATAGATTGACCGAGGGTGGAAACGCACCTGGATAAGACCAGATTGCGCCGTGGCTAAGGCCAGTCTAAAGTTTGTCTGACTTATTAATTCCGCTTTTGCCCGGACCGCTTTGCGGGCCGGGCATGCGCCCGCCCGCCCCATGGCGGGCGCATTCGCGCCCACCCGGGCGGTCGCATGCCCTCTGATCGCGGGTGGCCGCCACGGAAACCATCGCCAAAGGATACAGGCTCCGCAACATGGCCATCCCCGTAGAAACCTTCTTTCTGGACCCGGAGGCGCAAGGCACGCTGCAGGCACAGATCCGGCAGATGATCGCCGAGGGCATCCTGTCGGGTCGGCTGCGCAAGGGTGAAAGACTGCCCTCGTCGCGCAAGCTGGCGCAGCACCTGGGGGTCAGCCGGATCACCGTGACGCTGGCCTATACCGACCTGCAGGCCTCTGAATACCTGGAGGCGCGCGACCGCTCGGGCTATTACGTCTCACGCAATGCGCCGGAACCGCCGCGCATGGCCGTGCACCACCCGCTGAACGACCGCATCGACTGGTCCCGCGCGCTGGGGCGCAGGTTCACCGGCGGCGCGGCACCGGAAAAACCGCATGACTGGTCGCGCTACCGCTATCCTTTCATCTATGGGCAAAGCGACGCCACGCTGTTCGACCACGCCAACTGGCGGCACTGTGCGCTCAGGGCGCTGGGGCAGCGCGATTTCCTGACCCTGACCGCCGATCTGTATGACCAGGACGACCCCAGGCTGGTGGAATTCATCGCCCGCCACACCCTGCCCCGGCGGGGCATCCTGGCCCGGCCCGAGGAAATCCTTGTCACCATGGGCGCGCAGAACGCGCTGTGGCTGACGGCGCAGGTACTGCTGACACAGCGCCGCACCGCCGTGGCCGAGGAACCCTGTTACCACGGGCTGCGCGACATCCTGCTGCAGACGCGCTGTCACGTCGCGCCGGTGCCGGTCGACCGTGACGGGCTGCCGCCCGAGGCCCTGCCGGACCATGCCGACGTCATATTCACCACCCCCAGCCACCAGGCGCCAACCAACGCCACCATGCCGCTGGCGCGGCGGCGCGCCTTGCTGAGCCGGGCGCGCGAGATGGACGCGCTGATCGTCGAGGACGATTACGAATTCGAGATGGCGTTCCTGCGCGCGCCGCTGCCGGCACTGAAATCGCTCGATCGTGACGGGCGGGTGATCTATGTCGGCAGCTTTTCCAAGTCGGTGTTTCCGGGGCTGAGGCTGGGCTATCTTGTCGGGCCGGAGCCGTTCATCCGCGAGGCGCGCGCGCTCAGGCTCAGCGTCTATCGGCATGCGCCCGGCCATGTGCAGCGCACCACCGCCTATTTCCTCAGCCTCGGGCATTACGACAGCCTGATCCGCCGGACGGGCCAGACGCTGGCAAACAGGCGCCGGGCGATGGAAGCAGCACTGGCCGAACACGGGCTGGGGGTCGAGGGGCGCGGCGTCTTTGGCGGCAGTTCGATCTGGATGCGCGCGCCCGAAGGCGTGGACACAGGGGAACTGGATGCGCGCCTGCGCGAACGCGGGGTGTTGATCGAGCCGGGGCGCCCGTTCTTTCACGCCGCCGCGCCGCCGCGGAATTATTATCGCCTGGCCTATTCCTCGATACCCGTCGAACGTATCGGCGAGGGTATCGCGTTGCTGGCCGAAGAGATGCGCAAGATGGCCTGATGGTGGGCGTCTGGCCATAATCCGATATCGAAACTGGCCCTAGACACCCCCGGCGGCTGCCGTAGGTTCGCGTCAGGCCGCGCCCCTGTGGGCCGGGATCAGGAGACGCACGCCATGAAGATGACCACCGAGGAAGCCTTCGTCAAAACCCTGCAAATGCACGGGATCGGCCATGCCTTTGGCATCATCGGGTCGGCCTTCATGCCGATTTCGGACCTGTTTCCCAAGGCCGGCATTACCTTTTGGGACTGCGCGCACGAGGGGTCGGGCGGCATGATGGCAGACGGCTTTACCCGCGCCAGCGGGAAAATGTCGATGATGATCGCCCAGAACGGCCCCGGCATCACCAATTTCGTCACCGCCGTGAAAACCGCCTACTGGAACCACACGCCGCTGCTGCTGGTCACGCCGCAGGCCGCCAACAAGACCATCGGTCAGGGCGGTTTCCAGGAAGTCGAGCAGATGAAGCTGTTCGAGGACATGGTCGCCTATCAGGAAGAGGTGCGCGACCCCAGCCGCATCGCCGAGGTGCTGAACCGGGTGATCCTGCAGGCCCGACGCGCCAGCGCACCCGCCCAGATCAACGTACCGCGCGATTACTGGACGCAGGTGATCGACATCAACCTGCCCGCCTTGGTCGAGTTTGAGCGCCCCTCGGGTGGCGAGACTGCCATCGCCGAGGCGGCCGACCTGTTGGCAAAGGCGAAGTTCCCGGTGATCCTGAATGGTGCAGGCGTGGTTCTGGCCGGTGCAATCCCGGCGACCAGGGCGTTGGCGGAACGGCTGGAGGCCCCTGTTTGCGTGGGTTACCAGCACAACGACGCGTTTCCGGGGTCTCATCCGCTGTTCGCCGGGCCGTTGGGCTATAACGGCTCCAAGGCGGGGATGGAGCTGATCGCACAGGCGGACGTGGTGCTATGCCTCGGCACCCGGCTGAACCCGTTCTCGACCCTGCCGGGGTACGGCATCGACTACTGGCCCAAGGATGCCAAGGTCATCCAGGTCGATCTGAACCCCGACCGGATCGGGCTGACCAAGCGCGTCAGCGTCGGGATCGTCGGTGATGCCCGCAAGGTGGCTGAGGCAATCCTCGACCGTCTGCCCGAGGGCGCCGGCGACGAGGGCCGGGATGAACGCCGCGCGCTGATCGCGCAGACAAAATCGGCCTGGGCGCAGCAACTTGCCTCGATGGATCACGAGGAAGACGACGCCGGCACCACCTGGAACCAGCGCGCCCGCGACGCGAAACCCGACTGGATGAGCCCCCGCATGGCCTGGCGCGCGATCCAGGCGGCCCTGCCGCGCGAGGCGATCATTTCGTCGGACATCGGCAACAACTGCGCCATCGGCAATGCCTACCCCAGCTTTGAGGCCGGGCGGAAATACCTGGCACCGGGTCTGTTCGGCCCCTGCGGCTATGGCCTGCCCGCGATCGTCGGCGCCAAGATCGGCTGTCCCGATGTGCCGGTGGTGGGTTTTTCCGGCGACGGCGCCTTTGGCATCGCGGTGACCGAGCTGACGGCCATCGGGCGTCCGGAATGGCCGGCGATCACACAGATCGTCTTTCGCAACTACCAGTGGGGTGCGGAAAAGCGCAACTCGACGCTGTGGTACGATGACAACTTCGTCGGCACCGAGCTTGACCAACAGGTCAGCTATGCCGGTATCGCCCGTGCCTGCGGGTTGCAGGGCGTGGTGGCGCGCACCATGGACGAGCTGACCGATGCGTTGGCGCAGGCGATCCGCGATCAGATGGAACACGGCAAGACCACGCTGATCGAGGCGATGATCAACCAGGAACTGGGGGAACCATTTCGCCGGGATGCGATGAAAAAGCCGGTCGAAGTGGCCGGGATCGACGCGGCCGACATGCGCGAACAGCAGGTCTGACGCGGTGACGCGGGGGACCGTAGGCGACAGCATCCTGGTGATCAATGCCGGGTCGTCCTCGGTCAAGGCGGCGGTGTTCGGGGCGGATGGCACCGAGCATATCCACCTGCTGGCCGAGGGGATCGGCGGCACCGGGCGGCTGTGCGTCGGCACCGAGCAAGGTGCCGCGCAATTCGATACCCACGACGCGGCGCTGCGCGCGGTTCTGACGGCGCTGGGGGCGCGCGGTTTCACCCTGGATACCATGCGCGCGGCGGCGCACCGGGTGGTGCATGGCGGTGCTGCGCTGGTGCGCTCGGTGCTGATTGACGCCAAAACCCGCGCCGCCCTCAGTCGTTGCACGCCGTTGGCGCCCCTGCACAACCCGCACAACTTGGCCGCCATCGATGCGCTGTCGGGGCTCGCGCCGGGGCTGCCGCAGGTGGCTGTCTTTGACACCGCCTTTCACGCCACCAACCCCGATGTTGCCACCCGCTATGCCGTGCCCGACCGGATCGCGGCGCGCGGAATTCGTCGCTATGGCTTTCACGGGATTTCATATGCCGCGCTGGTCGAGGCACTGCCGCAGATCACGGGTGCCGCACTACCCCGCCGCCTGCTGGCGATGCACCTGGGGCATGGCGCATCCATCTGCGCCATCCGCGACGGGCGATCGGTGGCCACGACGATGGGATATTCGCCGCTGGAGGGGCTGACGATGAGCACCCGTTCGGGCGGCATCGACGCCGCTGCGGTGCTGCGGCTGGCGGCCGAGGACGGTATCGAGGCGACGCAGGAGATGCTGATCCGCGAAAGCGGGCTCAAGGGGCTGTCGGGCGGTACCGTCGACATGCGCGCGCTGCTGGCCGATGACAGCCCGGCGGCGCGTTTTGCAGTCGATCATTTCTGCTATTGGGCGGTACGGCATGCGGGCTCTCTCATCGCGGCGATGGAGGGGGTGGATGCCGTCGCCTTTACCGGCGGCATAGGCGAGAACGCTGCCCCCATCAGGGCGCGGATCGTGGCCGGGCTGGGCTGGCTGGGGGCGCGGATCGACGATGCGGCAAACGCGCAGGGCTCCGCGCTGCTGCACGTCGCGGAGTCGGCGGTCGGGTGCTGGATCGTGCCCGCCGCAGAGGAACGGCGGATCGCTGCCGAGGCGAAGGCCTTGCTGCCGGCATCAGGATCGGGAAAATAGACCCTGATGCAGGGAATTTCAGAAATCGAATTTCGGAAAATACAAACTAAACGGAAAATATGTCGCAGGACGAAATCAACTGTCCTAACGTGATGCCCGACAAGGAACGATCACGCCGATGAAACATCACGAGCCGCAGATTGATACCTCGCCCGAGGTCTCTGACGAGGTGCGCAAAACCACCTGCTACATGTGCGCCTGCCGCTGCGGCATCAACGTGCACATGAAGGATGGTAAGGTCGCCTATATCGAGGGCAACCGCGATCACCCGGTTAATCGCGGCGTGCTCTGCGCCAAGGGCAGCGCCGGGATCATGCAGGTGAATGCCCCCTCGCGTCTGCGCGCGCCGCTCAAGCGCGTCGGCCCCCGCGGTTCGGGCCAGTTCGAGGAGATCAGCTGGGAAGAGGCGCTGGAAATCGCCACCGACTGGCTGGGCCGCATCCGCAAGGATGACCCCAAGCGCCTGGCCTTCTTCACCGGCCGCGACCAGAGCCAGTCCTTCACCAGCTTCTGGGCGCAGAACTATGGCACGCCCAACTATGCCGCGCATGGCGGGTTCTGTTCGGTCAACATGGCGGCGGCGGGCATCTATACGATGGGTGGCGCGTTCTGGGAATTCGGTCAGCCCGACTGGGAACATACCCGCCTGTTCATGATCTTCGGCGTGGCCGAGGATCACGACAGCAACCCCATCAAGATGGGCATCGCACGGCTGAAGGAACGTGGCGCGCGGATCATCGGCGTCAACCCGGTGCGCAGCGGCTATAACGCCGTGGCCGATGACTGGGTCGGGATCACGCCGGGCACCGACGGGCTGTTCATCCTGTCGCTGATCCATTGCCTGATAAAGGCCGGGCGGATCGACCTGGATTACCTCGCACGCTATACCAACGCGCCCTTCCTGGTGAACCGCGATTCCACCTCGCCCGATTACGGGATGTTCCTGCGCGACGCCGTCGGAACGCCGCAGGTGATCGACCGGGTGACAGGCAGGTTGGCGCCGTTCGACCGCCCCGGCGTGCGCCCCGACCTGTCGGCCATCCACCGTGAGGGGCACATTACCCACAAGCCGGTGATGCACCTCATCGCCGCGCGCTACCTGTCAAAGGACTACGCGCCCGAGGCCGTGGCCGAGCGATGCGGCGTGCCCGCCGAACGCATCCGCGCAATCGCCGCCGAACTAGCACGGGTGGCGTTCGAAGAAGAGATCGAGCTTGACCGCCAATGGACCGATTTTCGCGGCGAGACGCATCAGACGATGCGCGGCCGGCCTGTCAGCTTTCACGCCATGCGCGGGATATCGGCCCATTCCAACGGCTTTCAGACCGCGCGTGCGTTGCATGTGCTGCAAATCCTGCTGGGTAGTGTCGAGGTGCCCGGCGGGTTCCGTTTCAAGCCGCCCTATCCCAAGCCGGTTTCGGCCCATCCCACGCCGCACAGCAAGGCCACGCCCGACAGCCCGCTTGACGGCCCGCACCTGGGCTTTCCGCGTGGGCCCGAAGACCTGGCGCTGGACGATGACGGCAACCCGGCGCGGATCGACAAGGCGTTTTCCTGGGAAAACCCGCTGTCGGCGCACGGGATGATGCACATGGTCATCTCAAACGCCCATGCGGGTGACCCTTACCCGATCGACACGCTGTTTCTCTACATGGCCAACATGGCCTGGAACTCGTCGATGAGCACGAACCGCGTGATGGAGATGCTTACCGATACCGATGAAAATGGCGACTACGTGATCCCGCGCATCATCTACTCAGACGCCTATTCGTCAGAAATGGTGGCCTATGCCGACCTGGTGCTGCCCGATACCACCTATCTGGAACGGCACGACTGCATCTCGCTGCTGGATCGCCCGATCAGCGAGGCCGACGCCGCGGCGGATGCTATCCGCTGGCCCGTGGTCGAACCCGACCGTGACGTGCGCGGCTTTCAAAGTGTGTTGATCGACCTTGCCAATCGCCTGGGCCTGCCCGGGTTCGTGGACGAGGCCGGTGCGCCGCTTTACACCGATTACGCCGACTATATCACCCGGCACGAACGCAAGCCGGGCATCGGGCCGCTGGCGGGCTGGCGGATGGGGCGCATGGGGCTGACTCATGGGCGCGGGGCGCCGAACCCCAAGCAGTTGCAAAGCTATATCGCCAATGGCGGCTTCTTCGTGAAGCACATCCCGCCAGAGGCCGCCTATATGAAACCCTGGAACCGCGCCTATCAGGACTGGGCCGTCGGCATGGGGATTTATGACAGCCCGCAGCCCTATGTCTTTGACATCTATTCCGAGACGATGCGCCGTTTCCAGCGCGCGGCAGAGGGTCATGGCGAGCACCAGCCGCCCGATCATCTGCGCGAACGCCTCAAGACGGTGATGGACCCGCTGCCGATCTGGTACGCGCCGCTGGAACATGACAGCGTCGATGGCGATGAATACCCGCTGCACGCGCTGACCCAGCGACCGATGGCGATGTATCACAGCTGGGGCACGCAGAACGCCTGGCTGCGCCAGATCCACGGGGAAAACCCGCTCTACCTGCCCACCCGCGTATGGCAGGCGCATGGCTTTGCCGAGGGCGACTGGGCGCGCGTCAGCTCGGCGCATGGGGCAATGGTGGTGCCGGTGGCGCATATGGCCGCGCTCAACCCCAATACCGTCTGGACATGGAACGCCATCGGCAAGCGCAAGGGTGCCTGGGCGCTGTCGGATGACGCGCCCGAGGCGACGCGCGGCTTTCTGCTCAATCATCTGATCCACGAATTGCTGCCCGAAAAGGGCGACGGGCTGCGCTGGGCCAATTCCGACCCGGTAACCGGTCAGGCGGCGTGGTTCGACCTGCGGGTGAAGATCGAAAAGGTCGCCGCCCCGGCGCAAAGCCAGCCTGCGTTCGAGCCGATAAATTCGCCCGTGGGCAAGGGGCCTGACGAACTGCGATGGAAGGTGGGAAAATGACCGCGCTTCCGGACAAGACCGAACGCAAGATGGGGCTGGTGATCGACCTTGACACCTGTGTCGGCTGTCATGCCTGCGTCGTCAGCTGCAAGGGCTGGAACACCGAGAATTACGGCGCGCCGCTGTCCGATCAGCAACCCTATGGCGCTGATCCCTCGGGCACGTTCCTGAACCGTGTCCACAGCTACGAGATTACGCCTGACGATGGCGGCGCCGCGCAGCTGGTGCATTTCCCCAAATCCTGCCTGCATTGCGAGGATGCGCCCTGCGTCACCGTCTGCCCCACCGGCGCCAGCTTCAAGCGGGCCGAGGACGGGATCGTGCTGGTGAACGAGAGCGACTGCATCGGGTGCGGGCTGTGCGCCTGGGCCTGCCCCTATGGGGCACGAGAGCAGGACGCCGCCGAGGGGGTGATGAAGAAATGCACCCTGTGCGTCGACCGCATCTACAACGAAAACCTGCCGCAAGAGGACCGCGTGCCCGCCTGCGTGCGTACCTGCCCGGCCAAGGCGCGCCATTTCGGCGACCTGGGCGACCCCGACAGCGATGTGTCCCGTCTGGTGGCTGAACGCGGCGGTTTCGACCTGATGCCCGAACAGGGCACCAAGCCGGTCAACAAGTATCTGCCCCCGCGCCCCCGCGACAGTCTGCAATCGGCAGAGACAGAGGCGCAGGAGACCTGGCTCGAACCCGTGGCGGGCGAGGCAAAGGGGTTCATCGCCTGGCTTGACCGCGCATTGGAGAAGCTCTGATGCATCCGGCGCCATCCGTCATCCTGTTCACAACGCTTTCGGGGGCCGGTTTCGGCCTGCTGGTCTTTCTCGGTGCCGGGTTTCCGGCTGTCACCGGCTGGGTGGCATTTGTCTTTTTCGCCGTTGCCTATGTGCTGGCGGTGGGCGGGTTGCTGGCCTCGACCTTTCACCTCGGCCACCCCGAACGGGCGATGAAGGCATTCACGCAGTGGCGCACCTCGTGGCTCAGCCGCGAGGGGGTCGTATCGGTCGCGGCCCTGCTGGTGATGGCGCTATACGGTGCGGGGCTGGTCTTTCAGGGCGAGGCGCGGCCGGTACTGGGCGCGGTCGGCGCGGTGCTGTCACTGGGCACGGTCCTCTGCACCGCGATGATCTATGCCCAGCTTGCCACCGTGCCCCGGTGGAAGACATGGCTGACGCCGGTGCTGTTCCTGGCGCTGGCGCTGGCGGGCGGTGCGCTGCTGGCCGGGCAGGTGCGCGCGGCGCTGGTGCTGTTGCCGCTGGCGGGGGTGGTGCAACTGCTGTGGTGGTTGCGTGGCGACAGGGCGCTGGCGCGCAGTGGCACCACGCTGGCCAGCGCCACCGGGCTGGGCGGCGGCGAGGTTCGTGCGTTCGAGCCGCCGCACACCGGCAGCAACTACCTGCTGCGCGAGTTTGCCTTTCAGGTCGGCCGCCGGCACGCGCTGAAACTGCGCATCATCGCGCTGGGGCTGGGGGTCGTGCTGCCCGTGGTGCTGTTGCTGGCGCCCGGCACGCATGTTCCGGCCGCGCTGGCGGCACTCAGCCATCTGGCGGGGGTGGCGGCCTCTCGCTGGCTGTTCTTTGCCGAGGCCGAGCATGTCGTCGGGCTGTACTACGGTCGTCGCGGGGGCTGACACCACGACGTTGCCCGCATTGCGGCGCTCTGCGGTTCAGCGTGTCGGCACCGGGGTTTCGCCGCGATAGTCGTAAAAACCGCGCCCGGTCTTGCGCCCCAGCCAGCCGGCCTCGACATACTTGGTCAGCAGCGGGCAGGGCCGGTACTTGGTATCCGCCAGCCCGTCATGCAGCACGTTCATGATTGCCAGACAGGTATCGAGCCCGATGAAATCGGCCAGTTCCAGCGGCCCCATCGGGTGATTGGCGCCCAGCTTCATCGAGGTGTCGATCGAGATGACCGAGCCAACCCCCTCGTACAGCGTATAGACCGCCTCGTTGATCATCGGCATCAGGATGCGGTTGACGATGAAACCGGGAAAATCCTCGGCCGTGGCCGAGGTCTTGCCCAGCCGGTCAACGACGGCCTTGCAGGTCTTGAATGTTTCCTCGTCGGTGGCGATGCCGCGGATCAGCTCCACCAGCTGCATCACCGGCACCGGGTTCATAAAGTGGAACCCCATGAACCTTTCCGGCCGGTCGGTTCGGCTGGCCAGCCGGGTGATCGAGATCGAAGAGGTGTTCGAGGTCAGGATCGTGTGCGGCAGCAAATGCGGCGCGAGGTCCTCGAAAATCGCCTGCTTGACGGTTTCGCGCTCGGTCGCCGATTCGATCACCATGTCGGTCTTGCCCAGGTCGCTCAGCGTAAGGGTCGGCGTGATGCGGGCAAGCGATGCCTCCATCTCGGCCTCTTCCATCTTGCCGCGCGAAACCTGCCGTTCCATGTTGTCACGGATATGCGCCAGCCCCTTGTCCAGCGCCTCTTGCGTGATGTCGTTGAGCAGCACCTCATAGCCGGCCATCGCCAACACATGCGCGATCCCGTTGCCCATCTGCCCGGCGCCCACGACGCCCATTTTCCGGATTTCCATTGGTTCGCCCTTGCATAACTCATCGGTGTTTCAAGTTGGCGCTACCATAGGCGCGCAGGGCTTTGGCCCGCAAGGGGCGGCGGCGCGGGCGGTGCCGGGCCGGGGGCGGAGGTGCCTTTAAAACTTGCGGCAAATGCCCGCATTAGCAGTTTTTCAACGTGCCTGCCCGAATCTGCCTGTGGGTGAGACGATCAAGGGTGGGCGCGATGCTTTACAAGGCCGCGGGGCGGGGGCCCCATGCGTTTGAGCAATGCCGCTATGATGGCTCAAGGCTGCTGTTTCGCGGCCCGCGCCGGCGGCTGGAGGGCGATTTCACCGCCTGCCTGGGCGGGACCGAGACATTCGGCAAGGGCGTGGCCTGTCCCTGGCCCGACCTGCTGGAGGAATTGACCGGGGTTACCTGCGTCAATTTCGGCTGGCCCAATGCCGGCGTCGATGTCTTTGCCAGCGACCGTGCCTTGCTGGATTGTGCCGGACGGTCGCGGCTCAGCGTGTTGCAGGTGCCCTGCGCCACCAACATGTCGAATCGGTATTACAGCGTGCATCCGCGCCGCAATGACCGGTTCCTGCAGGCGGCCCCTGCCCTGCGCGCGCTCTTCGCTGACGTGGATTTCTGCGAATTCAGCTTTACCCGCCACATGCTGGGGGCGTTGCAGGCGCGCTCGCCCGACCGTTTTGCCATCCTGCGGCAGGAACTGGCCACGGCCTGGGTCGAAGGCATGCGGCCGCTGATCCGCCGTATCGGCGTGCCGGTGGTTCTGTTGTGGCTGTCGGCACGGACGCCGGACGTGGCCGCCGACCGGCCAGAGGTCTGGGCCGATCCGGCGCTGGTCGACCGCGCGATGCTGGAGCGGCTGCGCGCGGATGTGCAGGCCATCGTCGAAATGCGGATAGATGCGCCAAAGGATACCGGCCCGACGCCAAGGGGCGCGGTGCCCGGTCCGGCGGTGCACCGACGGATCGCCACGGCGCTGGGTCCGGTTGTCGAGGCCGCGCTGGAGGCTGAAACGAGGGGCTGACATGCTAATGGCCCGCCCTTGCGGGGCGGGCCATTCACGGCGTCACGCGGGTGGCGTTCAGCCCAGTTTTTCAGTCAGTTCCGGGACGGCCTGGAACAGGTCGGCGACCAGGCCGTAATCGGCAACCTGAAAGATCGGCGCCTCTTCGTCTTTGTTGATGGCGACGATGATCTTGCTGTCCTTCATCCCCGCAAGGTGCTGGATCGCGCCCGAGATGCCGACCGCGATGTAAAGATCGGGCGCCACCACCTTGCCGGTCTGGCCGACCTGCCAGTCGTTCGGGGCAAAGCCCGAATCGACCGCGGCGCGCGAGGCGCCCACCGCCGCGCCGAGCTTGTCGGCGAGCTTTTCGATCAGCGCGAAGTCATCCTCGGAGCCGACGCCACGACCGCCCGAGACGACGATACCGGCGGAGGTCAGTTCGGGACGGTCGCTTGCGGCAACCTTGTCCTCGACCCATTCGGACAGGCCCGGGTCGGCGACGGCATCGATGCTGTCGACCGAGGCCGAGCCGCCTTCGCCGGCCACGTCGAAGGTCGAGGTCCGGAAGGTGATAACCTTCTTTTCATCTTTCGACTTTACCGTCTGAATCGCGTTCCCGGCATAGATCGGACGCTCGAAGGTATCGCTGTCGACCACCCCGGAGACATCCGAGAGGATCATCACGTCGAGCAGCGCAGCAACGCGGGGCATGACGTTTTTCGCATCCGTGGTCGCGGGCGCGGCAATGTGCGAGTAGTCGCCCGCGAGCGACACGATCAGCGCGGCGGTCGCCTCGGCAAGGCGGTGGCCCAGCGAGGCGTCTTCGGCCACCAGCACCTTGGCCACGCCGTCGATCCTGGCGGCGGCTTCGCCTGCGGCAGCGGCAGAGGCCCCGGCACACAGAACGGTCACATCGCCCAGCGATGCGGCAGCAGACACGGCCTTGGCGGTGGCATCCATCGCCAGCTCGCCATCGGTTACTTCGGCAAGAAGGAGAACAGCCATCAGATAGCTCCCTTTTCTTTGAGTTTGGCCACCAGCGTATCCACATCGGCCACGATCTCGCCGGCCTGACGGGTCTCGGGCTCGGCGGTCTTGATGACCTCCAGTCGCGGGGTGACGTCGACGCCGTAATCGGCGGCGGTCTTTTCCTCCAGCGGCTTTTTCTTGGCCTTCATGATGTTGGGCAGTGACGCATAGCGCGGCTCGTTCAGGCGCAGGTCGACGGTGATGATCGCCGGCATCTTGACCTTGATCGTCTGCAACCCGCCATCAACCTCGCGCGTGACCAGCGCATGGTCGCCCTCAATGTCCAGCTTGCTGGCGAATGTGCCCTGCGACCAGCCCATCAGCGCCGCCAGCATCTGGCCGGTGGCGTTCATGTCGTTGTCGATCGCCTGCTTGCCGGCCAGAACCAGCCCCGGCTGTTCCTCGTCGATCACGGCCTTGAGGATCTTGGCAACTGCCAGAGGCTCGATGTCCTGGTGCACATCATCGGCAGCCACCACCAGGATCGCCCGGTCAGCGCCCATCGCCAGCGCCGTGCGCAGCGTTTCCTGCGCCTGCTTGACCCCGATCGAGACGGCGATGATCTCTTCGGCCTTGCCGGCTTCCTTCAACCGGATCGCCTCTTCGACCGCAATCTCGTCGAAGGGGTTCATCGACATCTTCACATTGGCAAGATCGACACCCGATCCGTCCGCCTTGACGCGAACCTTCACGTTGTAGTCGATCACGCGTTTGACAGGCACAAGCACCTTCATACGTCTGATCTCCTTAAAGTGGTTGAAGCGCCGCAAGGCGCCCCGTCTTGAAACTCTCCGGCGCGTTAATACAGATTTGTTTCCGGATGAAACAGAGCAAAATCATCATGATCCTGCGCCCGGTCGTCGCGTTCGGGACGGTTTTCGCCATGTTAGCGCCAAAGCGGCGACTCCGGCCTCAGCGGTTCGCCCCCGGAACCCACAGAATATCGGCCTTGCCGCCGTCGTTGGCGATGCGGGCGGCGACGAAGAACCAGTCGCTGAGGCGGTTGAGGTACTTGACCGCCGCCGGATTCACCTCTTCGGCGGTCGTCAGTTCGACCGCGTGACGTTCGGCACGGCGCGCGACAGTGCGGCAAAGATGCAGCGCTGCCGACAGCTCTGACCCGCCGGGCAGGATGAAACTGCGCAATGGCTGAAGGTCCGCGTTCATGGCGTCGATCTCGGCCTCAAGCCGGACAACCTGGTCGTCGCTCACGCGCAGGGGCGGGTATTCGGCCTCGGCATCGCGGGCCATGTCGGGGCGGCACAGGTCCGCGCCCAGGTCAAAAAGGTCGTTCTGGATACGCATCAGGGCCTCGTCCGATTCGGCCGTGGCCTTCAGCCGGGCCAGTCCGACCGTGGCGTTCAGCTCGTCGACGGTGCCATAGGCCATGACGCGCAGCGAATGCTTGGCCACGCGCACGCCGTTGCCCAGAGCAGTTTCGCCGGCATCGCCGGTACGGGTATAGATCTTGTTGAGAACGACCATGTCATCAGACTCCTAGCGACGGATTAGAACAAAAAGAAGGATGGCGAGTACCGCGACGAACTGGGCGATGATCCGCCAGCGCATCAGCTTGTTTGACCGCTTGCCGTTCTCGATGCCGCCCTTGCCGAAGGTGGTGATCCCGAAGATCAAGATCGCCGCAACAACGCCGCAGGCCAGTACAACAAGAATGAAAAGCGGGTCGCTGAACATGGGGCAGGGCCTTTCGTCACGTCCTTGGCGACCATGTAGAGCGGATGGAGCACAAGACGAAAGCGAAAAATGTCAGCCCTTGGCGATCAGCCAGTCCAGCGCCCGCGTCGGCAGGACCCGTCTGAGCGCCCCCATCAGATAGGTGGGCGTGGTGACATAATAGCGCGGCCTTGGGCGCCGCGATTCCAGCGCGCGGACCAGTTTTTTCGTCACCGCCGATGGCGGCAGCTCGAACGGGTCGCGGCCGCGATCCTCGTAAAGACGGTGCAGAACTGCCTTGTACTGGCCCTTGCGGGCTGAGTTCTGCCAGTCGATCCAGCGTTCGAAATGCGGGATGGCGTTTTCGCGGATCTTCGATGTCACCGGCCCCGGCTCTATCAGGATGATGTGGACGCCGGTGCCGCGCATTTCCACCCGCAGCGTGTCGGTCAGCCCCTCCAGCGCGAACTTGGTGCTGACATAGGCGCCGCGAAACCGCGCCGGCACCAGCCCCAGAACGGATGAGTTCTGCACGATCCGTCCCTCGCCCTGCGCCCGCATGACCGCGATCACCCGGCGCGTCATTTCGTGCCAGCCAAAGAAATTCGCCTCGAAAATATCGCGCAGCGCATCGGTCGGCAGGTCCTCGACCGCGCCGGGGCAGGCGAAGGCGCCGTTGTTGAACACCGCGTCCAGCCGGCCGCCGGTGGCGGCAAGCACCTCGTCCAGCCCGTCGGCGATGGTTTGCGGGTCCTGATAGTCGATGCGCGGGCTGTCGAACCCCTGAACGCGCAGGCGTGCGCAATCCTCGGCCTGGCGGCAGGCGGCAAAGACGCGCCAGCCGCGCGCGCGCAGCCCGTGCGCAGCGTCCTGCCCGATGCCCGAGGAACACCCGGTGATGAGAATATTCTTTCCGTTCATCTGGGATGTGCCGCCAGCCTTTTGCCTAGTCGGGGTTCACCAGCAGCCATTCGGCCACCCAGCCTGTTTGATAATTGTCTGTCGCCTGTACTTTCAACCAGCCGTGACCGGGGTCTTCGATCACCGCCACCTCGGTTCCCTTGGTGATCCGGGCCACGGTGTCATAGCTCAGCCCCGGGCCGGCATGCAGGTCGACCATGTTTTCCTTGACCCAGCGCAGGTCGGACGACCGATAGAGGGGTTGCCCCAGCGCGGCGGCGAGGGCAGAGGTGAGCGCGTCATCCTGTGCCGGGGTGTCGCCCGTCACGTCGACGGTCATGGGGCTGTCGGGCAGCTCCAGGTCCAGCAGCTCGCCCTTGGGGCGGCTGGCCTCGGCGGCGATGATGCCGGCCCCGTCCAGGCGCGTGGCGGCCAGGGTCACGGACAGATCTTCGGTCTTTGTCTCGGTTTCCACCTCGGCGCGGCGCAGGCTGTCCATCGTCGCCTCGACCTCGGCCATGCTGCGCGACGGGGGGGCGGGGCGTTCGGGCGCGGTCCTGGGCTGTGGTTGCACCCGGTCGGCCATCGCCTGCAGGGACCCGGGCGCAGGTTCATAATCGGCGCCGCCGCTCAGCACATAGAACGCCAGCCCGAGCAGGGCGAAACTGATCACAATAAAGCGCCACATAGCGCGGTATCCCCCGGAACAGAAACAAGAGCAGCACAAAGACGAAGGTCAGGTTACATGATTCGCCCACCGGCATCATGTCAAAAGCCCCGCTTGCCGCTTTACGCCGAAACGGCACGGGGCTATCACCGCATATATGAACGATCTGCTGGATGACCCCCATATCGGCCCCGGAACTGTTGCCGAACCGCTGCGCCGCGCCATCGGCGAGCGGTACCTGACCTATGCGCTTTCGACGATCATGCACCGGGCATTGCCCGATGCGCGCGACGGGCTGAAACCGGTACATCGGCGCATCCTCTACGCGATGCGCGAGCTGCGGCTCAATTCCGGCGGGGGGTTCCGCAAGTCGGCCAAGATTTCGGGCGATGTGATGGGTAACTATCACCCGCATGGCGACGCGGCGATCTATGATGCGATGGCCCGGCTGGCGCAGGATTTTGCGGTTCGCTATCCGCTGGTCGACGGGCAGGGGAATTTCGGCAATATCGACGGCGACAACCCCGCCGCCAGCCGCTATACCGAGGCCCGCCTGACAGCGGTGGCCGAGGCCCTGCTGGACGGGCTGGCCGAAAACGCAGTCGATTTCCGCCCCAACTACGACGGCACCCTGACCGAGCCGGTGGTGCTGCCGGCGGCCTTTCCCAATCTGCTGGCCAACGGCGCCAGCGGCATCGCCGTGGGCATGGCCACCAGCATCCCGCCGCACAACATCGTCGAGCTGATCGACGCCTGCCTGTACCTGATCAAGACGCCCGACGCGCGTGACGACACCCTTCTGAACCATGTGAAGGGCCCGGATTTCCCCACTGGCGGCGTCATCGTCGAACCGCCAGAAAGCATCGCTCAGGCCTATCGCACCGGGCGCGGCGGGTTTCGCCTTCGCTGCGCCTGGGAGGTCGAGCAACTGCCACGCGGCCAGTGGCAGATCGTGGTGACGGAAATCCCCTATCAGGTGCAGAAATCCAGGCTGGTGGAAAAGCTGGCAGAGCTGATCCAGACCCGCAAGGTGCCGATCCTGGCCGATATCCGCGACGAAAGCGCCGATGACATCCGCATGGTACTGGAGCCGCGCTCCAAGAACGTCGATCCCGAGGTTCTGATGGGGATGCTGTTCCGCAACTCGGATCTTGAGGTGCGGATTTCGCTCAATATGAACGTGTTGATCGACGGGGTAACGCCCAAGGTCTGCTCGATGAAGGAGGTACTGCGCGCCTTTCTCGATTTCCGCCGCGAGGTGCTGATCCGGCGGTCGCATCACCGGATGGAAAAGATCGACCACCGGCTTGAGGTGCTCGAAGGGCTGATCGTCGCCTTCCTGAACCTCGACCGGGTGATCGACATCATCCGCTATGACGACGAGCCCAAAGCCGCCCTCATGCGAGAGGATTGGGGACGCGAATTCGTCCGCGCTACATCGGAGCGAGATTATGTAACGCCCGCCCCCGGCGGAGAAGAGGACGGGCTGTCGGACGTGCAGGCCGAGGCGATCCTCAACATGCGCCTGCGCAGCTTGCGCCGGCTCGAAGAGATCGAGCTGAGGAACGAACGCGATGCCCTGATGGAAGAGCGCGCCGCGCTGGAAGACCTGCTGGCAGACGAGACACGCCAATGGGCAGCAGTCGCCGACCAGCTGAAAGAGGTCAGAAAGACCTTCGGCAAGGATTATCCCGGCGGCGCCCGGCGCACCCGTTTCGCCGAAGCGGGCGAGGTCGAAGAGGTGCCGCTTGAGGCGATGATCGAGCGCGAGCCGATCACGGTGGTCTGCTCGCAGATGGGCTGGATCCGCGCCATGACCGGCCATATCGATCTGGGGCGCGAGCTGAAATTCAAGGATGGCGACGGCCCGCGTTTCATCTTTCATGCCGAAACCACAGACCGCTTGCTGGTCTTTGCCACCAACGGACGGTTCTACACCCTGTCGGGTGCCAACCTGCCCGGCGGGCGCGGCATGGGCGAGCCGCTGAGGCTGATGGTCGATCTGCCCAACGAGGCCGACATCGTGGCGCTGTTCATTCACCGCCCCGCTGGGCGGCTGCTGGTCGCATCCTCGGCCGGCGACGGGTTTGTGGTGTCCGAGGACGAGGTCGTGGCCCAGACCCGTGCGGGCAAGCAGGTGCTGAACGTGCGCGGCGACGTGCGCGCCAAGGTCTGCAAGCCGGTTACCGGCGATCACGTCGCCTGCGTCGGCGAAAACCGCAAGGTGCTGGTGTTCCCGGTTTCAGAGCTGCCCGAGATGACGCGCGGCAAGGGCGTGCGGCTGCAGAAATACAAGGACGGCGGCCTGAGCGACGCCGCCACCTTTGATCTGGCGGATGGGCTGAACTGGCACGATCCCGCCGGCCGGACGCGGACCGAAACCGAGCTGGCCGAATGGCTGGGCAAGCGCGCCGGCGCCGGCCGCATGGCGCCGCGCGGGTTCCCGCGGGACAACCGATTTACCTGAGCGGATTTGTGCAAGCCGGACGGCTGGCTGCCCGTGGGATGACGCAGTCAACGGACGTCTGACGCGGTTTATCCCGGCTCATACCAACGCCTCCATGAGCAGGGCCTCGATCCACGGGCGGGCGCAGAGGGGCCGATACGCCCCTGCCCCCGGCAACGCGGCGGTTCCAGGCGTCCGAGCCAGCGACACCGTCAAGGCCGCGCTGCTCCTGTGCGACGAAAGCTGAAAGAACACGACGATCAGGATCGCGGGGGTGACGGTGGAGTTTCAGCAGACAAGCCCTGCCGGTTTTTCAGGAAACCGGTGTTGAACTGGACGAACACCGGGCCTGTCCCGCGTCGTGCCTCTGAGATGCTGCGCCGGGCATGATTGTCGGCTATGATGCGTGATACCGGAACCGGCTAAGGGGAGGGCCACGTTTTGCGCCGCGATGAGTTGACAGAACGTTTCCGCGCCTTGCACGTCCCGGGCACGCCGCTGATGATGCCGAACCCCTGGGACATAGGATCAGCAAAGGTCATGGCCGGGCTGGGGGCGCAGGCGCTGGCGACGACCTCTTCCGGGTATGGTTTCACGCGCGGGCTGCGCGATGGCGGCCAGATGACGCGCGACCAGGCCCTGCAACACGCCGCCGAAATCTGCGCCGCCGTCGATCTCCCGATCAACGGCGATTTCGAGAACGGGTTCGGCCATGATCCAGGGACCGTCGCCGAGACGGTAAAGCTGGCGGCAGAGGCCGGTCTGGCCGGTGTCTCGATCGAGGATACCGACCTGCCAAAGACAGGGTCATATCCATTCAATGAGGCCCTGGCCCGAGTAGAGGCGGCGGTATCCGCGGCCCGCGCGGCGGGAATTGTGCTGACGGCCCGCGCCGATGGCTGGCTCATGAAAAGCTATGATCAGGCCGAGGCGCTCCGACGTTGCCGGGCGTTCGCCCGGGCCGGTGCCGACGTCATCTATGCCCCGCTGGTCGATGCAGACACCACCCGTGCGCTGGCCGCAACCGGAACCCCGGTCAACCTGCTGGCCGCGGGTGACATGCGTGACCTGAACACGCAACAGATCGGGGCGCTTGGCGTCGCACGCATTTCAATCGGCGGCGGGCTTGCCCGCGTCACCCAGCAGGTGACCATCAACGCGACCCGCGCAATGCTGGAACGGGGCGATTTCACCGCCCTGAAGGGCGCGGTGAGCTTGGCGGAAGTCGAGGCGCTGTTGGACAGATGATCCGATGGGCGACGGGTGTCAGCCAGGTTCCTGCCCCACTGGCGAAAATCCGGTCCGAGCCCGATCAGGCGATTGACGATGTCGGACTTGTGGTGTCCTCTCCCAGGCGGCAAGAAACCAATCTCTTGCCGCTTCAGTGTGGGTTTCGCCTTGAGTTTTCTTTCGGTCACGTCTGTCCCAAAGCTCAGATGGAGCTCGCCAAAGGCTTTCACCCTGAAACCGCCCTTGGTGTCGGTCGTGTTTCTCGTCGCTGGCCTGGTGGTGTTCGGCCTGGGTGAATCGTTACTGGTCACCGCAGGCGTCGGCGTCAGCCCCTGGACCGTGTTCGCCGAAGGCGTGACCAAGGTCACGGGCTGGAGCTTGGGATTCGCAACCTTCGTCATCAGTGCCTCAGTTCTGGCCCTGTGGATTCCGCTCAGGCAGACGCCCGGCATGGGAACGATCCTCAACGCGATCATCATCGCCCTGGTGCTGGAATTCGTGTTGCCCTGGCTGCCCCGGTTCGAGACTTATCTTGCCAACGCCATGCTGGCCCTGGCGGGGGCGCTTGTGACCGGATTCGGCGGGGCGATATACCTGATCGCAAACCTGGGCCCGGGTCCCAGAGACGGCCTCATGACCGGGCTGCAGGCTGTCACGCATCGACCCATCGCGCTTGTCCGCACCGGTCTTGAGGTGACGGTCATCGCGATCGGCTGGGCCCTGGGCGGCACGCTTGGTCTGGGCACGATTTTCTTTGCGTTGGGGATTGGACCGGCAATGGCAATCGGGATGCAGATCCTGCAATTCCGCAGCGCCACGCGTTGATATCCGCCGGACCGTCGCGGGGGGGTGCCAATTGCAGCATCAAAGCCCTTTTGAACGGCCAATGAGGACTCAGGTAAGACGGTTTTCCATGGAAAGGTCGCCTCCATCTTGTTTCTTTAGAAATTTTCTGCTATATATTATTCATCAGAAACCGAAGAGATGGACATGCAACAATCACAAACCCTGCCGCAAACGGCCCCCGGCACAGTGTTGGGAAAGGCTGTGTTCCGCGCGTCACAGGCCCTGGGGCTGACCGGGGCCGAATTGGCGGCGATCATCGGTGTCAGCCCTGCCTCGGTTTCCCGCCTCAGCGGGGGGCAATACACCCTCAGCGGCAAGCCGTTCGAACTTGCCGCGTGCCTTGTCCGGGTGTTTCGGTCGCTCGATGCCATCGTCCACGGCGATGCGACGTCGATGAAGGCCTGGATGGCCAGTCAGAATACCCATCTCAACACCGTTCCAAGGGAAGAGATAAAGACAGCGCCGGGCCTTGTCCGGGTCATGAACTACCTTGATGCCGCAAGAGCCCCGATTTAAGCCCTACGTGAACGAGGTGTGGCGCCTGGTAGAGGCGCAGCACCTCGTCTCGACCACCAAGCTGGTCGATAGCGGCGAAGAACAGGAACAACTGGAACAGATACTGGAGGCGACCAAACCCCCGGTTCCGCCGAATTGCCGGCACCTGCATTACCTGCTTTCCACCCCCTTTCGCTATGGCCGCTATCCTTGGGATTCACGCTTTCGCAGAAAGGGCGAGAGCCCGGGTGTGTTCTATGGTGCCGAGGACCCGATGACAGCCGTTGCCGAAACGGTGTGGCAGCGAAAGGTCTTTTTCGACGCCTCACCCGACACGCCATTGCCTGTGGCGCCCGGGGTCTACACCGCATTCAGCGTCATGGTTCGCGTGCCACTCGCCATCGACCTGACCGAACCGACGATGTCGCACGATGCGGTTCTCTGGACTGATCCGGATGACTACAGCGCCTGCCTGGATCTTGCCGACCGGGTCCGTCAGGCGGGGTGTGAACTGATCCGTTACGCTTCGGTTCGTCACCCGGACGGGCCGGCGAACATCGCGGTCCTCACCTGCCGGGCATTCGAAAGCGCCGATCCCGTCCAGTTCCAGACCTGGCACCTGATCATGCGGCCCGGGCGCACCCAGGTTCGCCGTGAACATCCCAGGGTTTCGGTCGAGTTCGAATTTCGCACCAGCAGGCTGGCCTTTGTCTGAGAACATCATTTTCTCAGGTGCAGGCCATATTTCCGCCGAAGTGATCCATTAACTTTTGGGTCATGATGTTTCTGCTCGGGCCTGGCCGCAACTCGTTCATCGGACGTGTGATATCCTCTATCCGCTCTGCGCTGCTGGTCGGGCTGGCGCTGGCGGCGGTGCCCTATGTCAACGCGATATATCAGCCGTCTGAGCGGGCCGCTTCGGCCAGCGCCGGACAGCCCGAGGCGTTGCGCGGCGGCGGCGCCTGGGGCGGTCTGCGCCCGGTCTCGCGCAACGAAGGTGCCGAACTTGCCGGCAAGCGGCTGTCCGGCCCGGTGACCCATGTGCGCGACGGCGACACCGTCGAGGTGCGCGGCGTGCCGGTCCGGATCGCCAACCTGGATTGTGCCGAGTTGGGCACCCCGGCCGGGCGTATGGCCAGCGAGGCAATGACGCAACTTGCACGCACCGGCCCGCTGACATGCCGTCTGACCGGCCGTCAATCATATGACCGCGAGGTCGGCACCTGCGCCATGCCCGACGGGCGCGACATCGGGGCAGAGCTGATCGCGAAAGGGGTGTGCAGCCGCTGGCGCTGATTCAGCCTAAGCGGCGCTCGCTACGGGTCAGCCGTAGACCGATTCCTTGCCGAATTTCTTGGTCAGCATGTAATAGACCACGGCGCGATACTTGTTGCGCTCGGAGCGGCCATAGGTCTCGATCACTTCGTTGATCGCATCCATCAGTTGCGGACCGTCGGCAAGGCCCAGCTTCTTGATCAGGAAATTGTTCTTGACGGTTTCCAGCTCGTGTTCCTGTCCGGCAGCCACGGTCGAAGCATCGGCATCATAGACCGCCGGGCCACAGCCGATTGTCACCTTGCGCAAGAGATCCATATCCGGATTCATCCCGCACTTGTTACGCAAATCGTCGGCATAGGTTGCGATCAGATCGTCACGACGTCCCATGAAATAACTCCCTTTTTCCCGGCACCGCGGCCGGCCCTTGACGGGTTTTTCGACCATTGCCCCTGACGGGGCTATAGTGAACTTAGCGACAAGTTTCGTTTGCTGAAAGCAGTTATTGCCCCGCCCGCGTCATGCCGGGCGGGGCATATGGACACTCAATAGCGGTAATGTTCCGGCTTGAAGGGCCCCTCGGGGCTGACGCCGATGTAATCCGCCTGTTCGGGCGTGAGTTCCGTCAGTTGCACGCCGATACGCGCCAGGTGCAGGCGGGCAACCTTTTCATCCAGCGCCTTGGGCAGGATATAGACCTGGTTTTCATAGGTATCGCCCCTGGTCCACAGCTCGATCTGCGCCAGCACCTGGTTGGTGAACGAGGCGCTCATCACGAAACTCGGATGCCCGGTGGCGTTGCCGAGGTTCAGCAGACGCCCCTCGGACAGCAGGATGATACGATTGCCCGAAGGCATCTCGATCATGTCCACTTGGTCCTTGATGTTGGTCCACTTGTGGTTCTTCAGATCGGCGACCTGAATTTCGTTGTCGAAATGGCCGATATTGCCGACGATCGCCATGTCCTTCATCTCGCGCATGTGCTCGATGCGGATAACGTCGCGGTTGCCGGTGCAGCTGACGAAAATATCGGCGTCCAGCGCGTCCTCCAGCCGGACCACCTCGAACCCGTCCATCGCCGCCTGCAGCGCGCAGATCGGGTCGGCCTCGGTCACCTTGACCCGTGCGCCGGCGCCTTGCAGGCTGGCCGCCGACCCCTTGCCCACGTCGCCATAACCACAGACAACCGCGACCTTGCCGGCCATCATCGTGTCGGTGGCGCGGCGGATGCCGTCAACCAGGCTTTCCTTGCAGCCATACTTGTTGTCGAATTTCGACTTGGTGACAGAATCGTTGACGTTGATCGCCGGGAACGGAAGGTGCCCCTTTTCCATCATCTTGTAGAGACGGTGCACCCCGGTGGTGGTTTCCTCGGACACGCCGCGGATCATGTGGCGCTGGCGCACGAACCAGCCTGGGCTGGCCGCTATCCGCTTGCGGATCTGGGCGAACAGCGCCTCTTCCTCTTCGCTGGTCGGGGTTTCGATCAGGTCGGTTTCACCATCTTCGACGCGCGCGCCCATCAGCACATAGAGCGTCGCATCCCCGCCGTCGTCGAGGATCATGTTGGCGCCGCCGTCCTCAAACTGAAAAATGCGGTCGCAATAGTCCCAGTATTCCTCCAGCGTCTCGCCCTTGATGGCAAAAACCGGGGTCCCGGTCGCGGCGATGGCTGCAGCTGCATGGTCCTGGGTGGAAAAGATGTTGCACGAGGCCCAGCGCACATTGGCGCCCAGCACGACCAGCGTTTCGATCAGCACAGCCGTCTGCACCGTCATGTGCAGCGACCCGGCGATGTTTGCGCCCGCCAGCGGTTTGGCGTCGCCGTATTCCTCGCGCAGGGCCATCAGGCCCGGCATCTCGGTTTCAGCAATATCCAGTTCCTTGCGACCGAAATCAGCCAGGCCAATATCCTTGACGATATAGTCCTTTGTCATGAAGGGGCTCCCTGCAAATGCGGTGTCGCATGGCAGATAGCATCGCACCCGATTGGCGGCAATGTGCGATTGGCCGATCGCGGCGCGGCGCGGGCTTTGCAAAACCGCACCGGCGCGGGTAACAGGGCGACGGTAGAAACCGCATACGAACGGGAGCCCAGCCTTGCCCCAACCCCGCGCCTGGCAAAAGATGCTTTCGGGCCGTCGGCTCGACCTGCTCGATCCCACGCCGGTGGATGTCGAGATAGAGGATATCGCCCACGGGCTGTCCTTTGTCGCGCGCTGGAACGGGCAGACAAAAGGCGAATTCGCCTATTCCGTGGCCGAGCATTCGCTGCTGGTGGAACGGCTGTTCGCCCGCATCAGCCCGCGCGCGCCGGCCAGGTGGCGGCTGGCCGCGCTGCTGCACGATGCGCCCGAATACGTGATCGGCGACATGATTTCACCGGTCAAGGCGGCGGTGGGTCCCGGTTACGAGGCGCTGGATCAGCGGCTGGCGGCGGCAGTCCATATCCGTTTCGGGCTGCCGGCGGTTCTGCCCGCGACAGTCAAGCGGCAGATCAAGAAGGCCGACAAGATCAGCGCCTGGATGGAAGCAACGCAACTGGCCGGCTTTACCGAGGCCGAGGCGAACAAGTTTTTCGGCAAGCCGGCGCCGGACATGATCGGAGATCTGAAACTGCTGCTGCGGCCACCAAGGGAAACGCGCGCCGCCTATACCGCGCGCCATGACGAATTGCTGGCCGAGATCGGCTGACGCCGCCCATTTGTTGTTGCTGCGGCTTGGTGTTGATGCGCTGAAAATCAGTATTATTGAGTCGATTAGAACCGCGCCGAGTTTGTCGGAGGCTGATTTGTCTTAGGCCGTGTTGACAAAATGGATTCCCATCAGGCTTTGGGCATGATTCAAGCTGGTATCTGCGATGGAGACCAGCTTGGCACGAAACCTTATGTCAGACGAGGAATAGGCCTTCTTTGAGGGGTTCA
>NZ_QITQ01000024.1 GCF_003260265.1 Roseovarius amoyensis
GCTCCAAGTCCGGATCGCGGTGCTCAATCGCTACACCGCTCTTGGTATACCCGTCACTGAGCCCGTAGGATAAGTGTGCCCAGGGAAAGGGGACGTCCGTTCACACCACGATTTGTGCAACAGAGCCGGCTGGAGGTGCAACTCGCGCCACTCAGATTTTACTGCAATCGGACGCGCAAGATACGATCCCACAGCTTTGATCTGCGGCTGACTTTTTCCGACGGTTATCGACGCGTGGTTTTCGTACGGAACGCCACGAGTCTCGCGAAGCCTGAAACCCAGAACGAAATCGATGATATCTTCGCGGCTGTCACTGATGACGTCGCGGACGACGCAGTGGTTGTCTGTGCCGACGATTACACGCGGGCCTATCGAGATAACCTCCGCCGAATCTGGGAAATGCTTCAGTTGTCAGATGCCGAAGCGGATGCAATCGTCGAGGACGCCGCCCGCACAACCAACTACTGGTATCTCGGCGACCTCATCGCGAACTGTAACATGGAGTCGTGGCGCGGCTATCAGGCAGCGATGCGTCTCATTGGCCAGAATGTGCTCTGGACTGACATGCACGGGGTCATCGACTATCCGTCGCGGGTCGCGCTGAACGCATGATCTCCCCGTCGCTCTACGATATCCCCAAGGGATCCATCCTGAAACTGGATGGCCGCGAACTGAAGGTATCAGCTCGCGAGGAGAGCGGCTATGCAGTCGAATGTCAGGAGACAGGTGAGTGTTTCACCCTGGCGCTCGAGCGGATTGAGGCAGCGATCCGGAATCGGGATTGCGAGGTCATCAAACCGGCAGAAGCTGAGAAGCGGCGCGCCTTGCTGGACCACACTGGTGGCATCGAGCTGTTGGAACAGTTCCCCGAAAAAACCCAGTGCGAGGTGCGGGCTCGTCTTGCCCTAGTATTGGCCCAGGACGATCTCCGCGCAATGGGCCTTAAACTGACACAGCGCAGCATGAGCAAAGGCGGCATACATCGTCACGCCCTGTTGGCCCGGGCAGAGGAGATTGCACCTGGGCATAATTTCCTTCGGACGCGCCGTGGCGGAAGGTCCACGGCCAGTTTTGAAGTTCCGCAAGGGCGGACCCTCTCGCGCTACCACGAAATCTATCATCGCTTTGGTCAGAACCCCGTCGCCTTGGCCGACCGTAATCACAAGAAGGGGCGCCGAGAACCCCGACTCCTGGAATGGCAGGAGCAGTTTATCAGGTATGTCCTGAACCGCTGGCAAGATCCGCGGAAACCGAAGCTGGCTGTCGTCTACGCGCTGGCAAAGACGGTATTCCATCGCTCACCCCGTGAGATCTCGGAACAAGCCGAGTTCCCTTCGATCACGACGATCCGCACCCGCGCCAGAGCAATCTCGGGGGTTTTGAGTGTTATCGGACGTGGCGGAAGGCGGCACGCGACCAACTTGAAGGGAGCGGGGTCCACTGATGTGCGCGCTCTCAGATTCGTGAGAAGTTCGAGTGGGATCAATGTTTGCTCTCGATATTCACCACCGATGACGGTGACGTTCGTGCGGAAGTTATCAATCCAGATGAGACGCCAGAAGAACTTGCTGAACACGAGATCCGCCGCTGCTGGCTTCAGGTGGTCATCGATGTGGCGACCCGCGAGGTACTTGGTTGGGTCATCTCTGAAACAGCTGACGCTGATCACAGCATGGCACTGCTTCGCATGGCGACCCGTGACAAGACAAAGGAAAAAATCCGTTATGGGTGCAAACGGGAACCCGTACCGCCGCCAGGGCTGGGGCTCGCCCTGGCGGACAATGGTAACGCGACCAGGAATGCGACCGTCTATGGCGGCCAACTCGGGATGGGCATGACCGTGATGACGGGACGCGCATATCAGCCGATGGACAAACAGGTGGTCGAGCGGCTCTTCGGGACAGTGCAGTGGCAGGTTCTGAACTTCCAGCCAGGATACACCGGGAGCCGCCCAGGTGAACTGACCGGCTATGCCCCCAAGGCCTCGGCCAAGATCAGTCATGACGACCTCTACGGCACGATCACGCGATTTTTCATCGACGAGTACCCCTTCCGACCACATTACGGCACCGGGATGTATGGAGCGACCCCTCGCCAGAAACGCGAGGACGCCATGACGCTCTATGGCCCGATTGATCCGCCCTCACAGCGTGAGCGGTGCCTTCATCTTGGGGTGAAAGTTCGGGCAACCACGACGTCAGAGGGCGTCAGTGCTTTCAAAATCCCTTTCAATTCAACGGAGCTCCAACGCTTTGCAGACGGCTCGTCAAAAACGGTCACTGTTCACCTCGATCCCGATGACCTCCGCAAGGTCTATATCACTGCGGAGGGACTGAACACCGTCATAGAGGCAAGCCTGCGCATGACGGTATTCAAGGACTTATCACTGGAGGAAGCGATCGAGATCATGGAGGCCGCCACGAAGGCCAATCCGACCCAACGGACCCTGCATGAAAGGCACCTGAGCGAAGCCATGGCGCGCCGCGCGCGTGAATCCGGCTTCTTCCCCGACTCTCGGGACCCAGCGAGTTATCAAACCATCGAACGGCTCCAGCGTCGCGCGGACAGGTTGCTTCAGGTCGAAGTTCGGCCCCCCAGCTAAGCCGGCACCACCGCTTCGCCCGGCAAACTCATGGAGAGAGGCAACACTGCGGGCGTTGTTCCTGCGCGCCCGGCGGCAACAACGCCGCCGAACCCGGCTGCACCTTCGGCACCACACGGCAAGAGCCCTCCGAAAGCGGCCCGCCAACCGCAGAAGCACCCTCCCCCAGATAGTTCCGCGCCCGATGCCAAAGACCTCAAGAGCATAACGTTCGCGCCCATCAAGGACAGCAAACTATGACAAACCCCTTCATCATTCCCTCCGTGGTAACCTTGAATGCCGGTCTGGCCCAGCGGCATTTTCCACTCGCACGGGGCTTGGAACTCCAGAAGAGCTTTGCGCAGCTATTCAGCCGTCACTTCGGCCGCCTCCAGACTGGCCAAGACTTCGAGGCCCGCAGCATCCTGGTTACGGGGCTCTCCGGTTCAGGAAAGACCGCCGAGGTTTCCGAGGTGTTGAAAAAATTCAATGAGTCTTCGGTGGTCCTGCCCGGAGGGCAAACTGCGCGGTTCGCCAATTGCGTTCTCGAGGCAAAGGGAAGCTGGAAGGACCTCGGGAAGACAACTCTGAAAGCCTTGGGGTATCCTATCTCCGACAAGACGCGCCGGACCCAGTTCGAGATATGGGAACTTGTCATCGCCCAAGCCAAACTGAGAGGTGTGGTCGGGATTCACTATGATGAGGCTCAGCATATCATGCGAAGCAAGTCCGAGACCGAGGTCCTGGGCGTCCTTGACGCGTTCAAGACCCTTATGAAGTCGCACGACTGGCCGCTTATGTTGATCCTTTCGGGTGTCCCCGAACTCGCAGACTACGTGCAACGCGAGCCACAGCTTGACCGGCTGATGACCAGGATCACGTTCGGTGAGATCGATCTGGAGAGTACGCCAGAACGGCCCGCCGCGGACTACGAGGTCCTGAACGAAATCGTTGGCAGCTACGCGATCAGTGCAGGAATCGAAGTCGACGCTGGGTTGCTGACAGGAGACTTCCTGCACCGTCTCGCGACTGCCGGCGCGTTCCGATGGGGACTGGTGATCGAAATCGTGGTCGATGCGATAGCAAACGCGGTCACCAGAACGAGCGGGATCCTGGATCGCTCGGATTTCGTGGCGACTTGGTGCGAAAAAACCCAAATGAACGAACTGGCGACGCCCTTCACCCACGATAGCTACGCGAGCGTATTCCGAAAGGACAAACCGTTCCGGGCCGCCATCGGCGCCTGATCTTTCAGGACAATCTGACCTGCTGAAAACCGCGCCACGGCGCGGTTTTATTGTTTCCGGACGCCGCGTGCTCAGATCGGGGTGTGGCAATGTCGCTGAAGTTGCGCAGTTTTTTGGTTTCTGCGCAAGCTTATGCTTTCGCAACCCGAAAAAGATAGGATTAAGGTACTGAAATAATTATAAAATTTACCATATCGAATCAGGCACAGATTGATCCTGCGCACTCATTTGCTTTCTCTGACTTATGGCTTATTTACAGTTCTTTGCGCAGAAGCGTGCAGAAAGTCCCGAGAGCTTTCACGCCGAATTTTGCGGACGTGGCCGATTTCTCGTGCAAAACCTGCACAACATTCGCACGTCTTTGCGCAATAAGGGGGCCTATCATGAGCCGCCATAGCTTTGATCCCAAAATCGCCGCGCGCGTTGGTCTGAACGCGGCGGTCATTTTCCAGAACATCACCTTCTGGATCGAGAAGAACCAAGCCAACCGCGGCAATCTTCGCGACGGGCGGTATTGAACCTTCAATTCGATCTCGGCCTTTGATGCCATGATGCGATTTCCGCGCGAAGGGCCCACACCGTCGTCCCGCCGCGCAAGAATGCCAAACTCTGGAAGCCCACCAGCGCAGGCGCCATCACCCGAAACGAGGCCGTCAATGCCTCGCGATCGCCCGGCCGTGCCATCTGGAGACGATGGAGCGGATACCACCGCCGGAGACGCGCCATCGCTGCATTTCGTACAACGGAGGCTGGCGTGGCGGTTCTCGACGGCGCAAGGTTTGACAGACCACATCAGAAACTTGCCGAGACGATCCTCGCGCACAGCAGTAGATGACGTTCGAACAGCGAGACGTAAGAACGGGCGTTTAGCAAAGCCACTGTCCAATCTGCCATGATTGCTGGGAATAACGTGACTGCGCCCACAGGGCTTGGCGAGTTCACAGCGGCACGCAGAGGGATAGGCCATGGCGTTGGGCATTCGCCCGAAGCTGGACGGCGGGACCGAAATACTACATCCCAAGGGACGTAAGGTCCTGACCTTGATGAAACGTCGCACACGCCACACGCGACCGCCTGTTACCGTTGCTTTGCAGATGCTCAGGACGAAGAGTTTGACCCCCGATAGGGTTTGTCAGGAGATAACATGGTAAAAATGCTGCACGGAATTCGCATTCTCGAAGTTGAGGGCCTCGGGCCCGGTCCTTTTGCGGGGATGCTCCTGGCGGACCTGGGCGCCGACGTCATAGTCGTCCACCGCAAGGGGGCCAACATGGTTCCGGGTATGCCCAGTACATCCCTGCTTGACCGGGGCAAGCGCTCGATCGAACTGAACCTGAAAGACGAGGACGATCTGGCTGTCTTCCGGGCGCTGGTCGCGACAGCGGATGGTCTGATCGAAGGCATGCGGCCCGGCGTGATGGAAAATCTCGGCCTTGGGCCGGAGGCATGCCATGATATCAGACCGGTCCTGGTATACGGACGCATGACCGGCTGGGGGCAAGACGGCCCCTTGTCCCACACATCCGGACATGACCTGAACTATATATCGATGTCTGGCGCCGCCTGGTATGCTTCGGAGGCGGGAACCGCACCATTCCCTCCGCCCTCCGTGGTGGGTGATGTCGGCGGCGGCGCGATGTATCTGGCGGTCGGCATCCTGTCGGGGATCCTCAATGCTCGGGCAACCGGCAAGGGCACCGTGGTAGACGCCGCGATCTATGATGGCTCGGCCCACATGATGAACCTGATCATGGCGCTGCGTCAGGGCGGTGGCATGGTTTCGGAGCGCGGCCAGAGCCTTCTGGACGGCCCGCATTGGAGCCGCACTTACCGCACCTCCGATGACGGTTTCATGAGTGTCCAATGCCTGGAGGCTAAATTCTATGCGGTTTTCCTGGATAAGCTGGGCCTGACGGACGATCCGGAGTTCTGCCGGCAATTCGACCGGGATCTGTGGCCGGCGCTGACGGACCGTCTGCAGAGCATCTTTGCGACGCGAAGCCGCGCACAGTGGAGTGAACTGTTTCTGGGAAGCGATGCCTGCGTTTCTCCGGTTCTGAGCCCGGATGAAGCACTGACGCACGAGATGAACGCCGCGCGCAGCACCTGGCACGAGGCGGACGGTGTCCTACAGGCCGCACCGGCGCCACGGTTTTCCGGACAGAAGGACTGGTCGCCGCCGCCCTTGACCGAACGCGGAGCACATACCGATCAGATTCTGGCAGAGTTGAACGGCATCGACGGTTGAACGCTTCCCATTCTGAAGATGCGCAATGACCGCAGCCCGCACAACGAGGCATGCATCACCGATGACGCGTTGGAACGGCTGCTTGTTCAGTTCGTTGCGGAATACGGGGCCAGCACATAATCGACACCCGTGTCGCGGATCCTGGCGGCGATCCCGCGCTGACACCCCATCGCATCCGGCGTCACGATCGCCCCGCCGACGCAAGATCAGCAGGCTGGGGAAAGCGGGTTGGTTGTAATCTGCCAGCGCCGGACGCTTATCAGCGCTGCGCAACCTCAACTACGGGGCGGGACGAATTGTTTCCCCCGGGCGCAAAAAACAAAACAAAGCTGGGAACCACCGCCGCCGGGTCTGCGTTTAACCAGCGAGGGCCGTGTCGCGGGCACACGCCTGCCCCGACCCCTGCCAGGCGCAGGGGGCGCATGCGGGCGGAAATGGATAAAGAAGGGAAACGACATGCTGGAGATTAGCGGAATCGGCGGACTTATTCTTTTGATTCTAGATATTTGGGCCATCGTCTCGGTTATCGGATCCGGCGTGTCCACGGGCAAAAAGGTGCTGTGGGTCATCGTGATCCTTGTGCTGCCGCTGATCGGGTTCATCATCTGGCTCATCGCCGGTCCGAGGTCGGCGCCCGCCTGAACCGATGGTCCGATCACACGACAACCCATCCACCGCGCGCCGGCCGGCCCATTTCGGATGGCGGACATGGTGGCAGGTATTGCGTCGGCTCATGGCCGAGGCCGACCGGCTCAATCTGGGGCTTATATCGGCCGGCATAGCCTTTTACGCGATGCTGTCGATTTTCCCGGCCATGGCCGCGCTGATCGCGATCTGGGGCATCGTCGCTGATCCCCAGACCATCGTCGGCCAGTTGGGCATGGCGCGGCAACTGCTGCCGGACGAGGCCTACAGCATCGTCGAAGACCAGGTTTCCGCGCTGATTCAGTCGACTGCATCAACCCTGCAGCTGGCCAGCATCATATCAGTCGCACTGGCGCTTTGGACCGCGCGCAACGGCGTCGCCTCGTTGATTCGGGGGCTGAATGCCATCTACCGGGAGGAGCACCGCGGCAGCGCCCTGAAACGCTATGTCGTCGCCATCGGGCTGACGGCACTGTTGATCGGTGTGGCGCTCGTGGCGTTCGCCGCCGTGGTGATGGTGCCGATCGTGCTGGCGGTGATGTCGCTGCCGTTTGGCGCAGAGGCGCTGATCAGCCTGCTCAAATGGCTGATCCTGCTGGGCGTGATGCTGTTTTGCATCGGTCTGTTGTACCGCTATGGCCCCAACCGGAACCAGGCCCGGGTTTCGTGGATAACACCGGGTGCGGTCTGCGCGCTGGCCGCATGGACAGCGGGGTCGGTCGCATTTTCCATCTATCTGCGGAATTTCGGCGCACTGAACGAGGTCTACGGGTCAATCGGCGCGGTGGTCGCGCTGCTGCTCTGGTTCTATCTCAGCGCCTATGTCCTACTGTTGGGCGCGCTGCTCAATGCCGAGCTCGAGCTGCATACGGAATGGGACACCACTGTCGGCGCACCCCGGCCGGCCGGCCAGCGCGACGCGTTCGTCGCGGATTACGTGACCACCAAGGACGGCGATGTGCGCCTGGCGGACGACACCAACGGCGAGAACGGATGAAATCTGCCACGGGGCCGGAACAATCTTCGGCTTCGGGCGTTCACAACATGAACCAGAGGCAACCTGCTCTGTTTCCGGCGGATTTGCTCTATCCCCTTCCTGCGGATCCGCTTGCACCCCAGCTGTCCCTCGGGTGCTTGCCCCCGCCTGAAACACGGCGGGGGCTTTTTGAACGCCCTTTCGGAGGGGCGGCGAACAAGATAAAAACCGCATATTTTGGTAACGCGCATCGTTGGATGACACTGTAATGGACGCATCTCATCATAAGACGCAAGAGCCGGTTGAGGACCTGCAGGTACTCGTGACTGCCGAGGAGGCCTATCCCGAGTTCGAGCGTGCGTTCCTCTCCGCACAAACCGAAATCTGGGCCGGCTTTCGCATCTTCGACCTGATGACGCGGCTGCGCTCGGCCGAGGCGCGCAAGCTGGGCGAGAGATGGTTCGACCTGATCCTCGCGACGCTCAACCGGGGTGTGGCAATCCGGCTGGTGGTTTCTGATTTCGACCCGGTGGCGGCGCCCGACCTGCATCGGATGGCCTGGCGCACGCACCGCCAGATCGTGGCGGTCAAGGAACTGGCGCGCGACGATGCCCGGCTGAAATTCGGTGTTGCGATGCACAGCGCTCGCACCGGCATGATGCCGCGGCTGATGTTTTTCCCGGTCGTGCGGCACAAACTGACCGAACTGGCCAACAGGTGGCGCGACATGACGCGGCCCGAAAGGGGCAGGTTCATCGAAGAGGTGCCGCGCCTGCGGGAGATCTGCCACGAGGACGAGAACGGACATCTTTGCTTTCCCGTCCGCCTGGCCGAGCTTTTCCCGGCGACACATCATCAGAAGATCGCGGTTTTCGACCGCCAGCGCGTCTATATCGGCGGGCTGGACCTGAACGAGCGGCGATACGACACCAAGCACCACAAGAAGCCCGCCGCGCAGACCTGGCACGACATCCAGCTCTTGGCAACGGGCTCCGTGGCCGATGCCGCGCAGGCGCATCTGGAAACGTTTCTCGACAGCGTTTCCGGCCGCTCGACACCGCCGCCTGCGGCGCCGGGTTTCCTGCGGACGCTCTCGCGCCGCCGCGTCAACGCGCCCATGCACATTTCGCCCAAACCGGTGCTGCGCGAGATCGAAGAGCGGCATCTCGACCTCATTCGCAATTCCGAGCGACTGATCTACCTGGAAACGCAGTTCCTGCGGCACAAGCCGCTGGCGTCGGCCCTGGCGCGGCGCGCGGCGGAATGCCCCGAACTGCGCCTGATCGCGGTCCTGCCCGCCGCGCCCGAGGACGTGGCTTTTGCCAGCAGCCGGAGTTTGCACGTGCGGTTCGGCGAACATCAGCAAACCCGGTGTTTGTCGCGGCTGCAGGCGGCATTCGGCCGTGGGCGGTTGCTGGTCGTCTCGCCGGTGCAACCGCGCAGACGCAAGAGCGACGGCCGCGACACGCTGAAACACGCGCCGCTGATCTATGTACATTCCAAGGTGTCGATCTTCGACGGTACGTCCGCGATCGTGTCGTCGGCCAACCTCAACGGGCGCAGCATGTGCTGGGACACCGAGGCGGGGCTTTACCTGGATCGGCCCGAGCATGTCACGGAATTGCAGAAACGGGTCATGGGGCACTGGCTGCCGGCCAACGCGGGCGACGAGTATTTCGACCCCGCCGTCGCTTTTGGACACTGGCGGCGCCTGGTGGACACCAACAGCGCGTTGCCACCCCCGCAGCGGCGCGGCTTTCTGGTGCGCTACGATTCTGATCCGGCCCGGGACATTGCCATGCCGGTCTCGGGCATTCCCAAAGAGATGGTCTGACCGACCGGCACGTTCTGCACCGATGCCGCCGCACAGGACGTGCCGCAAGGCTGGCACGAGATCGCCGCGCTGCGTGTGGTCGATGCCATTCTCGACCGGGTCACGCGCCGCCATGTCGGCAAGATCGACGACACCCGCAGCATGGACCGGCGCGAGCTGTATACCTCATCAATGCCCGGCGCCGTATCCATCGTGCCGCAGGCGCGGCAGCTCCGGCCTAAGCCGGTCAGAGCAGCGGCCGCACCAGCGGTTCGCGATCGAGGTCCAACTCGGCGATTTTGCACAGCCGACGATAGTCGAGGATATTGAGAAACCCGTCACGCCACATCGCAACGCCGTCTTCACGCAGTTTCTTGAGGGTCTTGTTGGTATGCACCAGCGACAACCCCAGTGCATCCGCCATATCCTGCTGGCGATAGGGCAGCGGCATCTTCGCGCCCTCGATCAGGCCAAGCGCCTCTGCCCGGTCATGCAGGCGGACAAAGGCACGCGCGACCCGTGCGATCCCGTTCATATGGCCCAGAATGGCAAGGCTCTCGCCCAGGAAATGCTCTTCCATGGCGGCGATCCATGTCAGATCATAGGCGCGGTCGGGATGATCGCGAAACAGCGACCATAGCGCCTTTCGGTCGAAGACGCACAGTTTCATCCTCGTGGTGGTCTCGACCGAATGCTGCATTTCCTTCATCACACCGGCCTGAAGACCGATGAAATCGCCCGGCAGAATGAAATTGATCACCTGCCGCTCACCCGATTCCAGTGTCTTGTAGCGCAGGCCCATCCCCTCCAGCGCGGTATAAAGCTGCGGACTGTTCGCCCCTTCGATCATAAGTGTCGTACCGGCGTCTGCATCCAGTTCGCCGGTCTTGAATTTCTGCATGAACCCGACTTCGGCGTCAGTCATGGGAACAAAAAGCGGGCGGGTTCTGAGGGGGCAGTTGCTACATCGTGTGACCATAACGAAATTCCTTGCAACATGTCATAATTTAATGCGCCGACGCTGAATATGTTCCAGTAACGAGTATGCTTGGATGCGATGCAATGATAGATACTACACCACAATCAACCGCGTCGGTATGCGCGGCTCCCCCGGTTTTCCTGTTGCTGGAAAGCAATGCGCTGATAGCCGAGGATATCGTCGGATCGCTGGCCGCGATCGGCCCCTGCCGGACGATTCACATCACCCGTGCCTGCCAGGCCGCGACGCGGCTGGCCGGGGAACGGCGAGTTTCGGCCGCTTTTCTCGAAATGCAATACGCTGATCTGCGGGGCACCCGGCTGGAACGTGACCTGACCGGTTGCGGGGCGCGGATCATTCTGACCGTGGGCGAGGATGACGAGCCATTGGCCAGGTCGGCGGGCTGGGGCATGCTGGTGCGCCCCTTCACCGAACAGATGATCCGCGACGCGCTTTTGTGTGTCGGCGTGAACCGCTAGTTCTTGCCACGCGCCGACCGCCCGGCCTGCAGTCCCACCGCGAACCCTTCGGCAATCTGGACCAGAGGCTCGCGCGAGGGCTGCTCCGCCCCCTCTGTTCCTGCCTGGTTGTGGCGCATATGCGTGTCGCTCTGGCGTGCGCCGAGCGCGAGAAAGCAAAACCCCAATACCAGGTAAAGAACGCCAATGACGGTGAACGCCACCAGCGGGCTTTCATGGTTGGCGAGCAGGATCCAAAGCGCCGCGGTCAGAAAAGCCAGTCCGGCCAGCCCGAACACGATCCCCGCCACGCTGAACGCGGCAGAGCGGACGGCATCGCGCAGCCTGGTCCGAATACCGGAAAACAGCCCTGCCATGGGTTATTTGCGCCCCGTCATGAAGCCAAGCAGAAACCCGACCCCCACAGCGATACCCACGGCGGCGGCGGGTTGGCGACGCACCGCGTCGGCGGCCTGCTGGCCCATTTCCTCGGCGTGGCGCTGCGCCGACTGCATGTGCTGTTCGCCGGTTTCCTTGAGCGCCGCAGCAGTATCGCGTGCCCGTTTGACCGCCGCATCGCGAGACGACTGGCCGAGCCCGCCCAGCGTGGTGGATATCTCGGCGATGTCCTGTTTTAGGGTGGCGATCTGCTGGGACAGCTGGTCGATGTCATTTTGCGGTGACGCATCGCTGGTTTTGGCCTGGGCCATAATCGGTCCTCCGTTCGGTTGGTTCATGGTTCATCACATCAAACGCACGGGCCCTGCAGTTGGTTCCGTTCGACCTGAAAAAACAAACGCCGCAGGCAGAAGCGGCGTGGCATCCACGAATTATTCGGGAACCAACCCGGCGACAGACGGTTTTCCCCTCAATCGCAACAACTTTTCGACGGAGGAAACTATGCTTTATTGGGCCCTTCTCTTTCTTATTGTCGCCCTGATCGCCGGGGTCTTCGGATTTGGCGGTATCGCGTCGGCGTCGGCCGGGATTGCGCAGATCCTGTTCGTGATTTTCCTGATCCTGTTCGTCATCGCGATCATCGCCCGCGTCGTGAACGGCCGCGCGCCCTGACGCGCCCGTGCGGAGGCATCAGGGACAAAGGCCCTGTGCGCGTGGCACAGGGCCTTTTCTCATGCTTTCAGGGTTTCGGTACTGGCAAAGAACATGGCCTGGCTGACCGCCGATTTGACCTGTTCCTCGGTATAGGGCTTGGTAATCAGGAACGCCGGTTCGGGCCGCTCGCCCGTCAGCAGCCGTTCGGGAAAGGCGGTGATGAACACCACCGGCATGTCGCCGTTCTCTTTGAGGATGTGATTGACGGCGTCGATGCCAGACGATTTGTCGGCCAGTTGGATATCCGCCAGGATCAGGTCGGGCGGATCGTGTCGCGCCAGTTCAACCGCCTCGTCGCGGGTACGGGCGTTGCCGGTCACCTCGTGGCCCATGCCCTCGACAATCGCCCTGATGTCCATGGCGATGATCGCCTCATCCTCGATCACCATGATACGGCCACTGACCTCGTTCGACATCTCGCGGCGTGCGATGCTCAGCAACGTCTTGGCCTCGTCGTGGGTGACACCGACGATGGCCGCGATGTCGTCGATCCCGAACCCCTCGATACTGTGTAGGAGCAGGGTTTCACGCGTGTTCTGGGTCAGCCCCGACAGACGCCATTGCGCGCGCGCCTCGGCACCGGTGTTCGAGTCGGCCTCGTCGACCGGGGCGCCCGAAGATATCCAGATGTGGTGAAAGGTACGAAACAGGGCGAGTTTCGGCGCCATGTCTGTTTCCGACATACTCTGATCCTGCAACATCGCCTCCAACGTGGCGGCGGCATAATGGTCGCCGGTTCTCTGGCTGCCGGTCAGCGCGCGGGCATAGCGCCGCAGGTAGGGCAGGTTCGCTGCAATCTGCTGCACAGGATCGGGCTGGCTGGTAGTTTCCATGCGGGATGTCCTCAAAAAAATCTGACTGTCAGGGAACAAAACGCCGCTGCCCGTGTTATGTTCCAGCCGGGGCGTAAAAAAACGCCTGTACTATGATGGCAGAGAATACAGCGAGATGGCAAATCAACGCAGGACTTCCGAGTTGGATCAGCAAATCGACGAGAACCTTCGCCGCGTATATTCCGACGTGGCAAATGAACCTCTTCCGAACCGGTTCACGCAGTTGCTGGATCAGCTTCGCGAGCAGGAACGGCAGAGATCCGGCCAATCCTCCGAGGAGGAAAAGTGAGCCAGATCATGGACCCCAAGGAAGAACTGGTAGAACACCTGCCGGCGATGCGCGCCTTTGCCATCAGCCTGACGCGCAATACCGCGGCGGCTGACGACCTGGTGCAGGATGCGGTCGTCAAGGCCTGGAGCAATTTCGACAAGTTCCAGCCGGGCACCAACCTGCGGGCGTGGCTGTTCACCATCCTGCGCAACACGTTTTATTCGCATTACCGCAAGCGCCGCCGCGAGGTCGAAGACCCCGATGGCACCATGGCCGGCAGGCTGTCTGAAAAGCCGGCCCATGACGGGCGCCTGGCCATGACCGATTTCAAAGAGGCCTTTGCCAAACTCAACGACGAACAGCGCGAAGTCCTGATCCTGGTCGGCGCCGAGGGCTTTTCCTACGAAGATGCGGCCCAGATGTGTGGCTGTGCGGTCGGAACGATCAAGAGCCGCACCAACAGGGCGCGCAAGCGGCTGGCAGAACTGATGCATCTCGACGACGACGAAGAACTGCAGCTGACGGATGCGGCCACACTGGCCGTCACCCAGGGTCAGCCCGCTGCATGAGCGACCGCCCGCCGCCCCGGGCGCGTCGTCCGTCAAAGCCGGGGCTGGCATTGCGGCTGGTCTTCGTGCTGACCATCGCGATCCTGCCGCTGGGCCTGATATCGGTCTACCAGACCCACAAGGTGCTGCAGGAACGCCAGTCTCTGTCCGAGGTGGCGTTGCTTCAGCGCACGCAGACCGCGGTCCAGAAAAGCCGCGAGGTGATACGCTCTATCATCGCCACGGCCGAAACGCTGGCGATCCAGATATCGGCCATTGAATACGACGAAACGACCTGCGACGCTATCATGCAACAGGTCGTCGAAAGGTCCGGCCTGTTTGTTTTCGCCGGCTACCGCGACAACGAGCTGGGGCTGGTTTGCAGCTCGATCAACCCCGGCCCCGACGGCGAAAAGCCGCTTTCCGATTTGCCGGAACTGGACAGCAACCCCGATCAGTTCGTTCTGAGCCCACTGGAATTCCTGGGCGGTATCGCCACCGTCAGCGTGACCGTGCCGGTGTTCGAGGACGCCGATTTTCGTGGTACGGTCTGGATCTCGGTTCCAATCTCGGTGCTCAACGACGCCTTGTCCGGCATCAGGGACGACGTCGATCTGGTGTTGTTCCGCAGCGGCGGCGAGATCGTGGCGACCGAGGAATTTGCCGAGGACCGGCGTTCGATCCTGCCGCAGGACAAGACCCTGATGGAACTGGCTGCCGAGGGCCAGCAAAGCTTTCGCGGCACCAGCCGTGCCGGTCAGGTCCGCGATTTCGCCGTGTCCCCCGTCGTCGATGGCCGCATCTATGGCCTGGGCAGCTGGAAGCCGCGCCCTGACGGTGTCCGGCTGCCTCTGTACGAAGGGATTGCTGTCCCCTATTTCCCCATTGCCATTTGGGCGGTCACCATCCTGGTCGCCTATATGGGGATGCACAGGCTGGTGATCCGCCACGTGCGCCGCCTGAGGTCATGGATGCGGCTATACGCGAGCGGCCGCACCGACCTGCAGGATGCCCGCTTTGACAATGCGCCCGAAGAGCTGGAGATCGTCGCCGAAGCATTCCGCGCAATGACGCGCCGCCTGTCCGAGCAGGACCGCGAGCGCCAAGAGGACCTGTCGGAAAAGACCGTACTGCTGCGCGAGGTTCACCACCGGGTCAAGAACAACCTCCAGCTCATCTCGAGCATGATAAACATGCAGATCCGCGCCACCGAAAGCCCGGAGGCCAAGCGCCTGCTGCGGCGGGTGCAAGATCGGGTAATGGCGCTGTCGGCAATCCACCGGTACCTGTATCTGGCGCGCAAACTGTCGATGCTGCGCGCCGACACGCTGCTGGAAGAGATCATTCAGCATGTGGTGGTTGCCGGCACGCTGGAAGAGACCGGACAAACGATCAAGGTTTCGACGCAGCTTGACCCGGTGGAAATCAACCCCGACCAATCCGTGCCGCTGTCGCTGCTGACGACCGAAGCCGTGATGAACGCCGTGAAATACAGCGGCGTCGCCGCAGGTGGTGAGGCCTGGATCAACATCGCGCTGAAATCGGTGGGTGATGGCCAGCTATGCCTGAGCGTCGTCAACTCGGTCGCGTCGGCTGGTGACAGTGCCCACGAAGAGCATGCCGACGGCTCTGGCCTTGGGTCGCGGCTGATCCGGTCCTTCGTCACGCAGCTTAACGGTACGTTGGAAACCAGGGAGTTGCCAAACCGCTACGAATTGCACGCGGTCTTTTCGCTCGCCTGGCATCAGGACGACGCCGAGAACGACTGAATCGGACAGCCCCGCAACCGGCGGCGGGAACCATTCATTGCGCAACGGCGTTTCATTTGCACAAGATAATGAATTGGAGGCTGACATGATCCGCAAGCGCATATCCCTTCTGTCCCTTATCGCCCTGGCCGTGGTTGCCGCTTGCAAATTCGTCAAGGCCCGGACCGACGCGTCAAGAACTCCGGCGGGACAGGCCCGGAACCCGGCACCGATGCGCGGTATCGGGACCCGGCCGGGCCTGTCTGGCTGAAAACCGGGCTCTCGACCCAACGTCGACGACCCCCACCTGCCGCATCGCACCGGCGCGCTGTGGGTTGGCCCCCAATCCCGTCGTCGTCCAAACCCGAAAAACACATGAACAGCGGCTGTCGCCCACGCGGCTGACAGTTCCCCCCCGGCGCTGTCAGCCCTCGCGCGTATCGGCCAGTGCCCCCAGGACCGCCCAGGCCAGCACCCGTTCGCGCGGTGCCCTGACATCGGCAAGCCGCAGCCGGTCGAGGCAGGCATCGGCAACGGTATCGCGGGAAGTGCGCATGCCGCGCAGCACAAGGCCCGCCAGCCTCAGCGGCGCGCGTTGCGACCGTTGCAGCAGCGCCAGCGCCGGCAACAATGCCTGTTCCGTATCGGTGAAATCCGTGCCGAAGGGAAACGCCGGCAGATGTTCCCGCCGGCGCCACGGCCGCAGCCAGCGCGCCAGTCGCTCGGGCGTGTTGTTTTGCGATCCGGCGGGTACGAACGCATCAGGCGCGACCTTGTCGGCGGATTTCGCGCGTTTGAGCAGCTGATCCTGAAACCGGCTGTCGGCGATGGCGATCATTGCCAGAACCGCCTGATCGTCGGGCACGCCGCGCAGATCGGCGACCCCGTATTCGGTGACGACGATATCGCGCAGGTGGCGCGGGATGGTTTCGTGCGGGTGGTCCCAGACGACGTTGGATTGCACCCCGCCCTTGCCGTCGCGAGTGGCGTTCAGGGTGATGATCGAGCGAGCACCGTCCAGCGCATGGGCCTGATCGACAAAATTGAACTGACCGCCCACGCCGCTGACGGTTTCGCCAGCACTTGTGCTGTCCGAAACCACGCCGCCAAGCGCGGTGACCTTCATCGCCGAGTTGACGAACCGGGCATCGCCGCGCGCGGCGCGCCTGGCCGCCTCGTTACCATAAAGCTGGTTGGTAAAGGACACCGGCATCATGCCGATCTTTGCACGCTCGGGCAGCGGCATGTTGCGCAGCCTGGCATAGAAATCGCGGCTTTCCACGAAAAACCCGGCATGGATCGCGACGCCGTCGACCTCGCGCTTGACGATGTTGGCGCGCATCAACTGCACTATGCCGTCGACCAGCATTTCGGTCACTGAGTAAAGCCCTTTCTCGAACGGCTGCGTTTCGGTCCGGCCGGTGGGGCCAGTGAAAGGGCCTTCGGCGAGGATGCGCCGCAGCGTGTCGGGCGCGTCGTGCCGCAAGATCAGCGCCGACGCGATGGCATCGCCGATCGAGCCGATACCGATCTGCAGCGTACCGCCGTCGCGCACGAGCTGGGACACGTGCAACCCTATCGCGTGATCCGCCAGCGACACCGGGCGCTTGACCGCCGAAAACAGCTCGAACTGGGTTTCGGGATCGTCGAGCAGCAGGTCGATTTCGCCGCTGCCGATCTCGCCACTGCCCGGCATGAACGGCAGCTCGGGGTTGACCTCGGCCGCGATCAGAAAATCCGCCTTGCCCGCGTGCCGGGCCTTCAGCAGATCCGCCGTGATGTCGGTATTGCCCGACAGGCTGAAACGGCCGTCTTCCCGCGCAACAAGCTGTGCCAGCACGTTGGGCCGGCGGTCGATCAGGTAATGAAGCGCATGGGTATAGTTCGCCGGGATATAGGCCTGTTGTGCCGGCCCGTACCCCAGCCAGCGGCCGGCGAGGAAAAAGAACTCGTGCACGGCGATATTGTCGGGCAGGCCGCCGCTGCGCAGCAGTTCGGCATAGCGAAGGGGTGGATAGGCACCGAACAGCCGGTCCAGCGCCGGGGACAGGAACCGGTTCTCCAGGTCGCCCGACGGTGCGGGGCGCTCCAGCGTCAGGGCGGTGAATATCTCAAGTCGCAGGTCCGGATCCTGCAACGCCCGATCCACCAGCGCGTTGACGATGGTATTGGCCTTGCCCAGCCCCAGCGGCAACCCCAGGCGGATATCGCGGCCGACCCGCGCGACGATGGTGTCCACCAGGGTTTCGGCATCGGTGAAATTTTCGGTCATGACCAGAATGTCATCCTTGTCCTATGCGCCGCTATGGGGCCACCTGAGGCAGCTGCGTTTCACTGCGCTTGCTGTAATTCCACCATCCCTGTCACGCCACCGCGTCAGCAGCCCGGAATATAGCCGTCGTCGCGGCCCCAGGGGCGCGGTTCCCTTAGCCGCTCACACAATTCACGCAGCGCGGGTTTCAGTCCCTCTTCCAGCGTCGGGTGATAGAACGGCATCTCCAGCAGGCGCGGCACGGTCATTTCCGCCTCTATCGCCCAGCACAGCAGATGCGCCAGATGCTCGGCATCAGGCAGGCACATCTCGGCACCGGCCAGTTGCCCCCCATCCCTGTGCGCGAACAGGCGAACACAGCCGTGATTGCGGCCCTCGGTAACGGCGCGGCCCTGGTCTTTGAAACTGGCGCTGCCGGAAACATATCCATCGTCATCATGGTCCGGCACCGTACCGAGACTGGCAGCAATAGGCCGGGTAAAGACGATAGACAGCGGGGTTTTCCGGCGACTGTGCGCCACGTCGGGCCAGCTGGCGGCGTTGCGTCCGGCGATGGTGCCTTCGTCCGCAGCCTCGTGCAGCAACGGGCGGTCGTGGTTGGCGTCGCCGGCAATGAACACCGGCACGTCCCCGCATTGCATGGTCGCGGCATCGAATACCGGGGTGCCGTGATCGTCCAGCGCCAGTCCGGCGGCCAGCAGATCGAGATCCTTCAGATTGGGCGGCCGTCCCGCCGCCACCAGTACGCGCGAAACCTCGATCTTGCCGGATGATGTGCCCTGCCAGGACAGTTTCACACCGTCGCCGGCCGGTTCGGCGGCAACGTCGACGCCCAGATGGATCGGGAATTCTTTTGACAGGATGTCCTGCAACCGCTTGCTCACATCATTGAGCTGTAGCGCGGCGACGGAACTGCCCCGGTCGAAAACGGTCACATCGACCCCCAGCCGCGCCATGGCCTGCGCCAGTTCCAACCCCAGCGGTCCGGCCCCCACCACCCCCAGGGAAGTCGGCAGCGTCTCGATCTCGAACACGCTTTCATTGGTCAGCAGCCTGTCGCCCAGCCCGCTGAACGTGTCGGGCACGGCGCGCACGGCGCCCGTGGCGATGACTATCGCGCGGGCGTTCACGCGCTGGCCGTTGTCCAGCTTCAGCGTGCCGGGGCCGGTGAACCTGGCCCTTGCCCTGATGCGAGCATCTGCGGGCAGCTTCTCGATCCGCCTCTTGGTGGCATCGACGAACCTGTCGCGATGGTGGCGCAGGCGCGCCATCACCGCTGCCCCGTCCACCTGTGCACTGGCGTCGATTCCCATCTGCCCCGCATGCACGACCCGATGCGCGGCATCGGCGGCCGCGATCAGCAGCTTGGAGGGCATGCAGCCCACGGCGGCACATGTGGTGCCACGGAACTCGGGGTCGATCAGCAGGGTGCTGGCGCCCGCCTTTTGGGCATTGCGCTGTGCCACCAGCCCGGCCGTTCCGGCGCCGATGATGGCGACGTCGCAGGTCAGGGTGGCATCGTCGTGGGGATCGGTCATGGCTTGGCTCCTTTGTCGGCAGGTGCGGTTCGCCGCGCCGCGCGGATGCCACGTCTGGGGGTTGCGGCGGGCAGGGGCGGTGCAGGAACCACCGCCGTTGTCACGCGTTGGTCACGTGACGCGATCAGGCGGGTCGCGCATGAACGAAAGGAAAGGCAGATCATGTCATCCCCCAAGACGAACATCGAAAAGCAGACGAAAAGACATCGCGGCCCGTTGATCGGCGTCGGCCTGGCCATCCTGTTCGGCGCGATATTCATGGTCCTGATCCTGAACAGCGCAATCCCCGACGACGAAGACGGATCGCCGGACGGCACTCAGCCCCCGTTCGAAGAGAGCATCGGCGAAGAAGCCCAGCCCGAATAGGTGACCCTGAACCGCGCGCGGCACCCGTCTGGCGTGAGGATGGCGGCAGCCCTGCATCGCCTCAATCCATCTCGTCCCATCCCGGATCGGGCGCAAAGCGATTGCCGTGTTCCCGCGCCAGCGCGGTCAGCCGGTCGCGGATCTCGGCGGTGCCGCGCATCCGGGCATAGCGCATCGGCCCGCCACGAAACGGCGCGAACCCGGCGCCGAATATCATCGCCGCGTCGATCTGGTCGGCATCCGAGGCCACGCCCTTGCGCCGACATTCCACGCAGGCATCCAGCAGAGGCAGGATCAGCCGGTCGATCCAGCCGTCCTCGGGCTCGGGGCGGGCGGCGCTCTTTTCCGGCTCGCCCTCGTCCCAAGTGTAAAGCCCTTTGCCGGATTTTCGGCCCAGCCTGTCGCCCTCTTCGACCATCTCGCGAAACCAGGCGGGCACCTCGGCCAGCGGCTTGTTGATCTGGCCGGCCAGGCTGTCGGCGACATGCAGGCAGATGTCCAGGCCGATCCGGTCGGCCAGTTCCACCGGCCCCATCGGCATACCGAACCGTTCGGCGATATTGTCGACGGTTTCCTTTGTCAGCCCTTCGTCAAGCAACACCAGCGATTCCAACAGATAGGGTGTCAGCGCGCGGTTGACCAGGAAACCGGGTGCGGCCGCGACCCGCGCGGGCAGCTTGCCGATGGCGCCGCAGAACGCCGCCAGCCGGTCACCCACGGTGCTGAAGGTGTCGGCGTGGCTGACCACCTCGACCAGGGGCATCTTTGCGACCGGGTTGAAAAAGTGCAGCCCGCCAAACCGCGATGGCCGCCGCAGCGGTTCGGCCAGCCGGTTCAGCGGCAGGCTGGAGGTGTTGGTTGCAAGGATGGCGGTGGGACGCATCGCCGCTTCCAGATCGGCGTGAATGGTGGTCTTGGCCGCTATGTCCTCGGGCCCCGCCTCGATCACCAGATCGGCCGCCGGCACGCCGTCGCCGCCCGGATCGGGGATCAGCCGATCCAGCGCATCGCGCGTTTCGATCGAACTAAGATGCTGATCTTTGCAGATGGCTGCGGCACGACCCAGTGCGCGACCGATGGCCTGAGGATCGGGGTCGAACAGCGTCACCCTCTTGCCCTTTATCGCGCACCATGCCGCGATTTCGCCGCCCATCGTGCCGGCGCCGGCCACGTGGACATGCCCGATGGCATCGTCGCCTGCTGCATCAGATTTCAGCCGCTGGCGCAGATGAAAGACGCGGATCAGTTCGCGCGCGGTGTCGCTGGCCAGCAGCCTCGCAAAGGACCCGATTTCGCCGTTCTGCATCGCGCTGCGGTCACCATGGTGTTCCTCCCACAGGTCGATCAGCGCATAGGGCGCGGGGTAATGTTCGCGCGGCGCACGGCCCCCGGCCGAGGCCCGCATACGCCGCGCGGCAATACCGCGGGCCGCCGCCATCGACATGGCCCGATCCGACAGGCCCGGCCGCTCGTCCTTCAGCTTGCCGGCGCAGGCGGCCTTGACCGCGTTGGCGACATGGCGCTCCTCTACCACCTGGTCGGCAATGCCCAGTTTCATGGCCTTGACGGTGTGCGCGCTCTTGCCGGTCAGCATCAGGGTCATCGCCTCAAGCGTGTCGATCCGTTCGGACAGGCGGAACGTGCCGCCCAGACCAGGGTGCAGGCCCAGGTTGACCTCTGGAAAGGCGAAATGCGCGCCATCAGTCGCGATGATCCGGTCACAGGCAAGCGCAATCTCAAAGCCCGCGCCAAGTGCCGCGCCATGCACCACCGCAACGGTCGGACAATCCAGCGCCTCGAGCCGGTCCAGCACGTCATGTCCCTGGCGCAACAGCGCCTCGGCCTCTTCGGGGTCGGTCATGTCCGACAGCATTTCAATATCCGCTCCGGCGGCGAACCCCGACAGCTTGGCCGAGCGGATCACCACGCAGGCGGGCGGGTTGTTGCCAATCTGGTCGAGCTGATCTGACAGCCCCTCGATCACGTCGCGCGATACGGTGTTGGTGTCGCTGCCGGCCACATCCAGCAGCAGCCAGACGACATCATCATCGTCGCGCGCCGCGCGCCAGCCCTTTTGCCGCGTGGCATCGCGGGCCGGGCCCAGTTCCAGTTTCACCTCGCCCAGATGATCCAGCACAGGCCCGGTCATGATACCTCCTCCAGCAGCATTGCGCCGCCCTGACCGCCGCCGATGCATTCGGTGGCGATGCCGCGGGCCGTGCCCCGGCGGCACATCTCGTTGGCCAGGTGCAGCACGATCCGGTTGCCACTGGTGCCCACCGGATGACCCAGCGAAATGGCGCCGCCATCGACGTTCAGCCGGTCACGGTCGATCCGCCCGAACGGCGCATCGAGCCCCAGAACCCGGGTGCAGAACGCCTCGTCCTCCCACGCGGCAAGACAGGCCAGAACCTGTGCGGCAAAGGCTTCGTTCAATTCCCACAGGCCGATATCGTCGCACGACAACCCCTGCCGCCTGGCGATTTCCGTCGCGCACAGCACCGGCCCCAGCCCCATCACCGACGGGTCGAGCGCAGACCACGCGCTATCGACGATCCGCGCCAGCGGGGTCAGCCCGTGTTCCTCGACCGCCGCCTCGGAGGCCAGCACGACCCAGGACGCGCCATCGGTGATCTGCGAGGCATTGCCGGGCGTCACCTGGCCGTAGGGCTTTTCGAAAACCGGGGACAGCTTTGCCAGCGCCTCGGTACTGGTCTCGGGGCGCACGCCATCGTCGTGGTCGTATGCCTGCCCGTCCCGGTCAAAGGCGGTGATCACCTCGTCATCCAGCCGCCCCTCTTGCTGGGCCCGGGCCAGGCGGTGGTGGCTTTCCACCGCATAGGCATCGGCGGCCTCGCGCGTGATGTTGAAACGGTGCGCCAGCACCTCGGCCGTCTGGCCCATGTTCAGATCGGTGATCGGGTCGGTAAGCCCGCGTTCCAGCCCGAACACGGGTTTCAGGAAATCGGGCCGTATGTCGGCCACGGCGCGGGCGGTTTCCACGGCGCCTTTGGCCTGGGCGAATTCCGCGTACCATTCCACGGCCTCCTGCCGCAGGACCAGCGGTGCATGGCTCAGCGCCTCGGCGCCGCCGGCCAGGATCAGGTCGTGGGAGCCGTCGCGGATATAGCGGTAGGCGGTGTCGATCGACTGCATTCCCGAGCCACAGTTGATCTGGACGGTAAAGGCCACCATCGCCTCGCCCATCCCCAGGCGCAGGGCGGCAACGCGGGCGGGGTTCATTTCATCGGCGATGACGTTGACGCAGCCCAGGATCACCAGGTCGAAGGCATCGCGCGCAAAGGGCTGGCGCAGCAGCAGCGGCCGCCCGCACTGCACCGCCAGGTCGACCGGGGTAAAGGGACCCGGGCCACCACGCACCTTCAGAAACGGGGTTCGGGCACCATCGACGATATACACGGGTCGGGCGTTCACGATGGGGCCTCCGTCTTTTTGCGCGGGGCGGCCTTGCGGCGGGTCTTGCCGGCGGCCGGTTTCGCGGGTTTCGGTTTTGCTGCTTTCGGTTTGGCCATTTCGGGGAACAGGCGGGCCAGCTCCGCAGGATCGAAATCATCGACCGCGACGACGCGTTGCACCGCCCCCCGCATCGCATCGATGCTGTCGGCCTCGGCCTGGCTCAACCGGCCAGAGGCACGCGCGTCGGCCACGCTCAGCCCGGCCTCGCGCAGGCGTTTCATGACCGGGGCGCATTCGATAACCGCCGCAAAGGCGTGATCGAGATCGCGCACGCCCTGGCGGTCGCAGCCCGCACCGCCCATGCCGCGCAGGCGGGCGCGCGTTCCGGTCCGATCCGATATCAGATCTGCGCATTGCGCGGTCAGCCGGTCATCGGGCCCGCGCGTGGCCATGCGCGGCAGGATCAGCGGGCGCAGCAGCCACGCCGCCCACCGGGCGGGAAGGTTGGCCAGCACCTCATCCAGGCTTTGCCCCATTTTGGCAAAGGCCTGCGCGGCGGCGAACCGGACCAGCGGCAGATCCTCGTCGATCTCGCCTTCGTCCTCCCACCGCTTTACGGTGGCGGACAGGATGTAAAGCTCTGACAGGGCGTCGCCCAGCCTGGCCGACAGCATCTCGCGCCGCTTGAGCTGCCCCCCCAGCGTCAGCAATGCGAATTCCGCCACCAGCGCAAAGGCCGCCGACCAGCGCGACATGCCGCGATAGATCGGCGTCATCGGCCCGGCTTCTCCGGGCGCCGGCGCGAACCTGCCCCCGGTCCAGGCCCTGCCCGTTGCGCGAAAGAGCGTCGCGAAGGTATGCGAGACATGCGCCCAAAAGACGCGGTCGAACCTGTCCAGCGACTGCTTTTCGTCCGCGACCTCCAGCGCCTGCATCTCGTCCAGCAGATGGGGATGCGCGCGCACTGCGCCCTGACCAAAGATGATCAGGCTGCGGGTCAGGATATTGGCGCCTTCCACGGTGATGCCGATCGGTACCGCCTTGTAGAGCGGCGCCAGATAGTTTTTCGGCCCGTCGATCACCGCCTTGCCGGAATGGATGTCCATCGCCTGGTCGACCGCGCGGCGCATCCGGTAGGTGGCATTCGCCTTCATGATGGCCGAGATCACCGCCAGCGCGCGACCCTCGTCCAGCCCGGCACATGTCAGCAGCCGTGCGGCATCGAGCGAATAGGCATTGGCGGCCAGCGGGCCCAGCATTTCCTGCACGCCGCCGAATTTCGACACCGGGATGCCGAACTGTTCGCGGATGCGCGCATAGGCCCCCGACGTCAGCGCCGCCACCGATGACCCGGCAGCCGACAGCGACGGCAGCGAAATACCCCGCCCTGCCGCCAGCGCGCTCATCAGCATCATCCAGCCGCGCCCCGCGTAATCGGGGCCGCCGATGATATTGTCGAGCGGGATGAAAACATCGGTGCCGGTGGTCGGACCGTTCTGAAACATCTGCCCCGCGGGGATGTGCCGCCGCCCGGTTTCAACGCCGGGCAGATCGGTGGGCACCAGCGCGCAAGTGATGCCGACATCCTCTTGTTCGCCCAGCAGGTGGTCCGGGTCGCGCATCTTGAATGCGAGTCCCAGCACCGTGCACAAGGGCGACAGGGTGATATAGCGCTTGGCCCAGTTCAGCCGCAGGCCCAGCACCTGCCGGCCCTTCCATTCACCCTTGCACACGACCCCGGTATCGACCATCGCGGCGGCGTCCGATCCGGCCTCTTCGCTGGTCAATCCGAAGGCGGGCAGTTCACGCCCGTCGGCCAGGCGCGGCAGCCAGTGGTCCTTTTGCGCGTCGGTGCCGAACTGCAACAGCAATTCGCCCGGCCCCAGCGAATTGGGCACCATCGCGGTGACGGCGACCGCAAGCGAACGCGCCGACAGGAACCGAACCACCTCGGAATGCCCAAATGCAGAGAACCCCAGACCGCCGTATTCTTGGGGGATGATCATGCCGAAAAAACCATTGTCGGCCATGTATTTCCACGCCTTGGGCGGCAGATCGGCGGTCAGCTGGTTCACTTGCCAGTCATCGACCATCGCGCACAGCTCGGTGCAGGGGCCGTCGATAAAGGCCCTCTCTTCCTCGCTCAGGCGTGGCGTCTCCACGTCGCGCAGTTTTTGCCAGTCGGGATTGCCGGAAAACAGTTCGGCCTCCCACCAGACCTCGCCCGACTCAAGCGCCTCGCGTTCGGTGTCCGACAGGCGCGGCAGGGCGTCCTTGGCCATTTGGTGGATGTATTTGGTGATCCAGTCGCGTCGTATTTGGCGCAGGTTCATTTCAGACCTCCTCGGGACATAACACGCGACGGGAGAAATAGTTCCGACAGGGCGGGCGCCACAAAACACCGGGGGCAGCGGCGATCATGCCGCTGCCCCCTCTGTCAGTCGCGTATTCAGGGGCGTTCCGGCCTCAGACGCCGTGCGACCACTCGTCGACCTCGCGCTCGGCGGCGGCGCGCGCCTTGCCGTACTTTTCCTGCACCAAGCCGACCAGCTCTTCACGCCGGCCTTCGACTTTTTGCAGTTCGTCGTCGGTCAAGTCGCCCCAGTTGGCCTTGGCCTTGCCCTTGAGCTGCTTCCAGTTGCCTTCGATCTGATCCCAGTTCATGATAAATTCCTTTCCGTTTGTGTATATCGGTACAGGAACAACGTCGCTGGGTGCGCTCGGGTTCCGGCCCATCGCGGGCTGTTCTGCGAGGGGGAAAGAAACCGGCAGGTTTCCGCCTTTCGGCCCCGTAACGCTTGCTGCCCCCGGCGACGCATGTCGGCCGGGGGCAGCGCAATTTCATTGGCGTATCCGTCAAGCCAGAAAGACCAGCAGGATGATGATCCACAGCGGCACGCCTATAAGCCAGAGTAAAATTGCTCCCATTGGTTCTCTCCTCAGGTCCAGCGGCCGAAGCGGGCGACGACGCGCCCCTCGTCGCGATGTTGGCCGCCGGTCCCGGCCGCCCAATACGCACCGGCACCGGCGATCATCAGGGACGCCGCCACCACAAAGGCCGAGATGACCGAGTATTTCCGCGCGGTTTCGGCGGCGGCCTCGGCCTCTGCCTCGCTGACATTCGGGGCGACGCGTTCGGCGTCACCCTCGGCGGCAACGGCCGGCTCGGTATCGCCCGCCACGGGTTCGTCCAGAACACCGGCAGTGACGGTCGCGGCCGTATCGGCGGTGGTCTGAACCGCAGTCTGCACGGTCGCTCCCAGCACAATCGCACCGAACAACAGCGCGACGCCCCACACCGCCAGCCCGTGAATGCCGTCGCGGACGGCGATCTCGTCGGCGTTGGCGGCATCGACGCGGCGGCGCATCCGCCCGGCGATATAGCCACCTGCCATGAAGCTCGACACCGTGGTCCACAACATCCACGACCCGACCGCGAGCAGCTCCGCCAAGGCCGATCCGTCGCCCTCGTAAGGCGAAATCTGCGACAGGCCGAGTGCGACGCCGAATGTGGTGAAGACAAAGGCGATCCCGGCAGCGACGACAGCCCCCGCGAGGATGGCCGGCCAATCGACATAGCTGCCATCTTGAACGGCAACCGGCGTCGATGCCCGGGTGAGTGTTTCAGTTCGTTCCGTCATTGTTTCTGTCCTCTGACTGGATCACATGCAAAGGCCCTATCCGAGGCCGAGGAAGGACAGGATCGCCAGAACGACGACCACAAGCCCGACGAGGTAGATGATTCCATGCATTGCTGGTCTCCCGTTCGGATTGACTGCGTTGACACACGCCTCAGTGACGTGATGACCAAGGCAACGCATGAACCGAAGATTGGTTCCCCTTGCCACGCGGATCCGGACCCGCAACGAAAGCCGCCGGGCGGTATGCCGGGGCGCGCAGGTACGGCTGCGCGTGCGACAAGAGGGAACCGCCGCGCGCCTCGTTGCGTTGAATTTCGACCATACCCGCACCGTCAATTGTCGAAGAGGACCAAAAGATGTTGAAAACCGGCACCTGGATTTTGATCGCCGATGGCGAAAAGGCCCTGTTCCTGGTAAACGCCGGGGACGAGATGGCCTATAATTTCGAGGTGGTGCGCAAGGAGGAGCAAGCCAACCCCAGCACCACCGAACAGGCGACCGATGCGCCCGGGCGGTTCAACGACGGGCCGTAGGTTCATCGCTCGGCGGTGCAGGAGACCGACTGGCACCAGCTGGAAAAGGACCGCTTTGCTCACGACCTGGCCGACATCCTGTATCAGCGCGCGCACGCCGGCAGGTTTCGCGAAATCGTGCTGGTCGCACCGCCCAAGACGCTGGGCATACTGCGCGACACCATCCACAGCGAAGTGGGCGACAAGGTGATCGGCGAGCTGCCCAAGACGCTGACGACCATGCCGATCCACCAGATCGAGGAGCACCTCTTCGACGAATTCGACGGCAAGGGCTGAGCCACCCTGCCCCAGGTGCCGGCAGCGGGACTGTGCCGGGGGCATGTCATCACTCATGAAAGGATGCGACCATGAACAGCAAGACAACCGGCGAAATACCCGAGCTGCCCGTTATCGCCGAAGGGCGCGAAATCTCGCGCAACGAGATCATGGATGTGCTGGCCGACCAGGGATACTCGGCCAACGCGCGCAAAGAGTGGCTGAAATGCGTGCTGACGCGGCTTTCCGCGCAAGAGGGCCGCTCCCCTCGTCCCACCCGCGCCGGGCTGATCGACGAGGTCGAGAAAATCCTGCAGGACGACATGCAAAAGGCGGGGGGCGCCCAGACGCCCCAGGGCAAGACGTCCTAGCCGCGCACCTTGTCCAGCGCGCGCGCTACGGTAAAGCCGTGCAGAACGGTTGAGATCACGATCGCCAGCGCAACCAGCGACCATAGTTGCGCCTCGTTGGCGAATTCCGTGTGCCGCCCGGCATAGCAGAGGTAATAGATCGACCCGATTCCGCGCACGCCGTAGACGGCGACGATGCCCCGGTCCCACCTCCTGAGAGGCGAACCGGCCAGCGAAACCCAGCCGGCGGCGGGTCGGACAATCACCACCAGCGCCAGCGCGATGATGACATGACTCCACTGCAGATCGGTAAAAAGCCGTGGCAACACCATACCCAGGGCGATCAGCAATAACGCCAGCATGGCGTGCTCGATATTCTCGCAGAAATCATGCAGCCGGCGGTGAAACTGGTGCCCGCTTTCCACCCGGCGCATGGTCAGCCCCATTACGGCGACCGAGATGAATCCATACCCTTCTACCAGTTCGGTAGAGCCATAGCACAGCAGAACCCCCGCCAGCGCGATCACTCCCGACGTTGTTTCTGCCAGCGCCGAGCCGCGCGGAAAGTGAAACAAGAGGCGCCCCAGGGTCCAGCCGCCACCCGCGCCCATCAGCATACCCACCGCGATCCGGTACACCACATCCACGGCAAGCCAGTCAAACAGCCAGGCAGAGGGGTTCAGCCCCTGCACCGCCACCAAAAGCCCCAGATAGACGAAGGGAAAGGCCAGCCCGTCATTCAGCGCCGCCTCTGTGGTCAAGGCAAACCGCACGCGGTGTTCTTCGCCCTCCTGCGGTGGGCCGACTTGCACGTCGCCGGCCAGCACCGGGTCGGTCGGCGCCAGCACTGCACCCAGCAGGATTGCCCCCGCCGCCGTCATCCCGGCGATGCCCGCGCCCAGGAACGCGACCGCCGCGATGGTCAGGGGCATGGCGACGAACAGCATCCGGGCGGTCGGCACCCATCGCAGCCACGGTCCCAGCCTGTCAATCCGTAGCCCGGCGGTGAACAGCGCCACGATGATGGTCAGTTCGCTGGCAATCTCCCACGGCCGCGGCAGCACGCGCGGATCGGGCACCAGCGGCAAGCCGGGCACCAACAGCGCCGCGATCATCCCGAACAGGATCAGCAGCGGCGGCGCGACCGGTTCGCGCGAGGAAACGAACCGGGGCAGCCACCGTGCCAGGATCACGATACCGCCTGCCGCCGTCAACATGATATGATAGGGTTCAAGGCCGAAGAAGGGTTCGGGCATCACGACATTCCCTCTTGCATAGGACGCGCGGCATGGCCCGGCGTTCCGTCTGGTTCCGGCTTGCGCGCGGGCGGGCAAAGCGGCACCGGCCGCCATGCCCCGACGTTCCGCCGACCGAGTGTTGCAGACAGACAGGCAGAAGGGAAAGCGAAAATGCGTGCAGGGTGCCCGATCATCATCACAGCACCTGCCTTATATCCCTTATCGGCGGAACCATTCGTTCCTGCCGGGCGTTTGAGGTCCATTGAACAAGGGATCAGCCATTGGATCGTCTGGAAAAAACAGGTCATGTCGCGATGATCGCCGTTGGCGTGATCGCGACCTTTGCCGCTCTCGACACGCTGGAATCGATCGCGGCACCTGCGGTATTGGCACTGGTCACCGGCATCGTGTTGTCGCCCCTGTCCAATTTCGGGGAACGGCGAGGCCTGTCGCCCCTGAGCAGCGCACTGATCGGGCTGATGGGGACGTTGGTCGTGCTCGCCGTTCTGGCGCTGATCTTTCAGCCGGTGATCACACAGATGGTCGAGCAGGCGCCCAAGGTCTGGACGGACATGCAGGACGCGATAGAGTTCGTACAGGGTCTGGTCCGGGGGCTGGAAGAAACACGCGGCGAGGTGGAAAAGGCCGTCGCGGCTGAACCGAACGCCACCAGCGCGGGTCAGGACGCGCCGGCGGACGACAGCTTCGACCTCCCCAGCATATCGGATGCGCTGCTGCTGGCGCCGGCGATCTTGTCCCAGGTCCTGATCTTTGCCGGCGTGCTGTTCTTCTTTCTGCTGACCCGGCAGGAGCTCTACGAGTGGATCGCAAACATCCTTCCCGGCCGCGATGCGAAATCCGCCATCAGCCTGCGCGAGGCCGAGCGGCTGGTTTCGCGCTACTTCATCACCGTCGCCCTGATCAACGGCGTGCTGGGCATCACCACCGCCGCGATGCTGCAGCTCTACGGGATGCCCGGTGCGCTTAGCCTGGGTCTGGTGGCGTTCCTGCTGAACTTCCTTCTCTATCTCGGTCCCGCGATCTTTTTCTGTGCGCTGCTATTCGCCGGTATCGGCGTCTATGACGGTGCGATGGTGGTGGTGCCGGCGTTCACGTTCCTGGCTCTCAACGCGACCGAAGGGCAGTTCGTCACGCCGGCGCTGGTCGGCCGGCATATGCAGCTCAACCCGTTGCTGGTGTTCCTGGCGCTGGTTTTCGGCATATGGCTCTGGGGGCCGTTGGGCGGCATCGTGGCGATCCCGATAGCGCTGTGGATCCTGGTTCTGGCCGGGGCGTTGCCCCGCGAACCCCAGGCCGAGCCGGACATGATACAGGGCCCGCGCGCACCATGAAAAAATGACATGCTCCGCCGCCCGTGGGCGGCAGGCAGGGGAGGGGCGGCGCGCCGATCTTTCACTCTGCCGGCATGGAACGTTTCGCGTGCCCGTGCGTTTCAAATCCAGGTAAAGGGAGAAAGCCATGCCCGGACAGAAACCCCATTCCGATGCTGCGCACGAACGCAACACCCCGGCGCAGACAGAGGTGCCTGCCGGACCCGGCGATGCTGGCGCCTCGGACAAGCCGAAACGCCTGAAACGGCACGCCGAAGCACGGCTGAACGTTACCGACAGGATGCTGATCAGGGCGCTCTGGGGGGCGGCGCTGGTCATCTTGCTGATCCTGCTTGCGATGTTTCTTTGACAACACCCGAGGCTGCCATGCACCCGAACGAACATGACAAAATGGAAACACCGGACCGCCAGCCGGGCCTCGAAAGCCGGATGGACCCCTTGCCCGATTCCGCCCCGCGCTATCAGTCGTCGGCGCGGCTGAAGGGCAAGGTCGCGATTATAACCGGCGGCGATTCCGGCATTGGCCGGGCCACCGCCATCCTGTTCGCCCGCGAAGGCGCACGCCTGGCCATCGTCTATCTGGACGAGCACGACGACGCGAAAGAGACCAAGCGCCTGGCCGAGGCCGAAGGAACCGACGTATTGCTGCTGCCCGGCAATGTGGGACACTCGCAGTTTTGCAAGGATGCGGTCAGGCAGACCCTGGATGCGTTCGGAAAGATCGACATCCTGGTCAACAACGCCGCCGAACAGCACGCCCGTGACGAGGTGACAGACATAACCGAAGAGCAGTTTTTTCAGACCTTTCGCACCAATGTGGGCGGTCAGCTTTTCATGGTGCAGTCTGTTTTACCGCACCTGGGCGAAGGGGCGTCGGTCATCTGCACGACCTCGGTGACGGCGTATCGGGGGCAGGATCTGCTGATCGACTATTCCTCATCAAAGGGAGCTGTCCTGTCCTTTGTCCGGGCGCTGTCGGGCAAGCTTGCGCCGAAGGGCATTCGCGTGAACGGCGTCGCGCCCGGCCCGATCTGGACGCCACTCATCCCGGCGTCGTTCCCGCCCGAAAAGGTCAGGGATTTCGGCAAGTCCTCGCCGCTTGGCCGGCCCGGACAGCCGAACGAGGTGGCGCCATCGATGCTGTTTCTGGCCTGCAAGGACAGCTCCTACATTACCGGGCAGGTTCTGCACCCCAACGGCGGCGACCTGATCGGGGGATAGCCCACGCGGGCCGCTGCCGGGCGAATGGCTGGCGGCGTGACCGGATGGATCAAGCCAGAGGTGAAATCGCCTCATTGTTCGGCAACGAAGGGACGGCCGCGCGGCACAAGGCCGTCGAATTCACGAACGTGGTGTGCAGCACCCCCGAAACGCCGGGCCAGTGTCCCTGGCGGGCCGACACGTTGTAAAGACATACGCGCGACGGTTCAGCGGGCGGGGGCAATCCGCGTGACGAACAGGATCAGCCCGTTCACCGTCAGCCACAGCAGCAACGCACCGGCCAGCATCACCCAGAAAAGATGGTCCAGAATCCCGGCGTCGCGGCCGGTCGGGTTCGGCACCGATTGCGCCCCCCGCAGCGGGCGAGCAGGACCGCCGTGGCGATGACCGGCCACCGGATCACAATAGGACCTGCAGCAACAGGTAGATGAACCCGCCATAGGGGACCAGCGCCAGCAGGAAAAAGACCCCGTCCCGGGTCAGCATGGCCATGACCAGGAAACACACGCCCATCGCGGCAGCTGACGACGAAAATGGAATGAGTTCCAGGAACGGCATAACCAGCCCGGTCAGCAGGCACAGCGACTGCGGTACCCAGATCAGCGGCCGGTGAAACAGGAACGACAACCGGCGGCGGGTGTGGGTGTCAATCCAGCGTATCACGGGCGAGAGCCGGTCGAGGGCGGATTGCAGCTTGTCGCCGTCGATGGATCGCTGCTTCAGCCGGCGGGGCAGAAAGAGCTTGCGACAGCCAAACATGTGCTCGGCCATCAGCAGGGCGATCGTCAGTCCCGAAACAATGGCAACACCGGGTACGCCCGACAGTGGCGTTACCGTAATCAGCGCCGGCAGCAGGATCAGCGGCAAGAGGCCGCTATCATCGACCGAACAGGCGATTTCCTCGACCGTGACCTCGTCGTCGCCGGTCGAGGACCGAACCTGTTCGACGGTCTCGGTAAGGGGTGCGTCGTCAGTCATGTTCGCCTTTCCAATTTTGCGAGACGTGCGTATCGGACTTGCGATATGTTCGCGTCTTTTGCTCGGCCGCCCGCAGCAGGGTGATCACAATGCGCGTGTAGATGCAGGCCGGTGGGCATGCCGCGGGCGCACGGGCTATCACGCCCTGTCCCGCCACGCGGTCAGCAGGTCGCGTTCGTCCAGCAATTCGGTGCGGATCTGGGCCCAAGCCAGGAGGGTGAAGAACACCGTCCCGCCAAGCAAATTGCCGATCAGCGAGGGCACGACAAATCCCGTCACCGCATCCACCGCCGAGACATCACCGGCCAGGACCACGACCGCCGCCTCGACCGTACCCGCCACGACATGCGAAAAGTCGGCAAGCGCGATCAGATAGGTGATCAGGATGATGACATAGAACTTTGCCTTTTCGGCGTTGGGCATGGTCCAGACCAGCACGGCGATCAGCCACCCGGCCCCGATGCCGCGCAACATCGTTTCCATCCAGCCGAACCCCAGCGCGTGATTGGACAGATCGACCACCGCCTGCCATGTCTCGGGCTGGTATCCGCGCGTGGCATGCAGGATCAGGCCGAACAGCGAGGCGCCGACCAGGTTCGCCGCCAGCACAATTGCCCAGAGCCGCAGCAAACGCATGAGAAACCGCAGCTTGCGCGCATCCAGCACCGGGCAGACCGCGGTGATGGTGTTTTCGGTGAAAAGCTGCATACGCCCCAGGATCACGATCAGGAAGCCGACCGAGTATCCCAGGTTTTCCACCAGCGGACGCCACCCCGCGTCGGGAAGGTATTGCCGGAACAGCGCCTCGCTGAGAACGGACAGACCCAGTGCAAGGCCCGCGATCAACCCCGACAGCGCCAACGCGCTTGGCGGCCGATCAAGTTCCTGCTCGCCCTCGCGACGGATCACCTCGAAGATGGCGACGGCCCTGATCGACGCGTTTCGTTCGATTACGTCGATCTCGTTATCGGTAAGGACGTCTTCGTGCTTCTCTTGGGATTCTTCTTTTGACACGCCGCCATTCCTGATTGCATCCGGGTGATACAGAACGCGCCGAGCGCACGAATGGTTCCATGATCGCGCCGGCACCCGGCGGGGTTTGGCGGCGGCCGGGGGGTGTCGGCGGGCACCCGCCCACCGCAGGAAATTCCAAATGCCGCACCGGAAACCGTTTGGAACCCATCCCGCCGGGCGGGCGTTTTCCCATCAGACGACAGCGGTCGTCATCAACCGAAATTCTGGGAGAATTCAAGATGACCGATATCACCGATGCAAGGATCCTGATCCTGGCGACCCACGGGTTCGAACAGTCTGAACTGGAGGTGCCGCGCGACCAACTGCGGGAAAAGGGCGCGACCGTTCATGTCGCCACCCCGGACGGGCAGGCCATCAGGGGCTGGAATGAAAAGGACTGGGGCGAAATGGCCGATGCCGACCTCGCGCTGGGCGATGTCGATGTCGGGGATTACGACGCGCTGGTGCTGCCGGGCGGACAGATCAACCCCGATATCCTGCGCCTGAACGACACCGCGGTCAAAACCGTGGCCGGATTCTGCAATACCGGAAAGATCGTGGCGGCGATTTGTCATGCGCCCTGGCTGCTGACCGAAGCGAATGTGCTGCACGGCCGCGATGCCACGTCTTACGCGTCTGTCGCGACCGATGTAAGGAATGCGGGCGCCAACTGGCACGACCGCGAGGTGGTGGTCGATGCCGGTATTGTCACCAGCCGTTCACCCGACGATCTGGAGGCGTTCGTCGCCAAGATCGTCAAGGAAATCGGCGAAGGCAGGCACGACCGCGCGGGCGCATGACAGCCGGTAGGGTCAGTACCGATCCTGGTTTTCCAGGGTGAATCTGAACTCGTACCGGGCACCCTGCGGCAGATAGTCGACCGTCGATGTTCCGTTGAGGGTCTGTTGTATCGTGGTATCGATCAGCCTGCTGCCGAACCCGACCTCTTCCGGCGGCGCCACCTGGGGGCCGCCGGTTTCGCACCAGGTCAGTTGCAGTATTCTGGCACCATCGGCGGGAAGGTGCTGCCAGGACACGTTGATGCGCCCCGCATCGTTAGAAAGGGCCCCGTACTTGCACGCGTTGGTGGCCAGTTCGTGCAGGATCAGGCCGAGCGCATGGGCGGTTTCGGTATCCAGATAGACCTGCGGGCCGGTCAGTTCCAACCTGTGTTCGCCGACCAGATAGGGAAACAGCTGGTTGCGGACCGCCGCTTTGAGGTCCGCACGCAGATCGTTGCCGTCAAAGATGCTGTCATGCGCCACGGCCATGGCCCGGAGCCGCCCTGAAAACCGTTCGCTGAATTGTTCCATGTCATCGGAGGACCGAATAGTCTGGGACGCCATCGCCTGGATCGTGGCCAGGCTGTTCTTGACCCGGTGGTTCAGCTCGCGGATCAGAAGTTCCTGCCGCTTTTCGGCTTTTTGCTGCTTCGAGATGTCTTCGACGATCGAGATGAAATAGTTGACGTCGCCATCGTCGTCGCGCACGCAGCTGACCGACAATCTGACCCAGACGATACTGCCATCCTTGCGCCGGTACCGCTTTTGCATCTGGTAGTTGTCGCGCGTGTTGGCCTGAATCTGCCGTCTATAGACAAGCTCCTTGTCCAGGTCCTCGCTGACGGTGATGTCCTGAAACGTCAGTTCGGACAACTCGCATCTGGTATAGCCGATGATGTCACACAGTCTCTGGTTGGCACGCAGCCAGCGGCCGTCCTTGCTGATATGGCCGATGCCGACGCCGGCATTTTCAAAGGTCGAGCGAAAGCGCAGTTCGCTCTCGAGCAGCGCACGGTCGAATTCTTCGCGTTCCGACAGGTCGTAAAAATGGCAAACGATCCCCGGCCGACCGTCTGGCAGGGTCACGCGTTCGATCTTCCAGTCGTAGGATTCAACCTTGCCTATATCGTTGCGGCGTTCGACGGTGCCGGGTGCGCGGTATGGCTCGCCGGTTTCCAGCGTGTGGCGATAGATCGCGATTGCCTCGCTGACATGGGGCTCGGGCCAGATGACCCGCAAAGCCTCTGCGAAATCGCGGCCAATCAGCGGCCTGACGTTTTCAAAGAGCTTCTGTGCGCCTGCGCTGACCATTGCGAGCCGGAAATCGGCATCGACCGCGCAGATGCCGAAAGGCGAACTTGTGACCAGGTGATAAAAGCTGTCATGCGCGGCACGCAGCGAAAGTTCCTGGTTTTTTCGTTCGGTGATGTCGATGCCCGAGCACACCAGGAAATCGACGTTGCCGGACGCATCCATGTGCGGCATTAGGAAAAAGTCGATGACAATGTCCGCGTCATCGGCGACGCGGACATTGGTGTCATAGCGGACGTGTTCGCCCGACGCCGCGCGGGCCATCGCCTCGCGCAGGCGGGTCTGTATGGCGGCGTCGAAATTCCACCAATGGCAATCCCAGAACGGCTTGCCTATGACATCCGCGCGTTTCAGCCCGGCGGCCTGCAGCGCGGGTTCGTTCGCTTCGATCAGGATACCGTCGGGCGTCAGGATGCCGACGAATGCAACGACACGGTCGAGTACCGCCTGCAGATAGGCCGGTAGTTCATGACCTGGCAAGGCGTTCGCGGCCGGACCGTGCGCTGTGCCGTCAACCATCCACCACCCCCCAGGAGTTGCATTATGACTGAAATTATACGCTACGGTTGTCGAAAGGAAATAGCATTGTAATGCGCCGCCGCCCTTCGCAGGACAGCGGGAACACCTGCCGGTTTCATACGTTGAAGCATAGGATACCCGCAACAGCGCAGATCGGCGAAAAGGACAACAAGATGGACCATTCGAAAGACCCGAGGCTGGACGCGGTCGAGCTGAACGAAGAGAACCTTGCAGGGGCTGCGATTTACGGACCCGATGAGGAACGGATCGGGACCGTTTCACATATCCATGGCGACGGCGGACACGTGAAGGTGATAGTGGATGTCGGCGGTTTTCTGGGGATTGGGGCCAAACCCGTCAGCTTGGACCTGGGCAGGCTCGATGTCATGAGGGACGAAAACGGCATCGTTCACGCCACAGTCTATATGACCGAGGATGAATTGAAGACACTCCCCGAACACCGCGACTGACCTTGGGGGGCGGTCGCGAACCGCCCCCCAGGGCCCGCCATCCGGGGCGGGGGTTACTCTGCCGCAATGGCCCGCAGCATCCAGGCCGCCTGTTCGTGAAAGGCGGCACGGCTGGTGGCCAGGTCGTCGGTGACGGCGTCCCGGTTTTCGCCCGCCAGATCGACCAGGCCGTGCATCCTGGATGCGACCTTTTCGTGATCGCGCACCAGGTCTTCTACCATTTCCCGGGCCGATGGCGTTCCGCCCAGGTCCTTGATGTCAGATTTCCCGGTGATCGCCGACATCTCCATCGGGGCGAGATGCCCGAGCGCGCGGATGCGTTCGGCCAAGACGTCAGCCGCACCGAACATTTCCTCGTACTGTTCTTCAGTAAGCTTGTGGATGGAATAGAACAGCGGTCCCGTCACGTTCCAGTGATAGGCATGCGTCTTGAAGACCAGCCGATAGGTGTCAGCCAGCACTTCGGCCAGCCCGTTGGCCAAGGCCCCGGTATCGCCGACACCGGTATCGACTTGGGATTCCTTTGGTTTGGTTTTCAGCACATTGGACATCTTTATTCTCCTCTTTATGGCCAGTCTTCCGGCGGTTCTGAGTTTCAGTGATTGAACGCTGGTTTGTGCGGCTGGGTTCCATCGTGTGCAGGAACGTTTCCATTCAAGACCAACAGCGCGGGATGCCTGGTGATCGGCGCCACTGACACGCGGTCCGGCGGTCGTTTTTTACCGTTTCAGAAAATCGGGCCGGCTGCGCGGGAAGGGCGTCGTTAACGCACGGCCCCCGGTTCCAGTTCCCAAAAGTATTTTGTTTTTCCCGACGCACCGACCGGAACATACCGAGCCGGTGTTTGTTGTTTGCCCAGAGGCGCCGAAACGCGCCGGGTACGATTAAAAAGGAGAAGAAATATGAAACGCATTCTTACCACCACCGCGCTGGCCGTCGTGCTGGCAACCCCGCTGGCCGCCCAGACCGATGGCGACAACGCCTGGAAGGACACCTTCCGCCAGACGGCAGGTGAGAACGATATCCACGCGTCGAACTTCATCGGCTCACGGGTCTATGTGTCCGAGGCCGAGGTGAACGACGACATGCTGGACGAAGCAAGCGACGAATGGGACGACGTGGGCGAGATCAACGACGTCCTGATGGACCGCAACGGCGATGTCACTGCGATCCTCGTCGATATTGGCGGGTTCCTTGGCATTGGTGAAAAGACCGTTGCCGTGCAGATGGACCGCCTGCAACTGGTGTCGGACGGCGATGCGCCGGATGAGTATTTTGTTGTGTTCAATTCCAGTCAGGAGGCACTGGAAAACGTCCCCGCGTTCGAAGATGACCGTGACAGCGCGATGATGACGGGCACCGACAGCAACATGACCGACGAAGAGCGCGAGATGGCGGACCGGGACGATGCGCACATCGGGTATCCCGCTGCGCCCGAGGTCAAGCTGGAAGGTTACGACACCGTCGTCGTGACCGATCTGAAAGTCGAAGAACTGACCGGCGCGCCCGTCTATGACGCGCGTAACGAATGGATCGGCGAAGTGTCCGACCTGATCATCGACACCGACGGCCAGGCGACCGACGCGATCATCGACGTAGGCGGTTTCCTCGGCATCGGCGAAAAGCCGGTCCAAGTCAGCTTTGAATCGCTGACGCTGAAGCGGGCCGACGGAACCGACGATATCCGCATCTATATCGACGCGACCGAAGATCAGCTGGAAAGCATGCCTGATTACGAAGGCTGACAACCAGTCTGCCATGCAGGGTTCGAGCCGGGCATTTGCCCGGCTCGAGTCGTTTCAGCCCATCGGCGCAAGGCATCCCCTGTCCGCGTGGGGCCATCAGCCATGCAGGGTCTGCGTGCCGGCAAAGAACATCGCCTGGCTGACGGCCGAACGCACCTGTTCCTCGGTGAACGGCTTGGCGATCAGGAACGCCGGTTCGGGCCGTTGCCCGGTCAGCAGGCGTTCGGGAAAGGCAGTGATAAAGATCACCGGCAAGTCGCCGTGATCGCGCAGGATGCTGTTGACAGCATCGATCCCCGATGAATTGTCCGCTAGCTGGATGTCGGCCAGAACCAGTTCGGGACGCCGTTCCGCCGCCAGACGTTCGGCACTGTCGCGGGTGCGGGCGATGCCGGTGACGTCGTGACCCATTTCGCTGACGATCGCCGAGAGATCCATCGCGATAATCGCCTCGTCCTCGATGATCAGGATGTCACCACACAGGCCGCTGGCCATTTCCCTGCGTGCGATCGCGACCAGCTCGGCCGCCTCGGCAGCGGAATTGCCCATGATCCGGCCGATCTCGTCATCGGTGAACCCTTCGATGCAGTGCAACAGCAAGGCCTCGCGTGAATTCCGGGTCAGGCCGGACAGCCGAACCTGCGCCTGCGATTCGGGCCTCGTGCCCTCGGGTCGGTCCACCGGCGCGCCCGACGACATCCAGATGGCATGGAACGCCCGAAACAGCGCGACCTTTGGCGGCAATCCGCAATCCAGCAGGTCGCGGTCAGCGAGGATGGCCTCGATCGTGGCGGCGGCATAGCGGTCGCCGGTGTCCTGCCGACCGGTCAGGGCGCGCGTGTATCTGCGCAGGTAGGGCAGCTCGTTTTCAATAACGGCGGCAAGGTCTGTTTCGATCGTTCTTGTCATTCTGTCCTCACGAATAAATGTCCCCTGCGGGAACAAACGGCGAAACACGGTGTTGGTCTTGGTGTGGGAATACCACAACCATGGCCTTCGAAGGCAAACCATGGCCCAAGAACCCCCGCAATGGTGAGGAGTGGCGAAAACCCGCCATCGGGCCGACGACAAGCCGGGGAAACGCGGCGCGCCCACAATCGAACACAGGCGCCGACACCAGCACAGGCAAATCAAAGGAAATGGGCGGCACGATCAGAACGAGAGCCACCAGTGACCGACACTTCCGATCCACGCGAAGAATTGATTGAACACCTGCCGGCGATGCGCGCGTTCGCGCTCAGCCTGTCGGGCAATCACGCCACTGCCGATGATCTGGTTCAGGATACCGTGGTCAAGGCCTGGAGCAATTTCGACAAGTTCCAGCCCGGCACCAATCTGCGGGCGTGGCTGTTCACCATCCTGCGCAACACCTTTTACTCTCAGTTCCGCAGGCGCCAGCACGAGGTCGAAGACCCGATGGGGCGCGTCGCCGGCCATCTGTCGGGAAAAGGTAGTGCCCCACCGGGTGGTGTAAGAGGCCGCGCGCGGAGCCTTTTGGCGTAGCGCAGCGCGCGGCCGGGGCTGGCGGCCACCGCGTTTCTTCGTAGTCTGAGGTTGTTCAACGACCGATGACAACGATGGAGAGCACGATGACCGAGACCATGATTGACCTTCCGGGCGTGATCGCCAGGAGCGATGATGCGGATTTCCTGCGGGAACTGGTCCGAGGTGCCGCGCAGCAGCTGATGGATATCGAGGTGGCCGCCGTCTGCGGTGCAGGACACGGCGAGCGCAGCCCGGACCGGGAGAACCAGCGC
>NZ_QITQ01000025.1 GCF_003260265.1 Roseovarius amoyensis
CGCGGCCTGTACGACGAGGCCAGGCTGGACGTGGAAATCCTGCCCTATTCCGATACAAGTTCCACCGCGTTGCTGGCGGCTGGGATCGCGGATTTCGCCTACATGACCTCGCTTGGCTTCATGAGCGTGCGCGCGCAGGGCACCGACATCACTGCGCTCTGGGCGACGATGCAGCACGACCCCGGCCGGCTCGTCTATAACAGCGACAATGCGGAAATATCCCGCCCCGCCGATCTGTCGCGCAAGACCTATGCCGGTTTCGGCAGCGACTGGGAGGATGCGCTGATCTCGACCATGATCCGTAACGATGGTGGTGATCCGGTCTATGACACGGTGACGCTCGGCACCGGCGCCTACGAGGCGCTGGCCACCGGCCGGGTCGATTTCACCCTCGAAGTCGCGACCTGGGAAGGCGTGAATAGCGAGCTTCTGGGGCGCGAGCAATCGTCCTTCGCCTATGCCGATTACGGCATCCCCGATCAGCAGACCGGCTATATCGGCACTCGCGTCGAAGTCCTGCGCGATGACCCCGCCATGGTCGCGGCCTTCATGACGGCGACGCAGGCCGGCTACGAATGGGCCGCCGACCACCCCGACGCGGCGGCGGAGATGCTGATCGCGGCCGGTGACTTCCCGAACGCGGCGCTGGTGCAGGGCTCGATGGACGTGATTACGCAAAGCAACTACCTGCGCGACGGCGACACGCCCGTCGGCCGGATCGATGCCGAACGCTTCGCGGCGATGGCGCGGTTTCTCTACGACAGCGGTGTCCTCAAGGACACGCGCGGCGCGCCCCTCGACTGGCCAGGCGATGTGTCGGCCTGGCATGACCAAAGCTGGATGCGCCAGTGATCCTGAACGCGGTCCGCTTCGGCCCTGGCAGTCAAGAGGCGGCCTGGCGCGCGCCCGGGTCGCGCGCCACCGGTCCGCTCGAACTGCCGCATTGGCTGGAATGCGCGCAAGCGGCCGAGGCGGCAGGGTTCGACGGGCTGTTCCTCGGCGACATCCACGGTCGCCGGGCTCCGCGACAGTTTGGGCGGCAAGCGCCTGACGATCCGCGTCGCCGAACTCGCGCGCGTGGGGTTGACGCCAGACTAGACGCGCGGCGCCGTGCCGCACTGCATGCCGGTCAAGGTGAAGCGCAACCGGCACGGCGAACGCGCCCACCATCGTGGCCGGCACCGAACGCATCCTGACCCGCGGCAAATGCCGCAGCATCGAGAACCTGGCCTGCCCGGTGACCTGGCGACCGCACCCGGAGCAGGTCGCGCCCGCCCGACGCGCCTACGACGACTGGTGGCAGGCGCTGAGCTGGATCCGCGACGGGCTGATCGCAAGCGGGATGCTGCGGGAGCTTGAGGTGACGGTGGCGAAGGCGCGGCCTTGGACGCGGGTGAGTGCGGTCAGATAGGAGATTGTCATTGCCTATTGGCACACAATGCTTATATTGATGCCAAAGGAGAATGACCATGCAGTTCGCCACGGTCCAGCCGATCATCGCACGCCCTGACCTTCCCATTATCACAGACGACGAAGCGGCGGCCTTGGCGCGTGCCACTGTCAATCTGTTCCGTGCATGGGGTCTCACCGATGCCGAAGCCCGCACCTTGCTGGGCGACATGGCCCAGCGCACATGGGCGCGTTGGAAGACCGGGGACATTGGCCGCATCGACCGCGATCTGCGGGCGCGGATGGCAATTCTCATCGGGATCCACAAGGCGCTGCGCTATCTTTTCACCGATCCGGCACGCGGCTATGCGTGGATCAGCAAGCCCAACGAGGCCTTCGGTGGGCTGAGCGCGCTCGACGTCATGATGCGCGGTGAGATCACCGACCTGATCGACCTGCGCGCCTATCTGGACGCGGAGCGGGGTGCTTGGTGACGGTGTCTGTCCGCCGCGTGATCTGGCCGCGCACCGTCCGCATCATCCGCTCCATCCATCCGCCCATCGACCTGTTCGAAGACATCGCCGATCCCGCCGATTGGGAGGCGCTGGCCTCGGCCGAGGCCAAGTTCAATCCACGCTTCCGCGACAGCATCGGGGATCTCTCGAAGGTGCCGGTCACTCGCCGAGTGACGGGGCCAGGCGCAAGCTGGGTCATGGCGCCCTTCGTCCACTGCTCCCCCCTGCGACCAGGCCGTTTCTCGGACGGCACATTTGGCCTCTACTACGCGGGCGACCGGACCGAGGTGGCGATTGCCGAGACCATCCACCACCACGCCCGCTTCATGCACGCCACGGAGGAGGCACCTGGCTGGACGTCGCAGTTCCGCGAACTGATCAGCTCGATCGATGCCGATCTGGACGACGCGACCGGCCGCGCCGATCTGCTCGATCCCGACGACTACGGCCCTTCTCAGATCTTCGGCGCCGAGCGCCGCGCCGCCGGATCAAACGGCATCACCTGGCCGAGCATCCGCTATACCGGCGGCTACTGCATCGCGGTGTTCTGGCCGGATGTCGTTCCCATCCCGACGCAAGGCGCGCACTTCGCTTATCACTGGAACGGCACTACGGTCGATTACGTGAAACGTCTCGACGATGGCGAAGTGATGACCGTGATCTGATCACGCAGTCACCCCGCACCGCAAGCCATTCAGCCGCAGGCCACCTACAGGGCTTGCATGACGACCACGCCCCCCCTGCCATGGTTCCTTCCGGGCGCCAAACGTATACGGGGGGGCTGAGCGCGCCATTTCGCCAGCGACTGGATTCCTCACCGGGGAATCCACCCGGAAGCCACCGCAGCGGTCTTGCTGGAAATTCTGACTCAATATCAAAACCTTACGCAAGCACCCAACTGGCTCACGTGGATTCCATCGGGAAGCCAGGGAAGCCATCTTATGGAATCCACCGGCCACCGCCGCCACGTCAGGAAGGCACCTGCGCTCGGGCGAACCAGAACTTGTTGATTCCAGGCCAAAAAATGGTTTGACATTTCTAGCCCCCTTGACGTACCCATTGATCATCGAAGAATAGCGCCCGGAAGAAACCCTTCCGGGCGTTTTCTTTTTCCCCACATCGCGGACCCCGCTCCCGCTGCTGAACCTGCTGGCGGCGCGCGTGCATGTTTTTTCCCTGCTCCATATTGAGACCCGCCTCATGGACCTTGTCTTCGCGCCAAGCGAGATCGAGACGTGGCCGATCGACCGGCTGCGCCCCTATACTCGCAATGCCAAGATGCACGGCGACGACCAGGTCGCGAAGATCGCCGCCAGCATGGCCAAATTTGGCTGGACCGTGCCCTGCATGGTGGCCGACGATGGCGAGCTGATCGCAGGCCATGGCCGGGTGCTTGCGGCCATCATGCTGGGGCTGACGGACGTGCCGGTGATCCGGCTCAGCCATCTCGACGAGGCAGAGCGCCGGGCCTACCGCATTGCCGACAACAAGCTTACGGAGCTCGGCGACTGGGACGAGGCCCTGCTGCGCGACGAGATCGCGGGGCTGCTGGCCGAGGATTTCGACCTGTCGCTGCTTGGCATCGCCGACGAGGATCTGGACGCGCTGCTGCAGGACCCCGAGGTGCTGGGTGGCGATGGCCCGGTCGAGGGCGAGGATCACATTCCCGAACCGCCGGTCACGCCGGTCTCGGGACCGGGCGATCTGTGGCAGCTGGGCGCGCATCGTCTGATCTGTGGCGACAGCACGTCAGCCGATGTGGTCGGGCGGCTGCTGGGCGATGTTCGCCCTCTGCTGATGGTCACCGACCCGCCCTATGGCGTCGAATACGATCCTTCCTGGCGCAACCAGGCGGGCGCTGCCAAGACCAAGCGGACGGGCAAGGTGCTCAATGACGACCGCGCCGACTGGCGGGAGGCATGGGCGTTGTTTCCGGGCGACGTGACCTATGTCTGGCATGGCGCGCTGCACTCCTCGACGGTGGCCGAAAGCCTGGTGGCGGCAGGTTTCGCCATCCGGTCGCAGATCATCTGGGCAAAGGACAGGCTTGTGCTCAGTCGGGGCGATTACCACTGGCAGCATGAGCCCTGCTGGTATGCGGTGCGCGCCAGGGGCAAGGGCCACTGGGCGGGCGATCGCAAGCAGACGACGCTGTGGCAGATCGCGAACAAGGATCAGGACACAGACACGGTGCACGGCACGCAGAAACCCGTCGAGTGCATGCGCCGGCCAATCCTGAACAACTCGGCCCCCGGTCAGGCGGTTTATGAGCCCTTCATGGGATCTGGCACCACGCTGATCGCGGCCGAGACCACGGGGCGCGTTTGCTACGGGGTGGAACTGAACCCGGCCTATGTCGATGTCGCCGTTGATCGCTGGCAGTCCTTCACCGGCGAGGAGGCGGTGCTGGTGGAAACCGGCGAAAGCTTCGCCGCCTTGAAAGCCAAACGGCTCACCGCATGACGATGCATCTGCGCCCGAGCCAGATCGAATTCTGGCCGCTGGATCGGCTCAAACCCTATGCCCGCAATGCCAAGACGCATGACGCAGACCAGGTGGCACGGATCGCCGCCAGCATGGCCGAGTTCGGCTGGACCGTGCCCTGTCTCGTCGCGTCCGATGGCGAATTGATCGCGGGCCATGGGCGCGTCCTGGCGGCGGCGCAGCTCGGGCTGGTGGAGGCGCCCGTCATCGTGCTGGGCCATCTGACCGAGGCGCAGCGGCGGGCGTATCGGATCGCCGACAACAAGCTCACGGAGCTGGGTGGGTGGGATGAGGCGCTGCTTCTGGAGGAGTTGCGCGGGCTGATGGCCGAGGATTTCGACCTCGGGCTGATCGGCATACCAGAGGACGAGCTGGACGCCCTGCTGCACGATGCCGGTGACGACAACCGCACGCCCATTGACGATGACACCGCCGACACAATCCCCGACCCGTTGTATTGCGACGTCGCCGTGCGGCGCTGGGAATTGGCGACGGGGCGGACAGCCAGTCGCCTCGTCATGGACGAGGGAGATCAGAAGCCCGCTTGCCGGTCGAGAAAGCGCGCATGACGCAGTCGCGTCGCATGTCGCTGATCGAAGCCGTGACCAATGTCGCAGTGGGTTACGGATTGGCTGTGACCATCCAGATCATTGTATTTCCATGGTTCGGCCTGCACCCGAGCCTCGGTGAGAACCTGGTCATTGGCACCTTGTTTACGGCGTTTCGCTGCTGCGCAGCTACGCGCTGCGCAGGCTGTTCGAGCGTTTGCGATGACCGCGGGGATCAGGCGGCGTCAAGCTTGTACACGGTGCCGCGCTGATCGACCTTCTCCGCACTTATGGGCAGGCCCAGTTTCTTCTTGAGCCCGCCCGAGATCAGGCCGCGCACACTGTGCGCCAACCAGCCGGTCGCCTCGGCGATCTCAGCGATGGACGCCCCCTCGGGGCGCTCAAGAAGCGCAATGATATGCGCCTGCTTTGTGCCCGTCCGGATGGCGACGGGCTTCGGTGCATCAGGCGATTGGGGCATCGGTGTGGGCTCTGGCTTCGCCTTGCGCGGCGCGCTGGTGGCCTTGGCGACCACCGGCTCGATCCCGATGGCATCCAACCCGACCTCGGTTGCAATCAGCGTGGTGCCATGGCCATCGCCGGTCTCGCGCCAGAGCGGTTCACCCTTGCGGATGTCGGCGTCGACCTCTTCGAGCCAGCCGCGCGAGATCATCGCCGCCACGGCCTTCTTGGCGGCGGCCCCGTGCAGCCCGTCGGGCAGCGGCATGGCCAGATTGCCGGGGCGGGTGGCCGCGCGGCTGAGGATGATGGACTGGGTGTCGGTGAGTTTGGGCATGGGAACCTCCGGTTCTGGTCGGGCAGCGCGCAATGTGCCGCCTTCTACCGGGTGAAGCCCGCTGTGGTGGCGGGCCGTGCGGGATCAATGCCCGAAGGGTCACTCAGCGTATTCGCCTTCGCCAAAGGCGCTGTCGGTGATGCGCTTGAGCAGGCTGGCGTAGTGATCGAGTGTGCCGACCATGGCCCAGCCGACCTCGTCGGAGTGGCAGTTGAAATGGTCGTCACTGAGCTGCGACAAGCGGGCGAGCCTCCCGTCGATCTCGGCCTTCTTGGCCGTGAAGGCAGCGAGCGCGTTCGACCGGTTCCTCGAACCGGTCTCACCCTTGTTCCTGCGGGCCTTCTCGGCGCGCAGCTGATGGCGGGGCGTGATTTGCGGGTTCGGGCTGATCATGGCGTAGCTCCTTGGAGTGAGTTGCATCGTTTCCGTGAGACAACCATCGCTCTGACGCGCAGATTATTGTAGGTAAATCAGAGCAATAGGATTGCTCTCTGATCGCCCCGTCGAGCATCATCCGATCCGGTCATGACCGGTGAGCTCGGCCTGCTCCGCCTCATGGCGCTGGGCGGCATCGAGCGGATCGCGGCGGGCGTTGACCATCGCCACGAACAGCGCGCGAGCGACGGCTGCGACGTCATCCGCCCCGGCGCTGGTCAGATCGGCATCGTGAATGGCGATGGCTTCGCCCAGATCGGTGAGGGCGTAAAGCGTGACGAACTCCGCGTCGCCCGGCTAGCAGGTGACGGTGTCGCGGTCGTGCTCGGACACGGCGACGCCACGACAAAACCGCAGGTCGAAACCGATCGCGCAGTTGCGCCGTACGATGTCGTCGAGGGTCTCGCCTTCGGGCAGGCAGTTGCAGGGAATGGTCATCGGGGCCTTCCTCAGATCAGGTGCAAACTGGCCAGAAACGCGCTGGCAGCGGCAAGCTGGGTGGTCGGCAGCTCGATCTTGATATGCGAGATCACGTCGGAGGCCTCGGCCGTGAGTCCCTCGTCGCGCAGCGCGGCCTCGATAATGCGGGCGACCGCGTCCGGATTCTTGCCGTTCAGGGGGTCGGGCACTGCGGCATGGTCGATGCGAATGGTGGTGATGGCGGTCATGTGCGTGTCCTTTCACGATTGGCTTGTCGGTGCGGTGGCTTCACCGGCCTGGCGCCTGGCTTCAAAGGCCGCCTCCAGCGCGGAGCGGATCGCCCAGACGGCGTGGACGTGGAAATCGAGACCGTCGGCGTTCCGGGTCTCGAGGGTTTCAAGAAAGAGATGGCGCTCGGCGATGTCGCGCAGCAGGGCGTCTCGAGCATCGGTCGGATCAGGGTGTTTGCGCATGGCTGTCTCCGTGCTGTCTCTGGCTGTGCGCGATGCACTCGCTTCACTGGGGTCAGAATCGCTATCGGCGAGTGCAATCAGCTGAATAAGCGGAATATTTACGTTTAATCCCAATACCTTGAAGGTTATCACAGCGCCATGGAAGGCATGTCCGAACGCGCCTATGCCGCCCATTCCGGGCTCTCGCGCGGTGCGGTGCAGAAGGCGCGCAAGAACGGGCGGCTGGTGCTCTTTGCCGATGGCTCGATCAATGCTGTCGCCTCGGATGCACGGCGTGGCGCGATGACCGATCCGGACCAGCAGATGCGCTCTCGGGGTGGGTCAAGCGTCGGCGAAGGCGTCGCGTCCGGACCCGGCGACAGCACGTCCTATCTGAAGGCCCGCACAGCGCTGACCGTCTATCAGGCGCAGGAACGGCAGCTCTCGCTCCAGAAGAAGAAGGGCGTGCTGGTCGACCGCGCGCGCGCCGAAACGCTGGTGTTTCGTCTCGCGCGGCAGGAGCGCGACGTCTGGGTGACCTGGCCCACGCGCGTGGCGGCGCTGATGGCCGCGCAATTGTCCGCAGAGATGGAGAAAGCCTCGGGCACACCGGTGACGATCGAGACTGCAATCCTGCAGAGGGTGCTGGAAACCCATGTCCGAGAGCAGCTCGGCGCCTTGGCAGACCTCCGGGTCTCGCTTGAGTGAGTCGGGTTTAACATTGAACGCCCAGACGCCTATTTCTGTCTATCTAGATAGCTAGGAGTGCGCTTGTGTGGACGATACAAGATGCCAAAAATAAATTCAGTTCTGTCGTGGACGCTGCTTTGGCCGGCACACCGCAGGAGGTGACGCGTCGCGGCAAACCTGCAGTCGTGGTCATGTCGGCATCGGAATACCATCATCTTCTGGCCGAGGCGCAGCGGTCCAGGGGCTCGTTCATTGAGCATTTACTGGCCTTTCCAGGCGAAGACATCGAAGGAGCGCAGGTCGAACCGCGATCCGTTGAATTCTGATGTATTTGCTGGATACGAACGTCCTGTCGGCTTTGCGTCGTCCTGATCGTGCGCCCAGGGTCGCGGATTGGCTGCGAGCGCAGTCCGAGGATAGGCTTTTCTTAAGTGTTATAACCCTTGGCGAAATCGAGCGCGACATTGCCCTGCAGGAAAACCGCAACCTGGGATTCGCCAAGGACCTGCGGAGTTGGATTGACCGCACCTCTCTGCTGTTCGCTGATCGTGTGCTCCCGTTCGGGAATGAGGACGCGCGTATTTGGGGTAAACTGTCAGCGCGCCTTGGTCACAGTGGCGCGGACTTGCAGATCGCAACGACCGCGCTGGCCCAAGGCGCCATTGTCGTGACCGGCAATACCAGTGATTTCGAACCGACGGGCGTGGAGATCGAAAACCCGTTCCAGTAGATTGAGGTCGAGCCCTGAAGCACCCCGGTGGAAAACGGGATACAGGGCATGACAGACGACAATCCTGCGCAAGATAACTTCGCTGAAGGGTTGGACCTCGCTTTTGAGGGCGCCGAAGACCTCCTGCGCGCCTGGCGACGCGGTATGCGGCCCGATGCTGACCTCACCGTATCGGAATGGGCGGATCAACATCGCTGGCTCAGCTCGCGCGCCTCGGCCGAGCCGGGGCGATACCGCACCGCACGCACGCCCTATCTGCGGGCGATCATGGATGCGCTGTCCCCGGGCCACCCGGCGCAGCGGATCAGCTTCATGAAGGCCGCGCAGGTCGGCGCGACGGAGGCTGGCAACAACTGGATCGGCTTCGTGATCCATCACGCGCCGGGCCCGATGCTGGCGGTGCTGCCGACGGTGGAGATGGCGAAACGCAGCTCGCGCGGTCGGATCGATCCGCTGATCGAGGACAGCCCGGCCCTGAAGGAGCGGGTGAGCCCCGCCCGCTCGCGCGATGCCGGCAACTCGATGCTGTCCAAGGAATTCCCCGGCGGCATTCTGGTGCTGACCGGGGCAAACAGCGCCACCGGCCTGCGGTCGATGCCCGCGCGCTATGTGTTCCTCGACGAGATCGATGCCTATCCCGCCTCGGCGGACGAGGAGGGCGATCCGGTCACGCTGGCCGAGGCCCGCACCACCACCTTCGCGCACAGGCGCAAGGTGTTCATGGTCTCGACCCCGACGATCCGGGGGCTGAGCCGGATCGAGCGCGAGTTCGAGGCCTCTGACCAGCGGCGTTACTTCGTGCCATGCCCGCATTGCGGGGCGATGCAATGGCTGCGGTTCGAGCGCCTGCGCTGGGCGAAGGGGCGCCCCGAGACGGCGGAATATCACTGCGAGGGCTGCGAGCGCCCGATGCCAGAGCATCACAAGACCGAGATGCTGGCGCGGGGCGAGTGGCGCGCAACCGCGACACCCGAGGACCCGACGGCCATCGGCTTCCACCTCTCGGCGCTTTACTCCCCGATCGGCTGGAAGAGCTGGGCGCAGATTGCGCGCGACTGGCTCGCGGCACAGGGCTCCGAGGAGATGCTGCGCGCGGCGCGCAACACGCTTTTGGGCGAGACCTGGATCGAGAGCGGCGAGGCCCCGGAATGGCAGCGCCTGGCGGATCGCCGCGAGGCCTATCCGGCGCAGATCCCCGCGGGCGGGCTGTTTCTCACCGCCGGCGCCGACGTGCAGAAGGACCGCATCGAGGTCGATGTCTGGGCCTGGGGGCGGGGCATGACAAGCTGGCTCGTCGATCACGTCGTCATCCCCGGCGGCCCGGACGATCCGGCCTGCTGGGACAGGCTGACGGCGCTGCTGGGCCAGACATGGGTGCATGAGCATGGCGCGGTCATGACGCTGGCGAGGCTTGCCATCGACACCGGCTACGAGTCGGCGGCCGTCCATGCCTGGGCGCGCACGCAGGGCATCGCGCAGGTGGCCCCCGTGAAGGGGCTGGAAGGCTTCAACCGGGCCACGCCGGTGTCGGGGCCGACCTTCGTCGATGCCACCGTGAACGGGCGGAAACTGAAACGCGGCGCGCGGCTCTGGAGCGTAGCCACCGCCACCTTCAAGGCCGAGACGTATCGCCATCTGCGCAGCGAGCGGCCAAGCGACGAGGATCGGGACGCAGGCACCTTGACCTTGCCCGGCACGATCCACCTGCCCGACTGGATCGACAGCGAATGGCTCAAGCAACTGGTGGCCGAGCAACTGGTCACGATCCGCAACAAGCGCGGCTACTCGCGCCAGGAATGGCAGAAGCTGCGCGAGAGGAACGAGGCGCTCGACACTCGCGTCTATGCCCGGGCGGCGGCGTGGATCCTCGGCGCCGACCGCTTCGACGAGCGGATGTGGCGGCAGCTCGAAAGACAGGCCGGGGTGGAGACCACCGCTGCCGTGTCCGCGCCGGAGCCAGAGCAACCAGGCGCACCGCAAGCCGGGCGCATCGCCGCCCCGCGGCGGCGCGGCTGGAAGATCAGCACGCCGAGATACATGGAATGATCAGAACCCCGAGAACACCATGTCGAGGGCGCCACGGATTTCATAGTCGAAGCCGGAGAGATCGGCCACCGGTGGGCTTTTGATTGCAGCCGAGGGGACAGCCGCCATCTCTGCCGTGTGCAGGACATGGGAGACCCCTTCGATCTCGAACATGGGCTCGAGGCGCCCAATCACCTTGGGCCCCGAAGCGGCCGGCACCAGCGGCGCGACCACGCGCGTGCCGGTGTCGATCAGATCGGTCTGCAGATCGATCACCAGTCGCCCACCCGCAACACGATAGACATGAAACTGCGCCATCAGTCGATCTTCAGGACCTGAAGATCGGCCAGGGGCGTGCCATGGGTCTCGATCCAGGCACGACGCTCGGCAATGGCCTCGGCATTCTCGCGGGCCCAGGCCTCGGCTTTCGCCGCGCGCACGGCCGCAGCCAGCGCGGCATCGCTGATTGCCGATACATTGAGGCCCAGTTCCCGGGCCGCAGCGAGATTGACCGCGGTCAGGGTGATGTTGGTGCGCTGCTTCTCTGCGGTTCGCGGCATCATGCCCTCCTGCACCATATGGAACATACACACGATGCGTGTGTGCATCAAGAGACACCAATGACCCTCGATGAGCTCAAGTCCCGCCACGGCGCGCTGCTGGCGGCACGTTACAGCGGCACGCGCAGCGTCAGCTATGACGGCAAGAGCGTGAATTACGGCACGGACGCGGAGATGGCGGCGGCGATTGCCGATATCGAGCGGCGGATCGCGGCGCTGGAGGCGCCCGGCCGCCGCGTCCTGCGCCCCTTTGCCGTGAAGGACCTATGATGGGAGGGGTGAGCTGGCGCCAGCGCCTCGGGGCCTTCATCGGCGGCTTTGATGCCGGCCAGCATCATCGCCGCCTGCGCGGGTTTCACGCGACGCGCGCCCACGTCAACGCGCTGATCGCCGCCGCCGGGCCCGATATCTCCGCCCGCGCCCGCTGGCTGGTGCGCAACAACGGCTATGCCACCAATGCCGTCGAGAGCTGGGCCGCCAATACCGCCGGCGACGGCATCAAGCCGATCTCGAAGATCGCCGATCCCGCCCGCAAGGAGGAGCTGCAGCGCCTCTGGCTCGCCTGGACCGACGAGGCTGACGCCGAGGGGCTGACCGATTTCTACGGGCTGCAGCGCCGCGCCGCGCGCGAAGTCTTCATCGCCGGCGAGGTGTTCTTCCGGATCCGGATGCGGCGCACGAGCGACGGGCTCAGCGTGCCGCTGCAGCTGCAGATGCTGCCCGCCGAGATGCTGCCCTTGGAGAGAAGCGGCACCGCCGCCAGTGGCAATGCCATCCGGCAGGGCATCGAGTTCGACCGGATCGGGCGGCGCGTCGCCTATCACTTCCTGCGCCGTCACCCGGGCGACAGCACCGATCCGGGGCTGGCGGGTGAGGTGGTGCGCGTGCCGGCCTCGGACGTGATCCATGTGATCGACCCGGTCGAGGGCGGACAGCTGCGCGGGGTCTCAAAGCTGGCACCCGCCATCGTCAAGCTCTTCCTGCTCGATCAGTACGACGACGCCGAGCTCGACCGCAAGAAGGTCGCGGCGATGTACGCGATGTTCGTCACATCCCCCGCGCCGGAAAACCCGCTCGCCCCGCCCGAGGACGAGGGGGGCGATGCCGGCTACGAGATCGCTCCGGGCCAGATCGTGCGGCTCGATCCGGGCGAGGACGTCACCGTCGGCCAGCCCGCCGACAGCGGCGCGACCTACGAGCCGTTTCAGTACCGCACCTTGCTGCAAATATCCGCCGCCCTCGGGATTCCCTACCCCTATCTCGCCAACGACATGGTCAAGGGCAACTTCTCGAACTCGCGCCTCGCCCTGATCGAGTTCCGCCGCCGTGTCTCGGCCTGGCAACATTCGGTGATGGTCTACCAGCTCTGCCGACCGGTCTGGGCGCGCTGGATGGATACGGCGGTATTATCCGGCGCGCTCACCCTGCCCGGCTACGAGATCAACCGGTCCCGGCTGCTGACCGCCGACTGGCTGCCGACCAAATGGGACTGGGTCGACCCCTTGAAGGACGCCAATGCCGAGATCGCTCAGATCGAAGCCGGGCTCAAGTCCCGCACCCAGGCCATCGCCGAGCGCGGCTATGACGCCGACGAGGTCGACCGCGAGATCGCCGCGGAGCGGGCCCGCGAGCGCACGCTGGGTCTCGACTTTCGTCGGCCGGGCTCGCCCGCGCAGGGTGTGCAGGCGGTGCCGTCCGGACAGGATGATGCTGAACCCGAGGATACGGACGCGGAAAGCATACCCTCAACACAGGAGGAAGGCTAGCCGCCCTCAGCCTCCGAGCAGGCGCACCCCGGGCAGGCGCGCCGCCTTGCGGTCGAACGTGACCAGTTCGGAGGCCCCGGCACGCCGGGCGGCGGCGGCGATCATCAGATCGGCGAAGCAAAAGCCATCGTTGCGGTAGAGTTCCAGCGCTGGCCCGACCTCATCCGCCCCTTCGATCACCAACTCGGTCGAAGACAGCAGCCCGTCCAACGCCCCGGCAATCTCGGAGCGCCCGTAACCATAGGCGCGCTCGAGCACCCAGACGAGTTCGACCAGAACCTCGCGGCCGACAGATCCGGGATCGGCATCGGTCAGCCGATCCATGATATCGCCCGCGATCTGCGCTTGCCCGGGGTCGTCCTGCACGAGAAACCGCACCAGCACATTGGTGTCGAGCGCGATCATGCGCCAGAGGTTCCGCTCTCCACGGCGCCTGCGCCAATTGCCTCTTCCATCTCCTCGAGCGAGACCGGCCTCTGGCCCGGACGTGCGAGAGCGCCGCGCAGCTCCTTGACCGAGCGCGCCTTCAGGATGCGCACCTCGCCGTCGAGGATGACGTAGCGCACCCGGTCGCCGCTGGTCAGGCCAAGGGCTGCCCGGACATCCCGAGGCAGCGTGGTCTGGCCTTTGATCGTCACGGTCGATTCCTGCATGGCCGAATTCCTTACATATCCTGACTTCCCCTTACCATATGGAGATTGGAAATGCAAAATCAAGCGAAGGACCAATCCTGATGCTCCACGCCCGCATTGCCGCGCGCGCCTTCAACACGCCGCTGCTGGTCGAGCCGTCGAAAGCCATGGCGCTTCTGTCGGGCCTCGGCCCCCGCATCCTCGGACGGCAGATCGAACTGGCGGACCATGATGTGCATGACGCAGCCGACACTGCCGCGCTGCCTGCCCGCGCCAGCATCCTCGCCGGTGGCCTATCCGAGAGCCTGCGTCAGCAGGGCGACGCGCCCTACACGCTGGTGGACGGTATCGCCGTGATCGAAATCTCCGGCGTGCTCATCCATCGCGGCGGCTGGATCGGGGAGTCCTCGGGCCAGACCAGCTATGAGGGGATCGCCGCGCAGATCGAGGCCGCAGCCAGCGACCCGTCGGTGCGCGGCGTGGCGCTGGAGATCGACAGCTTTGGCGGCGAAGTCGCGGGCGTGTTCGATCTGGCCGACCGCATCCGCGCGCTGCGCCGCGACAAGCCGGTCTGGGCGTTTGTGGCCGAGCATGCCTTCTCGGCCGGTTATGCGCTGGCGAGCCAGGCAACCCGTATCCTGCTGCCGCGCACCGGCGCACTGGGCAGCATCGGGATCGTGGTGATGCATGCCGATCTCAGCGGCCAGCTCGATCAGAACGGCGTGCGCGTGACCCTGATCCATTCCGGCCGCCACAAGGTCGACGGCAATCCGTATGAGCCGCTCCCCGAGGCGGTCCGCGACGCCATCCAGCGCGAGATCGACGGGCTGCGGCTCCTCTTCGCCGAAACCGTCGCCGCCGGCCGCGCCGGGCGGCTCGGCCAGCAGGCCGCGCTCGCCACCGAGGCCGCGACCTGTCGCGGCGCCGATGCCGTCGCCGCGGGTCTTGCCGACGAGGTCACCGATCTCGCGCGCGGCTTTGCCGCCTTCCGGCAGCAGGTCGCGCACGGCCCCACCCGCTCGCTTGCGCGCGCCCGGCACGCACCCCTCGCCCAGACCGGAAACCCGACCCAGACCCGAAAGGAGACCGCCATGACCCAGAAGAGCAATGATGATAACACCGCGCAGGACGGCATCACGGACGCCGAAGGTCCGCGCGATGGCCAGGGCGATGGCCAGCGCGATACCGGAGGCGATGCGGCACCCGCGGCGCCGCCCGTCGCGGCCGTTGCCCCCGAAGCGTCTGCCGCCGCCACGCCGGGCAACCTGGCCGAGATCTCGGCACAGCTTCGCGAGGCCGCGGCGGAGATCGCCGAGATCGCGGCGCAGGCGGGCCGCCTCGGCGTCGCCATTGACGCGGCCAGGGCGCTGCGCGACGCCACCACGCCCGAGGCCCTGCGCCGGCTGGTCCTCGAGCGCGCCAGCGCCGCCTCGGACGCGCGCGACATCGTCGCCACACCGCCGTCGCCGGTGCTGCCCCAAGCGCAGGAAAGCCCGATCGTCGCGGCCGCGAAACGCGCCGCCGCGGCTGGCGTGAAAGGCTGATCCGCAGCCGCACCATCCTGCATCGTTCGACCGAGCCCCCGCCGCACCGCTTCGGCGGGAGATGTCTTTTGCCCCTTTCGCATGGAGCCCCATCATGACTGTCCTGACCCAACCGCCCGGCATGGGCGACGTCCTCAAATACGAGGTCAACCCGAACTACACCCGCAAGACCGTGACCCTGCTGACGGGCATGCCCTATCCGGTCGGCTCCGTGCTGGGGCGCGTCACCGCCAGTGGCAAGTACACGCTCTCCCCCGACACCGGCACTGATGGATCAGAGACAGCCGCCGCCGTGCTGCTCTACGCCGTCGACGCAACCCTCGCCGATGCAGTGGGCGTGGTGCTCGTGCGCGGCCCTGCCATCGTCTCGCGCGCGGCGCTGGCCTACGACGGCACCGTCAATGATGCAGGTAAAATCACCACCAAGATCGGCCAGCTCGCTGCGCTGGGGATCGTTACCCGCGACACCGCCTGATCCGGCCGCGCGCGCACCAAAGTCCTTTTTCCCGCCCCCCCCTTTCCCCGGAGTTTCCCATGACCCTCACCCGCAACCCGTTCGACGCGGGCGGCTATTCGCTCGCCGAGATGACGCAGGCCATCAACATCCTGCCGAACCTCTACACCCGCCTCGGCCAGATCGGCCTCTTCCGCTTCGAGGGCGTCACGCAGCGCTCCATCGTCATCGAGCAGCGCGAAGGTGTGCTCAGCCTGCTGCCCTCGGTGCCGCTCGGCGCGCCCGCCACTGTCGGCAACCGCGAGCAGCGCTCGATGCGATCCTTCGCGCTGCCGTGGATCCCGCATGACGACGTGATCCTGCCCGCCGACATCCAGGGGATGCCCGCGCTGGGCGTCTCGGACGCCGCCGACCCGCTGGTCGAGGTGATGAACCGCAAGCTGACACTGATGCGCCGCAAGCATGCCCAGACCCGCGAATACATGGAGATGAACGCCCTGCGCGGCATCGTCAAGGATGGCGCGGGCACGACGCTCTACGACTACTTCTCGGAGTTCGGGATCGCGCAGATCTCGGTCGACTTCGTCTTCGGCACCGCCGGCACCAACATCCAGGCCAAGGTGCGCACCGTCCTGCGCGCGATCGAGGACAACCTTCTGGGCGAGACCATGACCACGGCGCACGCGCTGGTGAGCTCCGAGTTCTTCGACAAGCTGATCAGCCACCCGAAGACCGAGGATGCCTACAAGTTCTTCTCGGCCACCGGCGGCCAGCCGCTGCGCGAGGACATGCGCCGCGCCTTTCCCTTCGCGGGCATCCTCTTCGAGGAATACAACGGCTCGGTCACGCTCTCGAACGGCACCTCGGAGCGGCTGATCCCCACCGGCGAGGGCATCGCCTTTCCGATGGGCACGTTCGACACCTTCACCACCTATGGCGGGCCCGCCAACCTTCTGGAGACCGCCAACACCGTCGGCCTGCCGCTCTATGCCCGCCAAATGATCGATGCCAGGGGCCGCTGGATCGATCTCATGACCGAGGCCTCGGTCCTGCCGGTCAACAAGCGCCCGCGTCTGGCGATCCGGCTCTTCAGCTCGAACTGACCGGCAGTGCCATGTCCATCCTTGCCGCTGCCATCGACACCCTCTTCGCCGATCCCAACATCGCCCGCGAGGCCACCTACATGCCCGAGGGCGGCGCGCCGGTGCTGGTGCGCATCGTCGCCCGGCGCACCGACGCCATCACCGACTTCGGCGACGCCCGGCTCTGGTCGGAGACAACCCGGATCGATCTGCGCGCCGCCGAGGTGCCGCAGCCCCGGCCCGGCGACCAGATCGAGATCGACGGCGAGGCCTTCCTCATCCAGGGCGAGCCTGTCCGTGACCGCGAGCGGCTGGTCTGGACGGTGGACCTGCGCCCGGCGTGACCCGCGATGAAGCTCAAGCTTGACATCGATCCCGACATCGTCGCGATGATGGAAGCGGAAGTGGCTGCGGGCGAAAAGGCCGTCACCGCTGCCATGCGCGAGGCCGGCACCGGGCTCAAGGCCGCCTGGCGCGGGCAGATCGCGCAAGCGGGGCTCGGGCGGCGGCTCGCCAACTCGATCCGCAGTCAGAACTTCCCGAGGTCCGGCGAGAGCCTCGACGCCGCCGCGCTGGTCTGGTCCAAGGCCCCGGTCATCATCGGCGCGCACGACACCGGCCCGCTGATCCGCTCGAAAAACGGAGTCTGGCTGGCAATCCCGCTGCCTGCCGCAGGAAAATCCACACGCGGCGGCCGGATCACACCCCTTGAGTGGGAACGGCGGCGCGGCCTGCGCCTGCGCTTCGTCTACCGCCGCACGGGTCCGAGCCTGCTGGTGGCGGAGGGGCGGTTGAATACAAAAGGCCAGGCGGTGGTATCACGCTCGAAGACCGGGCGCGGCAAGGTCACCGCGCCGATCTTCCTGCTGGTGCCGCAGGTCAAGCTGCCGAAACGGCTGGACCTGGACCGGGATGCGGCTCGGGCGCTCGACAGCGTGCCGGGGCTGATCGTGGCGAACTGGGTGGACGAGCGGCTGTGATCGTGCAAGACAGATCAGCCAAGGCTTGCCCGGACATCTGCCATCGGGATGAAAACACGGTGCAGGTTGTCGGGGTCGCCCAGCGGCTGGAAGCCGAGATCGGAATAGAACTCCCAGCGGCGCTCGAAATGCTTGTCTTCAAGCACGTCGAGAACGATAGCCGCCGCGCCCACTTGCTCCGAGATACCAAGGCAGCGCTTCATGGCGTCGACAAGGAGGGCGGTGCCAAGCCCCTTTCCCTGCATGTCCTCGCGAACGGCGACGGCACGGACGTAGATCACCGGTATGTCCGGCACTCCGGCGCGCTGCCGTTTGTTCGGACCGAGGTTGGCTCGGACCGCCATCGCACCCAAAGTGTAGAAGCCAAGAACGGCAGAATCGCCCTCGGCAGTGGCAATCCATGCGGTCACCATGTCGGCCTTGATCTGGCTTGAGAGCGAGGATTTCAGGAAGTTGTCGATTGGCCCAAAGCCGCAAGAAAAGGCGCTGCGGTCATGCAGCGCCTTGTCGAATTTGGCGATTGTCAGGGCGGGTGTATTCGCTGTGGTGTCAGTCGGCATCCTTGAGGAGGCCTTTCGACGCTTCGGCTGCGCGCGCCAGACCCGGCACTACCTTACCCGGGGCTTCGACGGCTTTCCGAAATGCCTCGAAGGCTTCGGTAGGCAGGATGGAGAGTGACATGCGCTGCTCCACCTCCTGCGCGCGCAGCAGGGCGGCCTGACGGATAAAGTCGGCTTCCTGCAGGCCGGTCGCGGCCGCAGCGGCCTTGATCCGCTCTTCATCGGCGCGATGCAGACGCAATTCCTTGCGCGCTTCCATCTTGCCCGCTGTGGGTGTCGTTTCTGGGATGGCAAACATGATTGGTCTCCTTCGCGGCATATGTACGGTATAACGCCGTACATGTCAAGATTTGCGCTTGACAGGAGGGCAGTGATCGGCCTGCCGATCGTGGTCGAAGCTTCAACCTAATCCACAAGGCGCACTATGCCCACCCCCCGCGAAACCATCCTCGCCGCGCTGCATACCCGGCTTGCGGCACTGCCCGCCACCGCGCTCCGCGGTGAGGTGCTGCCCGAGCGCGTGCCGACCGAGGGCCTGCTGATCCTGCGCGACGGCGAACCGGGCGCGCCCGAGGTGACGCTGTCACCGCTGCGCTATCATTACCAGCACCGCGCCGAAATCGAGGCGGTCGTTCAGTGCGGAGACCGTGACGCCGCCTTCGATACGCTCTGCGCCAGCATCGGCGGAACGCTCGCCGCCGACCGAACGCTGGACGGGCTCTGCGACTGGGTCGAGGCGGAAGCGCCGCGCCCCGTGGACCTGCCAGTCGAGGGCGCGGCCAGCCTGAAGGCGGCCGTGATCCCAGTGGTTCTTCACTATTCCACGGCTGATCCGCTGGCCTGACTGGATCAGGTTCTCAGGTTTCGCTCTGCACCTTGCGGGAGCAGGACGAGTTGACCTCGGCACCGCTTTCGATCGTCAGGGTCGTGTAGGAGATTTCGCCGGAGACTCTGGCGCCCGAGTGCAGCTTGACATCGCCGCCGAATATCTTGCCCTCGAACCGTCCCTTGACCGCGATGCTTCTGGCCTGAAGCTCGCCAATGGCCGAACCGCTGTCCTCGATGATGATGGCATCTGCAGAGACCTTTCCCTCGACATGCCCCAGCAGTTCCAGGGCGCCGGGCGCGGAAAGTTCGCCGGTGAGTTTTGCGCCAACCGCGAAATGCGATCGCCCGCCTCGGGACCCGGCTGAGGGCTGGCCGCCTGGTGCGTCGGGTGACTGGGACATGTTTGCGGATCCAATCGGATAGAGAGTTCAGGGTTTCCTGCCGGAACGGTTCTGGCATCCCGACCGAGAGTAATCGGTCCTGGCTGGCAGAAGATAGATCAAAAAGCAGGTTCATAGATCAAAAAGCAGGTTCAAGGAGATCACCATGGCACGAGCCCAAGGAGCGCGGGCTAGACTGGCGCTTGCGTTCGAGACAGTCTATGGCACGCCGCCGGTGAGCGGCTTTTTGAGGCTGCCCTTCGCCAGCACCTCGCTCGGCGCGGAGCAGCCGCTGCTCAATTCCGAACTTCTGGGCTACGGCCGCGATCCGCTGGCGCCGATCAAGGACGCGGTGACGGCCGACGGCGATGTGGTCGTTCCGATCGACGCGGAGGCGTTCGGGTTCTGGCTGAAGGCGGCGTTCGGTCAGCCTGTTACCACCGGCACTGACCCCTGGACGCACGAGTTCCAGTCGGGCGCGTGGGTCTTGCCGAGCCTCTCGATCGAGACCGGCATGCCGGAGGTGCCGCGCTTTGCGATGTATTCCGGCTGTGTCCTCGACCAGATCAATTGGCAGATGCAGCGCTCTGGCCTGCTGACCGCAACCGCCCGGCTGGTGGCGCAGGGTGAGATCGTGGGCACGACGACCAGCGCAGGGACGCCCGCTGATCTGACGCTCAGGCGCTTCGGCCATTTCAACGGAGCCATCACCCGTAACGGCTCTGCCCTCGGCAACGTGGTTTCAGCCGACATCACCTATGCCAACAACCTCGACCGGATCGAAACCATCCGCTCGGACGGCCGCATTGACGGGGCAGACCCGTCAATCGCCGCGCTGACCGGCTCCATCGAGGTGCGCTTCGCCGATCAGACGCTGGTGACGCAGGCGATCAATGGCGATCCCTGCGAGCTTGAGTTCGCCTACGCGCTGCCCTCGGGCGAGAGCTTGCGCCTGACCGTGCACGCCGTCTACCTGCCGCGCCCGCGCATCGAGATCTCCGGTCCGCAGGGCGTGCAGGCCACCTTCGACTGGCAGGCCGCCCGCGACAGTACGGTTGGGCGGATGTGTACGGCGACCCTGATCAACGACCTTGAGGTATATTGATGCTGACTCTCGATCTGACCAACGCGCCGCGCTGGCACGACCTTGCCCCCGGCGTGCGGGTGCAACTCCGCCCGCTGACGACGGCCGTGATGGTCGCGACGCGCAGCGATCCGGTTGTCGAAAGCCTGCCAGATGAGGCCAGCGACGAGGAACGCGCCGTTGCCTTCGCCAAGGCGCTGGCGCGGCGGGCCGTGCTTGCATGGGAGGGTATTGGTGATGCTGACGGCAACGCCATCGATCCCAGCCCGGAGGCCATCGACGCGCTGCTCGACGTCTGGCCGGTCTTCGAGGCGTTCCAGCTGATCTATGTCTCGAAGGGCCTGCTGCTGGAACAGGAAAAAAACGTCTCCGCGCTCTCGCCGAATGGTCTTTCGGCGGGGGCGATCGCTACTGCGACGCCTGCGCGCAAGCGTGCGAAAACTGCCCGGCGCGGCTGAACCGTCCCGTCACATTCGAGGGCTGGCAGGTCTGGGACCTGGTCGGCCGCCTCGGTGGCCAGCTGCGTGTGCTGCCCGGTGCAGTTGTCGGCTGGGACATGTCGGCCGCGCTCGCGCTCGGCGATGCGCTGGGCGTGCCGCCGCTCGCCGCGGCCGAACTGCTGCCCGTCATCGAGGCGGTGATGGTTTTGAGGCTCAACGAGCAGATGGCGTCAGGCGGCCTCGAGCGGCGTGATGTCTGAGACGTCGATCGCCTCCCGCGCCCGCGCGAGATCCCAAGCGCGCTGGAGGTTCATCCAGTATTCCGGCGTGGTCCGGAAGAACGTCGCGAGCCTCACCGCCGTATCCACGGTGAGGGCGGTTTCGCCCTTCACCAGCCGCTCGATCCGCGTGCGGGGAACGTGAAGGCGCCTGGCGAGCGCGATCGGGCTCATGCCGAGCGGCTCCAGATACAGTTCGGACAGGACCTCGCCGGGGTGAGAGGGGGTCTTCATCAGTGTCATGTCGCGTCCTTTCAATGCCCGTTCAATGGTAGTCGACGATCTCGACATCGGCTGGCCCCTGATCGGTCCACACAAAGCAGATGCGCCACTGGCCGCTCAAGCGCACCGAATGCTGCCCGGCCCGGTCGCCTTTCAGTTCCTCGAGATGATTGCCCGGCGGAAACCGGAGATCTTCGGGAACCATGGCGGCATCGAGTGCCGACAGCATCGCCCGCGTTCGCTTGACCAGATCGGCCGGGAAACCCTTGCCGAACCGGTCTGCCACCGCGTTCGCCGCGCGCTTGCCCTTCGTGCTGACGATCATCGGCTCATGTATCACGTCACGATACATATTTCAAGGGGCGCTACAGCGCCCTCATCACTGAAACTTCGTAAACCGGAGGCATCGAAAAATGGCTGAGAAGAAGGTCAGCGTCCGCCTCGCGGCCGTGGGCGGGCGACAGGTGCGCGCCGAACTGGAGGGTGTCGGCGAGGCGGGTGCCCGCGGCTTCGGTCGGCTCAGCCGCGAGATGGAGGCGGCCAATGTGCGGATGGCGGCCTTCTCGCGCCGGGTCAAGGTTGCGGCCGCCGCCGCGGTGGCCGCCGCGATGGCCACGGGCGTGGCCATGGTCCGGTCCGGCCTCCAGACGGTCGATGCGCAGGCGAAACTGGCGCAGTCGCTGGGCACGACGGTCGCCTCGATCCAGACGCTGGAGCGCGCGGGGGAACTGGCCGGCGTGTCGATGTCCGGGATCGAGCAGGCCACCAAGGACATGACCCGGCGTCTGAGCCAGGCCGCGGCAAAGGGCGGCCCCGCCGCCGACGCGCTGGACCGGCTCGGGCTCTCGGCCAATGAGCTGATCGCCCTGCCGCTGGACCAGCGCGTGGGGGCAATCAACGCGGCCATCGAGGACTTCGTGCCGGTGGCCGAGCGCGCGGCGGTCGCGGGGCAGCTCTTCGGCGAGGAAGGCTCGATCGCCATGAGCCGGATCGACACTTTGAGCCTGCGCCAGGCCACGGACGACGTGCGCGCCTTCGGGATCGTGGTCTCGGAACAGGACGCCGATCAGATCGAGCGCACCAACGACGCCATCTCCCGGCTCGGGCTGATCTGGCGCGGGCTCTCGAACCAGCTCGCCGTCGCCGCGGCGCCGGCGCTCGAGGCAGTGGCCAACGCGATGGCGGCGGTCGCGAGCCGCACCGGCCCGCTCGGCCAGGCCATCAAGGCGCTTTTCGACAACATCGGCCGTCTCAGCACCTACGCGGCGACCTTCGCCGCCTTCCTCGCCGGCCGCTGGGCCGCGGGGCTCGCCGTCGCCGCGCTCTCGGTCCGCGGCCTCGCGACAGCCCTCGTTATCCTGCGCGGCGCGCTCATCCGCACCGGCATCGGGGCGCTGATCGTCGGCGCCGGCGAGATCGTCTACCAGTTCACGCGTCTGGTGCGCGGCGCGGGCGGCTTTGGCGAGGCGCTGAAGCTCATGGGCAACGTCGCAAGCGCGGTCTGGGACGGGATCAAGGTCACGGTCGCCTCCTTCGTGGACGATTTCCGCGCCATGCGCGCCGATATCGAGGCGATCTGGCTGCGGCTCATGGGATTTCTCTCCCGGAAATGGGCGGATTTTCTCGGCCGGATCGGGCCGACCTTCAACGCGGTCTCCGAGAAGATCGGCGCCGACATGCGGATCGACGTGATCGGCGCGGAAGCTCAAGCCTCGATGCTGGAGCATGCCGCCAGCAACGCCGGGCACAGGGCCGATGTCTATCACGGCCGCGCCACCGACACCCGGGCCCATGCCTTCGATGGCGTGCGGGAGGCCGTGGACACGCTCCGGGCAGCGATGCGGACCAGCGGCGAGGATGGCGCGGATGCGCTTGACGATGCCACGGCTGCCGCCGATCGGGTGAGCGACGCGCTCGACACCGCCGGTCGGGCCGGCCGTGCTGCCGGGAGGGCGACGGCCAAGGGGGCCGAAGAGGCCGCCACCGGCTGGGCGGCGGTCACGGCGACGCTCTCCGACTATGCTGGCAAGGCCCGCGAGATCGGCGACGATATCGGCCAGAACCTCGTGGGCGCGTTTCGCAGCGCCGAGGACGCGGTGGCCGAGTTCGTGAAGACCGGCAAGCTCGACTTCCGCGATCTGGTCACGTCGCTCATTGCCGATCTCGCCAAGCTCGCCGCGCGCCGCTTCATCCTCGGGCCGATCTCCAAGGCGCTCGGTGGCATTCTCGGCGGCGCCGGCGGGCTCTTCGCGGGCGTGCTGCATGCCGGCGGCATGGTGGGTGGCGACGGGCCCGCGCGCATGGTCCCGGCGATGGCCTTCGCCGCCGCGCCGCGGATGCATGGCGGTGGTTGGGCCGGGCTCAAGTCGGACGAAGTCCCGGCGATCCTTCAGCGCGGCGAGCGCGTGCTCTCACGCCGCGAGGCGCGAGGCTACGGCGCCGGCGGTGCTGTCACCATCAACATCCACGCCCGCGACGCCGAAAGCTTCCGGCAATCACGGACGCAGATCGCGGCCGATATCGCCCGCGCGGTCTCCATGGGCCGGAGAGGGCTGTGAGTGCGTTCCGCAGTCGACCAGCACGCGCCACTGGTTCGAGCGTGCCGGTCGACGGAACCGGTTGCGGCGGACAGAGCACGAACCACGGAGACTTGCCATGGCGTTTCACGAGGTCCGGTTTCCCGACGACATCAGCCGCGGCGCGCGCGGCGGGCCCGAGCGGCGCACGCAGATCATCGAGCTCGCCTCAGGGGACGAGGAACGCAACGCCAGTTGGGCGAACTCGCGGCGCCGGTTCGATGTCGCCTACGGCATCCGCCGTGCCGACGATCTCGCCACAGTGGTGGCCTTTTTTGAAGCCCGCAACGGCCGGCTTTACGGCTTCCGGTTCAAGGACTGGGGCGATTACAAGTCCTGTCTGCCCTCAAAGGCGCCGGCGTCCACGGATCAGGCGATCGGCACCGGTGACGGCGCGACGACCGCCTTCCATCTGGTCAAGCGCTACGCGTCGGGCAGTCAGACATGGGTGCGGACGATCACCAAGCCGGTGGCAGGGTTGGTCTGCATCGCACTTGGCGGCACTGAGCAGGGCAGCGGCTGGTCGGTCGACATCACCATGGGCGTCGTGACCTTCGACAGCGCACCGGCGGTGGGCGTTGCCATCACCGCCGGCTTCGAATTCGACGTGCCGGTCCGTTTTGATAGCGACACGCTCGACGTGACGCACGATCTCGAGCGGTTGGGCTCGATCACCTCCATCCCTCTGCTGGAGATCCGGCGATGAACGACAATAGCGGCTTTCTGGCCGCCGTCCTGCGCGAGCTTGCGGCCTCGACGGCCGTGATCCTCGCCGCCTGGGGCGCGCTCGGCGGGGCGACGAATGCGCTGACCACCAAGATGCACTTGCGCGATGCGCTCCGGCACATCCTGCTCGGCGGGCTGATCGCCGCCGGCATGGGCAGCCTCTCGATGGCCGTCATCGCGGCCTGGCTGGGACTGCAGCCCGAGGCCATCCCCGCAGGCGGAGCGGCGGGGTCCGCCGCCTATCTGGTCGGCGTCTTCGGCCCGGCCTTCATCGAGGTCGTCCTGGCCCGGCTGCGGGCCGCGAAGGGGGGCGGCGGCGATGACTGAGCTCGCGCGCTTCCTGCGCAATCTCAGGCGCGACGCGGGCGATCCGCGCGAGACCTTCGCCCACCGTCTGCGCATCGGCTTGGCCGTCGCGGCGCTGATCCTGCTCATCTCGGCCTTGAGGTAACCCCATGCACATGACAGATCGCGGCCTGCTGGCCCTGGCCCGGCACGAGGGGCTGGTGCCCGGACCCTACCGCGATATCACTGGCACCTGGACCTTCGGCGTTGGCCACACCGCCGAGGCCGGGCCGCCCGATCCCGCCACCATGCCGCGCGGCATGCCCGCTGACACGCAAGCCGGCATCCGCGAGGCGTTCCGGGTCTTCCGCGCCGACCTCGCGCGTTACGAGGCGGATGTGCTGCGCGCCGTGACCGTGCCGCTGGAAAGCCATGAGTTCGATGCGCTGGTGAGCTTTCACTACAACACCGGCGGCATTGCGAAGGCCGCACTGACCCGGCGTCTGAACGCGGGTGATCGCAAGGCGGCGGCCGCGGCGTTCATGGGCTGGCTCAGACCCGCGGGTATCCGGTCCCGGCGCGAGGCGGAGCGCGATCTCTTCCGGCAGGGCCGCTATCCCGGCGGAATGATCCCGGTCTGGGCGGTCGACCGCGCGGGCCGGGTCGACTTCTCACGCCCCGTTCGCCGGCTGACCGGCAGCGAGGCGCTGGCGCTGCTTCGCCCGGCGTCACCGCCGCGGCTACCGGTCCTCGAACCTGCATCCGACGCGCCCGCCGGCTGGCTGGCCCGGCTGGTCGCGTTCCTCTCCACCCTGATCCGGAGGACCTGACCCCATGCGCTATTTTCGCCCAAACTCGCTCACCTGGTGGGCGGGCTGTCTCGCCATGCTCACCGGCATCGCGTCCCTGGCGCTGCCGGCGACTGGCCCGCTCTCCGAGATTTCCCGCCTCGTCGCGCTGCTCGCCGGCAGCGGCGACGCGTCGCCCGCGGGGCTCGTGTTCCTCGGGCTCGGCCTCATTGGCCTGCGCGACCGGGTCGAGCGCGGGTTTCGGGGGCCGCGCTGATGCTGTGGTCGCTGATCGTCACCGTCTGCCTAGCATCAGGCGGCGACGTCATGTGCCAGGAGATGCGCTGGCACATGATCGAGAGGCAAGCGGCATGCGACCGGATGCTCGCCGGCGAGCGCCGACGGCTCGAAGCGGCCGGGCCGGCGATGGTGGTGGCGCGCTGCATCGAGGGGTGGTTCGCATGACCTTCTGGCTGCTCGGCACCCGTCTCGGGCGCTGGCTCACTGGCGCCGCCGCGGCGGTGCTGGCGGTGCTGACGCTGCGCACCCGGTGGCGGGCCGAGGGCCAGAGGCAGGCAGAGAGGGAGGCCGACAGGGATGCAATCGAGAGGGTGGAAGACGGCAATCGGGCCGTGGTGCGCGGCCGCAGCGACGATCCTGCTCGGCGGCTGCGTCGCAACGACGGGCAATGGCGGTGATGCCGGCTGCCTCGGCTACGCCATCGCACGCGCGCAGATGCCCTCGGCGGAGAGCGTGCCGGCAGGGGTCTGGGGCACATGGATCGCCGATCTCGATGACCGCATGACGGGAACCTGCCGATGAAGACGCTATCCCCCGCCCTTCAAGCCCACCTCATTGAGGGCACCACCACGCTCGCCTGGTGCTGGCGGATTTCGCGCGCCGATGGTGTGACGCTGGGCTTCACCGACCACGACCGGACGCTGAGCTTCGACGGAACCCAATTCGAGCCCGAGAGCGGACTGACCGCCTCGGAGGTCCGGTTCGGCTCCGATCTCTCGGTCGATGCGCAGGACGCGACGGGCGTGCTGACCTCGGAGCGCATCACCGAGACCGATATCCTCGACGGCCGCTGGGACAACGCCGAGGTCGAGGTCTGGCGCGTGAACTGGGCCGACACGGGCCAGCGCTTGCTGATGCGGCGCGGCGCCATCGGCCAGATCCGGCGCGGGCGGTTGGCCTTCGTGGCCGAGGTGCGCAGCCTCGCGCATGTGCTGGGCCAGACGGTCGGGCGGACCTTCCAGGCGACCTGCGATGCCGCGCTCGGCGACGCGCGTTGCGGGGTCGATCTCGAGGATCCCGCGTTCAAGCGCGCGGGCGCGGTGATCGACCTCCTGCGCGAGCGGGCGTTTACCGCCTCGGGGCTCGACGGCTTTGCCTCCGGCTGGTTCACCTTCGGCACGGTGGAGTGGACCAGCGGCGCGAGCGCCGGGCGCCGGGCGGAGGTGCTGGGCCATGACGTGGCGGGCAGCGTCGCGACCATCACGCTGCTCGAGGCGCCGGTGCGGGGCATCGCCGCGGGCGACGCCTTCATCATCCGCGCCGGCTGCGACAAGCGGATCGAGACCTGCAGCGCGAAGTTCGCCAACACCGTCAATTTCCGAGGCTTCCCGCACATCCCCGGCCAGGACACGGTCCTGCGCTACGCCACCAGGGACGGTGGCCACGACGGGGGCGTGCTGTGACCAACGTCGTTTCCAGCGCCAACCCCACGCGTGTCATCGCCATCGCGCGATCCTGGCTCGGGACGCCGTATCACGATCAGGCCAGCCTTCGCGGCGTTGGCTGCGACTGTCTCGGGCTGGCGCGCGGGGTCTGGCGCGAGGTCGTCGGCCCCGAGCCGTTTCCGATCCCACCCTACAGCCGAGATTGGGGCGAAACCGGCCCGCGCGAAGTGCTGGCCGAGGGCGTGCGCGCCATGATGATCGAGGTGGAGCCCGGCGTGGCTGCGCCCGGCGCACTGGTCCTCTTCCGCATGAAGCCGCGTGCCATCGCAAAACATGTCGGGATCCTCACCGGTCCCGGCGCGTTCCTTCACGCATACGAGCGGCTCGGCGTGATCGAGGAACCGCTCACCCATGCCTGGCGCCGGCGCATCGCCTTCGCCTTCCTCTTTCCTCGCGAGGTCTGACCCGTGGCAACGCTTGTTCTCGGTGCGGTCGGATCGGCCATCGGCGGCACGATCGGCGGCGGCATCCTCGGTGTCAGCGCCGCGACCATCGGCGGCTTTGTCGGCTCCAGCATCGGCTCGGTTGTCGACAGCTGGATCGTCTCGTCGCTCGCACCCAGCCAGCGGATCGAAGGGCAGCGGCTCGATACGCTGCGCATTACCTCATCGACCGAAGGCGCGGTGATCCCGCGCGTCTTCGGCCGCATGCGCATCGGCGGCAACGTCATCTGGGCCACGGATTTCCGCGAGGACATCAGTGTCACGACGAGCGGCGGCGGCAAGGGTGGCGGCGGGGGCGGCAAGGTCACGACCATCGAGTATCTCTATTCCGCCAGCTTCGCCGTGGCGCTTTGCGAAGGACCGATTACCGGCATCGGGCGGATCTGGGCCGATGGCAAGCCGCTCGACATGACCGGCATCACCTGGCGGTGGTATCAGGGCAATGAGGCGCAGGAGCCCGACCCGTTCATCGCCGCGAAGATGGGTGCGGGCGCCACGCCCGCCTGTCGCGGAACGGCCTATGTCATCTTCGAGGATCTTCCGCTCGGCGACTACGGCAACCGCATCCCGCAGCTTTCCTTCGAGGTCTTCCGGCTGCTCGCGGATCCCGACACTGCCGAGGGGCTCGTGAAGGCCGTCACCATGATCCCGGCCGCGGGCGAGTTCGTCTATGCCACGACCGGCGTTCGCAAGGGGCTCTTCGGCGGGCTTTTTGGCGGGCTCTTCGGGGCGCAGGGCGCGGAGAACCTCAATGCGCTCTCCGATACCGCCGACTTCGTTGTCGCGCTCGACCATCTGCAGGCGATGGCGCCGAAGGTCGAAAGCGTGAGCCTCGTCGTCGCGTGGTTCGGCGACGATCTCCGGGCCGGGGATTGCGAGATCAGGCCCGGCGTCGAGCTTGCCGTCAAGAGCACCTTTCCCCAGACATGGAGCGTGAACGGCGTGAGCCGATCCGCGGCCCGTCTTGTCAGCCGCGACGACGACGACCGGCCGGTCTATGGCGGCACGCCGGCGGATTTCACCGTCGTGCAGGCGATCCGGGAGATGAAGGCGCGCGGGCTGCGCGTGACCTTTTATCCCTTCCTGCTGATGGACGTGCCATCGGGCAATACCCTGCCGAACCCGTACTCGGACAACGCCGCCGAGGCCGGCCAGCCCGCGCTTCCCTGGCGCGGGCGCATCACCTGTTCGCCAGCGGCGGGCTATGCCGGCAGCGTCGACAAGACCGCCACGGCGGGGGCCCAGGTCGCGGCGCTCCTTGGCTCGGCGCAGCCGGGGGACTTCACGGTATCCTCGGGGCCGGTGGGGACGCCTTACGCGGGCGTCAGCGCCACGTCCGCGCCCGACGAGAACTACGCCACCATCGCCTGGCCCGGCACCGTCGTCACCGGCGGGGCACCGGCGGCGCAGGCGGGCCAGGCGTGGCGGATCGAACTCACCCAGACCGGCGGCACGGTGACGCTCACCATCACCGCGGCCCTGACCAACGTTGAGAGCGGCACCACCCGCTGGCTGGTCACCCCGCGCACCGTGTCCTGGCCGGCGCAGACGGTGCGGGTCCTGCGCACCGATATCCCCTCCGATCCGGGCGACGTGAGCGTGGCCTTCACCGGCGCGCCGGGCGACTGGGGTCTGCGGCGCATGGTGCTGCACTACGCCCATCTCTGCGCCGCCGCCGGCGGGGTCGACGCCTTCCTGATCGGCTCGGAGCTGCGCGGGCTGACCACGATCCGTTCGGATGCGTCCACCTACCCGACGGTGCAGGCATTGCGCGATCTCGCCGCCGACGTCCGCTCGATCCTCGGGGCGGGGACGCAGATCAGCTACGCGGCCGACTGGTCGGAGTATTTCGGGCATCAGCCCGGCGACGGCAGCGGCGACGTCTTCTTCCATCTTGACCCGCTCTGGGCGGACGGCAATGTCGATTTCGTCGGCATCGACAACTACATGGCCGTAAGCGACTGGCGCGACGGGTTCGACCATCTCGACGCGCAGGCGGGCTGGTCCGCGATCCATGACCGCGCCTACCTGCAGGCCAACATCGCCGGCGGCGAAGGGTTCGAGTGGTTCTACGCCTCCGATGCCGACCGCGTGGCGCAGGTCCGCACGCCCATAACCGATGGCACCGCCGGCAAGCCGTGGGTCTTTCGCCCGAAGGATCTGCGCGCCTGGTGGTCGAACCAGCACTACGACCGCCCCGACGGGGTGGAAAGCGGGACACCGACGGCGTGGACGCCGCAGTCGAAGCCGATCTGGTTCACCGAGCTCGGCTGCCCGGCCATCGACCGCGGCACCAACCAGCCCAACGTCTTCGTCGACCCGAAGTCCTCCGAGAGCCTTGTTCCCTACTTCTCGCGCGGCTGGCGCGACGACGCCATCCAGCGCGCCTGTCTCGAGGCGACCTACCTCTTCTGGGGCGCCCCGGCGAACAACCCGATCTCCGGCGTCTACGGCGGGCAGATGGTCGAGGTGCCGGAATGCGCCGCCTGGACCTGGGACGCGCGGCCCTATCCGTTCTTCCCCGAACTCGCGGAAGTCTGGTCGGACGGGCCGAACTGGCGGCTCGGCCACTGGCTGACGGGGCGGCTGGGCGCGGTGTCGCTGGCGGCGCTCGTGCGCCACCTCTGCACGCGCGCCGGGATGCCCGCGGAGCGCATCGACGTCTCCGGCCTCTGGGGCGCGGTCGAAGGCTACGCCATCGGCGCGCTGGAAAGCCCCCGCGCCTCGATCACCATGCTCGCGCGGCACTTCGGGTTCGATGCCGTCGAGACCGAGGGCGTGATCCGCTTCGTCATGCGCGGGCGGGCAGCGGTGGCGAGCGTCAGCCCCGACGATCTGGTCGCCGCGCGCGAGGGCGACGTCCTTGAGCTCACGCGCGGCCAGGAGACCGAGTTGCCGCAGGCGCTCAAATGGCAGGTGGCGCGGGCCGACGAGGACTTTGATGCCGCACAGGTCGAGGCAAGGCGGATCACCGTCGACACCACCCGCATCGCCTCGGAGTCCTTCCCCGTCGCGGTCCCGCCCGAGGTGGCCGAGCGCGGCTGCCGCCGCGCGCTGATGGAAGCGTGGGTGGGGCGCGAGACGGCGGCGTTCCGCCTGCCGCCCTCAAGGCTCGCGCTCGACCCGGCCGACGCGATCCGGCTTGCCCATGACGGCCGCGAGGTGGAATTCCGCCTCGTCTCGATCGCCGACGCGGACGCCCGCGGCATCGAGGCGGTGCGCCAGGACCGCGAGGCCTACGACCTGCCGCCAGGGCAGGCCCGTTCCTCGACGTTATCCAGGGCGGTCGTCTTCGGCGCGCCCGTGGCGGTGCTGATGGACCTGCCGCAGCTCAGCGACGGCTGGCCGGCGCACCGGCCGCTCATTGCGGCCTATGCGGTGCCGTGGCCGGGCGAGATCGCGGTGTTTCGCAGCCCGTCGACCGACGGCTTCGAGTTGCTCACCAGCCTCAGCAGGCGTGCCCGGATCGGCACGCTGGTCTCGGACCTCTACGCGGGGCCGACCTCGCGCTTCGATCTCGCCAATGCGGCTGTGGTCGATCTGTTCTCGGGCACGCTCGAGAGCGTCACCGACCTGACGCTCTTTGGTGGCGCCAACGCGCTGGCGATCGAGAGCGCACCTGGCGTCTGGGAGATCGTGCAGGCCGGCGCGGCCGAGCTCATCGCGCCCGGCCGGTATCGCCTGACGCGCCTGCTGCGCGGCCAGCGCGGCACTGAGGCCGCCATGGCCGACCCGGCGCCCGCCGGCGCGCGGGTGGTGGTGCTGGACACCGCGCTGGCGGCGCTGCCGATCGCCGAGGCCGATCTCGGGCTTCCCTGGAACTGGCGCATCGGCCCGGCCAGCCACCCGGCCAGCGACGAGACCTACATGGCGCAGGCCTTCACGCCCGCGGGCGTGGGGCTGCGGCCGTTTTCCGTCGCACATGTCGAGCAGCCGTGGCGCACGCCGCGCACGCCCGGCGATCTGACCATCCGCTGGACACGTCGGTCCCGGGCTCTCGCGGCCGACAGCTGGGGCGCAGTGGAGGTGCCGCTGATCGAGGAGGTTGAAGCCTATGAGGTCGATATCCTCGATGGCGCTGCGGTCGAGCGTACGCTGACCACTACCACGACCAGTGTGATTTACTCGGCCGCCGAGCAAACGGCGGATTGGGGTGCGCTGCTCGGCCCCGGCGACACGCTCGATATCCGCATCTTCCAGCTCTCCGCCCTCGTCGGGCGGGGCGCGCCCAAGACACTCACGCTGACCTTCTGAAGGATACATCATGGCCGACGCCACCACGAACCTGCTGTTGCCCTACCTCCTGGCTGCACAGGCCCAGAAGCACGTCACCCACAACGAGGCGCTGCGGCTGCTCGACGGCCTCGTGCAGCTCTCGGTCCTCGACTGTGACGTGACCGCGCCACCCAGCAGCCCGGCCGATGGCGACCGATACATCGTCGGCTCGGCCGCGACGGGCGACTGGGCGGGCTGGGATCTGAACGTTGCGCTCTGGACCGATGGCGCCTGGCTGCGCCTGCCGCCGCGGACCGGCTGGCGGGCATGGATCGAGGACGAGGCTCTGCTGCTGGTCTACGACGGTACTGGCTGGGTCGGCACAACCCCATCTTCTCTGCAGAACCTTGCGCAGCTCGGGTTGGGCACGACCGCAGACGCCTCGAACCCGTTCTCGGCCAAGCTGAATGCAGCGCTGTGGACAGCCAGGACCATCGCCGAGGGAGGCACCGGCGATCTCTTCTTGCAGCTAAACAAGGAGGCCGCAGGCGACGATCTCGGGCTGACCTTGCAGACCGGCTTCGTGACCAAGGCGCTGGTCGGCCTCTTCGGCTCGGACCGCTTCCGGCTCGCGGTCTCCGCCGACGGCAGCACCTTCTTCGACGGGTTGAGCGTCGACAACGCCAATGGCATCGTCGACCAGCCCCGGTTGCCGCGGTTCAAGGCGTACACGAACTACGACAACTATGTTGGCGTCGGGACCTGGACGAAGATCGGCCTCAACAACACCGACTACAACGACCAGGGCGCATTCGACGCCGGGACCGGCCTCTTCACAGCACCCGTCGACGGCACCTACCTCTTCGGCGCGACGCTGCTCTACAAGGTCAATGCCAGCACCTCCGCGCGCATGCGCGGGCGGCTCGTGTTGAACGGTTCGACCGAAATCCGGGGCTCCTTTGGCGAGAGTTCGGCCACCCATGTTTCGCTCGCCACCGCCATCTGGCTGCAGACCATGGTGCCACTGACGGCCGGCGATACCGTCGAGCTGCAGGGGTATTTCCGCGCTCAAGATGGGTATTTCGCGGCGGATCACACGTCCTTCTGGGGCGCGAAGGTGGGGTGAATGGAGGGACGCTCGGCTAAGGCTACTTCGCCCGCAACTGACGCGGAACACTGCGCACTCTCGGAAATATGGCGCCGTGAAAATGTCGACGGGCCTCAGCCCGCGTTTTCGAGCGCGCACGCTACATGCCCGATGACGTCGTCCTGCTGGGCATCGCTCATGTCGGAGCCCGAGGGCAGGCAGAGCCCGGCCTCAAAGAGGCGCTCGTCGATGCCCGTGCCATGATAGGGGACGCCGGCGTAGAGCGAGCAATGCCCGAAAGTTGGTGACGGCTTGATCAGGCGGCGGCTTGAAGTTGCTTGATCCCGTCCTTGAACGCAATCCCCTGAACGATCTCGGGCAGCCGATTGGCGCCGTCGAGTTTTCGCCATTTGGTCTGGGCAGACATCATCAGGCGGAAGGCCATGGCGAGGCCGGTTTTCCGGCTCAGACAGCCCCTGGTCTTGCCGGTGCGGTGGCGGACGGTCGCGAAGATGCTCTCGATCGGGTTTGAGGTCCGGATATGCTTCCAGTGTTCCGCGGGGAAGTCATAGAAGCTGAGCAGCACCTCACGATCCTTGACCAGTTTGGCGACCGCCTTGTCGTATTTCACACCATATGTCGCGACGAAGAAGTCAAAGGCGGCTGCGGCATCCACCCGCGTTTCAGCCTGCCAGATGTCGTGCAGATGACCTTTTGCCTTGGCCTGAACCGACTTCGGCATTGCGTTCAGCACGTTACCTGTTTTGTGGAACCAGCAGCGCTGCTCTTTCGTCGCGCCAAAGACCTCGCGCAGAGCATTCCAGAAGCCCAGGGCGCCATCGCCAATGGCCAGGTCAGGCACATGGGTGAGCCCGCGTCGCTGCAAATCAAGGAGCAATTCGCGCCAGCTTTGGGTGCTTTCACGATAGCCGTCGGCCAAACCGATGATCTCTTTGCGGCCCCACTCATCCGCTCCGATCAGCACCAGAACGCATTGTTTTTCCTCGGCCATTCGGGGCCGGAAATAGACGCCATCCGCCCAGATGTAGACGAACCGCCGCGCGCTCAGATCGCGCCGTTGCCAGCGTTCGTATTCATCCCACCAGTCAGCCTTGAGCCGCGAGATCGTGGTCGAAGACAGCCCGGCGGCATTGGGGCCAAGCAGGGCCGCCAGCGCTTCCTGGAAATCACCCGTGGAAATCCCCTTCAGATACAGCCAGGGCAGAAGCTCCTCGATGAATTTGGCCTTGCGCAGATAGGGCGGCAGGATCGATGAGGTGAACCGGATCTTCTCGGCCTCCCCGCCACGATCTCGCACCCGGGGCACCTTTACGGCCACAGGACCGATCCCGGTCATCACCTCACGTTCCGGCAAGTGCCCGTGGCGGACAAGCCGCGCCCGACCGTCTTCGGTGGTCTCACGGCCATGAGCATCGAGCAACGCGGCCAATTCGGCCTCAACCGCCTGCTGGATCAGCTCTCGCGCCCCGGCGCGCAGCACGTCCGTCAGCGGATCAGATGAAAATCCATGTGGATCAGGCAAAGCTGCGAGGGTAGTCTTCGTCATGTGGCATATCCCTTTCTCTCAGGAGAATTGACGGCGTTCTGAACACCGCCATGATATGCCGCCCCTCAGGGGCCATCACCAACTTTCAGCTATAGCTCCGTAGAGCGGCTGGAAGTGCATCGGCTTCCAGACCGGGCGCGCCTCGATGGCGTGATCGAGTAGTCCGTCCTTCTCTATTCGGCGCGTTTAGGTCAAGCGCTTTCGAGCTTTCCGCCGCATTGGCACTCGGTGTCTACGATCATGCAGGTTCGGCAGACCAGCCAAATCAGTTGGCGCAAAAAGACCCTCATACCAACGGCATGGGACTTTGACTCGGTGGGCGATTCCCATTTTGGCCCGCCTGTGATTCACTTCTTGCGAAGCAAGGAGGACAATCATGGCAGTCGAGATTACGCGAACGGAACTTTCGGCCTGCGGCGGGAGGCGGCGCGGGTGAAGGACGCACGGGCCTCGCGCCGGATGCTGGCGCTGGCGCAGGTTTTTGAGGGCAAGAGCCGGACCGAAGCGGCCGAGAGCTGCGGTATGGATCGGCAGACCCTGCGCGATTGGGTCCATCGCCACACTACGCGACTCCCGCCCGTAATCGTTTTTTGATGGCCACTTTCGTACCGAAGATCGGGGTGGTTTCGTTTGTTTTGAGACGGCGGCGCAGCTCATCGAAACCAGTCCTGAACCAGGATTTTGAACAATACCCGTGTTTTTTCCGGGCGGGGTATTTTGTCCCCATGAGCTTGGATGCTGTGTGACAGGCCATGGCGAGCGCGATTGCGGAGATAGCGATCAGAAGGCTCAACCTTTGGGAGAGTTTCATCCTCGTATCCTCGAGGTTCAGCCCCTTTGTTTTGCTATCAGCAAACATGCATTCGATGAACCAGCGCCACCGATAGTATCGAAGGATGCGCGATCCGCCAAGCGGCTCGGAACAGGCCACGATCAGCAACTCTCCCCCTTTGATGCGCCGTGCGCCGAAGTGCAGTTCAAGGGCTGGTTGACCCGCCTTGGCGGGAAAGGTCGCGGTAAAGCCACGCTCCCCCTTACAGCGCGACAGGTAAGACCGCAGCGAGTATTCGCGCCCCTCAACGACAATGAGATGATCTTCCTTCACGCGGATTGCGAACGGAATGTTCTCGTCCTTGAGAAACCTGAACCATTCCTGTCCAATGAATTCTCGATCAGCAAGGAACATGCGCACGGTCGATGCGTTGAAGCGTGCCAGGTAGCGCCGCATCAGGGCAATGCGCTGCTGTGTCGTGCTGTTGCCCGAATGGTTCAGGAAGGTCCACATGAGGGGAACGCGGTAGCGCTCGGTGACCACGGCCAACACGAGGACGTTGACATCGGATTTGCCGATCTTCCAGTTGGTTCGATCAAGACACAGGTACCAACGATCAGGATTGCCGATCAGCGCCATGACGATGCCAACACTCCAGTCTTCGGGCAAGATCATATGTTGAAAGAAACGTTGCAGACGGCGGTAGGTTGACGCAACTTTTGCGCGAGCGGGCCGCTCTGCAGCAATATGGGTCAGGTTGACAGTGCGGGCGCTGATCATACCCAGTACGAGCAGGCAGAGCGTCTCAACGCGTGACTTGCCCAGCGGTACATGCGGGGTTAACAACTTCTGCAGATCGGCGAGAGCGAAACTGGTCATGGATGAACTCCTTGCAGAGAAAGAGTCCGTGTTCAGAATCGATCTCGTCGATCGGCGCCAGCTCTAAAATCTGAAAATCCACCCAGTGTCGTGTAGTATGACTTCAGAGGCTGTTTTTCGGCCATCGGTTCCGGGCGGTGACGGAAAATCAATGACTTATGGGCTTTGAGAGGGTGAAATCTCGTAATCTTTGTAGTCCCGGAGAGAAGCGAGGGCCCGCGAAAGACACCGAATGCCAATGCGGCGGAAAGCTCGAAAGCGCTTGACCTATAGCGAGTTGCGATCTTTACGATTCAGGATTTCCATGAAGCTTGATCTGTGATTCTCTGTCTGCAGGGCAGATATGGGGGTTTGAGATGGGTAAACCGCATCCTATGGCACTTCGGGAGCGCGTTGTCGCTTTTGTGGAGGAAGGGCATTCACACCGGGCTGCTGCC
>NZ_QITQ01000026.1 GCF_003260265.1 Roseovarius amoyensis
GGCAGCAGCCCGGTGTGAATGCCCTTCCTCCACAAAAGCGACAACGCGCTCCCGAAGTGCCATAGGATGCGGTTTACCCATCTCAAACCCCCATATCTGCCCTGCAGACAGAGAATCACAGATCAAGCTTCATGGAAATCCTGAATCGTAAAGATCGCAACTCGCTATAATGCTGGCCGAGGGGATACTCGGCCAGCACCTCGTACACTACACCGCCGGGATGCAGGTGAGAGCGGTAAAGGCTGAAATGCCCGACCGGCACCGTGCCGGCATCGAAACCGCCCCAGCCCTCCAGCACCCCGGCGATGCGCTGCGTTTCCAGCGCGCTCATCCGTGCCGGGAACCGCGCCAGCGTCACATGCGGGCGAAACCGTTCGCGGGGCAGGTCTATCCCCGCGCCCCGTACTGCCGCACGCACCTTGTCGCGCAACCGAATCAGCGGCTCGCTGCGTTCGACCGCTGCATGGATCAGCACGGGCCGGCGGCCACCGAACAGGTCTACGCCCCTGACGTGCATCTCAAAAGGCGCAATGGCCAGGCCGCGCAGCGCCTCGTCGAGATGCTCCAGCGTCTCGCCCGAAACGTCGCCCAGAAAGGCCAGCGTCAGGTGCCAGTTTTCGGGCGGCACGAGGCGACCGACCTCCAGCGCGCCCTGCACATCGGCCAGGCCCGGCACCGCGGCCTCGGGCACTGGGATGGCCACGAACGCACGCACCGCCCCGTCACCCCCGGCCCAGCCGCGCCGCGAGGCGCAACGCATGACTGGAATCATCAGCCACCGCCGGCATCACCGGGTCATACCCCGCCCGGATCACATCAGCGATCTCGGGGCGCAGGATCACCCGCCCGCCATCGGGCACCCGCGCCAGCGGCGAAGCCCCGGCAAAGGCAGTGTCAGACCACAACAGCACCGTCCGCACCGCCTGGTCCAACGCCAGGGTATCCGCCGGCAGCGCGCTCAGCCCTGCATCCATACGCAAAAAGACGAACGCCGCCCGGATCGCCCAGTCGGCATCAAAGCGGAACGCCCGGTATTGGTTGGCCTTCGCCGCCTTCAGCCGGTCCAGCAATGGGCCCAGCCCCTCGATCAGCCGGTCCAGGTCGGGCACGCCGGCCAATTCGTCCCAGTCACGGACAAAGAACATCATCAGGTTGGCGCCCAGCTCCGGGTCGGTCTCGGCCATCTGGTGCCCGGCGAGCGTAACCACCGCCTCGATCGCGCCCTTGACCGTTTCCAGCGTGCGGTCATCGACGCCAAAAACCACCGGCGCGATCGGCCGCCCCCACCGGGCAAACAGATATGAGCCATCCTCGCGCGTGAACAGCGCAGCTACATCATCGGGTGTCATCGTCTCGGCCATGGCCCCCGATTAGGCGCAGGGGCCGCGTTCTGCAATCCCTGCAGGCTTCTTCTGTTTTCAAATATCCTCGCCGAAGGCATCGCCCGGAACGGGCGATTTCACTTGCCGAACAGGTCGTTATGCCCCTTGGGTCGGGGGGCATCCAGCCCCAGGTGGTGCCAGCCCCGCTGCGCCAGCATCCGCCCGCGCGGCGTGCGCTGGATAAGGCCCTGTTGCAGCAGGAACGGCTCGATCACCTCTTCCAGCGCGTCGCGGCTTTCCGACAGCGCCGCGCTCAGCGTTTCGATGCCCACCGGCCCGCCCTGATAGGCCTCGGCAATCAGCCGCAAATACCTCCTGTCAGCACCATCAAGGCCCAGCGCATCCACCCCCAGCCGGGTCAGCGCATCATCGGCCAACGCCCGGCTGATGCGCCCGCCGCCCTCGACCACGGCGAAATCGACCACCCGGCGCAGCAGCCGCCCGGCGATCCGCGGCGTGCCCCGTGACCGGCGGGAGATCTCTCTCGCGCCCTCGTCCTCGGTCGGAACGCCCAGCCGCGCGGCGTTGCGGGTGACGATCTCGTGCAGCTCGTCCTCGGTATAGAATTGCAGCCGCGTAGGGATGCCAAAGCGGTCGCGCAGCGGCGTGGTCAACAACCCCAGCCGGGTTGTCGCCCCCACCAGCGTAAAGGGCTGCAGCTCAATCCGCACGGTGCGCGCCGCCGGCCCCTCGCCGATGACGAGGTCCAGTTCGAAATCCTCCAGCGCCGGGTAAAGCACCTCTTCCACTGCCGGGTTCAGGCGGTGGATCTCGTCGATGAAAAGCACATCGCGCGCCTCGAGATTGGTCAGGATCGCGGCCAGGTCGCCGGCGCGCGCCAGCACCGGCCCCGATGTCATGCGAAAACCAACGCCCAGCTCGCGCGCCATGATCTGGGCCAGCGTCGTCTTGCCCAGTCCGGGGGGGCCATGAAACAGCGTGTGATCCATCGCTTCGCCACGGCTGCGGGCCGAGGCGATGAAGATGCGCAGGTTGGCCTTGGCCTCTGCCTGGCCGATGAAATCGTCCAGCGCCTGCGGCCGCAGGCTGCGGTCCACATCCTCGGGCAGCGGATCGGGGCGCAATGTTGGGTCAGGGCCGGTCATCGAAGCACCCCGAGGCATTGCGGAATACGAGGGATGAAAAGCGATGCCATCTCTCTACCCCTTCGGCGCCAGCAGTCTCAGCGACAGGCGGATCAGCTCCGCCGTGTCCGCGTCCGGTGCGTCGCCTGCAACTTGGGCGATGGCGCCCGCGGCCTCGCCCGGGGCATAGCCCAGGTTGGTCAGCGCCGACAGGGCCTCGGCCTGCGCGCCGGGTCCGGCGGAAACCGGGGCCGGTGCCGGCGTGACCGGGGTTTCGATGACCTCGCCGTCATCGGCCACGGGGGCGGGGCCGGCGGGAACCTTGGCCATCGCCATCACCTCTGCCGCCTTGTCCTTCAACTCGTTGACCACCCGCTGCGCGGTCTTGGGGCCGATGCCCTTGGCCGCCTTGACTGCGTTCCAGTCGCCCAGCGCGATGGCGCGGCCCACGCCCTCGGGCCCCAGCGCGCCCAGGATTGCCAGCGACGCCTTGGCGCCCACGCCCTGCACGCTCATCAACAGGCGGTGCCATTCCTTTTCCGTCAGGGTGAGAAAGCCGTAAAGCTGAAGCAGGTCCTCGCGCACCAGCAGATCGGTATAAAGCGCCACCGCCTCGCCCACCGGCGGCAGGGCGCGCAGCGTGCGTTCCGAGCAATAGACCAGGTACCCGACCCCGCGCACGTCGACCAGAACGTGATCGGACGTCGCGTAATCCAGCCGCCCGGCGATGCGACCGATCATGTCCCGACCTCTCGCAGCATGGCGGGGGTGCGGGCGTGGTGGGCATGGCAGATGGCGATCGCCAGCGCATCGGCGGCGTCGGGGCCCACGATCTCGACCCCCGGCAGCTGCATCCGCACCATGTGCGCGACCTGCCCCTTTTGCGCGTGGCCCACGCCGACCACCGTCTTTTTCACCGTGTTGGGGGCGTATTCGCCGACCATCAGCCCGAACTGCGCCGGCACCAGCATCGCGATGCCCCGCGCCTGGCCCAGCTTCAGCGTCCCGGCGCCATCCTTGTTGACAAAGGTCTGTTCGACTGCGGCGGTATCGGGGGCATGGTGCGCGATGATCTCGCTCAATTGCCGGTGCAGTGACAGCAGCCGCACGGCAAGGTCATCCCCTTCTGAGTGACAGATGCCGTTGGCGATATGGGCCAGACGGCTGCCCTCGGCGTCGATCACGCCCCACCCGAGATTTCTCAACCCGGGATCAATGCCCACGACCCGCATGTTTCGCTGCCCGCTCTTGTGTTTTCCAAGCCTTAGCACGAAACGGGAACAAAGGCCAAGCGGAATGCGCGTTTGGGAATCGGTGCGTCGCTTTCGACGCCCGGCAGGTCGCTATCGGACCGAATTTGGAAAGCCCGGAACACCCGCATAAAAAATTGTTTTTTATCAGCTACTTAATGAAATCTCAGACATGCAGGATTCGCATAGGGACTATGCAGGCGCAGCACTTGTTGCGCCTGACGCATCCGACTACCTGAGCGTCAATGCATCACACCCGCCGGCAGATGAGCCGGCGAAGAAAAGGAAATCTGTCATGGCTGTCATGGACACCACCCGCACCGCATCCCCCGCCGGCATCCGTGGCGGGCTTTTCAAGGTTTTCTCCCGCCTGGTGGCATGGAACGAAGCGCGCCGCACGCGCAAGATTCTGTCCACGCTCAGCGACCGGGAACTCGAAGATATCGGTCTGACCCGCAGCGATATCGAAGCGCTGAAATTCTGACCCCGGCGGCCCCCGGCCGCCCCGCCTGATACGAAAAAGCCCTGCGCCGGGACCACTGGCGCAGGGCTTTCCACGTTGAGAGAGATCTTTAGCGCCCGAACCCGGCGCCGTACCATCAGAACATCGGCGCCAACCTGGCCGCGATCGCCTGCGACAGCGGATCGGGGGACATGATGAATGCGCCTGCCTGCTCGACCCAGGCACCGTATTGCAGATTCAGCAGCGCGGCTTCGTAAACATCCGCACCGAGATCCGCGATAACCGCGCCCTTGAAAACCAGGAATGCCGCGACGAGAACCGCAAAACCCCTGACTGTGATTGTCGGTTCGGGGCGTTCATAGGCCAGCACGATCACGTCATCGCCGGCATGGTCTTCCAACCGGTTTAGCGCCCCCAGCGACCTGACAAATTCAAGGCCGAACCTGATAATCCGTGCGGCAGAAAGCCCCTCGTTATTCGTATTCATGATACCACCAAAAAAACCCAATTTTCCCCCACAGGAATGGTGGAACTCCTAGGGTTGGATTGTGGCAGAACTTGGGCAAATGCCCCGAAAAAAGCTGCAAATAGGCCGTTATTCCGCTTGGTTCCCGTCGCCTTTCCGGAGAATCAAGGTCGTCCAATCACCAATCACCAGCCGGTCGCAAAGACTGTTTCCCAAACCGCAATAACGGTCGATCACCTCGTCCGCCTGGGTATTCAGGATGCCGGACAGAATCACAAATCCGCCCGATTCGAGCGAATCCATGACCGCCGGAGCAAGCATGATCAGCGGCCCCTTGAGGATATTCGCAAGGACCAGATCAAAGGGCGCGGCGGCGGCCAGCGCTGGGTGATCCATCCCTTCGGCCTCGACACATCTCACCCGGCCGCTCAGTCCGTTCGCTTTCGTGTTGGCCTGTGCCACCTCGACCGCAACCAGGTCGATATCGCTGGCCAGAACCGTTGCATCGGGCCACGCACGCGCCGCCGCCATCGCCAGCACCGCCGTACCGCACCCCAGGTCAAGCACGCTGCGGGCCAACAGCCCATCCGTGATCAGCCCGTCAAGCGCCTGCAGACAGCCCTGTGTGGTGCCGTGATGGCCGGTGCCGAATGCCATCGACGCCTCGATCAGCAGCGCAACCGCATCTGCGGGCACCTTGTCGGCGTCGTGACTGCCATAGACAAAGAAACGCCCCGCCTCGACCGGCGTCAGTTCGCGCCGCACCTTGGCGACCCAATCGGTTTCGGGCAGCTCCGACACCACAAAATCGGCCGCACCGTGCATCGCCGCCAACAGCGCCAGCCCTGCCCGGTCAGGTTTTGCCTCGAAATAGGCGCCAACCTCCCACAGACCCGAGCCGTCCTCGATCTCGAAGCTGCCGACGCCGGTGGGCTCGGGCGTCAGGTTCTCCAGCGCTTCGGCCAGCCGTTCGGCGGCGTCCTGTCCGGCAAGGGTCGTCAATGCGGTAAAGGTCGGCATGTTATGGCTTTCGTTCAGGTCATTCGGCCGGGGCGGGGGCCGTGCGAGTCAGGATTGTCTCGTGCCCGGGCTCCGGGTGGCGCGGGATGAGCATCGCCAGCGACAGCGAGGTGCCCGCCATCCCCGCAGCCAGCAGGAACACCGCCCCCGGCGAGATCAGCCACAGATAGCCCAACCCGGCGGGCAGGAACACCGCTGCAATATGGTTGATGGTAAAGGCCACGGCGGCGGTGGGCGCGATGTCGCCGGGATCGGCGATCTTTTGAAAATAGGTCTTCAGCGCCAGCGCCAGGGCAAAGAACAAGTGGTCGATCACATATAGCCCCGCCGCCAGCACCACGCCCCAGCCGAAATAGTAGATGCCGCCATAGGCCAGAAAGACGATCACCAGCCCGGCATATTCGAAAAGCAGCGTCGCCCGTTCGCCGTAACGATAGACCGCCTGCCCCATCATCGGGGCAAAGATCATGTTGGCAACAAGGTTGATCAGGAACAGCGCCGTGACCTCGTGCACCGCAAATCCGAACTTTTCGACCATCATGAACCCGGCGAAGACGACGAATATCTGCCGCCGCGCCCCGGCCATGAACTGCAACAGGTAGTAAAGCCAGTACCGCCGCCGCAGCACCATCCGCTTGACCTGCGGGTTGGGCGCCTCGAACTGTGGATAAGCGATCAGGCAGAACAGCGCCACCGCCGCAGTGAACCCGCCCGCCAGCATGTAGACGATGTTGTAGGTCAGGTTCAGTGGCTCCCACAGCGCGACGATCAGGCCATAGGCCACCAGCGTCGCCGCCGACCCCGCCGCCAACAGCCAACCCAGTATCTTGGGCGCACGCAGCTTGTTCAGCCATTGCAGTTGCAGCGACTGGTTGACCGTTTCGTAATAGTGAAATCCGATCGAGCTGAGCATGGTGATGGTCAGGATACCGCCCAGGGTGGGAAACCAGGCGGTCATCGCCGTGGCCACCCCCAACAGCGTCAGCGAGACGAGCCCCAGCACCTGTTCGCGCACGAAGATGATGATCGCGATCACGCCGATGGCCAGGAAACCGGGGATTTCGCGCACGGTATGCAGCCAGCCGATATCCGAGCCATCGAACCCCGCCACATCGATCACGAAGTTGTTGAGCAGGGCCGACCATGTGGCAAAGGCCACCGGCATCGCCGCCGCCATAAGGAACAGCAGCACCATGGGGCGGCGCCAGCGCGGCAGGTGGCGCGCCTCAGCCAGGGGCAATGTGCGTGTCATGTTTTCGCTTTACGCCGATCCGCCGGGCTTGGCGAGGGGTTTGCATGTGCGCGCCCGCACCCGAATACCTGCACCCCGAAACAGGCCCGGACACCCTGCCGCCTAGAAAAAGCTTTGCGGGTCGATATCGACGCTCAGGCGGAACCGGGGCGAGCCGCGCACCGGCGCGATCCATTCGGAAATCGGACCCTGCAGCGCCACCCCCTTGGGCGCCTTGACCAGCAGGCGCACGCGGTGGCGGCCGCGGACCCGCGCGATGGGGGCCGGGGCGGGGCCGAAGACCTGCGCGCCGACGGCCGTCAGCGGCCCGGCATTGCGCGCCAGCTGGTTGCCGATATCAAAGGCCTCCTGCAGATCGGTCGAGGACAGGATGATCCCCGCCATGCGCCCGAAGGGGGGCACGCCGGCCTGGCGGCGTTCCCCGGCCTCGGCCCGCCAGAACCCTTCCTCGTCGCCCGACAGGATCGCGCGGATAACAGGGTGTTCGGGCTGGTGGGTCTGCACCAGCGCCGTGCCGGGCCTGTCGCCCCGCCCGGCCCGGCCCGCAACCTGCCGGATCAGTTGAAAGCTGCGCTCGGCGGCGCGCAGGTCGGACCCCTGCAACCCCAGATCGGCGTCGATCACCCCCACCAGGGTGAGGTTGGGAAAGTTGTGCCCCTTGGCCACCAGCTGGGTGCCGATGATGATGTCGGCGCCACCCGCCGCGATGTCGGCAATCTGTTCCTTCAGCGCCCGGGCGGACCCGAACAGGTCGGATGACAGCGTTGCAATCCGCGCATCGGGGAACAGCTCTGCCGCCTCGTCAGCCAGCCGTTCGACACCGGGCCCCACCGCCGCCAGCCGCCCCTCGACCCCGCAGGCGGGACAGGCCGGCGGCATCGGCGCGGTCTCGCCGCACTGGTGGCACATCAGCCGGCCCAGGAACCGATGCTCGACCATCCGCGCGTCGCAGTGCGCACAGCCGATCTGATGCCCGCAGGCGCGGCAGACGGTGACCGGCGCATAGCCCCGGCGATTGAGGAACAAGAGCGCCTGCTCACCCGCCGCCAGCCGCGCCTGCACCGCCTGTTGCAGGCTGGGCGAAATCCACCTGCCCGCCGGCAGCTTTTCGGCCCGCAGGTCGATGGCGCGCATCTCGGGCAGCACCGCCGCGCCCACACGGGCTGACAGGTCCAGCCGGGTGTATTTCCCCGCCTCGGCGTTGGCCCAGCTTTCCAGGCTGGGCGTGGCCGAGGCCAGCACCACCTGCGCGCCGCACAGGCTGGCGCGCAGCACCGCCATGTCGCGGGCGTTGTACAGCACGCCCTCCTCCTGCTTGTAGGAATTGTCGTGCTCTTCATCCACGACGATCAGGCCAAGGTCGCGGAACGGCAGGAACAGGGCCGACCGCGCGCCGACAACCACCTGGCAGCCGCCTTGCCCGGCCATCTTCCAGATCCGCCGACGCTCGGTCATGGTGACGCCGGAATGCCATTCGGGGGTGCGCACGCCGAACCGCGCCTCGATCCGGGCCAGGAATTCGGCCGTCAGCGCGATTTCGGGCAGCAGCACCAGCGCCTGCCGCCCGCGCGCCAGGGTTTCGGCCACGGCCTCCAGATAGACCTCGGTCTTGCCTGATCCGGTAACGCCACGCAAAAGCGTGGTGCCATAGCCGCCCGTCCGCACCGCCGCGCGCAAGGCATCCGCCGCGACGCGCTGTTCATCCGTCAGCGCCACGCCGGCGCGGTCGGGGTCGAGGCGCGGATAGGGGGTGTCGCGCGGGGTGTCTTCCTCTTGCAGGGCGCCGTGTTGGGCCAGCCCCTTGACGACCGAGGGCGAAACCCCGGCCTCGTCGCTCAGCTCGCGCAGGGTGACGCCCAGCCCGCCATAGCGCGCCGCCGCCTCCATCACCCTGCGGCGGGCGTCGGTCATGCGATCCGGCGCATCATCGCCGGGGCGGTAGACCTTGCGCATGGATGGCGGGTCGGCCAGCCCCGGCGCGCGGGTGGCCAATCGCAGCATCGCCGACATGGGCGTCAGCGTATAGTCGCCCGCGCGGGTCAGAAAGGCCTGCATCTCTTCGCGCATCGGCGCCAGGTCCAGCACCCGGATCACCGGGCGGATCTTCGAGATGTCGAAATCGCCCTTCCCCGGCCCCCAGACCACGCCCAGCACCTTGCGCGGGCCCAGCGGCACCTCGACAAAGGCGCCGGCCAGGCAGCCGCCTTCGGGCGCGCGGTAATCCAGCACCCGGTTGATCGGCTGCGCCGTCAGGACGCCGACAAGCTCGCCTTCGGCGAAAAATCCCGGAGCATTGGCCAAGCAGCCCTCCTTTCAAGGGTTTCGGCGGGGTTCACCATGAGGTAAACGCAAAGCGCAAAAACCCCAAGACGCCAGAGAGGCCATGCCATGAAGTTTTTCGTAGATACCGCCGATGTAGCTGCCATCGCCGAGCTGAACGACCTCGGCATGGTCGACGGAGTAACGACGAACCCGTCGCTTATCATGAAATCGGGACGCGACATCACCGAGGTGACGAAAGAGATCGCCGAGATGATCGAAGGCCCCGTCAGCGCCGAGGTGGTCGCGCTGGAGGCCGACGCGATGGTGGCCGAGGGTCGCAAGCTGGCCCAGATCGCACCCAACATCGCCGTCAAGGTGCCGCTGACCTGGGACGGGCTCAAGGCCTGTCGGCAGCTTTCGTCCGAGGGCCATACCGTCAACGTCACGCTGTGCTTTTCGGCCAACCAGGCGCTGCTGGCGGCCAAGGCGGGGGCGAGCTTTATCAGCCCGTTCATCGGCCGGCTGGACGACATCAACCTGGACGGGATGCAACTGATCGCCGATATCCGCCAGATCTATGACAACTACGATTTCGAAACCGAAATCCTGGCCGCCTCGATCCGCACCGTGAACCACGCCTTCGAGGCCGCGCGCATCGGTTCCGACATCATGACCGCCCCGCCCGAGGTGATCCGCAAGATGGCCCAGCACCCGCTGACCGACAAGGGGCTGGAGGCGTTCCTGAAGGATTGGGAAAAGACCGGGCAGAAAATCCTCTGACCACCGGCGGGGGCGCAGGGGCGCCCTCGTCTTTCTTCTAGGGCAAATTTTTGCGGCAAAACCGGGCACCTTCTGCTAGAGTGATGGAAAAGCAAAGAAACAAAGAGCACGAGGCAAGAATGAGCAGCCGTCCGGCCATGACCGACAATCTGCGTGAAAAGATCATCGCGCAGCCCGACGTGATTCTCGAAGACCGCGACCTGATGCGCGCGCTCATCGCTGCCAACGACCGGGCGAAGGGCGGCAACATCGTCGATCTGCGCGGCATCGCCATGGAACGGCTGGAGGCGCGGCTTGCCCGGCTGGAAGATACCCACCGCAGCGTCATCGCGGCGGCCTATGAAAACCTTGCCGGCACCAATCAGGTGCATCGGGCGATCCTGCGCATGCTCGACCCGGTCGAGTTCGAGCAGTTCCTGCGCGACCTGGGCGGCGAGGTGGCCGATATCCTGCGCGTGGACAGCGTGCGGCTGGTGCTGGAATCGGCACAGGACGGCGACGAGCCGGCGGTGCAGCGGCTGGATGACGTGCTCGGCATTGCCGGGCCGGGTTTCGTGAACGACTACCTGGCGCAGGGCCAGCGCGGCGGCGCGCGCCAGGTCACGTTGCGCCAACTGGCCGAGGGCGATGCGCGCATCTATGGCCCGGCGGCCCAGCATATCCGGTCAGAGGCCTGCCTGCTGCTGGATTTCGGACCCGGCCGCCTGCCCGGGATGCTGGCGATGGGGGCGGAGGATCCGCACCAGTTCAGCCCGCAACAGGGCACCGACCTGCTGGCCTTTTTCGCGGGCGTCTTTGAACGGGCCATGCGGCGCTGGTTGTCATGATCTCGCCGGCAGCGCAAACCGCGCTGCAGGACTGGCTGAGCGCGCAAAAGGCCATGAAGGGCGCCTCGGCCAACACCATCGCGGCCTACAGCCACGACCTGACGCATTTCCTGGCCTTCATGACCCGCCACCGGGGCGAGGAACAGGGCCTTACCCGCCTCGCCACCGTCGGCGTGCCCGAGATGCGCGCATGGATGGCCGCCTGCCGGTCCGAGGGGCTGGGCGCACGGTCGCTGGCGCGGCGGCTGTCGGCGGTCAAAAGCTTTTATCGCTGGCTGTCACGGCGCCAGAGCTTTGACGCCACCGCCGTTCTGGCCACCCGCACGCCCCGGTTCGAACGCAAGCTGCCAAGGCCGCTGTCGGTCGATGCGGCGCGCGACCTGATCGATAATTGCGAACTGGAATCCCAGACCCCCTGGGTCGCCGCCCGCGATGCGGCGGTGGTGACGCTGCTTTATGGCTGCGGTCTGCGAATTTCCGAGGCGCTGTCCCTGACCGGCGCCGAATTGCCGCTGGGCGAGGTGCTGCGCATCACCGGCAAGGGCGGCAAGGAACGCATCGTGCCGGTGATCGCCCCGGCCCGCGCGGCGGTGGCGGAATATGCCCGGCTCTGCCCATATGAGCACGACGCGCAGATGCCGCTCTTTCGCGGGGTGCGCGGTGGCGCGCTGGGCCCCCGCGCGGTGCAGAAACTGGTGGCGGGGGTACGCACCCGGCTGGGCCTGCCCGCCAGCGTGACTCCGCACGCCATGCGCCACAGCTTTGCCACCCACCTGCTGAATGCAGGCGGCGACCTGCGCGCCATCCAGGAACTGCTTGGTCATGCCTCGCTGTCGACGACGCAGGCCTATACCGCTGTCGATACCGTGCACCTGATGGAGGTCTATCGCCGCGCCCACCCCAAAGCATGATTGAACCGTGCCGGGAATTCGGCCATGACAAAAGCATGACATCTCAGACCAAGGCTTTGCTGGTTCACCTTTTCACCGCCACCGGGGCAGTGCTGGCCATGCTGGCCATGCTGGCGGCTGTCGACGGGAAATGGAGCCTGATGTTCCTGTGGCTGGTGGTGGCGTTTGCCGTCGACGGCATCGACGGGCCGCTGGCGCGCCACTATCACGTCAAGAAATACGCCCCACGTATCGATGGCGTTCTGCTCGACCTGATCATCGACTATCTGACCTATGTCTTCATCCCCGCTTTTGCGCTGTTCAAGTCGGGCCTGTTGCCGGGCTGGACCGGCTGGTTCGCGATCATCGTCATCACCTATGCCAGCGCCGTCTATTTCGCCGACGACCGGATGAAGACCGAAGATAACTCGTTCCACGGGTTTCCCGGCTGCTGGAACATGCTGGTGCTGGTGCTATTCGCGGTCGAACCCAGCTTTTGGCTGATCCTGATCCTGGTGGTGGCGATGGCGGTGGCGATGTTCCTGCCTCTCAAGTTCATCCACCCTGCGCGCACGGTGCGCTGGCGGCTGTTGTCGCTGCCTGTGGCGATGGCCTGGACGTTCTTTGCCGGCTGGGCGGCCTGGGTCGATTTCCACCCCGAAAGCTGGGCGCATTGGGGGCTGGTGGCAACCAGCCTCTACCTGCTGCTGGCGGGGATGGTGCAGCAGGTCATCCCGCCGCGCAACCGTCAGTCGCAGGGCAACGCGTCGTAGTCGGGCAGCCGGTCGGCCAGAAAGCTGTAGCTTTCCCGCGCCGCGAGAATCTCATCGGTCGAGACCTCGAACCGGCGCAGTTCCTCGCGGCTGGCGTCGAACCGCTCCATCGGGCGGGTTTCGTCCATCCATGGCCGGCAAAAGGCCGATCCGCCATAGTCGCGCCCGGCGCGGTTGAGGCTGAGCAGGAATAACTGGTTCTCCAGCGCCCGCGCGGTGATGAAATCATGCCAGGTGGCAAAGCTCTCATCGCGGAAATAGGCGCCACAATGCAGGATCAGCCCGACCCGGTGGCGCAACGCCAGGCTGCGCGACAACTCAGGGATGCGGATGTCGTAGCAGATGATCGGCGCGCAGGTGATCCCGGCTACGTCGAATGTCAGCAGGTGGTCGCCAGCGGCAAAGTAGTCCTTTTCCACCCCCGCGCCGTACTGGCACAGGTGCAGCTTGTCATAAACGCCGATGCAATCGCCATCCGGTCCCGCCACGGCGGTGCTGATGAAACGCCGCCCGCCTTCGGCCCGGGCAAAGCCAAAGACCACATGCACCCCATGCGTCCGCGCCACCGCCGACCAGGCCGCCAGCGACGGCCCGTTCAGGGGTTCAGCCAGCGCATCGAGATGGGCAAAGGCCCCGCTGCCGTAGTCGATGCTGGAAAGCTCAGGCAGCACCACCAGGTCGGCCGGCGCGCGGGCCAGCTCATCGGACACCAACCGCGTTGTGCGCGTCAGGTGCGCGTCGCGGTCGGCGGTGCAGGTCATGGCGGGCACGTCGATCTGGCAGGCCAGCAGGCGCAGTTTCCCGGTTGCGGTCATCCGCCGCCGCCGCTGAGCAGAACTGCCTCGACCCGGCGGTTGGCCTCACGCCCCGCCGGGGTGGTGTTGGGGGCGACGGGGGCCAGGTAGCCCGCGCCGTGTGCCTCCATCTGCGCACGATCGGCTCCATACGTCTGAACCAACCGTTCCAGAACGGCGCTTGCGCGTTCGCGCGACAGGGCCATGTTGGTGTCCAGCCCGCCCACCGCGTCGGTGTGGCCGACCAGCGCAATCCGGCGGGTGTCACCCCCGGCAAGATACGCCGCCAGCGCCGAAAGTGAGACATAAGGCCCCTGGCCCAGCGCCGCCGCGCCACTGGCGAAATCCAGGTCGCCCAGGACGACATGCCCTTGCGAAACCAGCTGCGCCACGACCGCGCTTGCCGGCACGCCTGGCGGGGGCGGTGCGACCGGTGTGGCGGCGACAACCGGCACCGTCTGTGCCCCCGCGGCGACCAGCTGGACATAGCCGGCGCCGCCGCTCACGCTGACCAGGCAGGAAATGAATTCGGCGCCGTTGCCGTTGCGCCTCTGCGCCGCCAGAAAACGGAAATCGAACAGATCGACCAGCATGTCGGGCGCCGGCAGAACCTCGGTGCTGAACCGAAAGTCGAAGCCGCCGCATTGATCGGCCACGCAGTCAAAAACGATGTCATAGCCCGCCGCCGCAAGCTGTTCGCGCAGAGGCGCGATCAGTTGCAACGTCGTGACCTCACCGTTCACGATGCGCCACGCTTGCCGGGTGATCTGGCCCTCGATCTCCTGCACGGGCAGAACGCCGTCGGCAAATGGACCCACCGGCAGGAAATAGGTGTCGGCGGGCTGCATCTCTTCGCGGGTGAGTTCGGCCTCGCCGGGCAGGTTCAGTTCCAGCGCGCGCACCGGCACGGCGAATGCCGCCAGCACGGCCACAGGCAGGCAGAGCGCGCGCAGCCCCCCCGACACCGATTCAACGCGCCTGAGCGTGGTATTCGGGGTTCGGGCGCATGCCCGTGGCGCTGGCCATCCGGTTGGACATCGAAAAGAATCCCACGACGCTCGCAATGTCCCAGATGTCACGGTCAGTGAAACCGGCGTCGCGCAGCGCCTGGCGGTCGGCCTCTTCCACCTCGGCGCTGGCCTTGACCACCTTTTCGGCAAAGACCAACATTGCATGCTGGCGGGCGTCCAGATCGGCCATGCGCCAGTTCATCACCATCGCCTCGCCCAGTTCGGGCTTGCCCGACAACTGACGCACGGCGGCACCATGGGCGACCTGGCAATACCAGCAGCGGTTGATCGACGAGACCATCACCGCGATCATCTCGCGTTCCAGCTTGGACAACCCGCTTTCACCCAGCATCAGGTCGTTGTACATCGCCGTGAAGGCGTCCAACTTGGCCTGATCAAAGGCATAGGCCCGCAGCACGTTGGGTACCATCCCCAGCTTTTCGTCGCACAGATCGAAATATTTCTGCATCTCCGGCGGCAGCGGATCGAGTGCAGGCAGGTTTAGGGCGGTGGGCTGGGGGGCTGGGGTCATCTGGCGTTTTCCTCCGTGGCTTTGCGGTAGTGGTACTGTCCCACAACCTCCAGCCCGAGGGAAGAGCAGAGCGCGTTGGACCCTTCATTCGCCTGCGTACAAAGCGCGGCCAAGTGGGTGCCGCCCCGTTCGGCGGCCCAGAACGCCGCCTGCCGGCACATCAGCGCCGCCATCCCCCGGCGGCGGCAATTCACCGCCACTTCCACCGCGTGCATCATCGCAACGCCTTTGTGCAGCGCGACAAAGGCGGTGGCGGCCGGGGCATTCCCGTCCCGGCCCAGCATCGATTTTTTCGGCACCTCGACCCGTTCCATCACGGCCAGCCGTTCCGGCCCGATACCGCCTGCCGCCCAGATCTCGCGCTGGATCGCCAACGGCTCCCACCCGGCAAAGACCCGCGCCAGAGGTATCGGCTCTTCCATCAGCGGGCGCAGCGGCCCCAGGCGGAGATTGACCGGATCGACCAGGTCATAGCCCTGCTCCGCCAGCATCGCGTCAAGCGCCGCGTCACCCTGCCGGATCATGAACAGCGGCGTCTGCCCCAGCCCGCGCATCGCCGCCTCGGCCTGCGGCAGGTCAGCCTCTGTCACCGGGCCGGCGGCAGTGGCCGCGGAAACACGACTGCCCCCGTCCCGCCCCTCGCGGATTGTCCATGGGCCAACCCGTGTCATCGAAGCGGGTGCCCAGGTGGCATCTATTGCGTCATAGAGCATCGTGATGTCGTGGGTCATTCTGAAACAAGGTCCTTCAATTCGGCCATCGCCGTGTCCAGCCGGGCGGCATCGCTGCCGCGGATCACCAGTTGGGTGCCAAATGCGCCCTCGCGTTGAAACGGGTATGACCCCATCGACAGGTCTGGATAACGCGCCGCAAGGTCGCGCAGCGGGGCGGCGACATCACCCTCGGGGCGCATCACCGTCAGGGATTGCGACAGCACCGGCGCGCCGCCCGTCAGGCGTGGCAGCAGGCCCTGCAGCATCGCCTCGAAGATCGCCGGCACCCCGGCCATGACATGCACGTTCTTCAGGCTGAAGCCGGGGGCGATGCTGATCGGGTTGTCGATCAGTTCCGCCCCATCGGGAATGCGCGCCATGCGCAGGCGGGCTTCGTTCAGTTTCTGCCCGGTGCGGGCATAATGGGCCTCGAGCAATGCGCGCGCATCATCGCGCACGCCGATAGGTGCGCCCAGGGCGCGCGCCACGTTATCGGCGGTGATGTCGTCATGGGTGGGGCCGATCCCGCCAGAGGTAAAGACATGGGTATAGGTGGCGGATAGCTCTCTCACCGCGTTGACGATCGCGTCGGGATCATCCGCAATAACGCGGGCCTCGCGCAGGTTGATGCCGTGACCGGTCAGCGCCTTGGCCAGGTAATGCAGGTTGGAATCGCGGGTTCGGCCGGAAAGGATTTCGTCCCCGATGACAAGCATGGCGGCGGTGGGGTTTGACATGTGCGGGCTTTCTTGAACGGGTCTCCCTGTCGGTATAGGCCGGGTTTCATGCGCTTTCAAACCCCGCTCGAACCTGCCATCCTAATCCGTCGCTACAAACGCTTCCTGGCCGACATCCAACTGCCCGACGGAACAGAGGCGGTGGCGCACTGCCCGAACCCCGGCTCGATGATGGGGCTGGCGACGCCCGGCACCCGTATCTGGGTCGAGCCCAACACCGACCCGCGCAAAAAGCTGAAATGGCGCTGGCGGCTGGTCGAGCATGAAAGCGGCGATTTCACCTCTGTCGATACGGGCCTCGCCAACCGTTTGGTGAAAGAGGCGCTCATCGCCGGCGAGATCGCGGAATTCGCCGCCTATGACACCATCCTGCCGGAGCAACGCTATGACGGGAAAAGCCGCATCGACTTTCTGCTGCGCCACGCCGGGCTGCCCGATGTCTATCTGGAGGTGAAATCGGTCACGCTGTCGCGCACCCCCGGCCTGGCGGAGTTTCCCGACAGCGTGACCGCGCGCGGCGCGCGACACCTGGGCGCGCTGGCGCGGATGGCACAACAGGGGCACCGGGCGGTGCTTCTGTATCTTGTCGGGCGCACCGATGCGCAATCGGTGACCGTCGCCGCCGATATCGACCCCGCGTATGCAAAGGCATTCACCGACGCCCGCGCCGCCGGGGTCGAGGTATTGGCCTACGGCACCCGGATTGCACCGCAGGGGGCCACGCTCGGGGCCGGATTGCCACTGGAATAGACGCTCGCCTCTGGCCCTCAGGCCGGTTTCTCCCTAAATAGGGGGGATGAAACGGCTATTGGGGCGCGACGTGAACGAGCAGCACCGCGGACGTCAGACACGAGACGGTATCCGCATCCACGAGACAGAAGATTTTGCCGGCATGCACAAGGCCGGGGAACTGGCGGCGCGCATCCTCGATGCGATGGCCGAACATATTCACCCCGGCCAGACCACCGGAGAGCTTGACCGTATCATCGAGGAAATGGTCAACGACGCTGGCGCAAAGTCGGCCACCATCGGCTATAAGGGCTATCGCCACGCCAGCTGTATCAGCGTCAACCATGTCGTCTGCCACGGCATCCCCGGCAGCAAGCTTCCCAAATGGAAGAACGATACACACCCACGCACGGATGACACGCTGAAAGACGGCGACATCCTGAACATCGACGTCACCGTGATCGTCGATGGCTGGTATGGCGACACCAGCCGGATGTACGTGGCCGGCACGCCCAAACCCTATGCAGTCAGGCTTATGCAGGTGACCCATGACAGCCTGATGAAGGGGATCGAGGCGGTTCGTCCCGGCAACACTTTCGGCGATATCGGCCATGCCATCCAGACCTATGTCGAAGAACAGAAGATGAGCGTGGTGCGCGATTTCTGCGGTCACGGGCTGGGGCGGGTCTTTCACGCACCGCCCAACGTGCTGCATTATGGCCGCCCCGGCACCGGCCCGGTGCTGGAAGAAGGGATGTTCTTTACCATCGAGCCGATGGTCAATCTTGGCCGCCCCGAAACCAAGGTGCTGGCCGATGAATGGACCGCCGTGACCCGCGACAAGTCGCTTTCGGCGCAGTTCGAGCATTCCATCGGGGTAACGGCGGACGGCGCCGAGATATTCACCCTGTCGCCCGCCGGACGGTTCCACCCGACCTGGGGGTGACAGGGCGGGTGAGGCTGACAGGCTTTCGGCCGGTTCCCGGTAAATGACAACGGCCCCGGCGACAGCTTGTCACCGGGGCCTTTTTTCTTGCTTTCCTGCGCCCGCGGGTGCGAGCCAGGCAATCGGTCAGAGGAACGTCAGGCCGATCGAGATGATGATGCCCGACAGGATCAGGTGCACCATGCAAAAGCCCATGATGTCCTTGGCCCGCAGGCCGGCAATGCCAAGGATCGGCAGCGCCCAGAACGGCTGTACCATGTTGGTCCAGGCATCCCCCCAGGCGACGGCCATGGAGGCGCGGGCGAGATCGGCGCCAAGAGCCTCTGCCGCGGGCAGGATCACCGGGGCCTGCACGGCCCACTGACCACCACCCGAAGGCACGAAGAAGTTGACGATCCCGGCCGAGATGAAGGTCCAGAACGGCAGCGAGTAGGATGAAGCCAGCCCAACCAGCCCTTCGGAGATGCTGGCGGCAAGGCCCGATTTCACCATGATCGCCATGATGCCCGCGTAGAAGGGGAACTGGATCACGATCCCCGCGCCGCCCTTGACCGCTTCGTTGAGGGCGTTGAGCAGGTTTCGCGGGCTGCCGTGCAGCAGGATCGCCAGCGTCAGGAACAGGAAGTTGATGACGTTGAGCGACAGGCCGCTGCCAGAGGCGAAATGCTGGATCAGCCAGACAAGGCCTGCAACCCCCAGGAGGATGGACAGCACATAGCTGTTTTCCATCTTTTCGGCGGGGGTGGTGGATTGGGGTTTCGTATCGTCGTCCCTGGCCAGAAGTGCGGGATCGACAAGAACCGTATCTTTTTCGCTCGGCATCATCGCGCGGTTCACGAACGGCACGACGATAAAGAGTGCCACGACAATGGCGAGGTTATAGAACGAAAAGATCGTCTGCGATGTGGGCACGATGCCGGTTACATCGACGAACGGGTGCCCCTCGGTCGCAATGGAAAGCGGGATAGACCCGGCGAGCCCGCCATGCCAGACGATGAAGCCCGAATAGGCCGAGGCCACCAGCAGGCGATAATCGACACGAATGGTGCGCGCCAGCTCACGGGCAAAGAGTGCGCCCACGACGAGGCCGAAACCCCAGTTGATCCAAGACGCGGCAAGCGAGACAACGCTGACCAGCAGGATTGCGCCGCCCGGGCTTCCCGCCATTCCGGCAAGGGCCGAAAGACCGCGGCGCACCAGCGGCGTCGAGGCCATCATGTAGCCCGTGACCAGCACCAGCAGCATCTGCATCGAAAAGGACAGCAGCGACCAGAAGCCATCGCCCCACATGGTGACGACTTCAAGCGGGCCGCTCCCCTGGGTCAGCACGGCGGCAAGGCCGGCGACAAGGGTAAGAACCAGCACAAACACGAACGGGTCGGGAAGATAACGGTCAACAAGGCGGACCATAGGGCGCGACAAGAAACCAAGCATCGGAACCTCCTCCTGTTCCATAAGAAGTTGACGCGGTGCCGATATGTACCATTTCCGGTGGCTAGTCGGCAAGCCACTACCATATGTTGCCGCAACAACGACAGGGAGCATGCAAAAAAGGCCCCGCCGGATGGCGGGGCCTTTCCCTGTCTTTTCTTGAAAGCGTGCCTTACTCGTCGCGGCTTTCCTGGGTGTCGATCAGGTTGTCGAACTCGTCCCCGCCGACCACGTCGTCGATTGTCGGCTCTTCCGGCGCCGCAAGTGCTGCGGCGGCTTCGGCCTCTTCGCGGCGGGCCTCAATGACCACGTTGTCGCGGGTCTGCGCGATCTGGCGGACCTTCATCGTCGCCCCGCCGGTACCGGCCGGGATAAGACGGCCGACGATCACGTTTTCCTTGAGGCCGACCAGCTTGTCACGCTTGCCCTGCACCGCAGCCTCGGTCAGCACGCGCGTGGTTTCCTGGAAGGACGCGGCCGAGATGAACGAACGTGTCTGCAGGCTGGCCTTGGTGATGCCCAGCAGGATCGGCTGACCCTGCGCCGGACGCTTGCCGCGGGCAGCGGCCTTTTCGTTGGCCTCTTGCAGCTCGATCTTGTCGACATGTTCGCCCTTCAGCAGCGTGGTATCCCCACTATCGAGGATCTCCCATTTCTGCAGCATCTGGCGAACGATAACCTCGATGTGCTTGTCGTTGATCTTCACGCCCTGCAGGCGATAGACCTCCTGCACCTCGTCGATCATGTATTCGGCCAGCGCCTCGACCCCCATGATCGCCAGGATGTCGTGCGGCGCGGGGTTGCCGTCCATGATATAGTCGCCCTTTTGCACATAATCCCCTTCCTGAACCGGGATGTGCTTGCCCTTGGGCACCATGTATTCGACCGGCTCCAACGTGTCGTCGGCGGGCTCGATGGTGATGCGACGCTTGTTCTTGTAGTCGCGCCCGTAACGCACGTAACCGTCGATCTCGGCGATGATCGCGTGGTCCTTGGGACGGCGCGCCTCGAACAGTTCGGCCACACGCGGCAGACCACCGGTGATGTCCTTGGTCTTGGCACCCTCACGCGGAATGCGCGCGACCACGTCGCCGGCTGCGACCTCCTGACCTTCCTCGATCGACAGGATCGCGTCGACCGACATCGGATAGGTCACCGGGTTACCGGCATCGTTGCGCACCGGCTCGCCATCGGCGTCGAGGATCAGGATCTCAGGCTTGAGCTCGTTCCCCTTGGGCGCGGCGCGCCAGTCGGTCACGATCTTCTGGGTCATGCCGGTGGCATCGTCGGTCACGTCGCGCACCGAAACGCCGGTGGCCAGATCGACGAACTTCGCCGTACCGCCCTTTTCGGCCAGGATCGGCAGGGTGTAGGGATCCCATTCGAACAGCTTGTCGCCGCGCTTGACCTTGTCACCGGCCTTGACGAACAGCTTGGTGCCGTAACCCACCTTGTGGCTGGCCAGTTCCGCCCCGTTCTCACCGGCAATCGACAGTTTCATGTTCCGGCCCATGACCAGGGTTTCGCCAGAGGAGTTCTCCAGCGTCTGCTCACCCTCGAAGACGATCGTGCCTTCCTGGCTGGCTTCGAGGAAGGACTGCTGACCACCCTGTGCAACGCCGCCGATGTGGAAGGTCCGCATCGTCAGCTGTGTGCCCGGCTCGCCGATGGACTGCGCCGCGATGATGCCCACGGCCTCGCCGATATTGACCATCGTGCCGCGCGCCAGGTCGCGGCCATAGCACATGGCACAGACCCCATCCTCGGCCTCGCAGGTCAGCGGGCTGCGGATGCGCGCGGTCTGAACCGCGGCCACGTCGATGATATCGGCCGTGCGTTCGTCGATCAGCTCACCGGCGGTGACCAGCACCTCGCCCGTGGCCGGATCAACGATATCCTCGGCCGCGACACGGCCCAGGACACGTTCGGCCAGGGTCGCCACGACCTCGCCGTCGTTGACGGCGGGCTCGGCGGTGATCGCGCGGTCAGTGCCGCAATCGTGCTCACGCACGATGCAGTCCTGCGCCACGTCCACCAGGCGACGGGTCAGGTAACCCGAGTTCGCGGTCTTGAGCGCGGTGTCCGAAAGACCCTTCCGCGCCCCGTGGGTGGAGTTGAAGTACTCCAGCACGGTCAGACCTTCCTTGAAGTTCGAGATGATCGGCGTCTCGATGATGTCGCCGTTCGGCTTGGCCATCAGGCCGCGCATGCCGCCCAGCTGCTTCATCTGTGTGACTGAGCCCCGAGCACCCGAATGCGCCATCATGTAGACGCTGTTGGGTTCCATCACGGCGCCGTTTTCACCGATCTTTTCGGCCGAGATGGTGTTCATCATCGCCTCGGTCACCTGATCGTTGCATTTCGACCAGGCGTCGACAACCTTGTTGTACTTTTCGCCTTGGGTGATCAGGCCGTCCATGTACTGTTGTTCGAAACCCTTGACCTGTTCGCGGGTGGCCTCGACGATCTCCCATTTCTGCTCGGGGATGACCATGTCGTCCTTGCCGAAGCTGATGCCGGCGCGGAACGCTTCGCGGAAGCCCATGGTCATGATCTGATCGCAGAAGATCACGCTCTCCTTCTGGCCGCAGTAGCGGTAGACGGTGTCGATGACCTGCTGCACCTCTTTCTTGCGCAGCAGGCGGTTGACCAGTTCAAAGGGCGCCTTGACGTTCATCGGCAGCAGCGCACCGATGCGCACGCGGCCCGGCGTCGTCTCGTAACGCTTGATGACGGTGTTGCCCTCGTCGTCGACCTGCGGCACGCGCGCGGTGATCTTGGCGTGCAGGTGCACCTCGCCCGCGTCAAGCGCGTGCTGCACCTCTTCGATCGAGGCAAAGACCATGCCTTCGCCCTTCATGCCGTTGCGCATGATCGAGGTATAGTAGAGCCCCAGAACCATGTCCTGACTGGGAACGATGATGGGCGCGCCGTTGGCCGGGCTGAGGACGTTGTTGGTGGACATCATCAGCACCCGCGCCTCTAGCTGGGCTTCGAGGCTGAGCGGAACGTGAACCGCCATCTGGTCGCCGTCAAAGTCGGCGTTGAAGGCCGAACAGACCAGCGGGTGCAGCTGGATCGCCTTGCCTTCGACCAGCACCGGCTCGAACGCCTGGATGCCCAGACGGTGCAGCGTCGGTGCCCGGTTCAGCATAACGGGGTGTTCGCGGATCACCTCGTCCAGGATATCCCAGACCTCGGGGCGCTCTTTCTCGACCAGCTTCTTGGCTTGCTTCACGGTGCTCGACAGGCCCTTGGCCTCGAGCCGAGAATAGATGAACGGCTTGAACAGTTCGAGCGCCATCTTCTTGGGCAGGCCGCACTGGTGCAGTTTGAGTTCGGGGCCGGTCACGATGACCGAACGGCCCGAAAAGTCGACCCGCTTGCCCAGAAGGTTCTGGCGGAAGCGGCCCTGCTTGCCCTTGAGCATGTCCGACAGCGATTTCAGCGGCCGCTTGTTGGCCCCGGTGATCACCCGGCCGCGGCGGCCGTTGTCAAAGAGCGCATCGACCGATTCCTGCAGCATCCGCTTTTCGTTGCGCACGATGATGTCGGGCGCGCGCAGCTCGATCAGCCGCTTGAGACGGTTGTTGCGGTTGATCACCCGGCGGTACAGATCGTTGAGGTCCGAAGTGGCGAACCGGCCGCCATCCAGCGGCACCAGCGGGCGCAGTTCGGGCGGGATGACAGGAATGACCGTCATCACCATCCATTCCGGGCGGTTGCCGCTTTCAAGGAAGCTTTCGACAACCTTCAGCCGCTTGATGATCTTCTTGGGCTTCAGCTCGCCCGTGGCCTCGGCCAGGTCGGCGCGCAGGCGCTCGGCCTCGGATTCCAGGTCGATGTTCGCCAGCATCTCGCGGATCGCCTCGGCGCCGATATTGGCGGTAAAGGCATCCATGCCATAGGCGTCCTGGGCATCCATAAACTCTTCTTCGGTCAGCATCTGACCGTAGGTGAGGTCGGTGAGGCCCGGTTCGATGACCACGTAGTTTTCAAAATAGAGCACGCGTTCCAGATCACGCAGCGTCATGTCGAGCATCAGGCCAATGCGCGAGGGCAGCGATTTCAGGAACCAGATATGCGCGCAGGGCGCGGCAAGCTCGATATGGCCCATGCGCTCGCGCCGGACCTTCTGCAGCGTCACCTCGACACCGCATTTCTCGCACACGACACCGCGGTATTTCATCCGCTTGTATTTGCCGCAGAGGCATTCGTAATCCTTGATCGGCCCAAAGATGCGGGCGCAGAACAGGCCGTCGCGCTCGGGCTTGAAGGTACGATAGTTGATGGTCTCGGGCTTCTTGATCTCGCCGTAAGACCAGCTGAGAATACGCTCGGGGCTGGCCAGAGACACCCCGATTTCATCGAACACCTTGGCCGGCGCGTTCGGGTTGAACGGGTTGTTCATCAGTTCCTGGTTCATTAGGAGTCCTTTCCAGGCTCAGGGCAATTGAACTCATAATAGTTCTGCCCGAAGTAATTGAACGCGTGTTTGAGTTGCGTTTTGTCGGCCGTGCTGCCTTTAGGCAAGCCGCACATTTCGTTCGCTGCAACCAACGCCTTCTGCTCTGGGTTTGAAACAAAGTGCATCGTGTCAACAGTCAGTGGCGTGCTCCGATCAGGTCGTGGGTTCCAATGAGGAGCGGGTTCCCATTCGCGCACTAAAGATAACTTTCCGTCAGGCGACAAACGAAAATCGCGCCCCTCATCGTAATCCGTAACTGTTACGGCACAGCCGGAAACGAAGGACGCAGCGGCAACAACTGGAGCAAGCCCAATCATTTTCACTCTTCCTCCTCCGCGTCCAGGAGTTCCATGTTCAGGCCGAGGCCACGCACTTCCTTGACCAGCACGTTGAAGCTTTCGGGCACGCCGGCCTCAAAGTTGTCCTCGCCCTTGACGATCGACTCGTAGACCTTGGTTCGCCCGGCGACGTCGTCGGATTTCACCGTCAGCATTTCCTGCAGGGTGTAGGCCGCGCCGTATGCTTCGAGCGCCCAGACCTCCATCTCGCCGAAACGCTGGCCACCGAACTGCGCCTTGCCGCCCAGCGGCTGCTGGGTGACCAGGCTGTAGGGGCCGGTCGAACGGGCGTGGATCTTGTCGTCGACAAGGTGGTGCAGCTTGAGCAGGTACTTGACGCCCACCGTAACCGGGCGGGCGAACTGCTCGCCGGTGCGGCCATCGAAAAGTACCGATTGCCCCGACTCGTCAAAGCCCGCGCGCCTGAGCGCGTCGTTGACGTCTGCCTCCTTGGCGCCGTCAAAGACCGGCGTGGCGATCGGCACCCCACGGGTGACGGTGCCTGCGGCCTCCAGCAGCGTGTCCTCGTCCATGCCCTTGATGCCCTCTTGATAGACATCGTCGCCATAGGCCAGGCGCATCGCCTCGCGCACGGGCGTCATGTCACCCGAGCGGCGGTACTCCTGCAGCGCCTCGTCGATCTTGAGACCAAGACCGCGCGCCGCCCAACCCATATGGGTTTCAAGAATCTGGCCGACGTTCATCCGGCTGGGCACGCCCAGCGGGTTGAGGCAGATATCGACCGGCGTGCCATCGGCGAGGAACGGCATGTCCTCCATCGGCACCACCCTGGATACGACACCCTTGTTGCCGTGACGCCCGGCCATCTTGTCGCCCGGCTGCAGCTTGCGCTTGACCGCGATGAAGACCTTTACCATCTTCATCACCCCCGGGGGCAGGTCGTCGCCGCGGCGGACCTTTTCGACCTTGTCCTCGAAACGCGCCTCGAGCGTGCGCTTTTGCGCCTCGTACTGCGAGTTGAGCGCCTCGACGATCTGGGCGTCGCCTTCGTCCTTGAGCGCGAGTTGCCACCACTGGCCGCGCGAAAGCGTTTCCAGCAGATCCTCGGTGATCTCGGAGTTGGACTTGACGCCCTTGGGCCCCTTGACCGCCACCTTGCCGATCAGCAGGTCCCTGAGGCGCGCATAAATGTTGCGCTCGAGGATCGCCAGTTCGTCGTCGCGGTCACGGGCAAGGCGTTCGACCTCTTCCCGCTCGATCTGCAACGCGCGCTCGTCCTTTTCCACCCCGTGGCGGTTGAACACGCGAACCTCGACAACGGTGCCGTAATCGCCCGGCTTGACCCGCAGCGAGGTGTCGCGCACATCGCTGGCCTTTTCGCCAAAGATGGCACGCAGCAGCTTTTCCTCGGGCGTCATCGGGCTTTCGCCCTTGGGGGTGATCTTGCCCACCAGGATGTCGCCCGGCTGCACGTCGGCGCCGATATAGACGATGCCGGCCTCGTCGAGGTTACGCAGCGCCTCTTCACCCACGTTGGGAATGTCGCGGGTGATCTCTTCCGGCCCCAGCTTGGTGTCGCGGGCGGCGACCTCGAATTCCTCGATGTGGATCGAGGTAAAGACGTCGTCACGCGCGATACGCTCGGAAATCAGGATCGAGTCCTCAAAGTTGTAGCCGTTCCAGGGCATGAAGGCGGCGATCACGTTCTTGCCCAACGCCAGTTCGCCCAGGTCGGTCGACGGACCGTCGGCGATGACCTCGCCCTTGGTGACGGTCTGACCCACCTTCACCAGCGGCTGCTGGTTGATACAGGTGTTCTGGTTTGAACGCTGGAACTTGCGCATGCGGTAGATGTCCACCCCCGGATCGCCGATCTCGAGGTCCTCGGTGGCGCGGATCACGATCCGCTGCGCATCGACCTGGTCGATCACCCCGGCGCGGCGCGCCAGCACCGACGCACCCGAATCGCGGGCAACAATGCCTTCTATCCCGGTGCCCACCAGCGGCGCCTCGGAGCGCAGCGTCGGCACCGCCTGCCGCTGCATGTTCGAGCCCATCAGCGCGCGGTTGGCGTCGTCGTTTTCCAGGAACGGAATAAGCGACGCCGCGACCGAGACCAGCTGCTTGGGCGACACGTCGATCAGGTCGACCTGTTCCGACGGGGCCAGCATGTATTCGCCGGACTGACGGGTGTTGACCAGGTCGTTGACGAACTTGCCGGCTTCATCGAGCGTGGCGTTGGCCTGGGCCACCGTGTGGCGCATTTCCTCGGTGGCCGACAGATAGATCACCTCGTCGGTCACCTTGCCGTCCTTCACCTTGCGGTAAGGCGTTTCGATAAAGCCGTACTTGTTGACCCGCGCAAAGGTGGCGAGGCTGTTGATCAGGCCGATGTTCGGCCCTTCCGGCGTCTCGATCGGGCACATCCGACCATAGTGGGTGGGGTGCACGTCGCGCACCTCGAACCCGGCGCGTTCGCGCGTCAGGCCGCCCGGCCCAAGCGCCGACAGGCGTCGTTTGTGCGTCACCTCGGACAGCGGGTTGGTCTGGTCCATGAACTGCGACAGCTGGCTGGAGCCGAAGAATTCACGCACCGCGGCCGCCGCCGGTTTGGCGTTGATCAGGTCCTGCGGCATCACCGTGTCGATCTCGACGCTGGACATGCGTTCCTTGATCGCGCGTTCCATACGCAGCAGGCCGACGCGGTACTGGTTTTCCATCAGTTCGCCCACCGAACGTACCCGGCGGTTGCCAAGGTGGTCGATGTCGTCGATGTCGCCCTTGCCGTCGCGCAGATCGACCAGCGCCTTGATGCAGGCGACGATGTCTTCACGGTCCAGCGTGCGCTGGGTGTCGGGCTTGTCGAGGTTCAGGCGCATGTTCATCTTGACGCGGCCGACCGCCGACAGGTCATACCGTTCTGAGTCGAAGAACAGCGTGTCGAACAGGGCCGAGGCCGCCTCTTCGGTCGGCGGCTCGCCCGGGCGCATGACGCGGTAGATGTCCATGAGCGCGGTAACGCGGTTCATGTTCTTGTCCGCAGCCATGGTGTTGCGGATGTAGGGACCGACATTGATGTTGTCGATGTCCAGCACCGGGATCTCGGTGATGCCGGCCTCGATCAGCTCCATGATCGTGCCGCCGATGATTTCGCCTTCCTTGTCGCGCTCGATCGTCAGCTCGTCGCCGGCCTCGACATAGATCGCGCCGGTTTCCTCGTTGATGATGTCACGGGCGACAAACTTGCCGGCGATCTGTTCGAAGGGCAGCAGCAGTTCGGTTACCTTGCCCTCGTCGATCAGTTTCTTGACCGCGCGCGGGGTGACCTTCTTGCCGGCTTCGGCGATCACTTCGCCGGTCTTGGCATCGACCAGGTCAAAGGTCGGCCGCGTGCCGCGCACCCGTTCGGGGAAAAAGCGGGTGACCCAGCCCTTCTTTTTCTTCAGCTTGTAACCGACGGTCTCGTAATAGGCATCCATGATGCCTTCCTGGTCGAGCCCCAGCGCATAGAGAAGCGTCGTCACCGGCAGCTTGCGCCGGCGGTCGATGCGGGCAAAGACGATGTCCTTGGCGTCGAATTCGAAATCCAGCCACGAACCGCGATAGGGAATGATCCGGCAGGCGAACAGCAGCTTGCCTGACGAATGCGTCTTGCCCTTGTCGTGGTCAAAGAACACGCCGGGCGAACGGTGCATCTGGCTGACGATGACCCGTTCGGTGCCGTTGACGATAAAGGTGCCGTTGGGTGTCATCAGGGGCATGTCGCCCATAAAGACATCCTGTTCCTTGATGTCCTTGACCGACCGCGCGCCGGTATCCTCGTCGATATCGAACACGATCAGCCGCAGCGTGACCTTCAGCGGCGCGCTGTAGGTCATGTCGCGCTGCATACACTCGTCTACATCGTATTTCGGCTTTTCCAGCTCGTAATCGACGAATTCCAGAACAGCGGTCTCGTTGAAATCCTTGATCGGAAAGACCGACTGGAAAACACCCTTGATGCCTTCGCCGTCCTGAGGTTCGGGCTGATCGCCGGAATTCAGGAACAGATCATAGGATGATTTCTGCACCTCGATGAGGTTCGGCATTTCCAGAACTTCACGGATCTTGCCGTAATATTTGCGAAGACGTTTTTGGCCAAGGTAGGTTTCGGGCATGGGGTACGCGCGTCCTTGTCTGGTTCTCGCGCCACCGTTCGGGCTGGGACGGGCCCGGCGACGGCGCAGACTGGGGGTCAGTGCGGATCCATTCCTGAGGCGTTGCCCATAACGCCTCGCTCGATCCGCCGGGCTGACCTTCCGAAACGTGCAGCACCTGCACGTTCGGGAAGAGCATCCCGATTGGGGGGGTATCGTGTCGTCAGATCATGCGACCGCCTCCGCCCTGTTGCCACCAGCGGCCGCCCCAAGGCGGGCCTCGATCCCGCGCCATGCGGACAAAACGCTTTCCTCGAAGCGTTCGCGCGAATAGCGGCGCGAAATGACGTCCGACGCGGTCTTGCGCATCGTATCCAGCCGCGCCGGGTCGCGGTCGTATTCGGCCACGGTCGCGCGCACCGCCTCGATCAGGGCCGGGAAATCCGAATCCGGCACCTTGATGCCGGTCTCGGCGGAGAAATACTCTTCGCCGCCCACGCCGGCATAGCCGATCACGATGCAGCCCGCCTTCATCGCCTCTGCCGGCGGCAGACCGAACCCCTCGCGTTGCGAGAACGACAGGAACACCAGCGAGTCGCGGAACATCCCGACCAGTTGCTCGGGCGCAAGGCCCGACATCTCGACGATTTCCCAGCCTTGCAGCTCGGGCAGGTCCCGCAGGGCCGCAACGACGAACGCCGCCTCTTCGGGCCGCTTGCGCGGCATAAAGGCGATCTGGCGCTTCTTGCCCTGCGCATAGGCCAAGCCGGGCTGCGCGACATGCAGCGTGATCCGTTCTGCCGGGGCATCCATGACGTGTTTCAATGCCGCGGCGCTGGCCTCGGACGTGGCGAAGCCCGCCGCGACACGGCCAAACGCGGCGCCGTCGTCATCCCAGTGGCGCGCCAGCGCCAGCCCCTGCGCATCCTGCGCCGCCAGCACAATCCGGTTGTCGGGATAGACGCGCGCGACCTCGGTCAGGCAGAATTCGGGCGAAACGAACACGTCGTCGGGGCGGGGACGGCGCAGCGCGTTGACCGCGTGGCCCAGGCGCGCCGACCATCCCGAAAATTTCTTTTTCAGCCGCGTCAGGCGCCGTTCGAACGGGTTGATCAGCGACGCCAGCGCCGGGTCGTGATAGGCCGGGCCGTCATAGGGCCAGAAATCATAGGCATAGCCCTGGCTGGCATAGACCGGCGCGGCATCATAGCCGGCGCCGCGCAGCACGCTCACGATCTGCAACAGCACGTTTATCCCGCCGACGGGCGCGGACGCCTCGGGCAGGGGAAACAGGTATGTGCGGCTACTCGTCATGGGTCTTGCGTCGTTCCCCTTGCCCCGCCCGGAACCCCGTGTCCGATGAGAGGTCTTCTCAAGCACAAAAAAACGCCGTAGCGTTTTGTACAAACGTCTTGTGCCGGCGGCGCGGGACGTTTGGCCCCGCGCCGCCGGTTATTGTCACTTGAGCTCGACTTCGGCGCCGGCTGCTTCCAGCTTGCCTTTGAGCTCTTCGGCTTCCTCTTTGGAAACCTGTTCCTTGACGGCTTTGCCGCCGGCCTCGACCAGTTCCTTGGCTTCTTTCAGGCCAAGACCGGTGATCGCGCGGACCTCTTTGATGACGTTAATCTTCGACGCGCCGGCCGATTTCAGGATCACGTCGAATTCGGTCTGCTCTTCGGCAGCACCGCCACCGGCACCGCCGTCGGCAGCACCAGCAACCATCACAGCGCCGCCGGCGGCGGGCTCGATGCCGTACTCATCCTTAAGGATGGTTTTCAGTTCTTGTGCCTCGAGAAGGGTCAGACCCACGATCTCTTCGGCCAGTTTTTTCAGATCAGCCATTTTTCAGCTCTTTCCGTTTGTAAGATGTGTTCCAACGTCGGGCGGGCAGCCCAAACGCGGATCGTTCCAGTTGCCTTATGCCGCTTCGGCCTTCTCTTCGATGGTCGAGAGAATGCCCGCGATATTCGCGCCCGGCGCGCCAATGGCCCCGGCAATGTTCGCGGCAGGTGCACCGATGCAGCTTGCGATCTGAGCAATAAGCTCTTCGCGCGAGGGCATCTTCGACACCGCCTCGACACCGCCACGATCCAGCGCCGTCTCACCCATTGCACCGCCAAGGATTTCAAACTTGGGATTGTCCTTGGCGAACTTCTCGGCGATCCGGGCGGCTGCCACGGGGTCTTCCGAGAAGGTGAGCACGGTCATGCCCGAGAGGTATTCGGCAATGCTTTCGCACGGCTTGCCCTCAAGGGCGATCCTGGCGAGCCTGTTCTTGGCGACGCGCACGGAAGCCTCCGCATCGCGCGCACGCGCACGAAGGTCCTGCATTTCGGCAACTGTAAGACCCGCATAGTGGGCAACCACTACGACGCCAGAGCTTTCAAAGATCTGGCCGAGTTCCTCGACCACTTTCTCTTTCTGGGCTCTATCCACAGTTTCACTCCAACAATGGAGGGGGTTTCCCCTCCGGCTCCTTGTTTTCCCCGGGGTATTTTCCGGAGTTCGGGTCCTTTTATCCGGGTCCCGAGACCAAGATCACCCGAGGGCGAACCCCGGCGTGACATCTCAAACTCGTTCCCCGTCTCAGGAAGGAATTAATGACCCGCATATCCGGGCCAACCCTCCGTCTCGGACAGGACGGGGCCGCTGACGGCCCCGCCATTCGCCCCGGGCCGAAACCCGGGACAAATTCCTTATTCCGACGCGGCGTTGCTCACGTCGATGCTGACACCCGGCCCCATGGTCGAGGTCAGCGAGATCTTCTTCATGTAGGCACCCTTGGCGCCGCTCGGCTTGGCCCGGTTAACCGCCGTGACAAAGGCACGAACGTTCTCGACCAGTTGGCTTTCATCAAAGGAGGCCTTGCCGATGCCCGCATGGACGACACCGCCCTTGCCGGCCTTGAACTGGACCTCACCGCCCTTGGCGGCCTTGACGGCGTCGGCCACATCCATCGTCACCGTGCCGACCTTGGGGTTCGGCATCAGGTTGCGCGGACCGAGAACCTTGCCCAGCCGACCGACGATCGGCATCATGTCAGGCGTGGCGATGCAGCGATCGAATTCGATCGTGCCGCCCTGGATGGTTTCCATCAGGTCTTCGGCCCCGACGATATCAGCGCCGGCTTCGCTGGCCTCGTCGGCCTTGGGGCCGCGGGCAAAGACCGCAACGCGGACCTGTTTGCCGGTGCCGTTGGGCAGGCCGACGACGCCGCGCACCATCTGGTCGGCGTGGCGGGTATCAACGCCCAGGTTCAGCGCAATCTCGATTGTTTCGTCGAATTTCGCGGTGGCGTTCGCCTTGATCAGCGCGACGGCCTCTTCGACCGTCAGGTTCGTTTTGCCGGCCAGGGCCTCGCGGGCGGCGCGGGTGCGTTTTCCGAGTTTTGCCATCTTACTTCACCTCAATGCCCATTGACCGCGCGCTGCCCTGAATGATCTTCATGGCAGACTCGACGTCGTTGGCGTTGAGGTCCTTCCACTTGGCCTCGGCGATTTCGCGCAGCTGTTTGGGGCTGACGGTGGCCACGGTTTCGCGGCCCGGCGTCTTGGAGCCGGATTTCAGCTTGGCCGCTTTCCTGAGATAGTACGACGCCGGCGGCGTCTTGATGTCCATCTCGAACGACTTGTCCTGGTAATAGGTGATGACGGTCGGGCAAGGCGCACCGGGCTCCATGTCCTGCGTCTTGGCGTTGAACGCCTTGCAGAATTCCATGATGTTGATCCCGCGCTGACCCAGCGCCGGCCCCACGGGCGGGGACGGGTTCGCTTGGCCTGCAGGCACCTGCAGCTTCATCTTACCAGCCAGTTTCTTGGCCATCCGGCCTCTCCTTTTTCCAACATCCACGGGGCGCGCCCCGCAGTCTTTCAGGTTGTGTGGTCCGGCCCGGGCATCGCGACGCCCCTGCCTCCCACTGTCACGGCCCGGCAGCCCGGGCATTGCATGGGGCGCGCGTCACCGCCGCCCCGACCCGTCGGTCACGTCTGTTTCGTGACCTGCGTGTATTCCAGCTCGACCGGGGTTTCCCGGCCGAAAATCGACACCATCACCTTGAGGCGCTGGTTGTCGTCGTCCACCTCTTCGACCATGCCGTCGAAATCCTCGAACGGGCCGTCGTTGACCTTGACCCTTTCGCCGATCTCGAACGAGATCAGGGTGCGCGGGGCATCTTCACCCTCTTGCACGCGGTTGAGGATGGCGTTCACCTCGGCATCGCGCATCGGCATCGGCCGCCCCTGCGGCCCCAGGAAACCGGTGACACGGTTGATCGAGTTGATCAGGTGATACCCGCGATCCGACATTTCCATATGCACCAGCACATAGCCCGGCATAAAGCGGCGCTCGGCGGTCACCTTCTTGCCGCGGCGCACCTCGATGACCTCTTCGGTCGGCACGAGAACCTCGTCGATCTCGTCCTCGAGGCCCTGTTCGGCCACGGATTGCCTGATCTGCTCGGCGATCTTCTTTTCGAAGTTCGAAAGAACACTGACCGAGTACCACCGTTTCGCCATTGTCGAACCAAATCCTGTCAAGTCCGGTCTGCGCCGGAGGTCTCTACCTGTTTTCAGGCGCTTAGCCCGGGTCCGCCCAAACGAAAATCGGCGCGCAACACGAATCGCCGCGCGCCAAGGGTCGGAGTAACGCGTGGCCTATCGCCAATTTTGCAAGAATTCAAGGGGCTGTGCGGAAATTTTCGATCACCCGAAAAAGCCAAGCACCCCTTGCAGCCCGGTACGGATCAGCAGATCGACAAGCGCAAAGAAGATCGCCGTCAGCGTGGCCATGATGAAGACCATAACCGTTGTCAGGACCACCTCACGCCGGGTTGGCCAGACGACCTTGGAAATTTCCGAACGGGTCTGCTGGATGAACTGAAGCGGGTTGGTCTTGGCCATGTGCATTGCTGCCCTGATCTGCATTCGCCTGTCGCGGGGACATACGCGCATGCCCGCACAAGTTCAAGTGTCGAAGGCATCGGCGGCACCCGGGGCCGCAGACTGTGTTGCCCTCAGCCCATCCCGGGCGAAAGCGGCTCGGACAGATCGGGCCACGCCAGCCGGTCGGCCAGGCCGGCCGGCAGCAGGTCAAGCACGCGGTCGACGCCGACGGCGGCACGGTCGGCCACGCGTCTCAGCCGTTCGGCCGTCCGGGGGTGACGGCTGGCAAAGCGCCACCAGCGTCCGCCGGCGACGGCACGGCGCAGCATCAATGTGATGCCAACCCCGGACCCGATCAGCAGCAACGCGGCGACACCGATCATCATCGGCCACAGCAGCGTGGCCAGCAGCAGCGCCAGCGCAACCCCGTGAACCGGGCGCAGGCGCGCCAGCAACCCGTCGCGCGCGTCCTCTTCCGCGCCCAGCACCGAGCCTTCGAGCAGGGCAGCGCGCAGCCGGACTTCGTCCGGGTCCTTGCCATCCGCCTCCGGCGTCTTCGCGCGTTCACGCGTTGCAGCTATTGGCTGTTCATGCGCCGCAGCCTTTGGTCCGCGCGCCGCAGCCCTTACCCGGGGTTCGGCCTGTCGGGGTTCGCGCATGGCGACGTCGGGTTGCGCCGGGGCGGCATGGCATGGCTGGGTCTGTACCAGGGGCGGCGCCAGAACGCCCTCTCCCTCGACAGCGGGCGTCTTGCCCAGCAGCTTTCCAATCATCAGCTCGGCATTCTTCTGCGCGATCTCGTCGGTCAGTGCATCGGGCGGCGGCGGGCTTTGCAGCTCCTCCGAGTCATGGGGCAGATGTGGGTTCGGTCTGTTCACGACAATATACCTGGTCATGGCAACGCTCTTTCGAACCGTTCCGCCACCGTCTGGGCCCGGATAAATCGGCCGGCCCACGGCGTGGAAACGAAGGTTTTTTTGCGTTTCAATTATGGCAAAACGGTGGCGAAAGCCGAGGGTTTGTCATGTTTTGCGGCTTTGGAACGCCTTTTCGCCGCAATTCGGGAAACAGTTCAAACCGGACCAAAATACTGTTTCCAAAACCCGAATTTCGGCCTGCCGGCCCCGCACCCCGACCGGCCCGCCGGCAGACCTGATTCGCAGCCTTCAGGTGGCCTTGACAACCGCTCAGCGCCGGGTCCCACTGGGGTATCTCCGCCGAAGCCAGGGACGCGGTTGCCATGAGCCATATTTTCCCCCGCCACTGTCACACCGACCTGCCCACCGCTGTGGGGGGCGATGGCTGTTTTCTGATCGACGCCGACGGCAAGCGCTATTTCGACGGCTCGGGCGGCGCGGCAGTGTCATGTCTGGGCCATTCCAACGTCCGCGTGGCCGAGGCGGTGCAAAACCAGGTGGCCGACCTGGCCTTTGCCCATACCGGGTTCTTCACCTCCGAACCGGCCGAGGCGCTGGCCGATCTGCTGATCGCAAACGCGCCGGGGCGGCTGGACCGGGTCTATTTGGTCTCGGGCGGGTCCGAGGCGGTGGAGTCGGCCATCAAGCTGGCGCGGCAGTATCACGTCGAGCAGGGCGAGCCACAGCGCCGCCACCTGATCGCCCGGCGCCAAAGCTATCACGGCAACACGCTGGGCGCGCTGTCGGCCGGGGGCAACGCCTGGCGGCGGGCACAGTTCGCGCCGCTGCTGGTCGAGATGAGCCATATCGCCCCCTGCTATGAATATGCCGAACGAACGCAGGATGAGACACTTGCCGAATACGGCCACCGCACCGCGCAGGAACTGGAGGATGAAATCCTCAGGCTGGGCCCCGACACGGTAATAGCCTTCATCGCCGAGCCGGTTGTCGGCGCGACGCTGGGCGCGGTGCCAGCGGTCGAGGGCTATTTCACCCGCATCCGCGAGATTTGCGACCGATACGGCGTGCTGCTGATTTTGGACGAGGTGATGTGCGGGATGGGCCGCACCGGCCATCTTTTCGCCTGCGAGGCCGAGGGCGTCGCGCCCGACATCCTGTGCATCGCCAAGGGGCTGGGCGCCGGCTATCAGCCGATCGGCGCGATGCTGTGCACCGACAATGTCTATGACACCATCTGCCAGGGAACCGGGTTCTTTCAGCACGGGCACACCTATCTGGGCCATCCGGTGGCCGCCGCTGCCGGGCTGGCGGTACTGAGCGAACTGGTCGAACGCAACCTGCCCGCACAGGTGCGCGAACGCGGCACATATCTGCAATCGTTGCTGCAGGCGCGATTCGGCCAGCATCCGCATGTGGGCGACATCCGCGGGCGTGGCTTTTTCTGGGGGTTGGAATTCGTCGCTGACCGCGACGGCAAGACGCCCTTCGCACCGGAAAAGGGCGTCGCCGGCAAGCTGAAGAAGGCCGCTTTTGCCGAGGGGCTGATCTGTTATCCCATGCCGGGCACGCGCGACGGGCGGGTGGGCGACCATGTGCTGCTGGCCCCGCCCTTCATCGCCACCGAGGCCGAGCTTGACGACGCCATCGGCCGGCTGGGCCGGGCGCTCGACAAGGCGCTGACATGATCTGGGAATTGGCAGGGGCAGCAGGGTTCGAACCCGCGACCTACGGTTTTGGAGACCGTCGCTCTACCAGCTGAGCTATACCCCTAGAAGCCGGGCTTTCATTTACTTGCGCACCCGTATCATTGCAAGGCCGATCTCGCGCGACCTGTTCCGCCTTTTGCTGGTTGCACCGCCCATTCTGCGACGGCCCTAGCCAGCGGCGGCACGCTCCAGCGTCGGCAGGTCGAAACCGCAAATCGCCGCCTCATGGGCAAGAACGCGGTCGACCGGCCAATCCCACCAGGCGATCTTCAAAAGGCGGTCGATGGTTGGCGCGCCGAAACGCCGGCGGATGCATCGTGCCGGATTGCCAGCCATCACCGCATAGGGCGGCACCTCGCCCGTCACCACCGCCCCCGCCCCGATGATGGCACCGCTGCCGATACGGGCGCCGGCCAGCACCCGCGCGTTCCGCCCCAGCCAGACATCGTGCCCCACAACCGTGTCTGGCCCCGGGCCGGGCATCGACGGGCGCGGCACACCTTCGGTTGCGGCGCCGCCGAAGATCGCAAAGGGGAAGGTGGAAAACCCGTCACGCCGATGATTTGCCGAAGCGGTGATGAATTCCACCCCATGCGCGATCTGACAGTATTTGCCGATAATCAGCCTTTCGGGCGAGAAATCATAAAGATAGGGCGCAAGCCGCTCGGCCCAGTCCGCCGACGGGCTGTCGGCACTGGCATAGCTGTAATCGCCAACCTCTATCCGCGGGTGCCGGATTGCCGCGCGCAGAAAGACGGTGCTTTCATGTGCCGTACCATCGGGCAGGCAGACGGGATGGCGCGTATCTGGCCGTGGGAAATCGCCGGGCATATCCAGCCCCCCTTTCCTTTTCATTCTGCATGCCGCCACCGATGCCCGAACGCAAGAGGCCGCCCCCAAGGGAGCGGCCCCGATTGCATTTTTCCTGGCGCCTGTCGGCGCCTTCAGCGTCACTCGATGATTTTCGAGACGACGCCCGAGCCGACGGTGCGGCCGCCTTCGCGGATGGCAAAGCGCAGGCCCTCTTCCATCGCGATCGGCGCGATCAGCTCGGCGGTGAACTTCA
>NZ_QITQ01000027.1 GCF_003260265.1 Roseovarius amoyensis
GGCAGCAGCCCGGTGTGAATGCCCTTCCTCCACAAAAGCGACAACGCGCTCCCGAAGTGCCATAGGATGCGGTTTACCCATCTCAAACCCCCATATCTGCCCTGCAGACAGAGAATCACAGATCAAGCTTCATGGAAATCCTGAATCGTAAAGATCGCAACTCGCTATAAAGGATGTATTCATCGGCACCACGGCCGAACGCACGATCAGGTTGGTTGGTTGCCCCGTGCTCATGGCCAATGCCCTTGCCGCCGGAAAATATCAGCACGTGATGCAGACGACCGACCTGTCGGATGGCTCTCGTGATGCGCTGCGACGCGTCTCCGATCTCCGGATCGGCGAGAATGCACGCAATACGCTGCTCCATGTCTTCGACGCCCCGGCGCTACAGCTTGTCATGTCGCACACGATGGCCAGGGAAGATCGGCAGAACTATTTGGCCGAGGAACAGAAAGAGGCGTTGCGCCATTTGACCGAGTTCATCGTGAAGGCAAAGATCGGCAACGTTGTGCCGATGGTCCGCCACAGGGCGACAACGGCCCATCACGAGATCATGAAAGCGGCGGAAGAAGAAAAAGCCGACCTGATCGTGCTTTCCACCCATGGCCGGACCGGGCTTGCCAAACAGCTTATTGGCAGCGTCACGGAAAAGGTCTTGCGAAGCTCCTCGATCGATGTTCTCGCGGTGCCGCCGATACGTGGCGAGTAGGGGGTCAGCAAGCAACCGATTCTGGCAAGGGCGACAGCGGATATGCTTATGTCAGATGCGCTATTGCTCGCATTTGTCCATGGACAGGCAAGTGTGAGATTTCGTTTCGTGGTTCTGCCAGCGATCCCGTGGCGGATGTCGGTGCTGCGCTCATGGTGCAGTATTGTGACCTTCCCGGGTGAAAGGGGCGCGTTTCGCTATCCGGGCAGGGTAGGGTGCCGGCGCCACTGAAAACCATACGGCAATGAATGTTGTGTCGGTCATGAGCGCGTCGGATAGCAGAGCCGCCGGTTCGTCATCTTCCCGGACGATAGGTGGAGCGGCGCACCATCGAAACCGCCGGTTCCGATCCGGGCTTCTCTGGCAATATCCGGGTCGATCCCGGCCTCTGGCTTGCCTGAAAGCGAAAGGACGGTTAGCAATTTGCGACGCCTGTCTGAAACCTGAAAGGAAAATGCCATGTCGAAACTGTTTTCAACATCCCTGCTGTCCGGTGCTGCGGCGCTGGTCGGGCTGGGTCTTGCCACTGGTGGTGCGCTGGCGCAGACCGAGGTCAAGATCGGCTACGCACTGTCGCCGGATTCCCACTACGGCGTCGCCGCCGCCAAATTCGAAGAGGTCGTGGAAGCCGAAACCGACGGCAAGTTCGAATTCAAGCATTTCCCGTCCTCGGGCCTGGGCGGCGAACGCGAGGTGATCGAGGGGCTGCAAATCGGCACCATCGAGGCAACCATCGTGTCCTCGGGCACGCTCAGCAACTTTGTGCCCGAAACCGGTGTGGTCGACATTCCGTTCCTGTTTCGTGACCTTGGCCACGCGCGTCGGGTTCTCGACGGCCCGGTCGGCCAGGAAATACTGGTAAAGTTCGACGATGTCGGTCTGCATGCGCTGGCCTGGGGCGAGCAGGGCTTTCGCCACATCACCAACAACCGCAATCAGATTACTCAGCCCAGCGATGTCGAGGGGCTGAAAATCCGCACCATGGAAAACCCGGTGCACCTGGAGGCGTTCGAAACCCTGGGCGCTGCGCCGACGCCGATGGCCTGGCCCGAGGTGGTTTCCTCGTTGCAGCAGGGCGTGATCGACGGCCAGGAAAACCCGCTGTCGGTGATCGTCTCGGTCAAACTGAACGAGGTTCAGAAATACCTCACGCTTTCGGGTCACGTCTATTCGCCCGCCATCCTGCTGGTGTCCAAGCCCTTTTGGGATGGGCTGAGCGACGAGGACAAGGCGGCGTTTGAAAAGGGCGCGACCGAGGCCGTCGCGGCGATGCGCGCCTTTGTCGACGAGGTCGAGGAAAGCGGCGTTGCGACGCTGAAGGAACGCGGCATGGATGTGGGTGAACTGTCGCCCGAGCAAAAGGCCGCTTTCCAACAGGCTGTGCAGCCCGCCTATGAAAGCTACTACGAGCAGTACGACAAGTCCGTGATCGACCGGATCATCGCGACCGAATAATGCAGTGCCGGGGCGGCGGTTTCGCCGCCCCGAGCCATTGAGAGACGAGGGACCGGCCGCCATGCGAAGGCTTGAACAGGCATTCGTCGCACTGAACAAATGGGCGGTCATTGCCATGCTTGCGGGCATGGCGCTGGTTGTCGGCGCCAACGTCGCGCTGCGCTATCTGACCAACAATTCCCTGCCGTGGGCGGACGAGGTCGCCCGCTATCTGATGATCTGGATGACGTTCGTCGGCGCCGGTCTGGCATTGCGGCGGGGCGGCCATGTCGCGATTTCCAACCTTCAGGACGTGCTGCCCACGCGCGCGCAGATCATTCTGCGCACGGGGATCGTGCTGGCCTTGCTGGCGTTCTTCATCTTCATGATCGTGACGGGGCAGGAATACATGACCCGGATGCAGTATCAGAAGACACCGGCCCTGCGGCTGCCGTTCATCTATGTCTATGCGGCCATGCCCATCGGTTTTGCCTTGCTTGGGGTGCATCTGCTGCTGATCGCGCGCGAATTCATCCTTGCGGGTACCTATCGCGATGCGCCGGGAACCTCTGGAAACCTGCCGACAGGGGCCGCAAGTGGCTGAGATACTGTTCCCCGCATTGTTCCTGCTGATGGCGCTGGGGTTGCCCGTCGCCTTTGCCATGGCGATTTCGGTGTTCCTGGCGCTGACCTTTGGCAGCACCTATCCCCATATCGTCGTCGTCAAAGAGATGTTTGCCGGGCTGGATTCGTTTCCGCTGCTGGCGGTTCCGTTCTTCGTGCTGGCGGCCGAGCTTATGACAGGCGGGGCGATCACCCACCACCTGCTGCGCTTTGCATCGCAGTTCGTCGGCCATCTGCGCGGCGGGCTGGGGCACGCCAACGTGATCTCATCGACGTTGTTCGCGGGCATTTCCGGATCGGCGCTGGCCGATGCCGCCGGGCCGGGCGCGATGATGATCCGGATGATGGAAAAGGGCGGTTATGATCGCTCCTATGCCGGGGCGCTGACGATTTCCAGCGCCGTGGTCGGGCCGATCATCCCGCCGTCGATCACCATGATCATCTATGCCATGCAGGATCAGGAGGTCTCTGTCGGCTCGCTCTTCATGGCCGGGATCGTGCCGGGGCTGCTCATCACCATGGCGATGCTGGGCACCAACGCGATCATTGCGCGCCGGCGCGGCTATCGCGGCACCGAGGGCCGCCCCACAGCCGCCGAAATGCTGCGGACGACGGCGATGGCGTTGCCGGCGCTGATGCTGATCGTGCTGGTGGTGGGGGGCATCCGGTTCGGCATCTTCACCCCTACCGAGGCATCGGTGATCGCGGTCTTCTACGCGCTTGTCTGCGGCATGTTTCTTTACCGTTCCCTGCGGCTGCGCGATCTGCCGGACATCTTTCTCGGGGCCGCGCTGATCAGTTCCGCGGTGCTGCTGATCCTGGGCGCGGCGCGGGCCTTTGCCTGGGTGCTAATCATCGAGGGCATTCCGCAGGATATTGCCGCCACGATCATCGGTTGGGAACTGAGCCCGATCATGTTCCTGCTGGCGGTAAACCTGCTATTGCTGGTCTTCGGCCTGTTCATGGACCCGCTGCCGGGGGTGATGATCCTGGTGCCGATCCTGGCGCCGATCAGCCATTCACTGGGGATCGACCCCAACCATTTCGCGATCGTGGTGATCGTCAACCTGACAATGGGCCTGACAACACCGCCGGTGGGCGCGCTGATATTCGTCGTCTCGGGCGCGGCGAACATACCGTCCGGCAAGCTGATACGTGAATTGCCACCCTTTTTCATCGCCAGCATCGTGGTGCTGCTGCTGCTGACCTTCATGCCGGCCCTGTCCACCTGGCTGCCGACTGCCAGCGGCTTTTGACGGCGCATCTGCACCTGTCTGTGGGAAGGCAGTTCATCCCATTACTTCACTTAGCGGCGCTGGAACAGGATCACGACAAGCGCCAGCAAGGACGAGCCCAGCATCAGCAGCAGGGAAACCGCGTTCAAAAGGGGCGTCGAGCCCTCTTTCAGGCGGTCGAACATGGCGATGGTCAGGGGCGCATCAGAACCCACCAGCATGAGCGTGGTGTTGAAGTTCTCGAAGCTCATCAGGAAGGCCACCACCATGGCCCCGATCATGGCCGGCATCAGGAAGGGAATGGTGATCGTTCGTACCGCCGTCAGACGCGAGGCCCCGAGGTTCAGCGCGGCCTCTTCCAGCGTGCGGTCGAATTTCTGCAAACGGGCGGTAATAACCAGCGTCGCGATTGTCGTGATAAAGGAAAACTGCCCGAGGATGACCAAAAGCAGGCCCGGCCGCAGGGCCTGGATGTCCAGCTTGGCGGCGTTCCAGACCCCGTTTGCAAGTGTCGAGGAAAAGACCAGGATCGAGATGCCCAGAACGATCCCGGGAATGACCAGCGGCAGCAGCATCAGTACGTAGAGCGCCCCCTTGCCGCGGAACTCGTAGCGGTTGAACAGAAAGGCGTTGGTGGTTCCCACGCTCACCGACAGCACCGAGACGCATACCGCGACAAAGGCCGAGGTGCCCACGGCACGCAGGATGCCGCGTTCGTGAAAGACACCGGTCTGGGGGCTCTTGTCGCCGAAAAACCAGTTCCATGTGAACCCTTCCCACGGCAGGGACGGGAACTGGCTGTCATTGAAGGCAAAGACCGCGACCACGGTCAGGGGTAGCGCGAGATACAGGAAGAACAGCAGCACATAGCCACCGTAGAGCAGGCGAAAACTCTGGGACTGGGGAATGGTAGGGATCATGGTTTACCCCATCGTTTCCTGCAGGGTGCGGCCGGTCAGGCGCAGCATGCCCCAGACAATCACCGACGACAGCACCAGCAACATGAAGCCGAAGGTCGCGCCGAGTTCCCAGTTGGAGCGCACGATGAACTGGTTGTAGATCATCTCGGTGAACCAGAGGCTGTCCTTGCCGCCCAGCATTGTCGGCGTGAGGTAGTTGCCCAGCGACAGCATGAACACCACGATGCAGCCGGAAACGATCCCCGGCATGGCATGGGGGATGATGATCTCGCGCAGGACCGAAATGCCGCCGCCGCCAAGGTCATAGCCCGCCTCGACCACGCTGTCGTCCAGGCTTTCCAGCGTCGTGACCAGCGGCACCACCATGAACAGCATCGAGGTATAGACCAGCCCCACCATCATGGCGGCGTCGTTGTACAGCATCTCGACCGGTTGATCGGCCAGCCCGGCCCATTGCAGAAGGTTCGAGATCAGGCCGGTCTCGCGCAGCAGGATCATCCAGCCGAAGGTGCGCACCAGTTCCGAGACGTAGAACGGGATCAGGCACAGCATGAACAGCACCTGCTGCAACCTGCCCCGGGCCATCTTGGCGATATAGTAGGCAACCGGAAAGGCGATCACCAAGGTGATCGCCGTGGCGAGAACGGACATGACCGCCGTTCGCCAGAAGGTTCTGAGGTAAAGCGGCTCTGTCAGGGCCTTTTGGTATTGCGCCAGGCTGGGTTCGTAGACGCCAAAGCTGATGCGTTCGCGCAGCGAGATCAGCAGCATGTCGATATGCGGAATGATGATCAACAGCCCGAGCCACAGTACGAGCGGCGTCAGCAGCAGGACAAAGCCGATCCGGGCGTGAGAGCGCATCAATCGCCCCCGCCAAAGCATATCGCCTGGGCCGCGCGCCAGCCGATGTGCACCGTGGCGCCGCGTTCCATGCTGGCGAATTCGCCGGTCTGGGGCAGGGTGACCTCAAGGGTTTCGCCGGCATCGTCCTCGACCAGAACGCGGGACGCCGCGCCATTGAAAAGAATGCTCGTCACCTTGCCCTGCAAGCGGTTGTCGAAATCGGACAGCGCGGCGTCGCTGGCGGCAAGGTGGATCGATTCCGGCCGGACGAAGATTTCCGCCGCGTCGCCCTTGGACAGGGTGCCCGACCCCGTCGCGCGCATCGCAAGGCCGGTTTCCGTCCGCATTTCCAGCATCGCGCCCTCGACGCGTTCGATGCGGCCCTTCCAGCGGTTTGCCTCTCCGATAAAGCCGGCGACAAAGGGCGTTTGGGGGCGGTAATACAGGTCCTGGCCCGTTCCGACCTGCTCGAACCGACCGGCGTTCATGACGGCGATCTGGTCGGACATCACCAGGGCCTCGGACTGGTCGTGAGTGATGTAGACGAAAGTCGTGTCGAACTCTGCCTGAAGCGCCTTCAACTCGATTTTCATGTGTTCGCGCAGCTTCAGGTCAAGCGCACCCAGGGGTTCGTCAAGCAGCAGAACGTCGGGTTCCAGAACCATGCAGCGCGCGATGGCGACACGCTGTTTCTGTCCCCCGGACAGTTCGTCTACCTTGCGGGCGCCGATGCCGGGCAGGCCGATGCGTTCCAGCGCCTCGTCTACCTTGCGGGCGATCTGGTCCCGGGCCATGCCCTTTCGCCGCAACCCGTAGCCGATGTTGTCCGCGATGGTCATCATGGGAAAGAGCGCGAGATGCTGGAACACCATGTTCACCGGCCGCTTGTTCGGCGGCGTGTCCAGGACCGTCCCGCCCTTGATCCGGATGTCGCCCGAGGTGGGCTCCAGAAACCCGGCGATCATCCGCATGATCGTCGTCTTGCCGCAGCCCGAAGGCCCGAGGATCGAAAAGAAACTGCCCGGGGGCACGCAAAAGGACACGTTGTCGACGGCGGTGGTCGCGCCAAAGCGTTTCACCAGGTCGACGCATTCAAGATCAGGGGTCATGCAGGGGCCAAAAAATATGGCGGCACCCCGTCAAGGGTGCCGCGTTTTTGTTGGGGGCTCAGTTGGCGGCCTGAACGCGGTCCAGGACGTCACCTTCGATGGCTTCCAGGCCGGCGGGAACCGGAGGATACCATTTGATGTTGTCGATCGCTTCGATCGGAAAGCTGGCCTGGTACTTGGCCTTCAGCGCCTCCTCGGCGTGTTCTTCGGCCCCTGCGGATGCGGTGAAGTTGCCGGCCGACGCGGTGATCATCGCCGCGATCTTTGGCTGCATCACGAAGTTGATCCAGTCATAGGCGGCGTCATCGGCCTGGCCCTTGGCCGGCAGGACGAAAGTGTCGATCCAGCCCAGAGCACCGGATGCCGGTGCCACGAAGGTGATGTCGGCGTTGTCGTCGTTCAGCTTCCAGCCGCCCGTGTCCCAGGCCATCGAGGCCACGACCTCGCCAGAGCGCATCAGGTTCATCAACTCGTCGCCGCCGCTCCAGTAGGTTTTTACGTTGGATTTGCACTCGGTGAGCTTGGCTTCGACCTTTTCCATGATTTCCTTGTATTTGGCTTCGTCGTCATAGGCGGCGAAGGGGTCTTCGCCCAGCGCGAAGGCAAAGCCGATCAGGGTTGGTCGCTTCAGCCGGTAGGAAACCTTGCCCGCCAGTGCCGGGTCGCACAAGTCAGTGTAGTCCTTGACCACGTCACCCGCCTCGGCCGTGTTCATCACCAGGCCGGAGGTGCCCCAGACATGCGGCACACCGTAAACTACGCCGTTTACCGTGGTGTTGGCCATCGTGGCGGCCAGCATCGAGGGGATGAACAGCGACTCGTCCAGCTTCGAGACGTCGATGGGCTTGTAGATGCCGAATTCCATCTGCGGACCCATGATCCGGTCCTGCGAAGGCTGGGCGAGGTCAAAGCCGCCACCGCCGGTCGCACGCAGCTTGGCGATCATCTCTTCGTTGTTGGATTTGGTCACCTCGACCGTATGGCCGGTCTGTTCCTCGAACATCTCGACAACGTCGTCGGGGGCATAGCCGCCCCAGGTCAGGAGCCGGAGGGTGTCTGCGGTGGCTGTCTGCGCAAGGCCCAGAATGGCCAGGCAGGTTGTCGCAAGCATTGTCTTTTTCATGGTCTTCCTCTCTGATGAACGGATCACCTTGCTGCAGGATGCTCAGCATTTATCAATTGGTCAAACTCTTTGGCACGCAGGCGCTTCATCTTTCATGATTATTACACGTTTATGACAAGGCCTTTGCCTGACCACCGTTTTTCGTGACCAGCGTCGCATCGCACACGCAATGCGTCATCAGGTTGCGGCCTTGACCTGCGAGCGGAACACGTCAGCACGAACCGGTGCAACCGGCATTATCGGACCATTCAGCGTACCATTGTTTTCGGTCGCATGTCGAAGGTAAGTCGGAATGCCTGCAAAGAGCACGGTTTCCGGTCGAACCTCGGAACCGAAGAACAGCTTCGTCGCATCGCCGGTGATCGCGGCCGCGGCTGGGTTGTCGGGCGTTCCAGCATAAAGCCGGGGGTGGTTCACAACTGTATGGTCGCGATCTCAGAATAGGGCGGTCATCTGGCGTTGAGTCAAATATAAGTGAATAATGATTCACTGGTCATTTATATTTGACCAACAAGCCGTTCATGATAACTATTAGTTCGGAATCCGTTGGTGGTGACACCCTCATGGAAGCGGGCATGGAAATCACCAAAATCGGATCAACCGGTCGCGCGCTTGCCGATGTGCAGATCGAGGGTATGGATGACGTCGGTTTCGTCCAGGCCCATGGGAACGAGGGGGGAAATTGTCTGCGTGGGCCCAAGGTCACGAAAAGCTGTTGGAACAATTCCGAAAGGACTGCCAGCTCTTTTCACGGAGACTGGCTTCGAACAGCCGATGTCGGATATCCGTACGAAGACGGGTTTCTGTTCCTGACCGATCGCAAGAAGGACATGATCATTTCGGGAAAGCGAGGAAATCGCCGTCTCCGAGGTTGAAAGGACTCTTTACATGTTGCCGCAGATCAGGAAGGCCGCCGTCACCGGTATTCCAGATAGCTGCTGGGGCGAGGTTCCGGTGGCGATTGCCGTTCTCAACCACGGCGGGACGCTGGAAATTGACGACATGATCCGGCATTGCCGCAAACATCTGGCAGGATTTAAAGCGCCCAAACGCTTGGTTCTGGCCGATGAACTGCCCCGCAACGCTTTCCGAAAAAATCTCAGACGGGAATTGCGTGACACATGTATTCCTGAAACCGCCAATTAGTATCGGAGGAAAAGATATGGGTTTAACCGCCAGGATCGCCGAATTCACCGTTGGAATGGGTATAGACACGATCCCACCCGAGGTTGTTGAAAAAGCCAAGGCCTGCGTTCTGAACGGCTATGGCATCGCCATTGGCTGTCATAACACGCCCTATGCCCCGGTTGCGCGCCAGGCCGCACTCGCAATGGATGGCGAGTGTCAGGATGGCGCCACCCTTTTGGGCGATGGCCGTAAGACCTCGGTCACCGGCGCGGTTCTGGCCAATGCGGCGCTGTTTCACGGACGCGCGCAGGAAGACACCTGCGGCGCGGCGCATCTGGGGGCGGTGATAATCCCGCTATTGACCGCATTGATCGAAGCGCGCGGCCTGTCGACAGAGCGGCTTTTGCCTGCGCTTGTTGCGGGATACGAGACAGGCGGATTGCTGGAAAAGAATTATTCCGGCCGAACCACCCCCGGCGGCTTTCGTGCCTCTACCTTGTATGGGGCGGTTGCGGCGGCGGCAGCGGTGTCAAAGCTGTTGGGATCGGACGCGGATCAGACAGCGGCGGCCATTGCCAATGCGGCCTCGTTTTCGGGCGGATTGTTACAGTCCTTTGCCGATGGCACGGACGAATGGCGTTATCAGGTCGGCATGGTCGGGCGCACCGGGCTGGTGGCGGCGGAACTGGCGCGCGCGGGGTCTGTTTCGGCCCCCCATGCGCTTGAGGGGCCATCCGGGCTGATCAAATCCTTCGCCCATGAGGAGTGCGATGCCGATGCTCTTGCAGCGCAACTGGGCCACGACTGGGCAACATTGCGCGTGACCTTCAAACCCTATCCTGTCTGTGCTTTCAACCAAACCCCGGTGATTGCGGCGCTCGCCCTGCACAAGGAACTGGCCGGCGCGCCAATCAAGGCGGTCCGGGTGCGCATGAACCCCTATGAAACCGGCTATGCGGGGATGGATTCCAAGGGGCCGTTTCACTCTATCTCGGGCACGTTGATGAGCATTCCGTTCTGCATTGCCAACACGTTGCTGAACGGCGCGCCGTCGATGCAGGCGATGACAACCTATGCTGATCCCGCCGTCAACGCGATGATCCCGATCATCGACCTGATCAGCGATGAAAGCGTGCCAACACTGTGCTGCACGATCGAGATCGACCTTGAGGATGGCAATACCGTGCGGCGCGAACAGGTCATGACATTTTCCGATTTCAGCTATGAACGGGCCGAAGTATCCCGCCTGATCCGCCGGGTCGGGGCCGAATCCGATGTGCCGACTACCGCATATGATTCCCTTGAGGCCTTTGTCGATGATCTGCCCAATGGCAACATTCAACAGGTTCTGGCGGCATTTTCACAGGTTGAATGAATCGCCGGGCAATCGATACGACCAATAAAGACAAAAGGAGCGCAAACATGGGCAACCAGCCCCCCTTGGCCGGAATCACCATTCTAGATCTGAGCGAGTTGTTGCCCGGGCCCTATGCAACCCAGCATCTGGTCGAGCTGGGTGCCAGGGTCATCAAGGTGGAACGCCCCGGCGGTGACGGGGCGCGCCGGATGTTCCCGGGGCTATTTCAGGCAATTAACCGCGGTAAGGAAAGCATCACGCTTGATCTGAAAAGTGACGCCGACCGGGCGGTGCTGAAAAAGCTGGTCAAGACGACAGATGTATTGATCGAAAGCAATCGGCCCGGCGTCGCCACCCGGCTTGGGGTTGATTATGCCACGTTTTCGGCCATCAATCCGCGACTTATCTATTGTTCGATAAGTGGCTATGGCCAGACCGGCCCCAGCCGCAACTGGCCGGGGCATGACATGAACTATGCGGCGATGGCCGGTGCGGTGGCCATATCGGGTCGGCCGGACGGACCGCCCGAGCACACCACCGGTGTTCCCATCGGTGATATTGCTGCCGCCTCATTTGCGCTTATCTCAATCCTGGCCGCCTTGCGGGCGCGTGACGTGACGGGCAAAGGGCAGTATCTGGATGTCGCGATCGCCGATAGCCTGACAAGCTGGATCATGCCGCGCTACGGTGTCTGGGATCTGGCACACCGACAGGGCGTTGAGTCAGGAAAGGCAGATATACTGCAACGTCCCGGCTATGGGGTTTTCGAAACCGCCGACGGGCAATACCTGACCCTGGGGGCCATCGAGACGCCTTTCTTCCGGTCGCTGATCCATGTTACCGGGCTGAGCCAGTTTGACGATGCCGCCTATGACGAATATCCGGCCCGCAAACGAGCAACCGACAAGATAAACAGCGCCCTTGCCGCCTGTATCATCCAAAAAGACTATGCTTACTGGGCGGAGGCGTTCGAGCGCGAGGACGTCCCGTTTTCCCGGGTCAATTCGCTGGCCGAACTGGCCGAGGATCCGCAACTCGCAGCACGCGGCATGATCCGCCAGGCGGGCGACGCAAATGTGATTGCCTACCCGGTGCCCATGGACGGGATAGACGGCGTGGCGGCAAAAGTGCCCGCCGCCGGAGAGCATGGCAAGGATATTCTGGCGTCATTGGACCGGGAAGATTGCTGACGGCTATGATCCGGCAATCTTCTCAACAAACCCCGGTTCCTGTTCGATAAGGCGGTCCAGCAGCTTTGTTCGTGCCGCGCCAGAGGCGAATTCAATGTCCCTGATGTTCAGCGGATCGACCACCTTGCGCAGCAGTTCCATATCCGCCGGTTCCGGCTGAGGGGTTTGCGGGGGGATCGTTTGCAGATCAACGGCAAACGGCGTTCTGGCGGCAAATTCGCCGGGGTCGGTTGAGGGGTGAACCGACAGGATTTCAGGCCCCTTCCTGGTGATCCTGAACACGGCCAGATCGCTGACCAGTATGATCTGGCGGTCAGAGCCATCGTGACTGTCCAGCGGATTGCAGACCTCGAATTCGACGCGTTGCACAAAGGTGCGTTTGTCCTGGAGTGGCAGGTAGACCAGAAACGGACGTGCAATGTCGGCCAGTTCCGCCAGGCCGGCCAGACCAGCGATCCGGCGGCGTTTTCCGTCTCGGCCCGGCAGGTACAGGGTGTTGATGCCACCGGTGATGTCGATCTGGGCCGCGCGGATGAACTGGCGCATCCGCCCGGTCATGTTGCCCATGATCCGCGCCACCCACTCGTCCGCCTCGAACTGGCGCACCGATCCCTGTTGTGCCGCAACGTCTGAACAGGTCAGCGCCGCTGACCGGGGTGCCCAGCTTACGGTAAAGGCGCTGGGATCTTCGATGGCCGGTCCGGTATCGCCGCGCCGATGCGCACTCAGCAGGGCGGCGACCTGCGCCAGCGGCGACATCAGACCGAGCTGCACCAGTTCGGCTTGCTCAAGCAGATGGCTCATGCTTATCACCATCTGTTCGGCGATTGTGACAGGTTCGTCCATGTTCATCCCTTTGTGGGCAACGGGTGGCGGTCAAGCCAGGCAGGAACCGCGTCGGGATCAAGTTGCGCATAGTCGCGCAATCCCTTCCAGTCGGGGCGGTACCGGGGTTCGCAGCCGGTTGGCCAGGCCCCGTTGGGCAGATGCACGACGGCGCTGGTCTGGGGGGCGATAAGATCGGCTTGCCCGCCTATCGCCGCCAGATCATCGACCAGCTCCTCGCAGGTGACAATGGTTTCGCGCGCCGCTGCCGCCAACAGCCGGTCCGCCGCCAGAGTGCCGCCAAATTCGGCGTTGCCGCGCCGGTCACAACGCCAGGCGTGGATGATCGCCAGATCGGGGGCGATCGGCGGCAGGGCAACGTATTCATCGCCCCCATAGGGGCAGGTGATGGTTTCAAGATCCGCGCGCAGCGTCAGCAATGCGCGGCAATGGTGCCGCGCCACGGCATGAAACGGCTGGCCCTGGGCCGCCGCCTGCAGCCCGAAAAGCAGCGAGGATTCGGTTTCCTCAATCATATCCGCCCCGCGCCGCTGCCCCGGCCCCATGCCAAAGGCTTCGAGCCCGAAATAGAAGGTCCGGACCCGGTCCACCGCCCCGGCGGCCAGCAACATATCGGTTTCTACGCCGGCGGTCAGGATCACCACCTCGGGAAGGCGCAGCCCGGCGGCGATGATATGGCGGATCATGCCGCAGGGTTTGCGCGACATGCTCCAGCCACCCAGGGCAATCTGGCGCGCCTGGGCGATCCGCGCCAGGGACTCGTCCAGCGCGATCAGCTTGTTTTGTTGATCAGCCACGAGGGGTTACAACCCCATTTCCTTGGCGATGATATTGCGCTGGATTTCCATCGCGCCGCCACCGATTTCGAACAGTTTGGCATCGGTGAAATGCATCGGCATGCCCGACTCGACGCAATATCCGTACCCGCCCATCAATTGAAGGCCGGTGTTGGCAACCCGCATATAGGTCTCGGCACCCGACAGCTTGGCCATCGACGCCTCGCGGTGACATTCCTGTCCCGCGGCCAGTTTGGCGGCCGCGCGGTAGGTCATCAGCCGGGCCGCGTCGATACTCATCTGCATATCCACCAGCTTATGCCGGATTGCCTGTTGCCGGGCCAGAGGCCGTCCAAAGGCGATCCGCTGGTTCAGATAGTCCACGACTTCGTCAACGATGAACTGCGAGGCGCCGACACCGATTGCGCCATGATACAGCCGCTCCATATCGAGACTGCGCAACACAGCCTGCCAGCCCTTGCCACGCTCGCCCAAGATCTGGTCCGGCGTTACCTTCAAATCCTTGATCGACACGGTGTAGGTGGGCGCCACGCTCAGGCCCATTGTGTCCAAACGGTGATGTTCGATGTTCGGGTGTTTCCCCGGATTCTCGATCAGAAATGCAGTCAGGCCTTCATGTTTCTCTTTGTCCGGGTCACTGCGTGCGATCAGAATTAACCAGTCTGCAGACGCAATCTGGGTGGTGTATTGCTTGGACCCGTTGATCAGGAAACTGCCATCAGGCTGTTCGACCGCTTTGGTCTTGATCGACGCCGCATCAGAGCCGGCATCAGGTTCCGTCAGGCCCAGCGCCATGACATATTTTCCGTCGATGATGTTAGGAACAATGGCGTCTTTCTGTGCCTTGGTCCCGAGCGCCGCAATTGTTGGCCCAAGGATCACCGCCGAGCGCCCGTAGATTGTACAGATTGCCGGTGAGGCGCGCGCCAGTTCCTGCACGAACACCACCAATCCGATCGGATCGGTCTGATCCAGGCCGCTGTATTCGGGCGGCATCAGAAAGTTGTAGACGCCAAGCTCTGCCATTTTGGTGAACAATTCCCTTGGCGGTTCCTCCTTGTCAGAGACCCACTTGAGTACCTTGTTGCGTGGTAATTCGTTTTCAACGAAACGCCTTGCCGAGTCGCGCAGCGTCTGATGTTCGAAGGAAAGGTCGAAGTCCATTTTTTGTCCCAGCCTATGTGATTTGATGCTGAATCTTGTGGCGCCCGCTGGTCATTCAGGCAGGGGCCGGGTCCATTTCCGGCCCAATGACGCGCAACGTTTTATACCCGACCATCGGCAATTTGGGCACGAACCGAACGCGAACGCGAGTTCCCAATTCCTGCCCTAGATGCGTTTTGATCGTTTCCGCCGCCGCCTTGTCGGCTTCCGTATGCCCGGCCTCGACGACCCGGAGGTCAAGAAACCCAGGGTCGTCCTCGTGCCGTATCAAGGCGAATTCCCTGTTCCGCCCGACCATAACCCGGGCCAGGCTGGCCTCGACCTGATAGGGGTGGATATGGCATCCACCGGCTGTGACGCGATTTGAGGCCCGACCCAGACAGGTGTATCGCCGCCCGGTGCGCCCACAGGCACACGCGCCGGTATTCTCAACGAACAGATCCTCGGTGCGCCACCGCAGATGTGGCGTCGCCCGGCGATAAAAATCAGTGATTACCATCTCGCCGATTTCGCCTTCGGATACCGGAACCCCGGTGTCGGGATCGACAATTTCGACGAGCACGTTTTCTTCGCCGATCCAGTGGTGGCCGTCATGCTGGTCGCATTCCACCGCAAAAAGGTTGAGATCCGAACCGTGTCCCGCGTTCGATGTGACCTCAAGCCCCAGCCGGTTACGGAAATCAATACGCGCCTCTGGTCCCAGTTCCGCACCACTGATGATCACATGATGGCAATCCCCAAGGCTGGTCAGATTTGGATCTGCGGTCAAATATCGCAACGTGCTGAGCCCGCAATGCATCACCGTGGGGCGCAGATTTCTGATAGTATTCGCATAGCGGGTAACGTTCTGAGCAACGTGATCATCGAAAATGATCCAGTTGATGCCGATCTTTTTGGCTGCCTCGCGAGCGATATGTGCCCAGGGCGCAAAAGGCGTGGTCATCAGGAACAGCACATCATCGGGCCGAAAACCGCCGGCCCATTGCATCCGGGCGATCATTTCGATGTTGGTGTCCAGGTCGGCGGCGGTAAAGGCCTGATAGGTGCTGCTGCCGCTGGTGCCCGCCGATGGCCCGGCCAGCCTGATTTCCGATCTGGGCACGCAAAGATGCGGCATCGCCTGCCCGGTGCGCTGCATTTCGTCGCGCAGGTCGTCCTTGCTGGTCAGTGGGACAAGGGCGGAGAAATCCTCGGGCGTGCGGATGTCGGCGGGATTGACCCCGGCGGCTTTCAGGCGACGGGAATACATGTTGTCGCCTGCCATCACATGATCAAGCAAGGCCCGCAGCCCGGTCGCCTGCATGGTGTGGATCTGGTCGCGCGACAGGGTTTCGGCGTGTTCGTTCCAATAGATTGAGGTTTTTTTCACAGCCATGTCACCTATCCAGATTGAAGATCGGCAGGACAAAGTCACCGCGCGTTTCGTACCCGACACTCACCCGTGCATCTATCGCCAGATCCTTTGACGCTCCGCGTATCTCGCTGAAGATGACCCAGTCTTCGTCAAGCCAGATGAATCCCAGATTATACGGCGCGCGATCATTCCATGCCTTGGTGGGCGGCCTTTCGACCACCGAGAACGAATAGACCTTGCCGCGACCGGCCGATTGTTCCCATTCGATCTGATCATAGGTGTTGCAATAGGGGCAATAATCCGAACGTGGCGGGAATATCGCCGATTTGCAGGACGTGCATCGCTGAAAAATCAGCTTTTCTTGCTTGAGGGCCTCCCAATAGGGCACCGCATCCTGCGTCACCTGTGGCAGGGGCAGTTCCTGGGCTGCGGGCTCTACTGCGGGGTCTGATGCCTGGGTCATGGCTACGCTCCGATTAATGTTCTGTGTATGCTAGAATAGGCGCTGTGCTTGCTGTGCATCAGGATGCCTTGTTCGACAGGATCGAAACGGCGTGACAGGCCAGCATGCCGCCGGCGCCATAGACGATGGCGCGTTCAGCGCCCGGAACGGCAAGCCCCATGGCATCGCCGCGCAACTGGCGCACGGCTTCGACGAGGGGATCGACCGTGCACGATATGCCGGGTTGCCCGAAGGACAGCCATCCGCCATTGGTATCGACCGGCAACGACCCGCCCGGTTCCATCGCGCCGCTGCGCACAAGGTCCATCGCCTTGCCTTTTTCGGCAAAGCCAAGGTCTTCCATCTCCATCAACACAGTGTGGGCGAAGTTGCCGCTAAGCTGGACCATGTCCATGTCATCGGGGCGCATGTCGGCCATTGCATAGGCCTGGGCGGCGGCCTCGGTCAGGCCGGTGGTGTTCAGGTTCGGCAAGGCCCCAAGAGAGGCGGGCGCGTTGCGCAGCGCCATCCGTTCGACCAGGTATTCATGGGTCGAATATGAGCCGTAGCCATTTATGTAGATCGGCGCCCGGGCGCTGGCAGCCTTTTCGGCGCTGGCAACGATAAAGGCCCCCGCGGTTCCCCCCGGACCCCAAGTGGCGCACATCCAGCGGCGCAGGGGGGCGGCGATATAGGGAGAGTTCATGACCGTTTCGATGTCGATCTTGCCAAAGCGCCGCTTGGCCGCCTTGGGGTGGTGAATTCCCCAGTCCTGATGCTGGACGGCCACCATGGCCAGGTCTTCTTCGGTGACGCCGAATTCGTGCATGTACCGGCAGGCCCACTGGGCATAAAGCGCCGGGATGGTCGGACCATAGGGGTATTCAAACTGCGGGTCGGCGTCCGTCGCCGCGCCCATTGCCACCGTATCGACGAACAGGGGCGTCGCGTCGCTTTGCACGCACAGCACATAATCAGCCTGCCCGGTGACGATCTTTTCCACCGCCATACCCAGCATGGCGTTGACGCCCGCACCGTGAAAGGTGATTTCGGTGCTGAGTTTTACCGGCAGTTGCAGATGCGAGGCAAAGATGTTGTTCCACTGGGGCCGGCAATCGGCCCAGGGCGCGCGCCCGGTGAACAATGTGTCGACATCGGTCTTTTTTATGTCGGCATCGGCCAGCGCGATTGCCGTGGCCTCGGTCGCCAGTTGCAGCGGATCGCGTTTGTTGTTCTCGTCGGCATACGCATCACCAAAACCGATGATCGCCGCCGCATTTCCCAGTTTCATCTGTATCCCTCTCGTTCATCCGGGCACAACGACCCGAGAAGCGTCTTTTCAGACCGCGCCAGTCTGGCACTGTTCAGTCGCATGGCAGGCCAAGCTGGCGCGCGATGACACGCAGTTGTATTTCGTAGCTGCCCACCGTCACCGGTGCCACCAGCGCATCCAGCGCCATGCGCATCGCAGGAAGCTCTTCGGTCAGGCCCCAGCCGCCACCGATATGCAGCGCGTTCTGGGTGACACGGTAAACCGCCTGCGTGGCAAACAGCTTGGCGCTGGACACCTCAAGAACGATGTCCTTGATGGGCACGCCGCTGTCCCAGCGCCGGGCGGCGGCATAGGTAAGGCTGCGGGTCGCTTCTACATCGACATGCCCCTGGGCAAGCATGAAAGCGATGGACTGGTTGGAGCCAATTGGCTTGCCGAACTGGTGGCGCGTCTGCGCATAATCCTTGGCCCATTCCATCGCGTGCTGCATATGGCCCAGCCAGCGCCCGGCAACCAGCAGACGTTCGCGGTTGAACCCGGCCATGATTTCCCTGAAGCCACCGCTTAACTGGCGTTCGGCAGGCACGCGCACATCCTTGAAATCCACCCCATACGTTGGCACTGGCCGGTTGGCATAGGTCGCGAGCTGGCGCGTGGTTATGCCGGCAGATTTGCGATCGACCGCAAAGAACGACATGCCATGGCGCCCCTTTGACGGATCGGTCTGGGCTAGAACAACCAGAACATCGGCGTAACCGGCAAGGGAAATGAATGCCTTTTGCCCATCAATGATCCAGTCGTCACCATCGCGGCGGGCCGAACATCTGACGTTCTGAATATCGTTTCCGGCCTCGGGTTCGGTCACAGCAAGGGCCAGTAGGCACTCACCGGCAATGTTGCGCCGCACAATGTCTTGCAACCCATCACCGCCAAATTCGGCAAGCAGCCCTCCGGCGATTTCCTGGATCAGCACCGAAACCGGCAGGTTCGGGTTGATTTTGGAGCCTTCCTCCATAAAGATAACCGTCTCGTGAACGCCCAGACCGGCCCCGCCCAGTGCTGTCGGCGCCGTCATCCCGATGAGGCCGGCCCGCGCGGCGGCATGGTAGAATTCGATTGGAAAATGGCTGTCACGGTCGGCCTCTTCCCATCGCGGGGCGACTTCGGCGGCGGCGAATTTCCGGCACATGTCGCGAAAAGCGACACTATCAACCGTTTCCCCAGGCGCGCGCGTTCTCAGTTCTGCAACCACATCAGTCCTTTCAACCAATCCCGTTCAGGCGTTTAACGGGACCGTCTTTGTTATCTGCCATCTGTCTTTGGCTTTGCCCGACGCAACAACAGCCCGACCTCCCCAGCCTGGGCAATGTTCCCGGACTCGTCGAATATACGCACGTCCATGCAGACCCGCCCGGTTGTTCTGTCGATGGTCAGGAAACTCATCTCGGAGGGCACCTTTGCCCCGACAGGTATTGGGCGAAGAAACCGCCAATTGCCAATCTCGGTCAGGGCGATAAGCGTCTCTCCGAACACCTCGCCAAGCGAGGCCAGCACCGCGGCGACCGGGAAAGGCCCATGAGCGATCCGCTGGCCAAAGCTGGTTTTGCGGGCATATGCCTCGTCGGTGTGAATAGGGTGGCGCGCGTCGAATAGTTCTGCATGGGTCGCAATGGCCGCATCGCGACAGTCGATGTCGGGCAGGGTTATCCGATCACCGGGCTTAATCGACTCAAGGGTCTTGTTGCTTTGAGGGGGGGGCGGTGAAGCTTCGGATTTCGACATGGAAACTGCTCGTCTAATCAAAGTTAAAGAGAATCGGTCACGCCGCTAAAATGTTCGGGCCATGTTTCGGCCTTCCTGCCTAGCGTTTGCGCCATATTATCCTTTGGCTTTAATGGCTAAACCATCCTTTGGCTCCAAGGGCTGAACGGGTCATCGTTCACGCAAAACATCAGACTTCACAGTGCAAAAGTCAACAGAATTCTGAATTCTGATTCAGCATTCATTTATGATTGACTTTTCTTCCTTGAGCCGTATGGTTTCCAGCACCTGTGGGCTGCTTGTGTCGGCTATGGAAAGTGTTGTGCGGGGTGCATGCCGCGCTTGGGGAGTTTTGGTGCTCCCATCATTCCGTAGCCTGACGGTCGGTCAGTCAACGGGTCGGTAAAACTGGAGAAACTCCAAGGGAGGTATTTGCGATGAAAAACAACGAGAGCGCGAAAGGCGGCGGCGTCGGGATGGTTTTGGGATCTGCTTTGGCGGTTTCCATGGCGGTTGCGGCGCTCTCTGCGCCGGTTCAGGCATCAGAGGTGAAATGGGATCTTTCGGTCGATGGAAAGCCGCGCGCCTTTACGGCGAATGTCGAGGCGCTGGCTGCGGAAGTCGACCGGCTGAGCGGTGGCGAGTTCCAGATCAAGGTGCATTTCGGCGGTGCCCTGGCCCCGGCGCGCGAAACGCTTGATGGTATCAAGATCGGAGCTTTCGACGCCGGCGAGTTCTGTGCCACCTATCATCCGGGCAAAAACCCCGGCCTCATGGGGCTGAGCCTGCCTTTCCTGCCGATCCTCAACCTTGAAGAGCAGCAGGAGGTCCTGGAGACATTCCTCGGCAGCGAGGCGATCAGGGGCGAACTGGCCCAGTGGAATGCAGTTCCGGTAATGGGAGCGCTGGTGCCGCGCTATGAGATCATGGGAAAGGGCAAGCCCCCGCTGGAGATGGAAGACTGGAACGGCCGCCGCTTGAGCGCGCCTGTCGGGCTTGCAGCCGTCATGGAAACCTTTGGTACGATTACCATCTATCAGCCCGCGGGTGAAACCTATGGCGCGCTTGATCGAGGCGTAACGGACGCGGTCGGAATGCCCTATTCCTATGCCTTCAGCGCCTATAAAATCCAGGAAATATCAGACTGGTATACTACCAATCTGGCATTGGGCAGCACAGGTTGTCTGGTCGTAGCCAACACGGCGTCCTGGGAATCGCTGCCTGAGAAATTCAAGGCCATACTGGAAGAGGCCAAATTGACCGCCTATGAGGAGCAGCGTGCCGCTTATGAGGACGCCGACGATGCGAATGTGACGGCCTTCGCCGAGGCCGGGCTGACCGAGGTTACCTATACGGATGAGCAGCGCGCCGGCCTTACTGCAGCGGCAAAACCGATATGGGATGCCTGGGTCAAGGAAGTCACGGAAGAACACGGCCTTCCGGGAGCGGAGCTGCTCGACCTTCTGACGAACTAGGGCAAGTATCAGCCGTTACCTGAATTGAGCCTCCCGGCACCTCTGTGTCTTGTGCCGGGGTGGCTTCTCAGGGCGGATAACTGGGGCAGTGCCGAAGAGGTTTTCGGCATATGTGCCGGACAACATTTAACATTCTGGCAGTACTGGGAAAAATAAGTCGGCAAACCGGTCCGATGTAAGGAGCCGCTGTTTGTGATAGGCTGGCGCGTCAGATGGAACTGCACTGTCACGCCGTATCTGTTCCAGTAACATCATTTGGAGGTCGCCAATGGCGCCATCATCACCGGACCAACCAGAAGCAGTGCCACCTTCCGGATGGTTGCAGAGCATCAGCAATATCTTGCGCCGGATCGAGGATATCCTGAATGATCTGGCCGGATGGTTAATTCTGGCCCTGATGGCAGTCGGGGTTCTGGAGGTTATCTCGCGAAGCCTGTTTAACCGGCCCATTCCCGGACAGATCAACTTCGTTGAGCTATCGTTGGTGGCGATCGCCTTTCTTGGCCTTTCCCATTGTCAACGCAGTGATGGCCATATCCGGATGACGCTGCTCACCGGGCAACTGAAAGGGCGTACGCGCCATTTCATCAGCATCGCCATGCTTTTTGTCGGGTTGGCGACCCTGTCTCTGCTGGTCTGGTCAACATTCACCTCCAGCTTTCTGCCGGCCTGGACAATTGGCGACGTTACCAACAGCACTGTGAGATTTCCGGTCTGGCCAACAAAGCTATTGGTTCCAGCAATGCTGGCTTTGGTTTGCCTGCGAATTCTTATCACGCTGATCCAGAAATTACGGATGAAGCCGGGTGTGTCCTAGTCTGACAAAGAATGAGACTGGCGCGGACGAAACGAACGAAGGGATGGAACGTTGGAACCTCTGACAATCGGGTTATTGGGATGTGGTGCCTTGCTGGTACTGGTTGTTCTTGGCCTTGAAGTATATATCGCCGGGGCCCTTGTGGGTATCGTCGGACTCATGGCGATGCGCGGCTGGTCCGTTGGCGCGGCAATCAGCGGGCTGACCCCGCATGCCGAGATCGTCCATTACGGGCTGAGCGTCGTCCCGATGTTCATCCTGCTGGGGTATTTCGCACAGCGAGCGAACATTATCGGCGAGGCGTTTCACGCCTTCCGGCTGTGGCTCGCATGGTTGCCGGGCGGACTTGCGGTGGCAACGATTTTCTCGGCCGCAGGCTTTTCGGCCGTTTCCGGGTCCAGCACAGCAACAGCCGCAGTGTTTTCGCGGGTGGCAATCCCCGAAATGTTGAAATCCGGGTACGCCAAGTCGCTGGCCTCTGGAACCGTCGCGGCCAGCGGAACGCTCGCGGCGTTGATTCCGCCCAGCGCAATCCTTGTGCTTTATGCCCTCATTGTCGAGGAATCCGTTGGCCGGCTGCTGATCGCCGCAGTAGTGCCGGGGTTACTTACGGCGCTGGCTTATGCGCTGGTGCCCATCACCTGGGCGCTGCTCTATCCCAATTCCAGTCCGCCGGCGAGACAGATCATGCCCGACGAGGCACGGATCACCTGGGGCGACCGGTTTCTGGCCATTCGCGGCGTGGCAAGCATTTTCGGCACCGTCGTTCTGATCCTGAGCGGCATATATTTTGGCTGGATGACACCGACCGAATCCGGGGCCGTCGGGGCCTTTCTGATCCTGGTTCTGGCCATCTTTCGCAAACAGATGACCTTTCAGGGCTTTCGCGAGGCGCTGCGCGAAACCGTGAGTATCACCGTGATGATCTTCTCGATTGTCTGGGGGGTCATCATCTTTGTTCGTTTTCTTGGATATGCCGGTCTGCCCGAAGAACTTTCGACCTGGATCGGCGGGATTGAGGCACCCCGTATTGTCATTTTGCTTGGTATCCTTCTGATCTACCTCGTCCTTGGCATGTTCATGGATGCAATCGGAATGATGATGCTGACACTGCCTTTTGTTTATCCAACGATTATCACGCTTGGATACGATCCGATCTGGTTCGGGATCGTTCTTGTCAAAATGGTCGAAGTCGGCTTGATGACGCCTCCGATCGGAATGAACTGTTTCATCGTCGCGGCGGCGCGGGACGACATCCCCCTGCAAACCGTATTCAAGGGCATCACACCATTTTTCGTGGCCGATGGATTTATCATTGCACTGCTGATTCTCGCGCCGGATATTGTCGCTCTGCTATAGGGTTCCGCAAGCTTTCGTTATGAATGAAGGATGATCAGGGTGCAGATTGCATCATGACAACACTCGTCCGCCGGTTCCGAAATCGCAAGCCAGGACATGATTCTGACAGCCCGAGCGGATTGATCTTGTAACACCATTGTTAAGGGACCTGAAAATGGGATCGACGACCGATATCTACACGCATCTTCAATCTGCCTATATCAAGGCTGCAAAGGCGGCCCCGGCTTTGCAACAACGATTTGAGGTGGCGGGCGTTGACCCGGCAAGGATCGCATCGGTTAATGATCTGTCATGCCTTCCGGTTCTTAAAAAGGAAGAGTTGCTAGACCTGCAAAGGCAGGATCCGCCTTTTGGTGGCTATCTGGCCGCCAAGAATAAGGATCTGATGCGGATTTATGTCTCGCCGGGGCCGATATTTGAACCCACCCTGCGCAGTGGGCCGGGGCACGGGATGGATACGTTGTTTCGGGCTGCGGGCGTCGGCGCGAACGATGTTGTGCTGAACACCTGGATGTATCATCTGGTGCCCGCTGGGCTGTGGTTTGACGAAGCGGCGCAAGCGGTTGGCGCGACGGTCATTCCCGGTGGTGTGGGCAACCGCGAATTGCAGGCGCAGATCATTGTCGAAACCGGCGTGACGTCTATCTGTGCCAGCACGGCGTTCTTTCTGGCGCTGGCCGATACGGTGGTCAAGAAATATGGGCGCGATGCCTGGAAGGTGACAACCGCGTTTCTGGGCGGCGAGATGGGCGACTGGAAGGCCAAGCGCCGTATGATCGAAGACACCTACGGTGTGTCCACCTGGTCCGCCTATGCAACCGCCGATCTGGGGGTTGTGGCCTATGAGGACGGCGACGAAGGCTATGTTGTGCAACCGCACCGGATCGTGCAGATTTGCGACCCCGAAACCGGCCAACCCAAGCCGTTTGGCGAGACGGGAGAGGTGGTTGTCACCACGCTGGACCCCGAGGCCTGGCCGATGATCCGGTTCGGCACCGGTGACAGTGCATTTGCGCTTGAAAGCAACGAGGATGGCAGCGTCAAGCGCCTGTCGGCGTTGCAGGGCCGGGTCGGCGCGGCGGTCAAGGTGCGCGAGATATTCGTCTATCCTCGCGTGATCGAAGAGGTCGTCATCGCGACGCCGGGGGCAAAGGCCGCGCAGGCCGTGGTGACGCGGGAAAAGAATCGCGACATGATCCGCATCTCGCTTGTGCTTGAAGATGGCGCTGACGCGGCCGCGGCCGAAGCCGCCTGCGCCGAGGCTTTCAAACTGCATTCGAGAATTCGTGCCGACGCGGTGAGCGTCGTCGCCGAGTTGCCAGAGAATGCGGACCTGATCGTCAACCAGAAAGACAGCTGATACCGGCGAGCAGGTGATCTGATTCGGGAGGTTCTTTCCTAATGTTGCACCATGTGATGCCGTTTCATCCGCCAGATATGGATGATGTGATGGGGGGCGCACTCAGGCTCAGGGGACGGCCTGGCGGCCGCAGATCTGCGCCGGGCAGCGCGCGGGGAACAGGGCGATGGCCGCTTTCAATCTCCGCCGTATTCACCCACTCGTTCAGAGCCTGCGGGGAGCAGCCGATCCGTGCCTACCCCCGGTGGCGCTGATTCCAGCCATTTACGCAGGCGATCAGCAGTCGTATGAACGAGACCGCCTGCCAACCGACCGGGGTTGGCCTCCGAGGTCTCCATGATGAATTATGATTCATAAGTCATTTTGATTGACAAGGCTCTCGTGCTTTAGCATGATCTCTATCAACAGAAGGAGACCCCCCATGAAACTCGATGAGCTGGCGAGGCTTCATCGCCAGATGCTGGTGATCAGGCGCGCGGAGGAGCGGCTGCAAAAGCTGTTCGCAGACGGTCTTGTGCCGGGGTTCCTGCATCTGTCCATCGGGCAGGAAGCGGTGCCGGTCGGCGTATCTGAGGCCCTTACGGATTGCGATACCGTGTCGTCAAACCACCGTGGCCACGGGCATACGTTGGCCAAGGGCGTGGACCTGAAAGGGTTCTTTGCGGAGATCCTGGGCAAGGCGACGGGTCTGTGCAAGGGCAGAGGCGGCTCTATGCACGTGGCGGACCTGAGCAAGGGGATGCTGGGCGCAAACGGCATCGTGGGGGCCGGCCTGCCGATCACCACCGGCAGCGCCCTGGCGCTCAAGATGCAGGGGCAGGGGGCTGTCGCAGTGGTCTATTTCGGCGATGGCGCGCTGGCTGAAGGCGTGTTGCATGAATGCCTGAACATCGCGGCGCTGTGGAAATTGCCCATCCTTTTTGTGTGCGAAAACAACGGCTGGTCAGAGTTCAGCCCGACCGAACGGCAGTTGGCGACAAGTCTCGACAAGCTGGCCAAGGCCTTTGGCATCAAATACTCTGCCGTCGACGGCAATGTGGTGGCCGATGTGGCGACCACATCGGCGCGGCTGGTCAAGGCGATGCGGAAAAACGCTGCACCAGCCGTTCTGGAATGCAGCACCACGCGGGTGCGCGGCCATTTCGAAGGCGACCGGCAGGATTACCGTGACGGCGACGAAATTGCCGCCCTGTCCGAACGCGACCCGATACGCCTGAGCGCGACGGCAATGGCGCAGGCCGGCGGTACCCCTGAGATGCTGGCCGAGATCGCTGATGCGGTCGATGCCGAAATCGAAGCCGCAACACAGGCCGCGCTTGAGGCTCCATTGCCGAGCAGCGCCGATATTCTTACCGATGTTTACACTTCAGTGGCTGGATGAACGATGCCTGAAACACGTTATATCAAAGCCGTCAATCAAGCCCTTGCAGATGCGATGGAGGCTGACCCAACGGTCTTTCTGATCGGCGAAGACATCGGCGCCGCTGGCGGTTCGTTCAAGGCGACCCGCAACCTGCTGGAGAAGTTTGGCCCTGAGCGCGTCTATGACTCGCCCATCTCCGAGGCGGCGATCACCGGCATGGCCGTCGGCGCGGCGCTGACCGGAATGCGGCCCGTGGTGGAAATCATGTTCATGGATTTCACCACCCTGTCGATGGACATGCTGGTCAATCAGGCCGCCAAGGCACGGTCGATGTTCGGCGGTCAGGGGTCGGTTCCGATGGTTCTGCGCACGCCGCATGGCGGCGGGCTGAATGCCGGGCCGCAGCATTCGCAATGCCTGGAGGCCTGGTTCGCGCATGTGCCGGGGCTGCGCGTGGTCTGCCCCTCCAATCCCGCCGATGCCTACGGGCTGCTGCGGGCCGCCATCGACGATCCCGACCCGGTGATCGTGGTCGAGAACAAGGCACTTTACGCCATGAAGGGCGATCTGCCCGACGCACCGGAGGACCGCGAGCGGATCGAGATCGGAAAGGGCCGAATTGTCCGGCCCGGGCGCGACGCCACCGTGGTGTCCTATGGTGCCGCCGTAGCCATGGCGGAAACCGCCGCCGAGACCATGGCCGAAGAGGGCATCGAGGTCGAAGTGATCGACCTGCGCTCGATTCAGCCATGGGATGAAAGCCTGGTTCTGGAGAGCCTGACGCGCACCCACAACCTTGTGGTTGCGCACGAGGCGGTGGAAGCCTTCGGCGTGGGCGCCGAGATCGTCGCCCGTATGGCCGACATCGGCTTTGACCAACTGGACGGGCCGATCCTTCGTGTCGGCGCGCCCTTTGCTCCGTCGCCATTCGGCAAGACACTGGAAGACGCCTATCGCCCCGACGCCAATCAAATCGTCGCGGCTCTCCGCCGGACGCTGGCCTAGTTCCAAGAGGATTCACATGAGTAAGAACCCTATCCTTCTCGACGTGGAAAATGCGATTGCCACGATCACCATCAACCGCGCCGAAACGCTGAATGCGCTGGACGTGCCGACGATCCGCGCCATGCACACTGTGCTGGACAAGGTGGAAACGGACCCCGATGTGCGGGTTCTCGTCTTTACCGGCGCGGGTCGCGCCTTCATTGCGGGGGGGGACATCGCCGACCTGAACTCGCGCCAGGGGCTGGCGCATTACCAGGAGTTCGCCGAAGAGATCCACAATCTGTTCCGCCGCATCGAAACCTTTGACAAGCCCACGATCGGGGCGGTGAACGGATTTGCCCTTGGCGGCGGGACCGAGCTGTTGCTGGCGCTCGATATCCGCATCCTATCGGACAAGGCGAAACTGGGCCTGCCGGAAATCACCCTGGGGCTGTTTCCCGGCGCGGGCGGAACGCAGCGGATCATCCGGCAATTGCCGCTCTGCCGGGCGAAGGAAATCATGTACACCGGCGACATGCTGACCCCTGAAGAGGCAGTCTCGGTCGGGCTGGCGAACCGCGTTGTCCCGCACGAGTCGCTGATGGACAGCGTCCGCGAGACCGCGGCCAAGATCGCCCACAAGTCGCCTCTGGTCCTGAAACTTCTCAAACGCACGCTTTCCGATGGCGGCGACATGCCCCTGTCGTCCGCATTACGCCATGAACAGGCAATGATCGGTCTGGTGCTGGACAGCTCGGACGCGCATGAGGGGTGCGGCGCCTTTCTGGAGAAGCGCGAAGCAACCTTCGAGGGACGCTAGGCATGACCGATCTCGTTATGCCAAAATTCGGTCTGACCATGACGGAGGGCTTGCTGACCGAATGGCATGTCGTTCCCGGTGCGGCGTTTAGCGCCGGCGATATCCTGTTCACGGTCGAGACTGAGAAGGTCGCCAATGAGGTGGAGGCAGAGGCCGACGGCGTACTGACCGAGATCATTGTGCCTGCGGGCGAAACCGTGCCGGTGGGCAGCCCGATCGCGCGGCTCGCGCAGGCGGGGGATGACGCCGGCAGCGCGAGCGAGGAGGCGCAGAGCCCACGCCTTGCCCCGGCTCCGGCCCCGGCGCCGGATACGGAAGACGCCCCTTCGGCGCGCAAGTTGATGGCCGAACATGATCTGGCCCGCGAACAGGTCACTCCGACCGGGCGCAATGGCCGCGTGACCAAGGGCGACGTGCTGCGCGTCATCGCGACGCCTCTGGCCCGGAGCATCGCGACGAAAGAGGGCCTGGATCTGCACAGGGTCGAGGGAACCGGCCCCATGGGGCGGATCAAGGCGCGTGACGTCGAGGGCGCGGCGCGTGTTCAGGCTGATCCCGCCATCCACCCCGATCCGGCCCATGCGCGCGAAATCGTCCCCGATGCGGTGCGGCTGGCCACTGCCCGGCGGGTCAGCGGGGCAAAGCGCGACATCCCGCATTTCTATGTTACGCATGAGGCAGAGCTAAGTGCCCTGACCGCGCTGCGCGCGCAGTTGAACGCCGATCCCGATGGGCCGCGGGTCACTGTCACGCATATGCTGATCCGGGCGCTGGGTGTGGTTTTGACCGAACATCCCGCGATGAACCGCATCTGGGCCGGCGATCATATCATCGCCTTCAGCCAGGTGGATATCGGCATGGTCACGCAAACGCCGGATGGGCTGCGCATCCCGGTTATCCGCGATGCCGGCGGGGCCACGCTGGACGGTATTGCAACCCAGGCGCGGGATCTGGCCGCGCGCGCCCGCAGCGGCGAGCTGGGAGCCTCGGATGTGGGCGGCGGGGTGATCTCGATCTCGAATGTCGGGATGATGGGCGTCACCTCTTTGACACCAATCATCAACCCGCCGAATGCGATGATCCTGGGTGTTGGTGCCGAACGCCAACTGTTTCGCCCTGACGAAAACGGCGCACCCGCTCTGCGCCGTGAGCTGACCCTGACGCTGGCCTGCGATCACCGCATCATCGACGGGGCCGACGCCGCCACGTTCCTGGCCGAACTTGTTGCCCTTCTGGAAACGCCATTGCGCCTGCTCCGCCCCGCGCGCGGCACCGCCGACTCAAACGCCGGAGACTGAGATGGATTTTACACTTAACGACGAACAGAAGCTGATGATCGAGACGGCCCGCAAGGTAGGCGAGGCTTTCGGCCCCGATTACTGGCGGGAGAAGGACGCCAACAAGTCCTTCCCCTCGGAATGCTGGCAGGCGATCTGCGAAGCCGGCCTGTCCGGCGCCATGCTGCCCGAGGAACTGGGCGGCGTAGGTCTGGGCATGGTCGAAGTCGCGTTGATCATCGAGGAACTCTGCGCTGGTGGCGCTGGGGCGACCTTGGCGCAGGTCTTCATGCTCAACCCGATCTTTGGCGGCGTATCGGTGGCGAAGTACGGCACCGATCAGATGAAGCGTGAGTGGTTGCCGAAGATGTGCAGCGGCGAGATGCAGTTCTGCATGGCCCTGACCGAACCCGACGCGGGCAGCAATTCGCTTGAAATGCGCGCGACGGCGGTGGCCGAGGCGGACGGGTGGCGACTGAATGGCCAGAAAATCTGGATCACCGGGGTGCCGCAATCGCACAAGATGCTGGTAGGAGCCCGCACCACGCCCATCGACAAGGCCGCCAAAAAGACCCTTGGCATAAGCCTGTTCATGATCGACACCGACCGCGAAGGCGTCAGTCATACCCCGATCGACAAGCTGGGGACGAATACGCTCCCCTCAAGCCAGGTCTATTTCGACAATGTGCACGTCCGCGCCGACGAGCTTATCGGCGATCTGGACAAGGGTTGGTATCAGTTGCTGGACGTGCTGAACACCGAACGCATTGTCACCACCGCGGGCCTGATCGGTGCGGGGCGGCTGGCGGTCAGGCTGGGCGTGGATTATGCCAAGGAGCGTCAGGTCTTTGGCGGGACCCCCATCGGGGCCTATCAGGCGATCCAGTTCCCGCTGGCGCAGCACTGGGCGGAACTTGAGGCTGCAAAGTTGTTGAATCTGAAGGCCGCTTCGCTATTCGATCAAGATCTGTCGTTCGGGTCGGAAAGCAACGCTGCTAAACTGCTGGCCTCGCAGGCCGCATCCGCGGTCGCGGAGCGTGCGATGCAGGTGATGGGCGGTATGGGCTTTTCCAAGGAAATGCATGTTGAACGCCTGTGGCGTGATGCGCGGCTGTTCCGCTTTGCCCCTGTCTCCGAAGAAATGATCCTGAACTATATCGCGACGACCAACTTGGACTTGCCGCGTTCGTACTGACGCGCCTGTCTGTCTTTGCTCTACTACCCAGGAGTCAATCATGCTGAACCTGTCGGCACAGTTAAGCTTTCATGCCCGGACCCGTCCACAGGCCGAGGCGCTGATCTACGGCGAGTCGCGGCTGGACTGGTCTACGCTGGAACAGCGGGTCCACCAGCTGGCAGGGGGGCTCAGCGCGCGCGGGATCGGGGCCGACAGCATCGTGGGACTGGTGATGAAGAACTCATCCGCCTTCATCGAGCTGATCTACGCCCTGTCCCATGTCGGTGCTGTCTGTCTGCCGATGAACTTTCGCCTGTCGGGAGAGGAAATCGCCTATATCGCCAATCACGCCGGCGTGGCTATGGTCGTGGCAGACGCCGAATTCTCGGCGGTTCTGGAAGGGCTTGACCAGCCCGTCCTGATTCTGGACACGGCCGCGCAAACGGATCCCCGTCAGGCCTTGAGCGGCGATCCGTTGGTCACGCCGCATCCTCGGGCGGGCGACGATCTGATGCGGCTGATGTATACCTCGGGCACGACGGACCGGCCCAAGGGGGTGACTCACACCTACGACAATTTCCATTACAAGAACATGGATATGATCCTGTCAATGCATCTGACGGCGCAGGACCGGCTGTGCATGGTGGGCCCCTTGTATCATGTCGGCGCCTGCGATCTGCCGGGGATGGGGGTGCATATGATAGGTGGAACGCTGGTTGTGCTGAGGGATTTCGATGCGCGACAAGTCGTGGAAACCATTGCGCGCGAACGGATCACCGGCATCTGGCTGGCCCCGGTGATGACCAGCGGAATTCTGGCGCTGGCGCGCGACGACCTGCCGGACCTGACCACGCTGCGCTGGTGTATCGGGGGCGGAGACCGCACGCCCGAAGCCCGCATCCGCGACTTCGGCAGCGTGTTTCCGAATGGGCGGTATGTGGATGGCTACGGTATGACCGAGACCGTTTCGGGTGACACGTTGATGGAACCGGGCCGCGAAATCGAGAAGATCGGTTCGGTCGGGCGGCCGGTCAGCATGGTCGAGCTGGAAATCCGCGACGATAACGGCACCAGCCTGCCCGCCGGGGCCGTGGGCGAGATCTGCATGCGCGGACCGAAGGTCACGAATGGCTATTGGAGAGACCCCGAGCGCACAGCCGCCGCCATGCACCCGGACGGATTTCTGCGGTCGGGCGATATGGGCTATCTCGATCCGGATGGGTTTCTGTTTCTGACCGACCGTAAGAAGGACATGATTATTTCCGGCGGCGAGAATATTGCATCTTCCGAACTGGAAAGGGTATTATTCCTGATGCCGCAGGTCGAAGACGTTGCGGTGATCGCCAAGCCCGATGAAAAATGGGGTGAGGTGCCAATGGCCGTGATCGTCCCGCAAGCCGGGCAAACATTGACAATGGAGGAACTGGACGTTTTTTGCCGCAGCCATCTGGCCGGATTCAAATGTCCCAAGGACATGAAGCTGGTCTCGGCGCTGCCACGAAATCCCTCCGGTAAAATTCTCAAGCGCGTGCTGAGGGATGAAGTCCTGAAAGACCTTTGACTACCCTAGGAGAGCCTGTGACGAACCAGAAAGCCCCCCCTACAGCGGAGACGGATCCCCGGGCGTTCAGACAGCATCGCAAGAAGGCCAGACTGACGCGGGGCGAAAAGGCGCAAAAGACCTATCGCAATCTGATGGATGCGGCGGCGAAGATCGTCGGTGAACTTGGCTACGCCGCCACCTCAATCGCCAAGGTGACGGAGGCGGCGGGCGTTGCCCACGGCACGTTCTACAACTATTTCAAGGATCGGCAGGCGCTGTTTGATGTGCTGCTGCCCTATGTCGGCCAGCAAATGACCGACCAGATCACGGAAGATCTGACCCATGTCGGCAACGGGATCGAACGCGAAATCGGCAGGTTCCGGGCGTATTGCGACTATCTCAAGTCGAATCCCGGTTTCTACCGGGTTCTCTACGAGGCCGAGGTATTCGCTCCGGTCGCCCACGAAGCCCATATTCAGCGGCTGAGCGACGGCTATCAACGCGCGCTGAAACGCGCCATGGATGCCGGCGATCTCCGCCAGATGTCCGATGACGAACTGGCAACCATTGCGGCCATCTTGCTTGGCGCGCGCGCCTATGTCTCGATGCAGCACAAAAACACCGGCGACGTCCCGGAATCGGCAGTGCAGGCCTATGCCGGCCTCGTGCGGCACGGCCTGTTTCTTTAGACTGGTTCTATTACAGCCCACCAGGCAGTTTGCAAATCCGTCAAGGTGTGGGGCTTTCTTTTGCAAGAACGAAGTTTCTTATCCGAGGGCCTCGTGATGGATAGCCCGCCTGAAGAACCTGTCGGGCCCTGGCAAACGGGATGTTGGTGGGAGAAAAAGTGTTCGTCGTCAGAGTTTCCGGGCCAGTTGGCGGCCTGAGCCAAAAGAGGGTCTGGCGCATCTGGTTGGTCTGATTATGCGGCGGATTTACGGTGAAGAAAGTGCCGGGTTTCGATGGTCTGTTGTGAGCTACCCCCCGAAATTCGGACAGTGACGTAAGCTACGATTTGCAGTCTGCTGATCTTCGACGAGAAGGAGATCAGAGATGTCGAAACGCAAACAACATGCGCCCGAGTTCAAGGCGAAGGTCGC
>NZ_QITQ01000028.1 GCF_003260265.1 Roseovarius amoyensis
AAAATCACACCACGTGCCACAACAACGATCCCACGAAATCTACCGCTTCGCGATACAAAACGCCTTGTTTTGTTGACCTGCGCCAAACGAAATCCGGAAAAATCAGCCGCGAACTGTCGAAGTTGGGCGGAACGGTTCCTGCCGCTACAAATGTCGCACGACAGGAGAGCGCATGCCCCAACCCGATGACCCCGAGCTGATGCTGGACGAGCTGATGCAGCAATGGCCAGAAACGATACCGGTGTTCATTAAGCACAAGATGCTGTGCGTGGGCTGCCTGGTGACGCCGTTTCATTCGGTGATCGACGCCTGCGCCGAATACGGGCTGGATACCGACGCCTTCATGGCCGAATTGCAGGCGGCGGTCAGTGCCGGGGCTGAGCCCCGCTGAGCAGCATCAGCGCGTGCGCGTCGCGCACCACGATCTTGCGTCGGGCGCTTTTCACCAGCCCCTGCTTTTCCCACGCGCTCAGCAGGCGGCTAACGGTGTGCAGGGTGGTTCCGGTCAGTTCCGACAGGTCCTGGCGGGTGATGGGAAAGGCGATCTCGATCCCCTCGTCGGTCTTGCGGCCGCTCTGGTTGATCAACCGCAGGATCGAGTTGGCGATGCGCTGTTCCACCTGCTGCGTCGCCAGTTCCATGATCCGCGTGTTCATCTCGCCGATGCGTTTGCCGACGGTCTTGTAGGTCTCGGTGGCAAAGCCGTCATAGTCACACACAAAATCGGGCCACAGCCGCACCGGCCAGCCCAGCGTGATCGCCTCGGTCGCGGCGACTGCGGTCGCGGGATAGGTTTCGCGCCCGATGGCCGGGGCGATCCCCAGTAGCTGCCCCGGCGGGATGTGCAGCGCGATCACCTGTTCGCCGGTCTCGGTGATACGCACCACCCGCACATGTCCGTCGAGCAACAGGTAGAAGCGTTCCGCCTGCGCGCCCTCGTCAAAGATGGCGCTACCGGCGTCGTGCCGGCGCGATACCGCCAGATCGAGGATCTCGCGAATCTGCCGCCGATCGAGCCGCGAAAAGGGCGGCAGATCGGTCAGCAGGCTCTCGTCCAGCCGGAACTGGGGTTTTCTTGCAGGTTGGCTGCTCATGTCGGGGCCACTCCTAGCCGCAAACGTGGCCGGGTTCACGCGAATTTCCGCGCCCGGCGGCGCAAAACCGCCATGCAGTTTGCGCCAGGGCAAACTCGGGACACGGCGGCCGGGCTAGCGTTGCCATCAACAGCGCCGGACCGCAGGCCATGCGGGAGGCGCTGTATGTGACCCACCGCCGCCCCGACAGGGGCGTTGCCGTCGCTCGTGTCCCTTTGTCCGGTGGCGCGAACCCGAGGGGCGGCGGTGGTGAAAACTGCCCGCGTCAGCGCGACAGGGCCTTGGCCATACCGGCCTCGGGATAGCAGGTCTCGCGCTGCCCCGCCTGTTTCTGCCAGCGCCCGATGGAACGGCGGGTCTTGAACCCGGCCAGCCCATCAACACCGCCGACATCGTGACCCCGGCGTTCCAGCCCGCGCTGGATGGCGGCGACATCGCCGCGGGTCAGGCGGCCTGTCTTGCCCCAGCGGCCCCTGAAATCGCCCATGCCATAGCGGATGCGATCGCCCAAGTGGCCCACGAACAGGGCGTATAGATCGCTTTCGTTGTATTTCTTCAGCACATAGAAATTGGGCGTCACGACAAAGGCCGGCCCGTGCCGCCCCGCCGGCAGCATCAAGAACCCCTGCCCCGCGCGTTCGTGTTCGGGAAACGGACGCCCCGAGACACGGGTGATGCCCATCGCCGCCCATTCCCTAATGCTGCGCCCCTGGTCGGGGCCTTCCAGCGTGCAGGACACGGTGGCGGGCAATTTAACCTCGAACCCCCAGTCGCGCCCGGCAATCCAGCCATAATGCGCAAGATAGGCGGCGATGGAGGCTATCGTGTCCGCCTCCGACCGCCAGATATCGGCGCGCCCGTCACCGTCGCCGTCACGGGCAAAACGCAGATAGGCAGAGGGCAGGAATTGCGGCTGTCCCAGCGCCCCTGCCCAGCTGCCCTTGAGCCGCCCGGCCGGCGCTTGGCCCTTTTCGGCGATCTTGAGCGCGGCGATCAGCTCATCCGTGAACAGCGCCGGACGCGTGCTCATGAATCCCTTGGTCGCCAGCACGGCAAAAGCGTCATGGCGAATGGCGACGCGGCCATAGCCGCTTTCGCGCCCCCAGATCGCCAGGATGATGCGCGCGGGCACGCCGGTCGCGGCCTCGGCCGCTGCCAGTGCCCCGGCGAATTTGCGCGCCATGCGCTTGCCGTGGGCGGCGGCATCCGACAGCTTGCGCCCGGCGAAATAGCGCGCCGGGCTGCCGAACTCTGCCTGCATCTGCTTCTTGGGCGTGGGCGGCGCACCCGGCGGCACCAGTTCGGGCAGGTCCCAGTTCAGCCTGACCCCGCCCAGCGCCGCGTCAAAGGTCTGCCGCGACACGCCCTGCCCCCGCGCGCGGGGCCAGATCGTCTGTTCCAGCCATGACTGGAACTGGCGCTCCACCGCCGCGCGGTCCTGCGCCCGTGCCGTGGCCGGGAGGATCGCCAGAACAGCCAGCAGACACAACAGTCGGAACATCATCGCAATCACCACCCTTTGCTGCTCTGTCCAAGATCGTTCCCGCCAGTATGCATCGAAGCACACCACGGCGCGATGGTCTTGTTGCCCATGCGGCACGCGACCCGATCGCGCATTGCATCCCGTGCCGGTGCGCTTAGGCTTCCTGCAACCCGATCACGCATGAGAGGCCACACATGAGCGACACCCAGGCCCTGCGGCACGGCGAACGCGCCGTTGATCTGCCGCCCCCCGCCGATGCAACGCTGCGTTTCATCGGCGCCATCCGCACCCCGTGGCCCCGGCGCGAGGATTGCCCCCGTCAGGGCGACCCCGACAACGGCCCCGAATGCCGTATCGTGCTCGATCCGGCCTGGCACCCCGCACTGCAGGGGCTGGAGGAACACGACCGGATCGAGGTGTATTACTGGATGCACCAAAGCCGCCGCGACCTTGTCGCGCAAAGCCCGCGCGACGATGGCCAGACACTGGGCACCTTCTCGATCCGCTCTCCGATCCGGCCCAACCCTATCGCCACCTCGGTGGTCCGCCTGCTGCGGATCGAGGACGGCACGCTGGTGGTGCGCGGGCTCGACTGCATGGACGGCACGCCGCTGGTCGACCTCAAGCCCGAGCGCAAATCCTTTTGCCTGCGGGCCGGGGGCGCACAGACCCCGTCCGAGGGCTGACCCGCCTCAGTCCGCGCCGACGATGACATCGGACGCCTTGACGATGGCATAGGCCGTCTTGCCCACCGCCAGCCCCAGGTCGGCAACCGCTGCGTTGGTGATCATCGCCGTGACGATGGAGGCGCCGCCAAGGTCGATCTGGACGGTCGAATTGATGGCCCCCTTGTCGATTGCCACCACCGTGCCGGCCAGTTTGTTCCGTGCGCTCAGTTTCATGCTATCATGTCTCCGTTTCCCGATGCCTGACCCCACGGTAGGGTGATCGGGACCAAAGGCAAATCCGCCCCGCGCGCACGGTCGCGTCCGGGGGCGGTCCGGGGGGGAGGCGATGACAGAGGACACCACAAGCCACCTGCGCTTTGACCTGCGCGAGCTGAACGGCGCGTTGGGCGATCTGGGCACGCTCTTGCCGTTGTCGCTGGCCTGCATCGCGCTGGCGGGGCTGTCGGCGCAGCAGGTGCTGCTGGGGTTTGCCGTCTTCTACCTTGCCACCGGGCTGATCTATCGCCTGCCCATCCCCGTCCAGCCGATGAAGGCAGTGGCCGCCGTGGTGCTGGTGGCCGAGGTCACGCCGGCCTCCATCGCGCTGAGCGGCGTGCTGATCGGGCTGGTGCTGCTGGTGCTGGGCGGCAGCGGGCTGATCGACCGTATCGCCCGGTTGGTGCCGCAATCCATCCTGGCCGGGCTGCAACTTGGGCTGGGGCTGGCGCTGGGCTGGTTCGCGCTGGGGCTGATGCACGATGCCGCGCTGCTGGGCGCGCTGTCGCTGGGGCTGTGCGTGCTGTGCCTGCGGCTGAGAACCCATGCCGCGCTGATCACCATCCTTGCCGGCGCCGGGTTCGGCCTGCTGACCGGCATGGAAGGGCAATGGACGGGCGGCGCAGTGGCCGGCGCATCATGGCTGCCGCCGCTGCCGGGCGGGGCCGATATCCGCACCGCCATCGCCGACCTGGCGGCGCCGCAACTGGTGCTGACGCTGACCAACGCCGTGGTGCTGACGGCACTGGTCGCGGGCGACCTTTTCGGCGCGCGCGCGGCCAATGTCACCCCCCGCCGGCTGTGCCTGAGTTCGGGCGCGGCCAACCTGCTGCTGGCGCCGCTGGGGGCACTGCCGATGTGCCACGGCGCGGGCGGGCTGGTGGCGCATCACCGCTTTGGCGCGCGCTCTGGCGGGGCGCCGATCATGCTGGCCGCCGGTCTGGCCGTGCTGGCGCTGATGCCCGGCCCGCTGCGGCTGGCCATGCTGGGCGCCATTCCCGCGGCCACGCTGGGCGCGCTGCTGCTGGTGGCGGCGGCGGACCTGGCGTTCAGCCGGCGCCTGTTCGACGCCCGCCCCTCGTGCCGGCCGGTGATCGCAGCAACCGCCGCCGCGACGGTGCTGGTCGATCCGCTGGCAGGGCTGATCGCGGGCACATTGGCCGAGGTCGCGCGCAAGGCGATCCTGAAACGCCGCGCGCGGACGGCGCGATAGGCGCGCCCCCGGCCCGTTCCCTCAGACGAAATCCACGAACCGGGCAAAGGGCATTTCGCGCAGCCGCTGCCCGGTGGCGGCAAAGATCGCACCCGCCAGCGCCGGGGCGGCGGGCGGCACGGGCGGCTCTCCGATGCCGTTGACGCGATCGCCGGTTTCCAGCCCGCGCACCTCGATCACCGGCATCTGCCACATCCGCATGCCATCATGGGCGTGGAAATTGTCCGGCTCGGCAATGCCGTCCTCATAGGTGATCTCGCAGTTCATCGCGTGGCCCAGGCCCCAGATCACGCCGCCCTGCACCTGGTTCTCGAAATTCACCGGGTCGATCACACGGCCCACTTCGGCCGCGACCCAGACCCGTTCGATGGCGATGCCTGCGCCGGTGTCGCGCACCTCGACCACCTCGGCGCAGGGCACGCCAAAGCTTTCGACCAGCGCCACCCCCCGGCCCCGGCCCGGCCCCGGGCGCGCACCCTGCCAGTCCGACATCTCTGCCACCGCTTCCAGCACGGCCCGCGCCCGCCGGTCTGCGGCAAGGCGCAGCCGTTCGGCCAGCGGGTCGGCGCCCGCCGCCTCTGCCAGGTCGTCGAACGCCGCGTTCCAGAAGAACCCGTTGCTCGACGCCCCCACCGAGCGCCACGACGACACCGGCGCCAGCCCCTGCGCGCGATAGCCGGTGACCCGGTGATTGGGGATGGCAAAGGGCGCGTTCCAGGCCCCCGCAACGATCTGGCTGTCGGGCCCCGGCACCGGCAGCCCCTGCCGGCCCATCTGCGACGCCATGACCGAGGGCATGGCGATGGACAGATCCAGCGTATCGACATGCCCGCCCGCGACCCTGCCGCGCAGTCGCGCCATTGCGATCTGGCGAGGATAGTCGCGGCGCATGTCCTCTTCGCGCGGATAGGTCAGCTTGACCGGCACGCCGGGCATCCGCAGCGCGATCTCGGTGGCGTGGCGCACCACGTCATCCTCCAGCCGGTGGCCAAAGCTGCCCCCCGACATCAGCGCATGCACGGTGACAGCCTTGTCCGGCAGCCCGGCAATGCGGGCGACGTTTTTCTGCACGAAGCGCGGCACCTGCGTGCCGGTCCAGACCTCTGCCGCCTTATCGTCGACGCGCACCACGGCGTTGAGCGGCTCCAGCGGTGCATGCGCCAGATAGGGCGCGCGGTATTCCGCCTCGATCACCTCGCCGCCCGCAAGTGCGGCCTCGACATCGCCATCGTCGCGCTTGCGGCTATCGCGGTTGTCGCCGTCAAAACCCGCCGACAGCGCCGCCCAGTGGTCATCCATCCTTTCCGGCAAGGGGCCCCTGCCCCAGCGGACATCGACCGCGTCGAGCGCGCGAAAGGCCCGCCAGGTGTTGTCGGCCACCGCCGCCACGCCGCCGGTGATGGGCACCACCGCGCGCACCCCCGGCATGGCCTCGGCCACACTTGCATCAAATCCGTCGGCCCCGCCGCCCTGCGCCGGGTTCAGTCGCACCGCCGCATGCACCATGCCGGGCAGATCGACGTCGATGCCATAGCCCTGGGTGCCGGTGCATTTGGCGACCATGTCCAGCCGCGGCCCCGGCTTCCCGATCAGCCGCCATTGCGACGGCTCGCGCAGGGGCACGTCCTGCACCGGTTCCATCCCCGCCACCAGCGCCGCCAGCTCGGCATAGGGAACGCGGGCGCCATCGGGCAGGACTACATGCCCCGCCCGCGTTTCGACCTGCGCCACGTCGACCCCCGCCCGTTCGGCCGCCGCGCGTTTCAGCGTCTCGCGGGCCGAGGCGCCGGCGGCGCGCAGCTTGACATAGCCATCGGGCACCGTGGTCGAGCCGCCGGTGATCTGCATGCCCATCAGCTTCATCATCGCGCCCAGCGCGCCCTCTGTCGCGTCCTGCATCACGCCCCCGCCCGGGGCGGTGAATTCCGCCCCTTCCGCCGCCAGCGCGGTGTTCCAATAGGCCGGCGCGGGCGGGCCGGGATCAACGCGCACGGCGCCGGGGTCGACGTCCAGCTCCTCGGCCAGCAGCAGCGCCTGGACATGCCACGCCCCCTGCCCGACATCGGCGCGCGGGGTGATCAGGGTGACGCCGGCGGCATCCAGCCGGACATAGGGCGTCAGCGCCGCCTCGTCCGGGCCAAGACCGGGTTTCAGCGGGTTGGGGTGCGGGCGGCGCACCGACCAGACGCCGAACACCGCCCCGCCCGCCACGGCGACCGACCCGATCAGCAATGTGCGGCGTGTTATCGTTCTTGTGCGTCCCATCTCAGCCCTCCCGCAGGCGGCGGGCTGCGTCATGGATAGCGGCGCGGATGCGGGTATAGGTGCCGCACCGGCACAGGTTGCCGCCCATCGCCGCGTCGATGGCGTCGTCATCCGGGTCAGGCGTGTTGGCCAGCAGCCACACCGCCTGCATGATCTGCCCCGACTGGCAATAGCCACATTGGGCCACCTGGTGATCGATCCACGCCGCCTGCACCGGGTGCGGGGACGCGGGCGTGCCCAGCCCCTCGATGGTGACGACCTCGCCGCCATCGGCCTCGGCAACCGTGACCTGACAGGCGCGCACAGCCTCGCCGTCCAGATGCACGGTGCAGGCCCCGCACAACCCCGCCCCGCAGCCGTATTTCGGCCCGTGTATGCCCAGGCTGTCGCGCAACAGCCACAAGAGCGGCATGTCCGCCTCGACCTCGGCCTCGTGCGTCACGCCGTTCACGATAATTCCGATCGCCATGTCGCCGCCTCCTTGCCGCGCGACTCGCCTTGCCTGAATGATAGCGCGCCCCGCCGGGGATGCGAGCACGACGCCGCGTGACAGCCGGCATGCCTTGGCATAATCTTGCCCGATGCATCGCTGGATCACACGCCTTTTCATGCTGACCACCTTTGGCCCCGTCCTGGCCTGGGTGATGTGCGCCGGCACGGTGCTGTGGCTGTCCGGCCCGCATGGCTGCCGCATAGACGAGGCCGGCGCCTATCCCTGCGTGGTGCTGGGCCGCGACATCGGCGAGCCGGCAGCGATGATGGGTGTGCTGGCGGCCTGGGGGCCGCTGATATTCGGCCCGGTGGTGCTGGTATCAGGCGGGGCCTGGGGGCTTTACGCCCTCATCCGCCGCCTGCGCCAGCGGCGCTGATCGCCAGGCACCCCACTGGCACCGCCCGCGCTTTGCCCTTAAAGAGACCGGTGAACAGACTGGCAAGACCCGCAAGCGACGGACCGCAAGCATGCTCAAGACCCGCATCATCCCCTGCCTGGACGTGGCCGATGGCCGCGTGGTCAAGGGCGTCAACTTCGTCGATCTGCGCGACGCGGGCGACCCGGTCGATGCCGCGCGCGCCTATGACGCCGCCGGCGCCGACGAGCTGTGCTTTCTCGACATCCACGCCACCCATGAAAACCGCGGCACCATGTACGACGTGGTGCGCCGCACGGCCGAGGCCTGCTATATCCCGCTGACCGTGGGCGGCGGCGTGCGCACGCCTGAGGATGTGCGCGCCCTGCTGCTGGCGGGCGCCGACAAGGTCAGCTTCAACTCCGCCGCTGTCGCCGACCCGGATGTCGTGGCCCGCGCCGCCGACCGTTTCGGCAGCCAGTGCATCGTGGTCGCCATCGACGCAAAGACCGTATCGCCCGGCCGGTGGGAAATCTTCACCCATGGCGGGCGGCGCGAAACCGGCATCGACGCGGTCGATTTCGCGCGCAAGGTCGCAAGGCTGGGCGCGGGCGAGATCCTGCTCACCTCGATGGACCGCGACGGCACGCGCGCGGGCTTCAACCTGCCCCTGACCCGCGCCATTGCCGACGCGGTGACGATCCCGGTCATCGCGTCGGGCGGTGTCGGCACGCTCGACCACCTTGTCGAGGGCGTGACCGAGGGCGGCGCATCGGCGGTGCTGGCCGCCTCGATCTTTCATTTCGGCACCTACACCATAGCCGAGGCCAAGGCCCACATGGCCGCGGCCGGCATCCCCGTGAGGCTGGGACCATGACCCTTGACGATCTCGAACGCATCATCGCCACCCGCGCAAAGGCCGCGCCCGACGAAAGCTGGACCGCGAAACTGCTGTCCGAGGGCCCCGAAAAGGCGGCCGAGAAGTTCGGCGAGGAGGCCATCGAGGCGGTGATAGAGGCGGTTCGCGGCGACACCGAACGCCTGACGGCCGAGGCCGCCGACGTGCTGTTTCACCTGCTGGTGATGCTGCGCGCGCGCGGCGTGGCACTGGCCCAGGTGATGGCAGAACTCGACCGCCGTCAGGGCCGTTCGGGCCTGGCCGAAAAGGCCGCGCGCAAGGGCTGAGGGCCAAGGCCCTGCCCCTTCATCTGGCTGAAAATACCTCGGGGGGGGGGGCGCGGAGGCACTCCGCGACGGGGGCAGCGCCCCCAGCCGCGTTCACAGTACCGCGCTTACAGCTTCGACGAAATCACGCCCGTGTTGAAGCCGCCCATGCGCAGTTCGCCGAACAGGCGCTGGTATTCGATCTTGGGGCAGCGGTTCATCACCACGTCAACGCCGCGCGCGCGTGCCATCGCCGCCGCCTCTTCGTTGACGACGCCGATCTGCATCCAGATCGTTTTCAGGTCCGGAAATACCTCCAGCGCCTCTTCGACGATGGGGGGGACGTGTTCGGGGCGGCGGAAGATGTCGACCATGTCCACCGCGCCATCCAGTTCGGCCACCTCGCACAGGCTGGCGCGCACGGTCGCGCCAAAGACGGTCTTGCCGGCATGGCCGGGATTGACCGGAAAGACCTCGAACCCCTTCAGCCGCAGGTAACGCGCGACGTAATAGCTGGGCCTGACCTCGTTCAGCGACATGCCCACCACGGCGATGCGGCGGGTGCGGGTCAGGATCCCGCGCAGATGGGAATCGGTATAGGTTTCAGTCATGCCCGACGTCATAGCCTTGTCGCGCCTCCAAAAAAAGCGCCCGGTCAATTGCCGGGCGCCAGTCGCGGAACGAGGGACAGTGAAGAGAAACGCCGAAGTTCCGTATCGGCGCCTCTGCTCAATGACATAGGTGTTGTTCCCGAGAAAAAAAGAGGCGTCCCCGCGCCGAAAGCGAAATGTTCACATGAACGTGATCTCAGTCGAAGATATCCTCGATCTCGTCCCACAGCTCCTCCCAAAGCCGCTTGAACACGGGCTTGCGCCGCTTTTTCGCCGGTCGCCCACCAGCCGCGCGACCGCGTGGCGGCTTGTCTTGTCGCGCGTCTTGTCTCGCGCGCGGCAGGCGCCGTTCGGTGACAGGCGTATGGCGCTTCTTGCGTGTCTTGTCCGTGGGTTGCGGAAATGACTTCAGGTCGTGCAACGGCGCGCCGCAGTTGGCGCAGGACAACTCGTGCCGGGCGCGGTCAAGGATCAGCACCGCCCGGGTTCCACAAAAACAGCAGGTGGCGATCTTGCGGCCCGCGGGCTGACTGTATCGCGGCATGCGCCTCTCTCGTCCCTGAACGTGGTTTGTGGGCATCATCTGGCGTCCCCGGCCCCGGGAACAAGCCCATGACGCCCCGGAAATCGCCCTCCCCGCACGAAAAACGCCGCCCCGAATTCCGGGACGGCGCCTGCATTCGATCCGGGTGCGGGCCTCAGCCTTTGCGTGCGCTCACGGCCTTCCAGCCGCCCCACAGCACCATCGCCGCGATCACGGCCTTGACCGCGTCACCAAGCAGGAACGGCGCGACCCAGTAGGTCCAGATGGCGTCAGCCGACGAGCCGACCCAGTTGCCGCCGATGCCGGCGATCTCGGCCACGGCCATCGGCCAGGCAACACCGGGGATGTAGATGATGGCCGACGCAACCAGCGCGACCAGAGCGGTCGAAACCGGGCCACGGGTCAGGCCGCGGTCGGCGGCCAGGCCGGCCAGCCACGCCATCAGCACGAAACCCACCAGAAAGCCCGCGGTCGGGCCGATCAGCGCCGGTGCCGCCATGCCGCCCGCGAAAACCGGCAGCCCCATCGCACCTTGGGCCAAGTAGGCAAGCAGCGTCGCCGCCCCCATCCGCGCACCGAAGGTCAGCCCGACGATCAGGATCGCCAGCGTCTGCAGCGTCATCGGCACCGGGTAGAACGGCACCATCACCTGTGCGGCGAGCGCAATGAAAAGCGACCCGCCCAAGACAAGCCCGGCCTGTTTTACAATCGTCTCGCGGCCGATCACGGCCCTGGCAAGGGTGGTATCGCGCATGTCTGAGGCTTCCTTTTACATTGGTTCTGTGTCGCGCTCCTTTTTCGACGTCTGCGACGTAAAGTCAAGCAATTGCTCTTGCAACGCGCGCGCGAGGGTGAGACATCGCACCCCATGACAGACCCGAAAACCACCCCCGAAACCGGTCGGCTCGCGCTGGTGACAGGCGCCTCGCGCGGGCTGGGCGCGGCGCTGGCCGAACTGTTGACGCCCGAGCACCATATCGTCGCCGTGGCCCGCACCACCGGAGCGCTGGAAGAGCTGGACGACCGCATCCGCGCCCGTGGCGGCGCCGCGACACTGGCACCGATGGACATCACCAATGCCGACGCGATGGCCCAGCTTTGCCGCTCGATCCATGATCGCTGGGGGCGGGTCGATACCTGGGTGCATGCCGCTGTCCATGCCCCGCCGCTGGGGCCTGCGGGGTATCTCGACCTCAAGGACTGGGAAAGGGCGGTCGATGTCAACGTCACCGCGACGGGCCGGCTGATCACCTTCCTGGCGCCGCTGTTGGGCGAGGCCGGGCGCGCGATGTTCTTTGACGATCCGCGCGGCGGGCAGAAATTCTTTGGCGCCTACGGGTCCACCAAGGCCGCCCAGATCGCCCTGGCCCGCAGCTGGCAGACCGAAACCGCGCGCACCGGCCCGCAGGTCCATGTGCTGGAGCCCCGCGCGATGGCCACCGCCACGCGCCTGCGCTTCTTTCCCGGCGAAGACCGCAGCGCGCTGGCCTCTGCCGGCGACGAGGCCGCGCGCCTGCTGGCCACGATCTGAGGCAGCCTGGCATCGCGCCAGGGGCCAGCGCCCGCTTGCCCCACACCCGATGCGCCGCTAGACAGGGCCAAAGATCAAAGTGGGGCGGAAAGTTGCGCATACTCATAACCAATGACGACGGCATCAGCGCGCCGGGATTGCAGGTGCTCGACGAGATCGCCACCGCGTTGGCCGGTCCCGACGGCGAGGTCTGGACAGTGGCGCCCGCATTTGAACAGTCCGGCGTCGGGCATGCGATCTCGTACACCCGGCCGATGATGATCTCGCAGATGGGCGAACGGCGCTGGGCGGCACAGGGTTCACCCGCAGACTGCGTGCTGGCGGCGGTGCATGACATCCTGCCTGTGCGGCCTGACCTGGTGCTTTCGGGCGTCAACCGCGGCAACAACGCGGCCGAGAACGCGCTTTACTCCGGCACTCTGGGCGGCGCGATGGAGGCAGCGTTGCAGGGCCTGCCGGCAGTGGCGCTGAGCCAGTATTACGGCCCCGAAATCCGCGATCTCGACGACCCGTTCGAGGCCGCGCGCATCCATGGGCTCGACACCCTGCGGCGGCTGCTGGACAAGGGCGTGTGGACGGATGACGACTATGCCATCTTCTATAACGTCAACTTCCCGCCCGTCGCGGCAGCCGAGGTGCGCGGCCTGCGCGCCGCGCCGCAGGGGTTTCGCCGCGACATGGGCTTTGGGGTCGAGCCCGTCACCTCACCCTCGGGGCGGCGGTTCTTGTGGGTCAGCGGCGCGCCGCAGCAACAGCCGACGGCCGAAGGCTCGGACGCCGACTGGAACATCAAGGGCTATATCTCGGTCACACCGATGCGGGCCGACCTGACCGCGCATGACGCGCTGGAGGCGCTCAGAGAGATCGAATGAGCCGCGACAGCGACACCGCCGAACGCAAGATGCAGTTCCTGTTCGCGCTGCGGTCCCGCGGGGTAACGGATGGGCGCGTGCTGGCGGCGATGGAACGAATCGATCGCGGTGAATTCGTGCGCGGCCACTTTGCGGCCCGCGCCTATGAGGACATGCCGCTGCCCATCGCCTGCGGGCAGACCATTTCGCAGCCATCGGTGGTGGGGCTGATGACCCAGGCATTGCGTCCCGGCCCCCGTGACAAGGTGCTGGAGGTGGGTACCGGGTCTGGCTATCAGGCGGCGATCCTCAGCCAGCTTGCGCGCCGGGTCTATACCGTCGACCGGCATCGGCGGCTGGTCGCCGACGCGGCCGAGCTGTTTCGCCGGCTCGATCTAACCAACATCACCGTGCTGACCGGCGATGGCAGCTTTGGCCTGCCCGACCAGGCGCCATTCGACCGCATCCTGGTCACCGCCGCCGCCGAAGACCCGCCCGGGCCGCTCTTGGCGCAGTTGAAGATCGGCGGTATCATGGTATTGCCGGTGGGCCAGTCGAATACCGTGCAAAGCCTCATCCGGGTGACGCGCACCGAAACGGGGTTCGACTATGACGAGCTGTTGCCGGTGCGCTTTGTCCCGCTGGTCGAAGGGCTGGGCCGGGATACCGGCTGATCCCGGCGCAGCAAATGGTGCGGTAATGGGAACAGCCAAGGGGTAAGGCCCCCGCCAACGAAGCCCCAGAACAAGGGGCGAGGGACAACAGGACAGACGAGGAGCTATCGAGATGAGATTTTCAACCCCCAGGGCCGCGATCCTGGCCGCCACGGCGCTGACGGTGCTGTCGGGCTGCGGCGAAGGCGGGCTCGATTTCGATCTGCGCGGCGGCATGGGCAACGCGCCCAGCACCACCGAGGCCGCCCGCAACGCCACCGCCGCGCGGCCCCAGCCGGACGCGCGCGGGGTGATATCCTATCCCAGCTACCAGGTTGCCGTCGCACAACGCGGCGACACGGTGACGTCGCTGGCCGCGCGTGTCGGCGCCGATGTCCAGCGGGTGTCGCGCTATAACGGGCTGATGCCCGGCGACACGCTGCGCGATGGCGAAATCGTCGCCCTGCCCGAACGCGTGAGCGAACCGGCCGGCGGGCCCCTGCGCCCCGGCAGCGTCGATATCGCCGCGCTGGCGGGCAGCGCAATCGACGCCGCCGACAGCGCCGCCACCTCCGGCGTCGAGACCAGCACCCTGGCCCCGGCGCCCGGCCAACACCAGCCCGAGGGCGTTTCCGGCGTCGAGCCGGTGCGCCACCAGGTCCAGCGGGGCGAAACCGCCTATTCGATCTCGCGCCTCTACAACGTCTCGGTCAAGAGCCTGGCGGACTGGAACGGGCTGGGCAGCGATTTCGCCGTGCGCGAGGGCCAGTTCCTGCTGATCCCCGTTGCCCTGCCGGGCAAACCCAAAAGCGCGCTGGATCCCGCCCGCACGACGCTGCCGGGAGAAGGCAGCCCCGCCCCCGAACCGCCGAGCGCGGCCACGCCGCTGCCCGAAACCGACACCGTGCCCGCCGCCACCCCGGTCGAAACCGTCGCCGCACCGGACCTGAGCGACAGCTCCAGCCAGCCTGCCACCAAGATGAGCATGCCGGTGCGCGGCAACATCATCCGCGACTACGAAAAGGGCAAGAATGACGGCATCGACATCGCCGCCGCCCCCGGCACGCCGGTCGCCGCCGCCGCCTCGGGCACCGTGGCCGCGATCACCGAAGACACCAACGGCGTGCCAATCATCGTGGTCAAGCACCCCGACAACCTGCTGACGGTCTATTCCAACATCGGCAATGTCACCGTCGAACGGGGCGATAGCGTCGCCCGCGGGGCCAAGCTGGCCGAGATCCGCAGCGATGGCACGGCGGCGGTGCATTTCGAGGTGCGTGACGGTTTCGACAGCGTCGATCCGGGTCCTTACCTGAACTGAGCCGGGGTCAGGGGGCGCTGCCCCCACCGCGCGCCGGGGGCGCGCGTTCCCCGGGGTATTTGAAACCAGAAAGAAGCCGGAACAGGGCGCGTGCCTTGATCAGCCGAGGCGCGCCAGCACGGCCCTGGCGGCGCGCAGGCCCGGTGCCTCGCCCCCTGCACCCAGCCGTTCCATCGTCAGGCGCATGGCGTCGTGCTGTTCGCCCGGATCGTCGATGAGCGCCAGCAGTTCGGTCGCAATCCGGTCGGGCCGGCACTCTGCGCCCAGAAGTTCCGGCACGACGCGGGTATCGGTGACGAGGTTGACCAGCGTCAGCGTGTCGACCTTGAGCATGCGCTCGAATATCAGGCGGCTGAGGCGGCTGACATCGTAGGCGATCAGCATCGGCGTATCGGAGGCCGCCAGTTCCAGCGACACCGTGCCCGAGGCCGCAAGCGCCCGGTCGGCGGCGCCGAAGGCGGCGGTTTTCTCGGCCAGATAGCTGACGGTGTCGCGCCCGCCCGGCACGATCAGCACCGGCTGCCCCGGCCAATCAGCTATGGCCGCGCGCATCTGGTCCTCGCGCGCCGCCGTGGCGGGCACCACCAGTCGCAGATCGGGGCGCGCGGCGCAGACAGTTTGCAGCGCGTCGCCGAAAATCGGCGCAAGTTGCGCCACTTCGGACCGGCGCGAGCCCGGCAGCACCATCAAGAGCGGCGCATCACCGATCCCGTGCAGGGCGCGGAAGGCGGCGATTTCGTCCTTGCTCGCCTGCGGTTCGCTGACAACCGGGTGCCCGACGAAATCGCATTCCATACCGGCGGCCTGCATATAGGGCGGCTCGAACGGCAGGAGCGCCAGAACATGGTCGATGAAACCGGCCATTTTCGCCGCCCGGCCGGGCCGCCATGCCCAGACAGAGGGGGCGACGTAGTGCACGGTTCTGACCGCGCTTTTCGCCCGCACCAGCCGCGCGACGCGCAGACAGAAATCGGGGCTGTCGATGGTGATCAGCACATCGGGACGGGCGGCCAGAACCGCCTTGACCGTCTGGTGCAGGCGGCGGCGCAGCAGCGGATAGCGGCGGGCGACCTCGGCGATGCCATGCACGCTGAGGTCGTCCATCGGAAAGATCGAGGTAAGCCCCTCTTCGTGCGTCAGCGGGCCGCCGACACCGGTGAATTCAACCTCTGTCAGGCTGTGCAGTCCGGCCATTAGCGCCGCGCCCAGCCGGTCGCCCGACGCCTCGCCCGCGATGACGAAGACCCGCATTCAAAGCGCCCGCGCGATCAGGAAAACGCCCGTGTCGCGCACTGCCGCCAGTGTGGCGTCGCGTTCCACGATCATCAGCTTGCCGGCCTCGATCACCAATCCCGCCAGCCCGGCCTGGGCCACCGCCGCCACCGTGCGCGGGCCGATTACCGGCATGTCTATGCGCAGGTCCTGTCCGGCCTTGGCGGCCTTGACATAGACCCCGCGAAAGCCGCGGCGGTATTTCGGATCGGTCTGCGCCACGAACCCCAGCAGCGCGTCGGTGCCCTGCACCGTCTCAAAGCCCAGGCATTGCCCGCCGGCGACGACGCAGCCCTGCCCGATATCCAGCGGCGCGGCGCCATGCAGGATCTGCACCGCGCGGGCGATGTCGGCCTCTTCCGCCGGGTCCGGCGCGGGGCCAAGCTGCAGCCCCTCTTCGGCCAGCAGGTCCGGCACCACCTCGGACGGGCCGACAACGGCGAAGCCGCGTTCCTCGAACACCTCGACCACGGTCCGGAGCAGGCCGTCATCGCCCTTGGCCAGCGCCCCCATCAGGCGCGGCGCCAGCGCCGTCATCTCGGCATCGAACGCGGTCGGGTCGAGCGCGGGGCGCACCAGCGCACCGGCAAAGACCACCCGGTCGGCGCCGGCCGCGCGCATCGCGTCAAAGAGCGCGCCGATCCGTTCCAGCCGGTGCTGCTCCGACCGGTCCTGCAGCGGGCTGGGAATGCCCCGAAGCGTGATCGCCAGCGCCTGCGGGTCGGCCGCCGCCAGCGCCCCCGGCAGCGCCCCGTCGCAGGCGATGATCGCCAGTCGGCCGGTCATCCGCTCAGCCCGTGCCCGGCGTCAGGAACGACCGGTCGCTGCCGGCGGTGACGAAATCGACGATATGGCGGACATAGTCGCTTTTCGTTTCGTCGCCCAGGCGCCGGGCGCGTTCCTGAAAGCTGCCTTCGCCCTGGGCCAGCATCTGAAAGGCGGCGCGCAGGGCGGTGATGTCCTCGCGCCCGACGCCGCGACGCTTGAGCCCGACGAGGTTGAGCCCGTCAAGCTGCCCGCGCGGCGCCTGCACCAGCCCGTAGGGGATGACATCGTTGGTGACCATCGTCACCGCGCCGACGATCGCGCCGCGCCCGATACGCACGAATTGATGCACGCCCGAAAGGCCGCCGATGATGACGTCATCCTCGACAATGCAATGACCGGCCAGCGCGGCGTGGTTGACCACGATCACCCGGTCGCCCAGTTGCACGTCATGGGCGACATGGCAGCCGGCCATGAAGAGGCCGTCATCGCCCACCCGGGTCACCCCGCCGCCGCCCTCGGTGCCGGGGTTCATGGTGACGTGTTCGCGGATGCGGTTGCGGGCGCCGATGATCAGCCGGGTCTTTTCGCCCTGGTATTTCTTGTCCTGGGGGATCTCGCCGATGCAGGCGAAGGGAAAGATCACCGTATCGTCGCCGATCCCGGTATCGCCGCTGACCACCACATGCGATTTCAGCTCGACCCGGTCGCCAAGAACGACCTCTGGCCCAACGTGGCAGAATGGCCCGATATGCACGCCCTGCCCCAACTGCGCGCCATCCTCGACCACCGCGCTGGGATGTATCCGGGTGTCAGTCCCGCCCATCTGCGTCATCCCTCTTTCATGTCGATCATGGCGGTGAATTCGGCCTCGGCCGCCATTTCGCCGCCGACCTCGGCCTTGCCGGCGAATTTCCACACCTTGCCACCGGGGCGACCGCGCAGTGTGGAAACGTTCAGTTCCAGCACGTCGCCAGGCACCACCATGCGGCGGAACTTGGCCCGCTCGATCGACATGAAATAGATCAGGAACTCTCGGTCAGCCATGTCCAGCGCCGTGCCAACCATTATCCCCGCCGCCTGGGCCATCGCCTCGATGATGGTGACGCCGGGCATGATCGGCTGGCCGGGGAAATGGCCCTGAAAGTGCGGCTCGTTCATGGTGACGTTCTTGATGCCGCGGGCACTGCTGTAGCCATCGATATCGACCACCCGGTCAACCAGCAGGAACGGGTAGCGATGCGGTATCAGCCGCTGAATCAGTTGAATATCCGCGGTCTTCAGCGGCTCGGTCATGGGACATCCTTCCACTCTGCTGCTGGCGTTTCCCTAGCAAGCGCGGCCCGCCCCGGCAAGCGCCGGGCGCTATTCCCGGGGCGGTGACGGCACGTCCTGCGGCTGGGGCGCAGGTGCGGCCGGGCTTTCAGCCTCTTCTTCGGGGGCGGTTTCGCCGTCGCCTATCGTCTCGTCGATGCGCGCGACGGCATCATCGGTGATGTCGACCGCGTCGGCGCGCAGCATCACCGTGCGCGCATCCAGCAGCACCACGCCGCCCATGTTGCGCATGGCCTCGATCAGAACCGGCTCGGCCTGACGCAAGAACAGGAGCGGCAGCCGTTCACGATCTTGTTCCAGATCACGCACCCGGCGTTCGCTGTCGCGGCGGATTTCCTGCACCCTGGCGTCAAAGGCGTCAGCCAGTTCGCGGAATTCTTCGGGCGACAGCTCGGCCCGCCGGGCGGTCAGTGCGCGTTCCTCAGTCTCGAGTTCCGCCTCCAGCTTGCGGTTATGCGCCGCCAGTTCCTCGCGCTCGTCCTGATGCTCGGCCATCATCCGCTGGCCGAGTTGTGATTCCTCGAACAGGCGCTCGGGGTCGACCACCAGGATTTCGCTGCGGGCCGCTCCGGTATCCTGCGCCGCGGCCGGCAGGCCGCAGATGCAGATCAGCGTGGCGGCCGCGGCAACGAGTTGTCGCAGCGCGATCACGTTCAGAAGTCCGTTCGCACCGAGAAGTCGAAGTTGCGCTCGATGTCAAACGGCTCTTTCTCCAGCGCCTTGGAAAAGTCCATCCGGATCGGGCCGAAGGGTGATTCCCAGAACAGCGACAGGCCAACCACATGGCGCGGCTTGAACGAGGTCGACACCGGCAGCGGCGGGCCGATCGTGTCGACGTTCCAGATCGAGCCAATGTCATAGAATGCCCCGCCGGTCATACCGAATTCCTCGGGCAGGCCAAGCGGGAACTCTGCCTCGAACTTGAGCGCTGCAAAAAGGTTGCCGCCCAGGTGTTCGCCCGACTGCGTCGGCCCCATACCGTTGGGTTCGAACCCGCGCATCACCTTGTGGGTAAAGCGGTCCGCCGCCCGGCTGGTCGGGGTGCCGGAAAAGTCAATCGCGCCGCCCTCGAGGACACCGCGCAGGGTGACCTCTTCGTTGAAAACCCGGGTTTCACCGACCAGGCGCAGGGTCGACTTGACGTATTCCTGATCACCGCCCAGCCCGGCCACCTCGACCCCGGTGTCGATCATTATGCCCGCGTTGGGATTGAGCCCGACATCGCGCGAATCGTAGACAAAGCGATAGCCGATGGCGCTGGACCAGAGCCCCCCAAGAACCGATTCGGCAGCCAGCGTGGGCGATGCCCCGAAATAACCGCCCTGGTCGGAATAGGTCGCGCTGTAATAGAGCGTCATCCGCGAGCGTTCCGCGACCGGAAAGGTCAGGCCGGGGCGGAAGTTGGCATAGGTGGTGTCGAAAAGCGAGTTATCGTTGCTGGTGTCGACATAGGACGACGAGAACGAGAACGCCACATCACGCCCCAGGAAAGCCGGTTCGATGAAGTCGATGCTGTAGTTTGCCTCGTCGCCCGAAACCGACAGGCTGGCCCCCAAGGTCTGGCCACGGCCGAGGAAGTTGCGCTCACGCAGGCCGATCGACACGCCCAGCCCGGCGTCGCTGGAAAAGCTGCCGCCGAAGGTAAGAGAGCCGGTGGTGGTTTCCTCCACGTCGACATCGACCACAACCTGATCGGGGCGAGAGCCCTCGCGCGCGTTGACGTCAGCGTCCTTGAAATATCCCAGCGCGCGGATGCGTTCGGCCGCCTCGCGGATTTCACGCGGGTTGAACGGATCGCCCTCGACGGTGTCGAACTGGCGACGAATGACCCGGTCCAGCGTGGTGGTGTTGCCGTCGATGTCGATGCGTTCGACAAAGACACGCGGGCCGCGCACCAGGGCGAATTCGATGTCCAGCGTCAGGTCGCGGTCGTTGCGGGTGATCCGCGGCTCGACGCGCAGGAAATCGACGCCGTGACGAATGCCCAGCCGTTCCATCCGGGCGATGGCCTCTTCGACCAGCGAGGGGGAATAGACCACCCCGGACTTGATGCGCAGGACATCGCGATAGGTGTCGGCGTTGACCGTCGGAATATCGCTGGTCACGGTGATGTCGCCAAAGCGGAATTGCTGCCCTTCCTGGATGTTGAAGGTCACGAAATAACCATCGCGTTCGCGGGCCAGTTCGGCGTTGGTGCCGGTGACGCGAAAATCGACATAGCCGCGCGACTGGTAGAAATCGGTCAGCACCTGCTGGTCGAAGGCAAGACGATCCTCGACAAAGGTGTCGCGGGCGATCAGCGCACGCAGCAGCCCGGCCTGCTTGCTTTCGACTACCCGGCGCAACCGACGGTCGGAATAGGCCTTGTTGCCGACAAAGCTGACACGCTCGATCTCGATGCCGCGGCCCTCGAAAATCTCGAACACCAGGTCGACGCGATTCTCGCTGCGGCGGATGACCTTGGGCGTCACCCGCGCCGCGACGCGGCCGTTCTGGACATAGGCCTTGGAAATCTCGGCGGCGTCACGTTCGGCCCGGCTGGGGCTGAAAACCTGGCGCGAGCGGCTTTCGACGATGCCTTCCAGGTCCTCATCCTTGATCTTGCGGTTTCCCTCGAACGATATCTGGTTGATCGTGGGGTATTCCGTCACCTTGATCAGCAGCCGGCCGCCCTGGGGCACCATCTGGACGGTCTCGAAAAGGCCGCTGTCGAGAACGCGCTGATAGGCATCGTTCAGCTGACCCGCGGTGACCGTCTCGCCGCGCGAGATGCCGGCATAGGTCAGCACGGTGGCGGGATCGACGCGCTGGTTGCCCTCGATCGCGACGGAATTGAACCTGTAGGTTTGCGCCGAGGCATCTCGGGGGGCTGCAAAGACCGCCAGCACAAGTGCCAGCACGATCAGACCGCGGGCCACAAAAGTTGTCGTGCAGGATCGTGCGGATTGCACGTCTCGCGGCGCTTTCAACAGATTCATTTGCAAACCCACTCAGACATCCCAGTATTGGTTTTGAGTAACCATTCCGGCTGTCCTTGTCAAAGCGCGAGTCACCAGCATTTGTGTTCTTCGCTCCGTATGTGACAAGAAGAACCCCCTGCAGCCACCAAGCGCGACCGCGCACGGCAAGACCGCCACGCTCAGGCGTGGCGGCCACCCGATTGAACCGGGGAAGGCGCACCGTTCCGGGAACGCGCGGGCACGGTGATTCGGCAGGTGAATTCAGGCGCGAATAGCCGCGCAGGTCAGGCCGCGATCAGGGCGCCAGCAGGACAGAGCCGATAAAAGCCCCGGCCATCAGCGCAAAGGCGATGGTGGCCAGATATAGTATCCGGTCCCAGTTGACGTCCCAGAGCAGGCTGAGACCGCGATATCCTCTGACAATCTGTTGCATGGTCAGACCTATTACGTCCGTTGTTCACCGACAGAATGCCAATGCAATGTGACAGGAATCGGGGCGCGAATACGGCAACATGATGGCGACTCGTGCCGCGCGGGCACAATCAGGGGCAGAACAGGTCGTTGCCCAGCGCAAAGATCATCACCCCCAGCACCAGCGCCAGCCCCGCCGCCATCATCACCCGCAGCGCGCCTTCGCTGGGCGGGCGACCAACAACCGCCTCATAAGCGTAAAACACCAGGTGGCCGCCATCCAGCACCGGGATGGGGAACAGGTTCAACAGCCCCACCGCCGTCGACAGCACGGCAATGAACCAGATAAAGCTGCTCGCCCCCTGGCTGGCCATGGCGCCCGACACCTCGGCGATGCCGATTGGCCCGGACATGTTGCAGCTGCTGATCGCCCCGGTGATCATGTGATACAGGCCCGAGATCGAGCCGACGATCACCTGCCACACCTGCGCGACGCCATTCGACAGCGCCGCCACCGGGCCCAGCGCCTCGGTCGCGGGTTCGAATGCCAACCCGCCGACGATTCCGATGCGCCACTGGGTCTCGAAACCGCCCTCTTGCTGCGGTTCGTCCACCCGGCGCGGGGCCAGGACAAAGTCGATCAACTCGCCCTTGCGCCAGACCGTCAGCTGCAGTGGCCGACCGTTCGACCCCTCGACCTTGTCCTTGAGCTGCGAAAACGCCACCACCGATTCGCCATCGATCGCAACGATCACATCGCCCGAGCGCATGTCGATGTCATAGGCGGCCGATTTAGGCGCCAGCTGTTCGACCAGCGGCGGCATCGGCTGCGGGCCGCGGACGGTCAGCACCTCGCCGTCGCGGCGCACCTCGTAATCCAGCAGCGCCAGGGGCGGCATCGCGTCGAGAAAGGCCTCGAACGCGTCGCCGTCGGCATCATCGCGCGACGGCACCTCGTGCCCGGCGACACTGATCAGTTCGTCACCGGGTTCCAGGGTGATGCCCTCGACCGGCAGGGGTTTGAGCGCCCCCACCGTCAGCGGCTCTGCCACCTTGCCCTGCGTCATCATGACAGCGGCAAAGACCAGCACCGACAGCACGAAGTTGAACACCGGCCCCGCCGCCACCGTCAGCGTGCGCGCCCAGAGCGGCGCGCCCAGCATGGTGTGGCGCCGTTCCTCAGGCGAAAGCTGGCGATAGCTTTCCCCGGGGGTGCCGCTGGCGGCGTTCTCGTCCCCCATGAACTTGACATAACCGCCGAATGGCAGCGCCGCGATCTGCCAGCGGGTGCCGTGCCGGTCGGTGCGCGCCCACAGCACCGGCCCGAACCCCAGCGAGAACACATCCGCCTTTATCCCGCTCCAGCGGCCGACGATGTAATGGCCGTATTCGTGCACCGCGACGATGACCGACAGCGCAACGACAAAGGCCAGCAGCGTCATGAAAAGCCCGCCGAACTGGGGAATGAAAGCCAGAGAATCCAAAACCTGCTCCTATTCTATTCTTTCCTGCACCACCGCATCGGCGCACAGGCGCGCGCGGCGATCCGCCTCGAACACGTCGTCAAGGCTGAACCCGGCAGCATTTGGGCGCGTGGCGGGCATCTCTCGGGCCAGTACATCTTCCACCACTTCGGACATATGGCAAAATCCCAGATGTCTAGCGATGAAATGATCCAGCGCCCGTTCCTTGGCGGCGTTGAAGATCGCGCCGGCCAGCCCGCCCTCGGCCATCACCTGGCGCGCAAGGCCCAGCGCCGGATAGCGCCGCGGGTCGGGCGCGTGAAAGCTGAGCTGCCCGACCTGTGCCAAGTCAAGCCGCGCAACCGGCAGATCGCTCCGGCGGGGCCAGTACATGGCGTGGCCGATGGCGTGGCGCATGTCGGGCGGGCCGACATGGGCGATCATGGCGCCGTCACGAAACCCCACCAGCGCATGCACCAGCGATTCGGGGTGCACCAGCACCTCTATCCGGTCCGGGTGAATGCCAAAGAATTCCTTTGCCTCGATCACCTCGAGCGCCTTGTTGAACATCGACGCGCTGTCGATGGTGATCCGCTGGCCCATGTCCCAGTTGGGGTGCGTCGCAGCCTCGGCCGGGGTGGCGGTGGCCAGCCGTTCCAGCGGCCAGTCGCGGAAGGCGCCGCCGCTGGCGGTGATCACCACCCGCTCGACGGTGTCCGGGTCTTCGCCCCTGAGCGCCTGGAAAATCGCCGAATGCTCGCTGTCGACGGGCAGCACCTGCGCACCGCTGTCGCGCGCTGCCGCCATCACCAAAGGCCCGGCGGCGACCAGCGTTTCCTTGTTGGCCAGTGCCAGCGTCGCCCCCTGCCCCAGCGCCGCCAGCCCGGGCGCCAGCCCGGCCGCGCCGACGATGGCCGACATCACCCAGTCGGCAGGCCGCGCCGCCGCCTCGTTCAGCGCGGTTGCCCCGGCGGCGGCCTCGACCCCGCTGCCGGCCAGCGCAGCTCGCAGATCGTCCAGCAATTCATCATGGGCAGTGACGGCCAGCGCCGCGCCCAGTTCGCGCGCATCCGCCGCCAGGCGGGCGATGTTGCGCCCGCCGGTCAGCGCCACCACGTCAAAGCCTTCGCGGTCGCGCCGCACCAAATCAATGGTGCTCTGCCCGATCGAGCCGGTTGCGCCGAGAATGGAAATGCGTTTCATCTGTCCCGTCATGCCCCCGACGACATCGCGCCCAGCGACCACAGCAACACCGCCGCCGCCGCCGCGCCCATCAGCGCGTCGAACCGGTCGAGCAGCCCGCCATGCCCCGGCAGCAGGGCCGAGCTGTCCTTGACCCCGGCGCGGCGCTTGACCGCGCTTTCGGCAATGTCGCCCATCTGCCCGGCAAAAGCCACCAGCACCGAAACCGGCACAAGCACCATCCCGGCCCCGGTGGGCGCGGCGAACGCGGCGCCCACCGCCGCCGCCGCCACCCAGCCGGCAACGGTGCCGGACCAGGTCTTTTTCGGGCTGATCGCGGGCCAGAATTTCGGCCCGCCCAGGGCGCGCCCGGCAAAGTAGCCTGCCACATCGGTGGCCACGACCACCGCCACCAGCCACAACGCCACGGCAAGGCCCGCGTCGTTACGCAGCACGATCAGCGCCAGCACGCACAGCAGCAGCCCCAGGTGAAAGCCCAGGCAAAGCCCCTTGTCGCGCCCTGCCCGCGCAGCCGCGACCAGCGCCGAGACCGCCAGCAGCGGCAGCACAAACAGCCCCGGCAGCACCACCGCCAGAAACATGGCCACGGCGGCCAGCGCGCCATCCTGCACCGGCGCGGGGGCGTCGAACATGCGCGAGGCCTCCCACACCATGATGCCGCAGATTGCGCAGGCGGCCAGGGCAAAGACCCAGCCCCCCAGCCACAGGATCAGCGCGCCCCCGGCGGCCAGCGCCACGCCCGAGGCCACGCGCGGGGCCAGGTCATGCCAGCGGGCGGCGCCGCTCATGCCGTTACAGCCCCGAAGCGGCGTTCGCGGCTGCCATAGCCCCGGATCAGGCCGGTGAATATCTCGCTGGTGAAATCGGGCCAGAGCGTGTCGATGAATTCGTATTCCGCATAGGCCGACTGCCACAGCAGGAAATTTGAAATCCGCGCCTCGCCACTGGTGCGGATCACCAGGTCGGGGTCGGGCAGAACGCAGGTATCCAGGTATCTTGGCAGGGTCTCTTCATCAACGCTTTCAGGCATCAAGCGCCCGGCGGCGACATCTTCGGCCAGCCGTTTGGTGGCGCGCGCCACCTCGTCGCGACCGCCGTAATTGACCGCCACGGTAAGGTTGGTGCCGCTGCAATGGCTGGTCAGCGCCTCGGTCTCGTCCATCAGGCTGCGCAGCTTGGCATCCAGGCGCACCCGGTCGCCGATAAAGCGCACGCGGACATCGTTTTTGACGAATTCCTGCATTTCCTTGAGGATATAGCGGCGAAACAGGTTCATCAGCCCCGCCACCTCGGTCTGGGTGCGGCGCCAGTTCTCGGTCGAGAAGGCGAAGATCGTCAGATACTCGACCCCAAGATCGGGACAGGCGGTGACGATCTCGCGCACCCGCCGCGCCCCGGCGTGATGGCCGAACAGGCGCGGGCGGCCACGGGCCTGCGCCCAGCGGCCGTTGCCATCCATGATGATCGCGACATGGCGCGGCCCGGGGCGGGTCGTGGGGGGGCGCTTGTCGCTACCGTCGGGCATATCAGACCTGCATGATCTCGGCTTGCTTGTGTTCCAGCGCTTCGTCCACCAAAGCGATATGACGGTCGGTCATCTCCTGCACCTCGGTTTCCCAGAATTTCTGGTCGTCCTCGGACATGCCGTCGGCCTTGGCCTTCTTGATCTGGTCCATGCCGTCGCGGCGCACGTTACGGATGGCGACGCGGGCGTGTTCGGCGTATTGCGACGCGACCTTGGTCAGTTCGCGGCGGCGTTCCTCGTTCAACTCGGGGATCGGCAGCATGATGATGGTGCCGTTAAGCTGGGGATTGATCCCCAGGCCCGATTCGCGGATCGCCTTTTCCACCTTGCCGACCAGCGACTTGTCCCAGACATTGATCGTCACCATGCGCGATTCGGGCACGTTGACGGTGCCAACCTGGTTGATCGGCGTCATCTGGCCATAGGCATCGACCATGACCGGCTCCAGGATCGAGGCCGAGGCGCGCCCGGTCCTGAGCGACGCGAATTCCGTCCGCAACGCGGCCATCGCCCCGTCCATCCGGCGTTCCAGATCCTTGGTATCCAGCTCGAATTCGTCCGCCATCGTGGTGTTCCTTCTGCGGGTCGTTCGTGGTGTTCCTGTTTAGCCTCAGGCGTGCACGGTTGTATAGGTGCCCTGTCCGGCCAGAATACTGCGAAAGCCGCCCGGCTCATCGAGAGAAAACACGATGATCGGCAGGCTGTTGTCGCGTGCCAGCGCGATGGCTGACGCGTCCATCACCTTCAGGTGCCTGGCCAGCACCTCGTCATAGGTGATGTCGTCATAGCGCTTGGCGTCCGCGTGTTGCACCGGGTCCTTGTCATAGACGCCATCGACCTTGGTGCCCTTGAAGATCGCCTCGCAGGCCATCTCGCTGGCGCGCAGGGTGGCGGCGGTATCGGTGGTGAAATAGGGGTTGCCGGTGCCGGCGGCAAAGATGCAGACGCGCTTTTTCTCGAGGTGGCGCACCGCGCGGCGGCGAATATAGGGTTCGGCCACTTCGTCCATGCGGATGGCTGAAATCACCCGGCAAAAGACGCCCAGTTCCTCGAGCGAACTTTGCATCGCCAGCGCGTTCATCACCGTGGCCAGCATGCCCATGTAGTCTGCGGTCGTCCGCTCCATCCCCTGGGCAGAGCCCTGCAGACCGCGAAAGATGTTGCCGCCGCCGATGACCATGCAGACCTCGACGCCCAGGTCACTGACCGATTTGACCTCTTTCGCGATGCGTTCGACCGTGGGCGGATGCAGCCCGAATCCCTGGTCCCCCATCAGCGCCTCGCCCGAAATCTTCAGCAGAACGCGGCGGAATGTCGGCTTGGGGAGCTCGGTCTCGGGCATGGACAATCGCTTTCTCTGGCGCCGGTCTGGCAATCGCGGGCAAAATGTCGCAAAAGCGGCACGGGTTCAATGACAGAAAACCCGCCCTGTCCGGGATATCGCCCCAGATGACGACCCTGCCTGACATTCCCGACGACCGTCCGGTGCTGATCGCCGGTCCGACCGCCTGTGGCAAGTCGGCCCTGGCGATGCGCATTGCCGAGGCCCGTGGCGGCATCGTCGTCAATGCCGACGCCATCCAGGTCTATGCCAACTGGCGGGTGCTGACGGCGCGCCCCACGGTCGCCGACGAGACGCGCGTGCCGCATCGCCTTTATGGCCATGTGGCGGGGGATGAGCCCTATTCCGTAGGCCACTGGCTGCGCGAGGTGGCGCCGCTGCTAGATGCGCCGGAACGCGCGGTGATCATCGGGGGAACGGGGCTCTATTTCACGGCGCTGACCGAGGGGCTGGCGGATATCCCGCCGATTCCGCCCGAAATCCGCGCCCGGGCGGCGCTGCTTTATGCCAAGGCGGGGCTGGCGGCGCTGCTCGACGGGCTGGACGCGCAGACGCGCGCGCGCATCGACACCGATAACCCCGCCCGCGTGCTGCGCGCGTGGGAGGTGGGCCAGGCCACCGGGCGCGGGCTGGCCCAGTGGCACGACGACACCCCGCCGCCGATCCTGGCGCCCGATGCCTGCAGCCGGCTGTTGATCGACGCGCCGAAAGAGTGGCTGAACCCGCGCATCGAACAACGCTTCGACGCCATGCTGGCCGCCGGCGCGCTGGAGGAGGCCCGCGCCAACCTGGCCCACTGGTCGCCCACCCTGCCCTCGGCCAAGGCGATCGGGGCGGCGGAACTGATCGCGCATCTGAAGGGCGAGCAGAGCCTTGACGCCGCGCGCGACAGCGCCATCATCGCCACACGGCGCTATGCCAAGCGCCAGCGCACCTGGTTTCGCGCCCGGATGCGAGACTGGCAGCAGGTGCCCGCCTGCGACATATAGGATTTACGACATTTTTTCCTTTGAATCCGCGTCAAACTGGGGAAAACTGTTGCAAAGCCGATAACGCGCGCGAAAGGCGGGGCCAGTGACAGCCTTGGACAAACACCCCAGAATCATGAGCATCGCCCAGTGGACGGGCGCCGGATCGTGGCGGGCGGAACTGCCGCATTCGCACCCGCATCATGCGCTGATCTGGATCACCCGTGGCCAGGGCCGCTGCCTGGTCGAGGGGGTGCTGCGCGGACTGGGGGTGCATACTGCGCTGTGCGTTCCGGCCGGCACGCTGTTCGCGCTGGAGATGGGCAAGCAGGGCTTTGGCACCGTCTGCACCATTCCTGCCGGCGGGCCGCTGCTGATGCCCGACCAGCCCACGCTGCTGCGCATCCGTGACGTGCTGGCCCAGGCCGAACTGACCGGCATCATGGAGGCGATGCAGCGCGAACAGGCGGGCGCGCGCGATTTCTCGGATGAGGCGATGAACGCCCACGCCACCCTGCTGACGGTGTGGCTGCGCCGCGCAATCATCGACCAGCCCGAGGACCCGCCGGAATTCAGCGCCGCGCAGCGGCTGGTGATGGCCTATGCCGCGCTGGTCGAGCGTGACTTCACCACCGGCAAGCCGATGGCCGAATACGCCCGCACGCTGGGGGTGACACCCACCCACCTGACCCGCGCCTGCCGCATCAGCGCCGGCATGACCGCGTCAGAACTGCTGATCCGGCGCATCGTGCACGCCGCGCGCGACCTGCTGGAAACCACCAATAACCCCGCCAACCGCATCGCCGCGATGCTGGGCTTTCGCAGCGCCGCCTATTTCTCGCGCTTCGTGCTGCAACATACCGGGATGACGCCCACGGCCCTGCGCAAGGCCCGGGCCACGGCGACTGCGCCCTCGCACCGGATGTCCCGCGGCGCTTGATATTCACCGCAAGGCTGGTGTGTAATCGGGGGATTGCCGTGCCAGTGCGCCCGAGGTGACCCGATGCCCAGCGATTTTTCCGCCGCTCGACCCGCCAACCGGTTGCACCCGGCCGTGCCGGGCCTGGCGCGCGAGCTGCAAGGCGGGCTGATCGGGCGGCGCGAATTCCTGGCCCGCGTCACCGGCCTGGGGCTGAGCGCATCCGCCGCGCTGGCGCTGGGGGGGCTGAGCCTGCCACGCCCGGCCAGCGCGGCCCAGATCGCACCGGGCGGAACGCTGCGCATCCAGCAGACGGTGCGCCCGCTGAAGGACCCGCGCAGCTTTGACTGGAGCGAGCTGGGAAACCAGACCCGGGGATTCCTGGAATACCTGGTGGAATACCAGGGCAACGGCATCTTTCAGGGCATGCTGCTGGAAAGCTGGGAGGTCAACGACGACGCCACCCGCTATCGGCTGCACCTGCGCCGTGGCGTGCGCTGGAACAACGGCGCCGCCTTTACCGCGCAGGACGTGGCGCGCAACATCGCGCACTGGTGCGACGCGCAGGCGCCCGGCAACTCGATGGCCAGCCGGCTGGCGGGGCTGATCGACCCGGACACCGGGCAGCAGCGCGCAGGCGCGGTGACGGTGGTCGATGCGCAGACGCTCGATCTGTCGCTATCGTCGCCCGACATCGCCATCATCGCCAATTTTTCCGACTATCCGGCGGCGATCACCCATGAAAGCTATGATGGCGGCGACCCGTTCGAAAACGGCATCGGCACCGGCCCCTTCCGCCCGGTCGAGCTGATCCCCGGCACGCGATGCGTGCTGGAACGCCACCCCGACCATCGCTGGTGGGGCACCGAGGTGCTGGGCGGGCCGTGGCTGGACCGGGTCGAATTCCTCGACTACGGCACAGACCCGGCCAATTGGGTCGCCGCAGCCGAGGCGGACGAGGTCGACCTGCTGTATGAAACCGTCGGCAGTTTTGTCGAGGTGATGGACGGGCTGGGCTGGACCCGCACGCGCACCGAAACCGCCGCCACCACCGTCATCCGTGGCCACCAGCAGGCCGAGGTGGACGGCCGCACACCCTATGCCGAGGCGCGCGCGCGCCGGGCGCTGGCGCTGGCGGTCGACAACGCCATCTGCCTGGAACTGGGCTATGACGGGCGCGGCACCGTCGCCGCCAACCACCATGTCAGCCCGATCCACCCGGCCTATGCCGATATCGGCCCCGCCGAATACGCCCCCGCCCGCGCGCTGGCGGAAATGCAGGCGCTGGGGCTGGCGGAATTCGAGCACGAACTCGTCACCGTCGATGACGAATGGCAGCGCAACACCGGCGATGCGGTGGCGGCGCTGCTGCGCGATGCGGGGCTGAAATGCCGTCGCACCATCCTGCCCGGGCAGGTGTTCTGGGACAACTGGCTGACCTACCCGTTCTCGGCCACGCAGTGGAATCACCGCCCGCTGGACGTGCAGGCGCTGGCGCTGGGCTATCGCACCGGCGCGGCCTGGAACGAGACCGGGTTCGCCAATGCCGACTTCGACGCGCTGCTGGATCAGGCGATGTCGATCTCGGATGCCGACACCCGCCGCACCGTCATGGCCCGAATCGAAACCCTGCTGCGCGACGAGGGCGTGATCATCCAGCCCTACTGGCGCGCGCTTTACAGCCACCACAACGGCCGGCTGGTGAACGCCGAGAAACACCCGGCGCACGAGATCCACCTCTACAAGATCGGCTTTGCTGGCTGAGGCGCACAGCACCGGCACGGCGCCCAACCCGCCCCGGGGCCTCGCGCCGGATCGCTAGGTGGAAAGCACCGCACCCCCTGCCCTGGCGGCCGGACGGCTGAGCCCTGCCCCGCCGCGCGGTGCCAACCTTGTTTCGGAGATTGACGTGGGGATGGGGGGAGAGCTGGTTTGATGACGGGCGTGGTGGTTTCAGTCTGAAGCAGACGCGAGCTGCGCCCTTGATCACCGTCCGCATTGGGCGGGGGGCGGACGTTTGCTGCGGTCTGCACCGAGGTCAGCTAAGCGCAGATAGCAACCTTTGAAGAGTCTGGGGACTATCCCGAAGTAGACTTTCTTCGCCACATCCGGCGACCGGAAAGGTTGAACTTGCCTTATCTGCTTTCTGCGCCCTATAAATGCTGCCAATTAGGATGTTAAAAACGCTTCCGGCATGTTTGCTCGTCGTCGCTCTATGTCTGTTTGAGTGCAATAGTTTTGAAAGACGGTGAAAGGCGCAATCCCTATCGACATCCTCGCAACCGATGGCAAACTTCCGCCCGACTAAAGTGTCGGTTTTTTTAGAAAATATGGAGAAAAGAGTGTGGATAACTCGATCGGTCTTCACATCTATTCGATCACTCAGCACAAGACGCGAAAACCCAAAAAGATTGCATTTTCAGAGAATGGCGATGGTGCTCGTTTATTAAGGTCGGTTCCTCACTTCATCAAGAAGTATAAGAGTGCCGAGTGGCTTTGTTGCACAAATTGGCTGAGGGATTCACTGTTTGAATCCAGCGTGATAGCTGGCTGTCATGAGCAGTTGGTCACCTACGAAGTACAAGACCAGGAACTGGCCTTCGTACAACACGGCGCTGA
>NZ_QITQ01000029.1 GCF_003260265.1 Roseovarius amoyensis
AAGAAACTGACAATCCGACAGCGCCGCTTGCAACATCAAAAACAGGCGGCATAATCAATCACACAAACGTGCCAGAGCCTCCAATCCGCAAACCGCTCTGATGTCCCATTTTATATGACGACGGACAGCCCATACTGACCATATTTCCGGTCGTGGCGGACGGTCTCCCGCTCTTCGATCTTTGCGCGCTGCAACTTCTGATCCGGAGGGGCGAACCGCACGGGATACCCCTTTTTTCCAAACGCCAGATAGAGACCATTGGCGAGGTCGAGCGCTCGTTCCAGAGACGCGGCGGATGTAACGATGTCAGGAAGGAGTTGCTTGTATGGGCGCAAGAATTCGTTGGCATCAATCTTGCGGGTCTTGAGAAACTGGCTCTTCGTCCCACGCAGCAGGGCATTCACTGCGGGCCTTGCCGCACCCCGGCCTTCTTTCTGCCGCTCTTCACCGCGCTCTTCTCTCGCGGGACGTGCGAGAGGCCTGTCCTTGCTCCAGATCTGCTGATCTCCGGGCTGGGCCTCGGGCAGTTCCGGTCGGCGGGGAGCCCTGCCAACAGCCTTCTTTTGCCAGTATCCAACCGGGGGCCTGGGAACGCGCAGCACCGTGCACACTCGAGCCAGGTACGACCCTGAGACGGCATACTTCTCGGCCAAATGAAGGATCGGCGTTTCCCAAACCTCTTCGAAGAGCTGTTCCCGAGAAACCTCAAATCGGTCTTCTGCTCTGCTCAACGGGGGTGGCTTGCTGGTCATTCTAGTTCGCTTCCGGGCGGGCGCGAGCTCAGCCCGCACCTCGCATTCGGACCTTTCGGCTCCTTCTAAGCGAATGAACCGCGGTAGCGCCACCCAATGAGACCGCGTCCCTCGCGTTCCGGCACGTGACAAGCGTGGATTCTGCTCATGCCGAGTTGAGAAGCTCTCAATCGCCCTGCCCGTCCAGAACGCGGAGCATGTATTCGTGTGAACTGGGAAGGTCGCAAATGGAGTTTACCACAATAGGAGCCCTGGCGCTCTACGCCTTTGTCATGTCGATCACCCCGGGGCCAAACAACATGCTTCTCGCGAACGCGGGGCTGGTGTTTGGCTTTCGGAGCACCATACCGCAGATCGTTGGCATTCCGACCGGTGTAATCTCCCAGATCCTGCTCGTGGCCGCCGGTCTCAGCAGCCTTTTCGCACAGTTTCCCAGTATCCAGTTGGCACTCAAGGTGGCTGGGACGTTCTATCTGCTCTGGCTCGCCCTGAAGCTTTGGAAAGCAGATGCGCTGGCGCAATCACCTAATGCCACCCCGATCTCGTTTTCTCAGGCGCTGCTGTTCCAGTTCATCAATCCGAAATCTTGGCTGATCGCGCTCACCGCCGTGTCGGCATTTCTGCAGCCCGAAAAGGCGGTTCTTCCTCAATTGCTGATCATTTGCTTGGCCTTCGCATTGATCGGCACCCCGTGCATGGCCGTCTGGTCTGCCATGGGATCCGCCCTGCGGCGCCACCTCTCGAGTCCGACCAGCCTCAGGCGCGCAAATCGAACCCTCGCGGCGCTCACATCGGCAACGTGCCTTATGTTCTGGCTCTGAAGGTGGACAAGGCACGCCAAGCGCATTCGATGCCCGATCTGCTGATCTGGCTGTCGTATTTCCGGCTTGCCGGGTTCTGGCTTATGGCCGGGCTCTTCCTCGTTCCAGCTCTCGCGGTGGCGATGTCTCTTAGTCAGGAGCCCGGCGTCGATGGCAGGCCCTCTCAGGTGGCATTTCTGGCATTGGCCGCGCCACTTGGGTTTGTGCCGGTCCTCCTGCATTGGAAGTACGGACGACGGAAAGGCCCGATACTGACATTCACGGCGCAGGGCATCCTCATGAACGCCATTGATCCCGAGGCGATCATCCCATGGAGAGATATCGACGTCAGAGCAAGTTGGCACGTTCTCGGGGGCTGGCGGACGATCCTGACCTTCCGATGTGTCAGCCGACCTCCGAAAGAGGGAAGACGTGTCGGAGCCGCTGATCTTTACGAGTTGCGACTTCCCAACATTGCAACCAAGGGCTGCCTGAGCCTGCAGAGGCTTGCCAGGTCCTACAAGACGGCGACGATCACAGAAGAGCAGCGGAGCACATCTTAACTGTCGACTGGCAGCGCGGCATGAATTATCTATAATTCATGAAACACGTTCCCGAAGAGACCCAGTCCGCCCGCATCGCCCGCGTCCTTGCTGACCGTATCATCTCGGGCGAGATTCCGCCCGGCGCGCGGCTCCGGCAGGACCATGTCGCTGCCGAGTTCGGCGCGAGCCATGTCCCGGTGCGCGAGGCCTTCCGCGAGTTGCAGACCCAGGGCCTGGCAGAGAGCGAACCGAGGCGCGGCTTTCGCGTCACCGAATTCGACGTGGCCGAACTGCGCGAGGTAGCCGAAATGCGTTCAAGCCTCGAAAGCCTCGCACTGCGCCACGCCGCGCCCAACATGACACGCGCCATTCTGCAGGAAGCAGAAGAGGTTACGCGCCACGGCGACAGTGCCAGTACCGTCCGTGACTGGGAGGCAGCAAACCGCCATTTTCACCGGCTCATCCTGTCCCCCTGCCGGATGCCGCGTCTGCTGCGGACGATCGACGACCTGCAGGCCGCCAGTGCGCGGTTCCTCTTCGCCGCCTGGCGGCGCGACTGGGAGGCACGGACCGATCACGACCACCGCGCCATTCTCGACGCGCTGCGCAAGGGGCAGACCGACCTCGCTTGTGCCACGCTCGCGCGCCATGTCGGCTGGATCGGCAAGCGCAAGGGCGCGATGAAAAATGCAGATATACGAGAGACTTACGAGATTCCCGGATAATTATCTATAAACTAAATTGTCAGAACCACGAAAAGCCTTCGTAATTATAGATAGACTCGATGCCTATCTTCGGAGGACAGACCCATGGCATTTCTCACCCCCACTCTGACCCGCCCCGCAGCGCTTTGGCGCGGCCTCGCGCTGACGCTCGGCGGCGCGGCGCTGATCACGCTCGGCGCCAAGATCCAGATCCCGTTCTGGCCAGTGCCGATGACGCTGCACACGCTGGCGGTGTTCTTCCTGGCGGCCGCCCTTGGCCCGCGGCTGGGTCTGGCGGCGATGGCAGCTTATCTGGGGGCCGGCGCTCTGGGGTTGCCGGTCTTCTCGGGCACGCCGGAACGCGGAATCGGGCTGGCTTACATGGTTGGGCCGACCGGCGGTTATCTTGCGGGCTACCTCATGGGCGCGGGCCTGACCGGCTGGCTGGCGCAGGGGCGCGGGCTGATCGGGCGCTTCGGGGCGATGCTGGCGGGGCTCGCCGTGACCTATGCCCTCGGCCTCGCCTGGCTCAGCACCTTCGTTCCGGCGCCGAAACTGCTGGCCGCGGGTCTCACACCCTTCATCCTCGGCGATCTGGTCAAGCTGGCTTTGGCCTCGGGCCTCATCACCGCACTCGCCCGCCTCAAGGCCCGCGCAGAATGATCCGTACCGACTGGACCATGGCGGAGGCCAGGGCGATCCACGCCCTGCCCTTCGCCGACCTCATGCATCGGGCCCAGACGCTCCACCGCGCGCATTTCGACCCCAACGCGATCGAAACCGCGAGCCTTCTGAGCATCAAGACCGGCGGCTGCCCCGAGGATTGCGGCTACTGCTCGCAATCGGCCCATCACGAGACCGGGGTGAAGGCCACCAAGCTCATGGGAGCCGAGGAGGTTCTGGCCGCCGCACAGCGCGCCAAGGCCTCGGGCGCGCAAAGGTTCTGCATGGGGGCCGCCTGGCGCAGCCCCAAGGATCGCGACATGGACAAGCTCTGCGACATGGTGCGGGGCGTGGCCGATCTGGGGCTGGAAACCTGCATGACGCTGGGGATGCTGTCGCCCGAACAGGTCGCGCGGCTGAAGGCGGCGGGCCTGGATTTCTACAACCACAACATCGACACCTCGCCCGAATATTACGCCCAGATTGCCACCACCCGGACGATGGAGGACCGCCTCGACACGGTCGAACAGGTCCGCAAGGGCGGTATCAAGGTCTGCTGCGGCGGCATCTTGGGCATCGGCGAGGCCGAAGAGGACCGCATCGCCATGCTGGTGACGCTGGCCACACTCCCCGCGCATCCCGACAGCGTGCCGGTGAACCTGTGGAACGAGATCGACGGCGTGCCGGTGCAGGCGCGTGCCCAGGCCGTCGATCCCTTCGCACTGGTGCGCATCGTGGCGCTGGCCCGCATCCTGATGCCGGCCTCGGTCGTGCGGCTGTCGGCGGGGCGCACGGGGATGAGCGACGAGCTGCAGGCGCTGTGCTTTCTCGCCGGGGCGAACTCGATCTTCGTGGGCGACCAGCTCTTGACCACCGGCAACCCGGCGGCGTGGAAGGATCAGGACCTGCTGACCCGGCTGGGGATGCACATCGCCCCCGCGCAGGCCCGGCCCCGGGTCGCGGCGGAATAGGGTCATGCCGGAACGCTCCGGGCGAGGATCTCCACCGCCCGGTCGATCTGCCCTTCGTCCAGCGCCGCATAGCCCAGCCGGAAGGCCTGCGGCGCCGGGCCCTCAAGCGCAAAGCGCGTACCCGGCAGCAGGGCCAGACCCGCCTGTCCCGCAGCTTCGGCCCAATCCTCGGCTGACCTCCCCTCGCAACGCAGCCACAGCGCCAACCCTCCGGCGGGCAAGTCGAATGTCGCCCGCCCGGCGAGGTGTTCGCCCAGCAGCGCCGCCAACAGATCCCTCCGCGCCCGGTAGACCCGCCGCGCCTTGCGGGCGTGACGGCCGAGATCGCCATCGCGGATCAGTTCCGCCAGTGCCGCCTCCAGCGGCGCGTCGCCCTGCCGATCGATGGCGGCGCGCGCCTCGGCCATCCGCCGCAGCAGCGGCTCGGGCGCCAGCGCATAGCCCAGCCGAATGCCCGGTGAGAGCAGCTTCGACAGCGAGCCCACATAGATCAGCGGCAGGTCTTCGGGCGCACGGGCGGCGAGCGGCAGCACCGGGCGGCCCTCGAAGCGGTACTCGTGGTCGTAATCGTCCTCGATCAGCGTGACCCCATGGCGCTGCGCCAGCTCCAGCAGTTGCAACCGCCGCGCCGCGCCCATGGTCACCGTGGTCGGATACTGGTGATGTGGCGTGACATAGACCGCCCGGATGCGCGGGTCGCCGGCCAGCGCCTGCTCCAGCGCGTCGATCCTGAGGCCCCCGCCATCCACCGGCACGCCCCGCACCTCTGCCCCCGCCGCGCGGAACGCCTCCCAGGCGAGCGGATAGCCCGGCTCCTCCACCGCGATGACCTCGCCCGGAGACAGCGCCGCCCGCACGGCCAGGAACAGCGCCATCTGGCTGCCCCGCGCGATCAGCAGCCGCGACGGGTCCGCCACCACGCCCCGGTCCGTGGCGAGATAGCCCGCCAGTGCCTCGCGCAGCGAGGATGTGCCGCGCGCATCGCCGTAATCCGCCCCGGCGCGGAAGGCCGGCGACAGCAGCGCCCGGCGAAAGGCCCGGGCCAGCGCTTTGTCGGGCACCAGCTTGGGGTCCGGCGCGCCGTCGGTAAACGCGAGCCCCGCGCGTGGCGCCACCGGGTCCATCGGCATGGGCACGGGTCTGCGGACCAGCATCCCCTGCGGCAGATCCTGCGCCACGAAGGTGCCCCGCGCCGGTTCCGCGTGCAGCCAGCCCTGGGTCAGCAGCTCCTGATAGGCGGCATCCACCGTATTGCGATGGACCCCCAGCTCGCGCGCCAGCGCCCGAGTGCCGGGCAGCCGCGCCCCGGGCTTCAGGCGTCCGCGGGTGATGTCGCGGGTGATCGCCTCGGCAATCGCGAGGAAGAGCGGGCCGCCATGGCCCGGCTCGATCTCGAGGGCAAGAAGCTCGCGCATGTCGAAAACCGGCCTATCTCAATCATTCATACTGGCACTTTCGAATAGGCCAGTATTTTGCCACAGAGGCGAAAAACGCAAGAGGCTTCGACGATGAAATCCGCCCTGATCCTGCGTCACCTGGCCTTTGAAGACCTCGGGACGTTTGCCTCGGTTCTGAGGGACGCCGGCTATCAGCTCCGAGACATCGAGGCGGCGATGGACCCCCTGCCCGACCCGCTGGAACCGGATCTGGTCGTGGTGCTGGGCGGGCCGATCGGCGTGAACGACGGCGCCGCCTATCCTTGCATGACAGAAGAGCGGGACTGGCTGACCATGAGGCTGGCGGCGGATCGCCCGACCCTCGGCATTTGCCTCGGCGCACAGCTCATGGCTGCGGCCCTCGGAGCCCGTGTCGCGCCCATTGCCGAGAAGGAGATCGGCTTCGCGCCCCTGACCCTAACCGCGCCTGGCCGGGCCGGCCCGCTTGCCCACCTCTCGGACATCCCGGTACTGCACTGGCATGGCGAGGGCTTCGACCTGCCCGCCGGAACCGAGCGCCTAGCCGCGACCCCCGGCTGCGAAACACAGGGCTTCGCCCGGGGCCGCAATATTCTCGGCCTGCAATTCCACCCCGAGGCCGGGATGCTGCCGGATTTCGAACGCTGGCTGATCGGCCACAGCGCAGAGCTGGCGCAGGCAGGGATTGCCCCCGAGGCTCTGCGGCAGGATGCCAAGGCACATGGCCCGGCGCTGCGGACCGCCGGTCAGGCCATGCTGAAACATTGGCTGCAGGAGCTGGACGGATGAGGCCCGTCACACTCCTGACAGGTCGCGCCGCTCCCCTGCCCGGAAGCGACACGCTGAGCGGGATCGGCAAGACGGCGGTTACCCACCCGCTGAGGCTTGGCCCCGAGGGGTTCGAAGGCGACGAACAGGCCGACCGGCGCGTACATGGCGGCGTCGAGAAGGCCGTGCATCATTATCCGCTCGATCATTACAGCGACTGGCGCGCGGAACTCGGCGACCTTCAGGCGCTGACCACTCCCGGCGGGTTCGGCGAGAATATCTCGACCGCCGGGCTCACCGAAGCGGAGGTCGCCGTCGGCGATACATTCCGGCTGGGCGGCGCGCTGATCCAGGTCTCGCAGGGGCGCCAGCCCTGCTGGAAGCTCAACCGCCGCTTCGGCGTGCCCGACATGGCGCGGCGCGTGCAGCAGACCGGGCGCACGGGATGGTATTACCGGGTGCTCCAGACCGGCACCGTTACCCCCTGGGACCGGCTGGAGCTGATCGACCGCCTGGCACCGGACTGGACTTTACGACGGCTCTGGCACGCTCTCTATGTGGACCGGATGAACCTGGTCGAACTCGAAGGCATCGCCGCGCTCGATGTCCTGGCCGAGGGCTGGCGCAAATACGCGGTCCGGCGTCTGGATAGCCGCCGGGTCGAGGACTGGAGCAAGAGGCTGGACGGCACTGCATGAAACGCCCCCCTTTCGTCATTTCGATCCAAAGCCAGGTGGTCTTCGGCCATGTCGGCAATTCCGCAGCGCTCTTCCCGATGCAGGCGGCCGGGCTTGAGGTCGCTGCGATCCCCACCGTGGTCTTCTCGAACACACCCGACTACCCGACTCTGCGCGGCCGCGCCCTGCCGCCCGAATTCTTCTCCGACCTGCTGCAAGGCGCTCGCGAACGCGGTCTCCCCGAGCGGGCGGATTACATCCTCACCGGCTATATCGGCTCGCTCGACGTGGCCGAGATGGTGGCGGATTTCGTGTCCGAGGCGAAGGCCGCGAACCCGCGCCTGCGCTACATCTGCGACCCGGTGATGGGCGACACCGGTCCCGGCCTCTATGTCCCCGAAGCCATCGCCGGCGTAATGCGCGACCGGCTGCTGTCGATGGCCGACATCGCCACGCCGAACCCCTTCGAACTCGCCTGGCTCACCGGGCAGCAGATCCACACATCGGCCGATCTTCAGGCGGCGCGCGAGGCGCTGCACATCGCGCCCGAAGCGCATCTGATCGCCACCGGCTGCATACTCGACGACACCGGCCCCGGGCAACTCGAGACGGTGCTCTTGGGCCCCGAAGGTCTCAGCCGCCACCCGACCAAGCGCCTGCCGATCGCCCTGCCCGGCACCGGCGATCTCTTCGCCGGGCTTGTGGTTGCGGGCATCGGGCGGGGCCATCCATTACCCCACGCCATCGAGACGGCCCAAACCCTAACTGCCCGCGCCCTCAGCTACGCCGAGGCGCTTGGTGCGGGCGAGGTGGTGCTGAGCGAGCCGGAGTTCCGCCGCACTCTTCTTTCGCTGGGGTCTGGCTGAATCAGGGTGATGCAGAAATCGTCGCCTGATCAAGCCTGCACATAGAGTGACCTGACCTGCCCCGTTCAGGGTGCGAACGGACTGCCAAAATCCGTATGAAACCCGGTGAGAATTTATTCAGCGCATGGAGGATGCTGCACGCTTGAATATCTACGCCTCCGGCCGAGGCTGTGTGGAAACTGCTCTCTGTGGTAGACTGCCGCAGGTCAGGCGGAGGCGGTCATGGCGGGATTCATCGAGGGCGTTGATCGCGGCCAGTCGGTGCTTTTCCCGGAACGGCTGGACGACTGGATCGGTGAGGACAGCCTCGTTCGCGTCGTGGATTTCTTCGTTGAGGAGCTGGATCTGCAGCATCTTGGTTTCGCCCGATCGGCCCCCGCACGGACGGGGCGGCCCGGCTATCACCCCGCGGTCCTGCTCAAGCTGTTCATCTACGGATACCTGAACCGCATCCCGTCGAGCCGCAGGTTGGAACGCGAGGCAGGGCGCAATGTCGAGGTCATGTGGCTGACCGGCAAGCTGGTGCCGGATCACAAGACCATCGCGGACTTCCGGCGCGACAACGGCGCGGGCATCCGCAAGGTCTGCGCGCAGTTCGTCGAACTTTGCCGCCGGATCGGCACGCTGAAGGGCGATTGTGTGGCCATCGACGGCAGCAAGTTCAAAGCGGTGAACAACCGCGACAGGAACTTCACCAAGGGAAAGATCGCCAGCCGCATCGCCCATCTCGAAGCCGATGTCGAACACTACATCACCGAGATGGTCCGCATCGACCGACAGGAGGAAGGCGAGGCTCGTGCCGGAAAGGTCGAGCATCTGTCCCGCCGCTATGGCCGCATCCGGCAGGAGATCGCGCGGCTCAGGGAGATGGACAAGGCTTTGGCCGACGCACCGGACGGCCAGATTTCCCTGACTGACCCCGACGCCCGCTCGATGGCGACCAGCGCGCGGCACAGTGGCTTGGTCGGCTACAATGTGCAGAGTGCTGTCGATGCCGAGACGCATCTCATCGTCGCGCACGAGGTCACCAATCAGGGCTTTGACCGCGAACAGCTCAGCCCGATGGCCATTGCGGCCAAGGCCGCGCTTGGGCGGGACGAACTGCATGCCATCGCTGACAAGGGCTATTTCAGCAGCCCCGAGATCCTGGCCTGTCACGAGGCGGGCATCACCACGACCGTGCCGCGGCCCGCGACCTCGGGCAATGCGGCCAAGGGCATGTATGTGAAGGCGGACTTCGTCTATGACGCCGAACGGGACGTCTACGTCTGCCCGGCAGGCGAAGACCTGACCTACCGCTACACGACCGAGGAACGCGGGATCCCGATCCGGCGATATTGGATCAACGGATGCAAGACCTGCCCACTCCGGACGCATTGCACGACTGGCAACGAGCGGCGGATTTCCCGTTGGGAACGCGAAGATCTGGTCGACGACATGGATCACCGTCTGGGGCGCGACCCGGACTACATGACCCTTCGCCGCTGCACCGTCGAGCACCCGTTCGGCACGATCAAGGCGTGGATGGGCGGAACCCATTTCCTGACGCGCAGGCTGAAGAATGTCCGGAGCGAGATGGCGTTAAATGTGCTGGCCTACAACATCAAGCGAATGGTCGCCTTGCTCGGCGTCAGGGGGCTGATGCGGGCCATGAAGGGCTGATCTCAGTCGTCTGGAGCTACATGAGGCCGACCATTGGCCGTCAGATCACCCTCCCAGAGGAGCGATGAACGCGATGTGCGCTCATTGTGAACCTGTTCTCTCGAAATGCTCCGATCGCCCACGCCACCGACGTCGCCACGCGTTTCCACACAGCCTCGGCCCAAAGCGCGTCATAGCAGTTACGCAGCCTCTCCCGTACTGCCGGGTCCTTCGCTGATTGAGCGATAGCTTTCTTGTCCGTGCCTTTACCGAACTCGGCATCTAGAGCATCGTTGAAGGCCTTCATCAAAGCCGCGGATGGTTTATGGACATAGGGCACCAATGCCCAATTGAGCTGCCCGCCCGGTGTCATCACAAGGAGAGCCGCCCCTGGAAAAGCTCGCCGCATCTTTGCGGTACCTGCGCCAGTTTGAGCAACGGAGCTAGTCTCCGGGAAAGGTACCGGTTCACCCGTCCATTTGGCGGTGCAGTCGCCATCACCGCCGCCAGCCGGAGCGTCAGGCACATCCGGGCCGTCGCCCCCTTCATCGTCACTGTCGTCGACGAAAGTGACGGTTTCAACGCCGCGGCTGCCAAACCAACCCGACAGATCGCTTACAGCCTCGACGAGCACTCCCGTCAATGCCCCGCGGGAAACATCACGCGCGATGGTTGCGACTAGGGCTTCCTCATTAAGATAAGGCAAGATCACCTCGCGGACTTTTACCTGCGACAGTAGAAGATCGACACCGTTGACGTGGTCGCTGTCGAGGTGAGAAAGAAAAAGCAAGTCGATTTCGCCGTCTCTGGCGATGGAACCGACCTCCCGCTTCAACGCATCGGCCTGATTGGAGCCGCAGTCGTACACCCAGCGTAGCGGCTTTTGACCAAGCGTCAGCTCGCCGCAATGCAAGCCGCCCTGACCAACTGCATGCTGGACCATCCTCACTTGCATCTATCGTCTCTCCTTCAAGATTTCGGTCTTAGTAGGGTCAAAATTCTTGACCGATCTTCAGTAGCTTGATGCCAGTCAAAGGCTTGCCCTCGCGAAATTGGTCAGCCCTTCGCTGACATTCTGCGATTTGATTGTCGCGGCATTGCAGCGTCCCCGAACCGATCATCCATGGCGGCTCATAACAAGACCAAGGGAGAATGTCGTTGGGAGGTAGGGCGTGAAACGCTTCGGCTTCTTTAACGCATTCAAGCGCGGCGGGATTTCCAAATTTGATAGATCGTCTTACGGCGCTCAAATGCCTCCGGGCCGCCCTCCATAATGGAGATGACGTTGGCCTGGCAGGACTTATCGTCAATATTTCCGACTGATATTGAGATTGCATCATCTCGGAAGCGGCATGTAGTAATGGTTTCGGCATCTCCAAGTACCGGGAAATTCGCGTTGTGCGTCGCGAAGATGAATTGCTGGTTCGGCTTGAGCCGACGAAGCAGTTTGACCACCTCTTCGTAAACGGTCTGGCTATCAAGATCATCTTCTGGCTGGTCGATGAGCAGAAGATCATTCTCTTTCTGGCTAAGCAGGAAGAGCATCATCGCCGAGGCGCGCTGGCCCAGAGAATGAGACAAGAGTGCCTTGCCGTGATACGTCACTGAATAGCTGTTGGGCACCTGATAGGCGATGAGTGAGTAGAGATTTTCTATGAAGAGACTTCTGAAGTCCTGGCTCTTCCCCTTTGCGTGAGCACAAGCCTTTTCGAGGTCCTTGAAAACCTCGCCAAAATCAGAATAAGCCTCGGAAAGATCATTGTAATATTCCTTGCGGAGATTATTTCCTCGAAGCAATCCGTCAATGTGGACTTTAAAAGCGTTGCGGTCTCCCTTGAACGCCGCCTCTACTCTCAGTGATCCTTGCGATTCATTAATGATTTCAAGCGCCGCCGCGATGAGTTTGAATTCATCGTGCCATGCATTATTCAGCAAGTTCATGGCCGTCAGAACGGCCTCAAGTCTTGTTCTTTCCTTGCCCGTCCGCTTGGCAAGCTCGGCGATTCCAGTTTCAAGCTCCTGCTTGCGCTGAGTGAAGTTGATATAGGCATTTGGCTGGATCGAGGTAACGCCCTGTTCCTGCAACGCCTTGACCAGCTCCCGTTCGGTCTCGGCAAACTCTTCCTTCAGGCCGTCTCGCACGCCTTCAAGCTCCTGGCGCAGTTCATCTAATTCGGTGGAATTAGTCTTGATCGTGGCAGCAAGGGCCTTGGCTGTCGCAACCGTGCCTTTTAGTTCCTCCACCTTGGCCGCATAGCGCGTGAAGAAATCTGCATTCTGATCGGAGGAATGAACTTCGATCAGTTTGAAATCTTCTTCGGCCTGGTTTGCCGCATCATCAATCGTCTTGCGCCAAGCCTCAGCTGCCTCGTGAATGCCCTGACAGTAGGTCAAGTCCTCGTTATAAATCAGTTGCTTTTCAAGCTTGTCCTTGACGCCGTGCTTGTCAAATTGCTCCAAGTTGAATTTGACATTCTCAAGTTCATCTTCTAGCGCCTGCTTGTCCTCTGCATCGCTTCGCGCGGAATGGAAGTTCTCTATCGCCGTTTTAAGTTCGTCTGCGCGCTCCTCGATCTTTTTCCGCACGCCCTTAAGGCTATCACCCATGAGCTTTTCGACAAGATCGTGCCCGAAGCCTTTCCCAGCAGCGGCGAGGTCCTTCTGCCCGAAGTAAAGTGGCTTGGCGATAATCGTTTCCCTAATAGAGACTCCCGGGCGCAGCACGCCATCGACATAGACATCTGGAGAGTGCCCCCAAATGCGTCTCACCTCAAAGCGACCGCCATGCCGATCGGTCGCTTCAGCAATCACCTTGCCGCCGCTTTTCAGAACATGGGGCAGGAGTTTGTCCTTGTATTCCTTGTCCTGCGCTTTGTCGCCAAAGGGGATATCCAGGGCATAACGCACGCTTTCCAGGATAGAGGATTTTCCGCTGCCCTGGATGCCGATCAGGCAGTTCAGATGCGGGGAGAAAGTAACGCGACTGCCATCCAGCAACCCGCCTTCAAAGCGAACAGCGTTGACATGGGAATGCCCTAAGGACGGAAATTCCGACGCAACGCGGAAAGTATGATCGGTCAAGGCAAACTTTACGGCATCGAAGCCAACATCGCCCAACTTCAGATAGACCGTTCTGCCTTTGCCGATCTCGGTTATTTCTTTTGCATCAGAGCCTTCTACTTCGGCCGGATATTGATCGCCCCACCAGCCCTTGACCTTCGTGCGGCAAACGCTATCCGGTTTGTCATGGGTGCGAACCTTCTGGAAGCCCAGAGCATATTTTTGAATGAGCGGCTCAGCGGCAAGCTCGCCCATTCGGCCCCCGCTTAACTCTTTCCACAATCCACTATTAGCCTCAACGTGTGCGAATATAATGAAAAAGTCACGGTTGTATGCTTCCAGCGTCTTCAGCGTCTCGATTAGGTCGTCGTTGCTGCGTCCGTTTTCCTGCTCGTATTGCGCGGGGACCTTGCCAGCGAATGCAACGCCAAGAAACTGGTTGATGTAATCCTGCCCCTCGGCCAACCAAGCTTCGGAAAATACCACAAGTGTGTGAACACCGTTTGCGCCGTCCTTGACGGACAGCTCCACGCCAGGGAGCACACCGATGCCGGATTTGCGCGCCCTTTTGCGCAGTGCCTTAAATTCGTCAAGGTCAAATTTGTTGTGGTTGGTGATGACAGCAAGGCGTATTCCGGCAGCTTCAAGCGCCTCTACATAGCTGGCGACGAAACGGTCATCGTCGCCATCATAGCGAAATTCCTTATCTGCTCGAGTGTGCAGGTGAAAATCTGCCCTTAACCACTGTGCGCCATGTTCGAAAAGTTTCTGAAGAGCCTCACTCAATCTTAAAATCCTGTGATAAAGCCATCTTCTGACAATGAAATCACGCAATGAGGGGTTGTGTAAAGTCAGAAGCCGACAGGTCCGAGGATGTCCAGCGCGGCGCGCGGGCGGCGACAGTATGACATGTCATGAGGTGCAACAGCGACTGTGTCTGAGCTGTCCCTGCAACTGTGTTGCAGGGACTCGGGAGAGCCGACGATCCTATCGTCAAGGAGCCTCGAGTCCGCTTCAATGCCCTTGTACGGGTGGTGCCGCACATGCAGTGAAGGTCCGCTGTCCGCCCCTTCGTGCCAGAGCCTCTAGCCGTGACGGCAATGGAACTTCTGCAGGCCCTGAATCGCGAATCTTAGGCAGCCGAGGGCCGCACAACGCTATGCTCCGGCGCCTAACATTCAGTTGGGACTGAGAATTCCTCACGCGCCGAGACCTATGCCTTATGCATACTTCCCCGGCCAAGATGTGGAGGAATAGCTATGCAGGTCGGCGATCCAATTTCAGAGGAAATCATCATTCGAGCGCGCGAAAGCTTTGCGCGACAGGGACTTATGGCGCATCTCGGGGCCGCGATAACGGAGGTGCGCGCGGGGATCGTCAAGTTGCGACTGCCGTTCCGCCAAGAACTCACGCAGCAGCATGGCTACTTTCATGCCGGCGGAACATCGGCCATCGCCGACAGCGCAGGCGGTTACGCTGGGTTCACTCTCTTCCCCGAAGGCAGTTCAGTCCTGACGGTCGAGTTCAAACTGAACCTGATCAGCCCGGCGCAAGGAGATTATCTCGAGGCTGTCGGCCGCGTGATCAAGAATGGTCGCACACTGACCATCTGCCAGCTCGATGTATGGGGCGTTGATGGAAAACGCCGCAAACATGTCGCCACGGGGATGCAAACCCTGATCTGCTTGCATGACACGCCAGACCTGCCCGCTTCGCGCTAGAACAGGTCTTCTCGGCGAATGGCCCGAACGGGATTGAAGATCGGCAGATTTTGGCGATCCAATCCCAGATCTTCCAACGCCGTGTCGCTCAAGCGGTAAAAGGCCCGAAAACGGCGCGGCAGCCGAGCCGCGCGTGATGCGAGACCATCTTTGTCGCGCTCTTGCGTTGAATTTGCCGTGCATCGCGGGTTCATGGTCACCTCCGGTGTCTTCCCCCAGAGAATGCACCCCGTGACCAGGGCCATGAATTTCGGTTCCCTCAGCGGATATTGAGAATTCCTCTCTGTGATTGTCGCCGCGAAATCCTCAGGACCTCCGGAAGTTTCCTCAATTGCGAGCAGCCATGCCGCCGCATGACAGTCAGCCTCGACCGCGAAAGCGGACGGAGAAGGATACCGGAAGAATGACAAGACTTTCCCGCACTGGCCTTGAAACCCACGCCAGGCATTGGATCGCTGCCTGGAACGCACATGACGTCGAGACGGTTCTCGCGCCATTCGCCGAAGACTCCGTCTTCATCAGCCCTCTCGCCAAGCAGGTGGCGGGTGACGCCCGGATCATTGGGAAGGACGCCCTGCGGCAGTACTGGACCGACGCCCTGGCACGCGTGCCCGATCTGCATTTCGAACTGAGCGGAACCGCCGTAGACGAAGAGGCGCAATCCGTGACGGTTTTCTATGTGTCGCGAGCCGGCGGTCGGGTCAGGCATGCCTGCGAACACATGCGGTTTCGCGAGGGCATCCAGTTTCTGGGCGAAGCCTATTACGGGTCCGAGGAATGACGGGCCCCTTGCGCGCGACCGACGAAAACCATTACCCTTGGGGTAACGGCTGCGACGGCTGGAAACTGGTCGATCGCCCCGAACTTTCGCTGCGCGAAGAGCGCCTGCCGCCCGGCGGTGCCGAAGCACCACATTATCATCGGGTCTCCCGCCAGATCTTCTATGTCCTTGCCGGGGAACTGACGATCAGGGTTCCGGGCCGTATCCTCTTGGCCAAGGCGGGAGAGGCCCTGGAAATCTCCCCGGGCCTGGGACATTTAGTGCAGAACAACGGGCCCGAAGATCTGCGCATCCTGCTCGTGTCCGCCCCTGATACGGTCGGCGACCGGTATCCGGTCGAAGACCATGCGGCCATCCCGGCGGATGTAGCACACCATCCGATGTATTGGCTCTAGCCCGCCCCGGACAAAATCTCCCGCTCGGTTGAGACCTTCTCAATCGGCGTGGAGGCGGCTCCCGGCTAGCACTTGAGACAAAGAGCGGATGCCAGAAGCCATGAACATCAATGATCTCAGAAAATCCTTGAGCGCCGCCTCTGGCGAGACACCGACTCCCGGCCTGTCGGGTCTTCAACGACTTGCACTTCTTTGGGTCACGGCCATCCTGCTGACATTTCTGTCCTTCGTCTCTTATCCTCACCGATCTGGCGAAACGGGCTCCATTCAGGATCGTGCCGAGCAAACCGACGACCTCGGGCGGGTACACTCCCTGAGGGACGACTGCTGCATCTGGTCCGGCCACGCGCATGACTGACCCAGCCCAATTGTCCCCGTTGCGCCGCATCGTCTTCGTCTCTCTGCCATTCACCTTCGCCTACCTGCTCTCCGAACTCTTTCGAAATGTGAACGCTGTTCTGGAGCCTCGTCTCACGGCCGAGTTTCAGCTTGAGCCTGCGACCATGGGCATGATGACCTCCGCCTTCCTTGGCGCACTGGCCGGCTCGCAGCTGTTCGTCGGCCAGGCCCTGGACAGGTTCGGGCCGAAACGCGTTCTGGTGACTACGCTCTTCCTGGCTGTCGTCGCATCCGCGCTCTTCGCCGGGGCACAAACAGCCCACATGCTCGTCCTGGCGCGTTTCATGATCGGCCTCGGACTTTCCGCTTGCTGGACCGGCGCCTACAAGGCGAACACCCTGTGGTGGCCGAGGGGGCGCCTGCCCCTGGTAAACGCCATCACGATCGCAGCGGCCGGCCTTGGTTCCCTCGCGGCCACCAGCCCGACCGAATGGCTGCTACGCCAAATCGGCTGGCGCGAAATTTTTCTGGGTCTCGCCGGCGTCACTGCCACCATTGCATTGATCATCGCCGCGGTGGTTCCGCCCCGGACGAGGGAACGAGCCGCACCAGCGGTGCTGGAACCGGCTGTGAAGGGACTGCGTGGTGTCCTCACGCACCCCGCCTTTCTCACCATCGCACCGGCTTCGGCCCTCTGTCAGGGAGCCTGGGTCGCCTATCAGGGGCTCTGGGCCGGGGTCTGGCTGCGCGACGCGATTGATCTCCCGTCGACTACGGCAGCCGGCATTCTGATGGCGCTCTCCTTTGCCGTCATCTTGGGGCAATTCGGCTTCGGCCTTCTCGCCGATCGGATCGCCCGCACCGACCGGCACCTGTTCCACCTGACGTTCGCCCTGACGCTTGGCTTTGTTCTGTGTCAGCTCGCGATTGCCGGTGCAGGCGCGTCACTGCAGACCATCCTCTGGGCTGGCTACGGGCTGTTCACCGCGGGTCCCATCCTTGCCTACGCGCTTCTGGTCCGGCTGCTACCCGACGCAGTGTCCGGCCGCGCTATCGCCATGCTCAATCTCGGCGCCGTCCTCACCGGCTTCTTGATGCAGGGCGGCATCGGCGCAGGCATCGAGGCTTTGGCTCGGCTTGGGTGGAGCATTTCGTCCGCCCATGTGACGTTCATCGCGCTGATCGCCGGTCTACAAGCCATCGCTCTGGCGTGGATGGCTCTGCATCAAGGTCGCGCCCTGCGTCTGGACAAGGTTCGGTGATCATTTCCACCGGGACCCTGAAAGATTCTCAATCGCCGCGTCTAACGCATTGGAATACCGTCAAATCATGGAAGTCGAGGAGAGACATTCATGTTGATGAACCTAAGTCGTACTGCCCTGTTCTCAATGGCGCTCGCCGCCGCTCCCGTTGTCGCTCACGCGTTCGATCTGGACAGCCGCGACCTGCGGGAGGGTGAAACGATCCGCATGGAATTGGTGAATTCGACCATGGGGTGCGAGGGGCTCAACCAATCCCCGCACCTGGTCTGGAATGACCCGCCCGCAGGAACGCAGAGCTTCGCGATTACGGTCTACGACCCGGACGCCCCGACCGGCAGCGGTTGGTGGCACTGGATCGTTCTGGATATTCCGGCGCACACACGAGCGATGCTCGCGGGCGCCTCTGGCTACCTGCCCGCCCCTCTGGTCGAGTCCCTGACGGATTTCGGGCAGCCCGGTTATGGCGGCCCCTGCCCGCCTGAGGGCGCAGTCGCTCATCGCTACGAGTTCACCGTCTATGCCATCGACGTGCCGAGCCTGGGGTTGGACGCCAGCGCCATGCCCGCCCTCGCCGGCTACATGATCCACGCGCACAGCCTCGGCAGTGTGACACTGACAGCGCGCTTCGGGCGCTGAAAGCAAGGACTTACCGATCATGAAGAAACGTATGCTTCAAATCGATGCCTTTTCGGACCGCCCCTTGCTCGGCAATCCGGCGGCGGTGGTCTTCGACGCCGACGACTTGTCCACCGAGATCATGCAACGCATCGCGCGCGAGATGAACCTCTCCGAGACCGTGTTCCTGCTTCGCCCGACCGGTGACGCGGACTATCGCGCCCGCATTTTTACCCCGGTGCGCGAACTGCCCTTCGCCGGTCATCCGACCATTGCCGCCGCCCATGCGTTTTGCGGCGAGCAAAGCAGAACGCCCCAAAGCCTGACGCAGGAATGCGGCATCGGACTGGTTCCGATCCGCGTCGAAGACGACCTTTACACGATGACGCAGGCAACGCCCCAATTCCGCGATGTGCCGGTCGCCAAAGCTGAACTTGCCGAGGCGAACTGCCTTCCGCTCGACGTGCTCGCGGACAGCCCGCATCAGATCGTCTCAACGGGGGTTCCATGGCTGTTGCTTGAGCTTCACGACGTCCAGGCACTGGCCGGCCTGCGACCCGACCTCGGCCGGATCGAGCGGATCTGCCATGGGCTCGGCGCGGCAGGGCTCACGGTCTTTGCCGACAGCGGGTCCGGGGCCACGCCGCGCTTGCGTGTACGCACCTTTGCTCCGGGTGAGGGCGTGGCCGAGGATCCTGTTTGTGGGTCTGGCAATGGTGCCATCGCTGCGTGGATCGCCACGCATCGCGACGCGGTGCCTCGGGGTGGTTACCTGTCGGAGCAAGGGGTCGAGATGGGTCGGCGCGGGCTGGTTCACGCGGGCTGGGAAACGACAGCAGAAGGGCTGCGGATCACCATAGGCGGGGCCGCTTGTATCGTCCTGCGGGGCGAACTGGATCTGGGTGACGCGTCCTGATCAGATGGACTGATCCAAAACCTCCAGAACAAAATCGACCCGCGCCTCGACCGTGGCCAAAGGCAGCGGCAGCAGGTCATATCCCGCCATGGCATAGGCCTGCTCCATTGCCTCTGCCGTCGCAACCGCCTCGTCGAAATCCTGCCCGCGCTGCGCATCCTGACCGAAGATCTCGGGCCAGGGCGGCGCAAGAAAGACCGTCGGGCGATACCGGTAGAGCTCGGCCGCCGCGTGAACATGTGCGGGCGCCTCTCCCTCATAGAGCTGAAGATAACCGATCACATCGGGAATGCCGCGATCGAAGACCACCGGACCGTCGGTCCCCTGCGCCTCGTGCCAAGAGCGCATCTCCCAGCCGAGCATGAGCTCTGCAAAAAGCTGCCGGTCCTGACCGTGCCACCCTGTCCCGCCGATCCGGGTCTGATCCTGAATGATCGCGCGACCTGCTTCGGGCATTGTTGTGAGACCATGCCGCGCCAGTGCGGACAGAAGCGTCGTCTTGCCCGATCCCGGGCCGCCGGTAATGACGAAAAGTCGGTCGTTTATTTTGATCCTAGTGGAAAGAAACCTGCATTCAGACTGTCGGAAAGACGATCCGCCCCGGAGCATCCTTGGGCAGTCGACCGGAAAGCAACCATGCGGCGGCAAGCGGCCAGAGCGTCTGTTCGAAACGGGCGTGGAAGAATGCGAAATGCCCGATCTCGGGCACCGCGATATCCGGGGGCGCGATCCGCAGATGGGTTCGATCCGCCCCGGAATAGTAGTCGAGCAATCGTTGCCCCGCAGCTTCGGTGCAGAACGGGTCATCTGTCAACCCGATGGCCAGAAGCCGCGCCTGGGTGGCGCCATGACGCGCTGCAAGGTCAGTTGGGTCCAAAGCGGAGCAAACACTCGTCTCGAACCGCGGCCCCATCCGGCTCCAGTCGCGCACCACGCCGCGTGGCACATCCTCGAGCCATCCAAGCCGTGCCCCGGGAAAATAGCCGAAGAGTTGCGTCACGGCTGGCATAAAGAGATGCCATTTCAGATACATCGCCCGCCGCTGGCGGGAATCGTAATCGCGCCAGTAGGCGAATTGCGCGCCAACCGTCACGATCCGGTCCAGCCGATCCGAGGTGCGCGCCAACCCCAAAGCGAAGCCGCCGATTGAATGGCCCACGGCGCAGAGCGCACGATCCGGCCAGCGCCTGCCAGCATAGGCAAGTACCGCCTCAGCATCGAGGACGCCCCAATCGACCCATCCCGCCTGCAAATCCTTCACCGGCGTCGAGCGGGACTCACCAATCCCGCGATAGTCGAAGGTCAGGACCGTCGCCCCCTGCCCGGACAACCAGGATGCGAACCGTGCGTAATAGCGCGCCTGAACCGCCGTAGCGGCATGAAGCACGACGACAGGGCCGGTGTCTGCATGCCAGATCCCGCCTCTGATCGGATACCCGTCTTCGGCCGCCACCTCGAAGCGTTCGGCGGGCATCGCAGGGGCGGGCCTTTTAGGGTTCGTCCGCGATGGCGGAGCGTCAGGTCTCCAGCGATAAAGCATAGGTGTCCACATTCGTCTCAGGTCCGACAATACGAGAACAGCTTCCTTTGAAAGGGAAATCACGCCAAATGAGCTTTGCTACGGCTCACCTGAAGCCAATTCAATTGCGGGACCAGTCGGATTGGCGCTCTCTTCTCGCAGGAGGGCACCGAAATGACCCAGGATCACACGCCACGCAGCCCCGTCGTCACACTCGACGATCTGGACCTGTCGCCACAGAGCTATGGCACCCGCTTTCATGCCGCCATGGCGGCCATCGCCGCCCCACTTGGAGCGACGCATCTGGGGGCGCGGCTGGTGGAGGTTCCGCCTGGCAAAGCGGCCTGGCCGTTCCATGCCCATCACGCCAACGACGAGATGTTCGTCATTCTCTCGGGCTCCGGCGAACTGCGGTTCGGCCCCGACCGGTACCCGGTCGCAGCCGGCATGGTGGCGGTCTGCCCTGCGGGTGGCGCCGAAACGGCCCATCAGCTGATCGCAACCGGCACTGAACCTCTGCGATATGTCGCGGTCAGCACCATGCGAGAGCCTGATGTGATGGCCTATCCCGACAGCGGCAAGCTGACAGTCTTCGCGGGCGCCGCGCCCGGAGGTGACAAGGCAAAGCGCCGGGTTGCCAGTTCCTTCCGGACCGCGGATGCGGTCGATTACTGGGACGGGGAAGAGCCATGAGGTCCCTCGAGTTCTGGTTCGACTTCTCGTCCGGTTACGCCTTCTTCGCTGCGCAGCGGATTGAGGCCATCGCGGCAGACCTGGGTCGGACCGTGCTCTGGCGACCCTACATGCTGGGCACGGCTTACAAGGTGACAGGGGCACGTGGATTGTCGTCGACGCCGCTGAAACGCGACTATGCGCGACGCGACTGGGCGCGGATCGCACGGCACCAGGGACTGACCTTCCAGCTGCCCGCCGACCATCCCCATGTCGCCCTGGCGGCGACGCGCGCCTTCTACTGGATTGAAACACAGCACCCTGAACTTGCTGCTGCCTTCGTGCTGAGGGTCTTCACCTTGTATTTCAACGACAGTCTCGACACCGCCTCACCCGAAGCAGTCTCGCGGCTCGCTCCGGAGTTCGGCCTTAAGCCCGGGGCCCTTCTGGCCGGCATCGCCGACCCTGCCCTGAAAGAAAAAGTCCGGAGGATCGGCGAAGATGCGGTGGCACGGGGCGTCTTCGGATCTCCCTTCTTCATCGTCGATGAAGAGCCTTTCTGGGGCTGGGACCGCATGGAGATGATGGCAGAGTGGGTCAGGACCGGCGGATGGTGAACGTACCGACGATCCGCCGCCTGTCCGCCGCGGACGCTCTGCGCCTTGCCGAATTGATGACGGCCTATCGGAGAGCCATGAACGGACCGGGAGAGGCAATGACCTCGGAACAGGCCACACTCCTGATCGAGCGCGCCGTCAGCGAGTCGTATCTGCTGCTTTTCGGGGCGGATCATGGCGGCGCGCTGGCCGGCTTTGCGCTGGCCTTCGACTTGCCCGAGATCATCTCAGGAAGCCGTGCCGGTCAGCTCGACGACCTCTTCGTCATGCCAGAGGCCCGGGGAAGCGGCCTTACCCGCGCCCTGATTGGCCAGTTGACCGAGATCGGTACCGCGCGCGGCTGGACCCATCTGCGCTGGCTGGTGCCGCAGGACAATCTGACGGCGAAACGGTTGTATCTGTCGATCGCCGATCTCGCGCCCTGGGACAGTTTTCGGATCGAGCTGAGCCAACCCCGCTCAATCTAGGTCGATCCGGTAGCGCTTGACCGGATCGAGCGTGGCAATCCGGTCATAGAGCCGCTGCGCAATGAGGTTCTCATCGCCGGTTTCCCATTCGATGCGGCGCCAGCCCTGCGCGCGCCCCTCCCGAACCAGTCGCTCGACAAGCCGTTCCGCCAGCCCGCGACGCCGCGCGAAAGGTGCGATCCAGAGATCTTCCAGGATCGCGATATGGGCCGTGCTGAAGCTGTGCTGACGAAGGACCACATGCGCCAGCCCGGTGGCCCGCCCCTGTCGGAGAATCAGCCAGCCGAGAAGCGGCGCGGCTTGATCCATGAGGCGCTGCCAGATGACGGGAATGTCCGCTCGGGCACGATCAGGCGCCGCGAAATGGTCCAGGTTCTCTTGCCAGAGGTCTTCCCATGCCACGCGGTCGTTTTCCTCAAGTCGCCGGATTTCGACCGCCGCCGCTTCAATACGATTCATTCAATTCGCTCCCGGCTCCAGTTGCCTTTGCGCGAGGGTCCTTTCTCCGGCCGAGGCCTCGACCATCCAGCGGCTCAGGTTGCGCACGCGACGGTCCCTGGCCAGCGCCTCCGGATAAACGAGGAAGTAGCCTCCGCCCGTATGCGCCCAATGTGGAAAGAGCTGCGTCAACCGCCCGGCTCCGACGTCGAAGGCAGCGATCTCCACGCCTGCCAGCGCCACCCCTGCCCCGTCCATGGCCGCGCGCAGTGCCAGCCCGGCGGAATCGACCATCATCACCGCCGCAGGCCGGATCGGCCCGCCCGGCAACGTCGCGTTCCATCGCGCGTAGTTCTCTTTCCGATACTGCGAGAGAAACAGGGTCATGCCCGATATCTGCGCCCGCATTTCGTCGGGGTCATCCTTGCCCAGGGGCGGTGCGCCGAACAGGCTCACGGTTTCTTCGAACAGCAGGTCCGCCTGCAACCCATCCCATTGGCCCTGCCCGTGCCGCACCGCCGCATCGGCCACTCCGGCAGACAGGTCCACGGCCTCCTGTGTCGTGGATATCAGCAGATCGAAGCCGTTACGCTCGAACGGGTAGCGCGTGAGCCGGGGCGAGAACCAATGGGCCGCGAACGTCGGCAGCATCGACAGCCGCAAGGGGCCCGCGTTGCGATCCTGTCTGAGGCCGCCGACCGCTTGGATGATCCGGGAAAACCCCTCGCTCAGATCGGGCGCGAGTCTCGCTCCGGCTTCGGTCAGTTCGAGCGCCGGACCGACCCGTCGCATCAATGTCAGTCCGAGCGCATCCTCAAGCCCGCGCAACTGGTGGCTGACGGCCGATGGCGTGACGCCAAGTTCCAGCGCCGCCTCCTTGATCGAAAGATGGCGCGCCGCGGCCTCGAAGGCTCGCAGGGCGTTCAAGGGCACATTCAGCCGAAAGGGTACTTGTTTATCCATAGATCCTCACAAACCGACTATCGCCGATAACCGGCACCACGCGAACGACGCTTTCTCATCAGCGCCTGAAAACTGCTCACTCGCCTGCCCGGCTCCTGAGCCTGAAGATTGTCCCACCATCCGCGAACTGGGAGATCCCGAATGCTGACCGAAGCCGTGAAGGTCCCGCTCGTCGATACGACGAGCCCCGTCTGGTTCGATGGGACGCTGCTGCCGTCCGGTGAGGCGACGCTGCATGTTCTGACGCACTCTCTGCACAACGGCGGCGCGGTCTTCGAAGGAATCCGCGCCTATGACGGTCGCCTGTTTCTGGGTAAGGAGCATTTCCGGCGCCTGCAGCGCTCGGCCGAGCTTCTCGGATACACGCTGCCATGGCTGGTCGATGATCTTCAGGCCGCAGCCGAGGCCGTGCTTTGGGCTGGCGGACTGAAGGACGCCTATGTCCGGCCGATCGCCTGGCGCGGCAGCGAAAGCGTCACCGTTTCCGCGCAGGGGTGCCGGATCCATACCGCCATCGCGGCCTGGGACTGGCCGGTGGAAACCGCCCTTGGAGACGGCACAAGCGAATTGCGCCTTGTTTTGTCGGATTGGCGGCGCCCCGCGCCCGATACGGCGCCGACGGCGTCGAAATGCTCGGGCCTCTACATGACCGGAACCTTGTCGCGAGCCGCAGCCGCCCGTAGCGGACATGACGATGCCCTCATGCTGGATATGGCAGGCCATGTCGCCGAAACCACGGTCACGAACATCGTCCTCGTCCGGGACGGCAGGCTTCTGTCTCCCCTTCCCACATGCTTTCTCGACAGCCTGACCAAGCGCCATGTCTTCGACCTTGCGCGTGGCCTCGGCCTGTCGTTTCATGAAGGAACCGTCAGCCTCGACGATCTGGATGCAGCGGACGAGGTCTTCGTCACGGGCACGTCGGTCGAGCTTCGTCCCGTGGTCTCGCTCGACCGCCCCGGCAAGCACAGCACATGGCCCGTGGGGCCGATCACCACGGCCCTGCGCGAGGCGTTCCGCGCCTCGACCCGGGCTCACGCGTAGTGCCAGACTAGCAACAGGCCGAGGCAGACGATCGCGACGCGCAGGAGTTGCGGCTTCACCCGGCGCGCCAGCCGGCCACCGATGACACCACCTGCCGTCGCCCCCAGGAAGACCAGGGCAGCCGGACCCCAGGCGACCGCGCCGCCAAAGGAGAAGATCAGGACGGCGATACTGGTCGCGAGCGTTGCCAGAGCATTCTTGACCACGTTCAGCCGCTTCAAATCGTCGTCCCCCGTCACGGTCAGCAGCGCGAGCAGCAGCACCCCCAGCCCTGCCCCAAAGTAGCCACCATAAAGGGCCACGCCCCCCTCGGCGCACGCGGCGCGGACTGGCCCGATCGACACCCCGTGGCGGGCGAGCCAGCGGTTGAGCCAGGGCCCCGCAGCAAACAGCAGCGTCGCGAAGAGCAGCAGCCAGGGGACCAACTGCCGGAACAGTGCATCTCCCGACACCAGCAACAGCCCGGCCCCCGCCGCCGAGGCCAGCGTAAACACCGCGATGCGCCCGCGCCGCGCGATCAGTTCCTGCCGCAGCAGCGCACCTTCGCCAATCAGGCTGGCCGCATGGCCGGGCCAGATCGCGACTGCGCTGGTTGCGCCCGCCGTCACCGGCGGCAGCCCCACTGCCAGCAGCGCCGGGAAGGTAAAAAACGTGCCCCCGCCCGCGATCGCATTGCACAGCCCGCCGAGCAGCCCCGCGCCCGTGAGCAGCGCTATTGTCGCCATATCCATCCGGTCCTCCGCTCCGCCTCTGCGCGATCCTGACAGAGGGGCTGGAAAATTGTGTCGGACTGGTGCCAGATGATACCCTGGAGGTGCCAGCATGCAGCGCGATGAGATTGGAGGATTTTCCGAGGATGGAAGTCCGGTGATCGGCAGGATCACGAGCTTCACACCCGGCACCATGCCGGAGGCGCATGCGCACTGGCGCGGGCAGCTCGCCTGGTGTCCGGACCGGCCGGTGACGGTCGAGACAGGACGCAGGCTGCATCTTCTCTCTCCCGGCATGGCGATCTGGCTTCCACCGACGCACCGCCATCGCATCCGGGCCGAGGGCGCGCGGAAATCGGTCAACCTCTACACCCGGCCCGCCGCGGCACCGCTGCCCAAGGCCCCCACGCCTTTCCCTCTCGAAGCGCTGGAGGCCGAACTTCTCCGCACCCTGGCAGGGTCCAGCCGCGCCGACCGGCAAGAGCCCGCCTTCGCCCGGCTGACGGCCGTGCTGTGGGACCGGCTTGCGCGCCCCGCCCCTGCACCCACACTGCCCCTGCCTGCCGACCCGCGCCTGCGTCGTATCGCGCAGGCACATCTCGATGGGGCCGACCATTCGCTCGACCACTGGGCCGCGGCACTGGCGCTGTCGCGGCGCAGCCTGCAACGGCTCGTCCGTCGCGACACCGGGCAGAGCTGGGCCACCTGGATGCGAGACCTTCGGTTGGCACGCGCAATTGCCCCGTTGATGGCCGGCAAGAGCGTGCAACATGCAGCCCATGCCGCCGGCTACGCCACCGCGAGCGGCTTCGTGGCTGCCTTTCATGCCGCCCATGGGATCACACCTGGTCAGTTGCAGCGTCGGATGGAGATCTGAGGTCATCCCACGCGCCGCTCCGTCAGCAGTCGCAGGGCGAACCCGATCAAGACACTGCCGGTAACCCCGTCGAGGAGGCGAGGCAGGCGGGGGCCGTTCAGGGCATTCTGAAACGGCACTGTCGCGGCAGTCAGCGCTGCAAAGAAGATCAGCCCGATCGACGCGTGTATCCCCGCGAGCAGAACGCTGAACGGCACCACCGGAACGCCCACGGGCAGAAACTGCGGCAGGAAGCTGATATAGAAGACACCGACCTTGGGGTTAAGAAGGTTGGTCATCACCCCGCGCAGGAACCAATTCGGTGCGGAAGGCGCCATGACCCTCGGCAACCCCGGCTCTCGCGCACGGAACGCCCCCCACAACATCCCGATACCCAGCCAGATCAGGTAGGCCGCGCCGGCAAGCTGAAGACAACGGTAAGCCAGTTCCGACACGGCCAGTACAGCACCGAGCCCCAAAGCCGCAATCAATCCCCATGCCAGCACCCCGGTCACCACCCCTGCCCCCGCCAGCATCGCCCGGCGCGGCCCCTCGACCGCCGCCGTCCGCAGAACAAGGGCTGTATCGAGCCCCGGTGTGATCGTCAGCAAAGCCGCTGCAATGGAGAAGCTCAGCAATGCAGTTGCAACGTCCATGGCTACTCTCCGATCTCGTCCAGGAAATCTGCCAGAAGCCCCTGACCTTCGGGCCAGGCGCCGAGGTTTGACGCCTCATTCAAATGGCCCCTTGGGCCAAGACGGCGTGGCCAGGCGCCTTGCCTGGCAGCCCAGGCTATCGCACTCGCCGTCGGATCATAGGGATCGTTCTCACTTGCGACGGCCAACACCGGCCGCTCACCAAACCCCATTGCAGGCAACGCTCCGAATGCCTTTGCCTGCGCCGGGAAAGCCGGCCCGCTCGGGTCCGGCACGGCAACAAGAAATGCCGCAGCGATCGCCCGGGACGACGCCGCACGCCAATGGGCGAAAAGCAGGCACCCGAGCGAATGGCATACCAGCACCGGCGGATAAGGTGCCGCGGCGACCGCCCGGTCCAGGGCGGCAAACCAGTCCGCGAGGTCGGGCTCATCCCAGGAATTCGGCCCTATCCGGACGGTGTTCGGATAGAGACTTTCCCAATGGCTCTGCCAATGCTCAGGGCCGGATCCCCCGATGCCCGGCACCATAACGAAACGACGCCCCATGCTAATCTCCTGATGTTTACCTTTCTGGAGTGTCCCTTGCCGAACGCATAACGGGAATGGCAATTCATCGGCAAATATGACAAACTTCCGATGAGTTAACGGAATCTGTGGTGTAACATGCCAACCAGTGAGCTCGATCGCCTTGACATCGCAATCCTCGAAGCGCTTCAGGAAAACGCCCGCACCCCGCTATCGGAGGTCGGCCGACGTGTCGGGCTTTCGCAGCCGGCGACATCGGAGCGGGTGAAGCGCCTTGAGGATCGCGGAATACTCGCCGGCTATACAGCGCGTCTGGACGCCGCCGCGCTCGGTCTCGGGATGATGGCCATCATTCGGCTCAAAACCACGCATGAGCACATCAAGCCAGCCTTGAAAGCCTTTGCCGAGATGCCGCATGTCATCGAGGTCCACCGTTTGACCGGCGAAGACTGCTTCCTGCTCAAAGTCCTCGTGCCGACGCCCGGCCAACTGGAGACCATCGTCGACACCATCGCCCGGTTCGGCGCGGTCACGACCTCTCTGGTGCTACGCTCGGAACCCGTAAAACCACTTGGAAAGGCGCTACTCGGCTGACAACTCCACGCGCGATACCGGAGCAAACCATGCCCATCGATATCTGGCTGATCTACGTCGCAACCGTGCTCGCACTGATGAGTACGCCTGGCCGAGCCAGATGCTGATGCTGTCGAACAGCGCCATCAATGGCTTGCCGCGGGCCTGGTTCACCGCTGCGGGAGATTTGACAGCTAACCTGATTCAGATGCTCGCCGCCGGCCTCCCAACTTCAACAGTTAAACGCGTAAGTGATTGATATTATTGATGCGGGATATCTGCTTTTGCCACAACCGGGCCGTTTCAGGAGGGTGTTTTCAGGCTCAGTGCATCGAAGAGTTCCAATTGCTCC
>NZ_QITQ01000002.1 GCF_003260265.1 Roseovarius amoyensis
GGAGCAATTGGAACTCTTCGATGCACTGAGCCTGAAAACACCCTCCTGAAACGGCCCGGTTGTGGCAAAAGCAGATATCCCGCATCAATAATATCAATCACTTACGCGTTTAACTGTTGAAGTTGGGGGACAACATCTTCAACACAGTTTTGCCGCATTGGCCGTGATAGCGCCTGCCCTGTTAGATGCCACTACATGTTGATCCAATTTTCTTAAGAACTCCCCGAATCCCATTGAAATGACACCTTTATTTGAAACCTGCTCTGTGCTAGCCTTAGGCCAATAATAACACGTCGCCGGGCATCAGCCACGGTTGGCGAGAGGCAGTAAGAGCAGGTTCATGAGAACCCAAAGCAGACAGCCCATTCGATGGGGGCTGGTCGCGTTGGCCGCCTTCTGGATGTTCGTGATCGTCCCACTCAGCGTGGCGGCGGCACCCTATGCCGCGTTCGTCATGGATTCGCGCAGCGGCGAGGTTCTGCATTCCAGAAATGCAGACACCCGGCTGCATCCGGCATCCCTGACCAAGATGATGACGCTTTATATCGTGTTCGAGGCGGTCGAGAACGGCGAGATCGGGCTTGATGACCGGGTGACCATCTCGCGGCACGCAGCCAGCGAACCGCCCAGCCGCCTGGGCCTGCGTGCGGGCCAGAAGATACGGCTGCGCTATCTTATTCGCGCGGCTGCCGTGCGTTCCGCCAACGATGCCGCTACGGCGCTGGCCGAGGCGATCGAGGGCTCAGAGGCGCGGTTTGCGCGCCGCATGAACCGGACCGCCCAGGCGATGGGCATGACCCGCACGACATTCAAGAACGCGCATGGCCTGACCGAAAGCGGGCACCTGTCCACCGCCCGCGACATGAGCATCCTCGGGCGGCACCTGATCTATGATTACCCGGAGTACTATAACCTCTTCAGCCGGCTCACCGCCGATGCCGGCGTGAGCACCGTCCGGCACACCAACCGCAAGCTGCTGAGCAGCTATCGCGGCGCGGACGGGATCAAGACCGGGTACACCAATGCATCCGGCTTCAACCTGACCGCCAGCGCCGAGCGCGGCGGCGTCCGTATCATCGCCACCGTCTTTGGCGGGCGGTCGTCGGCGACGCGTAATGCCAAGGTGGCGGAACTGCTGGATCTCGGCTTTCGCCGGGCGTCTTCGCGTGTGGCGCTATCGCGGCCCGCGCGCCCGGCCTATCTGGGCCCGATCGGTGGCGGAAGCGACGACCCGAATGCCTATGGCCGCAAGGTACGGCTGATCGGGGCGGCTGCCGTTCGCCGCAGCCTGCGCCCGCAATTGCGGCCGCAGACAGAGCCAGCGGTCGCAATGGTCGAGGTTGCCGAGGCCGATATCGAGCAGGCGGTGCAGGCCGCGCAGCAGGTGCCGGAACCTGAACTGGCCGAGGGCGACGAGGCCGGCAGCGATGCGCTGCCTTCGGTCAAGCCGCCTGTTCGTCCTGCTGACCTGACCCTTGCCAGCGCCGAGGTTGTCATGCCCCCCGATGAACCCGAAGAGCGCCTGGTCGAGCGGGTTTCGACATCCGGCGGGCGGCACTGGGGCATCACGGTGGGCCGCTATCCCAGCCAGTACAAGGCGCGCAAGGTGCTGTTGCAGATCGCGCTGAGCGAGCTTGGAACGCTGGACGGCAGCCTGCGCAAGGTGCGCAAGCGCCCCGACGGCTATGACGCCAATTTCATGGGCCTGACGCGCGAGACGGCCGAACTGGCCTGCCGCCGCCTGCAGGCGCAAAAGATCACCTGTTTCATGATCGAACCGACGGGCTGAGGCGGGCAGGGGCTGCTAGCGGCTGCGGCCCCAATGCGGCCTAGCGTTTCGGGTGGTCGTCGTATTCGTCGCTCAGGATGCGGCGGGCGTCGCCCTCGGGGTCGTCGTACTGGTTGCTCTTCACCGTCCAGATGAAAAAGCCCAGACCCAGCCCGCCAAGCACCAGTGAAATCGGAATGAGATAGACCAGCACGTTCATCGGCGTCACCTCAGCCGCAGGGCGTTCAGCGAAACGGTGATGGATGAGGCCGACATCGCCAGTGCGGCGATCAGCGGCGAACACAGCCCTGCCATCGCAAGCGGCACGGCGATGATGTTGTAAAGCGTTGCAAGGCGGAAATTTTCCGTGATGCGCCGGGTGGCCGACTTTGCCGTGCGCAGCGCGTCCGCGATGGGGGACAGATCGCCCCCCAGCAGAACGATGTCGCTGGCCACGCGCGCGGCATCCAGCGCCGACGCGGGCGATATCGACACATGCGCCGCCGTCAGCGCCGCAGTGTCGTTCAGCCCGTCGCCCACCATCAGCACATGCCGGCCGTCATCCGCCAGCGCGGCGATGCGTGCGGCCTTGTCCGCCGGCAGCGCCTCGGCCATCCATTTGCCGATGCCCAGCCTTTGGGCCAGCGCCTCGACCGCCGGCGCACTGTCGCCCGAGATCAGGTAAACTTGCTTGCCCGATGCCTGCAGCGCGGTAACGGCCTCTTCTGCGCCTTCGCGCAGGCGGTCGGCAAAGGTGATGGCGATGGCGGGCTTGCCTTCGCGCTTGAGGAAAGTGGCGGTCTTGTCGCTCGGCGTTGCGCCGACCCAGGATGCCCGGCCAAGGCGGACCTCGTGCCCCTGGTGCAGACCCTTGGTGCCGTAACCCGGCACCTCGGTCAGGTCTGACACCTCTGCCGCCACGATGCCGGCGGCCAGCGCCGCACGTTCGATAGCCTGTGCCAGCGGGTGGGCCGAGCCGCGCGCCAGCGCCAGTGCCAGCGCGATGTCGGCGCGGTCAAGCTGGTCCAGGTTTTCGGGTTCGGGCGTGCCGGCGGTCAGGGTGCCGGTCTTGTCGAATATGACGGTCTCGACCTGCGCCAGCCGTTCCAGCGCGGTTTCGTGCTTGATCAGCATACCACGGCGGAACAGGCGCCCGCTGGCGGCGGTGGTGACCGCCGGCACGGCAAGACCCAGCGCGCAGGGGCAGGTGATGATCAGCACCGCGGCGGCGATGTTGAGCGCGGTGCGCATGTCCCAGGTGGCAAGATACCAGCCCAGAAAGGACAGCGCCGACAGGATGTGCACGCCGGGGGCATAGAGCCGGGCCGCCCGGTCGGCCAGCGGCGTATAGCGCGACCGCCCCGATTCCGCGACCGCCACCAGGTCGGCCATCCGGTGCAGCGACGTTTCAGTCCCCACCGCCGTGGCGCGCAGGGTCAGCGGACCGGTCAGGTTGACCTCGCCAGCGGAAACCGCCTGGCCGGGGCCGGCAAAGACCGGCACCGTTTCACCCGTCAGCAACGAGCGGTCGATCTCGGACGTGCCTTCGGTGATTTCGCCATCGACCGGCATCCGCCCGCCCGGGCGCACCCGCAGCAGGTCACCGGCCGCCAGCGCGGCCACCGGCACGGTCTCCTCGGTTCCGTCCGGTTTCAGCCGGATGGCGCGGGGCACTTCGAGCGCGGTCAGTTCCTCTGCCGCCGAGCGCGCCGCCGCGCGGGTGCGGTGATCGAGGTAACGCCCGGCCAGCAGGAAAAAGGTCAGCGCCAGCGCCGCATCGAAATAGGCGTGTTCGCCCGACAGCGATGTTTCCCAGACCGAGGTGACCACCGCCAGCGCGATGGCCAGCGTGATCGGTACATCCATGTTGAGCTGCCGGTTGCGCAGCGCCGCCCAGGCATTGGCAAAAAAGGGTTGCCCGGAAAAGGCGATGGCGGGCAGGGCGATGGCGGCCGAGATCCAGTGAAACAGGTCTCGCGTCGGCCCCTCGGCGCCGGACCAGACCGACACCGACAAGAGCATCACGTTCATGGCCGCGAACCCGGCCACCGCCAGGCGCATCAGCAGCGCGCGCCCGGCGCGGTCGGTTGCCGTGCTGCTCAGCGTGCCGGGGTCGAGTTCGTGTGCCTCGTATCCCAACCTCTCGACCAGGGTGCGCATGTCCTCGGCGGTCACCTCCGGTTCGGCGGCGATGCTGGCCCGCTTGAGCGTCAGGTTGACCCGCGCCGAGATAACGCCGGGATGGGCGTTGAGCGCCTTTTCGATCTTGTTGATGCAGGCCGCGCAGTGGATCGTCGGCAGACTGAGCGCGATCTGCGCCTCTTGAGGGGCTTGGGCCGCCACGGCGACCGCCGCCGGCGCGGCAGCACAGGCAGGGCAGGCAGAGGCGGGTGGGCGCATGGTGGCGGTCATCGCGTCAGCCTCTGTCGATCACCAGTTCGCGGCGCTGGTGGAACAGCGTGCCGTCCTCGGCATAGGCATTCAGGCGCAAGATCCACTTGCCCTTGCCCAGCGCCACCGGCGCCTCGAACCGTTCGCCGGCCCAGGTCAGTGTCGGCAGCGTGTCGTCGGCGTCCTCGGTCGGGCGTCCGACGCTGGCCTCTATTCGCGCGGGGCGCACCGGCTGACCGGCGGCATCGGTAAAGGCCAGATAAAGCGTGCCGTCTGTGACCCCGGCCTGCAATTCCCAGCCCAGCGCCTGTTGCGCCGCGCGGCGGGTGTCAAAGCTTTGCGATGCGATATAGCCGTTCCTGACCTCAAGCCCGGGAAAGCTGCGGATCGCGGACACCGCCAACAGGATGTTGACCCCGATGATGATGCCGAAGGCGGCGACAAAGCCGATCAGAACATGCTTGCCCGTAATCTCGCGCACGGCCATCATTTTCCTCCCCGTCCGTTGAACACGGTGTCCTTGTGTGCCCGGTCGCCATTGGTGGTGTCCTCGACCCAGAGCCGCACGTCGGTGTGGTGCCCCTCTGCCGGGGCAGTACCCTTGGGCGCGACCAGATAGACACGCTGCAGCCGCTGGGCGTTGGCGTCAACCGTCACGATGTTGTTTTCGGCGCCTTCCACCTCCAGCTGGATCGCCGGATCGGCCTTGACGCTCAGCTCGAATGGCCGGGTTTCGCCCTGCTTGTTGCGCAGGCGCACCTCGTAGGTGTTGCGGATCGACCCGTCGGCCAGGGTCACGAAGGTCGGGTTGCGCACCGGTGCCACGGTCATGTCGATGTCGGGCCGGATGAACAGCGCAACCACCAGCCCGATACCCACCGCCGACCACAGCGCGGTGTATAGCATCGTACGGGGGCGAAAGACGTGCTGCCAGATCGGCTTGGGCGACTTGCCGCCGCGTTCGCGTTCCTCGTCGGTCAGCGCCATGTAGTCGATCAGCCCGCGGGGCTTGCCGATCTTTTCCATCACCTCGTCGCAGGCGTCGATGCACAGCGCACAGGTGATGCATTCCATCTGCTGGCCGTCGCGGATGTCGATCCCCATCGGGCAGACGTTGACGCAGGCCATGCAGTCGATGCAGTCGCCCTGCTGGGCCCCTTCCGCCACGGCCTGGGAATGCTTGCGCGGCTCGCCCCGCCATTCGCGGTAGCCCACGGTCAGCGTGTCCTCGTCCATCATCGCCGCCTGGATGCGCGGCCAGGGGCAGGCATAGATGCAGATCTGTTCGCGCGCGAAACCGCCAAAGAAAAAGGTGGTGCCGGTCAGCACGGCGATGGTGGTATAGGCGATGGGATGCGCGTTGAGCGTCGCCAGGTCGGTCAGCAGCGTCGGCGCGTCGGCGAAATAGAACACCCAGGCGCCACCGGTACCCACCGCGATCAGCAGCCACACCACCCATTTGGTCACCCGCAGCCGGGCCTTGCGGAAATCCAGCTTTTTCTGGCGATAGAGGCGCAGGCGGGCGTTGCGGTCGCCCTCGATCCAGCGCTCAACAAGGATAAAGAGGTCGGTCCACACCGTCTGCGGGCAGGCATAGCCGCACCAGACACGACCCAGTGCCGAGGTGAACAGAAACAGCCCCAGCCCCGCCATCACCAGCAGGCCGGCGACGAAATAGAACTCGTGCGGCCAGATCTCGATCCAGAAAAAGAAAAAGCGCCTGTGGGCGAGGTCGATCAGGACCGCCTGATCGGGCAGTTCCGGGCCACGGTCCCAGCGCAGCCAGGGCGTGACATAGTAGATGCCCAGGGTGATCGCCATGATCACCCATTTGAAATTTCGGAACTTGCCGTAGACCCGCTTTGGGAAAACCGGCTCTCGCGCGGCGTAAAGGGTGGGTCCTGTCGTTGGTTGGGGTTCTGCCACGGTATCACTCCACTGGCGTCTGTGGTCCACGTTGCCTTGTGTCATCTAGCATTTGAAGCAGCTTTGACATGCGTCAAATTGTGACTCCGGCGCTGACCAATTGATCGGCCGCGGGTCCGGCATTCTCTGCTGCCTGGTTTCGCAGCCATTTGATGAAGGCCCGAACAGGGGGGCGCGGCACGCCGCCGGGGCGGGTGACGATGTAGTACCCGCAATCCTGCGGTTCCTCGAACAGCAGCCGCAGGCGACCGGCGGCGATGTCATCCTCGACCCATTGCCGGATCAGCAGCGCCACGCCCTGCCCCTGGCGCACACCTTCGAGCATCAGGTTGCCGGGCACCATTGTCACCGCGCCTGCGCGGATCCCGGCCAGCCCCTTGCCGGCCAGCCAGTCGGTCGATTCGCTGGTGCCGTATTCCTGCACCCAGGGCAGGCCGACCAATTCGGTCGGGGCGGTGATCGCGCGGTCGCCCACCAGGGATGGCGCGGCCACCACGACAAGGCGGGCGATGAACAGGCGTTCGGCCTCTACCCCCGGCCAGCTGCCCATGCCGTGCCGGATGGCGATGTCGATGCCGCCGGGTTCGGGCATCACCAGGTCGGGCGTGGGGTTGATCATCACGTCGATGTCGGGGTGGCGCAGGCGGAAATCCAGCATCCGGGGCATCAGCCATTGCGCAGCAAAGCCCGGCGTCGTGGTCACCTGCACCGGCCGGTCGGCGCCGGCGCCGGAAATATCCTCGACCGTGCGTGCGATCGTGCCGAACCCGGCCGTCACCGCATCGGCCAGCTGCCGGCCCTGCGCCGTCAGCATCAGCCGCCGCGCCGCACGGTCGATCAGCGGGACCCCGATATGCGCCTCGAGCGCGCGCAACTGCTGGCTGATGGCGGCGTGGCTGACATTCAGCCGCTCGCCGGCGCGCTGCACCGATCCGGTCTCGGCAAAGGCCGAGAACGCCCGAAGGGCGGAAAGCGGAGGCATGGAGTGCCAGTCAATCATGAAAGCCCAGCTTACATAGCGCAATTATTCCTGAGTCGCAGGATGACGCCTTTCGGTCCACATTGAAAGGCATGAAATCATCCCTGGGAGCCGGGACAATGCTAGGAATTCTTGCAAGATCGTTCGCCACCGCCACGCGCACCGACTGGCCCGGGCAGGGTACTGCGTCTTCGCGTTCGTGGTGGGAAGGGCGCCTTTGCCGCAAGTTGCGCGGCGTATTCGGCCTGTTGCCAATGCCGAGATAAGAAAAAACCGCGGGCGGCACACAGGCCGCCCGCGGGATTTGTATCAGGCGTTATTCACCGCCGCCCAGCTGGTGGACATAGGAGGCAACGGCGCGGATCTCGGCCTCGCTCAGGCGGGCCTGCCAGGACGGCATCACCCCGTAGCGGCTGTTGGTGACGGTCTCGACGATGGTGCCGTAATCACCGCCATAAAGCCAGATCGCGTCGTTCAGCGCCGGCGCACCCTGGAAGACATCGCCGCTGCCGTCATCCATGTGACAGACGGCGCAGTTGTCCAGGAACACCGTTTCGCCCGCGGCCGCTGCTTCGGCATCGGGCGGGGTGTTGCCCGACAGCGTCATCACGTAGTTGGCGACCTGGACGATCTCCTGCTCTTCGAGGATGTCGCCAAAGACCGGCATTTCGGAATAGCGCGCGTCGGGGTCATCCTCGTTGCGGACGCCGTGGGTGACGGTGAGGTGGATGTCCTCCATCGTGCCGCCCCACAGCCAGTCGTTGTCCAGCAGGTTCGGATAGCCCTTGGCCCCCGCCGCACCCGAGCCGTGGCACTGGGCGCACCAGGTCTTGAACACTGCCGCGCCGGCCGAGGTGGCATAGGCGGTCAGTTCGGGGTCTTCGCTGATGGCGGTCAGTTCGACCGAGGCGAGACGGTCGTTGATCGTGGCGTTGGCGGCCTCGGCCTGGGCAATGGCCTCGGCCACGTTTTCACGTGTCGACCAGCCCTTGTAGCCCTCGGTGGCGCCCTGGATCAGCGGCCAGGCGGGATATGCGATCGAATACCAGATCGCCCACACGATGGTGGCGTAGAAGACCCACAGCCACCAGCGCGGCAGCGGGTTGTTGTATTCCCGGATGCCGTCCCACTCGTGGCCCGTGGTTTCCGGCTCCTGACGTTCCTGTTTGGGTAGTCTTGCCATCGTCCTTACGCCTCCTTGGTCTTGGCGCTGTTCCCGCGCCGCGGGGCGGGTTTGTCTTCGTGCCGGAAGGGGATGTTGCGGGGCTCTTCATAGGTCTTGGTGGCGCCGGGGCGCATGACCCAGAGCACCACGCCGATGAAGAACGCGAACAGGGTCAGCAGCATCCAGCTGTCGGCGAACTGTCGCAATAGGGTGTAGTGTTCCATCCTTGCCCCCTTTACCGGCTGGCCACGGGCGTGAAGGTCGAGAAATCGACCAGCGTGCCCAGCATCTGCAGATAGGCGATCAGTGCGTCGGCCTCGGAAATACCCGGCTGGCGGTCGAAGTTGCGCACGATCACCTTGTCGCCATAGCGTTCCAGCAGCCCGTCATAGTCGCTGTCGGGATCGGTCTGCGTCCGAAAATCGTCCGCCGCGTTGGCGATCATCTCTTCGGTATAGGGCACGCCAACCAGCGCATCGGTGCTTAGCCGGTCCTCGACGTATTCGGGCTCGATCAGCCGGTCTTCGAGAAAGCCGTATTTGGGCATCACCGATTCCGGCACCACCGATTGCGGATCGCGCAGATGATCGAGGTGCCATTCATCCGAATAGCGCCCGCCCACGCGCGCCAGGTCGGGCCCGGTGCGTTTGGACCCCCACTGGAACGGGTGGTCGTACTGCGATTCCGCCGCCAGTGAATAGTGACCGTAACGTTCCACCTCGTCGCGCATCGGCCGGATCATCTGGCTGTGGCAGACGTAACAGCCCTCGCGGACGTAGATGTCGCGCCCGGCCAGTTCCAGCGGGGTGTAGGGGCGCATGCCCTCTACATCCTCGATGGTGTTTTCCAGCCAGAACAGAGGTGCGATCTGCACGATGCCGCCGATCGTCACCACCAGGAAGGCAAAGATCGTCAGCAGCGTGATGTTTCGTTCAAGGATCTGGTGCTTGTCGAGCAGGCTGCGCTTTTTCGGCCGCTCGCCAACACCAGTCGCGGAGGTGGGCATCGGGGGTTTCTTGTCTTCGGTAGCCATTGTTCGTCCCTCCTCTTACTCGGCCGGAACGACAGAGTTGGTCGGCGCGATGGCCGGGCTCCGTCTGACGGTCATGAAGAGGTTGTAGCACATGATCAATGCGCCGGTGATATACAGGACACCGCCCAGCGCACGCACCACGTACATCGGGAACTTGGCGGCAACGGTGTCGGCGAAGCTGTTGACGAGGAAGCCGTTTGCGTCGACCTCGCGCCACATCAGCCCTTCCATGATGCCGGTCACCCACATCGACGAGGCGTAAAGGATGATGCCGATGGTGGCGAGCCAGAAATGCCAGCTGACCATGCTGAGACTATAGAGCCGCTCGCGGTTCCACAGCTTGGGCACCATGAAGTAGAGAGCACCGAAGGTGATCATGCCGTTCCAGCCCAAGGCGCCGGAATGCACGTGGCCGATGGTCCAGTCGGTGTAGTGCGACAGCGAGTTCACCGCGCGGATCGACATCATCGGACCCTCGAAGGTGGACATGCCGTAGAACCCGATCGAGATTACCATCATGCGGATCACAGGGTCTGTACGAAGCTTGTCCCACGCGCCCGACAGCGTCATCAGGCCGTTGATCATGCCGCCCCAGCTGGGCATCCACAGCACGATCGAGAACACCATGCCCAGCGTCGAGGCCCAGTCGGGCAGCGCGGTATAGTGCAGGTGGTGCGGACCGGCCCAGATGTAGATAAAGATCAGCGCCCAGAAGTGGATGATGCTCAGCTTGTAGCTGTAGACCGGGCGTTCGGCCTGTTTCGGCACGAAATAGTACATCATGCCAAGGAAGCCGGCGGTCAGGAAAAAGCCCACCGCGTTGTGGCCGTACCACCATTGCGTCATCGCGTCCTGCACGCCCGAGAACAGCGCCACCGATTTCGACCCGAAGATCGAGACCGGGATCGCCAGGTTGTTGACGATATGCAGCATCGCGATGGTGACGATGAAGCTGAGATAGAACCAGTTGGCGACGTAGATGTGGCGCTCGCGCCGCTTGACGATGGTGCCCAGGAACACGGCCAGGTAGGCCACCCAGACCAGTGTCAGCCACCAGTCGACATACCATTCCGGTTCGGCGTATTCGCGCGATTGCGTGGCGCCCAGCAGATAGCCGGTTGCCGCCAGCACGATGAACAGCTGGTAGCCCCAGAACACGAACCATGCCAGGTTGCCGCCCCAAAGCCGCGCCGCGCTGGTGCGTTGGACGACATAGAGCGAGGTCGCGATCAGCGCGTTGCCCCCGAAGGCAAAGACCACCGCCGAGGTATGCAGCGGCCGCAACCGGCCGAAATTGAGGTATCCCTCGGCCCATTCGAAATTGAGCTGCGGAAATGCCAGTTGAAAGGCGATGAATGTGCCGACCAGGAACCCGACCACGCCCCAAAGCGAGGTCGCGATCACACCGTAGCGCACGACGCCATCCATGTATTCGCCCGAAAGATCGGTTTGCAGCACCGGCTCGTCAGTGTTGCGCAGCACCCAGATGAATGCGACCGCCGCAGCCAGGGCTATGGTCAGCGCATTCACCATGTAGGCCAGGTCACGCGCGTAATTGGCGGCGATCAGCGCCAGGAGCACGACCACCCCCAACGCCACCAGCTTGACATAGTTTGCCATGTTGTCTTGTCCCCTCGTCTCGTCAGACCACGCGCAGCACCAGCGCACGCGGATACGTTCAGACCGTCCCACTAATGCGCCCGCGGCGCAAAGGATACTTTGATCTGCATCAATAGCCCGCCGGCCTGAGAATATTCCACCCGGTCACGGCCCAGTTGATGCGTGTCAAAGTGGCGCACTGGCAGTAGGCGTAGCCTTGCGGTGATTTGGCTTTCAAGCGGAGGGACTAGCCGGAATGACCTACAAGAGCCTCTTTTCGGTGCTTACGGATGTGGCGCTGGTTGACGAAACCCTGGATCACGCGGTCGCGATGGCCCGGGCGTATGACGCACATCTTGATGTGCTTTGCCTTGGCGTCGATCGCAGCCAGACAGGGTACTACTATGCCGGGGCCAGCGCAGTGGTGCTGCAGGAAACCCTGGCGCGGGCCAAGGAGGATGCCGAGGAGATCGAGGAAAAGGTACGCAAGCGCCTGAAGGCCGAAGATATCCTGTGGGGTGCAGAGGCGGGGGTGTCGCAACTGGCCGATATCGGCCGTCACGTTTCCACGCGGGTACGGTTTTCCGATCTGGCAATCCTGCCCAAACCCTATGGCGAGGGGCGCGGGGTCGAGCTGGAGCCGGCCACCGAATCGACCCTGTTCGAGGGCAGCACCCCGGCGCTGATCGTGTCGCCGGACGCCAAGCCGCAGCCCCGGCCCCGTCGGATCATGGTGGGCTGGAACGAAAGCACCGAGGCGCTGTCGGCAGTGCGCGCGGCGCTGCCGCTGCTGTGCGCGGCCGAAGAGGTGCACGTGGTGGTGATCGACCCGCCCACGCATGGCCCGTCACGGTCCGACCCCGGCGGTCTTTTGTCGCAGTACTTGGCCCGCCACGGCGTCCGGGCTGAGATCGACGTTCTGTCCAAGACCCTGCCCAGGCTGTCGGACCTGCTGATGCGCCACGCCGCCGACATGGATGCGGATCTTATCGTCATGGGCGCCTATGGCCATTCGCGTTTCCGCGAGGCGATCTTTGGCGGTGCCACCCGCACGATGCTGGAAGAAGCGACCTTGCCGGTGCTGATGGCGCACTAGGGCCTGCCACGCCCCGCCTACCGGGGGGGGCGGAACCCTTGTCACAAGGACAGGCCCCGGGTCATACCCGGGGCGGGCAAGGGGGATATTCAGGCCAGCAGGCCGCCGTCGCAGTCGTCACCGGCTTCTTCCATCAGCCGTTCGAAATCGGGCACGGTGACGTGGCGCTTGCCTTCCAGAACGATGATCCCGTCCTTGCGCAGGGCAGAGATCTGGCGGCTGACCGTTTCCAGCGTCAGGCCCAGGTAATCGGCCATTGCCTCACGCGTGAGCGGCAGATCGAAGGTCATCTTGCCGTGTGCCTTGCCGAATCCCAGCGTCGCGTCGCGCCGGGCGATAATCGTCAACAGCGAGGCGATCTTTTCGCGCGCGGTCTTGCGCCCGAGCACGAGCATCCATTCACGCGCGGCATCCAGTTCGTCCAGCGTCATTTCCAGCAACCGGTGGGCGATGTTCGGGGTGTTGCTCATCAGTTCTTCGAACGGCTTGCGTCTGAAGCAGCACATCACCATGTCCGTTGTCGCCACTACGTCATAAATGGCTTTCTCGCGCCCCGGCCGGCCGATGAAATCCGATGGCAGCAGCAGCCCCACCATCTGCGTGCGGCCGTCCTCCATCGCTTGGGTGAGTGTGGCGATGCCCGATACCACCGAACCAACGAAATCCATCTGATCGCCGGCCCAGACCACCGTCTGTCCGGCCTGGAAATTGCGATAGTATTTCACGCGATCGAGTTGTTCCAACTCGTCCGCTTCACAGCGGGCGCAGACGGCACGGTGCCGAATCGGGCACTCGCCGCAATCGCGCGGAGCGGTCTTGGTCTCTTCTTTCAGCATGAAACAACCGCCTGGAATGTTGATCTGGGTCAAAGTTCTTAATCGACGCGCCTCCTAAAGCTAACCTTATGGTCACGAAATCACAACTGGGCAGGTTGGGTCTTTTCGACGCAAAGGTGCCCCGCTACACCAGCTATCCCACCGCACCGCATTTCAGCCGTGATGTGGGGGCGGATCAGTTCACACAGTGGATCGGCGCGATACCGCCGGATTCACGGGTGTCGCTTTATGTGCATGTGCCGTTCTGCCGGCGGCTGTGCTGGTTCTGCGCCTGCCGCACCCAGGGCACGCAATCGGACAAGCCGGTGCTGGCCTATCTGGAAACCCTGCTGACAGAGTTGCGGATGCTGGGCGATCTGTTGCCCGAGGGGGTCACCCTGTCGCGGCTGCACTGGGGGGGCGGCACGCCCACGCTGCTGGCGCCGCAGATGATGGAAGACCTGGCCGGCGCGATCCGCGAGGTGGCGCCGTTCGATGACGATACCGAATTCTCGGTCGAGATCGACCCGAGCGAGATAGACGGTGACCGGCTGGATGCGCTGGCGCGTGCGGGCATGAACCGCGCTTCGATCGGGGTGCAGGATTTCGACCCCCAGATCCAGGCCACTATCGGACGGCTGCAGGGCTATGACATTACCAAGGATGCCGCCGACGAAATTCGCGCCCGCGGTGTGGCCAGCCTGAACGCCGATATCCTGTATGGCTTGCCGCACCAGTCAAAGGCCCGAAGCACCGCCAGTGTGCAGAAGCTGCTGACGCTCGAACCTGACCGGGTGGCGCTTTATGGTTATGCGCATGTGCCGTGGATGGCCAAGCGCCAGCAGTTGATCCCGTCGGATGCGCTGCCGACGCCCGAGGAACGGCTGGAGCTGTTCGATACCGCGCGGCGGCTGTTCCTATGGGACGGCTATGACGAGATCGGTATCGACCATTTCGCCAAGCCCACCGACGGCTTGAGCACCGCCAAGGCAGAGGGCCGGCTGCGGCGCAACTTTCAGGGATACACCGAAGATACTGCCGAGGTTCTTATCGGGGTCGGCGCCTCGTCGATCTCGCGCTTTCCGCAGGGCTATGCGCAAAATGCCCCGGCGACCGGCGCCCATACCGCCGCCATCCGCGAGGGGCGTTTTTCCACCACCCGCGGGCATGCCTTTTCCGACGAGGACCGGATGCGCGCGCGGATCATCGAACAGATCATGTGCGATTTCCGCGTCGATGCGGCGGAAATCCAGGACTGTTTCGGTATCGCCACCGACGAGCTGAACGAGATGCTGCGCAAGGTGGCGGAGGGTTTCGAAGGGCTGGTCGAGGTGTCGAATATCGGTCTTTCGATCCCGCAGGAGGCCCGCCCTCTGACCCGCATGATCGCGCGCGGTTTCGACGCCTATGAACTGGACAAGGCCGGCCACAGCTCGGCCATCTGAGATCGGGACGGCCCGGCGCTCGCCCGGCGGCGCGTAGCGCCTTGATTCCGGGCGCAACAAATCATCCCCGGCAACGGCGCGGTTTCAGGAAATACGCTCCAGCGCCGCGCGCAGCAGCGATTTGGCGTAGTCGGTGCGCGGGCGTTCGAACACCTCTTCAGCGTCGCCGTATTCGACGATGTCGCCATCCTTCATTACCGCCACCTTGTGGCTCATCGCGCGTACTACGTTCAGGTCGTGGCTGATGAAGATATAGGCCAGCCCGTATTTCTGTTGCAGCCTGCGCAGCAGGTCGACGATCTGCACCTGCACGGTCATGTCCAGCGCGCTGGTGGGTTCGTCCAGCACCACCAGCTTGGGCCGCAGGATCATTGCCCGCGCGATGGCGATGCGCTGGCGCTGGCCGCCGGAAAACTCGTGCGGATAGCGGTGCATCATGGCGGGGTCCAGATCGACCTCTTGCATCACCTCGGCCACCAGTTCGCGCGCGGTGCGCCCGCCGGGGTTGCCGTGCACGCCCAACCCCTCGGCGATGATCTGTTCACAGGTCATCCGGGGGCTGAGGCTGCCATAGGGGTCCTGAAAGACGATCTGCATGTCGGCGCGGCGCCGCCGCAACCGCCGGGTTGACCAGTCGTGCACCTCTTCGCCGTCGAACACCACCCGCCCCTCTGACGTGGTCAGCCGCATGATTGCCATCGCCAGCGTGGTCTTGCCCGACCCGCTTTCGCCGACAAGGCCCAGCGTTTCGCCCGCGCGCACGGAAATGGTGGCGTCGTTGACCGCCTTCACATGGCCGGTGGTGCGGCGCAGAAAGCCGCGCTGGATCGGGAACCAGACGCGCAGCCCTTCGGTTTCGACCAGTGTCGGCGCGTCCTGCGCCACCGGGCGGGGCGTGCCCGTGGCGCGCGCGCTCATCAGCTTGCGGGTATAATCGTGGCGCGGGTTGGCAAAGGTTTCCGCCGTCGGGCCAGATTCGACGATGGCGCCGTCCTTCATCACGCAGACCTTGTCGGCGATGCGTTCGACAATGCCCAGGTCGTGGGTGATGAACAGCAGGCCCATCCCCTCGTCGCGCTTGATGTGCGCCAGCAGTTCCAGGATTTGCGCCTGGATGGTGACGTCCAGCGCGGTGGTAGGCTCATCCGCGATCAGGATGTCGGGCTTGTTGGCCAGCGCCATGGCGATCATCACCCGCTGCCGCTGTCCGCCCGAGAGCTGGTGGGGGTAGGCCCTCAGCCGGCTTTCGGCGTCGCGGATGCCGACCCTTTGCAGCAGCTCGATGATGCGCGTGCGCGCTGCGTCGCCGGTCAGCCCCTGGTGCAGTTCCAGGCTTTCGCGGATCTGCTTTTCCAGCGTGTGCAGCGGGTTGAGGCTGGTCATCGGCTCCTGGAAGACAAAGCTGATGTCGTTGCCGCGCACGTCGCGCAGCCGCCGGGCCGGTGCGCCGATCATTTCCTGCCCGTCATAGCGCACGCTGCCATCGACCACGGCCGACGACCCCAGCAGCGCCACGGTGGACAGGGCGGTCACCGACTTGCCCGATCCGCTTTCGCCCACCAGCGCCACGGTCTCGCCCGGGTCGACGGTAAAGGACACGCCCCTGACAGCCGGGACGGTGGCGCCGTCCTGGCGAAAGCTGACCGACAGGTTGCTTACCTCCAGCAGGCTCATTGAAAGGTCTTTCTGGGGTCAAAGGCGTCACGCACGCCCTCGAAGATGAAAACCAGCAGCGACAGCATGATCGCAAAGGCGAAAAAGGCGGTAAAGGCCAGCCAAGGCGCCTGCAGGTTCTGCTTGGCCTGCAGGGTCAACTCCCCCAGCGACGGCGCCGACGAGGGCAGGCCGAAACCCAGGAAATCGAGTGCCGCCAGCGTGCCGATGGTGCCGGTGACGATGAAGGGCAGAAAGGTCAGCATCGCCACCATCGCATTGGGCAGCATGTGCCGGAACATGATCACCAGGTTCGACACGCCCAGCGCCTTGGCCGCGCGGACATATTCCAGGTTGCGCGCGCGCAGGAACTCGGCCCTGACCACACCCACCAGCGCCATCCAGCCGAATATCACCATGATCGCGACCAGCAGCCAGAAACTGCGCGGCAGGATCGCGAACAGGATGATGATGACGTATAGCTGCGGCGTGGCCGACCATATCTCGATGATGCGCTGAAAGATCAGGTCGGTGCGGCCGCCGAAATAGCCCTGAACAGCACCGGCAAAGACGCCGATGACACTGGACAGCGCGGTCACGATCAGGGTGAAAAGAACCGACAGCCGAAAGCCATAGATCACCCGCGCCATCACGTCGCGCTTGGTGCCGTCAGTGCCAAGCCAGTTCTGCTCGTTTGGGGGCAGCGGCGCGGCGCCGGGGCGATCAACCGGTGTGTTATAGCTGTAGGGAATGACCGGCCAGAGCGCCCAGCCCTTTTCTATGGCCTCGCCCGCGACAACCCCGTCATCGGCATCGTTGATGATGCCCTCGGGGTCATCGAAACAGCTGTCCAGCCCGCCCGAGACGATCAGGCATTTCACCTCTGGGTCGGAATAGATCGCCTCTGTCGGGAAATCGCCGCCAAAGGTGGTTTCGGGGTACATGCGAAAGACCGGCATGTAATAGCCGCCGCGATACTGCAGCAGGATCGGCTTGTCGTTGGCGACGAATTCGGCCGGCAGCGTCACCGCGAAAAGGATGGCGAACAGGATCAATGACCAGAACGCGCGGCGGTTGCGTTTGAAATTGCGCCAGCGGCGCTGGTTGAGCGGTGAAAGCTTCATCCCCTTCACCCCTCGCGCGTTTCGAAGTCTATGCGCGGATCGACCAGCACATAGCAGAGATCGCTGAGGATGTTCACCACCAGCCCGATCAGCCCGAACAGGAAGAGCGTTCCGAACATCACCGGATAGTCGCGGCTGAGCGCCGCCTCGAACCCCAGCCGCCCCAGCCCGTCGAGCGAAAAGATCGTCTCGATCAGCAGGCTGCCGCCAAAGAACACCCCGATGAACACCGCCGGAAAGCCCGCGATCACAATCAGCATGGCGTTGCGAAAGACGTGGCCGTAAAGCACGCGCCGTTCGCTCAGCCCCTTGGCGCGGGCGGTCATGACATAGTGTTTCTTGATCTCGTCCAGAAACGAGTTCTTGGTCAGCAGCGTCAGCGTGGCAAAGGCGGAAATGGTCGAGGCCAGGACCGGCAGGGTGATGTGCCACAGGTAGTCGACCGCCTTGCCCCAAAGGCTGAGGTCAGAGAAATTGTCGGATGTAAGCCCCCTGAGCGGAAATATCTGCCAGTAACTGCCGCCGGCAAAAAGCACCACCAGCAGCACCGCGAACAGGAAACCGGGAATGGCATAGGCGGCGATGATGACGGCGCTGGTCCAGTTGTCAAAGCGGGTGCCGTCGCGCACCGCCTTGGAGATGCCCAGCGGGATCGAGATCAGATAGGCGATCAGCGTTGACCATAGCCCCAGCGTGACCGAAACCGGCATTTTTTCCAGCACCAGGTCGGTGACCGAGATCGAGCGGAAATAGCTTTCGCCGAAATCGAACCGCATGTAGTTCCACATCATGTTGACGAAGCGTTCCAGCGGTGGCTTGTCCAGCCCGTACTGGGCCTTGAGTTCGTCGATGAATTCCTGCGGCAGGCCGCGCGCGCCGGCATATCCGGCGGTTTCGGTCTCGCTCAGGGTGGCGTCCTCGGCCCCGCCGGCAAAGCCGCCGAAGACGTCGCCCTCGCCCTGCATCCGGGCGATTACCTGTTCGACCGGCCCGCCGGGGACGAACTGGACCAGCACGAAATTGATCACCATGATCCCGAATAGCGTCGGGATGATCAGCAGCAGCCTGCGCAGGATATAGGCGCCCACCTCAGCCGGCCTCCGTGCCTGCCACGGTGTCTGGCGCCATCACTTCAGCACCCCCTTTTCGCGCAGCTGCGCGGCCTTGTCGGGGTCGACCCACCAGAAATCGAGTACCCCCAGCGCATAGGGCGGGATCGGGTCGGGATGGGCGTAGATGTCCCAGAACGCCACCCAGTGATCGGGCTTGTAGCCGTCGGGGATGACGACGAACTCATGCCGAAGCGCCCGGTCGAGCGCGCGCATGGTCATGTCCTCTGCGGCCTGGCTATCGGTCAGCAGCGATTCCTCGATGATGCGGTCCACCAGCGGGCTGGCCAGCCCGGCCGGGTTGAAGAGACTGTATTCGGCCGCCTCTGACCCGAACCGCTGTGCCAGCCCGGTGCCGGCCCCCAGCAGCGCGGGATAGCCGTCGAACACCAGGTCATAATCGTGATCGCGTTCGCGCTGGGAATACTGGGCCGAATCGACCGCCTCCAGCTGTGCATCAACCGCCATCGCCTGAAGGTTGGAAATGTAGTTCTGCGCGATCGCCCGCGACGTGGGCGAGGACGAGGCGTCGAACAGGAACGTAAGTTTCAGCGCCTCGCCATCGGCATTGCGCAACACACCATCATCGGCCACCTTCCAGCCGGCCTCGGAAAAGAGGTTGAGCGCGGCGCGCAGGTTGCGCCGTGTCAGCAGGCGGTCGGGGTCGGACGTGTGGGGAACCCAGGGTTCCTCAGTATAGATCTCCTCCGACACCAGGTCGCCCATGGATTCGAAGAACGCAAGTTCATCGCCCTCGGGCAGGCCTGTCGCCTCCAGATGCGTGCCGGTGGAAAAGGACCGCTGCTGTTCGAACAGCCCGCTGTAAAGCGACTGGTTGGTCCACTCGAAGTTGAACCCAAGCGCCAGCGCCTGGCGCACGCGTTTGTCCTTCAGCGGTTCCGATCTGAGGTTGAAGACGATCCCGGTCATGTTCGGGGGCAGCCCGTCGGGCAGGGCGTATTTCACCACGTCGCCGCGCTGGATCGCGGGAAAATCATACGCGGTGGCCCAGTTCTTGGGGTCGGCCTCGGTGCGATAGGTTACCGCGCCGGCCTTGAACGCCTCGAACGCGGCGGTGGAATCGGCGAAGTATTCCAGCCGGATACGGTCGAAATTGTGCCGGCCCTTGTTGATCGGCAGATGCCAGCCCCAATAGTCGGGATTGCGCCGATAAACGACGCGGCGGTTGACGTCGACATCATCGAAAACATAGGGTCCCGACCCCGGCGAGGTTTTCAGCCGGCTTTCGTCCAGCCCGGCGCCGGTTTCCTGAAACCACTTGCGCGACCAGACCGGAACGGTGCCGACCTGGTCGATCAGCGAGCGGCGCGAAATGCCTTCGGTAAAGTAGAATTTGACGGTGTGATCGTCGATCACCTCGACCTTGGGGATGCGTTTGCGCACCGCGTCGGCATAGGATTTCAACCCTTCGTCCAGCAACAGGTTGTGGCTAAAGGCGACGTCATGCGCGGTGACGGGCGTGCCGTCGGAAAACCGCGCCTCGGGGCGCATGTGAAAGATCACCCAGGACTTGTCCTCGGGGTATTCGATCGTGTGCGCCAGCAGGCCGTAAAGCTCGTCATAATCGTCAGCAGGCAGCGCGCCGGAGCCGGCCAGGACCTGCCCCAGCAGGCTTTCATACATGATCGACGACAGCCCAGCCGCGCGACCCTTGCGGGTGTAGGGATTCATCGAATCAAAGCTGCCTGCGACGGCGATGGAAATCTCGCCGCCCTTGGGGGCGTCGGGGTTCACGTAATCGAAATGCTCAAAGTCGGCGGGATAGTTCAGGGCGCCGAAATAGGAATAGCCGTGGCTCTTGATGATCTTTTGCTGCGCCTGCGCCGCCTGTGCCCAAAGCGCGACGATCATCAGCGCCATCAGCATCAAGGCCCCGATGCCTGAAAATGCGTTCTTCTGTACAGCTGCCCGGCCTGCCTGTCGGGTCATTTTCGAATTCCTCCTGCCGATCCGTGTTGCGGCGGTTGCCCCAAAGCTAGTTGAGGGGTGCGCCGGTGTTCAAGCGCAGATACGTCCGTTTCCTGCCGATATGGCGCGAGACATGAAAAAGGCCACCGCCCGGACGGGGCGGTGGCCTGGAACGCGCCCTTGGGCGCGCTGGATCACTCGGCCAGGCTTTGCAGATAGGCAATCACGCTGGCGCGCTGCTCTTCCTTGCGCAGACCCGAAAAGGTCATCTTGTTGCCGGGGGCAAAATCGCGCGGCTTGGCCAGGTATTCGTTCAGCCGGTCCAGCGTCCATTCCCCGCCAAGCCCGGTCAGGGCGTCGGAATAGCTGAAGCCTTCGACGACGGCCACTTCACGCCCGACGACGCCAACCAGGTGCGGGCCGACTCGGTTCTGTTCCGCATCGGCGACATGGCACGCCTTGCACTGGCGATAGACCTTTGCGCCGTCAGCCGCATCGGCCGCCGCAACCATCGCGGCAAAGCCGCTGGCGGCTTCTTCTTCGGCGGCCGGTTCCTCTGCTGCCGCTTCTTCGGCGGCGGGTTCTTCCGCCGGCTCATCGGCGGCGGCCTCTTCGGTCGCCGCGGGCGCCTCTGCTTCTTCGGCGGGTTCATCGGCCATAGGTTCTTCGGTCGCTTCCTCGGCCGGCGCCTCTTCGGTGGCGGGTTCCGCTGCTTCTTCTTCTTCGGCGGCGGGCTCTTCCGTGGCGTCGCTGGCGGCGACGTCCATCTGGTAGGTGTCGCCATCGGTCTGGTCGAGGAAGGCGATCAGGTTCGCGCGGTCCTCGATGCTCTTGAGCCCGGCAAAGCTCATGATGGTGCCGGGGGCAAAGGCCGACGGCTTGGTGAGGAACTCGTTCAGGCTCTCTGGCGTCCATTCTTCGGTCGCTTCTTCCAGTTTGCCGGAATAGGCAAAGCCGTCGACCGCGTCGACCGTGCGTCCGACAACGCCATGCAGGTAGGGGCCGACACGGTTGTCGCCCTCTTCAAGCGAGTGACAGGCCTTGCACTTGTTGAACACACGCTCGCCCTTGCCGGTATCTGCATTGACGAAAAGCTCGGCAAAGTCGGGGCCGGCCTCTTCTTCGGTGGCTTCGGCTTCTTCCTCGCCGGTGTCGATAACGTAGGCCTGCTCATGGTCATCGCCGTGACCGCCGCCGCCGTGATAAATCGCTTCGGCCGCCCAGCTGCCGAACAGAAGGATCAGCAGCGACCCGCACAGCGCGCCGACAGTTTTGGTCAATGTCATCGTGTCGAACATGAGCCCGTATTCCCCTAATTCTCTCGCGGGCTATCTATCCGCTTCCCCTGCTAACGCGCAAGGTGTAGTTTGCCCCCCCAGACGTCCCGGCCGAGCGGTTTGCGCCGGGCGTTGCACGAAAACAAACCGGACGGCACGATGACCAGACGCATTGCCTTTCAGGGCGAGCCAGGGGCTTATTCGCACCAGGCCTGCCGCGAAACCTATCCCGAGATGGAGGCAATGCCCTGCCGTACCTTCGAGGATGCCATCGACGCGATACGCGACGGGACGGCTGATCTGGCGATGCTGCCGGTCGAGAATTCGACCTATGGCCGGGTGGCCGACATTCACCACCTGCTGCCGCAATCGGGGCTGTTCATCATCGCCGAGGCGTTCGTGCGCGTGCGCATAAACCTGCTGGCGGTGCCGGGCACAAAGCTGTCCGCCATCACCCGGGCGATGAGCCACACGATGCTGCTGGGCCAGTGCCGGAAATTCCTGGCCGAACACGATATACAGCGCGTCAACGGTGCCGACACCGCCGGGTCGGCCCGGCAGGTGGCCGAGGATGGCAAGCCCGAGGTGGCGGCCTTGGCCAGCGAACTGGCGGGCGAGATTTATGGTCTCGACGTTCTGGCGCGCGATATCGAGGACGAAGGCAGCAACACCACCCGATTCCTGGTCATGGCGCGCGAACCGGACTGGAGCCGCCGTGGCGATGACGGCATGATGACCACCTTTGTCTTTCAGGTCCGCAACATTCCCGCCGCGCTTTACAAGGCGATGGGCGGGTTCGCCACCAATGGCGTCAACATGACCAAGCTGGAAAGCTACATGGTGAACGGGTCGTTCCACGCCACCCAGTTCTATGCCGACATAGAGGGTCATCCCGATGATGCGCCGGTGCGGCGCGCGCTTGAGGAACTCGATTATTTTACCTCGAAGGTGACCATGCTCGGGGTCTACCCCGCCGACCCCCGCCGGCACTGACGCCTTTCGCGATCAGGGCACGGCTGCTGGCGTTGCCTGCCCCAAATGTCGCGCTGCCCTGCCCTTGGGCCTGGCGTGGTTTTCATGTGTGGCGGGCGAGCGGTCTGTAACATATCGAAAATCCGGTAATCTGTTTATTTGGCGCCTATTTTCGGAATTTTCTGCGTCCGGCAGGATCGCGGTTTCGAGAGCATTTCGTGCGCTGCCGATCACGCTGTCGCGCTTGGCCTGACACGCTGAATCACAGCGGCGCGACCCGTCATTGTTTGCGCGTTGCCAGCCCCCATTTGCCAGTCATCGACAACGCACAGAAGCCGTTGCCAGACATTTGCAAACCTCGAAAGGAAGAATGAAATGACACGCTTCAAATTGATTGCAATCGCGACCGCAGCCGCCCTTCCCGCCATTGCCGCATATGCAGCGCCTGGCCCCGTTCCCACCGTGCGTGACCTGGCCGAACTGAGCCAGCAGGAACGCCCTGGCATCGACAACCCGCGTCCGTGGATGACGTCTGAGCTGAGCGAGCAAGAGCGCCCCGGCATCGACAACCCTCGCCCTTGGATGACGTCTGAGCTGAGCGAGCAAGAGCGCCCCGGCATCGATAACCCTCGCCCCTGGATGACGTCTGAGCTGAGCCAACAGGAACGCAATGGCATCGACAACCCGCACCCTTGGACGGCTTCGTGATCTCGGCCACTCTTGAACGACCCGCATTGACTGACCTGCCCGGCGCCTTAGCCGGGCCGGTCCTGTTTTCGGCATCCGCAGAAACGTCTCGCCCGGGCATGGCGCCCTCGAATCGGGAAATGGCCGATCAGGCAGGTCTCTGGTAGCGATTGCCGATGTCCTTGGCAAAGCTCGACAGCCGATCCTGAACCTTGTTCGTCAGGTTCTTGCGGGCCAGACGCAGCGACTGCACCAACAGCTTGCCCGACAGGTTCCTGGCCTTCAGTTCGAAATCCATCGTCAGCCGCGTGCTGTTGCGCGACAGCGCCACCAGGTCGGCCAGGATGGCCCCCTCCAGGTTCGACGACTGAGATGTCATCGTCATCCCGTTCGGCGCGTCGAACCCGGTCAGTTCGAGTTGCAACTCACGCGGCTTGCCGCGCAGCTCGAATCGGGCGTCCCATATCATGCCGGGTCCGGCGGATGTCAGGGTGTCGACGCGCTGCACCTCGGCGCCCCGGCGCATCGCCGCGCGTTCGATCGCCGGAAAATCCGTGAGCTGTTCAAAGACGAAATCTATGGGGGCCTCGATATCCTGTCTGACGCTGAATTTCATGCCTGTTCCCTGTCACTGCCGCCCTCACCCGGTCGGGGAAACCCCTAACATCAATCATCGCGCGCCGCCAAGCGGGGTTTGACGTCAGGCCAGGGTATCGGCCAGCCAGCGGCGCAGCAGGAAATGCGCGATCGCGCCTTCGCGGGCCGGTCTGATCTGTGGGTGTTGCCCGGAAAAGGCCGCCATCACCTCTTCGCGGCTGACCCAGCGGGCGTCCTCGATCTCGACGGGGTCGATGTGTATGCCGGTATCCAGCGCTTCGGCCCGGCAACCCAGCATCAGCGAACTGGGAAAGGCCCAGGGTTGGCTGGCCAGATATTCGACCCCGCCTGTATGGATGCCGGTTTCCTCGAACACCTCGCGCCGCACTGCCGCCTCGATGGTTTCGCCGGGTTCGACAAACCCCGCGAGACAGGAATAGTGCCCCTCGGGCCAGCCCGGTGAGCGGCCGACCAGCGCCTGGTTGCCTTTCGTGACCAGCATGATCACCACCGGGTCGCTGCGCGGAAAATGCTGGCCGCCGCAGGCATCGCAACTGCGTTGCCATCCGGCCATGATCATCCGGCTTTCGGCGCCGCAGCGCGAACAGAACCGGTGGCTTTCATGCCAGCCGATCAACGCCTTGGCGGTGGCGGTATATTCGGCGTCGCGCGGTGACAGCCGCGTCATGATGCGGCGCAGGTCGGCAAAGACATGGGTGTCGGGCAGGGCGGGGTGACGCTGTTGCGACATGTCGTCGAACCCGGTTCCGGCGCTGTCCGGCGGGGCGTCCGGCCGCCAGGCCGAGATATCGCGCGCCAGCACCAGCCGCCCGTCAGGTTCGCGGCCCAGCAGAATCGGCGGCATGCGCGCGCCCTCAAACACCGGGTGATCGGGGGGCAGGCGCACCAGCCGGTCATGCCCCGGCGCGGCCACCAGCGGCTTGCCGCGCCAAAGCAGCAGCGTTTCGGCCTGCCCGCGCGCGACCGCCTGCTCCAGCGCTGCGGGGTCGGCGCGCAGCGGCGCGGCACGGTCCAGCCCCGAACCGCCAAACGTTACTGTTTCGGCTTCTTTCATCTGTGCTCTCCCTGCCTGTCAGGTGCCATGTTCCGGCCCGCCCGGCAAGACACTTGCATGTGTCGATAGGGCGCGCCGAAACCGGGAAGATGCGTTTCTCCTGCGGTTTACAGGTATATTGTGCTGCGCTAGCGTGGTTCCTCTTTGGGTTGCAATCTGACGGGCAGGCAGGGCAGTGATGAACCGTGGATATCCGACCTCGCCGAGGGCGGCTGGATGAACCGGTGGGCGGGCTGTGCGCCGCATTCGGCCGATACCTCTGCCGTGATGGCGCGATGCCACTTGCGGCTGCTCGCCACCTCGGACGTGCATGGCGCGATTCTGCCTTTCGATTATGCCAGCGGCCGTGACAGCACCACCTATGGGCTGGCGCGCACGGCCAGCCTGATATCTCGCGCCCGACAAGAGGCGCAGGGCGGCTGCCTGCTGGTGGACAATGGCGATTTCCTGCAGGGCACGCCGCTCAGCGACCTGCATGACATTGCCGGCGAGGGCGGACGTCACCCGGTGATCGCGGCGATGAACCGGCTGGGATATGACGCTGCCTGCCTGGGCAATCACGAATTCAACTTTGGCCTTCCGGCCTTGCAAAAGGCGCTGTCGCAGGCGGCGTTTCCGGCGATCTGCGCCAACGCGCTGATCCAGCGCGGCGCCAGCGTGGCCGAGGATGTCACCCTGTTGCCGCCGTCGGTGATGATCGAGCGCGAGCTGAGCGACCGGACCGGCGCCCGCCACCGGCTGCGGATCGGTCTGCTGGGGCTCTTGCCGCCTCAGATCATGGCCTGGGACAGGTTTCACCTGGCGCGCGAGCTATGCGCCCGCGACATGCTGGACACCGCCGCCGCGCGGGTGCCGATGCTGCGCGCGGCGGGGGCCGACCTGGTGGTGCTGCTGGCCCATACCGGCCTGGAAACCGGCCCATCGGGCGCCGGGGCCGAAAACGCCGCGCTTGGCCTGGCGCGGCTGCCCGGTGTCGACGCGATCATTGCCGGCCACAGCCACGAGGTCTTTCCCGACCCCGACCCCGACGCGCCGCAGCGATGCGACGGTGCCGACCACCGCGCCGGCACCTTCTGCGGGGTGCCGGCGGTGATGCCGGGTTTTCGTGGCTCGCACCTGGGGGTGATCGACCTGGAACTGGAACGCCACGCGCAGGGATGGCGTCTCGCCACCCACCGGGCAGAGGCGCGCGCCGTGGCGCCCGATGCCGGACAGCCGGCGGCGCCGGACCCTGCGATCATGGCCGCGGTGCGCCGCAGCCATGCCGCCACGCTGGCGCATATGCGTATCCCGCTGGGACGAACGCCGCGACCGATCCTCAGTTACCTGTCGCGCTATCGCTCGGACCTGCCGGTGTTGATGGTGGCCCAGGCCCAGCGCATGGCCGTCGCCCGCGCGCTCGAGGACGGTCCGCTGGCCGAATTGCCGCTGTTGTCGGCCACCGCCCCCTTTCAGACCGGCGGGCGGAGCGGGCCGGACGCCTATGTCGACATTCCCGCAGGGTCGCTGAGCCTGCGCAACGCCGCCGATCTGCAGCCCTTTCCCAACACGCTGTGCGCGCTGTTGCTGACCGGGGACGAATTGCGCGACTGGCTGGAACGCGCGGTATCGTGCTTTCTGACGGTGCAGCTGGGCCGGCAGGACCAGCCGCTGTGGAACCGCGACTTTCCCGGCAATGTGGCCGATACCGTCCTTGGCCTGCGCTATCGGATCGACCTGACCCGCCAGCCGCTTTACGATGTGCGCGGCAACCCGCTGGCGGATACCGACGCCGGTGCTGGCGGACGGATCGGCGGGCTTTGCCACAAGGGGGCACCGGTGCGTGCCGATGACCGTTTCGTCATGGCGGTGAACAGTTATCGTGCCTTTGGCGGCGGCCCCTATCCGGCCTTGCCCGACGACCGGCTGGTCTATGCCAGCCGCGCGCCGGTGCTCGATGCGCTGGCGGATTTCCTGCGCTCGGACGCGATCGAGCGGTTCCGCCCGGCGCCGGTGTGGTCGTTCCTGCCGGTGCCCGGCGCCTCGGCGCTGATTGAAACCGGCCCCGGCCTGCGCGCCCATTCCGACGATATCGCCGCGATGGGGCTGACCGATCTCGGGGTCTCTGGGGTCGGGTTCTTGCGCCTGCGCATGCCGCTTGACGGTACTGCTTGCGAATCCGGCGGCTAGCGCTTATCTGTCCGGGTGAGAGGTTGGCGCGGGCAAGCACCTCGCCAACCCGGTCAGATCCGGAAGGAAGCAGCCGTAACGAGCCCCGCTTGGGTCGTTGTCCAGCCTCTCACCCTTTTCCCTTCGATGACAGGCTGCCCGTGGACTGGCGCCGTTTCGCCCAGTTGTACTGCTCCTCGGTTTCGACGGCGCAGGGGCGCAGTTCGCGCAGGCGCTCCAGCGCGGCAGCGGGTTTTTCGCCGCAGGCGACCATCAGCTTCAGCGCCGCCATGCCCGACCGCCCGCAGCCGCCGACACAATGGATCAGCACCCGCCCGCTGCCCCTGAGCGCGGCACAGGCGCGGTCAGAGGCCGCGCGCCATGCTTCGGCCTGATCGGGGCCGGGGATGCCCATGTCGGGGCAGGGGATATGATGCCAGCGCGCGCCCGAATACAGCAGGTCGGTGCCCAGGTTGCCGGCGCCCCATTCAACCATTTCAACCTCGGTCGCCATGGTGATCACCAACGCCGGTTTCCAGTCCTTCATATGCGCGATGTCCTCGGCATAGTGGCCGCCGCGGCCGGGCATCGGCGCTATGCCGAGGATGCCGCTGGCCACCGGCAGGGCATAGATGACAAAGCCGGTCATGCGCGCCCCCCGGCAAGGGGTGCGTGGCAATGGCTTTTGATCCGCGCAATGGGCCGCACCCGACACGCCCCGAATGCCGCCCGGGCCCCTGTTGTCGCAGCATATTGCCCGCGCCGGTCCCCCAACGGACGCATGGCCTTTCCCCCGTTCACTATACCCAACACCGCGGCCAGCCTTGCCGGATCGCGCGCCAAAAGCAAGCTGGACGGCCAACCGGCACGGCTTTAGGCTGGCGCGGTATCCCGAATCCGGCAGGTTGCGCATGTCCGACACCCCTTCAAAAGGCTATCAGGTTCTGGCCCGCAAGTACCGGCCCGAGACCTTTGCCGATCTGGTCGGGCAGCAGGCGATGGTGCGCACGCTCAAGAACGCCTTTCAGGCCGATAGGGTGGCGCAGGCGTTCATCATGACCGGCATCCGCGGCACCGGTAAGACCACCACAGCGCGGATTATCGCCAAGGGGATGAACTGTATCGGCCCCGACGGCACCGGCGGCCCCACGATCGAGCCATGCGGCGAGTGCGAGCATTGCCGCGCGATCATGGAGGGCCGCCATGTCGACGTGATGGAGATCGACGCCGCCTCGAATACCGGGGTCGACAACATCCGCGACGCGATCATCGATTCGGTGTCCTATGCGCCCAGCAGCGCGCGCTACAAGATCTACATCATCGACGAGGTGCACATGCTGTCGACCAGCGCGTTCAACGCGCTGCTCAAGACGCTGGAAGAGCCGCCCGCGCATGTAAAGTTCATCTTTGCCACCACCGAGATCCGCAAGGTGCCGGTTACCGTGCTCAGCCGCTGCCAGCGGTTCGACCTGCGCCGCATCGACCCCGAAGAGATGATGGAGATGCTGCGCCGGATCGCCGCCTCCGAAGGGGCTGAAATCACCGAAGAGGCGCTGGCGCTGATCACCCGTGCCGCCGAAGGGTCGGCGCGGGATGCGACCTCTCTGCTCGACCAGGCGATCAGCCACGGCGGGGGCGAAACCACCGCCGAAGAGGTGCGCGCCATGCTCGGGCTGGCGGACCGGGGCCGGGTGATGGACCTTTTCGACCTGATCGTGCGGGGGGATGCCGCCGGGGCGTTGACCGAACTGTCGGCGCAATATGCCGACGGTGCCGATCCGATGGCGGTGTTGCGTGACCTGGCCGAGATTGCGCATTGGGTCAGCGTCGTGCAGATCACGCCCGAGGCCGCCGAAGACCCCACCATCGGCCCCGACGAGCGCGAGCGCGGCCGGGCAATGGCGGCGGCGCTGCCGATGCGGGTGCTGACCCGGATGTGGCAGATGCTGCTCAAGGCGCTGGAAGAGGTGGCGCAGGCCCCCAACGCGATGATGGCCGCCGAGATGGCGGTGATCCGCATGACCCATGTGGCCGAACTGCCCACGCCAGAGGATCTGGTGCGCCGGTTGCAGGATGCGCCGCCGCCGGCCGGGCCGGGGGGCGGGGGTGGCAGGGCTGCCGGCGCCGCACCGGCCCCGGCACCGCAGGCCCGGGCAACCCCGCCGCAACAGGGCGGTGGGGGCGGCACGGGCGCCGGGCCATCGGCTGTGCTGGCGGCGCAGCCCGAGAACGCGCTGGCGTATTATGCCCGGTTCGACCAGGTGGTCGAGCTGATCCGCGCCAACCGCGAGGTTCAGTTGCTGATCGAGGTCGAGACCTGCGTTCAACTGGTCTCATATCGCCCTGGACGGATCGAGTTTCAGCCGACCGGGGACGCGCCCCGCGACCTGGCGCAGCGCCTGGGTGCTGCGCTGCAACGCTGGACCGGTGCCCGCTGGGCGGTGTCGGTGGTGGCCGAGGGCGGTGAACCCACGATCGCCGCCACCCGCGACGCCGAGCGTCGCGCGCTGGAGGAAGATGCCCACGCACATCCGCTGGTGCAGGCCGTCTTTGCCGCCTTTCCCGAGGCCCGTATCACCGGCATCCGCACCGCCGAAGAAATGCAGGCTCAGGCCCAGGCCGAGGCCCTGCCCGAGGTCGAAGAGGAATGGGACCCCTTCGAAGAAAGCTGAAATACGATGACGGGGTGATGCCTGCGCGCGGCTGTCGGGCTTGTCGCCGTGGCCGCCGCGGCGTATGGGAAGCCCGAGTTCCGACCCAACCGTGGCATCCGATGACCGAACCCGACCGACAGGACCGCACCCCTATTCGTGAACGGCTTATCGGGCTGGCGCTGATGCTGCCGGTGACCCTGTCGCGAATGCTGCCCTATCGCTGGCGGGTACCGGTTGCGGGCTGGCTGACCGCGCGCATCCTGGCGCCATTGGCGGGGTATTCGCGGCGGGTGCGCGAGAACCTGGCGCTGGTTTTCCCCGACATGCCCAAGGCCGAGGTCGAACGCATCGTGCGCGGCGTCAACGACAATGCCGGGCGCAACATGATCGAACTCTATTCGCCCGAATTTGTCAGTCGCGGAAGGAACGCCTCGGCCACTGGGCCGGGGTTGGAGCTGTTGCTCAAGGCGCAGGCCCAGGGCCGCCCGGCGGTCATCGTTTCGGGGCATTTGGGCAGTTTCAACGCGGCGCGCCTGCGTATCGTGGCGTCGGGGCTGCGGATTGCCTGTTTCTATCGCCAGATGCGCAACCGCCCCTTCAACGCCCGCTACGAGCGCGCGATGACGGAGATCAGCGAGCCGGTATTCGTGCAGAACCGCGCCGGCGTGATGCAGACGGTGCGGCACCTGCGCGGTGGCGGGACGCTGGCGATCATGAACGACCTCAACGCCCATGACGGGCTGCCGCTCGATTTCTTTGGCCACAAGGCACTAACCTCGATCTCGGCGGCGGAACTGGCGCTGAAATATGACGCGCCGCTGGTGCCGGTCTGGGCGCGGCGGATGGAAAACGGGCTGGATTTCGAGGTGCATTTCGAAGACGAGATCCCCCACACCGATCCGTTGACCATGACCCGGGAATTCAACCGCCGGCTTGAGGCACGGGTGCGCGCCGACATGGATCAGTGGTTCTGGATTCACCGCCGCTGGAAGGACGGAACCAACCCGCTGGGCCGACAGCGCGCGGCCGATCTGGAAAAGCTGGAACGCCGCTATGCCCGTGGCGGCTGAGGCGGCTACAGTGTATCGCGCCTGATCAACGCTGATACCCGTCCGGGCCCTGGGCCGGGACTTCCTTTCGCGATAGCGAGGCCCCGGGTCACGCCCGGGACGGGGTGACAACAGATTATCCGCGACCCGCTTTACTGCGGTGCGCTCAGACCCACTTGGCCATCGGCGGCAGGCTCATCAATACCGCGTCGGGGTCGTGGCCTGTGGCCAGCCCGAACCGGGTGCCGCGGTCGTAGACGAGGTTGTATTCGGCATATAGCCCGCGATGGACAAGCTGCGTTTCCTTGTCCTGTTCGCTCCAGCCTTGCACGCGCCGTCGTTCCACCAGCGGCAGAAAGGCGGGCAGAAAGGCGCGCCCGATGTCCTGGATCAGGGCAAAATCGGTCTCCCAGTCGCCGCTGTTGTGATCGTCCAGGAAAATGCCGCCGACGCCGCGCGCGCGCTTGCGGTGGGAGATGAAGAAATATTCGTCCGCCCATGCCTTGAGACGCGGGTAAAGGTCGGAACCGTGCGGGTCGAGGTGCTGTTTCTGGGTGGCGTGGAAATGGGCAGTGTCCTGATCGTATTCGATGCAGGGGTTCAGGTCGGAGCCGCCGCCGAACCACCACGTATTGGGGGTCCAGAACATCCGGGTGTTCATGTGCACCGCCGGAACGTGCGGGTTTTGCATATGCGCCACCAGGCTGATGCCCGAGGCCCAGAAACGCGGATCATCCGCAATGCCGGGCACGCCGCGCGCCGCCATCGCCTTTTGCGCCGCCTCGCCCAGGGTGCCGTGCACCTCTGACACGTTGACGCCGACTTTTTCGAAAACCCGCCCGCCGCGCATCACGCTCATCAGCCCGCCGCCGGCATCGGTGCCGTCTTCGGCGGTGCGCATTGTTTCGCGCACCTCGAACCGCTCCGGTGCGGCGTCGGCCAGCGGGCCGGTTGCGTGGCTGTCTTCCAGCGCCTCGAAGGCCGCCACGATTTCATCGCGCAGGGTGCGAAACCAGGCCGCGGCGCGGCGCTTTTCGTCGGGCATGGTGTCGGTCATCGGCCTCTCCGCCGTCAATGCGCCGGTGCCGCGACCGGGTCCAGCAAGGTGCGGCCGCCATCGACGGTCATGATCTGCCCGGTCATAAAGCCGGAGCCGTCGCAGGCCAGGTATTGCACCGCCTCGGCCAGCTCCGCCGACGAGGCAATGCGCCCCAGCGGCGTGTGGTCTTCGATATCGGCGCGATAGTCGCGGTTTTCGCGCAGCGTATCCTGCAACGACGCGCTCATGACCGAGCCGAAGGCGACGGCATTGACCCGGATGCGGTGAGGCGCCAGCGCAACTGCCAGGCTGCGTGTCATCTGGTCCAGCGCCGCCGATGAAACCGAATAGGCCAGCAGGTTGGGGTGCGTGCGCCGCGCCGCGATCGAGGACAGGTTCACGATGGTCCCGGCCGGTCCGTCGTCGCGCTCCTCGGCCTGTTTGATCATCCGCTTGGCCACCAGCTGGCTGGTCCTGAGCGCAGTCATCAGGTTCTGTTCCAGCAGCATTTCGACCGCGTCGTCATCGGGGTTGAGCGGGTCCGAAACCACCACCTGCCGGCAGGCATTGACCAGGATGTCGATCTGCTCGAAAGCGTCGATGGTGGCCGACAAGAGGTTGGCCAGCGCCAGCTTTTCGCGCAGGTCGCCGGCGAAATAGCGGGTGTTGCTGCCCTCTTCGTTCTTGCCCAACTCGCGGACGAGCTGTTTTTCGTCGATGTCGGCAAACATGACATTGGCGCCCTTGTCGGCAAAATGCCGCCCGATCGCCAGGCCAATGCCGTTGGCGCCGCCGGTGACGATCGCGGTTTTCCCGGATATTGAGAATGACATCGGTGTTTCCCCTGTTGCGGGCCTGTGGCGCGGCGCGTCCTAGCGCGCCGGGCGTGCGGCGTGAAGCAGCTTGAACCTGCTGTCGCCGGCGATTTCCCTGACATCCCTGAACTGCCGCTGCATCTGCGTTTCATACGGAAGATGGCGGTTGGCGACCAGAAAAAGCTGCCCCCGTGGGGTCAGGATGCGGGCCGCGGCGGTGACAAAGGCCAGCCCCAGCGCCGGGTCGGGGCTGCGCCCGGTGTGAAAGGGCGGGTTGGTGATGACGGTGTCGACCGGGTCGGCGGGCTGCCAGCGGGTGGCGTCCTGCCAGTGAAACCGCGCCCGCGGGTCGGTCACGTTGAGGCGTGCGCATTCCAGCGCCGCGTGCTCGCCCTCGACCAGGTGCAATTCCTTGATATCGGCGCGTTCCAGCGCGCGCGCCGCCAGATAGCCCCAGCCCGCGCCCAGGTCGGCCACCCGCGCACCAGTTCGGTCGGGCAGGTTGTCGGCCAGCAGCGCCGAGCCCGGATCGACCCCGTCGGCGGAAAAGAGCCCCGGCCGGGTGACAAAGCCGCCCTCGATCTTTTGCGGGGCGGGGCGGACCCAGTCCTGAAATTCCGTGCCGGCGGCAAATTGAAAGACCTTGCCATGCGCCTTGGACAGCGGCGGTGTGACATCGGTGCGGCCGCGGCAGGCACGGAGAACCGATTCGATTCCGTCGGTCTTGGCACCATCGACGATCACCGGCCCGTCTGTGACCGCCGCCGCCTCGGAGATCAGCGCCTCGCTCAGCGCGCGGGCGCGGGTCACGAAAACCACCGCGGCGGCATAGCGCCCCTCGGGCGCGGTATCGCAGGCATAGCCCAGTGCGGTGTAATGGTCGTGATCGGGCCTGAAGCCGGTGATGACATGGCAGCGATCCGTCGGCAGCGACGACAGGTCATGCCCCGCGCCGGCGCGCGGTGCGAAGACGGCGATGCGCCCCTCCTCGGGCAGCGTCACCTCGCCCGAGTCCAGCGCGACCGAAAGGCGCGAAAGCCCGGTCAAGCTATTCCTTCTCCATCGTGCATTGCAGCGGGTGCTGGTGGCGGCGGGCAAAATCCATCACCTGCGTTACCTTGGTTTCCGCGATCTCGTGGGTGAAGACGCCGACCACGGCAAGCCCTCGCTTGTGCACCGTCAGCATGATCTCGAACGCCTGGGCATGGTTCATGCCGAAGAATCGTTCCAGCACCGCGACGACGAATTCCATCGGCGTGAAGTCGTCGTTCAGCAGCAGCACCTTGTAAAGGGGCGGCCGCTTGGTCTTGCTGCGGGTTTTGACGATGGCGGATACGTCGCCGTCTTCGTCGCCTTGTCCCGACATCTGAATGAATGTCTGCGTCATCTGCCGCGCGCTGCCTTTGGGGATGGTCGCCTTTGCCCTGTCTATATAGCCTCAGGGGGGCGGCTGAAAAGGCCCCTGTCGGCCGGCATGGTCAGGACAGCGGGGTGTGGCGCGTGGCGGGTGCCGGTGTCAGTGGACCCGCGCCATCGCCTCGACCGGGCCGTTGCGGCCGTGCTGGATCACCACCGCCGCCGGCAGATCGCCTGTCAGCGGCACCTGCAGGTTCAGCGGCGTGCGCATGTCCCAGTCCGCCAGGCGGGTCATGTCGGTGACGATGTTGGTATAGTCCAGCGTGCGGCCGGCGTTTTCGCCACGCGTGATTTCGACCGTGGCGTGGCGACGGTAACGGACCAGTTGCACCGCGCAGATGCCCTCGGCGCCGGGGGCGGCAAGAGCCTCGATGGTCAGGCTGTCGTCCGCGCGCACGATATCCAGCGACACGTCGCCACCGGCGCTGTGCTTTTCGATCAGCGCCGCCACGTCCTTAGGGTGGGTGCCCATTACCTCGTCACTGCCGTCGATGATGATCTGCGGGGTATAGACCATGCGCCGCCCGTCGGCTGCGGCATAGGCACGCTGGCGGGCGCTGTTCTCGGGGCGGGCAAAGATGTCCTTCCAGCCGATATAATCCCAGTAATCGACGTGCAGCGCCAGCGCCAGCACGTCTTCGCGCCTGGCCAGTTCGCGCAGCAGCGCATCGGCCGGCGGGCACGACGAACAGCCCTGCGAGGTGAACAACTCCACCAGCACGGTCGGTTCCTGCGCCCGCAGCGGCGTGACGGGATACAGCAGCAGGGCGATAAACAGCGTGCCAATTCTGGTCATGTCGGGGTTCCGGATATGATCGGTCTCAACTTTGGGGTTTTATGTCACGGGCTGTTACATGACCAATCAAGCTTTTGCGAGAGAGGCTGTCTTGCGACTCGGTCGTCTGTGTGCGATAGTATACAAAACCGGACCGCCCCCTTGAATGCCATTCCCAAATGGGTCAGAAGCGAGCCGGAATTGCCAGCCCCGATCGCGAAAGGACAGCCCGCATGCCCATTACCGTTGGTCACGATACCGCCCGCACCCGCAAGACGCTGACCGTTGGCGCGCAAAGCGTCGCCTATTATTCCATCGCCGCCGCCGAGGCCGCCGGGCTGGGCAATTTCGCCCGCCTGCCCGCCGCGCTGAAGGCCGTGCTCGAAAACATGCTGCGTTTCGAGGACGGCAAGACGGTGACCACCGACGACATCAAGGCGTTCTCGGACTGGGCGGCCAATGGCGGCCGTGCCAACCGCGAACTGGCCTATCGTCCGGCGCGCGTGCTGATGCAGGATTTCACCGGCGTTCCGGCGGTGGTCGACCTTGCCGCCATGCGCGACGGGATCAAGGCGCTGGGCGGTGACGCGCAGCAGATCAACCCGCTCAATCCGGTCGACCTGGTGATCGACCACTCGGTCATGATCGACGAGTTCGGCAACCCGCGCGCGTTCCAGATGAACGTGGACCGCGAATACGAACGCAACATGGAACGCTACCAGTTCCTGAAATGGGGGCAGGGCGCGTTCAACAATTTCCGCGTGGTGCCGCCGGGCACCGGCATCTGCCACCAGGTGAACCTGGAATACCTTGCCCAGACGGTCTGGACCGACGAGGACCAGAACGGCGAAACCGTGGCCTATCCTGACACGCTGGTGGGCACCGACAGCCACACCACCATGGTCAACGGCGCCGCCGTGCTGGGCTGGGGCGTGGGCGGGATCGAGGCCGAGGCCGCGATGCTGGGTCAGCCCATTTCCATGCTGATCCCCGAGGTGGTCGGTTTCGAACTCACCGGCGCGATGGTCGAAGGCACGACCGGCACCGACCTGGTGCTGAAGGTGGTCGAGATGCTGCGCAAGAAGGGTGTCGTCGGCAAGTTCGTCGAATTCTACGGCGCGGGGCTGGACCACCTGCCGCTGGCCGACCGTGCCACCATCGCCAACATGGCTCCCGAATATGGCGCCACCTGCGGGTTCTTCCCGGTTGACGGCGAGACCCTGCGCTATCTGGAACAGACCGGGCGTGACAAGGACCGCATCGCCCTGGTCGAGGCCTATGCCAAGGAAAACGGGCTGTGGCGCGGGCCGGATTACGCGCCGGTCTATTCCGACACGCTGACGCTGGACATGGGCACCATCGTTCCGGCAATCTCGGGCCCCAAGCGGCCGCAGGATTACGTCACGCTCGACCACGCGGCCGATTCCTTTTTCAAGGTGGTGGCGGAATACAGGGGCGAGGACGAAAGCAGCAGCGCCCGCGACATGGCGGCCGAAGGGCCTGCCCCCGATACCATCGTCGATCCGCGCAAGACCGGCACGGTCGACGGCGAGGATTACAAGCTGCGCGACGGGTCGGTCGTGATCGCCTCGATCACGTCGTGCACCAACACCTCGAACCCCTATGTGATGATCGGTGCCGGGCTGGTGGCGAAAAAGGCGCACGAGCTGGGGCTGAACCGCAAGCCCTGGGTCAAGACCTCGCTCGCGCCCGGTTCGCAGGTTGTCACCGAGTACCTCAACGCCAGCGGGTTGCAGGAACACCTGGATGCCATCGGGTTCAACCTGGTGGGCTATGGCTGCACCACCTGCATCGGCAACTCGGGCCCGCTGCAGCCCGAGATCAGCAAATCCATCGCCGACAACGATCTGGTGGCGGTCTCTGTCCTGTCGGGCAACCGCAACTTCGAGGGGCGGATCAGCCCGGACGTGCGCGCCAACTACCTGGCCTCGCCGCCGCTGGTGGTGGCCTATGCGCTGGCCGGTGACATGAATATCGACATCGCCAACGACCCCATCGGCCAGACGCCGGACGGCAAGGATGTCTACCTCAAGGACATCTGGCCGACGCAAAAGGAAATCGCCGAAATTGTCGAGCGCACCGTCACGCGCGAGGCGTTCCAGTCGAAATATGCCGACGTCTTCAAGGGCGACGAGAAATGGCAGGCGGTCGAGACCTCGGGCGGCGAAACCTATGACTGGCCGCCGCAATCGACCTATGTCCGCAACCCGCCCTATTTCCAGGGCATGTCGGCGGAGCCGGGCCGGATTGCAGATATCAACGACGCCCGTCCGCTGGCGATCCTGGGCGACATGGTGACGACCGACCACATCTCGCCCGCCGGGTCGTTCAAGCCCGACACGCCGGCCGGGAAATACCTGGTCGAACGTCAGGTGACGCCGCGCGACTTCAACTCGTACGGGTCGCGGCGGGGCAACCACGAGGTGATGATGCGCGGCACCTTCGCCAATATCCGCATCAAGAACGAGATGCTGGATGGTGTCGAGGGCGGTTATACCAAGGGCCCCGACGGCGAACAGACCTCGATCTTTGATGCCGCGATGGCGTACCAGGCGCAGGGCGCGCCGCTGGTGGTGTTCGGGGGCGAACAGTACGGCGCAGGGTCGTCGCGCGACTGGGCGGCCAAGGGCACGGCGCTGTTGGGCGTCAAGGCGGTGATCGCGGAAAGCTTTGAGCGTATCCACCGGTCGAACCTGGTGGGCATGGGCGTCATCCCGTTCGAGTTCACCGGCGGTGACACCCGCAAGACGCTGGGCCTGACCGGCGACGAGCGCGTGACCATCAAGGGCCTGGCCGAGGTCACCCCGCAGCAGGAGGTGCCCTGCACCATCACCCGCGCGGACGGGACGAGCCAGGAAATCACCCTCAAGTGCCGGATCGATACCGCGATCGAAAAGGAATACGTCGAACATGGCGGCGTGCTGCACTACGTGCTGCGCAACCTCGCCAAGAGCGCATAAGGAGGAGCGCAACACCGGGGCATCAGCCCCCCGGTGCTGCGTGCGGAGGAGACGGGCGGGGTTTTACTCCGCCCGTTTTTGTTTGGGGGGGGGGGGGTCTAGCCCGGGGCGGTTTTTTTACTTGGTGGGTAGGTGTGGGGAGCGAACATGGGCGGGAAGCGGAAGTTCGCTGCGGATGAAAAATGTCCATGATCCAACTGCCAGAGTGGACATTGGCCATTTCAAACAAGTTAATGCGCATTGTTTAACTTACTTCAACAATTCGCTCATTTTAACCGATTGGTTGGGCTTCTTGGACTGTGCCGCACCAATCAACAAATTCCTTTCCCAAGGGAAACTGGACCCGGCTCTTGATACTCCGTAGCCAGTGTGCGTACTCGTCTTTAGGTAAGCAACTAGCCCCAAAAATGAAGCTTGGCTGTGCCCAAGACTGGATTTCGTGAAAACGGGATTTCCGAGCCCTAAAGAAATTCAAATCTCTTGCTCGCCAGCGGATCAGGTGTAACTGTCTGATATCTAGGGTGCCAGATAGAGTATCTAGTTTTCGTATTTGTTCGGCGCTAAAAGAAATGTGTTTGCGCACTCCTAGCTCCAAGAACCAAGCTCTAGCGCAATCCAATGGCTGAATTCGAGGGGACAACAGTAGATTCGTAATTTCTGCGCCCATATTCTCGAATCCGTCAACATCTGATTCAATGAATTCCTCAATTAGTAGGCAGACGTCTTTTGCAAACGGAATAAACTCAGAAAGGTTACTGCGAATGTAGTGTGCAACATCTTCATTCTTAACCAGACGCATTGCATGCAAGACGATCCTGATCTGACCCATATCCCAATACGGTTCATTCAAAAGGTCTTCGAGTTCTTTCCGAAGGTCTTTCAGCATAAGCGCTTCTAAGGATTCTTGATCGATTTCGTCTTGACCGTAAGCTGCCCAAAACAGTTTTTCGGTCGCAAATTCTTCTTTGGCATTGTCGTCACCAGCATCAGGCGCACCTATCGATTCTTTGAACTCATCCCACGCGAGAATCCTAGTCTTCTGGATGTTGAGGCTGAGGCCCTCGTTTTCTGTAAGCTGTTTTGCAAGATATCCTAAGGCAGCGTATGGATCTTGCCCCTTCTTAACGAAGATGACGATGTCATCTACGTAACGCGTGTGCTCATACCCCTCAGAGATTAAACCCATGTCGGTGTCGTTCAGGGCGGCTTCAGCAAGGAGCCTCGAAGCGTTGCTTCCAACAGGTAGGCCAAAAGACTGGCGACTCCGCCAGTCAGATATGAAACCCTCGATCTTTTTTACAATTTGGGACTCGCCGGAGAGGCTATCAAGGATATTTTCAAGTCGATGGCGATAGATTCTGGAGTAATAGTCGGAAATATCAGTTCGGATGACATGGCTGTAGTTGTCTGAGAATATCTTGCCCTCGATTACGCTGAGCCAATCTCGATATGTTCGTCCATCATGAAAGATCGATGGAGACAGCCCAGGTGTTTTTCGGTATGAAAAGGCCCTGTTATATTCTTTTGCGTCGCGACCTTCTTCAACGGAATTAAAAATTCGCAGAACAAGTGCGGTATATATCGCCGTATCAATCGGGAAAGGTTGATGTGCAGCTCTGAATCCGAATTTAGATTTAGGGACGAGAGACTCTACCAGACTCATGGGCTGGTATTGGTTTAGGTCTAGCGCGCTGAGTTTACTCGCAACTTCATCTTTCCGATCTTGTAGGAATTTTAGCTCAAATGGATAAGGGAAGATGTCGGTATCGCCATAGGTGGTGATATGTTCCACGGCACATGCGAAGTATTCGGCATCAAGCTTCATCAGCATCACTCCTTCGATATAAAAAGTTGAGTCGATTTTGCATTTTAAAACGATTGACCAACTTATCGATACAACCTTGTAAGCTGAAAACGGGCGGCCTCGGAACCATGATTGTGCGTTTGCATCGTGTGTTGTAAAGGGATGGCCGCAGTTCAGGTGCCGCGAGATCGACCAATGTCCGCTAAGGACACTCCGGTATGCCGTGATCGATACCCTTCGAACGGAAGCTCCGGGCCGATCATGACGCTCAATGGATTTTCGGCCAATCGATTTCGTAAAGACCGCTTCCCACGCAAAGCCACAGCACCCAACCCCAGCGCGGATCAAAGGCCGCAGGCCGCCGCGCATCGCCGGGCCGCCCCCCGGCACGGCGATTTGGGGCCATGGGCGCTCCGCTCCGGTCTTTCACGTTCCTGGCTGCCATAAAGCTCTGCCGCCTTGCCGCCTGATCGCCGCACCGCGGCCCGGCGATGCACGGCTTGTGCGCTGCTTTCCCGCCCGCCCCGGTCTTTCACGTTCCTGGCTGCCATAAAGCTCTGCCGCCCCGCCATCTGCTCGCCGCACCGCGGCCTGGCGATGCGCGGCTTGCGCGCCGCTCTTACCCGTTCGCCCTGATCTTTCACTTGTCTGGCTGCCGTAAGGCTCTGCCGCTCCGCCGTCGCGCGCCGGCCCGCTGCCCCTTCCCGCCCTTGTCCCCGTGCCCGGCGGCCCGTATCTAGGGCGCAACCGCAAACGCAACCCGAACCCCGGAGAAAACCATGTTCAAGGGACTGGGCCAGATGGGCGACATGGCCAAGATGATGAAGGCCGCCCAGGAAATGCAGAAAAAGATGGCCGACCTGCAGGAAGAGATGCACCGCATCACCGTCGAGGGCGAATCCGGCGCCGGCCTTGTCCGCGCCACCTGCACGGTGAAGGGAGAGCTCAAGGCGCTCGACATCGACCCGTCGATATTCAACGCCGATGACAAGGAGGTGGTCGAGGACCTGATCCTTGCCGCGATCAAGGACGCCCAGGCCAAAGGCGGCGACCGCGCGAAAGAGGAAATGGGCAAGATCACCGAGGGCATGGGCCTGCCCAAGGACATGGACCTGCCGTTCTGAGCCGGCCCCACGCATGAGCCCCACCCGCGACATCGAGGCGCTGATAGAGCTGATGGCCCGCCTGCCGGGTTTGGGCCCCCGCTCTGCCCGGCGCGCGGTGTTGCAACTGGTGCGCAAGCGCGACCTACTGATGGCGCCGCTGGCCGCGCAATTGCTCAAGGTCGCGGAAACGGCGCGGGAATGCGCCCTGTGCGGCAATGTCGGCACCACCGAGATCTGCCATATCTGCGCCGACGAGCGGCGCGCCAACGGCGAAATCTGCGTGGTCGAGGATGTGGCCGACCTGTGGGCGATGGAACGCGCCGGCGTCTTCAAGGGCCGCTATCACGTTCTGGGCGGCACGCTCAGCGCGCTCGACCAGATCGGGCCGGAACAGCTGCGCATCCCGGCGCTGGTCGCCCGCGTGGCGGACGAGGGCGTGACAGAGGTGATCCTGGCGCTGAACGCCACCATCGACGGCCAGACCACCGCCCACTACATCGCCGATCAGCTGGAGGGGCGCGTGCGCCTGACCTCGCTGGCGCAGGGCGTGCCGGTGGGGGGCGAGCTGGACTATCTTGACGATGGCACCATCAGCGCCGCGCTCAGCGCCCGCAAGGACATCTGAGCAGCGGCGCGGCGGGCCTCAGCGGCCGGTGTCTTCGTCGTCCTCGTCGTCCTCGTCCGCATCGGGCAGGTTGAACAGGCTTTCGGCGTCGAACTCGCGCTCTTCTTCCTTTTCCTCGTCACTGCTGCCCGACAGGCTGAAGGTTTCCAGCCCCTCGATCGCGGTGGGGATCTTCGGCTCGGTCGACATGCCGAGGCTCTGCTCGGTCGACAAGAGCTTGCGGCGCTCGTCGTCGTCCATGGTCACGCCCTCGCTGGCCCGCTTGGCGGCGGCCTTTTGCACGGCGGCGTCCAGTTCGGACTGCTTGCACAGGCCCAGCGCCACCGGGTCGATGGGCTGCATGTTCGAGATGTTCCAATGCGTGCGTTCGCGGATCGACTGGATCGTGGGCTTGGTGGTGCCCACAAGGCGCGCGATCTGTGCGTCGGCCAGTTCCGGGTGGAACTTGACCAGCCACAGGATGGCGTTGGGCCGGTCCTGGCGCTTGGACAGCGGCGTATAGCGTGGCCCGCGGCGCTTTTCCTCGCCCTCGGCGGCGGGGTTGTGCTTGAGCCGCAGCTCGTGGGTGGGGTCTTTTTCGCCCCTGTCGATCTCTTCCTGCGTCAGCTGGTTGTTGGCGATCGGGTCGAACCCCTTGACGCCCGCAGCCACGTCGCCATCGGCGATGCCCTGGATTTCCAGCTCGTGCATGCCGACGAAATCGGCGATCTGCCGAAAGCTGAGCGTGGTATTGTCGATCAGCCAGACGGCCGTCGCCTTTGTCATGAGCGGTTTTGCCATCCTTAACCCTTCCTTGACGCAAATCTTCCCCGTCGCCTGAAATGGCTGCCCCGCCTGGGGGCAAGTTTCCGTTGTCGGGGAACCTGGCGCGTATATAGTCGCCTGCGGAATAAAAGGAAAGGGCTGAAAACCGGCATGAAACGCCTGGCCGCCGTGATAATTTTCTGGGCCTGCGCCGCTTTCGCTGATGGCGAGCGCGCGGGCGAATTCGACTATTACGTGCTTTCGCTCAGCTGGTCGCCCACTTGGTGCGCGATCGAGGGCGAGGCGCGCGATGCCGAACAGTGCCGTCGCGGCGCCGGGTCGGGCTGGATGCTGCACGGGCTCTGGCCGCAATACGAACGCGGCTGGCCGTCGCATTGCCACTCGGCCCGGATGCCGCCTTCGCGCGCCACGACGGCGGCGATGGCCGATATCATGGGCTCGTCCGGCCTGGCCTGGTACCAGTGGAAGAAACACGGTTCCTGCTCGGGGTTGTCGGGGGCGGATTACTACGCCCTTGCGCGCCACGCCTATGAAAGCGTCAACCGCCCCGACGTCTTTCGCAAGCTGCAAGATCCGGTGCGCCTGCCGGCCAGGGTGGTCGAAGAGGCATTTCTGAAGGCCAACCCGGGCTGGACGGCGGACATGCTGACCATCACCTGCCGCGACGGCCGCATCCAGGAGGCGCGGCTTTGCCTGACAAGGGGGCTGGAGCCGGTGCCCTGCGGGCGTGACATAGCGCGCGATTGCCGGCTGTCGGATGCGCTCTTCGCGCCGATCAGGTAGGCGCACCTGCTTCTTTCTGGTCTCAAATACCCAAATCCGCCCCGTCCGTCCCGCGCCGGTGTCAGAAAAGCCGCGCCACCAGCACCACCACCGTAAGCGGCCACATGACGACATGCAGCACATGGTCGAACCAGTTGCTGCTGCCCCAGCCTATGACCCAGGCGGCTTGTCCCAACACCGCGATGAGCGGGATGAACCAGTTGCCGGTCACGAACCCGTAGGCGCAAAGCACCAGCACCATCACCGCCACCGGCAGCGGGGCATAGCCCAGCCGATAGGCATCGACCGGGATCACCCCGAAGGCTGCGGCGAGGAACCCGGTGTACAGCACCAGGAACGCCACCAGCTCCCATGTTGCAAAGCCCGGCATTGGCACGCCCAGCCTGACCGCGACATGGCGCAGCGCCAGCGCCGGCAGCATCACGCCAAAGGGCGCCAGCAGCGCGATCGCGCCGCCCACCGCCACGCTGTCACGAAAGGCCAGCACCACGCCCGCGCCCGCCAGTGCGCCCAGCCCCGCGGACAGGCCGGGCGGAGCGATCCATCCGGCCAGCGCAAAGGCCACCCAGCCCGACAGCACAGCCAGCGCGGCCGAGGCGCCGAGCCCGCTCATTGCGCCGCCACCCAGGCAGGGTTGAACACATGCGCGACGACGCCGCGCTTGGTGCCCTTGGAATAGGTCAGCACGATCTCGTCGCCGGGCAGGCGGCGCAGCATAGGATAGCGCAGCGCACCGTCGCCCTCGAACTGGCGCAGCCGCCGCCATTCGGCGCCCTCATTGGTGCCCAATATCAGCCGCAGCCGCTGCGGGCGGTCGGCGTCGTCGTTGATCGCCATCAGGATGCGCCCCTCGCCCAGGTTCAGCGCCGCAACCGGAGAGCTGGGGTTCTCGATCCCCACCGGGGCTGCAGGGGACCAGCTCTGCCCGCCATCCTGGGTGCGGCTGACCAGCAACTGGTGGCTGGGGTCGAAGTCGCGCAGAAAGGCCAGCGCGCGGGTTTCGTCCAGCGGCACGATCATCGGTTGGATCGGCTTGCCCGCCCCCGGTGCCGCGCCGATGCGGCGAGTGTCGCGCACCCGCCCATGCCGGTCGAGCCGCACCAGCAGGCCATATGTCGCGCCCATCTCGAAATAGGCGGGCAGGGCGTGGGTGCCATCGTCATAGGCCACCATCGGCGATTTCACGAGGTTCGAGCGGTTCAGCAGCGGCGAGAGGTTCAGCTTGTGCGCTTGCTCGGGCCCGCCGTCCGCCATCCGCACATCGACGACCGAGGCCATTGCCCACCCGCCGACCGAGGCCACCGTGGCATAGAGCGCGCCCGGCACGGCCTCGTTCTCGATGGTGTTGCCCAGCGTCACCACGATCTGGCTGGGCGTCATCGCCGCTCCCAGATCGCCCCGGGTCAGCAGCGGGGCAGAGGGCCCTGCCTGCCATCCATCCGGGCCACGGGAAAAGCTGGCGGCGTGTATGTCCACATCCGCCTGCGCCTCGGCCGAGCCTTCGAACCACAGCAGGTCGAACCCCTCTGGCGTCAGGCGGATCGCGGGCGAATGAGCCTGCCCGGTTTCGGGGGTGTAATCGAAGACGGTCTGAAACATCGGCTGGCCGGTAACCGCCACCGGCGCGGGCAGGGCAAAACGCCACTGCGGCGGCTCGTCGGCCCTGGCCGCCCACAGGCTCAGGCACAGGCTGATCGCCGCCAGCACCAGTATCGCCGCCTGCGCGGTGCCCATGTGCTCAGCCCACCTTCAGCACGATCTTGCCGATATGGCCGCTCGATTCCATGCGCGCATGGGCGTCGGCCGCGTCGGCCAGCGCGAATTCCGAATCGATCACCGGCGCGACGCGGCCGGCCTCGATCAGGGGCCAGACATTGGCGCGCAGGGCCTCGGCGATGCCGGCCTTGGCCTGGTCGCTTTGCGGGCGCAGGGTGCTGCCGGTGATGGTCAGCCGCCGCATCATTACCTGGGCAAAGTTGAGCGTCACCTTGGGCCCCTGCAAGAAGGCGATCTGCACAAGTCGGCCATCATCGGCCAGGGCTTTGACGTTGCGCGGCAGGTAGTCGCCGCCGACCATGTCGAGGATCAGGTCAGCACCACCCTCGGCGCGCAGCACCTCGACGAAATCCTCTTCGCGATAGTTGATCGCCCGCTCGGCGCCCAGCTCAACGCATTTGGCGCATTTGTCGGGCGAACCGGCGGTGGCAAAGACCCGCGCGCCGAATGCCCGCGCAAGCTGAATCGCGGTGGTGCCGATGCCGGACGAGCCGCCATGCACCAGGAACCGTTCGCCCCCGCGCAAGGCCCCACGCTGAAAGACGTTGTGCCAGACGGTGAAAAAGGTCTCTGGCAGGCACGCGGCCTCTCGCAGGCCCAGCCCGGCGGGCACCGGCAGGCAATGCGCCGCCGGGGTGGCGACGTATTGGGCATAGCCGCCGCCTGGCAGGAGCGCGCAGACCTCGTCGCCCACCTGCCAGCCCGTCACGCCGGGACCTGTGGCCGCGATCCGGCCCGCGGCCTCAAGCCCCGGCAGGTCGCTGGCGCCGGGGGGCGGGGCGTACATCCCGGCCCGTTGTAGCGCGTCGGGCCGGTTCACGCCCGCGAACGCCACCTCGATCACCACCTCGCCGTGGCCCGGCGCCGGCACCGGGCGCGTGGCCGGTTTCAAAACCTCCGGCCCGCCGGGTTCGGTGATCTCGATCGCGGTCATCATGTCAGTCATGCGTGTTTTCCTCGTGTTCCTGCATTGACCAGCTGCCGGGCATGCCGGCGCCGGGCGGCCCATTGGGCGGCTTGATTGATCCCAGAAAAGCCAGCGGCCCGCGCATCAGCCCGGCCACCAGCGGATTGGCGCGCGCCTGCGACTTGACCTTTTCGAACTGCATCACGTCAGCGATCCGGCGGTCGAGAAAGGTCCATGTGCGGGCGTGGTCCTCGCTGTCGTCGCCCAGCCAGAAAAGCACGGTCGAGCCATAGACCGCCGACAGCGTGGCGCGCTTGGTGTACCAGTTCACGTCATCGGCGCTGTCGCCCAGCGCCGTCCAGATCCGGTCGGCGGTGCGCCAGATCGCCTGCGCCCCGTCCAGCGCGTGCTGGGGCAGGGCGAACAGGGTCATCCCCCGGCGCACCAGTTCCTTGTCCTCGGCGGCCTCGATTCGCAGCCGCACCGCCAGCGTGACTTTGTCGCGAAAGCGCATGTCGCTCAGGTCCGCGGCTTCCAGCCGGCGCAGCATCTCGGCGTCGCCCTGTTCGTGGAACGCCAGCGCCAGGTCAACCGCGCCTCGCGGGCAGACCGCGCGCGCCAGCGCCGGGCTGATGCCGGTGTCCTCGACCGCGGCGTCAAAGGTGGTCTCGCTCCAGCCGTCGAACGGGACATGCAGGCAGGCCGCCTGCAGGAGTTTCGATTTCACGTCGCTGTCAGTCATCTGCGCCCTTTCTTGCCTGGCGCGGCCACCCTAGACAAACTGAAACCGCTTTGCTATATCGCGACTTCCTGCATTTTCATGCAACTCAAACCTAGAAAGGTGGTGAAAACCACATGCAGGTCAGTGTTCGCGATAACAATGTCGATCAGGCGCTTCGTGCCCTGAAGAAAAAGCTGCAGCGCGAAGGCGTGTTCCGCGAAATGAAGCTCAAGCAACATTTCGAGAAACCGTCCGAGAAACGCGCGCGCGAAAAGGCCGAGGCCATCCGCCGCGCCCGCAAGTTGGCGCGCAAGAAGGCCCAGCGCGAAGGTCTGCTCTGAGCCGAGCCGACCGATGATCGGCAAGCGATCCACGACGACCCCCGGCGAGTGTGTCCGGGGGTTTGTCATTTCCCCCCTCAAGCGCCCTGTTGGTTTTCCGAGACATGAAAACAGACATCATCCTTGACCGGCTTGCGCTGGTCCTGATCGCAATCACGCTGGTGGCCGCTTTCGTGATCGCGCAGGTCTCTCCCGAGTATTTCCAGGACGAATTCGCGAACGAGGACCGGCTGGTCGAAAACGGCACGGCGATATTCCTGTTCGTCGCGGCACTGGTGCTGTTCTGGCGGGCGGCGCGGTTTGCCGGGAACGGTGCACGCACCGCCGCCGGCCTGACCGTGCTTTATGCCCTGTTGTTCGTCTTTGCCGCCGGCGAGGAAATATCCTGGGGGCAGCGGATATTCGGCTGGGGCACGCCGGAATTCTTTGCCGAGAACAACTATCAGAACGAAACCAGCCTGCATAACCTGACGGTGGGCGGCTATCGGCTGGGTCGGACGCTGTTCGGCAGTGTCCTGACGGCGGTGCTGTTGCTTTACCTTGTCGTGTTGCCGCTGCTTTACCGGCGGGTCGGGGTCATCACGCGGCTGGCCGACCGGCTGGCGGTGCCCGTTCCACGGATGCATCACGGGGTCATCGCGGTGTTGGCCAGCCTGGTCGTCGCAGCCATCGACGCCAGACGCAATTGGGAAGTCTACGAACTGGTGTTCGCGCTGCTGGCGGTTTCGATCTTTCTGCGCCCGCAGACCCGGGACAGGAACGACTAGGCCGACACGAACGACCAAGTGCTTGCGCAGGTCGGGCGTCCGCAATAGCTAGTCACGGAAACGAAAAGCAGGACAAGGCCCATGACCCACAGGATTGACTGGTTGCTGGTTGCCGCCCTTGGGGTGCTCGTGCTTTCGGTCGGGATCCATTTCTGGGATCCGATCTTTTTCGTGATACCCTATGCGTCCGAGGACGGGGTGATAGAATACGCCACCACCGCGTTTCTTGTCCTGAGCGCCATCATCCTGCTGGTCAACGCCAAGGCCCTGTGGCGGCGGGGCGTTGCCTTTGGCGCGGCGCTGACAATGCTATATGCGCTGTTGTTTTTTTTCGGCGCCGGGGAAGAGGTTTCATGGGGCCAGCGCATCTTTGGCTGGGAATCGGGCGACTATTTCCAGGAAAACAATTTTCAGGGTGAAACCAACCTGCACAACCTGGTTGTCGGCAGCTCGCACCTGGCCAAGACGCTGTTCGGCAATGTGTTGACGGCGGCGATCCTGCTTTACCTCGTGGTGCTGCCGCCGCTTTATCCGCGGATGGCATGGCTGCAGCGGCTGATGGATCGGCTGGTGGTGCCGGTGCCGTGGCTGCGTCACGGGATCGTTGCGGTCGTGGCCAGTCTGGTCATCGCCTTGATGGACCAGGAACGCAAATGGGAAGTCTATGAGCTGATCTTCAGCCTGCTGACGGCCTCGATCTTCCTGAACCCGCAGAACCGCGACAAGACGCGCTGACCACTCAGACGGCAGGTCAGATGATCTCATCCTCGTCGTAAAGCGGTGCTGCCTCGAGGTGGGCGGTCACGCCTTCGGCGGCGTGGTCGGCGCGCGGGGTTTCGGCGATGTGAAACAGTGCCTCGCCCTCGTAAACGGCGGGCATGTTCGACCGGCCGATGACGATACCGCCGGTTTCGGCGGTGATTTCGGCTTCGACCTCTCCGAACGGGTCGGAAACGGCCCCCAGCACGGTGCCAGGCGTCACCGCCGCGCCTATGGGGATGTAGCCGCGAAATATCCCGCCGGCGGGCGCGCGGTACCAGCGTGAGCTGCCGCTCAGAACCGAGGCATGGCGCAGTTTCGGCACGCCGCGCGTGCCGATCATGCCCAGGTGGTGCATCACCCGCAGAATGCCGCTGACACCGGCCCGCACAGCGAGTTCGTCAAAGCGTAGCCCCTCGCCCCCCTCGTAAAGCAGGACATCGACGCCCGCCTCTTCGGCCGCCATGCGCAGTGAACCTTCGCGCAGCTTCGAGGGGATGATCACCGGTGCGCCGAACGCGCGGGCCAGCTCGGCCAGGCGGTCGTTGTCGGGCGTCAGCCGGATCTGCGGCAGGTTCTGGCGGTGGATGGCCGCCGAATGCAGGTCGATACCGACATCAGAGCGCGCAACGATCTCGGTCATGAAGATATGCGCCAGCCGCGACGCCATCGAGCCCTCGCTCAGCCCCGGAAAACAGCGGTTCAGGTCGCGCCGGTCAGGCAGGTAGCGCGAATGGTTGTGAAAGCCGAAGCTGTTGACGATGGGGATCGCCATCAGCGTGCCGGCCAGCGAGTCGAGCGCACGGGCGCGCAACAGGCGGCGCACGATCTCGACGCCGATCACCTCGTCGCCGTGAATCGCGGCGGAAACGAACAGCACCGGGCCGGGCTTGTTGCCGTGGATCACATGCACCGACAGATCGACCGGGGTGTGATCCGAGAGCGTGCTGACGGGAACGCCGACCGTGCGCCGTGTGCCGGTCTCGATCACGTGGCCGTTGAGTGTGAAGGCGTCGCGCCTGCGCATGGTGGCATCCTTGCCGGTTCCGATAGGGGCTTAGGCAAAAACCCTGCACCTGTCCATTGCCCGACCGGGCGCGGCCCCTTCCAACGGGCGGACATATCCGTTAAACGCCGCGCGAGACCCGAAATTACCGGCGGACGGCAGGCCCATGAAATTCACCCTATCCTGGCTGAAAGATCACCTTGAAACCGAGGCCACGGTTGACGAGATCGCCGAGGCGCTGACCGATCTGGGGCTCGAGGTCGAAAGCATCTCGAACCCCGCGGCACGGCTGGCGGGCTTTGCCATCGGCAAGGTCGTGAAGGCCGAGCAGCACCCCGACGCAGACCGCCTGCGCGTCTGCCAGGTGGAGACCGCTGAGGGCGAGAAACAGATCGTGTGCGGCGCGCCCAACGCGCGCGAGGGCATCACCGTGGTTGTGGCTGGTCCCGGCTCCTACGTGCCGGGCATCGACACCACCATCGGGGTGGGTAAGATCCGCGGCGTGGAAAGCCACGGCATGATGTGCTCGGAACGCGAGATGGAGCTGTCGGAAGAACATGACGGCATCATCGAGTTGCCTTCGGGCGAGATCGGGCAGAGCTTTGCCGACTGGCTGGCCGAAAACGATGCGGCCAAGGTTGACCCGGTCATTGACATCGCCATCACCCCCAACCGCCCCGATGCGTTGGGCGTGCGCGGCATCGCCCGCGACCTGGCCGCGCGTGGGCTGGGGACGCTGAAACCGGTCGAACAGGCCCATGTCGAGGGGCAGTTTCCCTGCCCCATCGGCGTCAGCATCGACGAGGACACCCGCGACGGCTGTTACGTCTTTGCCGGCCGGCTGATCCGTGGCGTTCGCAACGGCCCCAGCCCGCAGTGGCTGCAGGACCGGCTGCGCGCCATCGGGCTGCGCCCGATCTCGGCGCTGGTGGATGTGACCAACTTCTTTACCTATGACCGCAACCGCCCGCTGCACGTCTTCGACGCCGCCAAGGTGGCGGGCAACCTGCGCATCCACCGCACGCAGGGCGGCGAGACGCTGGTCGCGCTGGATGAAAAGGAATACGTCTTTGCCCCCGGCCAGGTGGTGATCTCGGATGAGAGCGGCATAGAAAGCATCGGCGGCATCATGGGCGGCCAGGCGACCGGCTGTACCGAAGAAACCACCGATGTATTTCTGGAATCGGCGCTGTGGAACCATGTCCAGATTGCGGAAACGGGCCGCGCGCTGAAAATCAACTCTGACGCGCGCTATCGTTTCGAACGCGGGGTCGACCCGGAATTCAATTTCGATGGGCTGGACCTGGCCACCGATATGATCATGCAACTGTGCGGCGGCGAGCCGTCGAGCGTGGTTTCCGACGGCGAGGTGCCCGATACATCGCGCGCCTACCGGCTGGACCCGGCGCGGGTACAGTCGCTGGTGGGCATGGATATTCCCGAGTCCGAGCAGCGCCAGACGCTGACGCGGCTGGGTTTCCGGCTGGAGGGCAACATGGCCCATGTGCCCAGCTGGCGCCCCGACGTCATGGGCGAGGCCGATCTTGTCGAGGAGGTGGCGCGCATCGCCTCGCTGACCCGCCTGCAGGGCCAGCCGATGCCGCGCGTGCAGGCCGGTGTGCCCAAGCCGATCCTCAGCCCGATGCAGCGGCGCGAACAGGCGGCGCGGCGGACCTGTGCGGCGCTGGGCTACAACGAATGCGTGACCTACAGCTTTATCGACCATGCCGGTGCGACGCTTTTCGGCGGTGGCGACGATGCCACCATGCTGGCCAACCCGATCAGTTCCGAGATGAGCCATCTGCGTCCCGACCTGTTGCCGGGGCTGTTGCAGGCCGCGGCGCGCAACCAGGCGCGCGGGATCATGGACCTGGCGCTGTTCGAGGTCGGCCACGCCTTTGACGGCGGCGAGCCGGGCGAGCAGCACCTGCAGGTGGCGGGGCTGTTGGTCGGGCGCAGCGCGGCGCGCGACGTGCACGGGTCGGCGCGTGCGGTCGATCTGTTCGACGCCAAGGCCGACGTCGAGGCGGTGCTGTCCGCGCTTGGCGCGCCGGCCAAGGTGCAGATCTTGCGCGATGGCGCGCCCTGGTGGCATCCGGGCCGGCATGGGCGCATCTGCTTGGGGCCGAAAAAGATGCTGGCGGTCTTTGGTGAATTGCACCCCAAGGTGCTGCGCGAGATGGATGTGAAGGGCCCCGCGGTCGCCTTTACCATCTGGCCGCAGGAAATCCCGCTGCCGCGCAAGTCGGGCGCCAACCGCGGCGCGCTGAATGTCAGCGACCTGCAGGCGGTCGAGCGCGATTTCGCCTTTGTCGTGGACAAGGACGTGGCGTCGCTGGACCTTGTGAATGCCGCTGCCGGGGCCGACAAGGCGCTGATCGAGGACGTGCGCGTCTTTGACGAGTTCATCGGCGGCAGCCTGGGCGAGGGCCGCAAGAGCCTGGCCATCACCGTGCGCCTGCAGCCGACAGAAAAGACCCTGACCGAGGCCGAGATCGAGGCGGTTTCGGCCCGCATCGTCGAAAAGATCGGCAAGGCCACGGGCGGGGTTCTGAGAACCTAGAAGCTGGGTGTCGAAGGTCTGCCTATTGCAGCGAGTGCATAGGGCGGCGGCCGCCCGTGGTGGGCGCGAAAGCGCCCGCCTGGGGGGCGGGCGGGCGCTGCCCTGCGGTGCCCGCCGGGCGAGGCGTGAACCATAGTCTGGCTTTCTGCCCCCTTTGCATCCGGCCTGTTCCGGGGCAAGCTGTCGCCGGATGACCGAGGATGCCATGTATCGGGACCGCTCTGACGCCGGAGAGACGCTTGCACGCGTGCTGCGCGAGATCGAGTTTGACCGCCCGGTGGTGCTGGCATTGCCGCGCGGGGGCGTACCGGTCGCCCTGCCGGTGGCGCGGGCGCTGGGGGCACCGCTCGACCTGGTGCTGGTGCGCAAGATCGGCGTGCCGGGGCAGGAGGAACTGGCCGCAGGCGCCATCGTCGATGGTCCGCCGGAGTATCTGTGGCTCAACGAACCTCTGATGCGCGGCCTGGGGCTCTCCCGTGCCGACCTTGAGCCGACGATCACCGCCCGGCGGGCAGATTTGGCCGAGCGTCGCCGCGACTGGCTGCAAGGCCGCGCGCCAGTCGACCTGGCGGGGCGCGACGCCATCGTCGTCGATGACGGCATCGCCACCGGCGCCACCATGCGCACCGCCCTGACCGCGCTGCGCGAACGCGGCCCGGCGCGGGTGATCCTGGCGGTGCCGGTTGCCGCCGCTGGCACGCTGGAAGAATTGCGCCCGCTGGCCGACCGGATCGTGTGCCCGCTGGTGCCGGCGCATTTCCATGCGGTGGGGCTGCATTATCGCAACTTCGGGCAGGTGTCTGGTGACGCGGTGCGCCGCGCGATGGAAGATAGTGCCGGTTGAGGCCGCACCACGACTTTGATGACAAGAGAAAGGAACGACATGACGCTGAAGGTTTACCTGTCGGGTGAGATCCACACCGACTGGCGACAAGAGATCATGACCGGGGCCAAGGGGCTGGACGAGACATTTTCGGCGCCGGTGACCGATCACGCGGCCTCGGATGATTGTGGGGTTGCGATACTGGGGGCCGAGGCCGACAAGTTCTGGCACGACCGCAAGGGCGCGATGGTGAACGCGATCCGCACCCGCAAGGGGATTGCCGATGCCGATGTCGTGGTGGTTCGATTTGGCGAGAAATACCGCCAGTGGAACGCGGCCTTTGACGCGGGCTATGCCGCCGCGCTGGGCAAGTCGGTGATTGTCCTGCATCCCGAGGAACACGACCACGCGCTGAAAGAGGTCGACGCCGCCGCGCTGGCGGTGGCGCGAGAGCCGCAACAGGTGGTCGAAATCCTGCGCTATGTCCTGACCGGCGCGCTGCCGGGATGACGCAACGTTGGGCTTTCAGCACGGTCCGGCGGGGGTAATGTCAGGCCGATGCGGTATGACTACATCATTGTCGGCGGCGGGGCGGCGGGGTCTGTTCTGGCTGCACGGCTGAGCGAAGACCCCGCAACCACCGTCTGCCTGGTCGAGGCCGGGGGCGGCGGGCGCGGGTTGCTGGTGCGCGCGCCGGCGCTGGTGGCGCCGATGCTGCCGGGGCGGCCCAGGATCAACAACTGGGCCTTTCAGACCGTGCCACAGCCCGGTCTGGGCGGGCGTCGGGGCTATCAGCCGCGTGGCAGGGCCCTGGGCGGATCGACCGCGATCAACGCCATGCTCTATGTGCGCGGCCACCCGCGCGACTATGACGAATGGGCCGAGCTGGGCTGCGACGGCTGGGACTGGCAAAGCGTCCTGCCCTGGTTTCGCCAGGCCGAGCGCAACATGCGCGGAGGCGATGACCTGCACGGGGACGACGGCCCGCTGCAGGTGGCCGACCAGAGCGCCCCGCGCGCCATCTCGCGCGCCTTCGTCGAAGCGGCGCAGACCTGCCAGATCGCGCCCAACGACGATTTCAACGGCCCTGTGCAAGAGGGCGCCGGCCTCTACCAGGTGATGCAGTATTTCGACGGCCCGCAGCGGGGTGAGCGATGCTCGGCCGCGGCGGCCTATCTCTTTCCGGTGCGGGGCCGCCCCAATCTGACGATGCTGACGCGGGCGCAGGCGCGACGGGTGCTGTTCACGGACGGCCGCGCAACCGGGCTGGAGCTGCGCCATCGCGGCCGCGTCCGGCGCATCAAAGCCACGCGCGAGGTGATCGTTGCCGCCGGTGCGTTCGGCTCGCCCCATCTGCTGATGCTGTCGGGCGTGGGGCCGGGGGACGAGCTGTCGCGCCACGGCATCCCCGTCATTCGCGACCTGCCCGGCGTCGGCGCGAACCTGCACGATCACCTGGATTACACAATTTCGCATCGCTCGCTCAGGCGCGATGTCATCGGGCTCAACCCGCGCGGGATGAGGCGGTTGGGCAAGGCGGGCCTCAGGTGGCGGCGCAACGGCAAGGGGCTGTTCGCCACCCCTTATGCCGAGGCCGGCGCCTTCGTGCGCTCACGGCCCGGGGTCGACCGGCCCGACCTGCAGATGCATTTCGTCATCGGCATCGTCGATGATCACATGCGGCGGCTGCACCTGCATGACGGTTATTCCTGCCATGTCTGCCTGCTGCGGCCCCACAGCCGGGGGCGGGTGACGCTGGCCGATGCCCACACCGGGACGCCGCCGCTGATCGATCCGGGGTTTCTGTCCGATCCTCGCGACATGGACGCGCTCAAACATGCAGCGCGGATCATGGAGCGGGTGCTGGAGGCACCCCCTCTGGCGCCATGGCGTGGTGCGCGGCTATATCCGCATGACGGCAGCGATGCGGCGCTGGAGGCCCATATCCGCGCCCGCGCCGATACCATCTATCATCCCGCCGGGACCTGCCGGATGGGTGGCGAAGGTGACGAGATGGCGGTGGTCGATCCGCGGGCGCGGGTGCGCGGGGTTGAGGGGCTGCGGGTGATTGATGCGTCGATCATGCCGCGCCTGATCGGCGGCAACACCACCGCGCCGGTCATCATGATGGCCGAAAAGCTAGCCGCCGGGATCACCGGGCGGGTAGAAGGAGCCTAGGGCAGGGAGCGTTCAATCTGACCTGTCAAGCGCCCCGGCCCCCCGAGCCGGGGCCTGTGCGCAGGCCGGGCGAGGCCCCGGGGCAAGCCCGGGGCGCGCGGATATTTCCGATTGAGTGCGACGCACGTTAGCTGATCGCCGCTGCCTTCACGTCGTCGTCGATGTGGGGCAGGTACTGTTCGAAGTTGTCGGCGAACATCTTGACCAGCTTCTCGGCCTGGGCGTCATAGCCGGCCGGATCGCCCCAGGTGCGCCGCGGATCGAGCAGAACCTCGGGCACGCCCGGCACATCGACCGGCACGTCAAAGCCGAAATTGGCGTCCTTGCGGAAATCCACCTTGGTCAGCGAGCCATCCAGCGCGGCGGTCAGCAGCGCGCGGGTGGCCTTGATCGGCATGCGCGAGCCGGTGCCGTAGGCGCCGCCGGTCCAGCCGGTGTTGACCAGCCAGCAGGTGGCGCCGTGCTTGGCGATCTTTTCGCGCAGCAGGTTGCCATAGGCCTCGGGGCGGCGCGGCATGAAGGGGGCGCCGAAGCAGGTTGAAAAGGTGGGCTCGGGTTCGGTCACGCCGCGTTCGGTGCCCGCGACCTTGGAGGTGAAGCCCGACAGGAAGTGATACATCGCCTGCGCCGGTGTCAGCCGGGCGATGGGCGGCAGCACGCCGAACGCATCGCAGGTCAGCATGATGATGTTCTTGGGATGCCCGCCCAGCGCGGTATCGGACGCGTTCGAGATATAATGCAGCGGATAGGCGCAGCGCATGTTGGCCGTCAGCGAGTCGTTCGCGAAGTCCAGTTCGAGCGTTTCCTCGTCAAAGACCATGTTCTCGATCACGGTGCCAAACTTTTCGGTCGTGGCATAGATTTCCGGCTCGGCCTCGGGGTCGAGGTTGATGGTCTTGGCATAGCAGCCACCCTCGAAGTTGAAGGTGCCGCGCTCGGACCAGCCATGTTCGTCGTCGCCGATCAGCACGCGTTCGGGGTCGGCCGACAGCGTGGTCTTGCCGGTGCCCGACAGGCCGAAAAAGATCGCCGTGTCCACCGGGTTGCCGCGGGCGTGGTTGGCCGAGCAGTGCATCGGCATCACACCCTTTTCGGGCAGCAGGTAGTTGAGCAGGGTAAAGACCGATTTCTTGTTCTCGCCCGCGTATTCGGTGTTACCGATCAGGATCAGCTTGCGGTCGAAATTGAGCGCGATCACCGTGTCGCTGCGGCAGTCGTGGCGCTTGGGATCGGCCTTGAAGCTGGGGCAGTTGATGACGGTGAAATCGGCAACGAAACGGTCGAGCGCCTCGCGTTCGGGACGGCGCAGCATGTGCCGGCAGAAAAGCCCATGCCAGGCCAGTTCGGTGATCATGCGGACGTTGATGGCGTGGGCGGGATCGGCGCCGCCGACCAGGTCCTGCACATGGTAGGTGCCGCCCTGCCTCATGTGGGTCAGCATGTCCTCGTACAGCCGGTCAAAGCCTTCGGGGCTCATCTCGGCGTTGTTTTCCCACCAGATCGTGTCGGCCACGCTGTCGGTCTTGACGATATGCTTGTCCTTGGGCGACCGGCCGGTGAACTTGCCGGTGGAAACCAGAAACGTGCCGCCGCGGCCAAGCTTGCCCTCGCCGTTTTGCAGCGCCGCTTCGATCAGCGCCGGTTCGATGAGGTTGTAGAGGACATTGTCCAATCCGGTGATGTCTTGATCTTCCAGCCGGAATTGCGGGTTTACCCGTCCAAATGCCATGTTTCACTTGCTCCTTGGTCGCGGTAGCCGGTCCTGGCCGGCCCAGAAATGTCGCCGCCTTCGGTCGCCAAAGGGTGCCGCGCAACGCCTTTGCAAAGGCTCTTAGCATGACGCTTTCGTCAATGAACAGGACGCTGTCGCGCAGTTAGCGCAACCAACGCCAAGTTAGCGCAACCGTGGCAAGGAACCGCCGGATCGATCGCGCGTCTGATGTGTCGCGATGTGAGTCAATTTAGCCATTGCTAAGATTTTTCCGCCTCAAATGGCCGGGGCGGGCTGGCTGATTCGCAGTTTGGGATTGATAAAATGGCCGAAAAAGGGCAGGTAGTAGAAAAAAATTGAGCAATGAGAGCGGTTAGGGGAAAAATAATATGTCAAGAATTGCCCTTGTGGACGATGACAGGAACATCCTGACATCTGTCTCGATGACACTCGAAGCCGAGGGTTTTGAGGTCGATACTTATAATGACGGGCAACAGGCGTTCGAGGCGTTCAGCAAGAAGCTGCCGGATATGGCCGTTCTTGACGTCAAGATGCCGCGCATGGACGGAATGGATCTGCTGCAGCGGCTGCGCCAGAAAACCTCGATGCCGGTCATTTTCCTGACATCGAAGGATGACGAGATCGACGAGGTGCTGGGCCTTCGCATGGGCGCGGACGATTATGTAAAGAAACCGTTTTCGCAGCGGCTCTTGGTCGAACGCATCCGCGCGCTGCTGCGCCGGCAAGAGGCGAACGCGGGCGAACTGGTCGCCGATACCGAGGAATCCAAGGTGATCGAACGCGGCCAGCTGCGGATGGACCCGCTGCGCCACGCGGTGACCTGGAAAGGCCAGGACGTATCGCTGACGGTGACGGAATTCCTGCTGTTGCAGGCGCTGGCGCAACGCCCCGGCTTTGTCAAAAGCCGCGATCAGCTGATGGATGTGGCCTATGACGACCAGGTTTACGTCGATGACCGTACGATCGACAGTCACATCAAGCGGCTGCGCAAGAAGATGCGTATGGTCGATCCGGAATTCTCGGCCATTGAGACCCTATATGGCATAGGGTACCGTTACAACGAAGAGTAATGGCTCTCGCCGAAAGGATAGACGTGCGCGACCAGTCGCTTTCGGACGACGGCGGCGTCGTTCTAGGAGATGACTTTGTAGCCCCTGAGAACGTGGTGGAGGACGAGGTCCGCATCCGTCGCGAAAAGCGTGGCTACCTGTCACGCGGCGGCGCCTCCCTGACCCGCAAGATCGTTACCTTCAACCTGATCGCGCTGAACATCCTCGCGGCGGGCATTCTCTTTCTCAACGCTTCGGGCAACGGGCTGACGCAGCAACGCGCCGATCACATTGCCGGCGAGACAGAGCTTGTCGCCGACGTGTTCGAGGCGCAGCTGCCCTCTGGCGCGCCGGTCAACCTGATGACGGGTGACGGTGTGGATGTCGCTGAAACCCTGGCCGGGATAGATTTGCGCCCCGGGGTCGAGGTGTTCGTTTTCGATACCGATGGCCGGCTGGCCGGCAAGATCGAAAGCCCCGCCGCCACGGTGGGCGAAGGCGATGGCTTTCGGACCTATATCACCGATGCGATCACCTGGGCATGGGGCCTGGTTTCGGCGCCATTTTCCACGGAAGAGCGCGGCCGCCCGATCCCGAGCGTCGAGGATCAGGTCGGGGCACTGGTGGCGCCGACGCTGGACCGGCGCACGCGCGTGATCAGTACCGGCAGGGGCGGCGGCGACGTCTTTTCGGTGGCGGTGCCCATCATGCATGGCGACACCCCCGTCGGTGTCGTGGCATTGGCCAGCGTTTCGGGCGAATTCGACCGCCTGGTGCGCGTCGAGCGCGAGCGCGTTCTGCAGATGTTCATCGTCGCCACGCTGGTTTCGGTTGGGCTGAGCCTGATCCTGGCCTCGACCATCTCGAACCCGCTGGCCGAACTGGCGGCGGCGGCCGAGGTCGGCGGTGCCCGCAACCGCAATCGTGGACGCGGCGGCCAGGGCGGGCGCATCCGAATTCCCGACCTCACCGCGCGGCCCGACGAGATCGGCCGCCTCAGCGGCGCGCTGCGGGGCATGGTCGCGGCGTTGTATCATCGGATAGATGGCAACGAACAGTTCGCGGCGGATGTCGCGCACGAGATCAAGAACCCGCTGGCGTCGCTGCGTTCGGCCGTCGGCACGCTGCGGCTGGCCAAGCGCGAGGACCAGCGCAACAAGCTGCTTGACGTGATCGAGCACGATGTTCGCCGCCTCGACCGGCTGGTCAGCGATATTTCCAACGCATCGCGGCTCGATAGCGAACTGGTGAAGGAAGAGCAGGAAAGCTTTGATCTGGTGGCGATGCTGTCAAATCTGGCCCAATACCTTGGCGAGCAGGCCGGCCAGAAAGGCATAGAGTTCGTAACCGATTTCCCGCGCGAACGGATCGTCATAACCGGGCTTGAGGCGCGGCTGGCGCAGGTGTTCGTGAACCTGATTACCAACGCCATCAGCTTTTGCGAGGATGGCGATGCGATCCGCCTTTGGGTGCGCAAGCGCGAAAACCGGGTGGTAGTCGTGGTCGAGGACACCGGCCCGGGCATCCCCGAGCAGGCGCTGACAAAGATTTTCCAGCGGTTCTATTCGCAGCGTTCTGAAAAGGAATTCGGCAACAATTCGGGTCTTGGCCTGTCGATCTCGAAACAGATCGTCGAGGCGCATGACGGCGTGATATGGGCCGAGAACATCCGCCCCACCGATGCCGATGCCACCTCTGACCCGCTTGGTGCCCGCTTTGTCGTGGGTCTGCCGGTCTGATCCGGCGCGATGGCCGGTCCCGATACCCCTGACGCCGTGCCCGCGGAATCGGCAGAGCCCCTGCCGGATGTGGGCGAACTGGTGCTGCACGCCTCTTGCGTCGCCATTGACGGGCGTGCGGTGCTGATCCGGGGGGCGTCGGGCAGCGGCAAGTCGGGTCTGGCGCTGCAACTGATGGCGCTGGGGGCCGGGCTGGTCGCCGATGACAGAACCCGGCTCTGGCGGAACGGGGCGGCGCTGATGGCCGACGCGCCGGCCACGTTGCGCGGCCGGATCGAGGCGCGCGAGGTCGGGATACTGACCGCCCCTGCGGCAGGCCCCGCCGAGGTGGTGCTTGTCGTCGACATGGATACGGTCGAGACCGACCGCCTGCCGCCGATGCGCCGCATGCCGATTCACGGTGTCGGGCTGCCGCTTGTAAGGAAATCGCATCTGGCGCATTTTCCTGCTGCGATCCTGACCTATCTGAAAGGTGGGCGCGACGCTTGAGAAAGGTCCTGACGAAATGGCGAAATCCGCAACGGCACATCCGCTGATTCTGGTGACCGGCCCCTCGGGCGCGGGCCGGACGACGGCAATTCGCGCGCTCGAGGACATGGGTTTCGAGGCGATCGACAACCTGCCGCTGTCGCTGCTGCCGCGGCTGGTGGAGGGGCACACGCCCGAGCGGCCGTTGGCGCTGGGGATAGACGTACGCAACCGCGACTTTTCCACCTTTGCCGTGATCCAGGCGATCGACAACATAACAAGCGCCGATTCGGAGCAGATGCAGGTGCTCTATCTCGATTGCCGTCCCGAAGTGCTGTTGCGCCGATTTTCAGAGACCCGCCGCCGCCATCCCCTGGCCCCGGCCGAAAGCCCGGGCGAAGGCATTCACCGTGAACTCGATCTGCTTGGGCCGATCAAGGCCAGGGCAGACGTGCTGATCGACACCTCCGAGATGTCGCCGCATGAATTGCGCGCGGAACTGGATCGCTGGTTCGCGCCCCGGGGCACGCCGCAGCTGGCGGTGACGGTGCAGTCGTTTTCCTACAAGCGCGGCCTGCCGCGCGGGCTGGACATGGTGCTGGACTGCCGTTTTTTGCGCAATCCCTACTGGGACGAGACGTTGCGCGGCCTTGACGGGCGCGACCCGCGCGTCATGGCCTTTGTCGCTGCCGATCCCCGCTATGTGCCGTTTCGTGACAGGGTTGCCGATCTGGTCAACCTTCTGCTGCCGGCCTATGAGGACGAAGGCAAGGCGTATCTGTCCATCGGCTTCGGGTGCACAGGCGGACAGCACCGCAGCGTTGTCATGACACAGACGATGGCCGAGGCCCTTGCTAAGGACGGCTGGCAGGTGTCTATAAGGCACCGCGAGTTGGAGCGAACCACCCCCCCGGCCCCGTCTGCCGTCATGGCACCGGCGGCGCGCTTGCCCAAGGAGGACGACAAGTCGTGATCGGGATTGTGATCGTGGCGCATGGCAGGCTTGCCCGCGAATATGTCCGGGCGATCGAACATGTCGTCGGCGCCCAGCCGGGCCTGCGTGCCATCACCATTGAACAGGACTATGACCGCATCTCCAAGCAGGCCGAGATTTGCGTCGCGGCCGACGAGGTGGATGCCGGCGACGGGGTCGTCGTCGTCACCGATATGTTCGGCGGCTCGCCCTCGAACCTGTCGCTCAAGGCCTGTCAGCCCAAAGGGCGGCGCATCCTGTACGGCGCGAACCTGCCGATGCTGATCAAGCTGGCCAAGAGCCGCCACCTGGACATCGCTGATGCGACACGTGCCGCCCTCGATGCCGGACGCAAATACATCGACAGCCACAACGTGTCGGCAGACTGAGCCGCAACCGACCGAAAGCGACGAGACATGAGCGATACTATCACTCGGCGATTCAATATCGTGAACGAAAAAGGGCTGCACGCCCGTGCGGCGGCCAAGCTCGTCGAAGTGGCCGAAGGGTTCGACGCCAGCGCCGAGGTCAGCCTTGACGGCCAGTCGAGCGGCGCCGATAGCATCATGGGGCTTTTGATGTTGGCAGCCTCGAAAGGAAAGACTATTGACGTGCGCGCTTGGGGGGCTGACGCTGAAGCCCTCGTCGACGCGGTAGAGGCACTCGTTGCCGACCGTTTCGGCGAGCCGATGTAGGCGCCAGCGTGGCACGGGTACGTGATACGGGGATGAACCAGGTGGCAGACCGTGCGCAGGACCATAGCCCGGACCAGACCGGCGAGACGGTCAACTTTACCAAGTATGACCGCCGCAGCCTGACCTATGCCAATTCCTTTGATTCATCGCTGACGGCGTTCACCATCCGCGCCATCGAATGGTTCACCGGCAAGTTGACGATCCTGCGCATGATCCGCGCGTTCGAACGCCGTGGCGCGCCCACCGGCCAGCCGTTCTGGCGTGCGGCGCTGGACACGATGGGCATTCCGCTGCTGACCCCGCAAGAGCAGATCGACAACATTCCCCCCGAAGGGCCGGTGGTGGTGGTGGCCAATCATCCCCACGGCCTGGTTGACGGGATGATCATGGCCGATCTGATCGGGCGGAGGCGGACGGATTACAAGATCCTCACCCGTGCCCTGCTGACCGGCATTGACGAGGTCGCGGCCTCGTACATGATCGCGGTGCCGTTTCCGCACGAACCGGATGCGCAGCGCAAATCGGTCGAGATGCGCGCCAAGGCGATGGCGCATCTGCGCGAGGGCGGGGTGATCAGCGTGTTTCCGTCTGGCGTGGTGGCGTCATCCGACACCTTGTTCGGCCCCGCAATCGAACAGGAATGGAACGTCTTTACCGCCCAGATGATCCGCCGTTCGGGCGCGCAGGTGGTGCCGGTGTATTTTCCCGGCTCCAATTCACGTCTCTACCAGATCGCCAACCGGATCTCGGCAACGCTGCGGCAGAGCTTTCTGTTGCATGAGGTGGTGCGCAGCTGCAACCGCCCGCAACGGCCGGTGGTGGGGCGCCCGGTGCCGCCAGAGCAGATGAAACTGCTGGAAACCGACCCGCGCGGTTTCATGGCCTGGCTGCGCGAGCATACGCTGTCGCTGGGTGACGAAGACAAGAAATCCTGAATACGCCCCCGGCACATAGGCCGGGGCGGGCGCTCAGTGTGCCTCGGCCCAGTTCGCGCCGCGCCCGGCATCGACGGTCAGCGGCACGTCGATGCGCACAGCCGGTTCGGCGGCGCCTTCCATCACCTCGCGCGCGGCGGCAATCAGATCGTCGGCGGCATCCTCGGCGACCTCGAACAGCAGCTCGTCATGCACCTGCAACAGCATCCGCGCCGGCATCCCCTCGATGGCGGCGGGCATGCGAATCATGGCACGGCGGATGATGTCGGCGGCGCTGCCCTGGATGGGTGCGTTGATGGCGGCGCGGCGGGCAAACCCGGCGCGCGGGCCGCGGGCTGAAATCTCGGGCGTGTGGATGCGCCGGCCAAAGAGCGTTTCGACATGCCCGTGTTCCTTGGCAAAGGCGATGGTGCTGTCCATGTAGGCGCGGATGCCGGGGAAGCGTTCGAAATAGCGGTCGATGAAGGCCTGCGCCTCGGCCCGCGGAATGCGCAGGTTACGCGCCAGACCGAAGCCCGAGATCCCATAGATGACCCCAAAATTGATCGCCTTGGCGCGGCGGCGAATGTCGGGCGTCATCTGGTCCATCGGCACGTCGAACATCTCCGACGCGGTCATGGCGTGGATGTCCAGCCCGTCGCGGAACGCCTGCTTCAGCTCGCCGATATCGGCGACATGGGCCAGGATGCGCAGCTCGATCTGGGAATAGTCGAGCGAGACCAGCACATTGCCCTTGTCGGCAATGAAGGCCTCGCGGATGCGGCGGCCCTCTTCGCTGCGCACGGGGATGTTTTGCAGGTTCGGGTCGGTCGAGGCCAGCCGCCCGGTGTTGGCCCCGGTCTGCACATAGGATGTGTGGACGCGGCCGGTCTCGGGGTGGATGTGATCCTGCAGCGCGTCGGTATAGGTCGATTTGAGCTTGGCCAGCGCGCGCCAGTCCAGCACGCGGGCGGGCAATTCGTGCTCGGTTGCCAGGTCTTCCAGCACATCGGCGCCGGTGGCCCAGGCGCCGGTCTTGCCGCGCGTGCCGCCCTCGTATCCCAACTTGTCGAACAGGATTTCACCAAGCTGCTTGGGCGAGCCCACGTTGAAGTTTTCGCCGGCAAGCTGGTGAATTTCGGCCTCCAGCGCGGCCATCTTCTGCGCGAACTTGCCGGACATGCGCGACAGTGTTCCTCGGTCGACGAGGATGCCGTCGCGCTCCATCCGGGCCAGCACCGGCACCAGCGGGCGTTCCAGCGTCTCGTAGACGGTCGTCACCCGTTCGCGGTGCAGCCGGGGCTTGAAGACATGCCACAGCCGCAGGGTGACGTCGGCATCCTCGGCGGCGTATTTCACCGCCTCGTCGACATCGACCCGGTCAAAGGTGATCGCCGACTTGCCGCCGCCCAGCAGTGACTTGATCGGAATCGGGGTGTGCGAAAGATAGCGTTCGGACAGGGTGTCCATACCGTGCCCGTGCAGCCCGGAATTGAGCGCGTAGGACAAGAGCATGGTGTCGTCGATGGGCGACACGCCCAGCCCCAGGCGGGCCAGGATCTTGGCGTCGTACTTGATGTTCTGCCCGATCTTGAGGATGGCGTCATCCTCCAGCATCGGTTTGAGGCGTTGCAGCACAGCGTCGCGGTCAAGCTGCCCCTGCACGGGCGCGTCGTTGCCGAACAGGTCGTCGGTTCCCTGGCGGTGGGCCAGCGGGATATAGCAGGCGCGCCCCGGCTCGGTCGCCAGCGACACCCCCACCAGTTCGGCCCGCATTTCGTCCAGCGAGGTGGTCTCGGTATCCACGGCGACAAAGCCCTGCGCGGAAATGCGGTTGAGCCACGCATCAAGCGCCTCCATCGTCGAGATGCGCTCATAGGCGTCGGGGTCGATGGCGGGCCAGTCGGGTGCGGCCTGTTCACCGGTCTCTGCCGCGGTGGGTTCGGGGATTGCGGGGGGCTCTACCCCCAGCGCATCGGCCACGCGTTTCGAGAGGGTGCGAAACTCCATCTCCGTCAGGAATGACAACAGCTTGTCAGGGTCGGGGTCGCGCAGTTCCAGGTCGTCGATGGTGAAATCCAGCGGCGTGTTGCAGTCGAGTTCCACCAGCTTGCGTGACAGTTCGATCTGTCCGCGGTGTTCGATCAGGGTCTGCCGGCGCTTGGGCTGGGGGATTTCCTCGGCCCGGTCCAGCAGCTCTTCGAGGGTGCCGTATTCGTTGATCAGCAGCGCCGCGGTCTTGATGCCGATGCCGGGCGCGCCGGGGATGTTGTCGACGCTGTCGCCGGCCAGGGCCTGGACGTCGACCACGCGTTCGGGCGGCACGCCGAACTTTTCCTCAACCCCTTCGACGTCGATACGGCGGTTCTTCATCGCGTCCAGCATCTCGACCCCGCCGCCGACAAGCTGCATCAGGTCCTTGTCGGAGCTGACGATGGTCACCCGTCCGCCGGCCTTGCGGGCTTGGCAGGCCAGCGTGGCGATGATGTCGTCGGCCTCATACCCTTCCAGTTCCTTGGCAGGGATGTTGAAGGCCTCGCTGGCGGCGCGCGTCAGCGGGATCTGCGGGCGCAGATCGGCCGGCATTTCGTCGCGGTTGGCCTTGTAGGCATCATAAAGGTCGTTGCGAAAGGTGTGGCTGCCCTTGTCAAAGATCACCGCGACATGGGTGGGTGCGTCGTTGCCGTGGTCGCTGTTGATATAGCGCTGCAGCATGTTGCAGAACCCGGCAACCGCGCCGATGGGCAACCCGTCGGATTTGCGCGTCAGCGGCGGCAGCGCGTGGTAGGCGCGAAAGACAAAGGATGACCCGTCGATAAGATGCAGATGGCAGCCCTTGCCGAATGTCATGATGCGCCCCCCTTGCCCGATGATTCATGTTGGCCGGCATTGCCGGGTATGCCACGTCGCACCGCCCCGGACCAGTATGCGGGCAACGATGCGGGCCGGGGCGTTGCCGCCGCCGGGCACCGGGATCAGGCCGCGCCGGGGTGCGGCGTCAGACCTTGCCCTCGAAATCGCGGTGGATGATCCGGGCGTCGCAATAGGGGCATTCGACCCAGCCGGTTTCGCGCGGAATCCACAGCCAGACACGCGGATGCCCCAACGCGCCCTCGCCGCCGTCGCAGGCGATGCGGTAGCTGTCGGCGATCCGGGTTTCAGGGGCCTTTGTCACCATCTGGCAGTTTCCTTTTCCGCTCCGGTCATCTAGGTGCGAATATGAGCGATCGCAAGCGCGGGGGCAAGAGCGGCCATGAGCGGAAACGCAGTCGAAATCCAAGGACTGACCAAGGTTTATCGCGGGCGCAAGGGCGAGCCAGAGAAACATGCGCTGCGCGGGATTGATCTGACGATACCCGCCGGCTGTGTTTTCGGGCTGCTGGGGCCCAACGGGGCGGGCAAGTCGACGCTGATCAACATCCTGGCGGGGCTGGTGGTCAAGACCTCGGGAAAGGTCACGATCTGGGGGTTCGACCAGGACGTGAACCCGCGCCAGAGCCGCGCCGCCATCGGGGTGATGCCGCAAGAGTTGAACCTCGATGCGTTTTTCAGCCCGCGCCAGGCGCTTGAGGTGCAGGCGGGGCTGTATGGCGTGCCGAAATCGCAGCGGCGCACCGACGAGATTCTCGCGCTGGTGGGGCTGCAGGACAAGGCCCACGCCTATGCCCGCACGCTGAGCGGGGGCATGCGCCGGCGGCTGCTGCTGGCCAAGGCACTGGTGCATCACCCCGCGGTGCTGGTGCTGGACGAGCCGACAGCGGGCGTCGATATCGAATTGCGCCGAATGCTGTGGGACAATGTCCGCCGCCTGAACGCCGAGGGGATGACCATCGTTCTGACCACGCACTACCTGGAAGAGGCCGAGGAGATGTGCGACCAGATCGCCATCATCAACCACGGCCAGCTTGTGGCGCAGGATACGACCCAGGCCCTGCTGGGGCGCTTTGACGCCAAGACCATGCTGATCCGCCCCGAGGAGCCGCCCGAACGCCTGCCTCATGCCGAGGGGCTGGAGGTCGAGGCCAAGGCCGACGGAACGCTGGCAATCACCTATCAGACCAGCCGCACCAGCGCCGAAGAGGTGCTGGCCGCAGTGCGCGACGCCGGGGTGCGCATCAATGATGTGCGCACCGAACAGGCCGACCTTGAGGACGTGTTCCTGGAACTGACCAGGGCGGATTGACGGTTTCGGTCAGTCCCGGCGCCGCTCTGCCAGCAGTTCCTCGATCCGTTCCAGCCGTGTCAGCACGTCGTCGCGGTAGGTGTCGGTGCGCTCGGCGTCCTCGGCATGGTGGGCGTCCTGCATCGAATTGACGATGAGGCCGACAACCAGGTTCACAACTGCAAAGGTGGTCACCAGGATGAAGGGAACAAAGAACGCCCAGGCGTGGGCATAGGTTTCCATCACCGGGCGGACGATGCCCATCGACCAGGATTCCAGCGTCATGATCTGAAACAGCGAATAGGCCGACCGCCCGATGGTGCCGAACCAGTCGGGAAAGGCCGCACCAAAGAGCTTGGTCGCCATCACCGAGCCGATGTAGAAAATAAGGCCCATCAGCAGAAAGACCGACCCCATCCCAGGCAGGGCGTTCATCAGCCCTTCGACCACGCGGCGCAGCGAGGGCGTGACCGACAGCACCCGCAGCAGCCGCAGGATGCGCAGTGCGCGCAGCACCGACAGCCCCTGACCGGCGGGCACCAGCGCGATGCCGACGATCACGAAGTCGAAGATGTTCCAGCCATCGCGAAAAAAGCCCGGCCCGCGGGCAAAGAGCTTGAGCGCGATCTCGGCGACGAAGATCGCCAGGCAGATCTGGTCGAGCAGTTCGATCACCGGCCCCGCCGCCGCCATCACGGTTTGCGATGTCTCCAGCCCCAGGACGGCGGCGTTGAACAGGATGACGCCGAGAATGAAGTTCCGAAACAGTGGGTGGCCGACAAGGGTGCCGACCCTGGCGCGCAGGGACATGGGGGCAAGATCCGGTTGCTGGGGCATGTGCTGGGATATGGGGGCAGGAGTCGTGGCGGCAAGATGCCGCCGCGCCGTTGGTGGCGATGTCCTGCCGTGGCCTCAGGTCTTGGGCAGCATCAGCCCCAGATTGCAGCCGCCAAGGATGTGCAGGTGATAGTGCGGCACGTCCTGCAAACCGTTCTTGCCCGCATTCGCCAGCACGCGGAAACCGTCGCCGCCATCGCCCGGGCTGACCTTGGTCATGCCGCAGATTTTGGCGGTGGCGCGCATGAAATCGACCAGCTCCGCATCGGATGCGTCGGCGGCGAAATGATCGTGGCACACATAGGCCCCTTTGGGGATGACCAACACATGCACCGGCGCCAGCGGCTGGATGTCGTTGAAGGCTAGCGTGTGCTCGGTCTCCAGCACGGTATCGTTGGGTATCTCGCCGCGCAGGATCTTGGCAAAGACGTTCTGGTCATCATAGACGTATGGCATGAGGTATCGGCCTTAATCAGCAAACAATTCAGGTGTCTGTGTGATCTCTAGCGCCTTTTCCGGCGGGATATCAAGGAACTGCGCGATCTGGGGCGCATTTTCCTCGGGCGTATCCCATTCCTTGATCATCATGTGGTTTTCGAACTCGGCATCGCGGATGCGATCGCGTTCATAGATCATGTCGCCGCGCACGGTGGGCAGCAGCCGTTCCCATGTCGCGTCGGAGGTCTGTTCGCCGGCCAGGCCGACCCTTTTGCAATGGCCGATGAGGTAGCTGTCGGTAAAGGTGCACTGCACCTCCAGCATGCGTGTCGTCGCCCGGTCGCCCGCGAAATCCTGCATCAGGTCCAGGTTGGAGGGGTCCAGGCAGATGATCAGCCGGTCGGTTTCGAAATAGTCGAACAGCATGCGCATCAGCGCCCGGCGATGGCGGTGGCGTTTTTCCAGCGTCGACTGGATGCCGCCCAGATCGGGCAGCGGCGTGTTCTCTTCGTTGAAGAGATAGTCGATGGTGGGCATGTTGGCGACGTGCTTGATCCGCCCCAGCAGGCGTTTGGCGACGTGCCATTTCTTGCAGATCACGATCATCAGCTCGCGCCGGCGACCCAGGGTACTTTCCTCTTCCCAGAAGCGGCTGGCAAAGCGGCGGCCGATGCGGCCCCGCCCGGTGAGAAAGTTGTAAAGATTGCGCCCCTCGCCCGAAATCTGGAATGTCGCGTTGCCGTCGGCGTAAAGCGTGCCGAGCCGCTGCTTGAGTTCCGTCGCCTCGGGGCTGATCTTGCGCGCGAACAGGGCATCCTGGCTGAGCAGCAGGTCGTAATGGTCGTTGTAGAACGTCACCGGCATCCCGTAATCGGTGAACATCAGGAATGTCAGGGTGCGGGTGCGGATCTGCGTTTCGGGCACCAGATGGCGCACAAGCGTCTGAAAGAACGTCTCGTCGGGGATCCAGGTGGTGCGAAAAAACCGCGTCACGTCGCGGCGCTGGCGGATGAAATCCAAAATCGCTTCGACGGTGCGGCGGCGCAGGCACCACCACTGGCTGCCGATCTGGATCTGCAGATCGGCGGGAATGGCGCGCGACAGCCCCAGCCGTTTTTGCAGGTTGTAGGCGGCGTAAAAACGCCGGGTCTGGGTGCGTTCGTTGAAATAGTGACGATAGATCAGCCGGTCTTCCTTGATCCCGGTCTTGATCCAGTCGCTTTCGAAGAAATCGAAGCTTTCGATGTAATCGACGTCTTCGGCATCCAGGAAATCATGCGCGTAGGCCGCGGATTTCACCGCCATGCAGTCGCCCGACAGCATGTAGAAATGCGTGGCGCGCGGAAACTTTTTGGTCGCGGCCTCGATCGCGTGCAGCGTTGCTTGCACCAGCGACCATTCCCCCCAGCCACATCGAACACGGCGGCGCGCGAAGGTGACGTTGGGGTTGTCGGCCAGCGCGTCCTTGATCCGCTTGAAATCCTCTGGTCGGGCGCGGGCGTCGAAATGAATCGACATATAGTCGCCTGCGGCGGTCAGCATCCGCGCCTGGCGGATGATGGCCTCCGGGTCTTTGTGACACAGCAGTATGAACGCGATTCTTGCCATGCGCGAAACGGCCTACCCCGATTTGTCTTTATTGTTTACATTGATAGCCATGAACGCGGATTGAAGAAACCTCCTTCCGCGCGGGTTTTCTACGGGTTACAAATCCTGAGTCCGAATAACAGGGCTGGCTGAGGCAGGAGAGACGAGAAATGGGCGGATTCCCGGGCACATGGATGACCGAAAGCGAAAGCGTCATCTACCGCGTGGTGCCCAAATGCGCCTGTTCCACGATCGGGCAGGTGCTGTACTATTCCGATCACGGCGAGTTCTTTGACGGCGACATTCACGATGCCGAAAACGGGCTGCACAAATGGGCGCGCGAGGACAGCCAGGACCTGATCCGCGCCAATGTGCAGGCACAGGACACCTATGCCTTTACCTGCGTGCGCAATCCCTACACGCGCATCCTGTCCAGCTTTTTCGACAAGATCTGTGGTATTCAGCGCAACGGCCGGCGCTATCGCGGCAAGCTGGTGCCGCTGCTGATCCAGAAATACGGCATCGAGGTCGGCGGCGAGGACGGCAAGCAGGAATTCGACCAGATCCGCAGCTTTCGCCGGTTTCTGCTGTTCGCCCGCGACACCATCCGCTGGCGCCGCCCGATGGATCCCGACATCCACTGGTCGGCGATGTCGGGGCATGTATCGACGTTCATCGTCAATGGCGGACGCTACAACACCATCTTCTGGACCGAAAAGTTCAACGATGGCATGCAAGAGGTGCTGGACGCCGTCGAGACCCCGAAAAAGGTCGATCTCAAGAAAATTCCGCGTTTCAACGAAAGCGCCGGCCACGGGCCACAGCGCGCGCATCCGGTCGAGGATTATTTTGACGACCTGTCGATGCACCTGGTCTATGAAATCTACAAGCGCGATTTCGAGCTGTTCAAATACGATTTCGAAAACCCGGCCAACAAGATGCCGACCGGAGAGATCGATTTGGAAGAAGTGCACGCCAAGCTGGGTGAATAGCGTCCGAGGGGCAAGGGTGCTGCCACTCTTGCCCCTGGTGGTACCATGGGCAATTCACCCCAGGGCATTCTCAATGGGATAAAAACGGGAAGCCGTGGGTCAGATCAGGCCTTCGGCCGCGAACATGTCCCTGACGCTGGCCTCGGGGCGCGCGCCGTAATGGCCGATGACCTCGGCCGCGGCGATACAGCCCATGCGGCCCGAAACCGCCAGCGGTTTGCCGGTGGCCATGCCATACAGGAAACCGGCAGCGAACTGGTCGCCCGCGCCGGTGGCATCGATGGGGGTGACGGTCTGCACCGGCACTGTCACCGTCTTGCCGCCCTCGACCAGCACCACGTCGTGGCCCGAGCGGGTGCAGACGATGGTGCCGCTCTCCTCTGCCGCCCGTTCCAACGCCGCGCCCAGGTCTTCGGTCTGGTAGAGCGATTTCCATTCGTGTTCGTTGCCGATCACGAAATCCAGCTCGCGCACCAGCGCGCGGAAATCATCGCGGTGCCGGTCGACGCAGAACGGGTCGGACAGGGTGATGCCCGCCTGTCCGCCACCCGCGCGCGCCGCCCGCGCGGCCGACATAAACGCCGCCTTGCCCTTGTCCTTGTCAAAGAGATAGCCCTCAAGAAACAGCAGCCCGGCGTTGCCGGCCACGGCGTCGTTGACGTCGTCCGGCCCCAGCTCGGTCGAGATGCCAAGGTAGGTGTTCATCGACCGCTCGCCATCGGGGGTGACGAAGATCATCGAGCGCGAGGTCGGCAACTCGCCCCCGTTGGCGGGCGCATTGATGAATTCCGTGCCGGTGCCGGCCATATCGGCCGCATAGCTGCGCCCGGTCTCGTCGTCGCACACCCGCCCGATAAAGGCGGTGGACAGCCCCAGCGCCCCAAGCCCGGCGATGCTGTTGGCCACCGACCCGCCGGCGACCTGGCGGCGCTCCTGCATGTTTTCCAGCAGGAATTCGGCGCGCTCGGCGCCGATCAGCTGCATCACGCCCTTTTCTATGCCCATCCGGGCGAGAAAGCGGTCGTCGCAGGGCGAGATGATATCGACAACGGCATTGCCGATGCCAACGGCTTGGTAGCGGGTCATAAATTCTTGTCCTCGTATTGGCAGAGATCGCGGATAATGCAGGTGCCGCAGGCGGGCTTGCGCGCCCGGCAGGTATAGCGGCCATGCAGGATCAGCCAGTGATGGGCGTGCAGCTGGTAATCCACCGGCACGTTGTCCTCTATCGCGCGTTCGACGGCGATCACGTCCTTTCCCGGGGCGATGCCGGTGCGGTTGCCGACGCGAAAGATGTGGGTGTCGACCGCCTGCGCCGGGTGGTGCCACCACATGTTCAGCACCACGTTCGCGGTCTTGCGTCCCACCCCCGGCAACGATTGCAGCGCGGCGCGGGAATTGGGTACGTCGCCGCCATATTCATCGACCAGGATGCGTGACAGCTTGATCACGTTGCGAGCCTTGTTGCGGTACAGCCCGATGGTGCGGATATGTTCGGTCAGCCCTTCTTCGCCCAGCGCCAGCATCTTTTCGGGCGTGTCGGCGATGGGGAACAGCGCGCGCGTGGCCTTGTTGACGCCGACATCGGTTGCCTGAGCCGACAGTGCCACCGCGACCAGCAGGGTAAAGGCGTTGACATGCTCCAGCTCCCCCTTGGGTTCGGGGTCGGCGGCTTTGAAGCGCGCGAAGGTCTCGCGCATCGCGTGATAGTCGAGCTGGCTGGCCATGGCGCCTGTCATGCCCGCATTCGCGCCAATGCGCAATATTCGGGTCGCGGGGTGCCGGGCGGCACGTTAGATTTGGTGGTGAAAGAGGGGATGCCGCGATGAATGCCGAACCGCAGTCGAGCTATCATTACCAGGTCATGCGTCGTGCGATCGACCGGATCGACCGTGCCGGAGGTACGTTGTCGCTGGGCGATCTTGCCGCCGAAATGCAGATGAGCCCGGCCCATTTCCAGCGGTTGTTTTCGCAATGGGCAGGGGTGTCTCCGAAACGGTACCAGCAATACCTGACGCTGGGCCACGCCAAGGCGCTGCTGGCCGAGCGGTCCACCACGCTGGCGACGGCGCATGAGGTGGGGCTGTCGGGGTCGGGGCGACTGCACGATCTGTTCCTGCGCTGGGAGGCGATGAGCCCGGGCGACTATGCCCGGGGTGGCGAGGGGCTGATCATCCGCTGGGGTTGGTTCGACACGCCTTTCGGGCGGGCGCTGGTGATGGGCACAGACAGGGGCATCTGCGCCATCGCATTCGCCGAAGAGGTGGGCGAGGCGCAGGCGCTGGCCGACCTGACCGGGCGCTGGCCGCGGGCGCAATATGTCGAAGACCCCGAACCGCTGCGCGACTGGGTGGCGGCGGCCTTTGTCGACGGGGCCGGCCAGCGGTGCGAAATGTCGCTGCACCTGATCGGCGCGCCCTTTCAGATCAAGGTGTGGGAGGCGCTGCTGGCGGTGCCCTCGGGGCAGGTCACGACCTATTCCGAGATCGCCCGCGCCATCGGCCATCCGCGCGCAGTGCGCGCCGTGGGCACGGCGGTGGGGCGCAACCCGATCAGTTTCCTCATCCCCTGTCATAGGGCGCTGCGCAAATCGGGCGGGCTGGGCGGCTATCACTGGGGGCTGCCGGTCAAGCGCGCCATGCTGGCGTGGGAGGCGGCGCGCGCAGACGCGGCCATACCAGGGGCCGAAACCGCCGCAAGCGGCGCCTGACGGCGGATTTTCGGGATGCGCGCCTGAATTTGGGCGGGATTGCGCCGATATATTCGGGCTTTGGTCTTGGGAACGGGCAAGATCGCGCCTATTATCGGGAAAAGCCGCGAAAGACCGGGCATAGCATGAGAGGCACCACGATGATCCGAGCACGCACCCCCATCCTGATTTTGGCAGGCATGTCGCTACTGGCGGCTGCGTCCTGTACCGACCCGGCCCAGCTGGGCGGCACCGACCCCAACCAGAACACCAAGCAGGGGGCGCTGCTGGGGGGTATCCTGGGTGCGGGGCTGGGCGCGCTGGTGTCCGATGACAAGGGCAAGGGCGCCGTTGTGGGCGGCATCGCCGGGGCCGCGAGCGGCGCCGTGGCCGGCAGCTTCCTCGACCGGCAGGAGGCGGACCTGCGCCGCGACCTGGAGAACCAGCAGATCGCCATCACCAACACCGGTGACCGGCTGATCGTGACCATGCCGCAGGATATTCTGTTCGCCGTCGACAGTTCTGCCGTCAACAGCACGCTGCGCGCCGACCTGCTGACGGTGGCGCAGAGCCTGCAGAAATATCCCGACTCGCGGGTGCAGGTCTTGGGCCACACCGACAACACCGGCAGCGCCGCCTATAACCAGGGCCTGTCCGAACGCCGCGCCAACGCGGTTGCCGATGTGCTGATGAATGGCGGCGTCGCCTTCAGCCGGATCGAAACTATCGGCCGTGGCGAGGATCAGCCGGTTGCCTCGAACCTCACCGAAGAGGGGCGCGCGCAAAACCGCCGGGTCGAGATCGTGATCCTGCCGATCGTCTGAGGCGGGGCGGTTCAGATCAGGCGACAAAGAACAAGGCCGGCACGCAGCAAGCGCGCCGGCCTTTTCGTTGGCTGAAATGCCAATCGCTAACGGTTAACCAAAGACCTTGGCCAGCGCCTTGTCGGTGGCGTCGACGATCTGGTCGATGTCGTCGCGGTTGGCAATCAGGGCGGGCGAATAGCACAGCACGTTGTTGAACCCCGGAACCGAGCGGTTGCTGGCGCCGATTATCACGCCCTCGGCGGCGCAGGCGGCGACAACGGCGCCGACCTCCTTCTCCGACACAGGGTCCTTGCTGGCGCGGTCGGTGACCAGCTCTGCCCCCAGGAACAGCCCCTTGCCGCGCACATCGCCGATGACGGCGTGCCGGTCCTGCAGCCCGCGCAACTGGTCGAACATGTAGACGCCCATTTCGGTGGTGTTCTCAAGCAGGCCTTCTTCCTCGATGATGTTCATGTTTTCCAGCGCCGCTGCCGGCCCGGCGGTGCAGCCGCCGAAGGTCGAGATGTCGCGGAAGTGGTCCAGCGGGTCCTCGGGCTGATCCTTGAACATCTCGAACACACGTTCCGAGGTGACGCAGCAGGCGATGGCGGCATAGCCCGACGCGACGCCCTTGGCCATGGTCACGAAGTCGGGCTCGATCCCGTAATGCTGGTAGCCGAACCATTCGGTGCCGGTACGCCCGACGCCGCACACCACCTCGTCGATATGCAGTAGGATGTCGTACTTGCGGCAGATTTCCTGCACGCGGGGCCAGTAACCCGGGGGCGGGGTGATGACGCCGCCGCCGGCGGTGACCGGTTCAAGGCAGAGCGCGCCCACCGTGTCGGGCCCTTCGGCAAGGATCACCTCTTCAATGGCGTTGGCGGCGCGGATGCCGTATTCCTCGCCCGACAGGTCCCACTGGGCGCGGTATTCCATGCAGTGTGGCACACGCACGAAACCGGGGGCAAAGGGGCCGTACTGGACGTTGCGTTCATCCTGGCCGCCGGCCGACATCGCGCCGATGGACGAGCCGTGATAGTCGCGCTCGCGGTAGAGGATCTTGTACTTGCGCCCGCCATGGAACTTGTGCGCGATCTGGCGCACCATCTTGAAGGCCTTTTCATTCGCTTCGGTGCCGGAGTTGGTCTGATAGACACGCGCCATTCCCGGCATTTTTGAGATCAGCTTTTCCGCGAACTGCGCGCCGGGGATGGAACCCGCGGTGCCGGCGAAATAGTTGAGCTTGACCAGCTGGTCGCGCACGGCGTTGGCAATGCGTTCGCGCCCGTAGCCGACATTGACCGTCCATACCCCGCCCGAGACGGCATCGAGGAACTCCTTGCCGTTCTGATCCCATACGCGCATGCCTTTGCCCTCGACGATGATGCGCGGGGCGCCGGTTTCGAAGGGCTTGTGCTGAATAAGATGGTGCCAGACATGGGCGCGGTCTGCGTTGACCACCTTTTCGATGTCGTTGGGAATGTTGCCGTCCATCGCGATGCTCCATCAGTTTCGCCCCGGCCGGGCGCGGTCGGGCTGCAGGCAGGCGCCTGCGGTTTGGTTCTTTGTCATCTCAGCCCCGAATGCGCGGTTTCGGTTAGGTCCAATTGATGGTTTTGTTTAGGTCCAAACCAGGTATCTCAGAAAGCCGAGTATGCGCCGCCCACCCGAAAGATCGCAGAAGTAGAAGGCTTTATTGATGAAATCCGTTTTCACGATAGCTGAAAACCAACTCCGAGCGGCGACAAAACCGTTGATTGGAATCCGATTATCGTTTCGGATGGAAGACCTGATGCCGACAAACCGCGCGCGGCGAACATGTCCGAAAGGTCGCATCGGACGCCGCGCCAGGGCCAATCAACAAATGCGACCGCACCCAACGGGAGAAACGACCAGATGAAATTCACATCCAGATTGCTTTCTATCGCCGCCTCGGCCGCGGTGCTGGCCAGTGCGACGGCCGCCACTGCCGAAGAGATCACCGTTGGCTATTTCCTCGAATGGCCGATGCCGTTCCAGTACGCCAAGGCGACCGGCATGTATGACGAGGAAATGGGTGTCACCGTCAACTGGCGCGCTTTCGACACCGGCACCGCGATGAGCGCGGCGATGGCGTCGGGCGACGTGCAACTTGTCGTCAGCCAGGGCGTGCCGCCCTTCGTCGTGGCCACCAGCGCGGGGCAGGATCTGCAGATCCTCGACGTGGCGGTCAGCTATTCGGACAACGACAACTGCGTCGTGCGCGCCGATCTTGAGATCGACAAGGACAGCGCCAAAGAGCTGGAGGGCAAGAAGGCCGCCGTGCCGCTGGGCACCGCCGCGCATTATGGCTTTCTCAGGCAGATGAGCCATTTCGGCGTCGATGTCTCGTCGATGGACGTGGTCAACATGGCCCCGCCCGAGGGGGCGGCGGCCATCGCGCAGGGCGCGATCGACCTGTTCTGCGGCTGGGGCGGCAGCCTGCGCCGGGCGCTGGAACATGGCAACGTGCTGTTGACCGGGGCCGAAAAGGAGGAGGTCGGCATCCTTGTCTTTGACGTCACCAGCGGGCCGGCCGCCTATGTGGCCGAAAACGCCGAGGTGGTGTCCAGCTTTCTGGCGGTGACCGCCAAGGCCAACGCCATGTGGGCCGATCCGGCCAACCGCGACATGATGCTGCCGGTGATCGCCAAGGACAGCGGCATGGACGTGGACGCGACTGCAGCCACGATCGACACCTTCGTCTTTCCGCCCGTCGATGAGCAGCTGACTGAAAAATGGCTGGGCGGCGGCGCGCAGGAGTTCATGAAAGGCGTGGCCGACGTGTTCGTCGAGGCCGGCAGCATCGACGCCGCGCTCGACACGTATGAAAGCAGCGTCAACACCGGCCCGCTGGAACAGGCGTCCAGCATGTAATTCCGTCGGGGGTTTTGCCGCGGGTCCGGACCGGGCCCGCGGTTTCGGACTCTCATGCAATACGACAGGACGGAAAAAGGGGCAGGGATGGAAAACCTTTCCATAGCCGATGTCTCGATGCGGTTCGATCTGCCGAATGGCGGCCATGTGCAGGCCCTGCAGAACATATCGCTTGAGATCGAAAGCGGCGAATTGATGAGCGTGCTGGGCCCCTCGGGGTGCGGCAAGACGACATTGCTGAACATTCTCGCCGGCTTCCTGGCGCCGACCGATGGCGAGGTGGTGCTGAAAGGGCACCGCGTTACCGGCCCCGATGCCGAACGCGGCATGGTGTTCCAGCAGGGCGCGCTGTTCGAATGGATGAGCGTGCGTGACAATGTCAGTTTTGGCCCCCGCATGGCGGGGCGCAAAAAGTCGGACTGGGCCGGCACGGTCGATCACCTGCTTGAGGTCGTCGGACTGCAGGATTTCAAGGACAAGTCGGTCTATGAGCTGTCGGGCGGCATGCAGCAGCGCGTGGCGCTGGCGCGCTGCCTGGCCAATGATCCCGATGTGATCCTGATGGATGAACCGCTGGGCGCGCTGGATGCGCTGACCCGCGAAAAGATGCAGGGGCTGGTGCTCAAGCTCTGGAAGGAGACCGGCAAGACCATCATCCTGATCACCCACTCGGTCGAAGAGGCGTTGCTATTGGGCGAACGCCTGCTGGTGATGGCGCCGCGGCCGGGGCGCATTCACCGCGAATACCGGTTGCCCTTTGCCGACATGGGCGTGGGCAAGGACCTGCGCGAGGTCAAGAAACATCCCGAATTCGCCGAAAAGCGAGAGGAAATCCTGTCGATGATCTGGGACATGGAAGAAGAGATCATGGGCCGGTCTGAGGAGGAGCCGGCATGATCATCCTCATCATATATGTGGCGATCTTCGTCGTGGCCTTCGTCGCCGTCCGCATGGGGCTGCGCCGGCTGATGGAGCGGCATGATTTCACCTCGCTCAAGACCGTGACCTTTGGCGACGAAAGCGCGGTCAGGCCCGACCGCTGGGCGAGTGTGATCTCGGTGCTGACCATCTTTCTGCTGTGGGGGGCGTTCACCGGGTCGCAATGGGTGCCCTTTCATGCGCCCGGCCCGTTCGTGGGCGATACCAGCTTTACCTACACGATGGAGGCGCCCGATGGCGCCCGCGACGATGCCGAGGTTCTGGTGCGGGTCTTTCGGGTTGGTGAAGAGGTCGAGCCGCCCGAGGTCGCCCCCGGCGACGGGTTCGCCCGCAACGACGCGCTGGAGGTCGGTGCGTGGCGGTCCAAGCTGTTGCTGATGGACAAGAACGACGGGATCACCCGCAAGGACGGCGCAAGAATTGTGGCAATCGACGGCCAGCCGGCGGGCCCCGGCGACCGCATCGAGGTGGCCAACGGAACCGTTGCGATAACCGCCAAGGGGTCGCTCAACTTTTCACCCGATGGCGGCCTGCAGATGGAGCCGATCTGGCTGCCCCCGCCGGAGGCGGTGGTCGCCCGCGTGGGCGAGATCGCCAGCCAAGGCTATCAGAACTTCACTCTCTGGCAGCATCTCTACTGGTCGCTCTTCAGGGTGGTCGTGGGCTTTTTCTTTGGCGCGCTGGTGGGTATCCCGCTGGGCTTTGCCATGGGGCTGAGCGACTGGTTCCGCGGCTGGTTCGACCCGATCGTAGAGTTCATGCGCCCGGTGCCGCCGCTGGCGCTGATCCCGCTGGTGATCATCTGGGCCGGGATCGGCGAGGTCGGCAAGATCATCCTGCTGTTCCTTGCGGCGTTGTGGATCATGACCATCGCGGCGCGCGCCGGGGTATCGGGGGTGGCCATTTCCAAGGTGCACGCGGCCTATTCGCTGGGGGCCAGCAAGTGGCAATTGTTGCGCTATGTGATCATGCCCAATTCCCTGCCCGAGATATTCACCGGGGCGCGGGTGGCGATGGGCGTGTGCTGGGGCACGGTGGTCGCGGCCGAACTTGTCGCCGCCGAAAAGGGTGCGGGGATGATGATCATGGTCGCGTCACGCTTTCAGCTGACCGACATCGTGCTGATGGGCATCATCCTGATCGGTGTCATCGGCTATGGCATCGACATCCTGATGCGCCGGGCCGAAAAATGGCTGGTGCCGTGGAAGGGCCGTATCTGAGAATGGCAGGCGCGGTCCCTCAGGCGCGTGCGTCCTTGGATGAGCCGATCACGACATAGGTGGTGATCGCGTTCACCTGCGGCAGGGTGCCGATGACATCGGTATGAAACGCCTTGTAGGCGGCCATGTCGGCCACTTCGATGCGCAGCAGGTATTCGACCGAGCCGGTGATGTTGTGGCATTCGAGCACCTCTGGCGCGCGGTCCATCGCGCGCTCGAACGCCTCTTGGCTGGCCTTGGTGAATTCTCTCAGGCCGACCGTGGCATAGGCCACGAATCCCACGCCCATGCGGGTGTGGTCCAGCACCGCGCGATAGCCGCGGATGATGCCGCTTCGTTCCAGTTCCTGAACCCGGCGCAGGCAGGCCGAGGGTGACAGGCCGACCCGGTCGGCCAGTTCAAGATTGCTGATCCGGCCATTCCGGGAAAAGTGGTGCAATATTTGCTGGTTGATTCTGTCCATGAGCGTTAGTTATTGCATAATGTGTTTCAAACAAGCAATGAAAAGCAATCACATGCTGTAAATTTCAGGATAATGTTGCGCCATGAACATTGATGTCTTCGCCCCTCTGCTTGCCTTTGCCCTGGTCACGGTTCTGACGCCGGGGCCCAACAACCTGATGCTGATGGCGTCGGGCGCCAATTTCGGCATCCGCCGCACCGTGCCGCACATGTTGGGTGTGGGGTTGGGGTTTCCGGCGATGGTGGTTTTGGTGGGGCTGGGGGTGATGCAGCTCTTTGACCTGTGGCCAGCCAGTTATGGCGTGCTCAAGGTGCTGAGCGTGGGATACCTTTTGTGGCTGGCCTGGCGGATCGCCAATGCCGCCCCGCCGCAGGATAACGCCACCGGGGCCGGTGTGCCGCTGACCTTTGTGCAGTCGGCCGCGTTCCAGTGGGTCAACCCCAAGGCGTGGAGCATGGCGTTGTCGGCGATCACGCTTTATGCGGCGGGGCGCGACCTGGGGGCGGTGCTGTCGGTGGCGGCGGTCTATGTCGGCGTGTCGGTTATCAGCACCACGACCTGGGTGGCCATGGGCCGGGGGGTCAGCCGCCTTTTGCACGACACGGCCCACCTGCGGCTCTTTAACCGGGTGATGGCGGCGCTGCTGGTGGCGACGCTGATCCCGGTCGTCTTGCCCGGCCTGATCTGAATGCCCGCCGCATCGGCGGCGTTTTGATTGCAAATCGCCGCCGGGATGGCCATATATCGCGGCGGCACTGGCAGGAGCGCACGCATGACCAATTACCTCGACTTCGAGAAACCGCTGGCGGAGATCGAAGGCAAGGCCGAAGAGTTGCGGGCACTGGCGCGCACCAGCGATAACATGGATATCGAGGCCGAGGCCGCCGCGCTGGACAAGAAGGCGGCGGCGCTGTTGCGGGATCTCTACAAGAACCTCACCCCGTGGCGGAAATGCCAGGTGGCCCGCCACCCCGAGCGGCCGCATTGTTCGGATTACATCAAGGCGCTGTTCACCGAGTACACGGCGCTGGCCGGCGACCGTAATTTCGCCGACGACCAGGCGGTGATGGGCGGGCTGGCACGGTTCCGTGACCGCCCGGTGATGGTGATCGGCCACGAAAAGGGCAGCGACACCAAGAGCCGCATCGAACGCAATTTCGGCATGGCCCGCCCAGAAGGATACCGCAAGGCGATCCGGCTGATGCAGATGGCCGACCGTTTCGGCCTGCCGGTGATTACGCTGGTGGATACCCCCGGCGCCTATCCCGGCAAGGGGGCCGAGGAACGCGGGCAGAGCGAGGCAATCGCGCGCTCGACCGAGACCTGTCTCGGCATCGGGGTGCCGCTGGTCAGCGTCATCATCGGCGAGGGCGGCTCTGGCGGGGCGGTGGCCTTTGCCTCGGCCGACCGCGTGGCGATGCTGGAACATTCGGTCTATTCGGTGATCAGCCCCGAGGGCTGTGCGTCGATCCTGTGGAAGGATGCAGAAAAGATGCGCGAGGCGGCAGAGGCGCTGCGCCTGACCGCGCAGGACCTGATTCGCCTGGGCGTGGCGGACAAGGTCATCCCCGAGCCGCTGGGCGGCGCACACCGCGACCGCAGCACGACGATAGACTCCGTGGGCAAGGCCATCGAAGAGCTGCTTTCCCCGCTCGATGGCAAGGGCCGCGCAGCCCTGATCAAGGGCCGGCGTCAGAAATTCCTCAGGATGGGCGACAAGGGGCTGGCGGCCTGACGCCTTTGCCGCGTTCGGCCGGCAGCCGGCCCCGGGCCATCACGCAAGCAGCATCTTCAGCCCCTGGGTGACGTCCGAACGCACCGCCAGGCGCAGGCCCGGCTCGTCCCCTGCCTTGAGGGCGGCGATGATCAGACGGTGGTAATGCGACGGCTCCTGCCGGTGGACGCGGGTATATAGCATGCGCATCGTCGGCCCGAGTTGCAGCCAGACGGTTTCGGCCATCGCCAGCATCGCCGGCGCCTGCGCGCGCAGATAAAGCGTGCGGTGAAATTCTAGGTTGCGGCGGATATAGCCGACCGAATCCTTTTGGGTGATCGTCTCGGCGATAAGGCCGTTGATGGTCTGCAACCGGTCGATCAGCGCGATATGGGCGCGCGGCAGGGCGCGGCTGGCCAACTCGACCTCCAGCAGGGTGCGCAGGGCGGCGAGTTCCTCGATTCGTTCGTTGCTCAGCTCGGGCGTTGTTACCCGGCCCGAGCTGGAAACCGTCAGCGCCCCCTCGGCCGACAGCCGGCGCACCGCCTCTCGCGCGGGGGTCATCGAAACCTCGTATTCAGCCGCAAGTCCCCTGAGCGTCAGCGCGTGGCCGGGGGGCAGCTCGCCATGCATGATGCGGCTGCGCAAACCGCGATAGACACGGTCATGGGCTGAATTGGGTATCGGGTCGGGGCGAGGGGCGACAAGCATGGGCTATTTGTGATCACGAACGCCGCGCAGGTCAATCGCCAAAGCGATAGCGGTGCAGCCCCGCGCCATTCTCGCGCAGCCAGCGGCGCGGCGCGTCATAGCCGGGCATCAGCCGCCCGACCGTGGCCCAGAAGGCGGGCGAATGGTTCATCTCGGCCAGATGCGCGACCTCGTGCGCGGCGACATAGTCCAGCACATCCGCCGGCGCCATGATCAACCGCCAGGAATACATCAGCCCCCCCGTGGACGTGCATGACCCCCAGCGAGAGCGGGTGTCGCGCAACGTGATGCGGGTATAGTCGCGCCCCAGCGCGGCGGCGTAGCGGTCGGATGCCTCGGCCAGCCTGTCGCGCGCGCGGGTCCTGAGCCAGGCGCGCAGGCGGGCAGGGGCGGTGTCGGCCGGGCCGGAGACCAGCAGGAGGCCCTCCTCGGCCCGTACGCCGCGGCCGGTGGCCTGCTCTACCTGCATCGTGACGCCGCTGACGGGCAGTTTCGTGCCGATCGCCACCTGCACCGTATCGGGCTGACGGTTCAGTTGCCGGCGCAGCCAGTCGGCCTTTTGTCCTGCGAATTCCAGCGCCTTGCGTTCCGGCACGCCGGGGGGCAGCGTCAGCGTCACCCGCCCGTCCAGCGCCGAGACCCTGAGTGATATTCGCCGCGCCCTGGGCGACCGGCGCAGGACCAGTTCGACAGGGGGGTTGCCGGGAAGGATGTGATCGTCCATATGCGCCTTCTGAGGATTGGTGCGCGCGGGGTGCGCAAAGCCTTTGACACCTCGCCTTGGTTATGGCAGGTGGCGCGGATCATCTGCAAGGCCAGAGAGTTGCAAGAGGGATCATCCATGCCCAAGGAAGAATGGGGTGTAAAGCGCGTCTGCCCGACCACAGGCAAGCGTTTCTACGACCTCAACAAGAACCCGATCGTAAGCCCCTATACGGGCGAGATCGTGCAGTTCGAAAGCGGCAAGAGCCGAACGATCACTGCCGATGCCGAGGACGCGGAGACCAAGAAACTGCGTGCAACGGACACCGAGGTCGACGGCGAAGTGCTGGAGGATGACGACGTCGACGTCGATCTGGGCGACGACGTTCTGGAAGACGACGACGACACCGTTCCGCTCGACGATATCGCCGACATTGCGGACGACGACACCGACACCGACAGCTGACCGCGATGGGCGGGATTTTCCGCTTGATCCCGTCCCGCGGTTTGCCTAGATAGCGCCCGACGGCCCCTTGGGCCGCACGGCACGGGGCCTTAGCTCAGCTGGGAGAGCGCTTGCATGGCATGCAAGAGGTCAGGGGTTCGATCCCCCTAGGCTCCACCACCACCTTCTCGGTAATTCGATAGGTTTCAGAGTGGGTTACGCGGTGGCCCGTTACCTTTTGACGGTATTGTCACTTTTGTGCATGCAGTCTCGTGTCACCATCTTGTCACTCGATGAGGTAGGCATCTGGTTGTGAATGGTGTGGCGAACCGGACCAAGAATGCCTGCTTTCGGCCCACACCGGCCATTCGTCGGGCCAAGACTCGCCGCAGTGCAGGTTCACCAAACCAGCCGTTCGCTGCGATCACAATATCCAAGACTCGGCAGGCGACGGTAGCGTGAGGCAAACCTGACCTGTTCCGTCGCAGAGGTATCTCACTCAGTGCAAGAAATGCCTGTCTGTTTCCTCGTCGGGGTCCGTGACGGGATCGAGCACGAGAACCAGCCGTGTCTCACCGGTTCCTTCTATTGGTGGTGAACGATGCAATAGGCCGGATACCGGGGTTTCCGGCCAGCGGGTCCCACGCAGCACGATCGGCGATCCTGTCGGCACAGTGAAGATGTGGTCCGGCTCGCGCCCTTTGCCGGCAAAACCGTATTGGGTGCCCGTGCCACGATAGGTGCAGACCAGCCGCGCGGTTACCGCGTCGATGTGGAACTTGCGGCAGGCGTTGCTACAAACCACGTCGAGACGCAGGCGCAGGTAACTGACGCGCATGACATTGGCAAAAATCGCCGCCAGCGTCGAAACGTCACTGATCAACAAATCCCGCTCGAGGCCCTTGGGCGTGCCACAGGCGTTGGTGATGTCCATCAGCGCATCGCACACCCTGTCCTCGGGCAGGACCACCCGCGCCCTCGGGAGTTGATCAGGCGCGAGATTGTCGATCCAGCGCCTGAGTCGTGGCAAGGGCTGGCGCTCCCAGATTGCGCCGGCGCAATCCGCCCGGCGGATAGCCGAGAGGCCGTCAGGCGTAGCAACGCTATGGAGCCCGTTCTCGGCAACGTGTTTGGTGGCCTGAACGATTGTCATGACGATCCTTTCGAAAGCAGGCGGCGCACGGTTTGCCGCCCTATGGTTGGTAAGGCAGGGACGAATGATGCAGCACGATGCGCAACACATCATTCGCGTCCCTCTTGTAGCCAAAGCTCTTGTCGACCCTGGTGTCGTTCCCATCCTTATCGATAAGAATGATCCAGCCCATCCACATGGCGATATCGCCCTCGATGAACTCAGCCGAGGTCACGCTGTCCATGGCGCGCCATCCTCGGATCGCGAACCCGGTATCAAGGGGGTATTCGTCGGAATGCCCGCAAAAATAGGCCAGCGCGCCGGCCTTGGTCGGGCGAAAGGTCTGTTCGCCGCTGGCCATGGTGGGTTTGAACATCACCGGCCCCAGATCATAGCCGTAATTCGCATCCAGATGTGCCATCGCGGCGACGCGGGCCGCGTCAAGCCCGTCGTCTTCATATGCCTTGGAAATCGCGACTTTCTGTTCGCCCCAGATGGTGCGTGCTGCCAAGAGATCCTGAGATGTGATCATTGTCTTCCTTCCGGTTGCAAGTTGCATACAGGGTCAGTTCAGGCACCCCAGCGTGGGAACGGGTCGGGCAGCGAAATCCAAGCTTCCGGCTCAAATTCCGTGGTGTCGACCAAAGCATCGTTCAGCTTTGCGCAGATCGCTTCGCGGTCGAGCCCCGCACCGATAAAAACGATCTCCTGACGCCGGTCGCCCCAGGGCTCGGCCCAGTTGCGGGCGATCTCGGCCTGCGCCTCGGGATGCTTGGGCAGCCTTTCTTGCGGCACCGAGGCCCACCAGCGCCCCAGCGGCGTAACCGAGGACATCGCACCTGCGAGACTGAACTCGGCAGCCCAGTCCGGCCGGGTTGCGATCCAGAAATGCCCCTTGGCACGGATCGTGCCCGGCAGCGGGCCGTTCAACACGGCGTGCAGCTTGGCCGGGTCGAATGGCGCCCGGGCGTTGTAGACAAAGGAAGTGATGCCGTATTCCTCGTCCTCGGGGACGTGGTTGGCAAAACCGTACAGCTCCTTGGCCCACATCGGATGCTCGTGAGCGGTTTCGAAATCGAACAGGTCGGTATCGAGAATGGTACTGGGCTCCACCTCGGAATGATCGGTTTCGATGATCTTCGCGTCGGCGTTCAGGCTGCGGATGATCTTGCGTGCCGCATCGGTGCGCTCGGGCCCCGCATCCGAGACCTTGTTGAGGATCACCACATCGGCAAATTCGATCTGTTCGGTCAGAAGGCTCACGAGGCTGCGATCATCCTGTTCGCCCAGGGATTCGCCTCGGTCTGTCAGGAAATCGTGGCTGGCATAGTCCTGCAGCAGGTTCACCGCATCCACCACCGTCACCATGGTGTCTAGCCGCGCCACATCCGACAGACTCTGGCCTTGATCGTCGCGAAAATCAAAGGTCGCGGCCACGGGCAGTGGCTCGGAGATGCCTGTACTTTCAATCAGGAGGTAGTCAAACCGACCTTCCTCTGACAGGTGGCGCACCTCCTTCAAAAGGTCGTCGCGAAGCGTGCAGCATATGCAGCCGTTCGACATCTCGACCAGCTTTTCTTCCGAGCGCGACAACTCGGTCCCCTCGCGCACGAGGTCGGCATCGATATTCACCTCTGACATGTCGTTGACAATCACGGCGACGCGTCGCCCCTCGCGATTGTTGAGAACCCGGTTGAGAAGCGTGGTTTTTCCCGCCCCGAGAAACCCGGAAAGGACGGTTACGGGAAGACGGGTGTCGATGGTTGACATGGTTGGTTCCTTTAGCTTCTTCAAAATATTACGATTTGTTCAGGCGCGCCCGGCTGACAGTCAGCGCGGATGCCACCTCGGGGAGGTTGCGCATCCTGCATCAGGATGGCCGTCGCCTCAGCAAGGGGAAGCGTCTGCGTTGCATCCGTTCCATGACGTCGGATCGTTACGGTCTGGTTTTCCGTCTCGCGTGCGCCAAGGGCGATCTGGACCGGAATTTTCTTCAGGGCATGTTCACGGACCTTGTAGCCGATCTTTTCGTTGCGCAGATCGGTCTCGACGCGCAGCCCGGCGGCCTTCAATGCGGTCGCGACCTCATTTGCCCACTCGTCTGCGGCGCCTGTTACCGTGGCCACCACGGCCTGCACCGGTGCCAGCCAGAGCGGCAGGTGCCCGGCATAATGTTCGATCAGGATGCCGGTAAACCGTTCCAGCGATCCAAAGAGCGCCCGGTGCAACATGACCGGAGGCAGTTTCTCACCAGAGGGTGCCACATAGGTCGTCCCGAACCGTTCCGGCAGATTGAAATCCACCTGTAGGGTGCCGCACTGCCAATCCCGCCCGATGGCGTCCCGCAGCACATATTCCAGCTTGGGTCCGTAGAACGCGCCTTCGCCTTCGAAGATGGTATAGGGATGGCCCGCCTGATCCAGCGCGGTACGCAGCGCGTCTTCGGACCGATCCCAGCTTTCGTCGCTGCCGATCCGGTTTTCGGGGCGAGTCGACAGCTTGATCCGCACGTCCTCGAACCCGAAATCGCGATAGATCGACAACACCAGATCGTTGACCTTGAGGCATTCTTCGGTCAGCTGCTCAGGCGTACAATAGATATGCGCGTCATCCTGCGTGAAGCTGCGCACGCGCAGCAGACCGTGCAAGGCGCCGGAGGGTTCATAGCGGTGGACCTTGCCGAACTCGGCTATCTTGAGCGGCAGGTCACGGTAGCTTTTGACGCCCTGCCCATAGATCAGCATGTGTCCGGGGCAGTTCATCGGTTTTAGCGCATAGTCGCGGTCATCCTCGGTTGTCGCCAGAAACATGTTCTGGCGATAGTTCTGCCAATGGCCAGAGGTCTCCCACAGGGCGCGGTCCATGATGTCGGGCGAATTCACCTCGACGTAACCTGCCGCCTCCTGCCGCGCACGCATGTAGCCGATCAGCGTCTGGAAAAGCCGCCAGCCTTTGGGATGCCAAAAGACAGAGCCGGGCGCGACCTCTTCGAAATGGAACAGGTTCATCTCGCGCCCCAGCCTGCGGTGATCGCGCTTCTCGGCCTCGGCCATCATGGTCATATGTGCATCAAGCGCAGCCTTGTCGGCAAAGGCGATCCCGTAGATGCGGCTGAGCATCCGGTTGTTGCTGTCACCGCGCCAATAGGCCCCCGCCACGTGGGTCAGCTTGAAGGCGCTGCCCGCGTCGCCGGTGGTGCGCATATGCGGCCCACGACACAGGTCGAGCCAGCCGCCTTGACGGTAGATCGTCACTGGCTCGCCGTCCGGGATCGCATCCAGAAGGGCCAGTTTGTAGGGCTCTCCCGCCGCCTCGAAATACTGCCGCGCCTCTTCGCGGGACCATTCCTTGCAGGTGAAGGGCGTCTTGGCGGCGATGATCTCGCGCATCTTCTTTTCGATGATGGGCAGATCCTCGGGCGTGAACGGGGTGTCACGCTCGAAGTCGTAGTAAAAGCCATGCTCGATAGCAGGGCCGATGGCTGTTTTGGTGCCGGGCCAAAGCGCCTGCACCGCCTCAGCCAGTACATGGGCAAGGTCATGGCGGATCAGTTCCAGCGCGCGTGGGTCATCGTGCGACATCAGCTCCACCTCCGCCTCGTCGGGCAGTGGCGCGGAAAGATCGCTGACCTTGCCATCGATGATTGCCGCCACCGTCCGCTTGGCAAGGCTGGGGCTGATGGCGGACGCGAGATCGGCGGCGGTGCTGGCGGGATCAAGCGCGCGGGTCGCGCCATCGGGGAGGCGGATATGGATCATTCGAGGATCTTTCTTTCACAGATCGGGGGGCATCGGATCGTGTCCGCGTTTTCCCGTGGGTTTCAGCGGGCAAGGCGCCAAAGCGGCAAGCATGGGTCAGACGGGATTGTCGATGGTATCGGCCATCATGCCGCCGTGCAGGATTTCCGACGCCGGCCCTTCCTCGGGCCGCATCAAGAGCACTTTGAGGCTGTCTTTGAGGTCCGCCTCCTCGGTGTTCCGCGCAATGACAACGACGCGGCTCGTCGTGTCCCGGCCCGACCAGGTTTTCAGCGGCACTGGCGCGTCGAAGATGTGCTGCACCCCGTGAAAGACAAATGGATACTCTAGCCCCGCAACGTGCAGGATGCCCTTCATGCGCAGGATGTCCGGCCCCCTGAGCGCGATCAACGTATCCAGCCAGGAATCAAAGACCTCGGCGGGAATGGGGTCTGTCACCTCGATGGATGCAGAACTGATCCGGTGATCATGCCGGTGATGTGTCGCCGGCACTGATGGGTTGAAGGTCGCCGGAGCCGGGGATCTTGCGGAGAACCCCGAAAGGCCGGCCAGAGGATCGGGCTTGGCCACCTCCGCCGCCATCTTGGGCGACATCCCCAGCCAACTGTCCACATCCGAAGACGTCACATCCCTGTGCATCGCGGACAGGCCGAACAGCGTTCCTACCGGCACTTTTCCGTGCTCCGCATGGACGCGCCGAGCCGAGGCATTAAGCCCGCTCAACCGCTTCTCGAACCGGGTCAAGTCAAAGGGATCGACCAGATCGGTCTTCGACAGGATCAGCAGGTCGGCTATGGCCACCTGGTGAACCGCCTCGAACTGTCGGTCGAGCGTTTTCATACCCGTTGCCGCATCCGCCAGCGTCACGACACCATCCAGCCGGAACGCCTGCGCGATCTGGCGGTCCGTCACCAAGGTGTGGACGATCGGACCCGGATCGGCGATGCCGCTGGTTTCGATCACAACGCGATCGAAATCCACCTGCCCGGCGTCACGCTTTTCAAGCAAGGCCCCTAACGTCTTGGCCAGGTCCTCCAGGATGGCACAGCACAGGCACCCCGATTGCAGCAAAACGGTCTCTTCGGTCGCCTCTTCGATCAGGTCGTGATCAAGAGCCACATCACCGAATTCATTCATGATGACGGCAATCCGCCCGGCCTCGGGATCGCGGATCAGGTGGTTCAGCAGCGTTGTCTTTCCTGCCCCGAGGAACCCCGTCAACAAGGTGACCGGAACGCGTTTGTCCTCCAATGCCATTTTGGGCTCGCCCTTCAGCCTTGTATCTGCTTTCAGTCATGTTGTGTTATGATATAACATTACTATACACAAGAGCCTCGAAAGGACCGAGATGTCGCAATTGGAATTTCAATCCCGTCAGTCTGTGGAGCAGGTCGAGGAAGGCACCGACCTCGCACCCAAATTCGGCGAAGATGGCCTGTTGCCCTGCATCACAACCGATGCCACCACGGGTGAGGTGCTGATGCTCGGCTGGATGAATGCAGAAGCCTTCCGACTGACCATCCAAACCGGTGAGGCGCACTATTTCAGCCGCTCCCGACAGGTGCTGTGGCACAAGGGCGCGACCTCCGGTCTGGTCCAGAAGGTTGTCGAAGCACGCATAGACGACGATCAGGATGCGCTTTGGCTGCGCGTCGACATCACCGGTTCCGGAGCATCCTGCCATGTTGGCTACCGCTCCTGCTTCTATCGGGCAGTGCCGTGTGGCGAACAGGCAGGGGCCCCGCTGACCTTCCTCGAAGAACACAAGACGTTCGACCCGGTGGCTGTGTATGGCGATGTGCCGAACCCAACCCAACTCTGATCGCGCCTGGATGCAGCGCGCCCTTGCGCTGGCCAAAGCCGCACGCGGCCATGTCTGGCCCAATCCGCCTGTGGGTTGTGTTCTGATAAAGGATGGCGCGGTTCTGGCAGAGGCCGCCACCCACCCCGGCGGCCGCCCCCACGCCGAACGCGCCGCGATAGAAATGGTCGCGGCCACGAGCGGGGTCAGCGCCGACGGCGCGACCCTCTACGTGACGTTGGAACCTTGCTGCCATTGGGGCAAGAGCCCGCCCTGCACGGATGCTATCATCGCGTCAGGTGTGCGCCGTGTCGTTTGTGCCATTCACGATCCCGATCCACGGGTGAACGGCGGAGGTTTCGAACGGCTTCGAAACGCCGGGATCGAGGTCTCTGTCGGGCTTGGCGCGGCGCAGGCATCTCAGGTGATGTCGGGCTTCTTCCATCGCGTCCGAACAGGCCGACCGCAGTTGTTGGTTTTGGACCACGAAACCCAGGCCATCCCCGATGGCGCAGACGCTTTGCTGTCAACGATCAACGGCTCTCTTTCGTTGCGCAGCAGAACGCCACAGGGCGTGAAAACGACATCGATCCCCATAGGCACAGCGTCCGGCCTGCTCGCAGGATTGGCCGACATCGGCCTGACCACCGTCGCGGTCTCCGCACACGATCCGGTCACCAAAGCATTGCGGCCCTTGGCGAACACCCGGGCAGACCGAGGCGCGGCATGACGGAACGCAGCGCTATTCAGACTGCAATAGGCTTGTGGCACACACAGCGCATCAAGCGGCTGATCAGAGAACACGTTGGCAGCGGTGCAGCCTGCCTTGTCTCGATTCGCGAGACGGTTTGCACCGACCCCACCTGCGCAGGACCGGCGACCGAGGTGCGCATAACAAGCCAGAGCTTCCGCGAAACCCGTTTCACCATCCACAAGCCTGTTTCCGCCGTGTCCCATTCAGACATTGCCGAGATGTTTTGAGCACATCTGTTTCATCGACCAACAACATTCCGAGCCACCCAATCCCCGTAGTTTGCAACAAATTCTGCCGCAGTATGCACAACGTCGTCGGACATTTGAAATATCGCGCTCCCGCTGAGCGGCCGACCGGCACCGACCGCGGAACCGGTACGCTATAGGGCACCGCGACCGATGGGGCAGCGCCGAAACGGTTATTCCATGTCGCGACGGGTGCGCCCATGATCCTGCATGGAACACTATGGCCAGAGGATCCCCACTCTGGCTTTCAGAACTCCGAAGGATAGAGCAAAGCCCGATAGGCAGTATTCTGGCCGCTGTAGAGGGTATTGGCAGCGTCTTGCTTGGCGCGGATGTGCGTGGGCCAGGTCGACTTGATGTAAGATAGCACATCGACAATCTGGTGATCACTGAGCGAATCGGCGAACTGCGGCATTCCCGCCTGATTGAGGGCTCTGCACAGGGCCGCGGCCTCTCCCGACTTGGTGAGTTGAAACAACGCAAAGTCCGGGTGCTGCCAAGTATGACCGTTGACATCATGTGGTGGGGCCACTTGTTCCGCCGCAGTCCGGCTGGCGGCCGAAGCTCCACCCTCTAGCGCGCCGTGACAAGCAGAGCATTCGCGCTGGTATAGTTTCTTCCCCCGGGCCACCGTTTCAACATCAGTCCAGTTGAGGAGTTGCGGGGTCGGTCGATCCGGGATGAGCAAATAGCCCGCCACACTGATTGCGCCGACGACCGCGGCACCAATTACACTTGCGAATGCGGCCCTCTGTCTGCGCATGCCGCCCCCTTCGAGTGAGCGAAAAGCCTACTGCGAGGGGCCCCCCTTTGGCAACGGCCCGACCATTCAAACAGGTCGGGGCAAGGTCTTGGTTGTTCAAAGTTTACGTGATCGAGCATTGTGGGCGTTGGTGGAGGGCGCAGCGAATGACAGCTTGCCGCCCACCCTGCCCGCTACTTCGGGTATCCCGGCCGCGATCACGGCGCGATTTCGCAACCTACCCCAGTTCCGCCAGCGCCTTCACCTGTGCCAGTAGGAGCAATGCCGGGTGGAGTCTTTCGTTTGCGCCGGCTTGGCAAATGCCGTTGAATTTGCCGCAGTCTGTGCCATCTGTTTTTCACAGGCATGTCGGACGGCAGGGGGAATTCCGATGAAATACAAGTGCAGCAAAGAGGCCATTGCGCGGCTGACGCCAGAGCAATACCGCGTAACCCAGGAGGGCGGCACCGAACGGCCCTTTACCGGGGAATACAACATCCATGACGAACCGGGCATCTATGTCGACGTGGTGTCGGGCGAGCCGCTGTTCGCCTCGACCGACAAGTTCGAATCGGGTTGCGGCTGGCCCAGCTTTGCCAAGCCGCTGGACACCGGGAATATCAGCGAGCACCGCGACGACTCGCTTGGCATGGCGCGGACCGAGGTGCGCTCGGCCCATGGCGACAGCCATCTGGGTCATGTCTTTCCCGATGGGCCGCGCGACCGGGGCGGCATGCGCTATTGCATAAATTCCGCCGCGCTGCGTTTCGTCCACCGTGACGACATGGCGGTAGAGGGCTATGGTGATTACCTGAAATGGCTGGAGGAAAAAGATGGCTGAGGAACGCGCCGTTCTGGCGGGGGGTTGTTTCTGGGGCATGCAGGACCTGATCCGCAAGCTGCCCGGCGTGATTCGCACCCGAGTGGGCTATAGCGGCGGGGACGTGCCCAACGCCACCTACCGCAACCATGGCACCCATGCCGAGGCAATCGAGGTGGTCTTTGATCCCGACAGGATCAGCTATCGCCGCCTGCTGGAGGTGTTCTTTCAGATACATGACCCGACCACGCCCAACTGCCAAGGCAACGATGTCGGCATGTCCTATCGCTCGGCCATCTATTATTGCAGCGACGAACAACGGCGCATCGCGCTGGATACCATCGCCGATGTGGAGGCCTCGGGCCTGTGGCCCGGAAAGGTCGTGACCGAGGTCGAACCCGTGGGCGATTTCTGGGAGGCCGAGCCGGAACACCAGGATTACCTGCAGCGCTATCCCCGCGGTTATACCTGCCATTTCCCGCGCCCCGACTGGGTGCTGCCACGCCGCGACGCCGCTGAATAGCGGGGGCCTGTCGCGCAGAAATTATTTAAGTTGGCATGTTGGGCATCCCGTTTATGCTGGCCCTCATAAGTTGATAAACGGGAGGAAAAAACATGCGCAAAGTAATGGGACTGACCCTCGGCACCGCCCTTGGCCTCGTCTTCGCGGCCGAGGCAATGGCCACCGAATGGAACGTTTCGGTCTGGGGCAAGCGGCGGGCCTTTACCGAGCATGTCGAAAAGCTGGCCGAGCTGGTGGCGGAAAAGACCGGCGGCGAGTTCACCATGAACGTCAGCTATGGCGGGCTGTCGAAGCCGCGCGAAAACCTTGACAACATTTCGATTGGCGCGATCGAGATGGCGCAGTTCTGCGCCGGCTATCATCCTGACAAGAACCGTCTGATCACGGTGCTGGAACTGCCGTTCCTCGGCGTCAGCAACCTGACCGAAGAGGTCGCGGTCAGCCATGCCGTCTATGGCCATCAGGCGGTGCAGGACGAGATGGCGCAGTGGAACGCCCGGCTGGTGATGACGTCGCCGATGCCGCAATACAACATCGTCGGCACCGGCGAGCCGCGCGACACGCTGGCCAAGTTCGACGGCATGCGCGTGCGCGCCACCGGCGGCATCGGCGAGGCGTTCAAGGCGGTGGGCGCGGTGCCCACCTCGGTGACCGCGACCGAAGCCTACCAGGCGATGGAATCGGGCGTGGTCGATGCGGTCTCGTTCGCCCAGCACGCTCATCTGAGCTTTGGCACCATCAACCGGGCCGACTGGTGGACGGCGAACCTCAACCCCGGCACGGTGAACTGCCCGGTGGTGGTCAACATCGACGCCTACGAGGCGCTGTCGGACGCCGAGCGCGAGGCGCTCGACAGTTCGGTGCCTGAGGCGATCGACCATTACCTTGCCAACTACGGTGAACTGCTCAAGCGCTGGGACAGCGTGCTTGAGGAAAAAGGCGTCGAGAAAGTCATGATCTCGGACGAACAGATTGCCGCGTTCCGGGCCAAGGCCGCCGATCCGATCCGCGAGCAGTGGATTGCCGACATCAAGGCGCAGGGCCTGCCGGGGCAGGACCTGTATGACCTGGTGATGTCGACGCTGGAAAAGACGCGCGCCGCCGAGTGACGTCGTGAAACGCGGCCGCCTGACGCCTGGCGTCCGGGCGGCCGCCGCGTTCCCGGGCCTACCGAAACGAGGGAGGGGCACATGGCCAGCGCGTCCACCGTCTTGCAGGACGGCAGCCTGCTCAGTCGTCTCGACAGGAAGTTGTTGCGGCTGGAGCGGGTCTTTGCGCTGCTGAGCGGGCTGGCGGCGTTTTCGCTGATGTTTCTCGCCGTGCGGTCGGTGGGCGGGCGCAAGTTCTTCGATGCGCCGCTTTCGGGCTATGTCGATTATATCGAGCTCCTGATGCCGGTCATTGCCATCCTCGGCGTCTCCTTCGTGCAGCGCGAGGGCGGGCACATCCGCATGGACATCCTGATAGGGCGGCTCGGGGGCCGCGCGCTGTGGGCGGCAGAGCTCTTGTCGGTGGTGCTTATCCTGATCCTGATGCTGGCGCTCCTGTGGGGCAGTTGGGCGCATTTTCAGCGCAGCTTCGATTTCTCGCTGCCGCTCTGGAGCCGCGACAGCACCATCGACATCAGCGCGCCGATCTGGCCGGCCAAGCTGGTGGTGCCGGTGGCCTTTGCCGTGCTCTGCCTGCGGCTGGTACTGCAGGCCTGGGCCTATGGCCGGGCGCTGGTGCTGGGAACAGAACGCCCGGCGGCGGTGCCGCTGGTGCAGACGGTTGCCGAACACGCCCGCGCCGAGGCCGAACAGCTTGAGGGGCACGACTGATGGAGCCCATTGAAATCGGCCTGTGGGTAACAGGTGGCATGCTGGTGCTGGTGGTGCTTGGCATGCGCGTGGCCTTTGCCGCCGCATTGGCGGGGTTCGTGGGGCTTGTCTGGCTGCGCTGGAACGGGTTCGGGTATGCGCCCGAGCGGTTCGGCAAGGCGCTGGAAATCAGCGTCAAGGTCGCCGGTCAGGTGCCGCATTCCAAGGTATCGGCCAATTCCCTGTCGCTGATCCCGACCTTCATCCTGATCGGCTATCTGGCCTATTACGCGGGGCTGACGCGGGCGCTGTTCGAGGCCGCCAAGCGCTGGATCGCCTGGGTGCCGGGGGGGCTGGCGGTCTCGACCGTCTTTGCCACCGCCGGGTTCGCGGCGGTGTCGGGCGCGTCGGTGGCCACGGCGGCCGTCTTTGCCCGCATCGCCATCCCCGAGATGCTGAAGGTGGGCTATAACAAGCGCTTTGCGGCCGGTGTCGTCGCCGCCGGCGGCACTCTGGCCAGTCTGATCCCACCCTCGGCGATCCTGGTGATCTATGCCATCATCGTCGAACAGGACGTGGGCAAGCTGTTGCTCGCGGGGTTCATCCCCGGCGCGTTCTCGGCGGTGATCTATGCCGTGCTGATCATCGGCATCGCGGTGCTGTTCAAGAATGTCGGCCCCCCCGTCACCGGCTTTACCTGGCGCGAACGGCTGGTGTCGCTGCCCCCGGCGCTGCCCATCGTGGCGGTGGTGGTGATCATCATATTCTTTGTCTACAACCCCTTTGGCGATGCTTGGGGCACCCCGACAGAGGGCGGCGCGGTCGGTGCCTTCATCGTCTTTCTGATGGCGCTTTATCGCGGCATGCGCTGGGCCGAACTGAAGTCGGCGCTGATCGAGACCGCCAAGCTGACGGTGATGATCTTTACCATCATCTGGGGGGTGCTGATCTATGTGCGCTTTCTGGGTTTTGCCGATCTGCCCGGCGCCTTTGCCGACTGGATCACATCGTTGCATATGTCACCCTGGCTGATCCTGGTGTGCATCCTGCTGGCCTATGCCGTGCTGGGGATGTTCATGGACGCCATCGGGATGCTGCTGCTGACACTGCCGGTGGTCTATCCGGCGGTGATGGCGCTCAATGGCGGGGAATATGTGACAGCCGCCGACAGCGCCTTTGGCATGTCGGGCGAGATGTGCGCGATCTGGTTCGGCATCCTGGTGGTCAAGATGGCAGAGTTCTGCCTGATCACGCCACCCATCGGGCTGAACTGCTTCGTGGTGGCGGGCGTGCGCCCGGACCTGTCGGTGCAGGATGTCTTTCGCGGGGTGATGCCGTTTTTCCTGGCTGATGCGGTGACGATCGGCCTGTTGGTGGCGTTCCCGGCCATCGTGCTGTGGTTGCCGAGCCTGGCCTGAGCGGCGTCAGGGGGAAAGTTCGTCCAGGGCGGGGCGCGGAAATCGTTCCAGCACGGCCATGACGGCGCGGCGCGCGCGTGCGCCTTCCCAATCCTCGCCCAGCAGGTTGTCGGGCAGATCGCCGTGGCGCAGCCTGAGCCGCCGCCAGTGATGCAGGAGCACCACCCTCAGGGCGCTGCGCGCCACCGCATCCGTCGGTACCGCCAGCCCCAGCGCGGTGCCGGCGGCATCGGCCAGGCGCGCGTAATCTTCGCGCAGATCTGCCCCGAGGAGGGTGTCGGCCAGCCACCGGGGCACCGCGCCGGGGGTAAGTTCCGCGTGCCAGATATCCGGCGACACTGCCGGGGCCGGCCCCGCCAGCAACGCGGTGCGTGGCGCAATCTGCACCGCGCCCTCGGGCAGGACAGTGGCAAAATCAGGCGCGGCCACCTGTGGCGGGGCCAGCAACAGGCGGACTGCCCCCTTGGCCGGCGGATCGGGGGCGTAAATGCGGCCACGTACGGCTGCGGTCTCGGTCCAGCCCATTTCCGACAGCCGATAGGCCGCGTCGCGCCCGTTTCGTTCGCTCTCGATCCAGCCGTCGCGCTTGAGCCGGTGCAGCGCCACCCGGGTCGAGGCCGGCGTCAGCCCGATCCGCCCCAGCACCCCCTGCAACGCGCGCCCGGTGATGCGGTCGTTTCGGTCGCGGCAAAAATCGCCCAGAACGGTGACGATCACCGACCACGTCCGGAGCGGGCCGCAGGCGGCGAGCCGGTCGATTTCGCTTTGTGTGCCGGAGGTTTGCATGTTGGTCAAAGCTTACCCTCGCCCCTGACGCGCCTCAAGCGGCGTTCACCGTCAACAGCTCGTATTCGGCGACCGGTTCATCATTCTGGTTGGTGATGGCGACGCGCCAGCGCACCTCGCCGTATTCCGCGTTGCGGGGGGTCTTTGCCTTGACCGTCAGGCGTACGCGGATGGTGTCGCCCGGCACGACCGGTTTCATGAAGCGCAGGCCATCAAGCCCGGTATTGGCCAGCACCGGCCCCTCATCGGGATCGACGAACATACCGGCGGCAAAGGACAAGAGCAGGTAACCATGCGCCACCCGGCCGGGAAAGAACGGGTTTCGCGCGGCGGCTTCGTCGTCCATGTGGGCATAGAAGGTGTCGCCTGTGAAGCGGGCGAAATGCTCGATATCCTCTGTTGTCACGGCGCGCGGCGCGGTCAACAGCGTCTCACCAATGGTCAGCTCGGAAAAGCGCCGGCGGAAGGGGTGTGCCGGCCCCTCATGCGTGGCGGCGCCCGGCACCCAGCACCCGGTGATTGCCGTCAGCATGTCGGGCGAGCCCTGCACCGCGGTGCGCTGCATGTAGTGCTTGACCCCGCGAATGCCGCCCAGCTCTTCGCCCCCGCCGGCGCGGCCGGGGCCGCCATGCACCATGTGCGGCAGCGGCACACCGTGGCCGGTGCTCTCGGCCATCGACACGCGGTCGTTAACGTAGATGCGCCCGTGCCAGGCAGCCGCGCCCAGGATCACCCCGCGCGCCACCTGCGCGTCATGTGTGATCAGCGAGGCAACCAGCGACCCGCCGCCGCGATTGGCCAGTTCGACCGCGTGGTCGAGATCGCGATAACCCATGACGGTCGAGACCGGGCCGAATGCCTCGGTATCGTGGATGCGCGTGGCGCGGTCGGGGTCGGTGCAGTGAAACAGCATCGGCGGCAGAAAGGCGCCCTGCTGCACATCCTCGCCGGTGATGGCGAAATCGTCCGGGTTGCCCAAGACACGTTCTGCCTCGTTTGCCAGCATCGCGACCTTTTCCAGCACATCGCGTTTCTGCGCGGCAGAGACCAGCGCCCCCATGCGCGTCTCCTTCAGCCGGGGGTCGCCGACAGTGACCTTGTTCAGCCGCTCAGACAGCGCGTCGATCACCGCCCCGACCTGTGCGTCCGGCGCCAGAATGCGGCGGATGGCGGTGCATTTCTGCCCGGCCTTGGTGGTGATCTCGCGCGCGGCCTCTTTGATGAAAAGGTCGAATTCGGGCGTGCCCGGCACCGCGTCGGGGCCGAGGATCGAAGCATTGAGGCTGTCCTGCTCGGCCATGAAACGGACGGAGTTTTCCAACAGCTTCGGGTTCGCGCGCAGCATGTTGGCCGTCGCCGCAGACCCGGTGAACCCCACAACATCCTGGCATGTCAGCCGGTTCAGCATGTCACCCAGCCCGCCGCTGACCAGTTGCAGCGCGCCCTCGGGCAGCAGCCCCGATTGCAGCATCAGCCGCACGCAGGCTTCGGTCACATAGCAGGTCGCGGTGGCGGGCTTGACGATCGCCGGTACCCCGGCCAACAGCGCGGGCGCCAGCTTTTCCAGCATCCCCCAGACCGGAAAGTTGAAGGCGTTGATGTGCACTGCCACGCCCCGCAGCGGTGTGCAGATGTGCTGGCCCAGAAAGCTGCCGGATTTCGACAACTGTTCGACCGCGCCGTCGGGCAGGACATGGCCATCGGGCATGTCCCGCCGGCCCTTGGAGGCAAAGGCGAACATCGTGCCGATGCCGCCGTCGATGTCAAAGCGGTGGTCGGCCAGCGTCGCGCCGGTGTCATAGGACAGATCGTAAAGCGCCTGCTTGTGTTCGTTGAGGTGCTGCGCCAGCGCCTTGAGCATGCGGGCACGGTCGTGAAAGGTCAGCTTGCGCAGGGCTGGCCCGCCGACCCCGTGGGCGTAGTCCAGCATCGCGCCGGTATCCAGGTTCTGTTGCCCGGCGCGCGCGATCACCCGGCCGGTTATGGCGCTTTCGATCTTGCGCGCCCCGGCATCGGGGGTGATCCATTCGCCGGCGGCAAAGCTTGCGACATCCAGAATGCTCATGCGGTCTGTCCTTGCAGAAAAGGGCGATATGGTTGTTTATTGACCAACCGGCCGGTCTATGCAACATGCATTCCGACGATTCCAAGCGAGATGCGAGCGCCATGAGTGACACGATCCTGACCACTGATCACGGCGGCTGGGTTGAGATCACCCTCAACCGTCCCAACCGGATGAACAGCTTTACCGAAGAGATGCACCGTGCCCTTTACGCCGCGCTGGAGGCCGCACGCGACGGCGGCAAGCGTGCTGTGCTGCTGACGGGTGCGGGCAGGGGGGTCTGTGCCGGGCAGGACCTGGGCGACCGTGACCCGTCCAAGATGGATGGCCCGCCGGACCTGGGGCAAACAGTGCAAACATTCTATGCCCCGCTGGTGCGGCTGATCCGAGCGCTGGAATTTCCAGTGGTCTGCGCGGTCAACGGCGCGGCCGCCGGGGCGGGGGCCAACCTGGCGCTGGCCTGCGACATGGTGCTGGCGGCTGAAAGCGCGCGCTTCATCCAGTCCTTCGCCAAGATCGGCCTCATTCCCGACACCGGCGGAAGCTGGCATTTGCCACACCTTCTGGGCGAGGCACGCGCCAAGGGACTGGCGCTGACGGCCGAACCGTTTTCGGCTCAGCAGGCTGCGGATTGGGGGCTGATCTGGAAATGCCTGCCCGATGCGGCGCTGATGGACAAGGCGCGTGCGATGGCTGCGCGGTTCGCCGAGGGGCCGACGCTGTCCTACGCCCAGTCCAAGGCCTGCATCCAGGCCGCCGCAACCGCCTCGCTGGAGGATCACCTAGAACGCGAGGCCGCTGCGCTAAAGCTGTGCGGCGAAAGCGCCGATTATGCCGAGGGCGTGTCGGCCTTTCTGGAAAAGCGCGCGCCGCGTTTTCAGGGGCGATGACCATGACGCCGAAGGAACGCGCGGAAAAGGCCGCCGCCGCGATGTGGCAGGGCGATGCCGCCAGCCAGGAACTGGGAGTGCGGCTGGTCGAGGTGGACGAGGGGCGGGCAGTGCTGGAACTGACGGTCGAGCCGCGCCATTGCAACGGCCATGGCATCTGTCACGGGGGGGTCACCTTTACCCTGGCCGACGGCGCCTTTGCCTATGCCTGCAACAGCCGTAATCAGGCGACAGTGGCCCAGCACAACACCATTACCTATCTCGCGCCGGCCCATGCCGGCGGTGTGCTGAGCGCGTCGGCCGGGGAAACCAGCCTTAACGGGCGCAGCGGCGTCTATGACGTCACCGTCACCGATCAGACCGGCCGGCGCATCGCGCTGTTCCGTGGCCTGTCGCGGGCCGTGCGCGGCACAGTCTTTGACGAGGGGGAAGGAAACGGATGAACACCGCAACACGCGCATCGGGCACGGGGGGCTAGATCATGGCCCGCACCATCGCCCGTGACCACGACGAAAAGCGCGCGCAGATCCTGAAATCGGCGGCGCGCGTCTTTGCCACCCAGGGGTTCGACCGCGCGTCGATGAGCGAGCTTGCCCGCGACTGCGGCATCTCCAAGGCCAATATCTATCACTACTACGACAGCAAGGACGCGATCCTTTACGACATCCTCGAAACCCATCTGCGCGGCCTGCGTGACCGTATCTGCGGGCTGGACCTGGCCGGGCTTTCGCCCGAGGCGCAGCTGCGGGTCACGCTGCGTGAATACCTGCTGGCCTATAAGGGGGCAGACAACGAGCACCGGGTGCAGGTCAACGGCGTCGACCGCCTGCCACCCGCCGAGCGTGAAATACTGCTCGATTATCAGCGTGACATGGTGCGCCACCTGGCGGCGATCCTGGGCGCGCTGGCGCCGCCGGCGCTGGCCGGGGACACGGCACGCTTGCGGGCGGCGACGATGTCGGTCTTCGGCATGCTGAACTGGCATTACATGTGGAACAGCGGCGCCGGCACGCAGGCGCGCGCCGATCACGCCGACCTGATGGCCGACCTGACGCTGAAGGGGCTGCCGGGCCTTTAGGGCCGATTGTGCCGTGGCGCATTCCGTGCAGGAATGGGGCTGGGCAACACGGAAAGGCTGCCGATGACACACCGCCCCCAAGATGTGCGGGAGTTTCTGGATGCTTGTCTCGCCGCGTTCGGCGATCGCGTCAGCGATCCGCGCGCGACGGCCTCGCTGAAACGGATCGGCGCGGCGCTGGAAACCCCCGGCAAGGTATCGTCGGGGGATGGCGCGCCGCTGCCTGTCTGAGACCCGTTGGCGGGGGCGGCGGTCCGGTCCGGGTCTCGCGCCCCGGCGCCAGAGCCGGGGCCTTCTTCCCGTATCTCGAACCTCGGGTCGCGCCCGGGGTGAGAACGAAGAATGGGCGTGGCTTGCAGAAATCCCGCTTACGCCGCTTTCAGACCCAGCGCCGCCAGTATCCCGGTGGTTTCCCGCTCCCATGCCGCGCGCAGGTCCGCGTTCGGGGTGTGGCGCAGGCCCATTGCCTTGACCCGCGCGAACTTGTCCGAGGCATCCATCCCGAACGACGCCGCGACCCGCGGCCACCAGAGCGTGACCGCCGCCTGCACCGCCTCGATGCCCTCGGTCTGCAACAGCCGCTCGACCCCTTCCAGCGCCAATTCGGCATGGCGTGTCTCGACCGGCAGGATACCGCGAAACGTCTCTGCCAGCGGCTGATAGGAAACCTGCGCCAGTTCGCCCAACTGCACCACCACCGCGCGCCCCATCAGCAGGTTCATCACCACCGCGTCAGTCCAGCCCTGCAGCGGATAGTTGAAAACCGAAAGCCGCATGTCGTGTTCGCTGCGCCCGGGTGCGGCATCGGCCCCCGGCTTGTCCCGGGCTGTCCACGGATGGTGGGTGTAATAGCGGGCCGTGTCGGCGCCGAATTCGCCCATCTGGCGCAGCACGCGCTGGGCGTGCACGGTCTTTTCCAGCACGATGCGGGCGGCGGCAATGCGTTCCTCTATCCCCGGCGCGGCGTTGATCAGGTCGGCGAACCCCGCCGCGCCCGCCAGTTCGCTGTCGACGAAGGTCGCCATCATCCGCAGCAATTCGGCGCGATAGCGCGGCGGCACGTTGGCGGGGCTGGTCAGCCGGCCGCCCTGGGCCAGATAGTCGGAAATGCTCATCCCATCGGTCATGGCGTGCGCCCCTTACTGATCATAGTCGATCCTGACGCGGTCGGTCAGCGGGCGGGACTGGCAGGACAGGACATAGCCCTTTTCGACCTCGTAATCCTCCAGCGCGTGGTTGACGGCCATTTCGACCTCGCCCTCGATCACCCGGCAGCGGCAGGTCGAACAGACCCCGGCGCGGCAGGCAAAGGGCGCGTCGATATCGTTGGCCAGCGCGGTGTCAAGCAGGCTCTGCCCCTCGTCGGCGCTGACCTTGCGGGTTGCCCCGTCCAGCGTGATCGTGATTTCCGTACCCTTGCCCGTAGCCTCCACCCGGGCGGCGCGGGGCGGTTGTTTCAGCCGTCCGGGCTGGACCGAGGCAAAGAGTTCGAACCGGATACGGTCGTCCGCCATCCCGGCGTCGCGCAGCGCGGCGGCTATGTCCAGCATCATCGGCTCGGGTCCGCAGATGAACGCTGTGTCGGCCGAGGCCACATCGACCCAGCCGGTCCTAAACAGCTCGGCGCATTTCCCCTGTGTCAGCCGCCCGGTGAACAGGTCGATTTCCTGCGCGTCGGTACCCAGGACGTGGATGACGTTGAAGCGGCCAAGATAGGCGTTCTTCAAATCCTCCAGCTCTTCGCGGAACATGATCGTGTTCACGCCCTTGTTGGCATAGACAAGGGTAAAGGACGCATGCGGTTCGCGCCTCAGCGTGGTCCTGATGATCGACAGGACCGGGGTGATGCCCGATCCGGCCGCAAAGCCCAGATAGTGCCCGCGGGCGGCGGCGTCGAGCGGGACGTGAAAGCGGCCCATGGGCGGCATTGCCTGCAACACCTCGCCCACCTGCAATTCATCGTTGACCCAGGCGGAAAAGGCGCCGCCCTCGACCCGCTTGATACCGACCTGCAGCACCCCGTCATCCATCCCCGAGCAGATCGAATAGGACCGGCGCAGTTCCTCGCCGTCGAAGTCACGGCGAAAGGTCAGGTACTGGCCCTGGACGAAATCGAAATGGTCTGCCGCCCCGTTGACCGGGCGCAGCGTCACCACCACCGCGTCGCGGGTGGTCTTGCGGATATCTGTGACCTCGAGGTCGTGAAAGCGCGACATGCGGGCGCCCCTTTCAGATGCACTTGAAATAGTCGAACGGTTCCAGGCATTCGCGGCAGCGCCACTGTGCCTTGCACGGCGTCGATCCGAACTGGCTGATCCGTTCCAGGTCAGTGCCGCCGCAACGCGGGCAACGGTCGGGCCCGCCGGCGGGCTGTGGCGGCGCAATGCCGTATTCCCGCAACTTGCGCCGGCCCTCGTCGCTGATCCAGTCGGTGGTCCAGGCCGGGCTGAGCTGACGCTTCAGTTCCAGGTTTTCGATGCCGTGGTGGCGTAGCGTGGCCTCGATTTCCATGTTGATGATGCTGGTGGCCGGACAGCCGGAATAGGTCGGCGTGACGGTGACGGTCAGTGTTTCCCCCACCCAGGCGACATCGCGGATCACGCCCAGGTCGGTCAGCGAGATGGCGGGGATCTCGGGGTCGGGCAACTCGTCCAGCCACTGCCAGATCTGATCCGCGCCGGGGCGCGCCATGACGTTCACCATGTGCTGCCCGGATAGGCGCGCTGCAGCCACTGCATTGAACACAGCAGATGCCCCAGATGCTCGGTATGCATCCGTCCGTCGCGCCCGCCGGAATGGGTGAACCGGGTGTCGGGCAGTTCCAGCGTGGCCTCGTTCATGACCCGTTTCAGCAGCGCGTCGTACTCATTGCGCAGGCTGGCGGGGTCGGGCGCCACCCCGGCAGCGGCCAGCGCGGCGTCGCCTTCGTCGGACAGGAACATCTCGCCCACATAGGGGTACAGGTAATCCAGTGCCGCCTGCATCCGGTCGTGGCTTTCGGCAGTACCGTCGCCCAGGCCCACCACCGTATCGGCCGAGCGTTCCAGGTGATAGGCCGCCTCCTTGGCCGCCTTGGCGGCGATCTCGGCCACCCGCGGGTCAGAGGATTGCGCCAGCCGCGGCAGCAGGATCGAGGCCCAGGCATCGAACAGGAACTGGCGCATCATGGTGCGCCCGAAGTCGCCGTTGGGCAGCTCTGCCAGCAGAAAGTTGCGGAAATCCCAGGCATCGCGCAGGAATGCAAGGTCATCGGCGCTGTTGCCCTCGCCCTGGATTTCGGCGGCGTATTCCAGCCAAAGCTGGGTCTGCCCGATCAGGTCGAGCGCGGTATTGGCCAGCGCGATGTCCTCTTCCAGCACGGGGGAATGGCCGCACCATTCCGACACGCGATGCCCGAGGATGAGGGCGCTGTCGCCCATCCGCAGCAGGAAGTTCAGCAGGGCGTCCTTGTCGTTGCCCGCCATCACATGTGCCCCACGTCGTCGGGAATGTCGTAAAAGGTCGGGTGACGATAGACCTTGCTTTCGGAGGGTTCGAACAACGGCCCCTTGTCGCCGGGCGCGGTGGCGGCGATGTGGCGGCTTTCGGCCACCCAGATCGAAACGCCCTCGTTGCGGCGGGTATAGACGTCGCGCGCGTGGTGGATCGCCGCCTCGGCATCGGGGGCGTGCAGGCTGCCGACGTGGCGGTGGTTCAGCCCGTGCTGGCCACGGATGAACACCTCCCACAAGGGCCATTCGTTGCGCCGTGGCGTGCTTTTGCCGTCCGTCTCGGGCAGGGCGCCGGGATTGACCGAACTCATTGCGTCTCCTCCTATTCCGCGGCGGTCTTGCGCGCGGCCTTTTTCCGGGCGTGGGCCAGCAGCCCTTCGCGCACCCAGGCGCCGTCCTCCCACGCATTGCGGCGGGCGCCGAGGCGGTCGGTGTTGCACGGGCCGTTGCCTCTGAGCACGTCAAAAAACTCGTCCCAGTCGGGCTGGGAAAAGTCGTAGTGTCCGCGTTTCTCGTTCCATTTCAGGTTCTCGTCGGGAACGGTAAGGCCCAGATATTCGGCCTGCGGCACCGTCTGGTCGACGAATTTCTGGCGCAGCCCGTCATTGGTGTCGATCTTGATCTTCCACGCCATCGACTGGGCCGAATGCACGCTCTCAGTGTCCGAGGGGCCGAACATCATCAGTGAGGGATACCAGAACCGGTTCAGCGCGTCCTGGGCCATGCGGTGCTGGGCCTCGGTGCCCTGGGCCATCTTCATCATGATGTCGTAGCCCTGGCGCTGGTGAAAGCTTTCTTCCTTGCAGATGCGCACCATCGCGCGGGCATAGGGGCCATAGGATGTGCGTTGCAGCGGCACCTGGTTCATGATCGCGGCGCCATCGACCAGCCAGCCCACCGCGCCGATATCGGCCCAGGTCAGCGTGGGGTAGTTGAAGATCGACGAATATTTCATCCGGCCCGACAGCAGGTCCTCGGTCAGGTCGTCGCGGCTGACGCCCAGGGTTTCGGCGGCGGCGTACAGGTAAAGGCCATGACCGGCCTCGTCCTGAACCTTGGCCAGCAGGATCATCTTGCGTTGCAGCGTCGGCGCGCGGGTGATCCAGTTGCCTTCGGGCAGCTGGCCGACGATTTCGGAGTGGGCGTGCTGGCCGATCTGGCGGATGAGGTTCTGGCGATAGCCATCGGGCATCCAGTCGCGCGGCTCTATCCGCTCATCTGCATCGACCCGGTCCTGAAAGGCGCGTTCCTGCGCGCTCATCTCCTCGCGCGGCTTGATCCCCTTGCCGGTGCTTTTGACCATCTGGGCATACATGCTGGCTATCCTCCCTGGCGGCGTCGAAAAATAACCGACCGCACGGTCGAGATAAGCACCCGCATGATTCGGCACAAGTAAAATGTTACTGTTATGATAACATTTGATCTGAGATGTAACATGTTGCGGCGCGTCCGCTTTGGCCTGTGAATGCCGGGGGCTCGACAGCTTTATGCCCCTTGCATATCAGAAAATCAGGGGAAGCATCTGAAACTCACCACTGCAAGAGACAGTCGAACATGGAAAACCTGCCGGTCATACGCTTTGCCCGCCCGTCAGACGACCTGGACGCCCTGATCGCGTTCTACCGCGATGGGCTGGGGTTCGAGGTCCTTGGCCATTTCGAGGATCACGATGGTTTCGATGGCGTCATGCTGGGCCTCACGGGCGCGCCCTATCATTTGGAATTCACGCGCCGCCGTGGGCACGCGGCAGGCCGTGCGCCGACGCAGGATAACCTGATCGTGCTGTATTACCCGGACGCAGGGGACTGGCAGGCGGCAGTCGACAGAATGCGCGGGGCGGGGTTTGCCCCGGTCCCATCGTTCAATCCCTACTGGGACAGGAATGGACGCACCTTCGAAGACGCTGACGACTATCGCGTGGTGCTGCAGAACGCCCGCTGGCCATAAACGGCGGCGGGGCAGCGCCTTTCTCGCGCGAATTGACTTCGATCAGGCAAGCTGCGACCAATGCGGTGGCGCTGTTCAACGCGGTGACGTCACGCCAATGCGTAAACGGCAAACATCATTCTGGCGGCGGTTCGGGCTGATCTTTCCGGCCCTGACATGGGTTGCCGTTCAGTTTGCCATGGCCGGCGGCCTGCAAGCGTCGCCCGCCGCCGGTCTGCTGATCGAGCTGTGTTCGTCATATGGTGGCGAAACCGTGGTCGTCGATCTCGACACCGGCGCGCCGGTCAAGCAGGTGCAATCCTCAAGCGGTTGCGATTGGTGCCACAGCTTTGGCAAGGCGGTCGACGTGCCGCCGCGAACGGTGCTCGACTGGCATGAACTGGCGCTGAATTACTCTCACCGGCTTGCCCTTGCGCCGCCGCCGCACCTGGTGCTGCGCCTTGTGGGTGATGCGCAAAGCCGGGCACCACCGGTCCTTTAGGTTTTCACGAACAGACATCTTCATGCCTGCCCGTTTCCCGGGCGGGTCCGTGACTTGTGTGAACCAAAGGACAATCCATGTTCCATTCTATCATTCGCGGCGTTGCCGCGGCCGCCGTGGCGGCATTCGTTTCTCTGCCCGCATGGTCGGGCACCCTTACCGTGACCGACACGCTGGACCGGCAGGTCGAAATCCCCGATGACGCGCAGCGCATCGTGCTGGGCTTCTACTTTGAAGATTTCATGGCCGTGGCCGGGCCCGGCGGTCTTGACCGCGTGACAGCCATCTCGCGCGCTCCGTGGGAAGGCTGGCGCAACCTGCAATGGCAGACCTACGTCAAGGCGATGCCACGGATTGCCGAGTTGCCCGACGTGGGCCACACCAGCGATGGCACCTTTTCGCTGGAGGCCGTGATCGCCGCCAACCCCGACCTCGTCCTGCTGGCGGGCTGGCAATACGAATCCCTTGGCGAAGTGGCCCAAAGGATCGAGGCGGCGGGCATCCCCATCGTCGTTCTCGACTACAACGCCCAGACGGTCGAAGAACACGTCGAATCAACGCACTTGCTGGGTCAGATCCTGGGCCAGCCCGAGCGTGCCGAAACCCTTGCGACCGAGTATGCGGCGGCTGTCGAGGCGGTCGAGGCGCGTCTTGACGCCATCCCCGAGGACCAGCGTCCCAGCGTCTATGTCGAGCTTGGCCGCAAGGGCAAGGATGTCTACGACAACTCCTATTCCGGCACGCAATGGGGGGCGGTTCTCGATCAGCTCGGCGCGCACAACATCGCCAACGGCCAGATCGAAAGCTGGGGACCGCTCAGTGCCGAATACGTACTGTCGCAGAACCCCGAGGTGATCCTGCTGGCCGGGTCCGGCTGGGTCGGTCAGGACGAGGCCATCCTGATGGGACCGAACGTCGACAGCGACCTGACCCACGCGCGGATGCGTCCCTATCTGGAACGCCCCGGCTGGAACGAGTTGGACGCGGTCAGGGATGGGCGGGTCTTTGCCGTCTATCACGGCGGTAACCGAACGCTTTTCGACTATGCGTTCCTGCAGTTCCTTGCCAAAGCGCTCTATCCCGAAACCTTTGCCGACCTGGACCCGCAGGCATCGCTTGACCGGTTCTTCGAGACCTACATGCCGATGAACTTTCACGGCACCTATATGACGCGGCTGCCCGCTGGTCAGGACGGATGAGCCACGACATCGCAAAGGGGGGGGCGGTATCCGCCGCCCCTTCCGCGCCGGCGGACCGGTCCTATCGCGCACTGGTTCAAAGGCGCCTGATATGGTTGGGTGGCGGGTTGGTGATATTTCTGTCGCTAGCCATAGTCGATATCGTCACCGGGCCGTCGATGCTGGGCCTTGCAGAGGTGGTGAACGCGCTCTTTGCGCCGTCCGGGGCCAGTTCGATGACGCGGGTCATCGTCCACGACATACGCCTGCCGATCACCTGCATGGCAATCCTGGTGGGCATGGCGCTGGGCATGGGGGGCGTGCACATGCAGACCATCCTGGGCAACCCGCTGGCCAGCCCCTATACGCTGGGCTTTTCTGCCGCCGCGGGGTTCGGCGCGGCGATCGTCATCCTGACCGGGATCGCCCTGCCGGTCGTGCCGTGGCTGACCATCCCGTTGTCGGCCTTTGCCATGTGCCTGATCGCGGGCGGTATCGTCTATTTCTTTGCCCGGATGCAGGGGATGAGCCCCGAGGTGATGGTGTTGGCCGGGATCGCCACGCTGTTCATGTTCCAGGCGGCTCAGTCGCTGGTACAATACATTGCCGCGCCCGAGGTCTTGCAGGCCATCGTGTTCTGGCTGTTTGGCTCGTTGCTGCGCGCAAGCTGGAGCAACGTACCCATTGTCGCCGCCGTTGTCGCGTTGGCAACACTGGCCGTGCTGCCCAACCTTTGGCAACTGACCGCCCTGCGGCTGGGCGACGGGCGCGCGGCGGCGATCGGCGTCAATGTGCGGAGCCTGCGGATCAGGATATTCGCGGTGGTCGCCATGCTGACGACCGGCGCGGTGGCATTCGTGGGCACGATCGGCTTTGTCGGGCTGGTCGCGCCTCATATCGCGCGCATGGCCGTGGGCGAGGATCAGCGCCTGCTGCTGCCAATGGCCGCGCTGACAGGGGCGAACATCATGCTGTCGGCGTCCGTCCTGTCCAAGATCATATCGCCCGGGGCGGTCATACCCATCGGCATCGTCACAGCGGTGATCGGCGTGCCGTTCCTCTTTTTTCTCATTATGCGCGGCCAAAGGAGAAACTGGTGACCCTGCGAATCGACGCGCTGGGCGTTTGTTATGGGGCGTCCCCCATCATACGCCATTTCAGCGACACATGGCGGGGCGGCGAACTGACCGCCCTGATCGGGTGCAACGGGGCTGGCAAGTCCACCCTGCTCAAGGCCCTGGCCGGGCTGTTGCCGGCCAGCGGCGGCGTCAGCCTGGATGGTGCCGGCCTGCGCGCTGATGAGCGCGGCGCGCGAATCGCCTACATGCCGCAGGAAACCGGTGCCACCTCTTCGCTGACGGTGCTCGAGGTGGTTCTGCTGGGGCGGTTGCGTTCGCTCGGGATGCGGGTGCCGGCCGGATTGATCGCCGAGGCCGTTGGCGCGCTGGATGCCTTCGGATTAGCCGCATTGCAGACCCGACGGATCGACGAGATCAGCGGCGGCCAGCGCCAGCTGGTGTTCCTGACCCAGGCGGTATTTCGTGCGCCACGGGTTCTGCTGCTGGACGAACCGACTGCGGCCCTCGACCTGCGTCATCAGTTGCTGGTGCTGGAAAGCCTGCGCAACCTGGCCGCAAGCACCGGAACGATCATCGCCATGGCGCTGCACGATCTCAACCTGGCTGCCCAGTTCGCCGACCGCCTTGTGGCGCTGCATGACGGAGCGCTCAGGGCGGCCGGACGCGCCGAAGAGGTGCTGACCGGCCCCAACCTGATGGATATCTACGGGATCGAGGCGGATGTCGTCCGCGTGGCCGGCGCGCGGCTGCAGGTCATGCCTCTGCGCGCGGCAGAGCGGGTGGCAGCTCCGTCATGACGGCGGGAAAAGTGTCCATCTTCCGATGATATACGTTCGAAGCCCGGATCGGGGAATCAGCCCGACACGACAACCCCGCGTACGGGTTGAAGCCGTCAACAAGTGCGATTTCAGTGGTGAGCCGTGCAGGATTCGAACCTGCGACCCACTGATTAAAAGTCAGCGGAACGTGTTCGCAACCATCTGTTTTTACACGGTTTTACGGAAAAGTTGTGTTGTGACGAATGGGCAGAATTGTATCAAAACGGCGGATCATGTGAACCGGAACAGGATCAGCCCGAAACTGACGGACCCGACAGAAACAGCCCCGCCGCTACTGTTCACCACGTCGAACTTCACGGTATCGGCGGCCGCCACATAGGCGCGGATCGACACTTCCTTGTTCAGACCGCCGGTCCCAAATCCGATGATGACGAAATCCCCGACAAGGGCGCCGGTTACGGACTGCGTGATCGACTGGTCAACACCGGATGCGATGCTGCCGAAGTCGATGCTGCCCGTCCACTTGATCACGGCGGTAAGGGACGCGCTGCCGGTCACGAAATTCAGGGTCGAGATGTTGGCCGTCGGTGCCGTCAGATTTGTGATCGTAGACGTGCCGAAGTTGTGATCCCCGCCAGCGTAGGCGATCCCCTCAAGCAGTTTCGACTTGGTGATCTTGTACGAGTTGCCCGTCGCAACGTCGAAGATCAGCAGGTAATCGTCATCCGAGATGTTCGCGCCTGGTATTGTAGAAAGGTCATCAAGTTCGGGCATTTTGCGTCTCCTTTGGGTGCCAATGTGGCACGCTTCCCTTCCCCGGTGTATTCACAAGAAGGCCCCGCCGGTGGACTAGACCGACGGGGCGACAGGGATTGACGCCCGGAAGCGCCTAAATGGAGCCCTTTCTCTTGCTGTTGTAATGACGGGTATGCGACCCGCCGCGCATCCCCTTGCGGGATTTCTGCCCTACAAATTGGGCGGATTTTTGGGTGGACCGTAGGTTTGCCAGTACTGCCCGGCGGCGAGGATGCAGGCCATGCCGTCGGGCGTGATCAGCATCAGGGTCCAGGTGCCCGTTTCATCATTCACCCATACCTCGGCAACCATGTCGCTGTTGATCAGGCCGCCATGCTGCCGGGACTCGCCATAGTTATCTGCCAACACCTGCCCGGTGGTTTCCATCGGCATGAGACGGCACGGCACCATTGTCGTTTGCGCCGCCGCAGCCGTCCCGAGCATCGCCAGGAAGATCGCCAGAAGTTTCATCGTCCGCACCCCGCGTCCAGTTTCTTGAGCAGCCGCGCCCCCGTCACCACCGACTTGTCGCCGCCGTCCTCGGCCAGCGCCTCTGCATGATCCGTCCGGTCGGCTCGGGTGCCGTCACAGATCGCTTCTGCGTCCACGCTCAGACAGCCAGCGACGGGCAGCAGCAGGGTCATCGCCAAGATCATCCGCATCATCCATCCGTCTCCGTGTGTCCTGGTATCCCTTGAGCGCCTTTCCGGCCTCGACCTGCCCGCGCTTGGACCACCCCAAAAGGACGGCCCCGGCCAGCAGGGCAACAGCCGCGCCGACCATCGCCGCCCACCGCCCGATGCGTGTTCCGGCCAGCCATGCGAAGATGCCGGTCATTTCCGCCCCTTCACCAGCCACCAGACGCCCGCCAGAGCCGCGATAACCAGCACGGCGGCGATAGCGTACTGCACCGGCCCGTTGCCGCTCAGAAGCGCCCCGGAACTGCCTACAGCGCCCGAAATAGCCGCCATTGCGCGGGGGTCCGTCAGCACGTCCTTTGCCGTGGCTTTGGCGCTTTCCTTGCCCTCGGCCTTAGGCTGCGGTGCGACAGTCGTTTCCGGCACGTCAGCATCTGCCGCCCATGCCAGCGATTGCACGCGCACTTCGTTCACCCGGCGCGACCATCCCTTGCCGAACGTGCCCCACGTCTTGAGGCGCTTCATGAATGCCAGCCGCTTGTTGCAATAGGTGCCGATCACCGATAGCCAGTCAGCCCCAATAGCCGCCGCGACGGTCTCTGAGCCGATCACGCCATCCACCGGCACGCCAAGGCACTCTTGCAGCCATCGTGCCGCACGCCCCGGCCCGCTGTTCACGGCGGCATCGAACACGCAATAGGCCACACCCGGCGGCAGGTCATCGGCCCGAACGGTGTTCCAGTACTGCCCGCGATAGATGGCCTCCACCTCGGCATCGGTGATGTTGCGCACCGATTGCGTGGGCAGGCCGCGACGGCGACGGTCAGCGTCATAGGTGCGCTGCGTAATGCCCTTCATGGTCGCCCCGCCAGGATCGGCGGGATGGTTTGAGTATCCGCCCTCGTGAACCCTCAGCAGCGCGAATGCGCGGGGGAATCTATCCATTGCGATTTTCCCTTTCAAATCTGGCGCGGTCCAGTTCAAGCCTGTCACGCTCAATCCGCCTCAATTCCCGCTTGTGGTGCCAGCTAAGAACGACGCCCGCCACGGCGCAGCCCGCGCCTATCCAACCCAGCAGGGATTGCCCGGAAAGCCAGCCGAGGATTGCCCCGGATGACCCACCCCAAAGGCCGGTGTTGGCGATGAATGAGACGGCCCGCGCGGGGGCGGAAATGTGATCTACGGCGGTCATTTTTCTATATCCAGCGCGCCATCACCGGGGCGCATATCGTGGTTGCTTTTGTCACAGCGAATCTAACGGTGCCAAAGCTCCGCGATATGCGCTGTAATACTCAAGACCCTCAATTCCTGTCATCGTCAGATCGACCGCACCAGTCTTAATATCCGGGTCAATCGGGCGATAGGTCATTGGGTCGATCACGTCGGTAATTGCTCCCTGCTTGTCGATGCCGTCTGCCTCCCAGCCGGGCGGATAATACACCTGCACGTCTGTGAGAATAGCACCGGTCTGCAATTCGGAACAAAGTGTGATTTGGTTATCCATATCGCCCGCGCTGGTAGTAAGTTTTTGGAATCGCAGGGGGGGGTCTTCCTCGTATATCCACGCATTACCGTCAAATATATCCGTTGGTATGGTCGTGTCGATCCTTTTCAAGTTTACATAACTAAGATTGTTTGAAATAGGATTGGTAATTCTTATTCCGCTGTCGATAATGAGATTATTAAATACCTTATTCAATACGCCATGGCTCAATCCGGCAGGTGAGTTAAATGATGCAATATTTTTATAGAACATTGGTACATTAGTATCATCCCCACTTATCAATGTATTGTTTGTGAACGCCCAAGGAAACAGCCAATCACTCGGGCCGGAATTTGCACCATGAGTGCTGATGACTGGCCTGTGCAACCGCCCGGCCTCATTTTTTGTGACAAGATCGAACCCCGTCTCATCGGGCTCTGGAATGGGGGGCACACGTGTAGAGTTGCGGCCCCGACGATTAAGCATGACACGTGTGCTGTTAGTGTCAAAGATGCAGTGGTGAATGTTCGGGAAGTCGCTACCGTAGTCAGTCGTGCTGCCAGTCCCGACACGTGACGGACCTGCTCCCTTGCAGATAATGTGGTGGATGTGCAGACGCTGTGAGCGATGCCCGATCTGAAAAGCATCATCCCAAATATTGAGGTATTGACCAGCGTGCGCCCACATAGCATTTTCGCGCGCTTGGCCTGTCAGCCCTTCTACAAGTGTCTTGTCTACCGGCCCGCCAATCTCAATATCTGGTCGAAAAATTACATGACCGTCAAAGAAGTTGCGGATTTTGAATTTACCACAGATGCGCCCGCCCCCATCAATATCCGCAATAGGGATTGCTTGGCATCTGTTCTGCACAAGAACCTCATCGCCGTTCTTAATATCGCCCCACGCAATATTAGTACCAGTTTCGTGCAGGTTGCCGTCAATGTCGAAGTGATCACCTCCAATCGTCCAGTTATTGCCAACCGGGTAGATCCCGATGTACGGGCAGCGGTTCGATTTCAGGTCCAGAATGCGGCAGTAGTCGCCATTTAATTTGATTAGAGTATAGAACCCGTCTATCTGCGTTCCAACCCAATCAATCCAATCTCCATCAATATTAAGACATATCTGCCCTTGTCGAAACAGCGCAAGGTCCGCAGCATCCGGATCGAGAGAAACTGGATGAACAGGGTCGTCACCGTATTCATCCCCCGAAAAAAATGGGTTCTCTGTGGCAATGTATGGCGGGTCCAACCTGATGCGAACTTCGCCGGTGCTTAACGCACAAACTGCAGGGCCAGTGTAGTAGTCACCGCTATCCGCATAAATTGATGTTGTGGCTTGGAATTTTGACGTATTATCGACCCTATACGATCCTAGTGGATACCATTTACCGTCAACGCGGTAAGACCCGCCGACCCACTGGCCTGACAGCCCGGTCAGCGTATTGGTTTCATAGACATTTCTACCAGACTCGGCGATTGGATTTGTCAAGCTGGCCCATGTCAACGGATCGTCAAAGACTGCTTTTTCTCCGGGGTAGTCGGTGAATGTCACCGGATTGCCAGGTTCCCCTCCGAACGTCGCGCTGCCCACGCGAAAGCCATCCCATCGGCCACCTGCAAGGCTATGCGCAGACGGCTTGTATGTTCCCCCTCTGAGATAGACGGTGTGGCCGGGAAGGATCACACCAGAGCCGCCAGTGAAAGCATGTTCAGGGCTGAACGGATCAGAGATTGAACCGGAGCCAGCAGTCGCGCCGGTCACCGTAGGGTCAACAAACCAAGCTAGACCAAGATCGAAAGTTTCATTTACAATCGCCTGTAGCGCCGCCTCAGCACCGTCTTGCGCGGTTTCAGCCGCCTCTTGCGCCGTCTCCGCAGCTTCCGCTGCATCGGCCACGGACGCGATCATGACCTCAAATATCACACCGCCGCTGCCGGTGTAGTCGTAGTCACCGCCGGACGTGACGCGCTTCACCACCATGCCGGTGTCGGTCACTGTAACCAACTCACCAACCGCAAGGTCGGTGGGAATTATATCGGAAAGGTCTGCGAAGGTATCGACGCGCGCAGAGGCGTAAAGCTCGGCCCTATCCGCACTGACAGAAGCACTCGATGCGGACGTGGCCGCCTTGGCCGCGTGGTGCAGGGCCGAGTACTGGCCGCTCTCGACCTCAACATCTTCCGCTGCCTCTGCCCACAACGCCGCCTTGTCGCGCGCCGCCTGGGCGACGGCGGCATATCCTTGCGCCATCTCAACTTCATCAGCCGTCGGCCCGTTCTGGAATACGCCGTCCTTGAACATGGGAACGGCGCCGTCCTCGAAATCGACGGGCGGTTGCGCGGTGGTGGTGCGAAGGGAGTTTGCCGCCTTGCCGACCGTCTCAACCAGCGTTGCCCACACCCGCGCCAGTTCCGCGTTCGCCTTGTCCGTCAGACGGGGCTCCGTTGGCCCGTAGTCGGTTTCCCGCTCCGGAACCATCGACCCCTCGATCCAGAGAATATCGCCGTTGCTCAGAGATGCATCGAAAGTGATCGTGGCGGCATCGTCATGGCCGCTGTCAAGATCGGCGGTAAGGGTCCAATCCTCGCGCTTTTCGCCGTTCACATAGACGGTCAGGGCGTCGGACTCGAACAGCCGGAAGCCGACATTGAACGGGCCGGCGGTATCCGATCCGAGCGTCGAGGCGGTGAAGCGGGGTGTTGATGCGACGGTAGCCATGCCGGGAATATCGCCGAGACGATACCCGCGCCCTATGCACTACTGCCCGCCGATGATCGCCCCGAGGTTCGGCGCCCGTTCAGGCAGGGTGCTGCCAATGGGCCAGAAGGCATCGTTGCCGGTGTTTCTCTTGCGGGCGGCGGCGGCCTTGCGCAGCGTTTTCTGCGCTTCCGGGTCGATGATCTTGTGCAGTTCGTCGAAGATCAGCCGTTGCACGGCGGGACCGGCCAGAGGGGTATCGGCCAGAGGGGTATTCCGCCGTAGGATGCGGATCACGTCCTTCTGCCAGCGCGGGTCTTTGCCTTCCATCACTTCCGACAGGTTGCCGTAGGTGAGGGACCACAGATCTTGCGTGAGGTTCACGCCAGGGCCGGCAAGATAGCTGGAAAAGCCGCCGCCATAGCGCATCTCGCCCGCCTGCATGATGTCACCGATCGGGCCAAGGCCGCCGCCGCGCAGCATAGCCTTCCACCAGAAAGCCGGGTTTTCCACCGGGTTCACGTTCGACGGATCGTTGCCGCTCAGAACGTCCAGCGTCACCTGCGCCACGGCCCCGAGCGCCGTCATCCCCCCCACCAGATAGGCGCCATGCGTGGCCCGCGATTTCATGTCCGGGGCAAAATGCAACAGCCTGATCTGGTTGATCGTGAACGCACCGACGAAGCTCTTGAACATGCCGGCGGATTTCATGACCTCGTAGACGAAGGTGCCCGGCACCATGCCGTAGGCGGTCGGATCGAAGATCGCTCGCGCCTGCAAGCGGTTCGTCGGCACGGCCCGTTCCTGCCATTCCTCCACGAAGCCCTGGAACTTCATGAAGATGTCCATCGCCTCTCGGCGGGGCAGATCGGTATTGGCAAGCCAGTGATGCGGGTTCAGGAAATCGGCCGCCGGGACCGCCTCGCCGTTGACCGGCGACCATACTTCCAGATCGCCCGTCTCAAGCCCCTGTGCCTCCAACGGATCGGCTATCTTGCGATAGAGCGGATCGTTGCGGTCGAGTTTACGGCCCTGCGCCCCGGCGGTGTATTTCGGCCCGTTCCTGAATTTCTCCCAATCCTCGGCCCGGATGCCGTAGTCGTCGAGCGCCCGGCGGAAATCCGGGTCGATGCTGTCGAAGCCGTTCTTCGCTTCCCGCGCGAATTTCCCCCAAAATTCGAGGTTCAGAGCGAACCGAAGGTTGTCGGTGTGCTGGGATAGCCCCTGCACCTTCATCGCCATAGACGACAGTGTTTCCGCCCATTCCGCGCCGGGAACGTCATGGTGGAACCGGGCGACCGCGCCGCCGGCATCCGACAGCGTGGACATGGCCCAGCGGTGCTGCATCGCCATTTCCGTTGTCATCCGGCCCTCGGCAATCATCGCTTTCAGGTTCTGCGCGTAGGCCGAGAAGATGTTGCCCTTGTTAAGCCCGGCGGCATTGGCCGTCAGAAACGCCGAACTGAAATCCGAGATCGACGGGACAATGGCCCGGTCCAGCATCCCCGCCGTCATCACATGGCGCACCGTGGACATGAGCGAGGCAATCACTTCCCGGTCCTGCGGCGCCATGCCCGGCCCTCGGAACACCTTCGCCATGCCCTTGGCCCATCCGTCCCATACCGTGTTCACCAGTTCGGAACGGCCCTCGGCTTTCGCTCTCTCGCGCGCAACGTCAATCTCGAACTGGATGCCCTTTTCCATGTCGGCACCGAAGGTTCGCAGCGCCGCAATGTCGTCGGCCATCGCGTTCAGGTGGCCCATCAGCGTCTTGAAGAAATCACCGTCACCGAAATCCTTGTTATATTCCATCCACTTATCGGCGCTGGCGAATTTCAGGACACGCGCCTCGGCCCGCCGTGAGACAAGCGATCGGCGACCCTGACCCGCCTTGCCGAACACGATGTTGTCCCAAATCTCACCCAGGAACCGTTCAAGCGTTTCCCGCGGCGGCTTGGTTTCTCCGACCTGAAACGGGCGGCCCGTGGCGTAGTTCTCAACGCCGGTCCAGTCGATCATGCCGTCATCAAGAAGCCGGTTCACCCATGCCTTCTTGCCTGCCCGGCGCAGAGCCGACGGATTGTGCCGGTGCGGCACGTCGTAGTTTTCCAGCTTGCGGATGACGCCGCCGGCCTCGTTGAAGAACAACCGCAGTTCCTCGACCACGCTGCGAATGGAATCGGCCATCGCGTTCGCCGCCGCGTCGTCTACCTTCTCACCGGACAGGGCCCGCACGATGTTTATCTGTTCGGCGGGCTTCGTCATCTTGTTCAGAAGGTTCTGATGGTGGTCGCGCAGATAGTTTGTGAGGCGGTTGCGGGCGTATTGCAGCAGGCCGCGGCTTTCCATTTCCATCCGCTCGACGCTGGTTGCCGCCGACTTGTGCGGCTTGGCATGATCCGCCACCCGCTTTTGGATCGACTGCCGCACCTGCGCCTCGGCCAGCGCCCGGTGCAGATCGTCGCCCGACTTGCGCTTGAAGTACTCCTTCACGTCGGCGCCGGCCATTTCCTCGGCCGACCGGCGGGAATAGCCCTGGCGTTCATAGGCGGCGGCCTGTTCCTCCCAAATCCGCTGCGCCTCCTTGCCGTGGGCCTTGGACGCGGAAACCTCGGGATCGTCCATCGCGTCCTGAATGCAGTCCTTGAAACTCATGCCCGCCTCCCGCAAAGCTGAATGATCTCGGCAAATTCAACGCCGTCCTCGGCATAGCGCAGAAGGTCAGAGGCCGTGCGAACGTGGGTGCCGTCCTCCATCACCATGTCGATCTCGAAATCGCCGTCGCGCTCGATCTGCGCCCGCATGTCGTCAAGCGCCGCCAAGTTCGCATCAACCGCCTCTCGGGCGGCCGGGTCGGAAAACCGTTCTACGCTTGGGGCCGCTTCGACCGTGCGGCTTTCAGGGCTTCGGCCGTCGCCTTCACCTTCTGCGCGGTCTCGCGCTGCCGGTCTGTCAGGTTCTCGCCCAGGCGCCGGTCGAGGTGCTGGATCAGGGCGTCCAGCCTCGTCGTCGAAGATCGGGATGTTGTCAAATTCCGGTTCATCGGCCAACCTCGGGGAAACGTCGTTCTCGACAGCCTGTATCAGTGCCCTTTCTACCGCAGAATCCGCATCACCGCCACTATCTCGCAGAATGCGCGCGGCGGCTGTGCGGATTTCGTCATCCAGCTTCATGCCGGCCTCACGCTCGAAGCGGTTGATTCCGCTGCGAACAAAGGCGTCTGGATCGGTGCTTGCATCAATGGCGGCCTTGCTGGCGACGAAGTTCCCGTCCTCCATGAAGCCGTCGATGTTGCGCGTCGAAGCAAGCCCTTCGAGTTCACCCATGCGGGCGGCAACCTCTGGTGATACCGGGGTTTTGCCGCGCCCCGACAGTTCGTCGACCATCGCGCTCAGCAGGGCGTCGGGCTCGAAATAGCCGCTGCTTTGATCGACGGGCAGGACGAATTGCAGATCGCCGTACTCGGATGCCACCAGGTTGTCGAAGTCGGACAGGCCATTCTTGTTGTCGAACAGGAACGGGTGCGTGCGCGGCGTGATGCCGGCGTTTGCCAATTCCTGCGCGGCGGGCGTGCGGACCCGTTCGCCGTTCCGCATCATCGTGCTTTTGATCTTCGGCATCGACTGCACCAGCGGGTACTTGCGCCGCATCTCTGGGAAGTCGCGCTCGATCTCGGCCATCCGCTGATCGACTTCCGCCTCTACCGTGCGGGCAAGGGCATCTTCGGCATCTTCGAACGGCACGGCATCCCGGACTTCTTCCGGTGCTTCCCTACGGGCATCCTCGATCGCCTTGCGGAAGAAATCCGTGTCGCCTTGGACCAGCGCATCTTCTGCCGCATCGACGGCGGCCTGCGCCTCGATAGGGCCGGGCACAAGGTTCCGATCCTTGTACGCCTTCACCCCCCGGCCAAGCGCCCTGATGCCGCGAAAGCCAAGTTCCAGACCGCCGCCAAGCACGCCGCCGAACACCGCCGCCCCGGCCAGTTCCGCCAAGAGGTTCGGCTCCGGCTTTTCCAGACGCTCCGCCATGTCCAGCCGGTCAGGGACGTTCACAATTTCGGCCCCAAGGTTCAGGGCGGCCTCGCGCATCATCACCCTGCCGATGGACCCGCCGAAGCCGCCGAACACCAGAAATGGGGCGTTTTTTATGTCGGCAGTGGCGCCTGCCATGCTGGCGAGGAAATCGACAACCGCATTCCCTTCCGGCGACATGGCAAGGATGCCTTGAAGATCTGCATCTTCGGCTTTCAGGCTTTCGTTCAGGCGTTCCTCTATGGCTTCGTCGGACAGGTCCACATCTGCCCAGGCGTCCGGGCTTTCCTCTGCCATCGACCGGGCGATGTCGAGGATTTCGCCCTCCGTGAAGGCGGCGTTCGGGCCTTCGCCAAGTTGTTCCCTTGGTATGCGGGGCAGAACCTGATTTGCCAGATCCCGCTTGATCTCTGCCCGGCGGCGCTGGCGGGTGAAGTTGGCGTTCTGTTCAAGCCCGGTCGAACGGAACAGCGCGGAAAGACGGTCGCCAGTGTCAGCCGCCTGATTGCCCTGCGCCGGGGCCGTGGCGATACGCTTCTGCGGCCACGCGGGAAACAGGTCGGACATGTCAGCCCCCTGCCAGTTTGCGAATGTCGAACTCGAAGATGCTCACGCCGTCGTCGTTCATCACGTCAACGAAGCCCATGCCGGTCTGGTACTGGATGCGGTAGAAGCCGCCGCCCGTGGCAACGAAGCGCATCCGGTCAGGGTCGGAAAATGCCTTTTCATCCAACGGCGTGCCCCGGAAGGTCGGCAGGCTTTCATCGCGCGATGCGGCTTTCCAGCGGTCGGCGTCGAACTCGACACCTGTACCCGTCGAAAACCCGATCATCGGCCCGGCCTTTCCGACCCCGACTACTGGCCCAAAGCCGGAAACCTCGCCCACGCCAAAAACTGCCTGATTGAACTCCTTCACGGTCATTCCGGTGGGCAGAAGGGTCTCGAACCCATTCACGTCCTGCACGCCGCCAGCCACGCCTTTTGGCAGGGTTTCTTGCCCCAGAGCGCGATTTACGGCCTCGGCCATCAGTTCCTTGCGGTCCTCGTCGGTCTGAACGCCGCCGGCCTGTGTCGCATAGAGCGCCTGGGCGAACTTCATCACCCGCTTCTGCATGTTGCCGGCGTCAGGAAGCCCCGCCATAGCTTCGGCAACCGCCGGCGCGACAACACCCATCTTGCTTGCGCCTTGGGGGAACTGCACCTGACCGGCGGCGACCAGTTCCTGCCCACGGATCGCTTCTTCCAGAAGGCCGACATTGCCGGTGACGGCGGCAAGACCGCCACCATGAACCAGCACATCATCCGCGCCGGCCTGTTGCAGCATCGCCGGAAGGGCTTCGGGGGCCGTCTGCGCGATCATGCCGACCAGCATTGCGCGACCGGCGGGGTCTTGATCTGGCTTGAGTGCCGCCGAAAGCATCTTCGCCTCGTCCTTCGACAGCGGAACCAGCCCTTCGACATACCCGGCGGCCTGAAACCGCTCTGCCCATTGCGACCGGGCACGCAGCGATTTGGCGAACCCCGTGGGATCAGTGGCAACGGCCGCGAAGTCGATCTGCGGCGGCGGGCCGATCTCGGTGTCGTTTTGCAGGTTCTCCGCGGCGAATTTCACCGGGTCATCGCCAAGCGCCGCCAATGTCGTCTTGTGAAGGTCTTGCAGCGCCGAGAGGAAATCCATCTCGTATTTCGCGCCGACGGGCCGGGCCTTTTCCTCGGCCATCACCGCCTGTTGCTGCGCCGGGGGAAGGGCCATGAAATCGGGATAGACATCTGCGGCGGCGATCCGCGCGGCCAGTTCCTGCGCCTTGTCCGGGTGCATCTGCCAGACGGCGGGATCGTCGATGATGTCCTCGCCTTCCGCTACACGCCCGCCCTTGCGCGCGGTGATCGCCAGATCAAGCCGGTCTCCGATTTCGTCCGACCGTTCCTTGTCCCGCCGGGCGCGAAGGCGATCCGCGTCATCAAGGGCGGCAAGGATGGTGTTCTCGCTCTGCGCGCGGGTCCATGCAACGCCGGGCAGGCTTTCGCGGGCCAGAAGGGCATCTTCCAGCCGGGCGCGGGCGGCGGCGGCTTCTTCCGTCCGTCCAGCGGCTTGGGACTCGGCATATTCCATCCTGTAGCGATCAATGAGCGCCTTGGAACTGTTCGAGGCCCGCGTCCTGATTTCCTTATGCCGTTCATCGACCATGCCGAGATAGCGGCGCTGCACTTCCTCGGTCAGCTCGTTGCGCAGATCGCCCTTGAACATGTCCGGGGCGCGCTCGACCAGGCTTTCGACATAGGCTTCGGCCGCTTCCATGAAGCCGTCGGGGTTGCCTTCGTTCTCGAACGACAGCGCCATCATGTCCGTGGCGGCCGCCAGCTTCGTATCCGCAAGGAACGCCACCCCGGCGGCGGCGTTGTGCGCTTGCAGGATTTCGCCAGACAGCGGCGAATACAGGCGCGGCTCGATCTTGCCTTCCCGCGTCCGAACCGTGGTGGCGGGCTCAACCGTGCCACGTGACGACACGCGCGGCTCGCCATTGTCCTGCGGCGTGACGACGATTTCCTCCAACGGAATGTCGTCGTGCGCAAAGAACTCCTTGCCGTGAACGACCGGCGCACCGTCCGGCACACCCGCCTCTTGGCGGCGGCTATCGACGGCGGCGGTGTATTCCTCGGACGTGCCTTCGCCGCCTTCCTTGCCGAAGTCGCCGCTGGTGGGCATCGTGATCTGTTCGGCGTTGTCGTAGAGGGCCTTCACTTCGTCGCGGGTCGGAACCACGCCGCCGCGCTCCTGGGCGAGTTGCTGCGCCTCTGCCGCCGATACAGACAGGTAGTTGCCGTTCTCGTCACGGGCATAGTCCGGGGCGGCATAAACGGTCCTGCCGTTGCGCTCGCCAACCGGAACCCATGTATCATCCGGCGGGTCGAACCGATACTCACGGTAAAGCTGGCTGTAATCCCGATAGGACGGATCGTGCGCCGTGCCGTCGCCGTCGAAGGATTGCCAAACCTCTCCGTTACCCTTGACGCCGCCGATCATGCCAACGGCGCCGGGGGTCGGTTGGACCTCCACGTTCACCCCGAGTTCCGACATGGCATCGGCCGCGATCTTGTCCGGGCTATCGAAGCCGCCGCCGGTCAGGGTGCCGTCGTCGCTTGCAGAAATCGCGCTGTTGTAGCGCCCTGTGACCTTGGCAACGTATTCGGGAACCGTGTTGTATCCGTCCGATGCCGAGCCAGCGGCGCTCAAGGGGCGACCGGAAAACCAAACCGACGCCGCATCCGCAAGCGATCCGTGCTGCTCATATGCCGCTCCGAACTTCGCGTCGAACACCGCATCCTGTGCTTCCGGGTCGCTCAGAAACTCCTGCGGTGTCATCCGCCGGCCAAGGACTTCCTCTGTCCACGGGCCGACGTTGAAATCCATGACCTGATAACGGCCATAGGCGCGGCCTCCATTCGAGGTTTCAGGTCCAACGGCATCGTATCGGTTGCCGCTTTCGACGAAGCCGACGGCATCCCGAAAGGTTCCGTCACCTATGCCGACGCCCACACCGACGGTTGAAAGCCCTTCCCGGCCCGGCGTCTCGATCTCCGGCAGTGGCATCCGGTTGTCGCCCATCACCCGGCGCGACCATTCGTGACCCGCCTCAAGACCGGTCTGGCGCATCTTCTCTTTCGCGCCCTTGGCAAAAAAATCGTATGCCTCGTTCGCAATCTCGGCCAGCGCGGCAAAGCCAGTCCCGGCCTGCGGTGTCACCCGCTGGAAATTCGAGATCGGTGTGCTGCGACGGATTTTCGGAAGTTGCGCCATGAAGCCCTACCTAAGCAATTCGTACAGATCAAAGAGGGGCTGACCGGCCTTCGCCAAGCCGACTGGAAGTGCCATCTTCGCCATCTGCCCGGAATTGCGCGCCTTGGTTCGGAAGTCCGCCGCCTCCATCATGCGGTTGCCGAAGTCGATGCTGCGTTCGCGGTCGCGTGTCTTGCGGAAGTCCTGGAACAACTCGAACGTGCCGGCATTCATCGGCTGACCGTTGGCCCCCAGCGCCGCCCGCATCGACCCGAGTTCCGATTCCAGCCCCTGACGGGCGCCAATGTCTGTCTGGATTGCCCGCGTCCGGGCGATGAAGGCGTTGCGGTTGTCGGCGTCCTGCTGCGCCTTGGCCTGCTGCCGCGCGCCCATAGCCCCCATAATTGGGCCTGCTGCCTGCGATACGAGTGCGACGGTCTCCATTATCCTTGGACCTCCTGTGCCAAATACAGAACCCGCAATTTGGCGGGTTTTTCCTTCACAACGGCCAATTCCGGGTAGGTGCGCCGCCCGAACACTGGGATGCGGTACTCTTTCGTCCTGAGCGGCGGCGCTTCTCCGAGAATATCGCCGAAGTCGTAGCCCCCAAGCGGGCGGCTATCGTTGTTGGCCCGCACGGTGAACTCGCCCGAGTTCTGCACCGCAACGATGAACGTGATGCACCGCTCGTCGAACGTGCCGGCGCGGGCGCTGTCCAGCATCTCCACCGGCCACGGCCGCACTTCCGCCTGGAAGTTCAGCCCGATCTGCCGGGTGCCGATGATGTCTGGCAGATCGGTGATCGTGCCGTCGCTGTTGACCGTGAACGGCCCCTGTATCCGTGACCCCTCGACGATATAGACATCCTCGCCAGCAAGCCGGATCGCGTGCGGCACGCCGACATAGAGGGGATTGCCGTTGACCTCGAAATCGGATCCGTTCGTTTCAAGCTGGTCGTAGGAGTTGCCCAGCGTCTCGACCTCCATTCCGCAGTCCACCAGAAACCCGTCCTCGAAGGTTTCGAGATAGCGCACGGGGTTGCCGTCGATGGTCCGATCCACCAGCGCCCAATACTTGCCGAACACCGGGGCCACATCGACGAACTCGCCCAGGGTGTCCCACGGCGCCGCGCCGATCACCTGTTCATCAAGGGACTCGTTGTAGCTGAGCGCGGCCAGCGTGCCGTCGCTGTTGACGATGATCAGGTATTTCTCTGGGGTTGCCGACTCCACGGCGGGGCCGCACAGGTTGATCGGGCTGTTGATCAGGTGGTTGCTGGCCGCCGTCAGGGACCGCACCTGCCACCGCAACTGCACGTTGCCGCTCAGAATGGCGACGGAAACCTGCTCGTTGTTCGATTCCACGAACACCACGCCATCATTTACCCGCACGGGCTTCACATCGGACGCGCCCCTGTCGTCAAACAGGATCGGGCTGAAATTCGACGGCGTGATGGCAACCTGCTCGCGCAGAAAGACGACGTAGCTGCCCTTGTCGGAAAAGATCAGAAGATCGCCGGAGTTGACCACATGCTTGAGCCGCGGCTTGCCGTCGCCGATCTCGCGCACAATGGCGTCGTCATCCTCAAGCCCAATGCCGAAATCGTCGAACCCGCGCGCCGATGACACCGCGATTGCAGAGGGCACTTTCGGGAAATCGGTGAAGAACAGGCGCTGACCGGCTACGGTTGCGGCCTGTGGCCACCCATGCACCGCCGACATCATCTGTTCGTCCCACACGTCCGTCGGCTGTGGTGCGATCTCGGTCTTGCCGCCGGCGATCAGTTTGCTGCTGTTGTTCGGGCTGGACAGTTCTTCTGCGATGGTCGCGGCAGTTTCCGGCCCCTCAAACCGATGAAGGGTCACAACTTCGAGCGTATCCTTGGCAAATAGACCGCCGGAAGCCTTGTAAACCGCCGTCACGCGCCCCTGCCAGTTGGAGTCGTTGCCAATCACGGCATCGCCCACGCGAAAGCCGCTGCTGTCATTGATGCTCAGCCGATAGGACGGCGGCAATGCGTTGATCACCGTGCCCCTGAGAGTGTTTGCGGCGATGTACTCGGTGATGGCGATCTCACGGTTGAGATACCGAATGCGGGTGCCGACATGCGAGGCGGTGAACACGTCCTCTGTCGCCGTGATCGTGATCGTGCCGGTCTTGCCCGACGGCTGGATCTTCACCTTGGGATTGAACGCCCAGTAGGGTTGCGCGATCTCGCCGCCTGTGCCGTCGGCAAACGACCATGTTCCACCTTCCCATTCGCCATCATCATACCGGATATAGTAGATGCCGAACGAACCGCCGATCAGAAGCGTCGGCCCGATGGGCGTCACATAGACACCTTCCGCCGATGACCACGGAACCGCGGCGAACGTCTTGATCGCGGCGCCGGAGTGATCGAACACCACCAATGAACTGTCGGTCACGTATATGCCGAAGGTGGTGTCCTCATCAGGCTTGTATTCCACCAGCTTGTTCGATGTCAGAGGGGTGTTCGCACGAAACGCGGTGCCGGGCCGGGCCTCGATCGCGCCCGTCGCCAGGGACCGCATGTTCCGCGCCCCCTTGAGCGCCAGTTTCAGCATGTCGGAATCGGTGCGGCCGAGGAAATCCTCACGGACCTCCATCAATCGCATGTCCCGCTGGGATATGACCCGCTTCCGCCTAGCCACGCCCGAACCTCGCATCCGCCAGACGGCTGCGGCGGAAGGGTTCCTGCGCTTTCCGGGCCTTGCTGGAATTGGTGCGGGCGCGCTGGAACTGTGCCTCTGCCATCTGTTCCATGTTCGACGCTTCGCCGGTTTCCTCCTTCACCGCGCGCAGAAGGGCCGCTTCCAGCTTCATCTGCACGCCGCGGGCGAAGTTCGCCGTCCAGAAGGTCGGCTCTGTCACCTTGACGTACTCGACGATCACGCCGTCGGTGCTGTCGAGATAGACATAGCGATCATCCTGCACCCATTCCGGTTCCCACCGGCTGCCCGATGATGCCTCAAGACGGGCCTTGCGGACATGAAGGGCGTCACCGGGCAGAAGATAGGCGTCGTCGAACCCGAATTTCCCGTCCGTTCGGGTGTTCAGCGTCGTCTCGACCTTGGTGAAGTGATAGGCGCCGTCCTCAAGTTCCGCCTCGACAATGAGCGGCCAGTTGCGGGACAGAACCCGGTGTTCGGGCAGGGAAACGCTCTCGTTGATTTCTTCGAGCCCCTGAGAAATCAGGGCCGCGTTCATGATGCCGGTCATGGAAAATTCGGTAGCCATGCCGCGAATATCCGTGCGGGGCCGTTGTTCGGCTATGCACATGAAAACGGCGGCCGGGCTCCGCGCGTCCCGGCCGCCGCAAGAGGGGCCACCATTTAGTGAGGAGTCGGCCCCTATTCGTCGAGAACTTCGACCTTTTCAAGCCGGGTGCGGATCAGGCGGATGATGTCGGTTTTCTTCATCACCTTTTCCGTCTTGATGCCGAGAGACAGCATCATCACCTTGAGATCGGCAATGTCGATCGATTCCAGATCAGGAAGCTGCGGCTTGGCCGGGCCATTTTCTGCCTCGATCTTGTACATGCCGCCGGAGCGCCGCACGTTCTCAAGTCCGGTCTGGTAGCTGACCGCAACGGGGCCTTTCTTCTTGGCGGCCTCGTACTGCGCGCGGTCAGCGTCATCCTTGGGCTTGTACGCCGGATCGGGCTTGCAGATCACCATTTTCGGCATCACAGAATCTCCTTCGTGATGTAGGCGCCGAAGGTGATCGACGGGGCGGCGCCGGTCACGTCAAGGTGCAGGTCGATGTAGCGGAAGGTGGTTTCGTTCCGCTCCGTCCGCGCCCGCATGATGAACTGATCGCCCGCCACCGTGTCGACGGTTTCGATTGTCAGCGTGCCGGCATCGCCGAGTTCCAGCGTGTCGAGAATCTGACCATCGGAGCGGTCGGAGACGTTCGATCCGACCAGGCGGAAAACGTAGGTTTCATCGCCGCCAGAAACAGTGCAGGCTTCCACGTTGATGACGCAGGCGATGTCGGTTGCTGCCGCACCGCCCTGGTCGTGTTGGGTGCCGATGTAGGCATCGGCTGTGACGGCGGCCAGACCGAGTTCCCGTTTGATCAGGCCGGTTGCCGCGTCCATTGCGTAGGTTTTCATGGGCATGGTCGGTATCCCTTACTTGGTGATTGCAGCGTTGGTGATCGACGAAAGCCGGATCGCCGCGAACGGGTCGAGAACCGCCATGCCAACGTCATGCTCGACGTTGACGCGGTGGTAGACACCATCTTCGAGAAGGCCGAAGTCCTGGACCTCCATCGGCTTCACTTCGAGGCCGCACACGCCGTCCTCGGAGAAACGCGCGATGTAGATCGAACTGGTCACGGCAGAACCGCCGCCAGCCGCGACTTCATCGAACGGCAGGAACTCGCCGAACTTGGTCACGCCGTAGCCGGTGTAGATCGGCAGATCGCCGTACCGGGTGACGCGCCGGCCCATTTCGTCCTTGTCGAACGTGATGTAGCCGCCGATGGACGTGTCGCGCTGCGCCGCGCCGAAGCGATCCTTGAGCGCCTTCGGCATGATGATGGCGTTCGGCTCTTCGACAAGGCCGATGGCCCGGTCGAGCTGTGCCAGCGAAAGGGCCGCGCCGCCGCTGCCGGAAGCGTTCGCCAGGATGCGCGACAGGTAGTTGGAGCCGTTCGTCGAGCCGCCGACCGCCTTGAGCCGGGCTTTCAGGCCGGTGAACTCGCGCGGCGCCGACTGGTTGTCGCCGTCGATGAAGGTGTCGGCCCAAACCTTCGCCTTCTTCTTGATCGACATGCGTTCGTCGATCGACTTGCGGTCGGGGCCGTGGCGGCGCAGCAGGGCGCGGTCAACGTCGATGTTGCCGGCGATGGGGAACGTCTGTTCCACCTTGTCGTTCAGAAGGCCGTGGCCTTCATCCGGCGTTTCGTTGATCGCCCGGAAGCCCATGTTGTCGGGCAGTTCCGCTTCCTCAAGGTAGCGATACACGCCGCCGGGCGCCGTGTGGTAGGGCAGAAGCCCCATGAAATCCACGGATTCCGGGAACAGTTCGATGATCGCCCGTTCCTTGGAATCCGCCGGATAGCTTTTCGCGTATTCGATCAGAGTCTGAACCATGATCTATCCTTTCGCCTGATTGGCATTGATGTGTTTCAGCCGCTCGAAGGGAGGCAATTTTTCGAGATCGGCCGTGGCTTGTGCGCGGGGAACGTCGGACCCAGGCCCGCGCGGGGCGAAAAGGGTCTCAAGGGCTCGAACGCCTTCGTAGCTGGTCGCGGCGGCGGCCAGGGCGTTCACCTGTTCTGTGGGAAGGCGGGTCTGCATCGCCCGCAGCACGCGGTTCAGCCGGGCTTCGCGCTGTGCGTCGTTGGCGCCGAGTTTCTCGGCCTCGGCTTTCGCTGCCTGATGCAGCTTCGCGGTTTCCGCCGCCTTGTACTTGGCGAGAAGGCCCATGACCTTCTGCGAGGCTTCCGCCGGGGCACCAAGGTCTTTCAGGAACTCGCCGAGTTCGCCGAACAGAGGTTTGAAATCCTCGTCATCGGTCGCCAGTTCGACGGCGAAACCTTCGGGCAGGTCCAGTTCGCCGAAGTCGATGTCCTCGGGAGCGGAAAAGTCATATTCGCCGTTCTCGGGAACCAGCCCGTCCGCTTCCGCGCGGCGGGCCTGTTCGGCCAGAAGTTCCTGGTAGTGGTTCTTGAAGCCGTCCAGATCGGGGTTTCCATCATCCGTGCGGTAATCGTCAGGGATGAAGGACAGGTCCGGGCCAGTATCCGGTTCGATGGCCACGGGCGGATCAGCGGGCGGGTCCGCAGGCGGGTCGGCGGGAGTCGGATCACCCCCGCCGCCCGCGCCGGGCTCCGCTGTGTCCCTCGGAATGTCTGTCCAGTTCAGTCCGTATTTCATCGCTCGCAATCCTCCTCAGATCGAGGGCGATGAAACGCTGAGAGTTGAGCGCGTCCAATGCACAGGCATCGGCATCCGGCGGAAGGAAAAATTCTTGGGTCGATTTTTCCAGCAATTCCAACAGCATAGCGCCGTGTTCCGTTGCCGCGACGGCTTGAACCGCCGCAACCGCCTGATCGGCTTTCTCCTTCAATCCCTTGCCGGGGCTGATGCGGTCGGCCTGGTAGAGATGCAGGATGTAGTCGATGACGGGGCCGGGCTTACTCAGCCGGCGGGGCAGCCTGTTGGGCAACGTCCTGTTCCTCCTTGCGCAGCACGACGAGTTCATCGCCGGATGCGTCGATGATGTTGGTGAAGGTCTGGATCGGGTCGATGAAGCCGAACACCTGATCCTGGAACACGCTGAATGCGAGATCGAGGTTGGAGCGCGCGACCAGCACCTTGTCGTTGTTCTGTGCCCGTTGCAGGGGCGAGACCGGCGTCACCTTGATGTCGGTGCCGTTGTGGCTCAGGGCCTCGGGGATGCGGCCCATCGTGACGCCGAGATATTCGACGCGCTGGATGAAGGGGATAAACAGTTCGGTCCAGAGGGGAGCGGATGGTTTGCCGATCCGCTGTTGCACGCGGCGCCGTTCGTCCACCCACTGCGTTGCCGACGGCGGGGTGTCGCCACGCTGGCGCGGGCCGTCCTGGTAGAAGGCGGCGCGAAGCCGTTCCTCGATCTTGCCTTCCTGGAAATAGCCGGCATCGGGCGCCGGCGACTGCGGAAACTCGTAGATGCGATCACGGGTGAAGCCACGCGATGCGGGATAGGCCCGGCCGCGTTCAAGCCCGTCGGACATGTCGATGAAGCCGTCATCGGGATAGATGATCGTGTCCTTGAGGGTGTCCTCCATCGCCGTCAGGACATATTCCTCGACGCGATCGAGCGTGCGCATGTCTGGCAGGGCCTTCCACCCGGCGCCGCGCCCCCACGGGCGGCCGTGCTGCGGATTGAAGCGACCGGCCAAGAGCGGGCAGACGCCGCCCGACAGGTCGCCAAGAACCTCTGTGCCCGTGACGGGGTGCCCATCGACGGTGATTTCCATCATCCACATGGGCCGCACCGGATCGGACCAGTCCACCCAGAAGCCCCATACCACGCTGACCTCTGCATCCTCCTTGTTCATGGCCGCCTGGATTTTCCGGTCGGACAGGTCAACGTCGATGTCTGGCATCGCAAGAAGGGCGTTCAGGTCGCGGGCCATCACCTTCGACTCGCGGAAACGGTCGAGAATGCCGCGGTGCCCGCAAACGAGATAGAGTTCATTTGGGGGAACGATCTCGACGTGCATCTGGTTGCCGATGGACGATTGAGTGACCCACATGCCGGGGGTGCCGTGGGTTGCGGCCTCGAAGCCCCATTGCGGCGCCACGTCGTTGTAGTTGGACGTGCTGATCAGGTCGAACAGGTCGTTCTCGCGGCGCTGCACGATCTCGCGCACTTCGTTTGCGTCCGCCTCGTCTACCTCGGAAATCACGGCATATTCGGCCCATTGGGCTTCCGGCGGCGTGTAGTAGGACACCAGGTCGGCGGCGAGATCGGACGCCAAATCCTCTGGCAGAGAATGGAAGTTCTGCGGCTCGTAGGTGGACATCGACTTGGTGAAGTCGAACTCGCGGCCGGGCGCGCAGAACTTGAATATTTCCTCGATGGTCGGGCGCACGACGTTGCGCCACTTCTTCGCCGCCGCAAAGCGGGTCTTGAAGGCTTTCGACGGCTCTTTCATCAGCGGGACACGGTGCTGAACAGGCTCGGGCGGCTGTAGACTGCCGACAGGTCTTTGGTCAGGCTGGCGGCGTTTTTCTGCGCCACGTCACGCCGATCAGCTTCGGCTCGCTTGCGCTGCCGTTCCCGTTCCGCCTTCGCTGCTGGATCTTCCTTCGGACCTTCCATGGACTATCTCCGCTCCATTTTCGAGCAACATGCGTCGAAAGCCGCGCAGGGTGTATGCACGCCACCCCAAGAGGGCCGCGCATTGGGTTCCGCAGTGCAGGTGCGGGCGGATCATGGGATAGGTGATGCGGTCGGTGCGGTGGCCGATCTTGAGGATTTCGCGGCACCGCATGAAGCGTTCCTGGGCGAAATCCGTGACTTCCTCGTAGAGATGCGTGATCTCGATGATCGTGTGCCGGCCGCGCGGATCGAAAAAAAGCCATGTCCCGTCAATGGTGTATCCCCATGCCTCGACGTGGCCGAACATGGTGGTGACGCTTTCCCGGCCGCGGGCGATGTCGATCAGCGAGCCCCGATCATGGAAGCCGAAGTACCATTCGTGGATGTTCACGCGCGCCTCCTGACGGATGATCTGCGCACGGGCGATGGTGCCGCGCGCTTCGTGGTGGCGCGGCTGACAATGGCCTCACCTTCGCCGCCGCCCATGAGGCCGTTTTCCAACGCCTCGACGATATGGGAATAGCGGTTCTTGACGGGCCGCGGGGAGTAGAGGCCGGCGGTGCCCTGGATTTTCTTGTAGTGGTAGCCGCCTGCCATGCCGGTTCGCAGCGTGAGGCACTTGGGGTTGATGCGCATGCCGTTGCGGCGGGCGAGAACACCGTCGACGGTGGATCGCCGCATCTCGGGGTTGTTGTCCGTGGTGGCGGGAAAGACCGTGACGCCTTCGCGCTCGAAGATGTCGTAGGCGGTGGTTTCGTCGCTTTGGGTCCGGTCGGCGCCGCGCGGGTCGCCCCATGCCTCGAAGTCCATGCCGGGGAACCGTGTTGCCAGAATGCGCTTCACGCGCGGCGCGAACAGGGTGGCGCTTTCGTTATCGCCGATCAGTTCTTCGAGGATATTCCACTGGCCGTTGACGCATTGCATGAACGCGGCCGCCGGGTCGCGCCCGAAGTCCAGGCCGATGATGACGGGGAAGCCATCGACCGGCTCGACATCGTAGCTGTGGACGTGATCCTGCTGCGAAAACGTGGGATATACCGCCTTGCCGCCGACGTAGAGGCCGACGCGGTTCATCACCCGTTGGTCGATCCAGTCCTTTTTCTTCGCCCGTATTTGCTGCATGTACGACTTCTTGAGATGCCGTTGGTTTTCGGCGTCCGGGTTCGGCTGGTAGGCAAGGTTGCCGTCGGCATCGCGCGTCTCGATCAGGCCCGGCGGCTGGACAAGGAACCGCCATAGCGGCTTGCCGTCCTCGTCGCGCGGGATCTCCATCATCGCCTTTTCTTCGTCCGTCCATTCCGGCGGAAACGGAATGTCGCCGCGCATGTATGGTATCCAGTGCCCCTCAGACGGCGCGTTCAGGTCGATCATGCCGCCGTACCATGTCGCGCCGGGACCGCCCTTCGTCGATGGATACCGGCCGCACCGCGAAAGAAGTTCGTCAACAACCTCCTTCTCGACGAACTGACCCTCGTTGATCCAGAACCCGGTGATCTCGAACGACGCCGCTTCCTGTTCCGCCGTCTCCGGCCCGTCGATCGCTATGAACACGACTTCGCACTCGACCTTAGTTCCATCCCCGGACGGATGCCCGCGCCGCAGGACATGCGACATCGGCTCCGACCGGATCATGTCGCCCCACTCGTGTTCAGGAAACCAATCCAGCCAGGTCTTGATCGTCGTTTTCTTCAACTGACGGTACGAACTCCGCACCACAAGCCATCGCGTCCGTCGCACGCCGTCGAAATCAGGTTCCTGCTCAAGCGCCAGCTTCCATATCCGGTGGCACGAACACGTCGATGACCCCGAGCCTATAGGCCCTTGCAGAACCACCAACTCGCTCTTGTCGTGAAGATACTGCTCAAGAACACGCCCGTCGGGCTCATAGACCAAATTCCCCCGCGGTGTCCGCGCCAAACCCGCCATCAGTCCGCGCCCCGTACAGTATCCAGCAACTCGGCGTGAGCCGCCGTCAAAGCACCCAACATCGTGAAACCACCGCACAACCCAGCAAGACGGAAACTCGACGAACCGTCAAAATGCTCGAACGCAAACACACCACCAACAATCTCGCCAGACCTCGCTGCCTCCAAAGCTTCCTCCAAAGCCGCCACCAACGTCGCATTCGGCTCCAAAACACCCACAGGTCCACCGCAAAGGCTCACAACTTTCCCGTCAGACACCCCTAAATCCTCCCAAAATGTTCGGTTTGTGAAAGAAAACACCCCAAAACACCCATACCCACCCCGGAACATGTGTTGAATTTGTGAAAGAAACCGCCTTTCCAGCACCACAAAACCCACAAAACCCCAGCAAAATAAGGGGAAAATACAAAAAAATTTGGGGCAATGGCGCGCGAGGGGGTGGTATACGCACTTTTGCCGCGCGCGATTTTAGACCCCCCCCACCCCCGACGATGGGCCGCCCCCCAGCTGGGGCAGATCGAGGGCGAGATGGGGCTGGTGCGGGCTGTTGTATCGTCGATCATGTCACAACTCTGGCCGAAAACCCCTTGTTTCATTGGCTCTGGCATGGCTGGTACCACTGACTGCACATCAGTTGCCCGCATCATCCGACCCCTGATCCGTCACATCCTCGGCCGATCCCTCGATCTCGACCACGCGCTGCCCAGGTCGGGCATACTCGTAACCCCCTGAATTTACTGTGTTATTTATCGTGATCGACGCCGCCGGAGACGCCTCGCGCCGAAAGAACTCGACCATACGCGCCTTTACCGCCTCGCTTTCTGCGTTCTCCAACAGGTCCGCCGCGATCTCTAGAGCTCTTGCTTTATGCCGCTCTGCCATTGTCTCAACCTGTTGAATGTATTCAGTTTTCATCTTTTCTAGCAGGGCTTGCACGTGAGGCTTTGCCATTGCCTTGTGCCATGCGCTGTATTTGATGCCTGCTCTCCTGCACGCTTCCTGGATCATGAGGCCGTCTTGCACCCTGTATCGGATGGCGTTGCGCAGTTTTGCGGATATACGCGGGGCTCCGCCCGGCGTTACTCTCCCTGAAGGTGTCTTAGAGGTGCATATCTCGACGGGCCCGGCGGCCGTCTGGACTGTGGTAGATGCGCGGATAGTCTTTGCCATGCTGCGGATCATGCTGCGGCTGGGCCGATCTGATCTATGCACGCGGTCATTGCCTGCCGTGTCCGATCATTTTTTTCGCTTTTGGTCTTGACTGCCGGTTTTTCTGTTCCTATATCTCGGTCATGGGCGCCGGAAACGCCCGACGACACAGAGAGAGGAAACGACCATGCCCCATACCGAAACCTACGACTACGCCACCGGATTCAAGAGCGAAGATGCCGCGTGGCTGGCCTTGGAAGATTTCTACGCCACCGGAGAGGTGAACGCCGGCGAGCGCCCAGGCATCCGCAGCTACAAAGCGCCCAACGGCAAGCGGAGATGGGCTGTGACCGTTACCTATCGCTACGACTAGTCCGACCTATCTACGGCAGCCGTTCACGGCTGTCGCTACATGGGCCAGACCATGACCCGGACGGAAACCGGGGAAACACAGAGAGAGAGGAAGCGAGATGTTCAAACTTGAGTTTGCGACGAGCAACGCAGCATTCACCGACGATGCGCCAACAGAGGTGGCGCGCATCCTGCGCGATTTGGCTGACCGGATCGAGGGCCCGGCGGGCCGCTTCTATGATGCTCCGGTGCGTGACCTGAACGGCAATCGCATCGGCCGGGTTGAATTTGATGCGGAGGCCTGACGCATCGCCGGCGGCCCCGTGCGGGCCGTCGCACCATGCGCCAGAGCATGACAACCAGAGGAGATAGATATGGGACGCAAATACAAACACACCGCCGGAGGCCGAAATTTCGTGATCTTCAAGGATTACTTCGGCAACTGGTCGATCCGTTCAGCCGACGAGAACTTTGAAACGGTTGTGGGGGCACCGCCGTTTTCAGTCGGCCACCGCACGAAGCGGGATGCTATCTCGTTTCTTGACGGGCTCGCAGAATGACCCCCGCTGAAATCCCCACCAGCACACCCTACGCCCCCGGCCCATCAAACAGGCCGGGCAAAATCCTGCACGCCATTTTGCGGGGTTTCCTGTTGCCCCGGCCCCATCCGGCAAGACCGGATCGGAAAAGGGGCCGGGGCGGTTCCACAGAGAGCGGAACGGCCGCACCATAAAGGACGGATACCATGCTGACCAGAGATCAGATTGACCAACTTGCGCCGGCGGAACGCACCGCCCTGTTGCGCGACTTGCTGCAAGCCGTGTTCGGCGATGCCAGCCAGCCGAAAATCTGCCACGCCCTCGACATCACACCCGTGACGCTGCGGCGCTGGCTGCGGCAAGACGCCGTGCCCGCATGGCCGTTGATGCTCCTGGACGAGTGGCGGCAGTCGCACCGGACCGCCGAAATCCTTGATCAACTTGGCGAACTGGAATCGCAGATCAGCGCCTTGCGCGCCGCCGCTTCTGCCTGAGAAGTTCCGCGCGCCTCTTGCGGGACTCGTAGCGGTCCCGCGTTTCCTCAATGAGACGGCAGGTAATCGGCGGCAGGGTCGACGGCCGCAAGACCACTTCGTACCCAAGGGTTTGCGCCCAAATCAGATAGGTGACGATGTTCGGCAACCGCGTCGGTTCGTCCCGCTCGAATTTCAGCATCTGATCCGTGGCAATCCCCGCCGCCGTCTCGACTTCCTCGATCGACAGCCCCAACTGTTCACGGCGCCGCCGCAGCACCTGGCGCGCGTCGTCAAAGCTTTCGATCACTTCATCAAGGCTTAACCGTTGATCAACTTCGCGCTTCGGTATCACGCCGCCCGGCTTGATCCGCAGCCGCATCGAGCATCCCGGCTCCTTGCAACGGGCGATGCACGACGAGTCCTTGTCGGCCGCCTCGATCATCCAGCCGCGGGCCTCTATCGCGCGAAAGAACTTCGCATCCGACATCACAATTCCCCTCGCACGATCCTGATCTGGTACGCCTTGAGATTGGCGATATGAATAGCCTGCACCCTGTCCGCTTCGGCGATCTCTTTCACGCGGGCCCGTTCCTCATTGGCGACGGCGGCAATCTCTGCCTCCGTTTTGCAGTCGATCAGGCGGTTCTTGATCCGCCTGACCTCGGTAAAGATTTCGTCATCGGTCATCTACCAGCGTCCAGACGGTCGGCTTGCCGTTCATCTCTGCCACCCGCTCGCTGGTGACGTAGCCATTTTGCCGCAGCGCACAGAGGCGCGTGCTGGTTGTGTCGATCCGTTCATCCAGGGCGACGGCGATCTGCCGGGTGGTCGACGGCCCGTGAACGCGCAGAAACCGCAAGACCGGGCGATAGTTCGGCCGCTCGTGCATCAGGTCAGACGTGCGGTTTTCCGGCAACTTCCCCCTGGTTCCGATCTTGCGCCGCATGAACTCGGCAAACCGTTCCTCTCCGATCATCGACACAAACGCATCCATCGGATCGGCCACAGGCCGGCGGCTCGAAATGATCACATGGTCACGCATCCTTTTCCTCCATTGCCTTCACGACGGCACCGGCCGCCCATCCCGCCGCGATCAATCCCGCGCGGATCATCCGATCATCGGCGCCACCGGCCCGCATCCGCTCGACCAACGGCTTGATCTCTCCAACCTGTCGCTTCTGTTCCGGTGTCATTCCTCCATCTCCTTCAACTTCGCCACGATCACGCCGACAATGGTTGCCGGGTGGACCTCGCCGAACAGCCGCACCACGGACAGGTTGCGCCCGATTTCCTCCAAGGTCGCCCCGTGCTGCAAAAGCAGCGAAATGAGGATGCAGGCGTCTTGTACGGTGTCGCGCAGGTTCGACCCCGTGCGCTGGCCGTCCGCATAAAAAACCTCCCTAATTGCGCCGGTTTCTGGCTCAAAACCCGCAGTCACATGAAAGGGATGCTCTGCCATCTCGGATTTCCACACCGCGCGCACCGTCATCGACGGCCGCCGGTTCGGTAGGTGTTGCCGGGTCATGCTCTCTCCATCATTGAAATCAGGTCTCCACCCCACTGCGCCGCCATCGCGCCAGCAATGCCCGGGTAGGTTCTTGACCGCTCCTTCCACCTGTCAGGGCCGGGCGGCATCTTGTGGATACGGTCGTCACGGCCATCGACAACGTTGGTTGGTTGCAGCGGCGACAGCCCTTTCAGCCAGAGGCATGTCGCCTTGGTTTCGCCGTGCCCGAATTGCCAGGGGTGGATGATCTGGTCAGGTTTCCGCCAGACGCTCGACAGGATCGACACCGGGTTTTCTATGGCGATGCGCGGAATATCGGCTTTGGCCAGCATCATCACGAACGACACAGACGCCTGTTGCAGGCCCCGCTGGCGTTTGTCCTCGAAATGCCGCGCCCCACTGACTGCCAGGTGCGTGCATGGCGGATGCGCGACCATCAAATCCCACGGGTAATCCAGAACATCGCGCACGTCGCCCTCGTAGTGTGGCCCCGGCTGCTCTGTCGGCAGCAGGTCGCACGACATGGCGTCGTGACCGCGCGCGATGAATGCATCCCTGACGCGACCGGAATATTCGCAGGCGACCAGAACTCTCATTCCGCGCTGACCAGTCAAAACGCTTCCTCCAAATCCCAAAACCTGTTCGTCGCCAGGTCGCAGCCGACCGTGACGGTTCCGATGTCGCCCATGCGGGCCTTTTCGATGATGATTTCGGCGCGGTTCTTCCACCGCTCGCAATCCGCTTCCCAATCGGCGCGTTCGTCGATCTTCTGCGGCGGCGTCTGCCGTTTCAGGTAGTACTCGGGCCGGTGAATGAACATCACGTTGTCAGGCGCGTTTTCCAGATCGCCCGATCCGCGCAGATGCGCCAGCCGGGGCCGCGCCATCTCGAAACTGTCCGACGCGCTGATCTTGCGGTCCACCTGGGCCAGCGCCAACACATGCACGTCGAGGATTTTGGCAACCTGCTTGAGATCGTTCGCTACCTGCGACAGCCGCACGAAGGCGCTTTCACCCTTGCCACGGACCAACTGGATGTAGTCGATCACCAAAAGCTGAAAGCCGCGGAACTTGTCATTCGCCGGCATTCGGTGTTTGAGCCGCTTCGCTTCCGACAGGATAGCCGGCACGTCCCGCACCTTTTGCGAAAATATCTCGATCGGCAGCGAGTCCATCGCCTTCGCCGCCTCGATCACCTGACGGAAAACCGCGTCACTGGTAGCCCGGTCCATCGCCTTGTACGGGATCTGCGACTCGATGGATTTCACCCGCTTGGCAATATCTTCCTCGCCCATCTCCAACGTGAGATAGCCGACGCCATGCCCGGCCTTCGCCGCCGCGTACATCAGCCAGATCGCAAGCGCGGTCTTGCCCATCGACGTGCTGCCGCCGAGAACCGTGTACCGCTTCGGCGAAAACGAGATCATGTTGTCCAGCGACGGCAGGCCCGTGGGAATGCCGATCTCTCGCCCCTCGCGCACCGCCTGCATTTGCTCGACGGATTGCCGTAGCGCCTTGAGGAACGACATCGACCGCGGCGCCGCGCTGTCGTCCTCGCGCTGCATCAGCATGATTTCCAGCTTGCTCACAGCATCGGCCAGATCACCGCCGCCCGTCAGATCGACCTCTATCCCGCGAACTTCTTCCAGAACCGCCCGCTTGCCGTGGAAATCCCGGACCATCGCCGCATAGTGCCGAACCGAACTTGGATCGGCCGCCGCCGCCAGCCGCACCAGGTAGCCCGGCCCGCCGAGTTGATCGAGCCCTTCATCCCCTTCAAGAGCGGCCTTTGCCGTGATCGGCGATGCAAGCTGATCGGCCTCGACCCTCGATGCCGCGTGATGCCAAATTCGGGCGTGAACGGGCTCGTAGAAATGTTCCGGCCGCAGCCGCTCAATGGCATGATAGGCGTCGTTGTTCACCAGAACCGCGCCAATTACCTGCTGTTCCGCCTCGATCGAGTGCGGCTCGATCTGTTCCGTCATGCCTCGATCCCGCGATAGATTTTCAGCCAGTGACGCGCGGCCCGGTTCGGCTGCCCGTTCACCATCATCGACGGCGGAACCAGCCCGTCCCGAAGAAACGACTTCTGGTGAACCGTCAGATCGGCCTCGGAACAGCCGCGGTTCAAAATCGCAAGGATCGCGCCAGGCGTCGGGCGCACACGGGGCTCCGTCGAAAGGTACTGGCGGCAAGCGCCCTGAATTTCAGACTGCGAGAACGGTTCAAGCAGGTCGATCCAGTCATCCATTGCCGCTTCTTCCTGGTCCCGCGGCATGTTCGGCTGGAAGTAGTGGGAGAGAAGCACTTTCACCCGGCCCGCTATCCATTCGTCGTGCTGCACGGCGTTCGGCGATGCGACGTGCGAAGTCGGCGGTGCTTTCATCGGCTGATTGTGCATTTCTCGGCCCTCCTACTTTTTCGGGGAAAACGCCCTGCCAACCGTTTTCGATGCTCAGATCAAAAACCGCGTCAGGGTTGAGATGATTTTGGAGTTTCTTCACAAGGCGGCGCGCGGCCTCGGCGGTCAGCGGCCGCTTCATCGCTTTCCGGTGATTTGCAAAATCGACCGCCGTTTCATCACTGACGATCTGTTTCAGAATCTCGACCGGAGAATCTTTCTTCGCCGGCTTCTTCGTTTCCGCCTGACAGTCATTTTCTGAGAAAAGGTCAGCCCCCTTTAGGGGGTTGGGGGTCTTATAATTGTTCTTCTTATAGGTTGTTCTTCTTAAGATACCTTGTTTCCCGCCGGGCGGTTCAGCCGGTTGCCGGTTTTTCAGGCTTCCGGTGACATCGTGAAGAACGTAATCGTATCCGTCGAGTTTCCCTCCATCGACTTGCTTCGGAACGACCTCCAAATAGCCGGCGTCTTTCAATTCTCGAACCATGCGCTGATACTTGTCACGGCCCACTCCGCACCGCTTCATCAGGTCGCCGCCGCGATAGACCCAACTCGATCCCATGCCCATCATCAGGGCCAGCAGCCCTCGCGCTTCGATGGATATGCTTTCATCACGCATGGCGGCGTTTGGAACCGCCGTGAAATGCGAGTTTCGCCTTACTCTGGTCATCCCGCTCTCCTAAAAATATCCGCAAGGCACCCTTCGGCCCGCAGGATTGAAACCTCGCGCCGCACGTCCTCGACGTTGCAGTTCAGTTCGATCGCTATGTCCTCGACCCCCAGCCCGCTGGTCAGAAGTTCGCGGACCCGCACCTGCCATGCGCTGTTCTTGCAGATCACCGGAACAACTCCCCCAACGGCATCGACTGGTATTTCGGCGCGTAGGTTGCTTGAGCCCAATCCCAGATCGCATAGGCGTCGGCTTCGTCATCCGTCTCCGGCTTCCACCCGAGAAGCTGGCACCGGGCGATGACTTCTTGCTTGATCGCCTTCTTTGCGGCCGCCGGTTTCAGGTGCGGAAAATGCTTTACGGACAGGCTCTTGCCGAGAAAGTGCTTCCGCACCGTTGCCAGATGCGCCGTCTCGCACTTCACGCCGTGGCGCCATGCAACACCGCGCACACAGGCTACGAGCCCGATCAGGTAAGCGGATGCCTTCGGCCCGCCGACGGGGGCCTCTGCCACGATCAGGTCGGGCCGGTGCTTGTCGATGATGGTTTCCGCCAGCGTGGCGACATTGGAAAACCGCCGGTCATCCGGTGGCTTGCCAAGATCGCACGTCCATGCGCGGGGGTCCGCACCGGACGCGCCGATGCAGACCCCCGTTTTGCTCGCTATGTCGAGCGCACAGATCTTCACTGCACGACTTCCAGCGGTGCCGGTTCGTCAAACTCCATCTCCGACTGGCCGGCAATGTGCGCCTTGACCATCGGCAGGCCGAGTTCCAGCGATCGGATCACGTCCATTGCCTTGTCCGTCGACTTGTCGCCGACCTTCATGATCTGCCGCAGGACCGAGTACGCCTTCTTGTTGAATCCGGTCTCGTCGATGAACTGGCCGATGTCGGCACGGGTTTCCGCTGCCGACGAGACCCGGTCCGCATCTTCGCGGTTGTGCTGCGCGGCCCGGTTGATCAGCGTGTCGTGGTCGATGTCGAGTTCTTCGTCCATGTCCAATCCTTTCCGTTGCTGCCCGATCTCGCTCGGGCGTGCGCCTGGTGACGACATTTGCGGTTAATGCGGGTAATCAGCCCCGGCGGCCCGCGGCATGTCGTCGTTGAGCCCTCAGCGCGCGGGCTTGAGGTTGCCGCCGTGTTGGAATTTCGTGTGAAAACGTGCTTTCCTGCCCAGCACAGGAGGAACCGAAATGCTGGACAGACTGATTGAGGTGCTTGCCTGGTACGGCGGGATCATGGTTGCCGTGCAGATTTTCGCCTACGCCAACCGGAACAACTACGACCCCGCCGCCTTCATTGTGATGCAGGGCATCGGCTGGGGCGCGCTTACCTTCATTGTCGGCATCTTCCACGTCCTTGCCGGGCCGAACGTCTGGTACTGACAGACCGCCGGAAACAGTGAGTTTCCATTCCCACGGGTGTAATTCAGGCCGTGAATACCCACGTATTTCAGCGGGTTGGGGCATCACTGGCCCCCGTTTGTCGGGGAGGATGCGGAGCGTTCGGCCTCATGTGTGGAATCTGCGACTGGCGCCCGGAAATTGAACAGGTCGAGAGGGCAGTCGATGCCGATCTCGCCGCACATGTCAGCGAGAACCCCGTACCAACCGGCAGAAAAGATGTTGTCAGAACAAGCGTTGCTGATTGCGGCCTTCGAAACCCCAAGCCGCGCGGCCATAGCTTTACGCCCGAGGGCATCGCACATTTCGGAAACAGTCATCATGCCCAGATCGTAGTACATAATTTATGTACCAGCAAGACCACAGATTTATGTTCGTTCACATTTTCTGTACCTGCGGCGATAATCGCGAGATGACTTATGAGGAAAAGGCCGCCCTGGCCCGCACTGGAGATTACAGCAAAGAGGCCGTCGCGGTTCGATTGCGCGCGGCTCGTAATGCGGCTGGCTTGAGTCAGGCCGAGTTGGGTAAGGCCGCGCGTAATAGCAAGGCGGCAATCAGCAACGCAGAGCAGGCATTATCGTACCCCGGCAGGCCCGTATTGATCTACCTGTACCGAGAGCACAGGATTGATCTGAACTTCATAGTTTGTGGCGATTTCGTCCAGCTTCCCGGTGATGTGCAGGACCGCCTTTTTGCCGCCCTTTCAGGCGCCATCCGTGGATCGGATCGATCACAAGGTTAAGGTCTACCCCGAGTCGCCTCAGTATTGGTCCGATCCTAAAAATAAGATAACGCACTACACTCCCTCCCAAAACTTACATCCTCAATTATGGTTCTCGCGTTGCGCGATCATCGTCAAGGCGATGCGCGTCATAGTGGCTTTGTTCGCCCCTAGATTCGCACATCTTACGTAAGCCGTACAGATTTTCTGTACTTTCTATGTTGACGGTACATTTTTAGTGTACCATACTCTCCCCCATCCCCGCCGATACTACCAGGCGGATAGATGGGAGGCCGGAATGTACGTCCGCATATCAACACAGATTGACGAGACCTATGACGAGGCTGGCGAACTGCCCGTCGTCATCACCTACGACATCGAAGGCGATGAATGCACCGCCGAACCCTATAGCTGGGGCGGATCGCGCGGGACGGACCTGCGCCTTGATGCCGAGGTCTACAACGTCAAGATCGGCAACCTCAACCTGAGCCGCGATCAAGCCGTCCTGCTTTTCAGCGACGAACAGCGCGACGGCGAACAGTTCCTCAAACAGCTTGAAGAATACGCCGCAGAACGTGCCGCCGCCCGCTACCGGGAAGGCGAACTCTGCGCCGCCTGAACTTCTCCCAAGCCGCCGCCTGCGGCCACCTTCCCGGCGGGGTTACGCGCCTCGCCGGGCTTTTTACAGAAGGGAACACGACATGAAAGTAACGCTCCACAACCTGAAATCGGTCAGGGCTGATTGCAGCCCGGCGACAGCACCAGATGGGTGGCTGACCATGTTCGATCGCGACGGCAACGAGATCACCATCTTCATGGAATACCGGCTGGCAGAGGCAATCGTTGATGCTTGGTACAGCGAAGACGACGAACCGGAACCGCCGACCTACGACGATGCCCTTGCCACCAAATGCGATGTCCTGGCCCGTGAGCGGGAAGCGATGAAACTCAAGGGGATGGTGTGATGATCTTATTCAAGAACCCCGGCCAGATCGATCTGCGTGGCCTGAAAACATTTGGCCTGTCCAGCAAGGGACAAGACCAGATCGGGCGCTTCGGAACCGGCCTGAAATACGCAACTGCTGTTATCGTGCGCAATGGCGGGGCTGTCTCGATCTGGGCAGATGGCCGCTGGAACGAGATCACTACCCGAACAGACAGCTTTCGCGGCGCCGACATTCAGCACGTCACCATGAACGGCGACGATCTGCCTTTCACGACCGATCTTGGCCGTGATTGGGAAATCTGGATGGCATTCAGAGAATTGTATGCAAACGCTCTCGATGAAGGCGGCGACGTTGACCGCTCTGACGAGCGCCCGGTGCCGAGCGATGACGAGACGATCGTTGCTGTCACCCTCGACGCTTTCGAGGCGATCTTTTTTTCGATGGAGGAACACTTCATCGGAGGCGACGAAGCTCCAATCTGGTCCAGCGACGACATGGACGTATATCGCGGCCGATCCCCGTTCGTGTTTTATCGCGGTATCGCAGTTCAGAAGCTGAAAACTCCGGCTGCCTATCGGTACAACCTGAAAGGCTATGTTGATCTGACCGAGGATCGAACAGCCAAGTATTCTTGGCAGGTACAGAACCGCATCGCAGCGGCATTGCTCAAGTGCGACGACCCGTCGATCACCGATGCCGCCTGCGATCAGCGGAACGAGTTCGAGGCCAAGATAGATTTCACGGACGTTTCTGAAGCGCCTTCCGAGGTGTTCCTTGGCAGCGCGGTCAAGGCTGGTGCAAACTGCAACCCGACAGCCACGGCAATTGTACGGTCTCAACTGCCCCCGGACGGTAGTGAGGCGACCGTACTTCAAAAGGGTGCGCCTGGCGCTGAATGCCTTAGCAACGCGCTTCATACGCTGCGCGCCATTGGGGCTGACCTCTCCAAAGCGAAGTTTGTTCTGGCAGAGGGCATACCGATCTACCGCGACTATGACGTGCGCGGCGATGCGGTGTTCCTGTCTGAAAGCATCTTCGAGAACGAAGCCCGCATGACGATTGCCGTGATCGAAGGATATGCGGGCGTCGTTGGCGGCGGGTGGATGGCGAAACGGTTGATCGAACTGTCCTCCGCTGGGGCAGACCAATGACCACCCTCTGCATCCTCATAACCAGCATAGCCGTGCTGATAGCCGCTGTGTGGCTGCTGGCCAAGCTGCTGGTGTGGATCGCTGATGACGACGATTGGAGTGAGTGATGACTGATACGGTAGAGCTTCATCCCGGACAATCAGGCATGGTCGAACTCGGACCGGAATTGTCTGGAAGTTCGGTAATAGTCGAGGGGCGCTTGATCCCCCGCCTGACCGCCAGAGATAGAGGCGGCGACGAAATCACGATTGTTCTGGATGGCCGGTTCAGCATCGACATTCCGCGCGAGCGTTCAGGGCAGATTTGCTGGATGGTCGCCAACGCAATGGCAATAGGTGCTGGCTATCCGTCTCTTTCCGCCGATGGTGCAGACAGGCCATTCGCGCCGCGCATCGTTGGCATCTCTGACGACGATTGGAGCGAGTGATGATCGACACATACGGCCCTGACGACACAACAGCCCGTTGCTCGAATTGCGGGAAATTCATGCCGTGGCATCACAGCTGTCTTGTCGAAAAGAGCGACGGGATGCCGCTCCCATCACCAATTCTGGTGGAGATGGGAATCTGCTCGAAATGTGAGGCTGAAAAGATGCTGGAGCAGCCACAATGACCCTGACAGACGACATTCGCCGGGACTTGTCACGCCCGCAAGTAGCCAAGAAATCATCCGGGAAATGGCACGTCGTTAGTGACGACCCAGCGCCGGGTTGGGTTGGAGTTGCGGGGCCGTCGTTTGGTGTCAGGACGCCCACTACGGCAACCGATCTTAACGGTGAAGATTATATCGCGCGCCACGCAGACGCCCGCCGCATTGCCCGCGTCCCCGAAATGGAGGCCCGCATCCTTGCTGATGCAGAAGCCCTGAAAGCGGCGGATGAACACTTGGTCAAGCGGCTGAAAGCGTTGCAGACGTATTTCAACTTGGACGAGGAAGAACTGGCATCGCTGACGAAAGACGAGCGGGCTGACACTATACGCCAACATCGCCTGATTTCCGAGGCCCTCACCGCCTACCGCAAAGCACGGGAGGGGCAGGATGACTGACCGTCGCCGCACCCCTTCCGGCTGGTGGCTATGCCCCGTGGCGGCCCTCGGCCTGCTGTGCTGGGCCGTAGCTGGCATCATCATATGGAGCGCAATCTGATGGCATTGGAAATACAGGAAATCCCTGACGGTCATGTGATCGAGGAACCGGGCGCGTACCGCTGTTCGATGGCGGCCTATCACAGCCAGGACATTTGCCCCGGCCCGTCTGTTTCTTCGACGGGCTTGCGGAAACTGGCGCTGCAATCGCCGTGGGCGTTCTGGAAAACTTGGGACGGCAACCCGGATCGGTATCCCGAGAAAGAGCCGTCACCGAGTTTGATCCTTGGACGGGCCGCACATGCGCTGATCCTTGGCGACGAGGTTTTCGACGAGCATTTCATCTACGTGCCCGACGACGCGCCGCCCCGGCCCACGGCAACACAGGTCGCCGCCTTTGAACGGACGGGCAAATGGTCTGACAGCGCCGCGCCCCGTGCCGAGTTTTGGGATGCCTTCGATGCTCGGGCCGAAGGCCGGCACCTGCTGACGGCGGATCAATCCGAGAAGATCGTCTACATGGCGGAAAGCCTTGCCGCGAACCCGCAGTGTGTGGAGTTGCTGCGCTCCGACCTGATCGAGATCAGCATGATCTGGCAGGATGCGCCGACGGGGATCTGGGTCAAGAGCCGCCCGGACTGCCTGCCGACGAACGGCGCCGATGTTTCCGACCTCAAGACGATCGCGCCGAAGGGGGCCGACTTTCGCTTGGCCGTGCAGCGCGCGACCACCGACCACGGCTATTACATTCAGATGGCGCTGGCCCTGATGGGGGCGGAAGAAGTCTTGGGCGCCACGGCTGCCGATTGCGCCTTGGTGTTCCTGCAAACGACGGAGCCCTACGAGTGCGCGCCGCTGTTTATCGACCAGGACACGCTTTATCTCGGCCGCGTTCTTATCCGGCACGCATTGGACACGATGGCGCGGTGCCTTGAGACGGGCGACTGGCCGGGCATCGGCGTTGATCCCGTCACCTACGCATTGCCGCCGAGCATGTCGGGACGGCTCTACGAACTGCAAGCCGCCGGCGAACTTCCCAAACTAGAGGACTGACAGAATGAACAACCCCATCTTCCAGTTTCGCAAGGACATCAAGGCGGCACTTCCCACATTCGGATTGCGCAACGAGCGCGAACAGGAGCGCATGAGTTCCGTTCTGATGGTGGCGGTCGAGAAAGACCCGCAGCTTGTGACCGCAGATCGGCAGAGCCTTATTGCCTCTGTCCGTCAGTGTGCAAACCACGGGTTGGTTCCAGACGGGAACGAGGCCACGCTTCAAGTCTACAACACCAAGGTCAAGATCGACGGCGCGGAGAAGTGGATCAAGAAGGTCCAATACCAGCCGATGGTTCGTGGCATCATCAACCGCGTTCAGAAATCCGGCAAGATCAGAACCTTCTGGGCCGATGTCGTCTACAAAGGCGAGACCTTCACTATCGACGCATCGGACGGCGAACGGCGCCCTGTTCACATAAAGCAGAGTGAGTTCAACCGCGGAACGGATGACGAGATTATCGGCGCCTATTCTGTTGCCAAGTTCAAGGATGGCACTGTCGATTGCGAGCCGATGGATCGGTCGGAAATCGAAAAGGTCCGAAAGGTCGCCAAGACCCAGAAGGTTTGGGAAGGGTGGTTCACCGAGAAGGCCAAGGTTGCCGTGCTGCGGCGTCATTCAAAGCGCCTGCCGCTGTCATCCGAAGATCTGGACATGATCCTCAACCGTGGCGGCGACGAGCATGATCTTGAACGGGATATGCGCGACGTGACCCCGGAGCGCGAAAAGCCCGCCCGTACCCTCGCCCAACGGCTGCAAGAGCCGGAAGAACCGATGGACGGCGAGGTCATGCCGGATCAGGACGGCCCGCACTGGACGGAGGAAATCGACACGTCCGAGGCATTCCCTGGCGACGATGTATTCACGGAGGGGGCCGAGGCATTCCAATCCGGCGCTGACCGTACAACCTGCCCATATAGCGACCCCTCTGTTGCGTGCCACTGGCTTGGGGGGTGGGATCAAGCGAAGGCGGCGGCGGAGAAATGACCCGCGATTTTGCCGCCATTCCCGCCGTCAGGAACCAGCTTGCACAGGCCGAGGTAAAGGCCCGTGAGGCTGCGAAGATCGCGCGGGATGCCGGCCTGACGGATACCGCCGAGGAAATCATGATCATCTTTCGGCGGATGCGGGTTCTGACTGGCAAGGATGGCTGGCTCGACTGGATGGAGAGGGGCTGATGTGGACCGACGCGGAGATGCTGACGGCGCTGCACCTTCGAGACCGAGAAGGACTGAGCGCATCGCAGATTGCAGACCGCATGGGCGTAAGCCGGTCAAGTGTTCTCGGCGTGTTCTTTCGGGTCAACCGCGAGACAGACAAACACGACCTGTCACCGCACCTGAACGGGACGATGAAGGCCGATTGGTGGAAGGAAGGACTGCGGAACCGATGAAGTACCTGGAACCATCGCCGTATGCGGCTGACGGAGAAAACCTGATCGGCAAATTGCCGTCGCAAATCTCGAAAGACGATCTTCGTGACCTTGGGCACCCGTCGAGCCCGATCAAGGCAATCCGGCGTAATTGCGTGGAATGCGCGGGCGGAAGCGAGGCCGAGGCCCGCAAGTGTACGGCGACCACGTGCCCGCTCTGGCCGTTCCGCATGGGCCGCAACCCTTTCCACGGGAGGGCGAAATGAACCCGGCGCTTCTTCCCAAGGTGCGATCCGACGATCTGCGGAAATCGGCAACGCAAATGCCTTGCACACTGCGGATCGGAACGTTCATCGGCCTTCCGTGCGCCGGTCAGGATACCAATGTTCATTGCCACCTTCCCGTTCACGGAAAAGGCGTATCGACCAAGGTTTCCGACCTGCACATGGCCTGCGGATGCGCCGTCTGCCACGACCTGCTGGATGACCGGGACGCCCGCGGCCAACTGATCCGCGAGAGATACCCCCGTGCCTTCTATGAGCGGCTGTTCCTGGCGAACGCCGAAACCCTTAGCTGGTGGGTCGAGATGGGCCTGCTGCACGGGACCGATTGGGACGTGATCTGAGGAAAGGAAACGTGATGATTGACCCCCGCCTGCAAGGCATCCCCGGCTGCGAAATCCACCCGGTCGATGCCGAGCGCGACCGCCAGTCTGCCGCCGTGCTGATGGCACTCGACGCCCTGTCCGCACTGCCGCCGCGCGTCGTCTGCAACGTGATCGGCGCGCACATGACCGACCGCGACGACATCCCCCACGGCGACCTGCAACGGCTCGCCACGGCGCTCGATCGCAAAGCCTGGGCGACGATGCCGGTGGAAGGGGGCGTGTGATGGCTACCTATGTCGCGAACAACGCCACAAGGGACACTGTCACGCTGGTGCTGTCGAAGAGTCATGACAATCCCGTGATTATTGAAGCCTATCGGAAAGGAACTGACCAATGAAAATCAAAGCGGAAATGGGCGCGTATTCCAGCGTCGTCGGAAACAGCGTTCATCTAATCGCAGAAGATGGCCGCATGATTGGTCAGGTGGCCATTCTATGCCACACCGATGACCTGCGCGACAAGGATACTCAGGAAACGCTGTGCGAAATCATCTGCAGTGCAATCAATGAGGACGACCAATGACTGAATGCCAATGGCCTAACGGCACGTGCGCTTGCTACACCGCAAACTCCACGAAGGCGGACCAGTACGGGCGTGTCTGGATGCACTGTGAGGAGGGACTATCGTTAAGCAAAGCGAGCATGACTCGCTTTGTCATGTACTGCCTGACAAACCACATCGAGATTGGGCAAATCCAACCATTCAACTATCGCTACCGCAACAGCCAGGTTTCGGCAACCGTCCGACTGAAGCCGGATCAATTCGCGGAGTTTGAGACAGCGACCAAGGGCAGACTGCGCCGCCCACCCACTATATCTGTAAACTCAAGCGATGCTGGCCAGCTAAAGGAGGCCGACCAATGACCGAGACAGACACAAGCCGAGAGGCGGTGGAGCGGTTTGTTAAGTTCCTGCGCGGCGACCTGCGAACCGGCATGTCACTGTATGAGGCGATGAAGCTCAAGGGGATGGTGTGATGGGCGCGCCTAAAGACACAATATATCCTGACAAGCTTAAAATCCGCGACACGGGAATACATGAGGACAGCGGGCGGCGCATTCACACAACGGCAGGATCTGGCTACCCGAAAAAAGAATACATCCGCTCCGATCTGTTCACCGCCTTACAGGCCGAGAACAAGCGGTTGAGAGAAGAAAAAGAAGATGCCGTGAGTCTTCTCGACGCATGGTTCGACCGCCGCAAACTCGCGCACGAACAGATTGATGCGGCGGTCCTAGACGCGGCACGGGGATACCTCAGAACGTCGCGGTCAGGTGGCATGGAAGCAAGAGACAGCGACATGATCGAAGGGGTCGTATCCGACATGGCCCGCCTGTCTCTTTTTGCCGATCTGTTCGCCCGCGCCGCCCTGAAAGGTACTGACCAATGACCACTGACACAGAAGCCGACGATCCGGTGGAGCGGGCGCTGGTGGCGATCCGAGAGCACATCAAGTCCGTGGAGGCCGAGCGGGATCGACTTAGCAACATCGCCGCAACAATTCGCGTGAACGCCATGCGGCGCGGGGCAACAGACGAGCAGATCGACGACTTTCTCAACGGCAGACAGTCGTTCATCGAATGGATGGTGGGGACGCTGGAGGCCGAGCGCGACACCGCATGGAACGACGCGATAGAGGCGGCGGCAGCCGTACTTGAGCGTGAGGCGCAAGACGAAATGTCGAGTATGTCATGCGGAGATTGCAACGACATGCGGCGAAGCATTCGTGCCCGCGCAGACGTACTCAAGGCCGCAGCAGGCACCGTCCGCACCATCCGCGCCCTCCGCAAATGAACACCCGGCCCGGAGATATTCCGCATGACAAACCGCGATGGTGGCTCACAAAAGATGGGGACCGGACACTTCTCGCGCTGTATGAGCGACACTATTCGGCCTACCAGTATCAAGACGGGCGCGTGCGCCGCCTGTTCGCGGGGCCTGGCGAAAAAATCGTCCTCCGCACCAGAACCGGTGACGCCGGATTTGTTTGGAGGAACTTCATCAGCGACGACGACCAGTGCGGCATCAACTGCGCGTTTTTCCGAAACGAAGGCCCGCACCTGTCATCCGAGCTTATCCGACAGGCTGACCGTATCGCTGATAAAATCTGGTCTTGTCGCAGGCATTACACCTACGTGGACGCGCAGAAGGTGCGGAGCGCCAATCCCGGATACTGCTTCATCATGGCCGGTTGGCGGCGATGCGGCGAAACAAAAAGCGGCAAATTGATATTTGAAAGATGCACCCGCAAATGAACACCCGGCCCATATCAATGCCCCGGCAGTCAGCGCACAGGGCCATGCGTGTAGCTGCCGTAACAACGACACAGGTGCTGAATGTCGGAGAATGGCACGGTGGGGATGGGCACCCGCCGCGCCGCCATCCCACCGAAAGCGGGGCGTTTCAGCCGGAGGAATGAGGATGAACAAATGCCGTCACCTTATACGCGAGGGCATGAGCCTTAAGTGTGCGGCCGGCCGCGATATCAAGGCGTGGGTTGCCCGCTGCGGGAGGCCAAGCGGCTGGGGGCTGATGCTGCCGTGCATCAATAACGCCCCGGAAAAACCGCTGTTCGACTGTCCGGAAGTGGATCGCAAGACGGACGCAGAGGTTGAAGCCGAACGCAAGGAAATGGATGACCATGTTAACCGCTTTGTGAGCGGCATGGCCGGATTGCAAAAGATAAAGGACGGGATGGTTTCCGACGGCACGTCCAGCATGACTACAACATGCCCGTGGTGCGACGGCGAAAACACTCTGAGCGTTTCAATCGCCCTTGGATACAACAACCATATCCGCGCACGGTGTTCGTCCTGCGAAATGGGCTGTCTTGAATAACGCAATTAGCGCCGGAGGAATGAGGATGACCGCCAAGCCAGATCGTACCTTTGCCGCCGAAAGCCTGTACGGCTCGAACGAGTGGGTGTCGCTCCGCTTGGGGATGGCGAAGGACACCTGGTTTCGGAAGCGGGATTGCCTGTACGAACGCGGCTTTCCGAAGCCCGACAAGGACACTGGTCTCTACCTGAAAGCCGACGTTGACGCATGGATTGCACGGCAAAGCCGCTTTGGTGACGGGCATGGTATGGTGTCGGGACCAAGGGGAGTACGAATCGATGCAATATAAACCCGCGCTATTTGACGGCTCTGATCCCGGCTATGCTCCGGGGCTGAACTGGTCCGGGCGATACGCCTACTGGAAACCTACCCGCAAATATGTGGACTTGGGGCACCCGACGGCCCCAATACGCCTGCCGGGCACCAAGGGCGACGGCCGGGACGCAGAGAGAGCCGCAGAGGCCCGCCGACTGACGCGGGCGATGATCGAGAATTACCAGCCAGACGACGGCCCGACGCCCGGCACATGGTCGTGGGTGATCCGCCGGTGGAAGGAAGATGCCTACAGCCGTTACAACACCTGCGGCGCCAACACCCGCGCGGATTATGACTACCGCACGAAGAAATGGGACGCGATTATCGGGCACATGCAGATCGACGCGCTGACCTACGACCAGATCAACATCATCCGCCGGGCGATGGACGAGAAGGAATATTCCGACAGCCTCAAGCAGAAGCTGTTCGGGATGCTGCGGCACCTGGCGCGGTACGCCCTCGGGCCGCTGCAACAGAAGCAGACGCGCGATCTGGTGGACGTTCTCGGGGAAATGCGGTTCCGGTCACCGTCGAAGAAGGACTCGGCGCCGACGCGGGAACAGGTCCGTGCGGTGATCGACGAAGCCGATGCCCGCGGCATGTTCGCCTTTGCAACCGGCATCCTGTTCCAGTGGACCTATGCGCTGCGGGCCGTCGATGTGCGAGGCCAGTGGCTTCCCGCCGACGGAGAGGGCGGCATCGTGCGCGACGGCAAGCGGTGGCAGGACGGGCTGACGTGGGACATGTTCGACAAGGATTTGACGGAGTGGGGCAAGGTGATCTCCAAGACGCAGACAGCCGTCGAGGGCGTGCGCCTGACGCCGGAACTGCGCTGCCGCCTGCGGCTTCTGCGGAACGTGTGCGGCACCGGCCCGGTGATCGTGTCGGAGCGGCTTGATGCGCCGTACACCAAGCACGGGTGGTCAAGGGCATTCCGCCGTATCCGCGATGATCTCGGCATTCCCGACACCATGAAGATGATGGACACCCGCGCCGGGGCCCTGACGGAAGCGAAGAACCTGGGCGTTGATCCGTTCGCCCTGCGCGATCTCGGCACGCACGCACATGTCAGCACGACGGACGGCTATGCGAGGGGCCGCAGCGAGAACATCAACAAGGTTGTCGAACTGAGGGGAAGGACATGACTCTAACGTTTTCACACGACACAGAGACAGGAAACTGGACCGCCACCATAGACGGCTACTATCACAGTACGGGCTGGTGCAAAGACCTAGCTGTTGCGCGCTTGTTCCGGTTTCTAAAGGCCGAATATCCAGAAATTCTCCATCATCGTATGGATGCCTTTCGAGACTACTTTGCACCCAATGAAATTATTGATGATCTTCCGATGAAGGTCTCAAATGAGACAACCTACACATATCGTCAGAACTGAGGGGGCGGAAGTGAAAATGGTCGAAAGAATAGTCGTATCCAAGGGGAAACTCTGCGGCCTGTACTCGTTGAGTAGCGAATGCGCGCCTAGATACGTCGGCGTGGATGTTTCGACAAATTCAGACTGGACGTGCGAATGCGAGTTCGAGATCACGGAAGATGGTGTTCGCATTCTTGATGGCCGGCAATACAAGGACGAGAACGAGTCGGAAACGCTTTGATACAACTCCGATACAACTGCCCGTTTTCGTCACAACTATTTTCCGGCTAAGTCTTTGAAAACAGTGGTGAGCCGTGCAGGATTCGAACCTGCGACCCACTGATTAAAAGTCAGTTGCTCTACCAACTGAGCTAACGGCCCACGTAGCGGGCTATCTAGACGGCCCACGTAGCGGGCTATCTAGAAAGAGGCGCGAGGGGGGTCAACCCATATTTTCCGGTCAGCGCCCGCATCTGCTGGATTCGGGCGCGTGCGGGGGCTATATGCGCCCCATGGATGCGCCTTTAGATACTGGACTGCCCTTCAGAAAGATGCACGGGCTGGGCAACGACTTTGTCGTGCTCGACGGGCGTGTGAAGGTGGTGACGGTCAGCGCGGCGCTGGCGCGGGCGCTGGGTGACCGGCGACAGGGGATCGGATTCGACCAGCTGGCGCTGATCGGGCCGGGGCAGGGCGACGCGGATGCGCATCTGAGCTTTTGGAATGCTGACGGTTCGACCTCGGCCGCGTGCGGCAACGCTACCCGCTGCATCGCGCGGCTCTTGATGGACGAGGGCGGCAAGAGCCGTCTGCGCCTGACCACCGCGCGCGGCACGCTGCTGGCCGAGGATGCCGGCGGCGGGTTGACCCGGGTCAACATGGGTCAGCCCCAGACCGAATGGCAGGATATCCCGCTGGCCGAGGCGATGGATACGCTGGAACTGCCTATAGAGGGTGCGCCGACGGCCACCGGCATGGGCAACCCGCATTGCACGTTCTTCGTGACCGACGCCGAGGCCGTGGAGCTGGAACAGTTCGGTCCCCGCCATGAACATCACCCGCTGTTCCCCGAGCGCACCAATGTTCAGGTGGCCAGCGTGACCGGGCCGGACCGGCTGCGGGTCAGGGTGTGGGAACGTGGTGCGGGGCTGACGCTGGCATCGGGGTCGTCGTCCTGCGCGGTCGCCGTGGCGGCGGCGCGGCGCGGGCTGACCGGGCGGGCGGTGACGGTCGATCTGGACGGCGGTACGCTGTTGATCGACTGGCGCGAGGATGGTGTCTGGATGACCGGCCCCACGGCGCATGTCTGCGACGGCGTGATCGTGCCAGCCTTTCTGGCGAGCGTAGAATGAGCGCGCCGGTCTTTTCCACGCTGGGCTGCCGTCTGAACGCTTATGAAAGCGAGGCGATGAAGGCGATGGCCGAAGAGGCTGGGCTGGATGACGCCGTGATCGTCAACACCTGTGCCGTGACGGCAGAGGCCGTGCGCAAGGCGCGCCAGGAAATCCGGCGTCTGAGGCGCGAGAACCCGCAGGCCCGGCTGATCGTCACCGGCTGCGCGGCGCAGACCGAACCCGAAACTTTTGCCGTCATGGCAGAGGTTGACGCGGTGATCGGCAATGCCGAAAAGATGCGCCCCGGTACCTGGGCCGGGCTGGCCAACGGCCTGATCGGCGAGACAGAGCCGGTGCAGGTCGACGACATCATGAGCGTGACCGAAACGGCCGGCCACCTGATCGACGGGTTCGGCACGCGCAGCCGCGCCTATGTGCAGGTGCAAAACGGATGCGATCATCGCTGCACCTTCTGCATCATCCCTTATGGCCGGGGTAATTCGCGCTCGGTTCCCGCCGGTGTCGTGGTCGAACAGATCAAGCGGCTGGTGGGCAAGGGGTACAACGAGGTGGTGCTGACCGGTGTCGACCTGACCAGTTGGGGCAGCGACCTGCCGGCGCAGCCGCGGCTGGGCGACCTGGTGATGCGTATCCTCCGGCTGGTGCCTGACCTGCCGCGTTTGCGGATATCGTCGATCGACTCGATAGAGGTCGATCCGCGGCTGATGGAGGCAATTGCCACCGAGCCCCGATTGATGCCGCATCTGCATCTGAGCCTGCAACACGGTGACAACCTGATCCTCAAGCGGATGAAACGGCGGCATCTGCGCGACGATGCGATCCGTTTCGCGCAAGAGGCCCTGCGCCTGCGCCCTGACATGACGTTCGGCGCCGACATCATCGCCGGTTTCCCGACCGAGACCGAAGAACACTTTGAGAATTCGCTGAAGCTGCTCGAGGAATGTCACCTGACCTGGCTGCATGTCTTTCCCTACAGCCCGCGCCGCGGCACCCCGGCTGCGCGCATGCCGCAGGTGGGTGGCCGCACGATCCGCGAACGCGCCGCACGTCTGCGCGCGGTTGGCGAGGTGCGTGTCGCCCGCCACCTGGACGCCCAGCAGGGCCGTTCGCACCGGGTTCTGATGGAAAGCCCGCGCATGGGCCGGACCGAACAGTTCGCCGAGGTCGATTTTGACAGCGACCGGCAGGAGGGCGCGATCGTTCCGGCCACCATTGTCGGACGGCGCGGCAACCGGTTGGTGGCCGCCTAGGCCCGGCCGGGCACGATTTCCTTTCGATTGACGCGTTCTCGTCACGGCGCCACCGCATTTCTGTAACAGTCTGTTAGTGGATGCGCCGATCTGGCGCGCAAGCGGAGGTCTGTTAACAACGTGCTTGATGTCTTGCTGATAGCAGTCCTGTGCTGCCTTGTTCTGTACGCGCCGTTTTCGCGCGCGCTCAGAAAGGGGCCGCATGGCCGTGCACTGGCCCGCATGTGGTCGTGCTTGCGCGACAATGGTGCGAGTCACGACTGAACCAGATGCTGCTGCGTTGCAGCATTGTCACGATTCTAAGTCACGATTCTAAAGTGGTTTCAGATTATTCTTGACGAGTGACGCTCTCCTTATACGATAAACGAGAGCAGTTATTTATCGAATATCGGGTGCGGCGCACCAAACAAGAATAATCGCGCCTTTGCCCTTGTTAGTACAGGTTAATCAATATTCTCCCCCAGGACGGGGTATTTCTCCGCCCAAGCGGGGTAACGGCGCGATGCGCTGATATGGAATGATTATGTTTCCCGCCGGATTTGAAAGGAGGGCATGCCTTGCTATACAGTCTCGCAGCGACCCTGAGTTTGTTTGCGGGTCTCACGCTATTTGGCGTTGGTTTTTTGGGGATCGCGGGGGTTCCTGCAGAGGAAATGCACCCGATCACTGTCCTGCTGTATCCCTCCGGGCTGGGTGCGGCCCCGGATCTGATTTATCACAGTGTCCTGATCTTTCTGGGGGCTTGGCTAAGCCTGTGCATCTACATAAGGGTGCCGGCCACCATCGCGCTGGTGATGGTTCTGTCCAAGGTCACCTTTCTGGGTGATGGCTCGGAAATGGGGGTGCTGCCGGCGCTGGCCGTTTACCTGACCCTGTCCGCGCTGTTCTTGCGCATGCTCACGACAACCAGCTGGTTGAAGCGCGACAAGAGCGAAGACATCTCCGAATCCATCTGGTGAAAACCCGCGCCGGGGGCGCGGCAGTTCCTCAGAAACTGTAGCTGATCCCGAAATTCACCGCGTGGGTCACGATCTCGGTCGACAACTTACCCGGCAACTGCCCCGGCACCGTCGGGTCGGGGTCGAGCGTGGCGTCATTGTCCGACCACGTGACCTGATATTCCCCGAAAATCGCCCAGTGGTCGCTGATGGCATATTTCATCCCGGCAATGCCGCGCAGGGCCAGGCCGGTCGTCTCGAAACCATAGGTGCGGTTGGCGGCGCCGATCACCTGTGCATCGACATGCGGAACAGCGATACCAATGCCGCCGCCCAGGTAGGGCGCAAGGCCGATGTCCTCGAACGCATTGGGCCAGCGCCGAATGGCATTGACGGTAAAGATGTTGTGCCCGTTGGAGAACTCCAGCCGGCTGAGGCCAAGCGCTGCCATGTCGGCGGCCGAGGCATAGACCTTGGCATGGGTGCCCTCGACACCGAAGCCCCAATCGCTCGGCGTCCACCAGGTCGCGCGGCCACCATAATAGATCGGCCCTTCAAACGGCTTGCCATCCCAGTTGAACTTGCGGCTGAAGGCCGCACCGCCGGGCAGGGTGCCGCTGCCGGTGCTGTCGGACACGCCCTGCCAGCCCAGATACAGGCTCAATTCCATCTCGGCTGATGCAGGGGCCGCAGTCAGCAAGAGCGCGGCAAGCGCGGATTTCAGGTGACGGATCATGATGTCGGTGCCTCGGCTTATAGATGAGTCTGCCCCTGATTATATCTTGTGGCACAAACCCACAAGCGCGACACTTCCACGCCTTTGCACAATTGCGTTGAATGTGTACTGGACGCACCGCGCCTGCCCCGCTAAACAGCGGATCGGAAACGTATCGGGCGCCGCAACCGATGTAGCGGTGTCTCGCAAGTGAGAACCGAGCCGGTTGCGGCTTGAGAACGGAGAAAACCTCGTGTCCCACGCAGAAGATCACGAAGGCACCCGTAGGGATTTCCTCTACTACGCCACCGCCGGTGTCGGTGCCGTCACCACAGGCGCGGCGGTCTGGCCGCTCGTTAACCAGATGAACCCTTCGGCGGACGTTCAGGCGCTCAGCTCGATCCGGGTCGACGTCTCGGACGTCGAGCCGGGGACGCAGCTGACAGTCAAGTGGCTGGGCAAGCCGGTGTTCATCCGCCGCCGCACCGAGGAAGAGATCGAGGACGCCCGTTCCATCGACCTTTCCGAGCTGGTCGACACGAACGCGCAAAACCGCAACGACATGTCGCTTGACGCATCCGACCAGAACCGCACCCTCGACGAGGCGGGCGAATGGCTGGTCATGATCGGTGTCTGCACCCACCTGGGCTGCGTGCCGATCGGAAATGCCGGCGACTATTCCCTCGAAGGCGGCGTCGGCGGCTGGTTCTGCCCCTGCCACGGTTCGCACTACGACACGGCGGGCCGTATCCGCAAAGGCCCCGCGCCGGAAAACCTGTGGGTGCCGGTGTCCGAATTCGTCGACGATACGACGATCAAACTGGGATAAGGGGGCGCGCACATGTCTGGAATTCCGCACGATCATTACGAACCCAAGACCGGCGCAGAAAAGTGGCTGCACCGCCGTCTTCCCATCGTCGGCCTGCTTTATGACACGCTGATGATTCCGACCCCCAAGAACCTCAACTGGTGGTGGATCTGGGGCATTGTCCTGGCCTTCTGCCTGGTGCTGCAGATCGTCACGGGGATCGTCCTGGCGATGCATTATACGCCGCATGTCGACCTGGCCTTTGCCTCGGTCGAACACATCATGCGCGATGTCAATGCCGGTCATATGCTGCGCTATCTGCACGGCAATGGCGCGTCGCTCTTCTTCTTCGCTGTCTACATCCACATCTTCCGCGGCCTTTACTACGGTTCCTACAAGGCCCCGCGCGAGATCACCTGGATTGTCGGCATGCTGATCTACCTGTGCATGATGGGCACCGCGTTCATGGGCTACGTGCTGCCCTGGGGGCAGATGTCGTTCTGGGGCGCTACGGTGATCACCGGGCTCTTCGGCGCCATCCCGTTCATCGGCGACGCGCTGCAGACATGGCTGTTGGGCGGGCCGGCGGTGGATAATGCCACGCTCAACCGCTTCTTCTCGCTGCACTACCTGCTGCCCTTTGTCATCGCGGCGCTGGTGGTGGTGCATATCTGGGCCTTCCACACCACCGGCAACAACAACCCCACCGGGGTCGAGGTTCGCCGCACGTCCAAGGCCGACGCGGAAAAGGACACGCTGCCGTTCTGGCCCTACTTCGTGATCAAGGACGTGTTCGCTCTGGCGGTCATCCTGGTGGTGTTCTTCGCCATTGTCGGCTTCATGCCCAACTACCTGGGGCATCCCGACAACTATATCGAGGCCAACCCGCTGGTCACGCCGGCGCATATCGTGCCTGAATGGTACTTCCTGCCGTTCTACGCGATCCTGCGCGCATTCACCTCGGATGTCTGGGTGGTGATGTTCGCCAGCTGGATCACCGGCGGCATCATCAACGCCAAGTTCTTTGGTGTGCTGGCGATGTTCGGCTCGATCATCGTCATGGCGCTGGTGCCGTGGCTCGACACCTCGTCGGTGCGCTCGGGCCGGTTCCGGCCGATGTTCAAATGGTGGTTCTGGCTGATGGCCATCGACTTCGTCGTGCTGATGTGGTGCGGTGCCCAGCCGGCGGAACCGCCCTATTCGACCATCTCGCTGATCGGTTCAGCCTATTGGTTCGCCTACTTCCTCGTCATCCTGCCGCTGCTCGGCATCATCGAAAAGCCCGAGCCGCAGCCCGAGACGATCGAGGAAGACTTCAAGGCGCATTACGGCAAAGCCGAAACGCCGGCCGAATAAGAAAGGAAACGGGATCATGTTGAAGAAACTTGCGATCACCGCAATTGCCGCCCTGACCCTTTCCGGCACGGCAGCGCTGGCAGCCGGGGGCGAGGGCCATATCGAAGATGTCGCCTTCTCCTTCGAAGGGCCGTTCGGCACCTACGACCAGAACCAGCTCCAGCGCGGGCTGCAGGTCTATACCGAGGTCTGCTCGGCCTGCCACGGGCTGAGATACGTACCGCTGCGCACGCTGGGCGACGAGGGTGGGCCACACCTGCCAGAGGATCAGGTCCGCGCCTATGCCGAGAACTACGAGGTCTTTGACCCCGAGCTCGACGACTACCGCGCCGCCCTGGCGACGGATCATTTCCCTGTCTCGGGCGATCCCAACGCCCCCGACCTCAGCCTGATGGCCAAGGCGCGGGCAGGTTTCCACGGGCCATACGGAACTGGCATCAACCAGCTCTTCAAGGGCATCGGCGGGCCGGAATACATCGTTTCGATCCTGACCGGCTATACCGAGGAAACCAAGGAAGAGGCCGGCACGCTCTTTTACGAGAACAAGGCCTTTCCCGGCGGCTGGATCGCCATGGCGCCGCCCCTCTATGGCGAGGACGTGGAATATGCCGATGGTACCGAGGCCACCCTCCACCAGGAAGCAGAAGACATTGCCGCTTTCCTGATGTGGGCCGCCGAGCCCAAGATGATGGACCGCAAGCAGGCCGGCCTGACCGGTGTCATCCTGCTGACCGTACTGTCGGTGCTGCTCTACCTGACCAACAAGCGCCTCTGGGCCCCGGTCAAGGGCAGAAAGACCAGCTGACGCCAATCGCGCCAGTCACACGGAATACGGACCCCCGCCCCGAAAAGGCGGGGGTTTTTCGTGGCCGTGTCGTTGGTGCGAAACCCCTGCTTCTTTTTGGTTGCAAATACCCAGATCCAGACAGGCAGGCCGGGTGTCACGCCGCCGGGTCAGCGCGGCATCGGGTTTTGCGCCTTGTTGTAGGGGCGCCAGTCGTTGATCTCGGGGTAGTACATCTGCCGCCACAGCCGCACGCGCGGGTTCATCACCCGTCGCCACAGGGGCGGGATCATCGCGGCAACGCTCATCAGCGGATAGCCATAGGGCAGTTGCGGGGCCTCGTCCGCCTCGTAGTTCTGCAACAGTGGAAAGCGGCGGTCGGGCCGGTAGTGGTGATCGGAATGGCGCTGCAGGTTGATCAGCAGCCAGTTCGACGCCTTGTGCGCCGCGTTCCAGCTATGGCGCGGCCTGACGGGTTCGTACCGCCCGTCGCCCAGATGTTTGCGGGTCAGCCCGTAATGTTCGACATAGTTGACCAGCTCCAACTGCCAGATCGCCACGATCGCTTGCCACAGGAACAAAAACAGCCCCGCCCAGCCGCCGATCAGCGCCGCCAGCAACAGCAAGTAGCCCTGCATCGCCCAATAGCGGAAAAACGGGTTGGAGGGGTCAGTCCAACCCAGCCCCTTGCGCGCCAGCTTTTCGGCCTCGGCCCCGAACGACGATACCAGCGATTGCCGCAGAACCCGTGGAAAGAAGCGGTGAAAGCCCTCGTTCATGCGCGCCGTGACCGGGTCGCGCGGGGTGCCGACATGGCGGTGATGCACCAACAGGTGCTCGGACCGGAAATGGGAATAAAGCACCATTGCCAACAGCACATCGGCCAGGAACCGTTCGCCCCGGTCCTGCCTGTGCATCAATTCGTGGCTGTAGTTGATGCCGATGGTGCCGGTGATGACCCCGACGCCGAAAAACAGCACGACCGTTTCTAGCACCGACAGATGCGCGTCGCCCGGCCCGGTGACATACCAGATCAGGCCGAAGAGCAGGCAGAACTGCACCGGCGGCCAGATCAGGGTGATCGCCTTGTACCAGCTCAGTTGCGCGTCATCGGTGTCGGGGTCGGCGTTTTCGGTATTCAGCCCGAACACCGCGTCGAGCCCGGCAAAGACGTACCAGGTGGCGACCGGCAGCAGCAGCACCGTCCATCCCCCGTGTGCCGCGCCGATGATCGCCAGCGGCACCAGCAGCAGCGATACCCAAAAGGGCAGCGCGCTTTGCAGTCGGGACAGCCGCTGTGCAGGGATCATTCGTTATTCTCCGTTTTCATGCGGGCCGGATGCGTCGGCATTGTCGAAATTTCCGCGCGCCAAGTCAAAAACCTTCCGCATCACGGTGGGCAGGTCGCCGGGGCGAAATTCTGCCGTGGGCATGAAATGCCCCCGGTATGGGGCGGCAGATACGGGCAGATCGGCCACCTCGACGGCAAGGTGCAGGTGAAAATGGGTGAACGTGTGGCGCGCCTCGGCATCCAGCCTCAGCCAGCGCGCCGCGACAGGCGGGGCCGGTTCGGGCGCGTCGTTCCAGTCGCTGCCGGGCCAGCCCAGCATCCCGCCCAGCAGGCCCTTGTCGGGACGACGTTCAACCAGCCAGGCACCATCGGCGCGCCGGCCGACATAGGCGATGCCGTGGCGGGTGGGCTTGGGGGGGGTGGCTGTGCGCCGGGGCAGGTCGCCTGCGATGCCTTGCGCATGCGCGGCGCAGCCTCTCACCCAGGGGCACAGCCCGCAGGCGGGCTGACGCGGGGTGCAGATGGTCGCGCCAAGATCCATCACCGCCTGGGCATAGTCGCCCGCGCGTTCCCGTGGTGTCAGCTGTGCGGCCGCCGCGCGTAATTCCGGCTTGGCGGCGGGCAGCGGGGTCTGAATTGCGAAAAGCCGTGCCATCACCCGCTCGACATTGCCATCGACGACGGTTTCGGGCGTGTCATAGGCAATGGCCGCAATCGCCGCTGCCGTGTAGGGGCCGATGCCCGGCAGGGCCTGCAGCCCTTCGCGGGTTTCGGGAAAGCGTCCGCCAAGCTCTTGCGCAACCACGCGGGCACATTTCAGCAGGTTGCGTGCGCGGGCGTAATAGCCAAGCCCGGCCCATTCGCCCATCACCTCGCCATCCTGGGCCGCGGCCAGCGCGTGCACGTCGGGCCAGCGGGTGGTGAAGCGTTCGAAATAGCTGCGCACGGCTGCCACGGTTGTCTGTTGCAGCATCACCTCGGACAGCCAGACGGCATAGGGGTCGGGCCGCATGCCGCGCGTGCGGTCAGCGGGACCCACCCGCCAGGGCATCTGGCGGGCGTGGCGGTCGTACCAGTTCAGGATCGCCTGTGGATCGGCGTCACGCATCCGTTATCGCCTCTTTCTCAGGCCGGTACTGGCCTCGCCCGTGGTTTGCGCTTAGATATGACAGAAAGACAAGGAGGTCATCCATGTCGGCCCACAAGGGCACAACACGGGGATTTAGGCATAGTGCGGCCCTGCTGGCGCCGCAGATGCGCAAGGTGTCCGAATCGCGCGGTTTCGCCGTCGGCCGCGTACTGACCCATTGGGCAGAGATCGCCGGAGAAGAAATCGCCGCCATCGCCCACCCGGTCGAGGTCAGCTATGGCCGCAAGGGGTTTGGCGCGACGCTGACCGTGCTGACCACCGGCGCCCAAGCGCCGATGCTGGAAATGCAAAAAGAGGTCCTGCGCGAGCGTGTGAACGCGGTCTATGGCTATAACGCCATCGCCCGTATCCGCATCACCCAGACCGCGCCCACCGGCTTTGCCGAGGGGCAGGCGGTTTTTGCCCCCGCCCCGGCGCAAAAACAAACGGCGGCCCCCGATCCGACCGCCATCAAGGCCGCGGCCGAGATTGCCGCGCCTGTCGCTGATGACGGCCTCAGACAGGCCCTTGAAGCCCTGGGCCGGAACGTTCTATCCAAAACCAAATCCTGACCGAAGGACACCCCGATGAACCGCATCATCTTTCCGGGCGCGATCGCCCTTGCCATCGTCGCCGGCCTTGTCTGGTGGCAGACCGCACGCCCCGGGCCGGGGCTGATCACGCCCGCCCCGGCGTTTGCCAGCGAAACCGAGGCCGAAACCCCGGCGGAGGAAATCGACACCTCCTCGATTGTCGAGATGACGCTGGGCGATGCCGACGCGCCGGTGACGGTGGTCGAATACGCCTCGTTCACCTGCCCGCACTGCGCCAATTTCCACAATGACCAGTTCAAGCGGCTCAAAGCCGACTATATCGACACCGGCAAGGTGCGGTTCGTGTTCCGCGATGTCTATTTCGACCGGCTGGGGTTGTGGGCGGCGATGGTTGCCCGCTGCGGTGGGTCGGATCGGTTTTTCGGTATCTCAGAAATGCTGTTCAACCAACAGCGCGACTGGATCGGCGACGGCAAGGACCCGGTCGCGATCACCGACAGGCTGCGTCGGATTGGCAAGGTCGCCGGGCTTGAGGAAGAGACGCTCGACGCCTGCCTTGCCGACAACGACAAGGCCAGAACACTGGTCGCCTGGTACCAGCAGCACGCCGAGGCAGACGACGTCGATTCCACCCCGACGCTGGTGATCGACGGGCAGACGCATTCCAACATGGCCTATGACGACCTGAAGGACCTGATCGATGAGGCGCTTGCGCAATGACTACGGCGCCGCTTGCCGGATTGAAGGTCGTTGAGCTCGCGCGTATCCTGGCCGGCCCCTGGGCCGGTCAGACGCTGGCCGATCTCGGCGCAGAGGTGATCAAGGTCGAAAGCCCCGCAGGCGACGACACCCGCAAGTGGGGGCCGCCCTTCATCGACAGGGATGGCGAACGCTCGGCGGCCTATTTCCACGGCTGCAACCGTGGCAAGGCCAGTATCACCGCCGATTTCCGCACCGAAGAGGGGCGCGAAAAGGTGCGTGCGCTGGTGCGCGATGCCGATATCCTGATCGAGAATTTCAAGGTTGGTGGTCTGGTGCGCTATGGGCTGGATTACGACAGCCTGTCGGCGATCAACCCCGGCCTGATCTATTGTTCCATCACCGGTTTCGGGCAGGACGGGCCATATGCGCATCGCGCCGGGTACGACTATATCATCCAGGGGATGTCGGGGTTCATGTCGATCACCGGCGATCCTGACGGTCAGCCGCAGCGCGCCGGGGTAGCGGTGACGGACCTTTTCACCGGGCTTTATTCGGTGGCGGGGATACTGGCGGCGCTGCACCAGCGTGGGCAGACCGGCAAGGGGCAGCATATCGACATGGCGCTGCTGGATTGCGCCGTGGCGGCGACGGCCAACCAGGCGATGAACTATCTTGCCACCGGCACGCCGCCGGGGCGGACGGGGAATTCTCATCCCAACTTGGTACCCTACCAGGTTTTTGACTGTGCCGATGGTCATATCATCATCGCTACCGGCAACGACTCGCAATATCAGCGGCTTTGCGGGGTTCTGGGGTGTTCGGAACTGGCCGAGGCGCCCGAATACCTCACCAACGCTGACCGGGTGGCCAATCGGGAGGCGCTCATCGCCGCTCTGACAGAGCGCACCCGCCGGTTTTCCAAGCGCGACCTGCTGGCCGCCTGCGAGGAAAAGGGTATTCCCGCCGGGCCGATCAACGACATGACCGATGTGTTCGAAGATCCGCAGGTCAAGGCGCGTGGCCTGAAGGTGGAGCTGGACGGGGTACCGGGGGTGCGTGGCCCGTTCCGGTTCTCGGGAGCCGATCTGGTGCTGGACCGGCCCTCTCCCAGGCTGGGCGAGGACGACTGAGGCCCCGGCAGCAGCCCCTCGCGCGGAACCCAGGCGCGCCATGCGCGCCGCCGCGCGGGCGCCAGGCCTCAGCCAGACGCCACCCGGGCGAGCGCCACATCAAAAGGCGCCCAATCCCCCACCTCCAGCCGCACCGGAAGCGTAACCACCTTCTGGCGGAACGCCTGCGGCAGGCGCACCGCGTCCTTCTCGGTGGTCACCAGTTGCGCCCCCAGCAGCAGGGCCTCGTTTTCCAGCCGACTCATCAGCGCCGGGGTCAGCGGCTGGTGATCCTCCAGCGCCTCGGCCCGTACCAGGTCGGCGCCGAGCGCGCGCAGGGTAGCAAAGAACTTCTCGGGATAGCCGATGCCGGCAAAGGCCAGAAACCGGCCATCGGCCCAGTCCATGCCCGTGGGCAGGGGCGCCAGGTGCCCCCGCAGGCGCGTCAGCGTCAGCGCCTTGCCCCAGCGCGCGGCGAATTCGCGCTGCGCCGCGTCGGGGCCGATGGACAGCAGCAGATCGGCCCGCGCCAGCCCGGCCGCGACGGGTTCGCGCAAGGGGCCGGCGGGGATGCAGCGGCCATTGCCGAAACCCTTGGCCGCATCGACCACGATGATCGAGATATCCTTGGCCAGGGCAGGGTTCTGGAACCCGTCATCCATCACGATTACATCGGCATCCGACCCGGCGGCGGCGCGGGCGGCGGCGGCGCGATCGCGGCCCACCCAGACCGGCGCGAAGGCGGCGATCAGTAACGGCTCATCCCCTACATCGGCATGAGTATGGCTGCGCGGGTCGACCGCAACCGGCCCGGCCAGCGCCCCGCCATGACCGCGCGAAATGACCGCCGGGGTCATGCCCTGCGCCTTCAGCCGTTCGACAAGCGCGATCACGGTGGGTGTCTTGCCTGTGCCGCCCGCATGCAGGTTGCCCACGCAGATGACCGGCACACCGGGGCGCACCCCGCCGCCATGCGCCACGCGCCGGGCTGTGGCGCGCGCGTATAGCGCGCCAAGCGGGGCCAGCAGTCGCGGCCAGGGGCCGGGCGCCTCTGGCGGGTTGTCCCAGAATGCCGGCGCCCGCATCAGCCCGCCCCCCGTTCATCAAGGGCGGTCAGAACGACATCGACAAGGCGATCCATCACCGCAGCGTTCTGGGTGGCGACGTCCCAGGCGGCGTGCGCCATCCGCGCCGACTGGTCGGCCGGGATGGTCCGGCGCACCGCCCCGGCCAGTGTCGCGGCATCGCGCACGATGCGCGCCGCCCCGGCCCCGGCATAGTGGGCATAGGTGGCGACATGATCGCCGATATTGGGGCCGTACAGGATGGCCGAGCCATGCGCGGCCGGTTCGTCCGGATCGCTGCCGCGCCCGCCGGGCACCAGCGATCGGCCCATAAAGGTGATTGGCGCGACCCGGTACCACAGCCCCAGCTCGCCCTCGGTGTCGGCCAGGATGGCCTGGGTCGTCTCGTCGGGCAGCGCCCCCTGGGACCAGGTGATATACCGCAGATTGCCGGCCTTCAGCGCATCGTGGAAGGGGCCGCTTTCGCCGGGGTTCTCTGGTGCCATGATCAGCAGCGCGCGGTGCGAAACGCGCATGACCTCGGCATTGGACCGCACGATGATCCCGGCCTCTTCCGGGCGCAGATGCGCGGCCAACCAGACCGGGCGCGCCCGCAGAAGCACCGACAGCACTTCCTGATCGCCCTGGTCGTAGGGCAGCGGTTTAGAGGCCACCCGCAGCGGGCCGGTGACGGTTATCGCCGCCTCACGCGGTCTCAGCAGGCGGCGCAGGGCTGTCTCGGCGGCGGTGTCGCGGGCCATGATCAGCCTGAAACGCCGCAGCGTCGAACGTGTTGCGCTGGGAATGAGGCGCCAGCCGGCCCCCGGCAGATGCGCCTCGTCTGCATCGACAAGGTAAAGCGAAACGCCGCGTTTCTGCGCGGCCGCCAGCAATGCCGACCTGACATCGCCCGCCGTCCAGATGCAGATATTCGGCCTCCAGTACCCCAGAAAGGACTGCGCGGAAACGCCGTCCTCGCCCGGCAGCGGGCAGGTCAGCACGCCGGGGCAGGGCGCCCATTCGGCCAGAACGGCGGGTGAGCCGGTCAGCAGCACATGCAGCCCCGGCCGGGCCTGGGTCAGCCGTTCGCCGATTTCCTCGGCCAGCTCCGCATGGGCTGGGGTCGTGGCATGGTACCAGACGATTTCGCCCTCTGGCCGGGCCGCGCTTGGCCTTGCCGATGCCCGGCTGGCCCCCGGTCTGTGCGATCCGGCCATCGCCGGTCAGCCCAGCTCCTCGGTCGGCGAGGCCTCGGTTTCTTCGTCGCGCAGCCGGTGCAGATGGGCGATGAAATAGCGCATATGTGCATTGTCCACGGTGCGCTGGGCCTCGGCCTTCCAGGCGTTGTAGGCGCTGGCATAGTCGGGAAAGATGCCCACGATATGGATGTCGTCCACGTCCTTGAACGAGTTCTTTGCTGGGTCAATCAATTCGCCACCGAAAACGAGGTGAAGGCGCTGGGTCATCGGGCATCCTTTGGCCGGTATGAGGTCGCGCGCAGGGTATTCCTTTGCCCGGCGGGGTCAAGCCGCGTGCTTGACGGGGGCGGTGAAAGCAGCCAGTCAGGAACGGCATTTCAAGGAACCCAACATGCCCAAACCGTTTCTGGTCCTGCAGCTGCGCCCCGAGACAGAGGCCGCCGACGACGAATTCGCCGCGATACTGCGCAAGGGCGGGCTGGATGCCGGGCAGACCCGCCGCATCCGCCTGGACCAGCAGGCGCTGCCCGAGGGGTTGCGCCTTGACGATCATGCCGGGGTGATCGTCGGTGGTGGCCCGGGCTGCGTAAGCGACCCGCAAGAGGAAAAGACGCCCATCGAGGCGCGGATCGAGGCCGAGGTGCTGTCGCTCATGCCGCAGATCACCGAACGCGATTTTCCGTTTCTCGGCTGCTGCTACGGCATCGGCATCCTGGGCAGGCATCTGGGTGGTGACGTCGACAAGCGCGCCTATTCCGAGCCGGTGGGCACCTCGGCCTGCGAGGTGACGGCGGCGGGCAAGGACGATGCGCTGATGGCCGGTGTGCCGACCGCGTTCGACGCCTTCGTGGGCCACAAGGAGGCGCTGCAGGCGCTGCCGGACGGGTGTGTGCACCTGGTGCGCTCGGATGCGTGCCCATTCCAGATGCTGCGCCACGGGCAGAATGTCTATGCCACCCAGTTTCACCCCGAGGCCGACGCGGATGGTTTCGAGACCCGCATCCGCATCTACCGCAACAAGGGCTATTTCGCCCCCGAGGCGGCGGACGATCTGATCGCGATGTGCCGCGCGGCGGATGTATTCGCGCCCGAGATGATCCTGCGCAATTTCGTCACGCGGTTCTGCTCGCAAGCGTAGGCCGGGCTGATGCCCGGCCTGCGTTGTTCGGCGCCATCCGGTCTGCAGTCGCCTGAAAAGCGGCCTGCGGACGGCAAGGTGCCTGTTTGCCCGCGCTATTCGTCCACGTTCAGTTTCGCCAGCCCGCGCAGCACGTCGATGGCATAAGCCAACTGATAGTCGTCTTCGCGCAGTTTGGTGGCCTCTTCCTCGCGGCGGCGATCCTCTTCGATCTGGCGGATCTCGTCCTCGGTCAGGCTGTCATTGTCCAGCCGGCCGCGCAGATCGGCCTCTGACCGGGCGATGGGGCGCGTGGGTTTGTCCTCGGCCTCTTCCGCCTGTGCCGTGCGGCGCGGCTGTGGCACCAGGATGTCGGGCGAGATGCCCAGCGCCTGGATCGACCGGCCCGAAGGCGTGTAATAGCGCGCAGTGGTCAGGCGCATGGCGCCGTCGCCCCGCAGCGGCATCACCGTCTGCACCGACCCCTTGCCAAAACTCTTGGTGCCGACAACGATGGCGCGGTGGTGGTCCTGCAGCGCGCCGGCAACGATTTCGGACGCACTGGCCGAGCCGCCATTGATCAGTACCACCATCGGCAGCCCGTCGGAAATGTCGCCCTGGGTGGCGTTGAACCGCTCGCCATCCTCGGGGTTGCGGCCGCGGGTGCTGACGATTTCGCCCTTATCCAGGAACGCGTCTGACACCTTGATCGCCTGGGTCAGCAACCCGCCGGGGTTATTGCGCAGGTCGAGCACGACGCCCGACACCTTGTCGATGCCGCCGGCGGCCTCGATCTGTTCCAGCAAGCCGTTTTCGAGGTTCTTGAAGGTCTGATCGTTGAATGTGGTGATCCGCATCACCACCGCATCGCGTTCGAGGCGCGCGCGCACCGCCTTGATCTTGATGGTGTCGCGGATGATCGACACGTCGAACGGCTCGGCCTCGCCTTCGCGTACAACGGTGATCACGATCTCCGACCCGACCGGGCCGCGCATCAGATCGACGGCATCGTCCAGCGTCAGGCCAAGCACGCTCTCGCCGTCGATATGGGTGATGAAATCGCCCGCCTCGATACCGGCGGCGTCCGCCGGGGTGCCGTCGATGGGCGACACCACCTTGACGAAGCCCTCGTCCTGCGTGACCTCGATGCCGAGCCCGCCGAACTCGCCGCGGGTCTGCACCCGCATTTCTTCGGCGTCGTCGGGCGGCAGATAGCTTGAATGCGGATCAAGCGACGTCAGCATGCCGTTGATCGCCGCCTCGATCAGTTCCTTTTCGTCGACTTCTTCGACATACTGCGCGCGGATGCGCTCAAAGATGTCGCCAAAAAGGTCTAGCTGTTCATAGACATTGACGGTCTTTGCGGCCTCCTGCGCCAGCAGGGGCGCCGCGACCTGGGTTGTCACCACCACGCCACCCAGCGTGCCGGCGGCAGCCGCCATCAGGAATTTCTTCATGCGCATCGTCATCCTTTGTCCGTCCTGAACCACGTTTCGGGGTCGACTGGCGTGTTGTCCTGTCTGACTTCTATATAGAGCGTTTCGGTCTGCCCTGCATCCGTGCCCCCGGCGTTGCCGTTCAACAGCCCGTCAGGGTCTGTTTCGGGGCCGCCCATCAGGCCGACCGGACTGCCGCCGGGCAGCACCTCGCCCGTCTCACCATAGACCACATCCAGCCCAGCAATCACAAGCAAAATGCCCGCCTCAGGTTCCAGAATGATCACGTTGCCGAAATCCAGGAGCGGCCCGCGATAACGCACCGTCGCGGCGGCCGGGGTGGTGACCAGCGCCCTTGGCCGGGTGGCCACCACGATGCCGGGACGGGTGATGCCGGCGGCGTCCGCCTCGCCGGCGCGGCGCAGGATGGTGCCCTTGAGCGGCAGCGGCAGTGTGCCCTTGCGCTCGGCGATGCCGGGCAGGCTGCCGGGGGCCTCGTTCACGGCGATCTGGCTCAGCCCGCTGGCGAACCCTTCCAGCGTTTCGGTCGAGGCGACCAGCAGCGCGGTCTGAAGCGGGTCCTCGGTAAAGCGGCGGGGCAGGTCGGTGCGGTCGGCCATGGCCTGGCTCAGCGCCGTGCGCGCGGCCTGCGCGTTTTCCAGGCCCTCGCGCAGCTTGTCGGCGGCGCTTTCCTGCAGGGCACGCAAGACCGTGACCTCCTGCAGATCACGGCGCAGATCATGGGTCTGGGCCTCAAGCGCGGGCGTCACCTCTGCCAGCATCATCGCCGCGCGCGCGGTGCCCACGGGGCCCGAGGGATGCAGCATCAGCACCGGTGTGGGCGAGGCACCGATCCCCTGCAGCGCCCCCACGAGGCGTGCGATTTCGTCGTTGCGGGCGGCCAGTTCGCCGGCCAGCGCCTGTTCGCGGATGGCGGCGCGGCGCAGCCCCTCGCGCATGGCCTCGAGCCCGTCCTCATAGGCGCGAATCGCCTCGGTCAGGGCGCGGACGCGGTTGCGCGCGCCCTCGGCGCTGTCGACCATCTGGCCGGCCTCGGACAGCCTCTGGGCGGCGGCACGGGCGGCTTGTGCGGGGTCGACGGCGTCCTGCGCTGCGACCGGACCGGCCATCAGGCCGGCCAGCAACAGACTGCAAAGCGCCGCCGAAAGCCTCATGATACCAGGTTCTCGCCGGTCATCTCGTCTGGTTTTGGCAGCCCCATCAGCGCCAGCACCGTCGGCGCCAGGTCGGCCAGCCGGCCCGGTTTCAGCTTTGCCCCCTCCGGCCCGCCGACCAGGATGACCGGCACCGGGTTGGTGGTGTGGGCAGTGTGGGGCTTGCCGGTGGCGGGGTCCATCATCGTTTCGCAATTGCCGTGATCGGCGGTGACGATCATCGCCCCGCCGGCGCGTTTCAGTGCCTCCAGCACCCGGCCCAGGCCGCGGTCGACCTCTTCGCAGGCGGCGACGGCGGCGCCCAGATCGCCGGTATGGCCCACCATGTCGGGGTTGGCATAGTTGACCACGATCAGGTCATGGCCCGCCTCGATCGCCCCGATGACCTGATCGGTCACTTCCGCCGCCGACATCTCGGGGCAGAGATCATAGGTCGCGACCTTGGGCGAGGGGGCCATGTAGCGCTCTTCGCCCTCTTCCGGGGCCTCCTTGCCGCCGTTCAGGAAAAAGGTGACATGGGGGTATTTCTCGGTCTCGGCGGTATGGAACTGGCGCCGCCCGTGGCGGGCCACCCATTCGCTGAGCGTGTTGACCGGGCGCTCATCGGGAAAGATGCAGTCCATATAGGTGGAATGCCGGCGCGAATATTCGGTAAAGCCGCTGACGATGGCGAATTTCGGCCGCCGCCCGGTGTCGAAGCTGTTGAAATCGGGGTCGGCAAAGGCGGCGAGGATCTCGCGCGCCCGGTCAGCGCGGAAATTCAGGCACAGGATGCCGTCGCCGTCCTTCATGCCCTTGTAATCGCCCAGCACGCGCGGCTTGATGAATTCGTCGGTCCGCCCCTTGCCATAGGCGTCTGCAATGGCATCGGCGGCTGCTTGCGCGGTATAGCCCTCGCCCAGCGCCAGCGCGCGATAGGCCAGTTCGACCCGTTCCCAGCGGTTGTCGCGGTCCATCGCGTAGTAGCGTCCTGACACGGTGGCGATGAACGCGCCCTCGGGCAGCGACCGGCGCAGCGCCTCGAGATACGTCTTGGCCGAAACCGGCGCCACGTCGCGCCCGTCGGTAAAGGCGTGGATCGCCACGGGAATGCCGCGATCCGTCAGTGCCCGGACGGTGGCGATCATGTGGGTGATGTGCGAATGCACGCCACCATCGGACAGCACCCCCAGCAAGTGCGCGGTGCCGCCACTTTGTTTCATCTTTTCGGCAAAGCGCACCATTCCCGGCAGGTTGGCAAAGGCGCCGGTCTCGATCGCCCTGTCGATGCGGCGCAGGTCCATCTCGATCACGCGCCCGGCACCGATGTTCATGTGCCCGACCTCGGAATTGCCCATCTGCCCCTCGGGCAGGCCCACATCGGGGCCGTGAGTGATCAGCGTGGCATGCGGACAGTCAGACCAGATCCGGTCGAAATTGGGGGTGTCAGCCAGCGCCGGAGCGTTGGCCTCGGTCCGTTCGGACAGCCCCCAGCCATCGAGAATGCACAGAATTACCGGTTTGGGTACGCTCATGATTGCTCCTGCCTGAACGTGGCCCTTCTAGCGCCTTGTCAGGCAGAGGGAAAACCGTTTTGCGCAAACAGTCGCCCGATTGTCGTCTGGTCGCGCAATTGCCCGCTCATTCGCGGGCGTCAGGCCCGGTGATAGGGGGTGCCCGCCAGGATCGCCGCTGCGCGGTATAGCTGTTCGGTCAACATGACACGGGCCAGCATGTGCGGCCAGACCATAGGCCCAAAGGAAATGGCCATGTCGGCCCCCTTGCGCAGCGCAGGGTCCAGCCCGTCGGCACCGCCGATCAGGAACGCCACGTCAGAGCGGCCCTGATCGCGCCAGCGCGCCAGCATGTCGGCGAATTCCGGTGAGTTCAGCATGCGCCCGCGTTCGTCCAGCACCACCCGCGCGGCCCCCGCAGGAACGGCACGGTCCAGCAACGCCGCCTCGGCGGCGCGGCCACCGCCCTTGCGGTCTTCGACCTCGCGGATTTCGACCGGGCCCAGCCCCAGCGGCCGGCCCGTGCGCCCGAACCGGGCAATATAATCGTCACACAGATCGCGCTCGGGGCCGGAACGCAGCCGGCCCACGGCGCAGACATGGACGCGCATTCAACTTTGCAGTGTCGCGGCCTGCTGGTTGGGCAGCCACATCTTTTCAAGCTGATAAAAGGCGCGCACCTCGGGCCGGAAGACATGCACGATCACGTCACCAGTGTCGATCAGCACCCAGTCGCCGGCTTCCTTGCCTTCGATCTTGCACTGAACGCCAAGTTCGGTCTTCAGCCGTTCGGCCAGCTTGTCACTGATCGAACTCACATGACGGTTCGACCGGCCCGAGCAGATCACCATGAAATCGCCGATCTGCGTTTTTCCGCGCAGGTCGATCTGTACGATCTCTTCGGCCTTGTCTTCGTCGAGAGAGGAAAGGATGCGCTCAAGTTGCGCTTCGCTTGTTGCGGTCATCGCAGGCGCCACGCCTTGCGCCGCAGGGTCAGCGGCCATTGCCGCGTCAGCCGTAAAAGACAGGACATCGTCCTCCTTCGTTAAACACCGATCTGCCCCGGTGCCGGGCATACGCCAAAGGTAGCAACCACAAGGCGACATTTCAATGAAGCCGGATCAGACAACCGGCGGCGTGGCGATTTTGCGCCACGGTTGTGCAAAGGCCGGTAGTTCGGACCTGCGGGGGTGGTTTCAAGGAACGACGCAGAAACTGCCGGCCCCAACGCGGTGTCAGGTGCCTTGGGTTGCAGTCATTCCGCCCGGCGGGCACCGCCGGGCAGCGCCCGCCCGCCCCCCAAGCGGGCGCTCTCGCGCGCACCTCGGGCGGGCACTGCCCGGCGCTTGTACCAAGAGATTTCGCGCGAACGGCCGGGTTCAAGTGCGGGGTGTCTGCGATCCGCTCTCCGCTTCGCTGGCGCCGTCTGTGTCATCGCCCAGCATCCGCACCTCGCGCTGCGGGAAGGGGATCGAGATGCCGTTGTCGCGGAACGCATCCCAAAGCGCCAGGTAGACATTGCCGCGAATATTGGTCAGCCCGGCGGTGGGGTCCAATATCCAGAAGCGCAGGATATAGTCGACCGAGCTGTCGCCGAAGCCCACGATATGGCAGACCGGCTGTTTGCTGCTCAGCACCCTTTCGACCCGCTGCGCCGCCGCTATGGCTATGCGGCGCACCTCGTGCGGGTCGTTTTGGTAGGCGGTGCCGAAATAGACGTCGAGCCTGACGAAATCATTCGAATGCGACCAGTTGACCACCTGCCCCGTGATCAGATCCTCGTTGGGGATCAGGTATTCACGGCCGTCCCGCGTGGTGATCGAGACATAGCGCGCGCCCAGACTGTTGATCCAGCCGAAGGTATCGCCGAGCGAGATCACGTCGCCCGGCTTGATCGACTTGTCCAGCAGGATGATGATGCCCGAAACAAGGTTGGAAACCACCTTTTGCAGGCCAAAGCCCAGGCCAACGCCGATGGCGCCTGACAGCACCGCAAGGCCGGTCAGGTCCACCCCCACCGCCCTGAGCCCGATGAAAAAGGCGGCACCGTACAGCACGACTTGCAGGAACTTGATCGCAAGCACCTGCATCGAGGGCGAGATTTCGGCGTTGCGCCTGATCCGTGCGGCGGTCGTAATCGACACGAACCGCGCCGCGATGGTCAGCGCGACGATGACCGCCACCGCCTGCAGGATCAGCCATAGCGACAGTCGCATCTCGCCGGCTTCGATGGCGGCGCTGTCCAGCAGGCTTTGCGCCTCGTCGGTCAGACCCAGGATGGCCAGCGTCACCCATGTCCAGCCAACATAGCGCACCAACGAGCGGGCGAAACCGTTGACGATCAGCCGCGTGACGATGGCGATCACCAGCCAGGCCAGCGCCAGCTGCGCCACGAACACCAGCAGGTAGGACCGGCTGGGCCATGTCACCTCTCGCATCACCCAGATCAGCGGCCAGATCATGGCCACGAAAAACACCATCCGCAGCCTTCGGTGCAGCAGTACCAGGAAACGCATCCGCCACTTGGGCCAGCCTTCGCGCGCACGCATCCAGTCATAGATGTGCGGGCCGAGCACCTTCATCAGGATATGGGCGACGATGGCCAGGCCCACCACGATAAGCACCTGATAGGCGTTCCACGGCCTGAGCAGATCGTTGCCGAAGCTCAGTATCTGGCCCCAGACACCCAGGGCGATCTCCTGTGCGTTCGCCGCCGCATCCATCGGGGTCGCCGTTTCCTGGGCCATTGGGAAAGAGTTGCATGCGCATTCGTTTCCGGCAAGTCTAGACAATCGTTATATGCGGCGCAGGCTCGCGCCTGCATCCGCCGGAGGCCGAAATGACCACAATCCTTGTCACTCACGACGCCTGCCTGTCCCACCTGACCCCGCCCGGCCACCCCGAGCGCGTGGCGCGGCTGGAACATCTGTTGCCGGCGCTGGAGGGCAAGCCGCTGACACGGGTCGAGGCGCCCGAGGCGGCCGAGGATGACCTGTGCCTGGCGCATCCGCGCGGCTATGTGGCGCGCATCCGCGACGGCGCGCCGGCCGAGGGGCTGGCGCAGCTTGACGGCGATACGTTCCTGTCGCCCGGGTCGTGGCGCGCGGCGCTGCGGGCGGCCGGTGGGGCGATCAGGGCGGTGGAAATGGTGATGGCGGGGCAGGCAGCGAACGCCTTTGTCGCCGCCCGCCCGCCGGGGCATCACGCCGAGACCGAGACGCCGATGGGGTTCTGCCTGTTCGGGAATGTCGCCGTTGCCGCGAAACATGCGCTTGACCGGCACGGGCTGGCGCGGGTGGCGGTGGTCGATTTCGACGTGCATCACGGCAATGGCACTCAGGACCTGTTGCGAAACGATCCGCGCACGTTGGTGGTGTCGTCGCACCAGATGCCGCTCTGGCCCGGCACCGGCGAGGCCGAAGATCGCGGGCCGCATGGCAACCTGTTGAATGTGCCGCTGGCGCCGGGAACGGCCAGCGCCGCCTTTCGCACCGCCTATGAGGGGCAGGTTTTCCCGGCGCTAGAGGCATTCGCGCCAGAGCTGCTGTTCATCTCGGCGGGGTTCGACGCCCACAAGGCCGACCCGCTGGCCAACCTCATGCTGGAAACCGCCGATTTCGAATGGGTCACCGACCGGCTGTGCGAAATCGCGGCGCGCCGTTGTGGTGGCAGGGTCGTGTCGTGCCTTGAGGGGGGCTATGACCTGACCGCGCTGGCGCAAAGCGGCGCGGCGCATGTCGATGCGTTGATCCGCGCGGGTGGCTAGGGCAGATCGGCTTTACAACGGTTCCCGTCCCGGCCTTGAGCCGGAACCCTTTGGGGAGAAACGAGAGGCCCCGGGTCAGGCCCGGGGCGGGCGGGGGATAGCGCCCTAACCTGTCCGCTGCCCCTCAGCTGCGCCCGATATAGGGCATCTTGGTTGCCATCACGGTCATGAACTGCACGTTCGCCTCGGGCGGCGGATTGGCCCCACGCGCCAGCCCTTGGCCAACAGCGCCTCGGCCACGGCCCGGCCGATGCCGGAACTGGCGCCGGTCACGATTGCTGTCTTGCCGCCCTTTCCGGTCATGCCTGCGCCTCCAGCTTCAACTCCGTGGGTGCGACCTGCAGGTCATCCACCCTGAGCGGGCCGGTCGGTTTCGACAAGCGGTTGCGCACCACCCAGTGCAGCCGCGTTTCGGCCCGGGTCACCGCGACATAGGCCAGCCGTTTCCACAATGGCTGACCGGCCTCGGTGCGGCCCATGCGGGCGGCGGCATAGAGGTCAGGTGCAAACACCTGCACATCGGGCCATTGGCTGCCCTGCGCCTTGTGAATGGTCACCGCCGCCGCGTGCAGAAAGGTGGCGCCCATGCGCGCGGCAAAGGGGATAAAGGGTTCTTCCTCGTCCGGTTTCTCGATCTTGACGATCGAAGCGGCAGACAGCCGCGGTTCCTCTGCCCCCATCACGTGCAGGCGTGAAAAGCCGGGCTTCTTGCCCGGACCGAGATAGACCACCTGCGCGCCCTTGATCAGGCCGCGCGCTTCCAGGTCACGCCGTTTATCGCGGTGCTTGAGGGGCAGTTCGATCCCGTCGCAGATCAGCGGTTCGCCGGGCAGCAACGCATCCTCTGGCGCGCCATGCACGGCGCGGAAGGCGTGGATCAGGCGGATGCGCGTGGCGTTGCGCCATACCAGCACGGGCGAGCGCGCCATCAGGTCGACCTCGACCCTTTGCGCCCAACGCACCCGTTCGTCGCGGCGCGCCGCATCCTCGATCAGGCGCTCGAAATCCTCGAACCCCAGGTCAGGGTCGCCCAGCGCGTGGGCCAGGTCGAGGATCGGGTTATCGGCGGCTTGGCGATGGATGCGGTGCAGTTCCAGCCGGGCGGGGGCGGGCAGGGATTCGAATACCATGCCGCCATTGCCCTCGCTCTTGACCGGGGGCAACTGCGCGGGGTCACCGAACAGGATCAGCGTCGGAAAGATCTCTTTCAGGTCGTCCAGTTGCCGCGCGTCCAGCATCGACGCCTCATCTACCATGCCGATATCGAGCGGCGCCTCGCGGCGCTTCCAGCCGGTGATGAAATCCGACCCGCGCAGTCCGGCGGCGGCCAGCGCGCCGGGGACAGAGCGGGTGGTCTGGAAAAACGCCAGCGCCCGGTCAAGCGCGGCGTCGGTCAGCCCCTCGACCTGGGGGCGTTCGCCCTCGCCGGTCAGCCAGTCGGCAATGCGTTCGTATTCCGGGTCGTAGACCGGCGTGTAGAGGATGCGATGAATGGTGGTGGCGGGCACGCCGCGCATGCGCAGGACGCTGGCCGCCTTGTTGGTGGGTGCGAGGATCGCCAGCGTCCGGCGGTCGGGGCGCGGCTTGCCTTCCCAGTCGCCCGAAACCACGTTGACACCCGCCTCTTCGAGCGCGTGAAAGAGCGAGGCCAGCAGCAGCGTCTTGCCCGACCCGGCCTTGCCGATCACCGCCAGGACGGCGCTCTTGTCCCCGTTCGGGGGCGTCAGCAGACCCTCGTCGAGATCGACACCGGCGCCGCGCAGCATCTCGGCGATGCGGTCATAGGCCTCGGCCTGGTCGTCGGAATATACGGGTGCGGGCTGGGTCATGGCGCAACTTTAGCGCGGGGCTCTGACACGGGCCAGCGAAAGCGGCAGCCGGACCGCCCGCACAGATGGCAAAACGCCCCGGAGACGATCCGGGGCGTGTTACAATGGTTGGGCGGGGCCCGGGTCATGCCCGGGCGCGGGGGGTCAGCGGCCTGCTTCGAGCACGTCCTCGACCGTGCGCAACCCGGTTTTGGGGGCCTGCACCAGCACCGCCATGTTGCCGGGCTTGTGTTCGTTGCGCAGCATTTTCATATGCGCCTTGGGGATCTCGGCCCAGGGGAATACCTCTGACATCGAGGGGTCGAGCCGGCGCTCGATCATCAGCCGGTTCGCCGCCGCGGCCTGCTTGAGGTGGGCAAAGTGGCTGCCCTGCAGGCGTTTCTGGTGCATCCACATATAGCGCACGTCAAAGGTGCAGTTGAACCCGGATGTGCCGGCGCAGATCACGACCATGCCGCCTTTCTTGACCACAAGGGCCGAGACCGGAAATGTCGCCTCGCCGGGGTGTTCGAACACCATGTCGACGCTCACGCCTTTGCCGGTGACCTCCCAGATTGCCTTGCCGAACTTGCGCGCCTCTTTCAGCCAGGCGGCATATTCGGGGCTGTTGACCTTGGGCAGTTGGCCCCAGCAGTTGAAATCCTTGCGGTTGATCACGCCCTTGGCGCCCATCGCCATGACGAAGTCGCGCTTGCTTTCGTCCGAGATCACGCCGATGGCGTTGGCGCCGGCGGTATTGGCAAGCTGGATCGCGAATGACCCCAGCCCGCCCGAGGCGCCCCAGACCAGCACGTTCTGGCCCGGCTTCAGCTCGTGCGGGTGGTGGCCGAACAGCATCCGATAGGCGGTGGCCAGCGTCAGGGTGTAGCAGGCGCTTTCTTCCCATGTCAGGTGCTTGGGGCGCGGCATGAGCTGCTGCGCCTGCACCTTGGTGAACTGTGCGAAAGAGCCGTCGCCGGTCTCATACCCCCAGATGCGCTGGGTGGGTGACAGCATCGGGTCGCCGCCGTTGCATTCCTCGTCGTCGCCGTCGTCCTGGTTGCAGTGGATGACGACCTCATCGCCCACCTTCCAGCTTTTCACGGCAGAGCCGACCTTCCACACGACGCCCGCGGCGTCGGAACCGGCGATGTGATAGTCCTGCCCGTGCACGTCAAAGGGGCTGATCGGCTCGCCCAGCCCGGCCCAGATGCCGTTGTAGTTGACGCCCGCGGCCATCACCAGGACCAGCACCTCGTGGCTGTCGATGTCCCAGGTGTCGACGACCTCCGTCTGAAAAGATTTCTCGGGCTCGCCGTGGCGTTCGCGGCGGATCGTCCAAGCGTACATCTTTTTGGGCACATAGCCGAGCGGGGGCATTTCGCCGACTTCGTAAAGGTCCTTTTCCGGCGCGTCGTAGGGCGCGATGCCGGTGTCCGTATCCAGAGCCATGTGCCACCTCCTTGCGTCGAGATCGTTGCTGCAATGCAGAATCGCTGTTTGATTTCCCGGAAATATAAGGCGTCGCGCAACAATGCAATCCCTCAAGGGGCTAATTTTGTAATTATATAACCGTGCAATCGCAGAAAATCAGGTCTCACCCTGCTGTTGTCGGCGGCAGATGCGCGATGGAGTTCGCATAGTAGGCCAGCAGCGTACTGGCCTCGGCTGCCGGGGCGATGCGGCCATCTGTTTCCGCCAGCATTCCCCGACGGCGCATGATCTCCAACGCCGAGGATACCGTCAGTGCGACATCCGTGTCGGGCGTGATGCCGTGTGCGGGCGGCAGCCGGTCCAGCACCTCGCGCGCGCGGGCCACCAGCGCCTGTTCGGTAACCGGTCCGCCGGCCTGCACCAGAAGATGCGCCACCAGTGGCACCGGCAGGACAGGCACCTGTGCGCCGATCTCCTGCATCAGCCGCGCGCCCAGCGTCTCGACCGTGGCGCCGCCGTTGCGGGCGGTGAAATCGCGCAGCGACAGCGGCGCGCCAAAGCTGACCGCCGCCTGCCCGTGGCGGCGATGGCGTCGCGTCAGCCACAGCCGGACCTGCAGCAGGACAAAGCGCGCCACGACGCTGATTCGGGCCGGAAACCGACGTTTGCCGCGCTTGGACGCGGCGATCAGGACCCTGTCTTCGAACACGCGATCATAGTTCAGTGCCACAGGTATGAACACCACGTCGCGCCCTTCGGCCGAGCGTTCCTCGACGATGTATTTCAATATCCCCAGCCGTGGCTGCGCCAGTTTGCCGTCAAGGCTGAGCCCGCCCTCTGGGAAAACCGCCTGCGCCACCCCGCCATCGGTGGCCAGCCCGACATAGCGCGCCAGCACCCGGCGATAGAGGTCATCGGGCGATCTGCGGCGGATGAAATAGGCGCCCATCGCCCGGATCAGCGCGCTGAGCGGCCAGACCCGCGCCCATTCGCCCACCGCATAGGCCAGGGCCGAACGTTCCGCCGCGATCCAGGTGACAAGAACGTAATCCATGTTTGAGCGGTGATTCATCACGAACACCAGCGTCGCGTCACGCCCGATCCGGGTGAACGCGTCCTCGTCATGGGTGCCGATGCGCACCCGGTACAGCGTCAGGCTCAGCCATTTGGCCACGCGGGTGGCAAAGCCGAAATAGGCCGTGGCCGAAAACCGGGGCACGATTTCGCGGGCATAGCGGCGGGCCTGCTGAAAGGCGACGTTTTCGGGGACGCCTTTTTTCCTGGCATGCGCGGCGATGGCGCGGGCGACCTCTGGGTCATAGCACAGCCGCTGGATCATGTCGTAGCGGCGCGCCAGCTTGAACGGCTCTATCGGGCGTTCCAGCCGCTGGTTCAGCCGCGCCACCACCCGTTCCATCCGCCGGCGAAAAAACCAGCGCACAGAGGGAAACAGGAAATGCGACGCAAGGGTGACCGCCGCGAACAGGACGATCAGGACAAACAGCCAGATGGGCAGTTCGATGGTAGAGGTCATGCCGGTCCTTGCACGCGTGCCGAAAACACCATTTACCAGTGTCATGAAAGATCGGCCAGAACCACTTTCCCCGCAGATCGCCATCGGGTTTGCCCCCGAAGAGCGTCAGACAGCTGCATTGCTGTTCTGGTCGGCGTTTCGGGGCAAGCTCTGGCGGCTTCTGGCGCCCGAGGCAAGGGCGGTCGCCTTTATTGCCGATGTGCTAAGCCCCGATCATGCGATTTCCGCCCGTGCCAGCGACGGTACGCTGCTGGGCCTGGCAGGCTTCAAGACCGGCCGGGGCGGGCTGGTGGGCGGAGGTTTGCGCGACCTCGCCAGGGTTTACGGGTGGCCGGGCGCGCTGTGGCGCGAGCCGTTGCTGGCGCTGCTGGAACGGCGGGTCGAGCCGGGCGTGCTGTTGATGGACGGGATTTTCGTCGCCGAGGAGGCGCGCGGGCGCGGCGTGGGAACGGCGTTGCTCTCGGCCGTGAAATCGCATGCGGTTGCAGTGGGGGCGGATGCCGTTCGGCTGGACGTCGTCGACAGCAATCAGCGTGCCAAGGCGCTTTATCTTCGTGAGGGGTTTGTACCGACCGGAAACGAAGACCTGGGCGTTATGCGGCATGTCCTTGGTTTTCGCAGATCAACCCGGATGATCTGGCACAGCCGCGCAGGGGGCGCCGGGCGATAGGGTGGCGGGCAAGAAAATCGGCCCCAGGCCCATCGCGCGGCGCGGTCTTGAACGGAATCAGTTGTAGTAGAAATCGGCGATCTGGCAGATGTTCACGCCCTTCTTGACCAGCACGTCGCCATCTTCGAACGCGGCGCGGAAATCGAAGATGCAGTAACCCGTGCCATCGTCGAAGTTGATGTTGACGGATTGACCGGCTCTCAGAATGCTAGAGCCCAGAATATCTTCCTCCCAGGTTTTTGCGTCCCTGTGCGAGCTGTGAAACGTAACGATGTCGTATCCGGTGTTGTTATGAATGGTGACCCAACGATCTGCGGCGCTGGCTGGAAGCGTTGCGAGAAATGACAGCGCAATCGCCATCGCTCCGAAAATCGCAGTTCTTCTAAACATATGACTAAGTCTCCCTGTTAGGTTCGCGTAAACAATACAAATTTTCTGCGATCTGGCAATTTCTTCGATGCGCGGTTTTCAATTTCACGGGTCTTTCGCCGCGCCGCAGCGAATTGACATCCTTATTATATTCCAGCTATCAACTGCTCAACGTAACAAAATTGCGCAAACCGATTCACGAGGCCATCCATGTCGCAGACGCAGAAAGATCGTCCCTGGCTTATCCGCACCTATGCCGGCCATTCGACCGCCAAGGCATCGAACGCGCTTTACCGCGGCAACCTGACCAAGGGGCAGACCGGGCTTTCGGTGGCTTTCGACCTGCCCACACAGACCGGCTATGACAGCGATCATGCGCTCGCGCGTGGCGAGGTCGGCAAGGTCGGTGTGCCGGTCTGCCACCTGGGCGACATGCGCACACTGTTCGAGGGTATCCCGCTGGAGCAGATGAACACCTCGATGACGATCAACGCCACTGCGCCGTGGCTGCTGGCGCTTTATATCGCGGTGGCAGAGGAACAGGGCGCGGACATTTCCAAGCTGACCGGAACTGTGCAGAATGACCTGATCAAGGAATACCTCAGCCGGGGCACCTATATCTGCCCGCCCAAGCCCAGCCTGAAGATGATCGGTGACGTGGCCGAGTATTGCTATCGGAACATTCCGAAATGGAACCCGATGAACGTCTGTTCGTATCACCTGCAAGAGGCTGGCGCGACACCGGAACAAGAGCTGGCCTTTGCCCTGGCCACTGCCATCGCGGTGCTGGACGAGCTTAAGCCGCGCGTTCCGGCTGCGGATTTCCCGGCGCTGGCGGGGCGGATTTCGTTCTTCGTCAATGCCGGTATCCGGTTCGTGACCGAGATGTGCAAGATGCGGGCCTTCGTTGATCTGTGGGATGAAATCTTGCGTGACCGTTACGGCGTCGATGATCCGAAATTCCGCCGCTTTCGCTATGGGGTTCAGGTCAACAGCCTTGGCCTTACCGAGCAGCAGCCGGAAAACAACGTCTACCGCATCCTGATCGAGATGCTGGCGGTTACCCTGTCGAAAAATGCCCGTGCCCGCGCGGTGCAACTGCCTGCCTGGAACGAGGCGCTGGGCCTGCCCCGCCCGTGGGATCAGCAATGGTCGATGCGGATGCAGCAGATCCTGGCGTATGAGACCGACCTGCTGGAATATGACGACCTGTTCGATGGCAACCCGGCCGTCGACCGCAAAGTCGAGGCGTTGAAAGAAGGCGCGCGCCACGAGTTGCAGACCCTCGACGGGATGGGCGGTGCGATCGAGGCGATCGAGTACATGAAATCGCGCCTCGTCGAATGCAACGCTGAACGGCTGGGCCGCATTGAGGCGGGCGAAACCGTCGTCGTCGGTGTGAACCGCTGGACCGACGCCGAACCCAGCCCGCTGGTGGGCGAGGATGGTGGCATCATGACGGTCGATCCGGGCGTTGAGGCGGACCAGATCGCGCGGCTGAATGCGTGGCGCGCCGAGCGCGACAAGGGCGCGGTGCGGGCGGCGCTGGCGGCGCTGCGGCAGGCGGCGACCGAAGGCCGCAACATCATGCCAGCCTCGATAGAGGCGGCCCGCGCCGGGGTGACCACCGGCGAATGGGCGCAGGAGATGCGCAGCGTTCACGGCCAGTACCGTGGCCCCACCGGTGTGTCGGCAAGCCCCTCGAACAAGACCGAAGGACTGGAGGAAATCCGCGAGGCCGTCGATGCGGTGTCGGCGCGGCTGGGGCGGCGGCTGGGGGTGCTGGTCGGCAAGCCGGGGCTGGACGGCCATTCCAACGGTGCCGAACAGATCGCCTGCCGCGCCCGCGATTGCGGCATGGATATCGGCTATGACGGTATCCGCCTGACGCCCGAGGAAATCGTCGATGCCGCCCGCGAGCGGCAGCCGCATGTGTTGGGGCTGTCGATCCTGTCGGGGTCGCACCTGCCGCTGGTCGAAGAGATGATGACCCGCATGCAAGAGGCGGGGCTGGGCCATATCCCCGTCGTCGTCGGCGGCATCATTCCCGACGAAGACGCCGCGCGACTGGCCGAAATGGGCGTGGCCCGCGTCTATACGCCCAAGGATTTCGCGCTCAACACCATCATGATGGATATCGTCACGCTGGCCGATCCCAGGGCTGCGGCGGCCGAATAGACCGCCGCCCGCCGGGGTTACTGTTGTTCTGCCGGGGCGTCGGTTGCGGCGTCGGGCGCGGGTGTTTCAGACTGCGGTGCGATCCTGCTGCCTGACTGCTTGGCTCTCAACTCGGCCAGCCGATCGTTTATGCGCTGCATCAGGTCCTCATCCTCGGTGGCGGCGGCGATGATGGCAATGTATTCGGCGGGGCTGATGCCGGGGGTCTGTTCCACCAGAGCGATGGACTTTTCATCGGCCTCGGAGATCAATTCCTGGCGGGCGTCGTCGGTCTCGGCGGCCTCGATCATGGGCACGTATTCGCGCCGGATGCGGTCGACCGAGATCATGGCGTTGACGAAGCTCACGACCTGCCCGGTTGTGACATCCTCTGCCGCGATCTGGGGACCTTCCGGCGCGTCCTGCGCGGCGGCGGGAACGGCAAGCGCCGTGCCGGCGGCGGTCAGCAGCATGGCGAGGATCGTGCGATAGTTCATGAGGGGTCCTTTCCTCGGTCAGGGCGCGGTGTGTGCGCCCGATATGGCCCGGACATGGCCCCTGACGCGACCGATTGCAAACCATGGTGGCGAAAAAATGCTGCCGCGCAGGGGATTTCGGGCTAGAACGGGGCGTCACCAGCCGGAAATGCCGCCATGTCCACACCCGCCACGATCCGCCCCCTGACCGCCGCCGACCGGCCCGAATGGGCCGAGCTGTGGCGCGCCTATCTTGTATTCTACGAGACCACGCTGGACGAAGAGGTGTACGAGACCACCTTTACCCGCCTGATTTCGCCCGACCATCCCGATCAGAAGGCGCTGCTGGCGGTGTCGGACGGGCGGCCGGTGGGGCTGGTGCATACCATCTATCACCCGCACAACTGGCGGCTGGAAAAGGTGTGCTATCTGCAGGACCTTTACGTTGCGCCAGAAATGCGCGGCGCCGGCACCGGGCGCGCGCTGATCGAGGCGGTCTATGCCGCCGCCGACGCCGATGGCTGTCCTTCGGTCTATTGGCTGACGCAGGATTTCAACATCACCGCCCGGCAGCTTTATGACCGGGTCGCGGTGCTGACGCCGTTCATCAAGTACGTCCGCCCTTGATGGCAGCCCAGCCGCGCCGCTGGCCGGCGCGGCGCCAGGTCTTGTTCCTGCTTCGGCCTTGCGCTTATCTGCCGGCGGTTACCGGAGGGGGCCCATGAACAAATCGCTCAACGTCATCGTCATCGGCGCCGGCATCTGCGGGCTGAGTTCCGCCATCTGGCTGCGGCGCGCAGGGCATGCGGTCACGCTGATCGACCGCGAAGGCCCGGGCGCGGGCGCGTCATTCGGCAATGCCGGGCTCTTAGCGCAGTGGGCGGTGGTGCCGGTCAATACCCCCGACCTGCCGGTCACTGCGCTGAAATACATGGCCAACCCCCGCTCGCCGTTTTTCATGCAGTGGGGCGCGCTGCCACAGCTTGTGCCCTGGCTGGTGAAATTCGTTGCCAATTCCCGGCCCGCGCGGGTGCAGCACATGGTCAGCGGTATCGCCGGGATCGTGACCGACAGTGTCGAGCAGCATATCGCGCTGACCCGTGGCACCCGCGCCGAGCGGTGGATCGCGAACAGCGATCTCTCCTATGTCTATCCCTCTCGCCAGGCGTTCGAGGCCGACAGGCTGACCTGGGAATACAAGCGCACCGAGGGCTTTGAACCCGAGCTTATCGAGGGTTCCGCCGTGCAGGAGGCCGAGCCAATGCTCGCGCCCGGAATCGGCTGTCTTGCGGTGCTCAAGGGGCATGGTCACATCCTGAACCCCGGTGCCTATATGCAGGATCTCGCCCGTGTGCTGGAGGATGAGGGCGGGCGCGTCGTGCGGGCAGAAGCGCGCGATATCCACATCGAGGGCGGGCAGGTGCGCGCCGTCGACACCGACCAGGGGCGGATGGCGTGCGACAAGGCGGTGCTGGCTGCGGGCATCTGGTCGCGGCCGCTGATGAACAAGCTGGGGCTGAAGGTGCCGCTGGTGGCCGAGCGGGGCTATCACCTGCATTTCAGCGACCCCTCGCAGATGCCCCGCAACCCGATGATGATCACCCAGGGCAAGTTCGCGGTGAACCCGATGGCGACGGGGCTGCGCTGTGCCGGCACGGTCGAGTTGGGCAACGCGGACAAAGGGCCGTCGCGCAGGCCGCTGAAACACATCGCGCGGCATGTGAAACGCATCTTTCCGGGGTTGCGCCATGCCGGGGTAGAGGAATGGATGGGTTTTCGCCCATCGACCCCCGACAGCCTGCCGCTGATCGGCGAGATCGGCCAAACCGGCGTCTTCGCGGCTTTCGGTCACCAGCATATCGGGTTGACCGCCGGGCCAAAGACGGGGCGCATCGTGGCGGCGCAGATCGACGGGCAGCCGCCCAACATCGACCTTGCGCCCTATGACGCCAACCGCTTTGGCTGATTGCCGGGGCGTATGTGCTGCTGATCTCTGATCAGGCTGGGCGAGGCCCCGGGTCAGTCCCGGGGCGCGGCTGTCTCTGATTGAGCGCGAAACGCCCTAGTCATAGCTGCGGCGGTCTTCGATCACCTTGCCGTCATTGGGCAGGCTGCCAGGGGCGACAAGCTCGACCCGGCCCTTGAGTTTCAGCGCTTCTGTCACCGATCTGGCATAGCGTTCCGGGTTGTCGCCCTCGGCCTCGATCTGGACGGTCATGACGTCGCGTTCGCCCTCGCGGGTGGCGATCACCCGGGCGCGGGTGATTTCGTCGTGGCGGGCCACCAGCGCGGCAACCTGTTCAGGGCGCACGAACATGCCCTTGATCTTGGTCGTCTGGTCGGCGCGCCCCATCCAGCCCTTGATGCGCATGTTGGTGCGCCCGCAGGGGCTTTGCCCATCCATCACGGCGCTCATATCGCCGGTGGCGAAACGGATCAGCGGATAATCGGGGTTGAGGGTGGTCACCACGACCTCGCCCACCTCGCCGGGCGGAACCGGGTCGCCGGTGCCGGGGCGCACGATCTCGACCACGACGCCCTCGTCCACGATCATCCCTTCTTGTGCGGGGGTTTCATAGGCGATGTTGCCCAGATCGGCGGTGGCATAGTTCTGCAGGCACAGGATGCCCCGATCAGCGTATTCTTGGCGCAGCGACGGGAACAGCGCGCCGGCGCCCACGGCGGCCTTGGTGATGTTCAGGCTCAGCCCCATCTCGTCGGCCTTGTCGAGGATCATTTTCAGGAAATCGGGCGTGCCGGTATAGGTGCTTACGCCCAGGTCATGGGCGGCGCGCGCCTGCAATTCGGTCTGGCCGGTGCCGGCGGGCAGCACCGTCGCGCCCACCGCGCGCGCACCGTTTTCAAAAATCATGCCGGCAGGGACCAGGTGATAGGAAAAGCAGTTCTGCACGATGTCGCCCTTGCCGATGCCGCAGGCATGCAGGAACCGGCCCATCCGCCACCAGTCGTGCCCGGTGTTGCCGGGTTCGTAGATCGGCCCTGGCGACTGAAAGATGTGGGCGTACCCGGTCGCCTGCATGGCGCTGTAGCCGCCCAGTGGGGGCTGTGCGGATTGTTCCCGGCTCAGATCGGATTTGCGCAGCACCGGCAAACGGGCCAGCGCCGCCGCATCGGTGATGTCAGCCGGGTTCACATCGGCAAGGCTGTCGCCAAAGCCCGGCAGAGCGGCGGCCCGGGTGATCTGCTGTGGCAGGGCGCGGGCCAGATCGGCGGCGCGGCTGTCGGCCGACCGGGTTTCGAGATCGTCGAAGTAACTGCTCATATCGGCATCCTTCCGCCCAGGTACCGGGGCGTGCATCTGAAGTGTGTTGAGAATTTATGCTGCATTGCAGAAATTCTGCATACCTTTGTATGCGGTGTTTTTCGTGTATACTATCTGAGAAAGGACAGTGTCATGATCGACACAACGCAATCCTCTGGTGCCGTCCCTGTCGACATGGATCGCCGCATCGTCTTTCATCCCGCCGACCGGATCATGGAGGTCGACTTTTCGGGGTTTCATTTCGATGACAGCAAGGTGGTCAACGCCTTCTACGACCGGATCGAGGAACGTATCCAGGACACCGGCAAGGACGCGTGGTTTTTTCTGGTCAATCTCAGCGGCACCCGAATCGACCCGCCGGCATGGGTTGCCTATTCGCGGCGGGGCAAGGCGCTGAACCTGGCGCATTCCATGGGGTCCGTGCGGTTTGATGCCGCACCCGAAACCGCCGAGCAGATCAGCCGCGCCGCCGATACCGAGAATTTCGATCCCAACCTTTTTGCCGACCGCGACAGCGCCGTGGCCCGGCTGAAATCCCTGCCCGTCGTCCACCACGAAAAGCCCGTTCTGAAGCCCAGCCACACCCGGCAGGGGATTGCCGCGCGCGTCCGGTTCGACGAGGCGCGCATCATCATGGATGTCGATTTCTCGAACGTCGTCTTTCAGCACAGCCGCGACGTCGATGATGTCTACGACTACCTCGAAGAGGGCATCAAGCAGCGTGACCGCCGCTGGTTCTTTCTGGTCAATCTCAACGGTTGCCAGATCATGCCGGCGGCCTGGGTGCGCTATGCCTATCGCGGCAAGCGGCTGAACATCGCCGGCTCGCTCGGATCGGTGCGCTATGCCGCCGGTTCCGAAACCGAAGAGGTGATCCGCCAGCGCGCCGAAAGCCAGGGTTTTCGCCCCAACATCCGCAACACGCGGCAAGAGGCGCTGGCGCTGATCGAGGAAATGCGAACGGAGTTGTTGCAAGACAGATGACCCCTTAGCTGAGCCACCGCTTGCGGCGGCGATAGCTGCGAACGTCACGAAAGCTTTTTCGGCCCTCCTCGGACACGCCGAGATAGAATTCCTTTACATCCGGGTTCTCGCGCAGTTCGGCCGCCGGGCCGTCCATCACCACGCGGCCGTTTTCAAGGATATAGCCGTAATGGGCAAACCGCAGTGCGACATTGGTGTTCTGTTCGGCCAGAAGGAAGGTATAGCCCTCTTTCTCGTTGAGCGATTTGACGATCTGAAAGATCTGTTCGACCAGTTGCGGCGCCAGCCCCATGCTGGGTTCGTCCAGCAGGATCGTCTCGGGGCGGCTCATCAGTGCGCGGCCGATCGCCACCATCTGCTGTTCGCCGCCCGAAGTATAGCCCGCCTGACTGCGGCGGCGTTCCTTGAGCCGCGGAAAATACGAATAGACCAGTTCCAGGTCGGCGGCGATCGCGGCCTTTGACTCGCTGCGCGTATAGGCGCCGGTCAACAGGTTTTCCTCGACCGTAAGGTGCTCGAAGCAGTGCCGCCCCTCCATCACCTGGACGACGCCTGTCCGCACCAGTTCTGATGGCATCAGGTCTTGCACCCGTTTGCCGCGATAGATGATGCTGCCTTTGGTCACCTCGCCGCGCTCGGATCTCAGGAGGTTGGAAATCGCCTTGAGAGTGGTGGTCTTGCCGGCGCCGTTGCCGCCCAGCAATGCCGTGATCCCGCCCTTGGGAACTGACAGGCTGACCCCTTTCAGCACCAGGATCACGTGGTTGTAGATCACCTCGATGTTGTTGACCTCAAGAAGGGTATCGTTGGTGCCTTGCGTGTCCAGCATGCATCTGTCTCCGGCAGTGCGGGCAGGGGGTACCCCGTTTTCCGCTTTGCGTCTTTTCGAAATTGTCCGGTTCCCCGGCCGCGTATCAGGTCGCGGCCGGGGGCAAGGGCTTAGTTGCAGCCCGGTTCGATACCGCTCTCTTCGGCATAGGCCATCGAGTCGGCTTCGATCAGCGGCTGGATGATCTCCTGATCCGACTGCACATAATCGGTAATCAGGTTCCATTCGCCCGCTTTCGCATCCCACTGGGCGATAGCGGCATAGCCGTTCCCGCCATGGTTTTCGCAGGTGACGCTGAATTCGGGGCCGAATTTTGGCAGCCCGAGCGCGGTCATCGTCTCTTCGGTTATTTCCAGCGATTCCAGCCCGTCGCGCATCATCTCTGGGGTGATCTTGCTGGTGCCATGGATTTCCTGCGCGACCTTGGCGGCTTCTACCACCAGCATTGCGCCATAGAGACCACGGTTATAGACGGCGCTGCCGTGCTGATCACCCGCACCCGCGGCCAGACCCTTGTCGAATACATAGGTTTTCAGGTCGTCATAAAGCGGGTAATCGTCGCCCATGTTGTGAAAGGTCAGCGCCTTGTAACCATGCGCGCCGTCACCGACAGGAACCACGTCATTCTCGGAGCCCGACCACCAGATCCCGATGAACTTGTCCATCGGGAACCGGATGTTCGAGGCTTCCTGAATGGCCACCTGGTTCATCACGCCCCACCCCCACATGATCACATAATCGGGGCGCTCGCGGCGGATTTGCAGCCATTGCGATTTCTGTTCCTGGCCGGGGCTGTCCACCGGGATCAGGCTCAATTCAAAGCCGTGTTTCTCAGAAAGCTGTTCCAGTGTGCGGATCGGTTCCTTGCCATAGGCCGAGTTGTGATAGAGCAACGTGATCTTCGTGCCGCTGATATCGCCGCCTTGCTCGTCGAGGATATGCTTGATCGCGACCGAGGCCCCGTCCCAGTAGTTGGCCGGGAAGTTGAACACCCAGGGGAACACGGTGCCGTTCTTTGCCGATGTCCGACCCAGACCGGAGGTCAGCATCGGAATACCATCCGCCGTCACCTTGGGGATCAGCTGATAGGTGATCCCGGTCGAGAGCGGCTGATAGACCAGCGAGCCCAAGCCCTTGGTCGATTCGTAACACTCGACGCCCTTCTCGGTGTTGTAGGCGGTTTCGCATTCCGGCATTTGAATCTTCTCGCCGCCGATTCCGCCATCACGTTCATTGATCAGCGTAAAATAATCGGCATAGCCGTCGGCGAATGGAATCCCGCCGGGGGCATAGGGCCCGGTGCGATAACTCAGCGACGGGAAAACAAGATCTGCCATTGCCGGCGCCGCAGCCATGACTGCGCCCAATGCCAGTGTTGCGAGTTTCAGTTTCATCGGGTGTTTCCTCCCATTTGGTTAATTCCGATGTTGTCCGGGATTTGCCCCCCCGGAAAAGGGTTCGGCCCCCTCCTCAATGCGGGAAGGGCCACAGTCTCAGTTTTTCCTTGATGACTCTCCAGAGCTGCGCCAGCCCGTGCGGTTCGAGAATGAGGAAGGTCACGATCAGCCCGCCGACGATCATGATTTCCAGATGTGCCGCCAAGTCTGTGGGCCAGCCGAGCCCGCTTACCAGAACGTTTTTCAGAAGCACCGGCAGCAGCACCAGAAACGCTGCCCCTGCGAAGGATCCGAAGACCGAGCCCAGCCCGCCGACGATCACCATGAAGAGCACGAGGAAGCTCTTACTGATACCAAAGGCTTCACCCACCTCGGCCGCGCCGAGGTAGACGGCAAAGAACAGCGCCCCGGCGATGCCGATATAGAAGGACGACACGGCAAAGGCCGACAGCTTGGCCCTCAGCGGGTTCACACCGATGATCTCGGCGGCGATGTCCATATCGCGGATCGCCATCCATTTCCGGCCCATGCTGCCGCGGGTCAGGTTCCGCGCCATGATCGCAAGGATGGTCAGGAATACCAGACAGAAAAGATAGGCCGCCCAAGCATGGGTATTTGGCCCGGTCACCGCTACTCCGAAAACGCCTCGCTCCGGCGCGTTGATCTGGCCCGAGGCGGAATAGTTGAAGGACCATTCCCACTTGTTGAAAAGCCAGACCAGAAAGAACTGTGCCGCCAGCGTCGCCACCGCGAGGTAGAAGCCCTTGATCCGCAGGCTGGGCAGGCCGAACAGCATTCCCACGAAGGCCGTCACGATGCCCGCCAGGATGACCGAGAAGAAGATGTTGATTGGAGGCAGCGCGTATTGTTCTCCTCCAATCCAGATATCGACACCGGTCATGAACTTGTAGCAGGCATAGGCACCCACTGCCATGAACCCGCCGGTGCCCAGGCTGACCTGCCCACAATAGCCGGTCAGGATGTTCAGCCCGATCGCCGCGATGGCATAGATCAGGAACGGCAGAAAAATCGAGTTTACCCAGTAGTCGTTGATGACAAAGGGCACCACCGCGAACGCCACCACCAGCACCGCGTAATAGCGGTAGCGGTCGAACCGGATCGGAAAGGTCTGGCCGTCATCGACATAGGATGTCTTGAAGTCGCCCGCTTCGCGATAAAACATGTCTTACACCCTCTCGATGATTTTTTCGCCGAACAGGCCCTGCGGCCGGAAGACGAGGAACAGCAGCGCCAGCACATAGGCGAACCAGTTTTCGGTCGCGCCGCCCACCAGCGGCCCGATCAGGAATTCGAACATCTTCTCACCCACCCCGATGATCAGCCCGCCGACGATGGCACCGGGGATAGAGGTAAAGCCGCCCAGCATCAGCACCGGCAGCGCCTTGAGCGCGATCAGCGACAGCGAGAACTGCACGCCGGACTTGGTGCCCCACATGATGCCCGCCACCAGCGCCACGAAACCGGCCAGCGACCACACCATCACCCAGATGAAGTTGAGGCTGATGCCGACGCTCAGCGCCGCCTGGTGGTCGTCGGCCACCGCCCGCATGGCGCGGCCCTGTCTGGTGTACTGGGCAAAAATCACCAGAGCGGTCACCAGCAGCGCCGCCACGGCGGTGGCCACCAGGTCGAGGTTGTCGATGAAGAAGCCATAGCCGAGGGCGTCGAGGGTGATCTGGTCAATGAACCCGTTGATGCCCTGCGGCAGCCCGACATCGAGCTTCTTGATGTCGGCACCCCACATGATGTCGCCGAAACCTTCGAGGAAATAGGCCAGCCCGATCGTGGCCATGAACAGGATGATCGGCTCCTGATTGACTAGGTGGCGGAAGATCAGCGTGTTGACCAGCCAGGCCAGCACCACCATCACCACCATCGTCAGCGCGATCGCCAGCAGCGCCGGCACATGGAAACCGAAGTTATGTATCTCGGTCCCGAAGACGGCGTTGATCAGGTGCGAAAACGGCACCTGGCCTTCCATGATGCCCACTAGCGTCAGCGCGGCAAAGAGCGCCAGCACGCCCTGGGCGTAGTTGAAGATGCCGCTGGCCTTGTAGATCAGCACGAAACCCAGCGCCACCAGCGCATAAAGCACGCCGGCCATAAGCCCGTTGAGGAACACCTCTATGGCAAAGATCAACTGGTCAGGCATGGTGCATCTCCTTTTGCGCGCCCACCCCGCGGACCGCGTCCGTGGCCTTGTTGGCAAAGAGGTCCCGGGTCAGACCCGGGACGGGTGGGACGAAACGGGTGCTGCCCGCCCCGGACCCGATCCGGGGCCACCGGACGCGCCCGGGGCGGTTTTTGGTTGCAAGATCAGTCATGTGCCACCCCCAGATAGGCATCGATCACGGCCTGGTTGGTGCGCACCTCGTCGGGGGTGCCGTCGCCGATCTTGCGGCCGTAATCCATCACCACCACGCGGTCACTGAGGTCCATCACCACGCCCATGTCGTGCTCGATCAGCACGATGGTGGTGCCGAACTCGTCGTTCACGTCGAGGACAAAGCGGCTCATGTCCTCCTTTTCTTCGACGTTCATGCCCGCCATCGGTTCGTCCAGCAGCAGGATCGACGGCTCGGCGGCCAGCGCGCGCGCCAGTTCGACCCGCTTTTTCAGCCCATAGGGCAGTCGGCCCACCGGCGTCTTGCGGATGTGCTGGATTTCCAGGAAGTCGATGATCTTTTCGACCGCCCCGCGGTTTTCGACCTCTTCACGTTCGGCGCGGCCCTTCCACAGGGCTTGTGAGAACAGCCCCGCGTTCATCTGCCGGATGCGCCCGGTCATGATGTTGTCCAGCACGCTCATCCCGTCAAAAAGCGCGATGTTCTGGAACGTGCGGGCGATGCCCTGGCGGGCGACCTGATAGGGCTTCATCGGCGGGCGTTTTGCGCCCTTGTACCAGACCTCGCCCTCTTGCGGATTGTAGAAGCCGGAAATCACGTTCAGCATCGAGGATTTGCCGGCGCCGTTGGGGCCGATGATGGCGCGGATTTCGCCCTCGCGGATGTCGAACGATATGTCCTTGATCGCCACCACGCCGCCAAAGCGCAGGGTGATGTTCTTCATCTCCATCACCACGCCGCCGATCTTGCGGCCGTCCTCGGTGGTGTAACCTTCGGGTGCGTCTAACATATTAAAAAACCTCTGGAAAAACGCCCGTCATTTCCGCCGATGTCTGATTTTGCCGATCGGAGGGCGCGCGGCCGCCCGAGGGGGGCGCGGAACATGCCCGCCTGTGGGGCGGGCGGGTGCGTGCCCGGGCCGCAAGCGTCCCGGGACGGCATGCGGGAATGATGCGCCGTGACGGTCATTCCGCTGCCACCTGTTCTGGTGCCTCCACCGGCACCACCTCGGCCTCGCAGACTTTCAGCGTGGCGTTGATATAGCCCTTGCGCCCGTCCTCGTAGGTCACCTCGGTGCGGGTGCTGATCTCGTCCGAGCCGTCATAGAGCGCGTTCAGCAGGTCGGCGTATTTCTCCGAGATCACGCCGCGGCGGACCTTGCGGGTGCGGGTGATCTCGCCATCGTCGGGGTCCAGTTCCTTGTGCAGCACGATAAAGCGATGCACCTGGCAATGCGCCAGCATCGGGTCGCTGGCGAGGCTGCGGTTCACCTCTTCGACATGGCCGCGCATGATTTCCAGCACCTTGGGGTGGCCGGCCAGTTCCTGGTACGAGGCATAACCGATGTTGTTACGCTCGGCCCAGTTGCCCACGGCGTTGAGGTCGATGTTGACGAAGGCGGTGCATTTGTCGCGGTCGTTGCCGAACACGACGGCCTCTAGGATGTTGGGGAAGAACTTGAGCTTGTTTTCCACGTATTTGGGCGCGAACAGCCGGCCATCGGCCATCTTGCCCACATCCTTGGCGCGGTCGATGATGCGCAGGTGCCCGTTTTCCTTGTCGAAGAAACCTGCGTCGCCGGTGGCGACCCAACCCTCGGCATCCTTGGTCGAGGCGGTGCTTTCAGGGTTCTTGTAATACTCCTCGAACACGCCGGGGCCGCGATAATAGACCTCTCCGTTCTCGGCGATGCGGATTTCCACCCCCGGTGCGGCCACCCCGACGGTGTCGGAACGCACTTCGCCATCGGGGTGCAGCGTGATGAAAACGCTGGCCTCGGTCTGGCCGTAAAGCTGTTTGAGGTTGATCCCGAGCGAGCGGTAGAAGTCAAAGATTTCCGGCCCGATCGCCTCGCCCGCGGTATAGCCGACGCGCACCCGGCCAAAACCCAGCGTATCCTTGAGCGGGCCGTAGATCAGGATATTTCCCAGCGCGTATTTCAGCCGGTCCCACGCGCCAACTGGACGGCCGTCCAGAATCGCCGGGCCAACCTTGCGGGCATGGGCCATGAAGGTGTCAAAGAGCCACTTTTTCAGCCGCCCGGCATCTTCCATTCGGATCATGACGTTGGTCAACTGGCCCTCGAACACGCGCGGCGGGGCGAAGTAATAGGTCGGGCCGATCTCGCGCAGGTCGGTCTGCATGGTGTCGGCGCTTTCGGGGCAGTTGACGCAAAACCCGCACCAGTACGCCTGCCCGATGGAAAAGATGAAATCCCCCACCCAGGCCATCGGCAGATAGGCCAGCACCTCTTCGGCCTCGGTCAGGTTGTCGAATTCCGACGATGATTTCGACGCCTCGATGATGTTGCGGTTACTCAGCACCACGCCTTTGGGCTTGCCGGTGGTGCCCGAGGTGTAAAGCATCACGCAGGTGCTGTCGTAATCCAGCGCCTCGCGGCGCGATTTCAGCTCGGCGAGGAATTCCTCGCGCGCGGCGCGGCCCTGTTCCTGGACATGGGAAAACTGGTGCAGCCTGCGGTGGTCGTATTTGCGCAGGCCCCGGGGGTCGATATAGATCATGTGTTCGAACTGGTGCAGCTGGTCCTGGATATCGATCAGCTTGTCGACCTGTTCCTGGTCTTCGACCACGGCAAAGCGGGCGCCGCAGTGATCCATCACAAAGGCCATCTCTTCGGCGGCCGCATCCTGGTAGAGCGGCACCGGGATTGCGCCGACGGACTGTGCCGCGACCATCGCCCAATAGAAATGAGGCCGGTTGCGTCCGATGACGGATACGAAATCGCCACGGTTCACACCGAGGTTGAGCAACCCAAGCGCCAGTGTCTCGATTTCACGCTCGGTGTCTGCCCACGTCCAGCATTGCCAGATGCCGAATTCCTTTTCCCGATAGGCGGGGCGGTCGGCAAAACGGTGTGCGTTGCGTTGCAATAGCGCCGGAATGGAGCCTAGCCCCTCCGCCGCCTGTGACGACATGGCCAAATTCTTTCCTCCCTTTGTCCGCATAGCGAACGGTGCACGCTTATTGTTGGCTCTCCCTGCCAATAGAGTGCAGGCAGAACCGTCGCGGTCAACTTTTTCGTGAAGATTTCTCAAATCTTGCCAATTGTAACAGTGTCGCAGGCCCTTTTCGCGCCGGCCTGTGGGTGCTAGCCATGTCGTGGGAATGAACATCATGCACCCTTCGCCAAGCGATACCTCCGTCATGACGATGGCGGGTCTCAACCTGATCCAGCAGGCGCTGTCGATCTATGACAGCGATCTGCGGCTTGCGGTGTGCAACCGCCGTTTTCAGGAAGTGTTCGACCTTCCCGAGTGGCTGGTCACCCCCGGCGTCAGTTTCGAAGATACGATTCGTTTTCAGGTCACGCGCGGCGAATACGGACCGGTGGACGATGTCGAAGAGGCGATCCGCGCCCGGGTCGATGTCGCCCGCGCCTTTCGCCCGCATTATATGGAAAGGACGCGCTCGAACGGGCAGACGATCTCGGTCGAGGGGTCGCCGCTGCCGGAGGGCGGGTGGGTCACCGTCTATACCGACATCACCCGCACCAAGCAGCAAGAGGCGCTGCTGCGCGCGCGCTCCGAGGAACTGTCGGACCAGTTGCTGACCTATTCCGAGGAACTATCAGCCGCCAACCGCCAGCTGCAGGCCACTATTACCGCGCTGGAAGAGGCCCAGCGCCAGCTGACCGCGTCGGAGGCGCGGATGCGCCTGACGACCGAGATGATGCCGGCGCATATTGCCCATATCGGCCCGGACCGCCGCTATACCTATTCCAACAGGCGGCTGGGCGAGGTCATACCGGGCCTGCCGTCGGTCATTGTCGGGCTGACGATGAAAGAGGTGATGGGCCACGAGGGCTTTGCCCCCATCCACGACCGGCTGGAGGATGCCTTTGCCGGCACCGAATCGGTGTTCGAGTTCACGCATGAACCCAGCTCGCGGCGCATCCGCGCGGCCTTTACCCCCGACGGCGGGCAGGGCGGTGTCTATGTCATGTCGACGGACGTCACCGAAGAGGCCCAGACACGCGCGGCCCTGCAACAGACCCGCCGGCGCGAGATCGCCGCACAGCTGACCAGCGGCATGGCGCATGATTTTTCGAACCTGCTGACGATCATCCTGGGCCTGCAGGCCAAGCTGCGGCGGATGGACCTGCCCGACGAGGCTGCCGCGCTGATCTCGGCTACCATCTCGGCCGCGCGGCGCGGGGGGCGGCTGTTGAACCGCATCGGCGACATGACCGGCGAGCGCGAACACGAACCGCGCCCCATCAGCCTGCCGGCGTTCCTGCGCGACCTCGAAACGCTGGCGCTTTCGACCTTGCCCGACGGGGTGCAGTTCGCGATCAACAACCTTTGCGACACGACGGCCTATCGGCTGGATGCGGGGATGTTGCAGGGTTCGCTGCTGAACCTGGTGCTGAACGCACGCGACGCCTGCGGCGAGACCGGGCGAATCACGCTGAGCGCCCGTTGCCTGCGCGACACCTGGCTGGAATTCACCGTCACCGATACCGGCCCTGGCTTTTCCGAGCAGGCGCTCGAACACGCGCTGGAGCCGTTCTTTACCACCAAGGGCGGCGAAGGGTCCGGGTTGGGGCTGGCGATGGTTTATGACATGACCAAGCTGGCTGGCGGGCAGGTGCAGTTGTCGAACACCGACACCGGCGGGCGCGTGACCATCCGCCTGCCACTGCGCCGGGCCGAGGCGGACGCGGCGCCGGGGATGGTGCTGCTGGTCGAGGACAGCCCCGACCTGCGCGGAACGATCCGCGACATGCTGCGTGCTGACGGTCATTCGGTGGTCGAGGCCGCCAGCGCGACCGAGGCGCTGGCGCTGGTCCGTGAACTGCCCGAAATCTCGGCGATCCTGTCGGATATCTCGCTGGGCGGGGGGGAGACCGGGCTGGATCTGCTGGACGCGTTGCCGCCGGGGCATTGCCCGGCCAGCCTGATGACGTCGCTGCCGCCTGACGATCCTCTCTACCGCGCGGCGGCCGCCCGCGCGCCGGTGCTGCGCAAACCCTTTTCGGCGGCAGAACTGACCGCGCTTCTGGGCGCCGGGGCGGCACCATGAGCGCGCCGCTGGTCACCATCCTGGACGACGAGCCGGAAATCCGGGCGATGCTGTCGGAAGCACTGGAAGAGGCGGGGTTTTGCACCCTCACCTTTGCCCGTGCCACGGAATTCGAGGCGGCGCTGCGCAAGACCCGGCCAGATGTCTGCCTGGTCGACCTGTCGCTGCCCGACCGTGACGGGCTGACGCTGGTGCACCGGCTGGCGCTGGAACAGGGCGCGACGGTGATCATCATCTCGGGGCGCTCGCAGGTGCAGGACCGCGTGACCGGGCTGGAACTGGGCGCCGACGACTATATCATCAAGCCCTTCGACCCGGCCGAGGTAGTGGCCCGCATCCGCGCCCGCCTGCGGCGCGACGCGTCCACCCGGCAGACCAGTGAAACCGCCCGCTTCAACGGCTGGACGGCGCATTTCGACCGCTATGTGCTGGAGGATGAAAGCGGCGAGGAAACCCCGTTTTCCCATGCAGAGGGCGAGGTGCTGCGCCTGTTCCTGGAACGCCCGAAGCGGCTGATTTCCCGCCAGGCGATGCAAGAGGCACTGCGCGGCGGCGCCAGCGACAGTTTCGACCGGGCGATGGATGTGCGCATCTCGCGCCTGCGCACCAAGCTGCGCGAAGACCCCAAGAACCCGCGCCTGATCAAGACCATCTATGGCGCGGGTTATATATTTCTGGGAGATGTCGACTGGGGCTGAACCGGGGACGGGTCAGCTTAGCAGCGGTCGCAGGAACGGCAGCACCGAGGCGGCGGCCATGCCCACCGCAGCACCGATCGCCAGCCGCAGAACCGGCGCCCCAAGGCGCGGCGCGGCCCAACTCAGCGCCGCGCAGATCACGGCGTAGAACGCCAGGGTTGCGATGTCCATCTTACCTCCCCGCGCCCGCTGACGGGCGCCTTGTCACTGGCCGGATGCGCGGAGCATAGCACATCCGCGCCCCTTTTGCGCGCTGACGAAAATGCAGGAGTCACCGACCATACGACTGCGTATTGTTTGGCGGCTGGAGGTCCGCTATTCCGCCGCCACAGCGCCCGGCTCGACCACCTCGACCCGCACGGCGGAATACTTGAACTCGGGGATCTTGCCGTAGGGGTCCAGCGCCGGATTGGTCAGGATATTCGCTGCCGCCTCGACAAAGGCGAAGGGCAGGAACACCATGTCGGGGGCGACCGCGCGGTCGGCGCGCGCCATCACCTCGACCGAGCCGCGTTTGGTGGTCAGGCGGACCATGCCGCCCGGCTCTGCCCCCAGTTTGCGCAGCGTCGCCGGGTGGATCGAGCAGTTGGCCTCGGGCTCCACCGCGTCCAGCACCTTTGACCGCCGCGTCATCGACCCGGTGTGCCAGTGTTCCAGCTGCCGGCCCGTGGTCAGGATCATCGGGAATTCGGCGTCGGGCACGTCGTCGGGCGGGATGATGGCCGCCGGTGTGAACCGCGCGCGCCCCTCGGGGCGGGGAAAGCCGTCACCGAACACCACCGCCTCGCCGGGGCTGTCGGGGGTCTTGCAGGGGTAGGTCACCGCGCCTTCGCGTTCCAGACGTTCCCAGGTGATGTTGTCGAGCGAGCGCATGTTGATCTTCATCTCGGCAAAGATATCCGCCGGGCTGTCGTAGCGCCAGTCCAGCCCCAGCCGCCGCGCCAGATCGACGGTGATCTTCCAGTCCTCGCGCGCCTCGCCGGGCGGGGGCACGGCGGGGCGGCCGATCTGGACCTGCCGGTTGGTGTTGGTCACGGTGCCTGACTTTTCATAGAACGCCGAGGCCGGCAAAATCACGTCGGCATAGTTCGCCGTTTCAGTCAGAAAGATGTCCTGCACCACCAGGTGATCCAGCTTGGCCAGCGCGTCGCGGGCGTGTTCCACGTCGGGGTCGGACATGGCCGGGTTTTCCCCCAACACATACATGCCGCGGATCTGGCCGTCATGGACCGCATCCATGATCTCGGTCACGGTCAGGCCCTTTTCGGCGCTGAAATCGCCCGATTGCCAGACCTCGGTAAAGGCCGAGCGCACGCCATCGTCGGTCACGCTTTGATAATCGGGCAGGAACATGGGGATCAGCCCGGCGTCGGATGCGCCCTGCACGTTGTTCTGGCCCCTCAGCGGGTGCAGCCCGGTGCCCGGGCGCCCGACATGCCCGCACATCAGTGCGAGGCTGATCAGGCAGCGCGAATTGTCGGTGCCGTGGATGTGCTGGCTGACGCCCATGCCCCAGAATATCATCCCCGCCTTGGCGGTGGCGAAATCGCGGGCGACGGCGCGCAGTGTCTCGGCCGGGATGCCGCAGATCGGCTCCATCTTCTCGGGCGGGAACTGGGCCAGGTGGGCCTTTTCGGCCTCCCAATTCTCGGTGAAGGCCTCGATGTATTGCTGATCGTACAGCTTTTCCTCGACGATCACGTTCATGATCGCGTTCAGCATCGCCACGTCCGCGCCGGGACGGAATTGCAGCATGTGGGTGGCAAAGCGGCGCAACCCGACGCCGCGCGGGTCCATCACGATCAGCTTGCCGCCACGCTTGGTGAACTGCTTGAAATAGGTCGCCGCGACGGGGTGGTTTTCAATCGGGTTGCAGCCGATCATGATCGCCACATCGGCGTTTTCGATCTGGTTGAAGGTCGCCGTCACCGCGCCCGAGCCGACGTTTTCTATCAGCGCGACGACAGACGAGGCATGGCACAGCCGGGTGCAGTGATCGACGTTGTTGTGCCCGAATCCCTGGCGGATCAGTTTCTGAAACAGATACGCCTCTTCGTTGGTGCACTTGGCGCTGCCGAAACCCGCCACCGCCTTGCCGCCATGCGCATCACCCAGCCGTTTCAGCCCGCCGGCGGCAAAATCGAGCGCCTCGTCCCACTCTGCCTCGCGGAAGAATTCGCGCCAGTTGCCGGGATCGACGTTCAGGCCCTTTGCCGGCGCGTCCTCTCGCCGGATCAGCGGCTTTGTCAGGCGGTGCGGGTGGTGGATATAGTCAAAGCCGAACCGCCCCTTGACGCAAAGCCGCCCCTCATTGGCGGGGCCGTTGAGGCCATCGACATACTTTATACGGCCATCCTTGACCTTGAGGCTGACCTGGCAGCCGACCCCGCAGAAGGGGCAGACGCTGGCGACCTCGCTGTCATAGTCTGCGCTGTCGCCTTGCTGGGCATCGTCCAGCACCGTGGCCTCCATCAGGGCGCCGGTCGGGCAGGCCTGCACGCATTCGCCGCAGGCCACGCAGGTGCTCTGCCCCATCGGGTCGGCGAAATCAAAGGTGGGAAATGCGTCGTGCCCGCGCCCGGCCATGCCGATCACGTCGTTGACCTGCACCTCGCGGCAGGCGCGCACGCACAGCCCGCACTGGATGCAGGCATCAAGATTGACGCGCATCGCGACATGGCTGTCATCCAGCAGCGGCACGCGCTCGGGTTCAAGCCGGGGAAAGCGGCTTTCGCTGACGCCGTTCAGCTCTGCCATGGCCCACAGGTGGCTGGATCGGTCATGCGCGGCCTCGTGCTCTGGCTGGTCGGCCAGCAGCAGCTCGACCACCATCTTGCGCGCCTTCTCGGCGCGGGCCGAGTTGGTGGTCACCACCATGCCGTCGCGGGGTTCGCGGATGCAGGACGCCGCCAGCGTGCGCTCGCCCTCGATCTCGACCATGCAGGCGCGGCAGTTGCCATCCGGGCGATAACCCGTCGCGGGCTTGTGGCACAGATGCGGAATCACCAGCCCACGGCCGTTTGCCACTTCCCAGATGGTCTGGCCTGGTTCGGCCTCGACCTCGTGGCTATCGAGCGTGAATCGGATCGTCCCAGACATCGGCGCATCTCCCTTTCAGGGGCCCATGATACACCACTTAGGCCCAATTCCGGGCCTGCCAATCCCGACACCTGACTGCGGATTTGCGCCACGGGCGCAGGGCAGTTTCGGGCCTGACCCGCGCCAGGCCCGGCTGACACATAATCCGGCGTCAGACCCGTTCGATGGCGATCGCGGTGCCTTCGCCGCCGCCGATGCAGATCGCGGCGACGCCGCGTTTCAACCCGCGTTTTTCCAGCGCGTTGAGCAGCGTGACCATGATTCGCGCACCGCTGGCGCCGATGGGGTGGCCCAGTGCGCAGGCGCCGCCGTTGACGTTGACCTTGTCGCGCGGCAGTTTCATCTCGCGCATGAAGGCCATCGGCACCACGGCGAAGGCCTCGTTCACCTCCCACAGGTCGACATCGTCCTTGGACCAGCCGATCCGGGCCAGCAGTTTCTGCGCTGCGGGCACCGGCGCGGTGGTGAACCAGCCGGGCGCCTGGGCGTGGCTGGCATGCCCCATTATGCGGGCGCGGATGTTGAGCCCCCTTTCGCGTGCCACCTCGGCCGAGGCCAGCACCAGCGCCGCCGCGCCATCCGAGATCGACGACGAGTTGGCCGGCGTCACGGTGCCGTCCTTGCGAAAGGCGGGCTTGAGCTGCGGGATCTTTTCGGGCCGCGCCTTGGCGGGCTGTTCGTCTTGGGAAACTGTCACCTCGCCGTTGCGGGTGGCGATGGTGACCGGCGCGATCTCGCCCTCGAAAGCGCCCGATTTCTGCGCCTCCAGCGCGAACTTGAGCGAGCCGAGCGCATATTCATCCTGCATCTGGCGGGTGAACTGGAATTTCTCAGCGCAATCCTCGGCAAAGGTGCCCATCAGTCGGCCCTTGTCATAGGCGTCCTCCAGCCCGTCCAGGAACATGTGGTCCTTGACCTCGGCATGGCCCAGTCGGGCGCCGCCGCGCATCTTGGGCAGCAGGTAGGGCGCCATCGACATGCTTTCCATGCCGCCTGCCAGCACGGTTTCGGCAGCACCAAGCGCGATCTGGTCGAACCCGATCATCGCCGCCTTCATGCCGGATCCGCACATCTTGTTCAGCGTTGTGGCGGGCACCTCCTCGCCCAGTCCGGCGTCGAAGGCCGCCTGCCGCGCCGGGGCCTGGCCCTGGCCAGCGGGCAGGACGCAGCCCATCATCACCTCGTCCACCGTTTCGGTGCGCGCATCGGCAAGCGCGGCCCGAATCGCGGTGCCGCCCAGATGCGCGGCCTCGACGCCGTCGAAATCGCCCTGAAACCCACCCATCGGCGTGCGCGCGGCGCCGGCTATGACAACCTCTTTCATCTGCATGCTCCTCCTGCGAATTTCCGGCCGCCGAACACCGATTGGTAAGGATTGCTGCCTAACCTTGCCCCAATCACTAGCCGATGCGGAATGCTCATGGAACTGGAAAGCTATCTCCTTGGCGGCACCCAGGTTGTCGCCGTTCACGCGCAGCGAATCGATTCCGCTGCCGCGATCCGGTTCAAGGACGCGATGCGCGCCGTAACCGCCGATGGGCCGGCGCATGTGGTGCTTGACCTCAGCACGGTCGCCTTTGTCGATTCCAGCGGGCTGGGTGCGATCGTGGCGGTGATGAAATTCCTCGGTTCAGGGCGCAGGCTGGATCTTGCCGGGTTGACGCCGGATGTCGACAAGGTCTTTCGCCTGACGCGGATGGACACGGTTTTCGGCATATTCCGCGATGCCGATGCCGCCTGCCGCCGTGCTGCAGGCTGATCTGGCGGTCAGGTGCCGGGCCATTGCCATACGGGAGCGGGGAACGCGGCTGGTCACCCTGACCTTTCCGGCAACGGCAGAGGGCACGCGCCACGCGCTGTGTGACCTGTGTGTCGCGCTGACGAGGGCGGGCCTGGCGGCAGAGCTGTTGTCGCGGGTCGAAATGGCGCTGGCCGAGGTGCTCAACAATATCGCGGAACATGCCTATCGCGCCGGGCCTATCGCACCGGTCCGGCTGGCGGTGGAACAGTGTGGCGAGGAATTGTGTGTGTGCGTGCGCGACTGCGGCCGGCCCATGCCCGGCGGCGCGCTGCCCGATGGCGCCCTGCCAAGTCGCGACGTTCCCCGCGACCGCCTGCCAGAGGGTGGATTTGGCTGGTTTCTGATACGGGCGCAGTCGGATTTCCTGCTTTACCACCGCGAGGGTCGGAAAAACACGTTGGAGTTGTATTTCTGGCCGCGATCGGGCGGGTGAGCACACGAAAACTTATTATTGCCCAAATGAGAGCGAAAATCCGCCCGGATGCATGGGCAAAACTGTACCCGTAGCTGCATATAGCTTCCCTCGGCGCCGCGTGTAACAGCCCCCACCCAGTACGCGGCGTCGAGGTCTTCTCCCCCCCCAAACAAGCATTCCGAAACAGCCGCAGGCGCGGTGCGTTGGCAATCGCCCATGGCGCGACTAGTCTCGTGGGCGAGGATGGAACTCAGGGGGCTTTCATGCGCGATCTTCACCTGCCGGGGCGTTCGCCGGTTCTGGCCGAGAACGGCCTTTGCGCCACCTCGCACCCGCTGGTGGCCAAGTTGGCGGTGGACATGCTGGAACGCGGCGGCAACGCGGTCGATGCCGCCATCGCCGGCGCGATGGTGCTGAACGTTTGCGAACCTCACATGACCGGCCTTGGTGGTGACTGTTTCGTGCTCTTTACCGGGCCGGGCGGCAGCGATCTGCGCGGGCTGAACGGCTCGGGCCGGGCGCCGGCGGCGGCATCAGCCGCCGATCTGCGTGCCAGGGGGCACGAAACGGTGCCGCTGCGGGGCGCAGAGGCGGTGACAATGCCCGGCGCGGTCGATGCCTTTTGCCGGCTAAGCGCCGATCACGGGCGGATGGGGCTGGATGCGGTTCTTGCCCCCGCGATCCGCTATGCCGAGGCCGGTGTGCCGGTCGCCCCGCGCGTGGCCTTTGACTGGCCCACCGCGGGCCAGGCGTTGCAAGGGCACGGCCTGACGCATTTCACCCGTTCGGGCGAGCCGCTGAAAACCGGCGACATCTTTTGCGCGCCGGGGCAGGCCGAGGTGCTGCGCCGCATAGCGCGCGAGGGGCGCGACGGGTTCTATACCGGCGAGGTGGCTGACGACATGCTGGCGGCGCTGCGCCAGGCGGGCGGCGTGCACACGGCCGAGGATTTTGCCGCCGTCGCCTGCGACTATACCGATCCGGTGGCGGGCGAATATGCCGGGGTGGAATTGGTCGAGCATCCGCCGAACGGGCAGGGGGCGACCGCGATTCTGCTGCTAAACATCCTTTCCCACTTCGACATCAAGGCGATGGACCCACTGGGCGCCGAGCGCATCCATATCGAGGCCGAGGCGACCAAGCTGGCCTATGACGCGCGCAACCGCTTCATCGCCGACCCGGACCGCACCGCGCGGCTGGAACACATGCTGGCGCCGGAAACCGCCGCCCGGCTGGCCGCATTGATCGACCCGAAACGGGCGATGCCGGCGGCTGCATCGCTGACCGAGGCGGTGCACCGCGACACCGTCTATATCACCGTGGTCGACCGCGACCGGATGGCGGTTTCGCTGATCTATTCACTGTATCACGGTTTCGGCTCCGGCATCGCGTCGGAACGTTTCGGCATCCTGCTGCAAAACCGTGGCGCGGGTTTCAACCTGACCCCCGGCCACCCCAACGAGATGGAAGGGGGCAAGCGGCCGATGCACACCATCATCCCGGCCATGCTGCGCAGGGGTGGCAAGGTGTTCATGCCGTTCGGCGTGATGGGCGGGGCCTATCAGCCCGAGGGGCACGCGCGGTTCGTGTCGAACCTGCGCGATTTCGGGATGTCGCCACAGGCCGCGATTGACGCGCCGCGCAGCTTTGCCGATGCCGGCGTGCTGAAGCTCGAGCGCGGCTATGATCCGGCGGTGGGGCGGGAACTGGCCGCGATGGGACATGAAATCACCGTGCCCGATGCGCCGCTGGGCGGTGCGCAGGCGATCATGATTCACGACAGCGGTGTGCTGGAGGGCGGCAGCGACTCGCGCAAGGACGGCTGCGCGCTGGGGTACTGAACGTCCCCGCGCCGCGGGTCAGTTCAGCTGGAAATGCAGCGGGTAAAGGCCGTCCTGCAGCGGGCCGAAAAGCTCGGGCAGGTCGGGGTGTTCCACCGGTTCGCCCGAATAGTCGGCGATCAGATTCTGTTCGCTGACATAGGCCACGTAATAGCTTTGATCGTTTTCCGCCAGCAGGTGATAGAACGGCTGTTCCTTGGCCGGGCGGCTGTCCTCCGGCAAGGCCTCATACCATTCATCCGAGTTGGAGAATTGCGGATCGACGTCAAAGACAACACCCCGGAAAGGATGCCTGCGATGGCGCACGATCTGGCCAAGGTGATATTTTGCGCGTTTCGTTTGCATCTTCGTCAGCCCCTACCGATGGAGTCTAAGCCTTTCAAGGCCGATTTGTCCAACCCCGGTTTGAAATCTATCAAGAAACACTGTGTGAACACGCTTTCGACAGTGGCGGCGAGATTGGCGAATTGAGGATTTCCCCAGCCGCAGCTTTCCGTTACACTGAAAAGAAAAACGAACAACGAGCGAGAGGCAGATGAGCAGAACGCTACGCGCGATTCTACTGGTGTTGCTGGTGGGGTCCTGTGGTGGCCAAGGTGGGCCGCCGCCGGATCGGCTGGACAATGCCTGCACGATCCTTGACCAGCGCCCGCAATACGCGCGCGCCTTCCGCGCGACCGAGCGTCGCTGGGGCGTGCCGGTGCATGTGCAGATGGCGACCATCTATCAGGAAAGCAAGTTTGACGGAGAGGCGCGCACGCCCTTTCGCTGGGCGCTGGGGGTCATCCCGATGGGCCGGATGAGTTCGGCCTATGGCTATAGTCAGGCGCTGGATGGCACCTGGGACGAATACCGCGAGGAAACCGGAAGCCGGGGCGCAAGACGCAACGACATCCGCGACGCCACCGACTTCATGGGCTGGTACATGGACAAGTCGTCACAAAAGCTGGGGATTTCCAAGTACGACACCCGCAACCAGTACCTAGCCTATCACGAGGGGCGCGGCGGGTTCAGCCGGGGCAGCCACCAGGGCAAGCCGTGGCTGCTGCGCGTGGCCGACAAGACGGCGGCACGGGCAGAGATGTATCAGGCGCAACTGCGCAGCTGCCGGCGGTATTGAAGGCGCTTTGAAAATCAGGCGGGGGCCTCGGGTTTGCCGGGCTGAAGCCCGGCCTACGGCCCGGCCAACAGCCTGACCAGCATCGGCTTTTCGGTGCTTTTCGGGGCGCGGCGCGTGCAATTGGAAGTACCGGCCACGCACCTGATCTGGCGCGAAAAACCTAACGGTCGATCCTGTCTGCACCGACGCCGGGGATCACGAAGGCGTCGTCATCCAGCCTTACACCGGTTTCCAGATCGCCCAGCACGACCGTGGTGCGGCTGCCGCTGCCGTCATCGACCACCCATTGCCGCAGCTCGACCGGGTTGGCGGTAAATACCAGCTCCAGACTGCCGTATTCAGGGTTGTCGGGGTCCTGCGCGCGCACGGTCGTTGTCTTGTCGTCGCTATCGTGGCCGGTGACCATCCGCTCGCGGCTGAAATCGACCTTGCGCGCCAGGATGATCTTGAGCGGGGTGCGGTGCAGCGGATAGGCCTCGGGCCTGGTGTTGGATTTGCCGTCGATGATGCCGACACGGGTGCCGTCGGCGATCACCTGCATATCCTCGGGCGGGTTGTATTCGAACCGCACCTTGCCGGGGCGCTTGATGAATATCTGCCCGGTGCTGATGGTGCCGTCGTCGTTAATCTGGGTGAATTCACCCGACGCGGTGCGAAAACTGTTGAGATACTGCGATATCTCGGCCAGCGATAGCTTTTCGGCCGCCGCCGGCAAGGCCGCCAGGGTGGTGGCCGCAATCAGAAGGATGCGCAACGTTTTCATGGCTTACTATGTATGTCGGACCGGCGCGATTGCACCAGCCTGATCGCGCAAATGTGTGGCGGCGCGCAGGAACGCGCCACCCTATTGTTCGGGCACGAGGATTTCGCGCTTGCCGACATGGTTGGCCGAACTGACGATGCCCTGGTCTTCCATCTGTTCGACCAGCCGCGCGGCCTTGTTATAGCCGATCGCCAGCTTGCGCTGGATATAGGATGTCGAACATTTCCGGTCGGCAATCACGATCTGCACCGCCTGGTCATAAAGCGCGTCTTCGCCATCGGTGTTGCCACCCAGCCCCAGCACGGCGTCGATGTCGCCGGCCTTGTCGTCGTCGGGGCCGTCCTGCACGCCGCCGACATAGTCGGGCGGGCCATAGGCCTTGAGATGGTTGACGACTTCTTCGACCTCTTCATCCGACACGAACGGCGCGTGACAGCGAATGATCCGGCCGCCGCCCGCCATGTACAGCATGTCGCCCATACCCAGCAGCTGTTCGGCACCCATCTCGCCCAGGATGGTACGGCTGTCGATCTTGGACGTCACCTGGAACGAGATCCGGGTGGGGAAGTTGGCCTTGATCGTGCCGGTGATGACATCGACCGAGGGCCGCTGCGTCGCCATGATCAGGTGGATGCCGCTGGCGCGGGCCATCTGGGCCAGGCGCTGGATGCAGGCCTCGATCTCTTTGCCGGCGACCATCATCAGGTCGGCCATCTCGTCGACGATGACGACGATATAGGGCATCTTTTCGGGGGCGAATTCCTCGGTCTCGAAGACGGGTTCGCCGGTTTCGTCGGCAAAGCCGGTCTGCACCGTGCGGCTGAACATCTCGCCGCGCGACAAGGCGTCCTCGACCCGGCCATTGTAGCCGTCGATGTTGCGCACGCCCATCTTGGACATCTTGCGATAGCGCTCTTCCATCTCGGCCACGACCCATTTCAGCGCGACGACCGCCTTTTTCGGGTCGGTCACCACCGGGCTGAGCAGGTGCGGAATGCCGTCATAGACCGACAGTTCCAGCATTTTGGGGTCGATCATGATCAGCCGGCATTCGTCCGGGGTCAGCTTGTAGATCAGGCTGAGGATCATGGTGTTGATCGCCACCGACTTGCCCGAACCGGTGGTCCCGGCGATCAGCAGGTGGGGCATTTTGGAGAGGCTCGAAATCACCGGATCGCCGCCGATATCCTTGCCCAGCGCCAGCGGCAGGCGCATGTTGCTGTCGCCGAAATCGCGGGTGGCCAGCAATTCGCGCAGCACCACCATCTCGCGGTTGTCGTTGGGCAGCTCGATGCCGATAACGCTGCGGCCCGGTACCGTCGAAACCCGCGCTGAAAGGGCGCTCATCGACCGCGCGATATCGTCGGCCAGGCCGATGACGCGGCTGGCCTTCAGCCCCGGGGCGGGTTCCAGTTCGTACATCGTCACCACCGGGCCGGGGCGGACCGAAACAATCTCGCCCTTCACACCGTAATCGTCCAGCACGTTTTCCAGCATGCGGGCGTTTTCCTCCAGCGCGTCGTCGCTGAGGTGGTGCCGCTCGACCGTGTCGGGGCTGCGCAGCAGGCTGAGCGCGGGCAGCTCGAAGTCGAAACGCGGTTTTTCGTCGAACTGCAGCGCCGGCTGCGCCTCGGCCTGTGCCCGTTCCGATGGCTGCACGGCGCGGCGCGGCGGGTGCTGCACCACCTTGCGGGCGGTGGCCACAGGCGGGCGTATCGGGGCCGGTGCCGCCGTATCGGGCGCCTGATCGAAGGGGATTTCGATGTCCTCTACGACAGCCTCGTCGGCCGGGGCCGGCGGAATGTCGAGCGCTGCAGCCGCGGTCGCCGTAAGCGGCGGTTCGGGCGGCAACACCGTTGTGCGCGTGTCCTTCAGCACCAGCGGATCGGGTCCGCGGCCGCGGCCGCGGGTCAGCGGCTTGTCTGCGGGCGGTTCGGGCTCGACGTCGGGGGCTGTACGGCGGGTGCGGACCGCCTCGGCAATTTTTGCGCTGATGCGTTCGGGCGCGGGGGCGTCGGGCGCATCGCCGGGATAGGTCCGGTCGACCAGTTCGGGCTCCGGCGCGGGTTCGGGCCGGCGCATCAGACCGGGCATGCGCGCCAGCAGGCCGCCCTGACGTTCGGCCCTTTGGGGGGCGGGTTGTGCCTGTTCGACCGGTGCCGCGACTGCCACGGGGGCTGCTGACAATGCCGGTTCGGCGCGGGCGACGCGCGACTTGTTGTCCCGCACCAGCGCGGGTTCGGCCCGGTCGCGGGCCTTGCGTTCGGCCCGAGTTTCCGCCCTGCGTTCGGCCCTGTCGCGTATCCGTTCGCCCAGCGCCGACGACAACCCCTGCGAGGTGCGCAGCGTGCCCGATGCGCCATGTGCAAGCGCGGCGCGCAGCCCGGCATAGGTCATGACCACGCCGATCAGCAGGAACCGTGCCAGCGCCCTGATCTCGGCCCGCGAACAGCCCAGCACGAACAGGCCGAAACCGGCCGCCACCAGCGCCAGCGTCATCGCCAGCAGTTTGAGCCCGAATTCGGGGTCGAACGGCAGCAGGTTCAGCAGCGTCGCCAGCACCGTGTCGCCGAAAAGTCCGCCCAGGCCAAAACTGTGCGCCGCGCTCCATTCCGCGCCGGGGGTCAGCGTGGCGGCATACAGCGACAGGAGCGCCGGCCAGATCGGTGCAAAGACCAGCCGCCCGATGGCGCGCCCTTCGCCCTGATGCAGTACCAGCCGCAGCCCCCAGGCGCCGACCAGCGCCGGCAGGGCCAGTCCGCCCCAGCCCAGGATCATGAAGATGGTCGCCGCCGCCGAGGCGCCGATATGCCCGGCCCAGTTGTGGATCGGCGCATCGGTGGCCGACATCCAGCTGGGATCGTCGGGGTGATAGGACAGGATGGCCGCCGCCATGACTGCGGCAACCGCCAACAACACCAACCCGGCAAGTTCCTTGCCGCGCTTTTCGATCGCCTCTGCCATCGAGCTGTCTAGCAGCGGTTCGCGCCCGCGTGTCTGGTATGCCATGCGTGTTCCTCGTCCTCGTTCATTCGTAAAGACAGTTGCGCAGGCGGCCAAGCCCCTGCTTCATCTCGTCACTCGGGGCGACAAGCGCGACCCGGATATAACCATTGCCGGGGTTTTTCCCGTCCACCTCGCGGCCCAGATAAGCGCCGGGCAAAACCCGGATACCAGTCTCTTGCCACAGTTTCAGCGCCGCCGCCTCACTATCCTCGACCGGCAGCCACAGGAAAAAGCCCGCCTCGGTCGGCTCATACCCCGGAACATCGCCCAGGATATCGTCGGCCAGCGCGTATTTCTCGCGATAAAGGCGGCGGTTTTCGGTGACATGCGCCTCGTCGTCCCAGATCCGTTCGGCGGCGTGTTGCAGCGGCATCGGCAGCGGGCTGCCGGCATAGGCGCGCAACTGCTTCATCCGGCGAATCGATTCCGGCCCGCCCGCAACAAAGCCCGACCGCAACCCCGGCAGGTTCGATCGCTTGGAAAGGCTGTGAAAGATCACCACGCGTTCGGGGTCGGCGCCCATCTCGCGGGCCACTTCCAGCGCGCCGGTGGGCGGCGTGTCGCGGTAGATCTCGGAATAGCATTCGTCGGCGAAGACCTTGAAATCATAAAGCTCGGCCAGCCCGATCAGGTGCTGCCAGTCCTCACGCGTGGCCACCGCCCCCTGCGGGTTCGAGGGCGAACACATCCACGCCACCGTCACCTGGTTCAGGGTCTGGGCCGAAAGCGCGCTGAAATCGGGCAGAAACCCGGTGCCGCGCGTGGCGGGCACGAACAGCGGCTCGGCCCCGACGCTGAGCGCGCCGACCATGTAAACCTGGTAGAACGGGTTGGGGATCAGCACCATCGGCCACTTGCCGCCCTTGGATTCGGGGCAGAGCGCCATCATCGCGTTGTAAAGCCCCTCGCGCGTGCCGTTGAGCGCCATGACCTGGGCTTCGGGGTCAAGCGTCACGCCATAGCGCCGCGCCACCCAGTCGCAGATTGCCCGCCGCAGGCCCGGCGTGCCCTCGTTGATGGGGTAGCGGCCGAATTCGTCTGCGTGTTCGGTGATGATGTCGGTGACCCAGGGCGGAAACGGGTGCCGGGGCTCGCCAATCGACATATGCAGCACGTCACCGCCCGGCGGATGACCGTCGAGCAGCGCCCGCAAACGCGGAAACGCATATTCCGGTAGGTTCGAAAACCGCTCGGGAAACATTATGTCCTGCCTCGAATGCCGGGATCGTTATCGCCCCGTTTGCGCCAAAGCCTATAGAAACGGCGCTGACAGGTCCAGTAATTCCAGTGCGCTTGCAAGCAGTTGTGGCATTTTGGCAGAGCGTCCGCCGACGGGCGCCGCAGGCGCTATCGCAGGGCCATTTCCGCCGCAGAGGCGACCCGCAGCAGCGCCTCTTCGTCATTGGGGCGCCCGCACAGCATCAGCCCGCAGGACGGGGTGCCCGTGGGCAGGGTGATCGCCGGCAGGCCCATCAGGTTGGCGACGCGGGTGTTGCGCAGGGTCAGCAGGTTCTCGGTGACGTAATAGTCGCCGTCATTCAGCAGGCGGGCGCAATCGGGCGGCAGGTTGGGCGCGGAGGGCATCAGCACAGCGTCGAAACCGGTGGCGCGCGCGTGCCAAGCCTGTCGCAAAACCTCCAGCCGCCGCCAGGCGGCGACATAACTGGCCGCCGTCACGTCGCGCCCGCCGCGGAAACGTTCCAGGATCGGGGCGAACATCTTGTCCGGCGCGGCCTCGATCGTCTCGGCCCAGATGCCATAGGCCTCGGCAGTGAACAAATTGCCCGACAGGGGCAATGCCTCGGCCACCTCTGGCGCGTCCATCTCGACCACCTCGGCCCCGGCGTCACGCAATCGCGCAACGGATTCGTTCCACGCTTTTTCCGGGGTTTCGCGGATGTCGTCGAACACCACCGTCTGCAACGCGGCAAGGCGCAGCCCCTTTGGCGTCGCGCCGCCCAGGTCGGCCACGCGCCCGCCCTCAAGCGCGGCCAGCACCAGGGCGCAATCCTCGACCGACCGTGCCAGCGGGCCGACGGTGTCGAAGCGTTCGCACAGCGGCACTACCCCGTCGAGCGGCAGCCGCCCGGCGGTTGTCTTGAGGCCGACAAGATCGTTCCAGGCAGAGGGGACGCGCACCGACCCGCCAGTGTCGCTGCCGATGCCGCAAGCGGCAAGGCCAAGTGCCACGCTGACCGCCGCGCCAGATGACGACCCGCCCGGTGCCAGCCCGGCCCCGTGGCGGTTGGGCGGTGTCGCAGCCATCGGGTTCAGGCCCAGCCCCGAAAAGGCCAGCTCGCTCATATGTGTCTTGCCAAGGCAGACAAGCCCGGCGCGCGTGGCGGTTTCCAGCACCCTTGCATCGTGGTCGGGCACCCGCCCGGCCAGCAGTTTCGAGCCCGCCTCGGTGGGCGTGCCGGTGCTGTCGAAAAGGTCTTTCCAGCTGACCGGCACCCCGTCGAGCGGGCCGCGACGCATCCCGGCGGCGGCGCGCTGTTCGGCGCCGCGGGCCTCTGCCAGCGCGCGGTCGGCGGTGACGGCGGAATAGATGCGTTCGCGGTCGGGATGAGCCTGGATCGCGCCTAGATATGTCTCGCACAGCGCTACGGGGCCGATTTCGCCCCGCGCGATGCCCCGGCCCAGATCGGCCGCCGTCATCCATATCCAATCCTGCATGATCCGTCCCCCGTTTCGTGCCTCGGCAAAAGCCTAGCCGCCCCCCGTGCGATGGACAATGGCGCATGGACAATCCCGGCCCCGTGGCCATATTGGGGGCATGAACGAGATGCGTGATATCCTGATCGTGGGTGGCGGGCTGAACGGCCCGGCGCTGGCATTGGCGCTGGCGCGGCAGGGGCTTGGCGTGACCGTGATCGACGCGCTGCCCGAAAAGGCGCGCCGAGCCGCAGATTTCGACGGGCGCGCCTATTCGCTGGCGCTGGCGTCAGTACGGCTCTTGCGTGCCATCGGGGTGTGGGAGCGGGTCGAGGAAAAGGCACAGCCGATTCTGCAGATCAAGGTGTCCGACGGGCGCGCGGGCGAGGGGCCGGCACCCTTTTTCGTGCAGTTCGATCACGGTGAGATTGAGGAAGGCCCGATGGGCCACATGGTCGAGGACCGGTTCCTGCGCCGCGCCCTGCTGGACGCGATGAAGGACGAGCCGGGCATCACCCGTGTCACCGGCACCGTCGAAAGCCAGGAGGTCACGCAGTCAGGCATGCGTTTGCGTCTTGCCTCGGGGCGGGACCTGACGGGGCGGATGATCGTCGGCTGCGACGGGCGCGCGTCGGCTACGGCAGGTCGGGCGGGGATTGCCCGCACCGGCTGGGGCTATGGGCAGACGGCGCTGGTGGCCTCGGTCCAGCACGAACGCCCGCATGGTGGCGTGGCGCACCAGTTCTTCATGCCGCCGGGGCCGCTGGCCATTTTGCCTCTGCCCGGCAACATGAGCTCCATCGTCTGGAGCGAAAGTGACGCCACCGCGGCCGGGTTCGCCGCACTTGACGACGATGAGTTCATGTCGGTGCTGCGCCCGCGTTTCGGTGATTTCCTGGGCGAGATCAGCCTGCGCGGCAAGCGGTTCAGCTATCCGCTGGGGCTGAGCGTCGCCAATCGATTCGTCGCTGACCGGCTGGTGCTGGTGGGGGATGCGGCGCACGGGATGCACCCCATCGCCGGGCAGGGGCTGAATGCCGGGCTGCGCGATGTCGGCGCGCTGGCCGAGGTGGTGACCCAGGCCGCGCGGCGGGGTGAAGATTTCACCGCCCCCGACGTGCTGGAACGCTATCAGCGCTGGCGGCGGTTCGACACCGCCACGCTGGCGATGATGACGGATGTCACCAATCGCCTGTTTTCCAACGATAACCCGCTGCTGCGGTTGGGGCGTGATCTGGGGCTGGGGGCGGTGAACGCGCTGCCCGGCCTGCGCCGCGGCCTGATCCGCGAGGCGGCGGGCCTGACAGGCGAGCTGCCCGAGCTGATGCGCGGCTGAGGTCGGGGAGCGTGGGGCGCTGCCCCCGTCGCGCGCGATGCGCGCGCCTCCCCCGGGATATTTTTCCAACAGAAGAAGGCAGGCGCGGGGCTCAGGGTGTGAAACGGTAGAGCCGGATCGTGGTGTCGCCGTAGCGGCGTTCGTCGACTTGGGTCAGCCCCGGCGGCGGGGCGACTGCCGCGCCTTCCTCCCATACGATGAGCGCGTCCTTGTCGAGCCAGCCGCCGGCGATGGCAGCAGTGAGCGCGGCCTCGCCCAGCCCCTTGCCATAGGGCGGGTCGAGAAAGACCAGAGAGCAGGGCGCGGGCGCCGGGCCGGGGCGGCGGGCGTCGCGTGGCAGGATGCGGGACTGGTCATCGGCGTTGCAAAGGCCGATGTTTTCGCGCAGCAGCCGCAGTGCGGTGCGGCCGTTTTCAACGAATGTCGCCTGCGCGGCCCCGCGCGACAGCGCCTCGAGCCCCAGCGCGCCGGTGCCGGCGAAAAGGTCCAGGACGTGCGCGTCCGCGATAACGCCATGACCGGACAGGATGTTGAACAGGCTTTCGCGCACGCGGTCGGCGGTGGGGCGCAGATGTGCGCGCTGATCCCCCTTGCCGAGGCTTGCCAGGCGCCGACCGCGAAACGCGCCACCGACGATCCTCACGACCGCAAGAGCGCCTTGAGATCGGTGGCGGGGTCGGCCACGGCCTTTGCCGAGGGCGATTTACCGGCGTCGATCAGCCGTTTGCCAACCATGTAGGCGCGGGCGTCGTTCATGGCGTCGACGGCAAGCAGACGGTCGCCGGCATAGTACCAGAACGAGGTGCTGCCCTCGCCATCGCCCGGGCGGGTAATGACGCGGGTATAGCCGGTGTTGAGCCCGGCGATCTGCAGCTTGACGTCGTACTGGTCCGACCAGAACCATGGCTGGGGAACATAGCGTTTTTCAGCGCCTATGATGTTGTCGGCCACGCATTCCGCCATGTCGATGGCGTTTGGCACGCTTTCCAGCCGCAGCCGCCCGCCGTCATGCGGGAACGAGGCGCAATCCCCCGCCGCCCAGATCGCCGGGTCGGAGGTGCGGCCGAATTCATCGACCGCGATGCCGTTGGCGATGGTCAGGCCCGCCGCCTCTGCCAGGGCGGTCGCGGGGGCAATGCCGATCCCGGCGATGACGAAATCCACCGCCAGTTCGGTGCCGTCCGACAGGCGTGCACCGGTGACGCGTGTGTCGCCGGTCAGGGTTTCCAGCCCGGTGCCCTCGCGGATGTCGACGTCGTGGGCGGTGTGCAGGGCGCGGAAATAGTCGGATGTTTCCCTGGCGGCGACCCGCTGCAGGATGCGCTCTGCCGCCTCGATCAGAGTAACCTTCAGACCGCGCGACGCCGCCACCGCCGCCGCCTCGAGCCCGATATAGCCGCCGCCGACGATGAGCACATGCGCGCCCTCGCGGAACCCGGGCGCCATGGTGTCGACGTCCTGGAGGTTGCGGACGACGTAGACACCTTGCAGATCGCCGCCGATGTTGCTGGGCAGGCGGCGGGGCACTGCCCCGGTGGTCAGCGCCAGCTGGTCATAAGGAATGGTTTTTCCGTCGGCGACCACCACCTTGCCGGCGCGGTCGATGGAAATGGCGGTTTCGCTCAGGCGCAGATCTATCGCGTTTTCGGAGTAGAAGCTTTCGGGGCGCAGGTAGAGGCGTTCGAGATCCATCTCGCCCAGCAGGTATTTCTTGGACAGGGGCGGGCGCTGATAGGGGGGAACCGGCTCTTTCCCGATCAGGGTTATGGCACCATCGAACCCCTTTGCGCGCAGCCGCGCCACCAGCGACGAGCCAGCCTGACCGGCCCCGATCACGACAATGCTGGCCATTCTTTCCCTCCGCGCGCTGAAGTGGCATGGTGAGCCGCCGCGCAGAGCCTATATCCTGCATGTGGCGAAACGCAATCGAATGATGGAGGCGAGAGATGACGATATCAACAGGTGACAGGCTGCCCGAGGCAACGCTGGCCCAGATGGGGACCGATGGCCCCGAGGCGGTGACGCTGAGCGAGCGCACCAAAGGCCGCAAGGTGGTGATCTTTGCGGTGCCGGGCGCATTCACGCCGACCTGCCATTCGGCGCATGTGCCCAGTTTCGTGCGCACCAAGGACCAGTTCGCGCAAAAAGGCGTGGACGAGGTCATCTGCGTCAGCGTCAACGACCCCTTCGTGATGAAAAGCTGGGGCGAGGCGACCGGCGCCACCGAGGCCGGCATCACCATGCTGGGCGATCCCGAGGCGGCCTTTACCAAGGCGCTGGGGATGGATTTTTCAGCCCCGCCCGCCGGGCTGATCGACCGCTCGAAACGCTATGCGATGCTGGTTGACGACGGGGTGGTCAAGCTGATGCATGTCGAGGAAAGCCCCGGCACCTGCGAGGTTTCGGCGGGCGAGGCACTGCTGGCGGCGATGTAGGCGGCGGCCGGGCGGGACATCTGGACTTTCCGCCGGGCAGGTGTTTTTCCTGTCGTCAATTCATTGCCGGGAGGACTGAACATGCCTGACACAGCCACCAATCTGAAATCGCTTTTGAAAGACCCCAGCCTGCTGGCTGAACGCGCCTATGCCGGGGGGAAATGGGTCGAGGGCGATGGCGGCACCTTTGCGGTGTCCAACCCTGCGCGCGGTGACGTGATCGCGAATGTCGCCGATCTCAGCCGTGCGCAGGTGACCGACGCGATAGCTGCCGCCGAAGCGGCGCAAAAGGAATGGGCGCAGTGGACCGGCAAGGAACGCGCCCAGGTTCTGCGCCGCTGGTTTGACCTGATGATGGAAAACCAGGACGACCTGGCCACCATCCTGACCGCCGAGCAGGGCAAGCCGCTGGCCGAGGCGAAGGGCGAGATCGCCTATGGCGCATCCTTCGTTGAATTCTTTGCCGAAGAGGCCAAGCGCATCTATGGCGAAACCATTCCCGGCCACCAGCGCGACAAGCGCATCACCGTGATCAAGCAGCCGATCGGGGTGGCCGCCTCGATCACGCCTTGGAACTTTCCCAACGCGATGATCACCCGCAAGGCCGGGCCGGCGCTGGCAGCGGGCTGTGCCTTTGTCGGGCGTCCCGCTGCAGAAACGCCGCTGTCGGCCACGGTTCTGGGCGTTCTGGCGGAACGTGCGGGCATTCCGAAGGGGGTGTTCAGCATCGTCACCTCGTCGCGTTCCAGCGAAATCGGCAAGGAATTCTGCGAAAACCCCGCCGTGCGCAAGCTGACCTTTACCGGCTCGACCGAGGTCGGGCGCATCCTGCTGCGGCAGGCCGCCGACCAGGTGATGAAGTGTTCGATGGAGCTGGGCGGTAACGCGCCCTTCATCGTCTTTGACGACGCGGATCTGGATGCCGCCGTCGAGGGCGCGATCATGTGCAAGTTCCGCAACAACGGCCAGACCTGTGTCTGCGCCAACCGCATCTATGTGCAGGCCGGGGTCTATGACGTCTTTGCCGAAAAGCTGAAGGCGGCGGTCGAAAAGCTGAAGATGGGCGACGGGCTGGAGCCCGGCACCGACCTGGGGCCGCTGATCAACGGCGACGCCATCACCAAGGTGCAGGAACATGTGGCCGACGCCAAGGCTAAGGGCGCACAGGTGATGATGGGCGGTGGCGATCCGGTGCAGGGGCAGGGTTATTTCCTGCCCCCCACCATCATCACCGGCGTCACGCAGGAGATGCAGGTTGCCACGGACGAAACCTTTGGCCCGCTGGCGCCGCTGTTCAAGTTCGAGGATGTGGACGATGTGATCGCCATGGCCAACGATACCATCTTTGGCCTGGCCAGCTATTTTTACGCCCGCGACCTGTCGCGCGTGACCAAGGTGGCAGAGGCGCTGGAATACGGGATCGTGGGCGTGAACACCGGCATCATCTCGACCGAGGTGGCGCCGTTCGGCGGCGTAAAGCAATCCGGCCTCGGCCGCGAGGGCAGCCATCACGGCATCGACGAGTTCCTGGAGATGAAATACATCTGCACCTCGGTCTGAGGGCAGAAAAACGACCCCCCCCGGCCGGGATGCCGGCCGGGGGGGAAATGACTGGCGGGAGGGCGGCATGCCTGACGCTGGTCATGCGCCCGCCCCCCGGGGCCGGGGCGCGGCAGACCGGTTGTCAGTTCACGGGTTTGGCGTCAACCACATCCGTTTCGATGCTGCCATCCACCGTGTCACTGCGGGCGATCTCGATCCGGCGGGGTTTCAGTGCCTCAGGCACCTCTCGGGTCAGATCGATATGCAGCATGCCGTCGGCATGGCTCGCGTCTGTCACCTTGACGTGATCGGCCAGCTGGAACTTGCGTTCAAAGGCGCGTGTTGCAATCCCGCGATGCAGGAAAGTGCGGTTCTCGTCGCTTTCGGCCTTGCGGGCCGAGACGACCAGCGCGCCATCCCTGACCTCTACTGACAGCTCATCGGCCGAAAAACCGGCGACGGCCACCGAGATGCGATAGGAATCGTCATCGGTCTTTTCGATGTTGTAGGGCGGATATGTGGACTGGTTCACGTCAGCGGACAGTACCCTGTCCATCATGTCGGCAAGCTGGTCAAAGCCGACGGTTGCACGGTACAGCGGTGCAAGGTCAAAGTTTCGCATGGCTTATCCTCCTTTGAGCGATACCATCATGTAAGCGCCCTCCCGGCGGGACGGGCGTGGAATTCCGGCCCGCAACGCGGCGCCGGATCAAACAAATCTGGTGGTGGTGACGGGCGTATTCAAGCCCTTCAGGGGCGGGCGAACTTGGCCCCGGTGTCGCGCCGTTCGCCGGCTATGGCCATGCTGGGGGCGGGAGGCTGGAAATAACCCTGCCCGTCGGCCAGTGCCCTGGTCAGCACCTGCAGCGGCTGTTGCAACTGGGTGCCCAGCGACACCTTGCGTCCTTCGACCTCGGCCATCGCCGAGACCACCGAGACGACCCGCACCTGTCCGGAGGCAAAGCTAAGCACCGGCGCGCCGGACGAGCCGTAGTCGACATCGCAGGACATCACCAGAACGCCCTGCTGGCGGGCCATGACGTTGCAGACCTCTTGCAGGGCGGGGGCCTCGGCGCGGTCCCGACCGTAGGAGACGACGCCGATTTCCTGCCCCTTGCGGGGGCGGTCGTCGGTGGCCAGCGGGGTGACGCGAGTGTTGCGGATCGGGTGGAAAAGTTCGAGCAGGGCGACATCGTTGCGCACGCGATCGGCGCTGACGGCGGCCTGAAAAACATAGTCGGGATGCGCCACCGCGCGGCGGATGCGGCGCTGGGCCGAGGCGCGGCCATTGCGCCAGCCGGCCAGGAACTCGATCTCGGCCGGGTCGATGCGCTGGCCGGTGCTGCGGTCATAAAGGCAATGCGCGGCGGTCAGAACCCGGTCGGGGGCGATCAGCGTGCCGGTGCAAAATCCGCGCCCGCCGATATCCAGCCGGCCAACGGCCTCGTAGCCGCGGCCCTCGTCGCCGGTATCAAGACGCTTCAGCGCACTGTCGGCCTGCGCCGCGCTTGCGAGCAACACTATCCCGATTGCCGCCGTGATGACCTTGAACATGTCTGCTCCATTCCTGACTTGCGGTCCGGGTAGCAGGGTTTCGGGGCCAAATTAGGGCGTTCGCAGGTCCGGTATCCGGCTGTCAGCGCCCTGCAACGCGGGCGGCACCGGCCCGCCCGTGGCCCAGTCCAGCAGTTCGACCGTGTGCACCACCGGCACCTGCGTGCCCGATCCGATCTGCATCATGCAGCCGATATTGCCGGCGGCGATCACGTCGGGTTCGCGCGCCTCCAGCGTGCGCACCTTGCGCTCTTTCAGATGCTTCGAGATTTCCGGCTGCATCAGGTTGTAGGTGCCCGCCGAGCCGCAGCAAAGATGGCTGTCGGCGGGTTCGACCACCTCGAACCCGGCGCGTTTGAGCAGGGTCTTGGGCGCCGCGGTGATCTTTTGCCCGTGTTGCAGCGAACAGGCGGCGTGATAGCCGACGCGCAGCCCCTTGGCCGTGCCCTCGGGCAGGTCGAGCTGCATCAGCACCTCGGTGATGTCCATCGCCCGCGCGGCCACCTGCGCGGCCTCTTCAGCCAGCGGGTCGCCCTGGAACATGTGGCCGTAATCCTTGACCGTAGTGCCGCAGCCGGAGGTGTTGATCACGATCGCGTCCAGCCCGTCGCCGGCGATCTCGGCGCTCCAGGCGCGGATGTTTTTCGCGGCGCTGGCATGGCTTTCGTCGGTGCGCCCCATGTGATGGGTCAGCGCCCCGCAACAGCCCGCGCCCTGCGCCACCACCACCTCGCAGCCCAGCCGGGTCAGCAGGCGGATGGTGGCGTCGTTGATATCGGTGTTGAGCGCACGCTGCGCGCAGCCTGTCATCAGCACCACCCGCATCCGGCGTTCGCCCCTGGGGGCAAAGCTTTGCGGGTCGTCATTGCGGCTGACCGGCGGGATGTGTCTGGGCGCCATTTCCAGCATCGCCTTCAGCCGCGCGTCGGGCATCAGAAAGGCAAGGGGCCGGGCGGCCTTGGCCCCCAGCAGGGCCAGGCGAAAGCGGGTCGGATAGGGCAGGATGCGCGCCAGCGTCCAGCGCAGCATCCGTTCGAACAGCGGGCGGCGATAGCGGGCCTCGATATATTCGCGCGCATGGTCCACGAGGTGCATGTAATGCACGCCCGAGGGGCAGGTGGTCATGCAGGCAAGGCAGCTCAGGCAGCGGTCGATGTGCTTGACGGTTTTGGGGTCTGGGTCGCGGCCCGTTTCCAGCATCTCCTTGATCAGGTAGATGCGCCCGCGCGGGCTGTCCAATTCGTCGCCCAGAACCTGGTAGGTAGGGCAGGTGGCGGTGCAGAAACCGCAATGCACGCAGGCGCGCAATATCTCGTTCGAGCGCGCCAGCGCCGGGTCGCGCAGCTGTTCCTCGGTGAACTCGGTCCTCATGCCGCCGCCCCCTGGTCCATCAGCCCGGGGTTGAGGATGCCGCGCGGGTCAAAACGTTGCTTCAACCCATCTTGCAGCGCCGCCACGGCGGGGGCGAGCGGCTGAAACGCGCCGCCAGACCTGTCGCCACGGATCAGTGTTGCATGTCCACCGGCCCTGGCCACCGCCTGCCAGATATTGCCGCCCGGCGTGCCCTTGGGCACCAGCAGCCAGACAAGGCCCCCGCCCCAGTCATAGACCGCCTCGGCGCCCTCGATCCCGGCGACGATGCCGGGCGCGTCGGTGGGCTTGAGCGACAGCCGCCAGACATCGCCCGCCCGGTCGTGAAAGGGCGCGACATCGCGGATACGCTGCCAGTCGGCGGCGGTGCGTTCGGGATCGGTCTCGACCGTGAAATCGCCATGGGGCGCCAGCAGCTTGCGCAACTCGCCGGTGCGGTAGGCGAGGGAGGCTTCGGTTCCTTCCAGCCGGATCATCGTCACCGCGTCGCCATCCGGGCCGCGTTGCAGATGGGCCGCGCCGCTAACCTCGAAGGGCGAACCCAGCGCCCGGCACAGCGCGGCGACCGCCTGCTTGTCATCCAGCCCCGTGCAGTGCAGCGTGACAGAGGCCCGGCTGGTCGGCAGCACCTTCAGCGCCAGTTCCGTCAGCACCCCCAGCGTGCCGCAACTGCCCGCCATCAGCTTGACCAGGTCATAGCCGGTGACGTTCTTCATCACCCGCCCGCCATTGCGGATCACCTCGCCTTGCCCGTCGACCAGGCGCACGCCCAGCAGGAAGTCGCGCGCCGCGCCCACCTGGATGCGCCTGGGACCAGAGACATTGGCGGCGATCACCCCGCCGATGGTGGGTGTGCCGGTGGTGCCAAGCAGGCCGCGATGATCCATCGGTTCAAACGCCAGCCTCTGGCCCTCGGTCGCCAGAGTGGTCTCGACCTCGGCCAGTGGAGTGCCCGCACGCACCACGAGTGTCAGCGCGCCGGGCTCATAGAGTTCGACACCGCGCAGCCCACTGACGCTGAGCTCCTGGCCATCGACGGGCCGGCCCAGCGGGCGCGTGCCTCCGCCCCGGATGCCAAGCGGCGCGCGCGCCTCTTTCACGATCCCGGCCAGTTCGGCCTCGGTTTCGGGTATGAGCACGTTCATCCTTTCTCGATGATTCCGGCGGGCCTGCGCCCCTATTCGGCGGCGGTGCGGTGTGCCTGGGCCGTGGCCAGCGGGAACACCTTGGCCGGGTTGAGCAGCCACTTGGGGTCAAAGACATCCTTGACCGCCATCTGTGCCGCCAGGTCGGGAGGGGCGTACTGGTACCCCATCAAATCGCGCTTTTCGATGCCGACACCGTGTTCGCCGGTCAGGCAACCGCCGACCTCGACACACAGCTTGAGGATCTCGGCACCCAGCGCCTCGCATTTCTCCAGCTCGCCGGGGGCGTTGGCGTCATACAGGATCAGCGGGTGCATGTTGCCGTCGCCGGCGTGAAAGACATTTGCGACCTCCAGCCCGTATTCGCGGGACATCTCGCCGATGCGGCGCAGCACCTCGGGCAGGCGGCTGACGGGGATGGTGCCGTCTAGGCACATGTAGTCGGCGATGCGCCCCATCGCGCCAAAGGCCGATTTGCGCCCCAGCCAGATCCGCGCGCTTTCCTCGTCCGAGCGGCTTTGGCGCAGTTCCACCGGGTTGTGGCGGCGGGCGATCTCGGAAATGGTTTCAAGCTGTTCGTCGATTTCGGCCTCGGAACCCTCGACCTCGACGATCAACAGCGCCTCGCAATCGGGATAGCCGGCGCCGGAAAAATCCTCGGTGGCGCGGATGCAGGGGCGGTCCATGAATTCGATCGCCACCGGCAGCAGACCGGCGCGGATGATGTCGCTGACGCACGCGCCGGCAACCTCGCTGCTGTCGAACCCGATCAACACCGGGCGCGCGCCCTCGGGCTTGTGCAGGATGCGCAACGTCGCCTCGGTCACGACGCCCAACTGCCCCTCGGAGCCGCAGATCAGCCCCAGCAGGTCATAGCCCGCGGCATCCAGGTGCGCGCCGCCCAGGTCGACCACGGTGCCATCCATCTGCACCATGCGCACGCCCATCAGGTTGTTGGTGGTGACGCCGTATTTCAGGCAGTGTGCGCCGCCGGAATTCATCGCGATATTGCCCGCGATGGCGCAGGCGAGCTGGCTGGACGGGTCCGGCGCGTAAAAGAAGCCATCCTCTTCGACCGCGCCGGTCACCGACAGGTTGGTGCGCCCGGTTTGTACCCGGACAAAGCGGTTGTCATAGTCCACCTCAATCACCGCGTTCATCCGCGCAACGCCCAGAATGACGCTGTCGGCGGTGGGCAGCGCCCCCCCGGCAAGCGAGGTGCCCGCCCCGCGCGGAACCACCGGTACGCCCAGCTCGTGGCAGACCTTCAGCGCGGCGGAAACCTCTTCGGTGGTGGTGGGCAGGACCACCGCCATTGGCGGGCACCTGTAGGCGGTCAGCGCATCGCATTCATAGGCGCGGGTTTCCGCAGGGTCGGTGATGACCGCGTCCCTTGGCAGCACGGCGTCGAGGCGCGCCACCAGTTCGGCCTTTCGCGACAGGATGGCGGGGTCGGGTGCGGGCATGTCCATGTGCGTGTTCCTTAATTGGTAAATTAATATAACCAATCTCAATGTTCAGCAAGCCGGTACATCGTGCCACAGGTTTGCGAGGCATGCACACACAGACGTGACCCCCTGCAACAGGGATTTGCCCCTAATGTGCGGCCATGCACCTGATTCTTCTTACCGCCCTGACCGTCCTGCTTGCCATACCCGCCCTTGCCGACGCGCCCGAGGTCGTGCGCGTTAAAACGCAAAAGGCCGGCATGGTTTGGAATTTTCGCGTCACGATTTTGCACCCCGATACCGGCTGGGACCATTACGCTGACGGGTGGGAAGTGCTCGACACCCAGGGTCAGCGGCTGGGGTATCGTGAACTGATGCACCCGCATGTGGACGAACAGCCATTTACCCGCTCGCTGAGCGGCGTCGCCATCCCTGACGGCACGCATGAGGTCATGATCCGTACCCGCTGTTCGCGCGATGGCTGGTCGGATGCGCTGGTGCGGGTCGAACTGAAGCGCTGAGCCGCCCCTTACCGCCGCCCTTCGCGCAGCCAGCCGCCCAAAATCAATGCCAAGGCCAGCAGCAGCGTCAGCCATGCCGGCAACAGCGGCAGCTGCATGACGCCGCGCGTTTCATACGCGCCGCGCGGGGTGATCCCGATCCAGCCGCGCCCGGCCGCCGGTCGGCCCGAACGGACCTCGCGGATGCGGGGCAGCCCGTCGGCCAGCGCCATCGCGCCGCCGCCCGTGGCCGCGATTGTCCCAGCCAGCGGCCCTTCGCTGGCGATAGTCTGTTCGAACTCGACGGGGGCCGAGGGCCCCAGCCCGATCACCGCGCTCTGGTCGTCGTTCGTCAGCCGGTAAAGCCCGATCTCGGGGCCGTCGAAAAGCGCCTCGAAACGCCCCGGCGACACCTCGTCCAGTTCCAGTTCAAAGACCTCGCCGGATGGCGTCTCAACCGTCACCGGGCCAACGCCTTCGGTCAGCGAACGGCGGATGATGCGCATCTGCTGGCCTGCGGCCTCGGCCCACAGCGCCTCTTCCTCCAGCTCGGGTTCCTGCATGCTCCAATGCGCAAGGCGGCGCAGCAGTTCCAGTTGCGGGCCGCCGCCCTCGAACCCGCGATGCCACAGCCAGGCGTGATCCGAGGCCAGCAGCGCAATCCGCCCCTCGCCCACCCGGTCGAGCACCAGCAGCGGGCTGTCGTCAGCGCCGGTCATCACCACGTCGCCGGTGGCATCGGCCAGTTCGATCTGGCGCATCCAGCGGCCCCATTCGGTGCCACCCTGCGGTGTGTCCAGCCCGGCCGTGACCGGGTGGCGGGCACCCAGGTCCGTGACCTCGGGGCGAAAACGGCGTTCGATCACCCGCGCTGTCGGCCGGGCCGGCACGACCGCCTCCAGCGGGCCGCGATAGATGCTTTCGGCGCCGGCGAAATCGGGCCCCGCCACCAGCAGCACCGCGCCGCCCTGTTCGACATACTGGCGCACATTGTCGAGATAGATCGCCGGCAGGATGCCGCGCCGCTTGTAGCGGTCAAAGATGATCAGGTCGAAATCGTCGATCTTTTCCAGGAACAGCTCTCGCGTGGGAAAGGCGATCAGCGACAGTTCTTGCACCGGCACGCCGTCCTGTTTCTCGGGCGGGCGCAGAATGGTGAAATGCACCAGATCGACCGAGGCATCGGATTTCAGCAGGTTGCGCCAGGTGCGCGTGCCTGGGTTGGGCTCGCCCGAAACCAGCAGCACGCTGAGCCGGTCGCGCACGCCGTTGATCTGCACCAGCGCGGTGTTGTTGCGGTCGGTCAGTTCGCCCTCGGCCGGCGGGGTCGAGAACTGCAACACGTTGCGCCCGCCATGGGGCAGCTTGAGCGGCAGGTCAATGTCACGCCCGACCGGCACCTGAAAGCGCTGCGGCTCTTCGCCATCGACCGAGACATCGACCGGCACGGTGATCACGTCGCCGGGGGCGGCGCCGTCATCGTCGATGCGCAGTTTCATGACGATCTCTTCGCCCAGGATGCCGAATGCCGGCGCCCCGGTGATGGTCAGCTTGCGGTCCCAGTCGGTGGGCTGGCCGGTGTGCAGCAGGTGCAGCGGCGCGGGCATGTCGGGCGCGCGGTCGATGTCGTGAACGCGCCCGTCCGACAGCAGGATCACCCCGGCGATGTGACCCGACGGTTCGCGGGCCAGCGCCTCGGACAGGGCCGACATCAGGCGGGTGCCGGTGTTGTCTTCGCCGTCGGGCACGGCGATGCGGCGGACCTCGGTGTTGTCGCGCGCCTCCAGCCGCCTTGACAGGGCTTCGGCGGCTTCTCTTGTTGCGCCGGCGCGCTCGGCCAGTTGCTGGCTGGCGCTTTCATCCTCGACCAGCAGCACGATGTCGGACAGCGGATCGCGTTCCTCGCGCTGGTAGACCGGGCCGCAGAGCGCCGCGATCACCAGCATCAATGCCAGCCCCCGCAGCGCCCAGCCCGACAGCCCGCGCCACAGCGCCAGCGTAACGCCTGCCAGCACCATGCCGGCCAGTACCGCGATCAGCCACCAGGGCAGCAGCGGGTCGAATACCACCGCGCCGGTCATTGGCCGAGCCTGTCAAGCAGGGCCGGCACGTGCACCTGGTCGGATTTGTAGTTGCCGGTCAGCACATGCATCACCAGGTTGACGCCAAAACGATAGGCCATCTCGCGCTGGCGTTCTCCGGCATAGCCGCGGCCCACCGGGTAGATCGGGTTGCCGGCCTCGTTGATCGCCCAGGCCGTCGCCCAGTCGTTGCCGCCGATCAGCACCGGGGTGACGTTGTCGTTGAGGTTGCGAAACGGCATCCCTTCGACCCGTTCGGCATCCGGCGGCGCGGCCTCGACCCAGACCTGGCGGCCGGCATAACGGCCGGGAAAGTCCTGCAACAGATAGAAGGTGCGGGTCAGAACATGGTCTGCCGGCACCGGTTCCAGCGGCGGAATGTCGAGCGGGCGCGCCAGGCGCTGCAGTTTTTGCCCGTTGGGCGAGGCCGCGCCGAACCCGGCGATGTCGGCGTCGCGGGTGTCGAACAGGATCAGCCCGCCGGTACGCAGATAGGCGTTAAGCCTTGCATAGGCCTCGGCCGAGGGGATTGGCTGTTCCGGCGTCACCGGCCAGTAGAGCAGGGGATAGACCGACAGCTCGTCGGTTTCCAGGTCGACGCCGGCGGGTTCGGCCGGTTCGACCGAGGTGCGGAAATGCAACGTATCGCCCAGCCCGCGCAGGCCGGCATGGGCGGTTTCGTCAACGCGCCTGTTGCCGGTCAGCACATGGGCCAGCGTCACCTCTGACGCGGCGGCCAGTGCCTTGTCGATTTCCTGGGCATCGACCGGCTGCGGCAGGGCCAGCAACGCCGCCAGCACCAGTGCCGCCGCACGCGTCGGCCACAGCCGCCCCGACAGGGCCAGGGTGGCGGCGATGTCGGCGCAAAGAAGCAGCAGCGCCGCCGCCAGCAGCCACCCGCCCAGCGGCGTCTGCGCAGGTTTTTCCAGCCCGGTCACTGTCATGCTAGCGGGCCACGCGACCGGCGCCAGCACCTTGCCGGGGGTCATCACGTTCAGCGCCAGCCGCCTGTCCGGACCCTCGTACAGCCCTGGCCGCAAGCCTGGCCCGACCGGCCCCGTAACCAGCGCCGCGCCATCAACACCGGGCAGGGTGCCGGCATCGGCCTGGTCGCCCGACGCGTCCAGCACCTGCACCGGCTGCCAGGTGGTGCCCTCGACCTGCGCCAGGTCGGGCAGTGCCACCGTCGAAGAGACGGCAAGCCGTTCAAGCATCTGCACGAAGAGGCCCGACAGCGGCAGGGTGGACCATTCGGCATTGGCGGTGACATGGAACAGCACGACCTGCCCGGTGCCGATGCGCTTGCGCGTCACCAGCGGCGTGCCGTCGGAAAGCTGGGCGATGACCCGGTCGGCCAGCGTCGGGTCGGGCTGGGCCATGACCTGGGCCGAGACCGTGACATCGCCGGGGATATCGAGGCCGAAGAACGGGCTTTGCTCGGGGAAGGGCGCCAGCGATTTGGGCTCGCCCCAGCTCATCGTGCCGCCGACGCTGCGGCCGCCCGCGCGCAGGCGCACCGGCATCAACGGCGCCTCTTCGCTGCGCGACACATCGCTTGCCGCCAGCCGCGGCCCGGCAAAGCGTACCAGCAGGCCGCCGGCCTCGGCCCATTCCAGCAGACCGGCCTGTTCGGCCCCCGACAGCGTTGCCACGTCGGCCAGCACGATCACGTCGGGGTTGGCTGGCAGGATGTCGGTCAGCGCCGCGTCCAGCAGGTCGGCTGTCGGTTCCAACGCGCGTTCGAGGTAATGCAGTTGCGACAGCAGTTCGAGCCCTTCGCGGTCCTCGCGCCCGGCGATCAGCGCTACCTCGCGCCGGCGCAGGCTGTCGTCGGTCAGGCTTACCGCGCCGGCGTGGTGCTGGCCGGCGATCTCAAGGCGCGACAGGCGCGCGCGCAGCTCGGCGGGCAGCGACAGCGCGCCCTGTGCCTCGGTTTCATCCTGCGCAAAGGTCAGCGGCAGGGTTGCCAGCACACGCGGCGTGCCCGACGGGTCTCGGCCATGCGCCTCGACGGTGATTTCACGTTCCGTGCCGGGGCGGGCGCGCAGCGCGGTCACCTCGACCGCGCCGTCATTGATGCGCGCGGGCCGCAGGCCAAGGATGGGTGCGGGGCTTTCATGCACGGTGACCGGTCCGCGCGCCCTGAGTGCCGTCAGCAGCGTCTCGCGCCCTTCGCGGTTTAGCCCGTCCGACAGCCAGCGGGTTTCGAACGTGCCCTCGCCTAGCATGTCAGCGGCCCGGACCATCGCGTCGGGCGCGGGCTCCCACGGCAGGGGGGCCGCACCCGACAGCAGCCCGCGCCAGGCATCGGCGGCGCGAAAAACCGGCGGTTCGGGATCGGTCAGGCGCATCAGCGCCACAGGCCGCGCCGCGCGTGCGGCATCGTCCAGCAGCGTTTCGATCAGTGCCTGCCGTGTCGGCCAGTCGCGGGCCGAGGCCCATGACCCGTCCAGCACGATCAGCATCGGCCCGCTGGCAGCCGCCTCATCCTGCTGGGGTTTCAGCACCGGCCCGGCCAGCCCGACGATCAGCGCCGCCACCGCCAGCATCCGCATCAGAAGCAGCCACCAGGGCGTGCGGTCGGTGACCGAATCGTCGTCCCTCAGCCCCAGCAGTAGCGCCACGCCGGGGAACCGCCGCCGCACCGGCGCCGGCGGCACCGCGCGCAGCAGCAGCCACAGCACCGGCAGCGCCGCCAGCGCCAGCAGCAGCCAGGGCGCGGTAAAGCCGATGGCGCCGAGGGTCATCGCGCGCCCCCGGTTCCGGCCTCGAACGCACGGTAGAGCCACAACAGCGCCGATTGCGCGCTGTCAGAGGTATGATGCAGCCCGTATTGCCAGCCGGTGCCGGTGCAAAGCGTGCGCAGTTCGGCCTTTCGCGCCGCCAGCCGCGCCTGATAGCGGTCGCGCAGTTCCGACGCCTTCAGCGTCTCATGGCGCAGCGTGCCGCCCATGCTTTCGAATATGGTCCGCCCGCGATAGGGAAACGCCTCTTCCGCCGGGTCGAGCACCTGCAACAGGATGCCCTGCACACCGCGATCTGCGGCGGCGGTCAGCGCTGTGCGCACGGCGTCGATGTCGCCCAAGAAATCCGAAACGAACAGTGCCCGGCCATGGGCGGCAATGCCGGTGCTTTGCGGGTGCCCGAAATCGATGTCGCTGTCATGGGTCAGCGCCTCTGCCAGCCGCATCATCTGGGCGTTGCCGCGACGGGGCGGCAGATCGGTGCCGGCAAGGCCGACCCGTTCGCCCGCGCGGTTGAGCAGGATCGCCACCGCCAGCGCCAGCAGGCGGGCGCGGTCGGCCTTTGGCGGCAGGGCTTTGTCGGACGCAAACCGCATGGCGGCAGAGTTGTCGACCCAGATCGCCACGCTTTGCGCGATCTGCCATTCGCGCTGGCGCACGAACTGGCTGTCGGATCGGGCAGAGCGGCGCCAGTCGATATGGCGGCGTTCGTCCCCGGCCTGAACCGGGCGGTATTGCCAGAAATCGTCGCCCATCCCAGCGCGCCGCCGGCCGTGTTCGCCCAGCAGGACGGTCCCGGCAAGGTGTTCCGCCCGGGCCAGCAGCGCCGGCAGGCGGGCGGCCTCGGCCTCGGCCCGGGATCGCAACGAGGCGCTAAGGGGGGCGGCGTGGTTCACGCCGCCGCCTCGGCCCGCGTGACCTGTGCGGTGGTGTCGGCGATCAGCCGCTCAAGGCTTTCGCCGCTGGCGCGCGCGGCAAAGTTCAGCGCCATGCGGTGGCTCAGCACCGGGCGCGCCATCGCCGCGACGTCATCGGCGTCGGGGGCCAGCCGCCCGCCCAAAAGGGCGCGCGCGCGCACCGTCAGCATCAGCGCCTGCGCCGCACGGGGCCCCGGGCCCCAGGACACCGCCTCGCGCACCGCCGCTGTGGCGGCCGGCTCTTTGGGGCGGAAAGCGCGCACCAGGTCGAGGATCATCTCCATTACGCTTTCGCCCACCGGCATCCGCCGCAGCAGCGCCTGCGCCGCCAGCAGTTCTTCGGCGGTAAAGACCTGGTGCGCGGTGTCCTCTTCGGCGCCGGTGGTGGCCAGCAGGATCGCGCGTTCGGTGTCGCGATCGGGATAGTCCACGTCGATGCGAACCAGGAAGCGGTCAAGCTGTGCCTCGGGCAGGGGGTAGGTGCCTTCCTGCTCGATCGGGTTCTGGGTCGCCAGAACGTGAAAGGGCGGCGCCAGCGGCCGGTCCTGCCCGGCGACGGTGACCTGGCGTTCCTGCATCGCCTGCAGCAGCGCCGACTGGGTGCGCGGGCTAGCGCGGTTGATCTCGTCCGCCATCAGCAACTGGCAGAAAATCGGGCCGGGAATGAACTTGAAACCCCTGCTGCCATCGGCGCCGGTTTCCAGCACCTCGGACCCAAGGATGTCGGCCGGCATCAGGTCGGGTGTGAACTGGATGCGCTGGCCGTTCAGCCCCATTACCGTCGACAGGGTTTCGACCAGCCGGGTCTTGCCCAGCCCCGGCAGCCCGATCAACAGCCCGTGCCCGCCGCACAGCAGCGCGGTCAGCGCAAGGTCGACGACCTGCTCCTGCCCGATGAAGCGACGGGTGATCGAAGCGCGCGCGGCGGCAAGCTTTTGCTCCAGCGCGTCGATCTCTTGCAGCAGTTCGTCCGTATCGGACATGGTGGGACTCCCTTGACTTTCCTATATACTCTCAAGTGTATAGCGCGGCGCGTAAATGGCAAAAGCAATGAGCAAGGAAATGGTCACGCCCCCGTCAATAAGCAGCCTGGCCGAGGCGGCGGAACGGGCCCGCGCCAGGGGCACGCCGCCGGTGCATCTGTGGACGCCCGATTTCACCGGCGATATCGACATGCGCATTGCCCGGGATGGAAGCTGGTTTTACCAGGGCACGCCCATCGGGCGGCCTGAAATGGTGGCGCTTTTCGCCTCGATCCTGCGGCGCGAGGGCGATCGCCATTTCCTTGTCACCCCGGTCGAAAAGGTCGGGATCAAAGTCGAGGATGCGCCGTTTCTTGCCGTCGATGTCGAGGCCAGCGGCGAGGGCCGGGAACAGGAACTGACCTTTACCACCAACCTGGGTGAGCGAACGACCGCCGGTCCGGACCACCCGATTCGGGTCGAGATCGACCCCAAGAGCGACGAGCCCGCACCCTATGTCACCGTGCGCGACGGGCTGGAGGCGCGGATCGACCGCAAGAGCTTTTACCGGCTGGTCGAGTGGGGCGAGGAAAGGGATGGCTGGTTCGGCCTCTGGTCTGGCGGGGCGTTCTTTCCCATAACCGCGTCAGAGGACATGGCGTAGGGGCTTTCGCGCCTGATCGCGCGGTGCGAAACCTCACGATACAGCAGCGGCCAGCCTCGTGCGTTCAGCCCCAGCCATCGGTCCAGTCGTCGATGGCCGGATCCATCCGGTTCTTGCGAAACCGCTTCCACCGCACGCGGATCGCCCAGAAGATCGCGAACAGCACCGTCAGCAGGATGATATTGAACCACGGGATGATCCGGGTGTCGGGGCCATCGACCCGCCAGAGGCTGACAGCGTTGGGATAGATCGACATGAATTCATTGCGCCAGCCATAATGGCGCAATGCCACCCATTTGGGGTTTTCCTCGGTTGAACGCAGATCCGTCGCCTCGGCCTGCAGGTTCGAGGTATCGAACTTGAAATAGGGCGGCCAGCCCCAGCCGGTATCCTCGTTGCGGTAAACCATCACCCCGCCCGAGGCGCGCACGGTCTGGATGAAGAATACGTCGCGGTTGGGGGTGCCTTCGGCCTCGCCCGTGCCCTGGTTGGCCCAGAATAGCGCGTTTTCGCCGAAATCGACGCGCTTTTCATAGGTGTCGGTGATGCGCACGATGTCGGTCTGCGGCAGGGTGTAGTGAAGGAACCCCGCGACGAGCAGCCAGAAGAGCAGGATGAACCCCCATTTGACATAGACCATCACCTTCGCCCCGCTCCGTTTATCATTGCGCCTGCAAGCCATATAGGCATTCGCGGGCCGGAGCGAAAAGGGATCGTGGCGCCGCGACGTGAATTTCTTGCAAAAGCAGGGGGGCGCGATACGATGAATGCGCGCCGGGCAGAGGGACCGGCGCAGGCAATTCGACAAGAGGATTTCACAATGAGAATTCTGGCAGCCGCGGCGGCGGTGCTCGTGGCAGCGCAGCCGCTGATGGCAGACGAGATTTCGGACACGCTGCAAAGCGCGCTTGACGCCTATGCGGAAGGCGATGCGCAATACGCGCTGGAGGAGCTCGATTTCGCCCGCCAGTTGCTGCTGGCGCTCAAGACCGACGCACTGGCAGAATTCCTGCCCGCCGCGCCCGATGGCTGGACCCGCGAAGTGAACACAGAGATGAACGCGGGGCTGGCGATGATGGGCGGCGGCACCGGGGCCGAGGCCACCTATGAAGGTGATGACAAGCGCATAACCGTCACCATCATGGCGGACAACCCGATGGTGGGGGCGATGGCCGGCATGATCTCGAATGCTGCCATGATGGGGGCCAAGGTCGAACGTGTGGGGCGTGAAAAGTTCATGATCAAGGACGGCGAGGTCACCGGCCTGGTCGACAATCTCATCCTGGTCAAGGGCAACGGCGGTGAGGTAGAGACCATCCTCGAACTGCTGGGCATGATGGATTTCCGCGAACTCAAGCGGTTCGGCACCTGACAGATTCTTTGAAATAGGCCCGCCCCGGCCATCGCGCCGGGGCCTCGCGGTTGTTTAAGGCCCGGGCCATCCCGGGGCGGGCACCGGGCACTTAGCCCACGATGTTGAAATCCGGCCCGTAGGGATAGCCGGTGATATTCTCGTTGCTGTCTTCGGTGATGATCAGGATGTCATGCTCACGATAGCCGCCCGCGCCCGGCTTGCCCTCGGGCAGGGTCAGCATCGGCTCCATCGAGATCACCATGCCGGGCTCCAGCACGGTGTCGATGTCCTCGCGCAGCTCCAGCCCGGCCTCGCGCCCGTAGTAGTGGCTGAGGATGCCGAAGGAATGCCCATAGCCGAAGGTGCGGTATTGCAGCAGGTCGCGTTCCTGAAGGAAGGCGTTGATGCGATGGGTGACCTCGGCGCATGAAATGCCGGGCCTGAGCAGCGATTGCCCGTATTCATGCGCGGCGACGTTGGCCCGCCAGATCGCGAGCGATGCGTCGTCCACCTCGCCCAGGAACATCGTTCGTTCCAGCGCGACGTAATAGCCCGACACCATCGGAAAGGTGTTGAGGCTCAGGATATCGCCCCGTTGCAGCTTGCGCGCGGTCACCGGGTTGTGGGCGCCGTCGGTGTTCAGTCCCGACTGGAACCACACCCAGCTGTCGCGGTACTCGGCATCGGGGAAAACGCTTGCGATCTCCGCCTCCATCGCGTCGCGGCCCGCCATGGCCACGTCGATTTCGCGCGTGCCCTCGCGGATGGCGTCCTTGATGGCATAGCCGCCGACATCGGCGATGGCGGTGCATTTGCGGATCAACGCGATCTCGGCGGGCGATTTGTGCATACGCTGGCGCATGGTGGCGGGGGCCAGGTCGCGCGTCGAGGCTGGTTTGAGAAAATGCTCCAGCTTGCCATGCTGCACCAGCGTCAGGTGATCGCCCTCGTAGCCGATCACCGCGCCCTCGCCGGTGACCGAACGCACGGCGCGCCAGAAATTGTCGCGCGCCCAGTCGGTATAGGTGATGTTGTCACCGGCTGAGCGCCGCCACGGCTGGCCCGCGTCGATGCCGGCGCTGATGGTGACACAGTCGGTCGGGGTCACGACGCAGGCATAGGGCCGTCCGAACGAGCAATAGAGAAAGCCCGAGTAATAGGCGACGTTGTGCATCGAAGTGAGGACGCAGGCGGTGACACCGGTCTCGGCCATGATCTTGCGCAGACCGGCAAGACGCGCCTCGTATTCGGCGGTATCAAACGGCAGCGGCGCCTTGCCGCCGTTGTGGAAGCGGTAGAATTCTGGACGGGCAGTCATTTCAGACCCTCCTTTTACAAGAAGGTCCCGGCGTTCAGGACTGTTGGGAACAGGTCAATTCTGGGCGACGCCATCGCCCGGACCCAAGACGCATCTTGCCGATTCCGCGCCGCCGGGCAACACTGTTTGCGACCGTTGGAGGGCGCGAATTGACCGGAATCTATGACACGGGGCCGAAAAACCTGATCACCGACGTGGCGGGGCTGGTTGTGGGCAACGCCGCCGACGACGGGCTGCGCAGCGGCGCGACGGTGCTGGTGGGCGAGCGCCCTTTTACCGCCGGGGTGCATGTGATGGGCGGCGCGCCCGGCACCCGCGAAACCGACCTGCTGGCGCCCGACAAGACGGTGCAGGAGGTCGACGCGCTGGTGCTGGCGGGCGGATCGGCCTTCGGGCTGGATGCGGCGTCGGGCGTGGCCGATGCACTGCGGGCGCGCGGGCGCGGGTTCGAGGTGGGCGGCGTGCGGGTGCCGATCGTGCCCGGCGCGATCCTGTTCGACTTGCTCAATGGCGGCGACAAGGACTGGCCGGAAAACCCCTATCGGCGGCTCGGGGCCGCGGCGCTGGATGCGGCGGGGCGCGATTTCGCGCTGGGCACCGCCGGGGCGGGCACCGGGGCCACGACCGCGACGCTGAAGGGGGGGCTTGGATCAGCCTCGTTGCGGCTGGCGTCGGGGCATGTGGTGGGCGCGCTGGTGGCGGTCAACGCGCTGGGGTCCGCCATCGTCGGGGAAGGGCCGCATTTCTGGGCCGCGCCGTTCGAGATCGGTACTGAATTCGGCGGGCGGGGGCCGGCGCCATCATTTCCCGCGCCCGCCCCCCCGGTAACCAAGCTGGGGCCGGGCGGCAACACAACCATCGGCATCGTGGCCGCCGACGCGGCCCTGACGCAGGCGCAATGCACCCGGCTGGCCACCGCCGCGCATGACGGGTTCGCGCGCGCGCTGATGCCCGCGCATACGCCCCTTGATGGCGATCTGATCTTTGCCACGGCGACGGGGCAGCGGCCGCTTGACGACCCTGTTGCCGATACGCTGGAACTGGGGCATGCGGCGGCCATCTGCATGGCCCGGGCGGTGGCGCGCGGCGTGTACGAGGCGACGCAGGCAGCGGGTGACACGCTGCCCTGCTGGCGCGCCCGCTTTGGCTGAAAGGCTCGTTCGCAGTTTTCTGAAAAAGCGCGTCCGCCGGCTTTCACCCCGCCGCGACTGGCGCTAGGGTGCGTGCGCGAACCGGCAAAGAGGGCGAGCGTGGCGGAAATCATCCTGGTACGGCACGGGCAGGCGATGAGCCATGCGACCGACGAGAAAAGCTATGACCGGCTGTCCGATCTGGGGCGCGAACAGGCGCGTTGGCTGGGCGAGCATATGCGCGACACCAACCCCCATTTCGACGCGGTCATCACCGGCACGCTGAGTCGCCAGGTCGATACCGCCCGCGCCATGGGCTATGAGATCACCGTGCAGGACCCCCGGCTGGACGAGCTGAGCTATTTCGCTCTTGCCGGCGCGATGGAGGCGCAGCACGGCCTGCCCGCGCCGCGTGACGCGACCGAGTTCGCCATTCACCTGCCGCAGGTGATCGAACACTGGACATCCGACCGCCTGGCCGATGTGCCCGAAACTTATGCCCAGTTCGCTGCGCGGGTTTGTGGGCTGATCGACGAAACCTGCCAGCATGGCGGGCGCATTCTGGTGGTCACCTCGGGCGGGGTGATCGGCATGGCGATGCGCCATGCGCTGGGGCTGGAAAACGGCGGCATGGCCAAGCTGATGTTGCAGGTCATGAACAGCTCGCTGCACCGGCTGGAATACGTGCAGGAGTCGCTGATGGTCGGGGCCTTCAACGCCACGCCGCATCTTGACCACCCCGGGCGGGAGCATGCCCGCACCTTTATCTGACATCAGAGGGCGCGCACATGACGCATATCTGGCTTCGCGCGGAAAGCCGCGACAACGAGAGGCGGGTGGGCCTGACACCCGAAGGCGCTGCAACGCTGATCGCGCAGGGCTTTCGCATCACGGTCGAGGACAGCCCCGCGCGCGTGCTGCCGACATCCGGCTATGCCGCCGTGGGTTGTGACATCGCTGCCGAGGGCAGCTGGCCCGACGCCCCGCAAGAGGCCATCATTCTGGGGCTGAAGGAGTTGCCCGATGACGGCACCCCGCTGCGGCACCGGCACATCATGTTCGGCCACGCCTTCAAGGGGCAGCATTCCGGGCGGCGGCTGTTGAAACGCTTTGCCGCCGGGGGTGGGGCGCTCTACGATCTGGAATATCTGGTGGATGAAAACGGGCGTCGGCTGGCGGCATTCGGCTATTGGGCGGGCTATGCCGGCGCGGCTGTGTCGCTCAAGGCATGGGCGGCGCAGCGGCAGGGCGGCATCTGTCCGCCGGTCACGACCTGGGCCGACAAGGATGCATTGCTGTCCGAACTGGCCGGTGACCTTGACCGCGCCGGCGCGCGCCCCACGGCCATCGTGATCGGTGCGCTGGGCCGGGTGGGCACCGGCGCGTCCGATCTGTGCACGGCAATGGGGATCGATCCGACCCGCTGGGACATCGAGGAAACCAGCAAGGGCGGGCCGTTCCCGGAAATCCTTGCGCATGACATGTTCTTCAACTGCATCCTCGCACGGCCGGGCACGCCCGTGTTCGTGCCGCGCTCGGCGATGACGGCGGATCGGCGACTGACGGTGGTGGGCGATATCGCCTGCGACCCCGACAGCGATTATAACCCGGTGCCGGTCTATTCGCGCGCCACCACATGGGCGGCGCCGGTAACGCGGGTGCATGATGCGCCGCCGCTGGATATCATGGCGATCGACAATTTGCCGTCGCTGCTACCGCGCGAGTCATCGTTTGATTTCGCAGAGCAGCTCTTGCCCGTGCTGCAAACCCTCGACCGGCTGGATCAGGGGGCCTGGGCACGCGCCGCGGCGGTATTTCAGGAACATGTCAGGGAGATCTGAGAGATGACGATTCACTGGTGCGGGACCGGCCTTTCGGCCATTCCGGGGCTGAGGCGCCTGATCGGGGCCGGCCATGACGTGCAGGTCTGGAACCGCAGCGTCGACAAGGCGCAGGCGGCGGTGGGCGACCTGACCGACCGCATAACCGCCTTCGATTTCGACACGCTGTCGGCAGAGGTCGGCGAGGGTGACGTGGTGGTGTCGATGCTACCTGGCGACTGGCATGTGCCGCTGGCGGACATGTGCATCAACAAGGGGGCGCATTTCGTCTCGTCCTCCTACATCGCGCCGGAAATGCGTGAACTGAACGCCAGGGCGCTGTTGCGCGGGGTCTGCGTAGTCAACGAGATCGGGCTGGACCCGGGCATCGACCACCTGATGGCGCATCACCTGGTCGACGACTACCGCGCATCGGCGGCGTTCGATGCCGGTAACGATTTGTCATTCACCTCCTATTGCGGCGGCATTCCCAAGCACGCAAACGCCTTTCGCTACAAGTTCAGTTGGTCGCCGCTGGGCGTGCTCAAGGCGCTGCGCTCGCCCTCTCGGTCGATCCGCAACTATACTGAGTTGGAGGTCGCAAGGCCCTGGGACGCGATTTCAACCTATAGCGCGCCCCTGCCGCAGCCCGAGACATTCGAGGTTTATCCCAACCGCGACAGCCTGCCCTTTATCGAGGATTACCGGTTCGAGCCATCCTGGCGGATCAAGGAGTTCGTGCGCGGCACGCTGCGGCTGAACGGCTGGACCGAGGCATGGAAGGACGTCTTTGCCGAGGTGGAAACCCTGCAGGGCCCCGAGGGCGACGAGCGGCTGCGCGAAATGGCCGAAGGGTTCTGGCGCGACAACGCCTATGGCGAAGATGACCCCGACCGGGTGGTGCTGTGCGTGTCGCTCAAGGCCGAAAAGGATGGCGTTCCTGTCTGGCACAAGACCTATGTCATGGATGCCTGGGGCGATGCGCGCGGCACCGCGATGGCGCGGCTGGTGTCGGTGCCGGTGTCGCTGGCGGTCGAGGCGGTGCTGAACCGCGAAATCCCCGCCGGTGTCACACCCGCGCCGCACGACCCCAAGCTGGTGCAGCGGTTCCTGTCAGAGGTCGACGTTCTGGCGCAGCACCTTCAGGTGGTTGACCACCTCTAGGCCTGCGCCCCGACCAATAGACCGGGGCCTGTTCGTCATGTTTTGGCGGGGCCCCGGGTCAGGCCCGGGGCGGGCATTGAAAGAGGTTAAGGGCAGGGCGTATTGGGCGCGCCCTCAGCCGCCGCGAACGAGGTCATCCTCGTCGTCGATCACCGAGATACCCAGCGCGTCGAGCCCGTTTTCCAGGTGGTCCGACAGGTGCGGCGTGCCCAGCAGGTAATCGGCGGTGGGGGTGGTCGCCTCGGCCATGGCGGTTTTCTTGGCGTCTTCGATGTCCTCGGCCTCGAACGCGCCGCGCCCGACCCACATCACCGCAACCAGGCTGGCCTGTTCCTCTTCTGTCAGGCGGTCGATGAAGGCGCGCAACTCTGCCTCGGCGCGGTCCAGTTCACGCGCCATCAGGATTACCTGGGCGATCTTGTAAGTGCTGATCTCAAGCATTCGGGTTCTCCTGTCGGCGGACCTTTGAAACGACTCATGATGTCAGGGTACAGGCAGTCCGTGATCTTGCGCAAACGGTCAATCGGGTACGGGTGAAAGTCGCCGGCTTGTACGCGGGTGCGCTCAGCCCCCGCCCAGGTGCCGCAGCACCTGTTGCGAGGGGTGGCCGTCCGGCGTGATCCCGCGGTCGCGCTGAAAGGCGCGGATCGCATCGACGGTGTTGGGCCCGATCAGCCCGTCGATCTTTTCCACCCCGTAGCCGCGCCGCTTGAGCCGCCTTTGCAGTTCTTTCTTCTGATCAAAGCTGAGCGGATCATACCCGCGCGGCCAGGCAGAGCGGATCGGCGGGCCGCCATTGATGCGGTCCGACAGGTGCCCGACCGCAATCGCATAGGCGTCGGCGTTGTTGTAGCGCTTGATGACGTCGAAATTGGCAAAGACCATGAACGAGGCACCCGCCGGGCCGGCGGGCTGGATGATGCGCGCGGCCCCGAAATCGCGCACCGCCCGGCCATCCATGCCGACAACGCCGCGCTTGGCCCAGTCCGACGGCATCCGCTTGGCACCGCCGACCGTTGCGCCGCGCGGCACCTTGACCTCGACCCCCCAGGGCATGCCCTTGCGCCAGCCGAAACGCTTGAGATAGGCGGCGGTCGAGGCCAGCGCATCCGCCGGGTTGTCCGACCAGATGTCGCGCCGCCCGTCGCCGGTGAAATCTACCGCATAGGCCAGGTAAGAGGTGGGGATGAACTGGGTATGCCCCATCGCCCCGGCCCAGGAACCGGTGAAGTCGCGCAGCCGCACGTCGCCCGATTGCAGGATCTTCAGCGCCGCGACAAGCTGATCCTCGAAAAACCGCCCCCGGCGGCCGTCAAAGGCCAGCGTCGCCAGCGCGTCGATCATCGGATAGTCGCCCATGCGCGTGCCATAGCGGCTTTCCAGCCCCCAGACCGCGACCACGACCTTGGCCTCGACGCCATAGGCCGCCTCGATCCGGCTCAGGGTGCGGGAATGGCGGCGCAGCGCCTTGCGGCCCTCGTCGACGCGGGGCGGGGCGGCGGCGTTGTCCAGGTAATCCCAGATTTCCGTGCGGAACTCGGTCTGATTGCGGTCCTTGGCGATGACCTCGGGCTCGTAGCGCGCATTGCGAAAGGCGGCGTCAAAGACCCGGGCCGAAATGCCGCGCCCCAGCGCCCGACCCCGGAACCCCTGTATCCAGCGGGTGAATGCGGGGTTGTTGGCCGAAACCGGCGTGGCGCGCGTGGCCAGCCCCTCGGGCCGGGCCAGCGGGCGCAGGACGGTGGCGGGCAGGGCGGTGCTGGCAACGCGTACGGCCTGTACCGCCGGTTCGGTGCCGCCGGGGCGCGCCTTGGGCCGCGGCGAGGTTTCGACCGGGGCCGCCATTGCCGCCCCTGCCAGCGCCAGCGCCGCCGCCAGTCCCGCGATCATCGCCGATACATGTCTGCTGCTCATGCCTGCCCCCTGTCGGGTGTTTCGGTCAAGATAGCAACTTTGCCAGCTGCGCAAAAGCGCCCTCTGCGCGCCTCGGCCCGTTCCCGCCGCCGGTCAGCGGCGGGTGCGGCGTTCCTTGCGATTGACCTTGGCGGCCTTCTTGCCGGCGCGCGCCACCTTGCGGCGGGGGGCCTTGCCGCGCCCCTTTGCCGGGCCGCGCGGGGGTGTTCCGCCCTCGTGGCTGACAAGGTCGAAGGCCAGCCCGCCGGTGACCGGCGCCGCCTCGGACAGGCGCACGCTGACCCGCTGGCCCAACCCGATGACAACCCCGGTATCGGCCCCCATCAGCGTGCCGGATTCGGGGTCGAAATGGAAATATTCGCGCCCCAGCGCGCGCATCGGGATCAACCCGTCCGCCCCGGTTTCATCCAGCTTTACGAAAACGCCGAACCGCGCCACGCCGCTGATGCGCCCGGTAAAGACATCGCCCACCCGGTCGGACAGGTAGGCGGCAAGGTAGCGATCGTTGGTGTCGCGCTCTGCCGCCATCGAGCGGCGTTCGGTTTCGCTGATATGTTCGGCGATGCTGTCCAGCCGCTCGATATCGGCCGGGCTAAGCCCGTCATCGCCCCAGCCATGCGCCGAGATCAGCGCGCGATGCACCACCAGGTCGGCATAGCGCCGGATGGGCGAGGTGAAATGGGCATAGGCCTGCAACGCCAGCCCGAAATGGCCGAAATTCGACGGCGCATAATAGGCCTGTGTCATCGCCCTGAGCGTCGACAGGTTGATCACCTCGGCATGTTCGCTGCCGGCGGCGGCGTGCAACAGACGGTTGAGGTGCTCGGTTTTCAGCACCTGTCCCTTGGCCAGGGTCAGGCCGGCGGCGTCGGCCACGTCGCGCAGGGTGTCCAGCTTTTCGGGCGGCGGTTCTTCGTGCACGCGAAAGATCAGCGGCGATTTGCGCGCGATCAGGGTCTCGGCGGCGGCGACATTGGCCAGCACCATGAATTCCTCGATCAGCTTGTGCGCCTCCAGCCGCTCGGCAAAGCGCACCGACAGCACCTTGCCCTCTTCGCTCAGCTCGACCTTGCGTTCCGGCAGGTTGAGGTCGAGCGGCTGGCGGCGGGCGCGCGCATCGGCCAGCGCGGCGTGGGCGGCATAGAGCGGGCGGATCACCTCGTCCATCAGCGGCGTGCAACGCTCGTTGGGTTCGCCATCCATCGCCGCCTGCACTTCGTGGTAGGTCAGCGACGCGGCCGAGCGCATCAGCCCGCGCACGAAGCGGTGGCTGATCTTTTGCCCATGCGCGTCGATCTGCATCCGCACCGCGATGCACGCGCGTGGTACGCCCTCGTGCAGGCTGCACAGGTCGCCAGACAGCCGGTCGGGCAACATCGGCACCACGCGGTCGGGGAAATAGCTGGAATTGCCGCGCTTGCGCGCCTCGGCATCCACTGCCGAGCCCGGGCGCACGTAATAGGCCACATCGGCAATCGCCACCCAGATCACATGCCCGCCGTCGTTGGCGGGGTCGTCGTCGGCATGGGCCCAGACGGCATCGTCATGGTCGCGCGCATCGGCCGGGTCGATGGTGATCAGCGGCAGGTCGCGCAGGTCTTCGCGCCCCGACAGGCCGGCAGGCTTCATCGCGTCGGCCTCGGCGACAACCGGGTCGGGGAAATCGTCGGGGATGCCGTGCTGGTGAATGGCGATCAGCGACACCGCACGGGGCGCGCTCGGGTCGCCCAGCCGCGCCAGAATGCGCGCGCGTGGCAACCCCATCCGCCCGGCGGGGCCGGATTGCTCGGCCTCGACCAGTTCGCCATCCTGGGCGCCGCCGGTAGAGCCTGCCGGGACCATCCATTCCTTGTTGGCGCCCTTGTCGACCGGCACGATACGGCCGCCCTCGGCCCGCTTGCGATAGACGCCCAGCACCTTGCGCGGGTTGGTGCCGATGCGCCGGATGAGTCGGCCCTCGTAATGGTGATCTTCGCCCTTCACCTCTTGCAGGCGGGCAAGGATGCGGTCGCCCTCGCCCAGGGCGGGGTCGGTGGCGCGCTCGATCATCAGCACCACGGGTTCCACGCCTTCGCCCTGCCATTCCAGCGGACGGGCCAGCAACTCGCCATCGCTGGTCTGGCCGGACACCTGCAGCACCCCTACAGGGGGCAGCTTGTCGGGGTCTCGATAGCTTTTCTTGCGCTTTTCCAGGTGGCCTTCGGCCTCAAGCTCCTTGAGGATACGCTTGAGGTCGATCCGCGCCGCGCCCTTGATGCCAAAGGCACGGGCTATGTCCCGCTTGGAATTCAGCGTCGGATTCTCGGAAATCCATTCCAGGATCTCGGATTTGGAGGGCACATGGCTCATGCGCGCGGCCTATCATGGCTGTAGGCAAGCGTCATCCGCCAAAATGCGCGGGGCGGCGGCGGTGGCTGTTGCCGCAAAAAGGCCACGTTTCACCTGTAGTTTTGTTCGCCTGTTACCAATAACACAAGGCCGGAAGGCCGCGCCTCTGCCCTGTGCAGCTGCGGCTTCCGGGGGTCAACGTGACGCAAACAGTGTATCGCAAACCCCGTGAAACGCATCCGCCGGTGCGCTGTCACCGCTGCGCCGGTACCGGGCGCGCGCCCTGCCAGGTCTGTTATGGATCGGGCGAAATCAGGACCGGCCGCGACAGGTACGGGCGCGACATCAAGGTGCGCTGCTCGGGATGTTTCGGTGTCCGCACCCATCGTTGCACCCACTGTGCTGGCGAAGGGTTCGTGTAGCGCGCCGCGTGCATTGCCCGGTGATTGTGGGCATCGCGGCCCGGCTCAGCGTTCCCGCAAGACCCGGAACGCGGCCGATGCGCCCCAGCCGGCGATAATGGCGATTGCCAGCGACATCAGCCCATAGAGCAGCGGCTGCTCGCGCGAGAGATTGAAGAGCCACCTTTCCAACCCGACCTTGCGCACGTCGATCGCCGTTTCGTACTGCGACACCACCCTGCCGCCACGGGTCAGAAGGATGCGCGCCGCATACATGCCTTCGGTCAGGTTCGCCGGCATGTCGATGGCGGTTCTGAACAGCGTCTGCTCATCCACCGCCACAGCATTCTCTTCGATCCGGTAGAGGCCTTCATTCCTGCGGATGCGGATGACGGCGTCGGCAAAGTCCTGCACGCCCTCTGTTCCCGTCGCGGCGCCGACGGACCGGATCGCCCGTTCGACCGATACCCGTTGGCGCAGATCCTCGACATTGGTCAGCACCTCGCCAAAGGGGCCGCTGGTGGCCACAGCGTAAAAGCTGGGCGCGGCCCCCAAGATCACGCTGTCGGTATTGATCCAGATGCCAAAGCGGCGTTCCTTGCGCCGCACCAGAACAGGCTGGGACGGGCCTGAGATCGTGACCACCACTTCCAGCGGCGGGCCTTCGGGGATCGGCTCCTCGCGCTTGACCGCACCGAAAACAAGAATGTCAGAACCGTCAAAATTGGCGGTGATCGCCACTTTGTCCCGGCTGAGGCCCAGCACCACCTCTTCGGCGCGTGCGGGCAGGGCGGCAAGGACAAACAGGAAAAGACCGATGCGCCACATCATTCAGCCATTCCCCGCAGAGGCGATGGAATACAGTTCGGCCGGTTGCAGCAGCAGGTCGAGCGCCAGCTTGCCGCAGACCGCCAGAACCAGGACCGCCAGCAGGATGCGCAGCTGTTCGGCCTTCAGGCGCAGGCCGATGGTGGTGCCGAACTGCGCCCCGATCACGCCCCCGATCAGCAGCAGAACGGCCAGTGCAATATCCACGGTATAGTTCGTCGTGGCATGCAGCAGCGTCGTGAAAGCGGTGACAAAGATGATCTGAAACAGCGAGGTGCCGACCACCACCTTGGTCGGCATCCCCAGGATATAGATCATCGCCGGCACCATGATGAACCCGCCGCCGACGCCCATCACCGCCGTCAGCACGCCCACCGCCAGCCCGATCATCACCGGGGGGATGACGCTGATATACATGCCGGCGGTGCGAAAGCGCATCTTGAGCGGCATCTTGTGCACCCAGGTATGCTTCTTGCGCCGCGGAACCCCGCCGCCGTGGCGCGCGCGGCGCAGGGCGCGCAGGCTCTCGGCGAACATCATCGAGCCGATGATGCCAAGGAACACCACATAACAAAGCCGCACCAGCAGATCGACCTGGCCGAGCGACTTGAGATAGTTGAAGATCAGCACGCCCAAGGCGGCGCCGATCAGACCACCCGCCAGCAGCACCGTGCCCATGCGCAGATCGACCGTCTTGCGCCGCAGATGCGCCAGCACCGCGGAAATTGAAGAGGCGACGATCTGGTTGGCGCCGGTCGCCACCGCCACGGGCGGCGGGATGCCGATGAAAAAGAGCAGCGGCGTCATCAGGAATCCGCCTCCGACACCGAACATTCCGGACAGCATTCCCACCATTCCGCCCAGTCCCAACAGCAGGAAGGCGTTGACCGAAACCTCGGCGATAGGAAGGTAAATCTGCATGATGATCCTTATCGTCAAGTTTTCGTCCATTGCAAGCCGCCAACACCGGCCCCGGCAAGGGGTGGACGATCACAGATTGTAACCGTTCCTCGCATTGCGTGATGGCCCGCCGGCCATATGGCTGCCCTGCTTCTTTCTGGTTTGAAATACCCGGTCCCGCCGCTGGCAGCGGCGCAGCGGTCAGGGGGTAAGACCGCGCTCAAGCACCAGTGCATCCTCGCGCTGGCCGTCCGGGTGGGCGTAATATCCCGCGCGCAGCCCCACCTGCCGGTATCCCAGCGCCTGGTAAAGCGCGCGTGCGGCGTGGTTGCCGGCGCCGACCTCCAGGAAAACCCGGTCTGCCCCGCGCCGGGCGGCCTCGGCGTGCAGTGCGTCCAGCGCGGCGCGCGCCAGGCCCCGGCGGCGGGCCGCCGGTTCGGTGGCCACGGTCAGGATTTCGGCCTCTCCGGCCACGATTCGCGCCAGGGCGAATCCCTCGGCGGTGCCGGCCACAATCACCTGCGGGTCGGCCAGCAATTGCGCGAGTTCATCCGCCCGCCAGGCCCGGCCGCGCCCGGCAAAGGCGCGCGCGTGGCAGGCGGCCAGCGCCTCAGGCGTCATCGTCCAGGATCAACGGCGGCGCCTCGCGCGGGGGGGCGGCGTCGGCGGGACGGATATAGAGCGGGGCTGGGGCTGCAAAGGGCGGTGCTGCTTTCGCGGCGATGCGGGCGATGGCTGTGGCCAGGCCGGCCGGGTCGGGCGGCAGGGCCAGCGGCAGATCGCGTGCCGCGTCGGCAGGCACCAGGCACGGCGCGGCGCCAGGTTCGAGGATATACATCTGGTCACGCGGGGCGGGGACCGCTGGCAGATGCGCATCGTTCCGGGTGCAGGAGATTGCATCGAACATCGTCACCCCCACGGCGGGGATATCCAGCGCCAGCGCCAGCCCGCGCGCCGCGGCGACGGAAATGCGGATGCCGGTAAAATTCCCCGGCCCGACGCCGACGCCCAGCCGGGCCAAGTCGCGCCATTCGGCGCCGCCCTCGTGCAGCACCTCTTTCAGCAGCGGCATCAGCCGCTCGGCCTGGCCCCGGCCCATCGCCTCGGACCGGGCGACGAGAACCCTGTCGCCGGACAGCAAAGCGGCCGCGCAATGCGCGGCCGACGTGTCGAACCCGAGAACCAGCGCGTCAGAGACCAACCGGGCGCACCTCGGTCACTTCGGGGATGTAGTGGCGCAGCAGGTTCTCGATTCCCATCTTCAGCGTGATGGTCGAGGACGGGCAGCCGGCGCAGGCGCCCTGCATGTGCAGGTAGACAACGCCGCGATCGAAACCGTGAAAGGTGATGTCGCCACCATCCTGCGCCACAGCCGGGCGCACGCGGGTGTCCAGCAGTTCCTTGATCTGACCGACGATCTCGGAATCCTCGCCGCTATGCTCGGCATGTCCCGAACTTGCAGCCTCGTCGCCATGCATCACCGGCTGGCCGGACTGGAAATGTTCCATGATCGCGCCGAGGATGGCGGGCTTCATGTGGTCCCATTCGCTGCCTTCGGCCTTGGTCACGGTGACGAAATCATTGCCGAAGAACACGCCCGTCACCCCCTGCACCTTGAACAGCCGTTCCGCCAGGGGCGAACGCGCGGCCGTCTCGGCCGACGGGAAATCGGCAGTGCCTGCCTCCAGCACGGTCTGGCCGGGCAGGAATTTCAGTGTTGCGGGGTTGGGGGTGGATTCGGTCTGGATGAACATGGGGGATGCCCTTTTCGCGTGGCTGCTCTGGATATGCGCCCGGGGACAGCGCCTGTCAAGGTTTGGAACGATTCTAAGAATACGCCTGCCGGCGCGGCGCTGGCGTCAATCCACCGCGCGGATCAGCTTGAGTTCGAGCACCCGTATCACCGTGCGCAGGTCGTGGCCGCGGCGCAGCACGCGCCCGTCCATGGCGATCACAGCGTACTGGCCTTGGCGCGCACGCAGGCGCGGGCGCTTTTCGATCCGGTAGAGCGGTGTTTCGGCGGTGCGTCTGAATACCGAAAACACCGCCACGTCGCGCAGGTGGGAAATGCCGTAATCGCGCCATTCGCCGGCGGCGACCATGCGCCCGTATAGCGACAGTATGACGCTCAGCTCTGCCCGTCCAAAGGCCACCTGCGTATTTCCCGTTGATGCCTGAAATGGGGTCGGGGTCTGGATCGTCATGGCTCGACATTTGCCCCTGCTGGCAAGAAAGGCAAGGAAATTGCTTTCATGCGGGTCAGGTGATGGCCTCCAGCCGTTCCTTGGACAGATTGCCAGGCACAATGGTGACCGGGATCGGCAGCGAGCCGGAATTGCGTGAAAGCTGCGTGACCAGCGGCCCCGGCCCCTTGTTGTCGCTACCGGCGCCCAGCACCAGGACACCGATATGGGGGTCGTCGTTCACCTGGACGATGATCTCGGTTACCGGCTCACCCTCGCGGATCACCAACTGGGGGTCGATCCCCTGCCGGTCGCGCATCCACTTGGCAAAAACCTCGAAATGGGCGTGGATACGTTCGCGCGCCTCTTCGCGCATGATGTCGCTGACGCCGATCCAGTGGTTGAATTCCTCTGGCGGGATGACCGCCAGCACCTCGACGCCCGCACCCGTATTGGCGGCGCGCATCGCGGCGAATCGCATTGCGTTCAGGCATTCCCTGCTGTCGTCCAGCACCACCAGGAATTTGCGCATGCATCCTCTCCTTGCCGCACCGACGCCGCATCATGCCCCGAAGCACAGGGTCTGGCAACAGACCCCGTGTCGCGGCCGGTCACTGCCCGTTCAGTCGAAGGTGCCCGTCACCCGGCCCAGCAGCATGAAGGCGCGCGCGGTCCGGGTGTTCGACATCTCGCTCAGTTCCGCGTCGGTCGCGGTTTCGGCAAAGGCGAAAATACCGCGGTCGAAAAGCCGCAGGAAATGATGCGCCGTATCGCGGAAAATGGGGTCCTTCTTCATCCGGGCCGCCGTCAGCGCCAGCGATGTGCGGTCGCGGATGCCGCCCAGCATGGCCACCGCGCGCCCGCGTTCACCGGCGGCGAAACGGCGCCAAATCTCGGGGCGGGCCAGGTCGGGGCGCAGATCGTCCATGTAGATACCGTCCTGCGACATCAGCGTCAGCACGTCCTGCGCCGCCCGGATCAGCCTGGTGGCGTCGCGGTCCTTGAGCGCCCGGCGCAGGGCGGCAAACCCGTCCTTGTCCTCGGCGGTGTCGGGAAAGTTCAGCGCGCGGATGAAATCGGCATTGTCCAGCGGCGGGCGCATCTCTTCGGCCCGGGTGCCTAGGGGCAGGGCCGCCTGGTCGGTGCCATCGTCCGCCTGCGGTTCGGGGGCGGGTGGCCTGGCAGGTGCCGGCGCGGGCGTTGCGGTGCGCGACGATGAGAACATGGCCAGCGCGGTTTCCGTCTTACGCTGGGCTGCGGCGATTTCTTCCAGCTTGCGCGCGACCGAGGGCTCTGCCTGGGCGTTCCGGTTCTGGGACTGGGTGATATAGGCGTGGCGGATCGCGTCGATGGCGACCTGCAACCGCTGGCTTTCGTCACGCATCACCTTTGACGCGCGCGCCGCCGTCGCCGCCACCCAGATCATGCCCACCGGCATGAAGACCGCCAGCATCACCACCAGGAACCACACCGCGCCGCCCTGTCCGCCAAATGCCGCTGCCGGATCGCCCAGCAGAAAGAACGCCGCCGCCAGGGCAAGCCACAGCACCGACAGGATGATGGCGGTCATCTCTGTCGCGGTGATCCGCGCACGTTCTGTTTTCGGTTTGATCGCCATCGGCGTTGGCAGGGGTTCCTGACGGTCGGGCATGGTCCTGACCTGCTAGATATAGGCGATCTTTATCACCTCATAGCATTTCTCGCCACCGGGCGTGCGCACTTCGACGCTGTCGCCTTCTTCCTTGCCGATCAGGGCGCGTGCGATGGGCGATTTCATGTTCAGCAGGCCCTTTTCGATATTGGCTTCGTATTCTCCGACGATCTGCCAGGTCTTTTCCTCGTCGGTGTCCTCGTCGACCAGCGTCACGGTGGCGCCGAACTTGATCGAGCCGGACAGCTTGGACGGGTCGATCACCTCGGCCAGGCTGATCGCGCCCTCGAGTTCCTTGATCCGCCCCTCGATGAAGGACTGCTTTTCCTTGGCCGAATGATATTCGGCGTTCTCGCTGAGGTCGCCATGCTCTCGCGCCTCTGAAATCGCACGGATGATCGCCGGGCGTTCAACCGATTTGAGCTGCTTCAGCTCGGCTTCGATGGCGGCGAAGCCTTGGCGTGTCATCGGTAATTTTTCCATCGGGGATGCCCCTTCGTGATGACGGGGCCGCGCTATGCGGCCCCGGCAGATGATTGCGTACAGAGTGCTGATGCAATCTTTCCCGAGCGGGGGGCGCAATGCAAGAGGCTAAGCGCCGGCAGCGGGGGCTGAGGCCCCAAAAACGCGGGAAAATGCCAGTTTTGGTGTGCTTTGGCGTCGCGTTGCAATTGACGCGGGGCTTTGTGAGACGATAACCACGTGCGGAAGTCTGTCAGGCGGTTGCCCGCCATGCTTAAGAGGGAAGGCGCAGGATGTCCGAGATCGAACGTGAAGCCATGGAATACGACGTCGTTATCGTCGGCGCTGGGCCGGCGGGGCTTTCCGCCGCGATCCGGCTGAAACAGCTTGACCCCGACCGCGCGGTGGTGGTGCTGGAAAAGGGCTCCGAAGTGGGTGCGCATATCCTGTCGGGTGCGGTGCTCGACCCCTGCGGGCTGGATGCGCTCATCCCCGACTGGAAGGAAAAGGGCGCGCCGCTCAACACGCCTGTCACCTCGGACCGGTTCTACATGCTGGGCGAGGGCGGAGGCATCCGCGTGCCCAACTGGCCGATGCCGCCGCTGATGAACAATCACGGCAACTATATCGTCTCGATGGGCAATGTCTGTCGCTGGATGGCCGAACAGGCCGAGGCGCTGGGGGTCGAGGTCTTTCCCGGCATGGCCTGTTCCGAAATCGTCTATGGCGAATCGGGTGAGGTAAAGGGCGTCGTCGCCGGTGAATTCGGCCGCAATCCCGATGGCACGCCGGGCCCGTCCTATGAGCCTGGGATGGAACTGCACGGCAAATACGTTTTTCTATCCGAAGGTGTGCGCGGATCGCTGTCGAAACAGGTGATCGCCAAATATGACCTGTCCGACGGGCATGAGCCGCAGAAATATGGCCTCGGCATGAAAGAGATCTGGGAAATCGACCCCGACAAGCACCGCCCCGGCAGCGTCACCCACACGATGGGCTGGCCGCTGGGCAAGAATGCCGGCGGTGGGTCGTTCATCTATCACCTTGAAAACAATCAGGTCTATGTCGGGTTCGTGGTTCATCTGAACTACAAGAATCCGCATCTCTTTCCCTACATGGAATTCCAGCGGTTCAAACATCACCCGATGGTCGCCGAGCTGCTGAAGGGCGGCAAACGCGTGGCCTATGGCGCGCGGGCGATTTCCGAGGGCGGCTGGCAGTCGCTGCCCAAGATGGTGATGCCGGGGGCGGCGCTGTTGGGGTGTTCGGCCGGCATGGTCAACGTCCCGCGCATCAAGGGCAATCACAACGCCATGCTGTCGGGCAAGGCCGCGGCCGAGGCCGCCGATGCCGCCATCGAGGCCGGCCGCGCCGGTGACGAGCTGACCGATTACGAGCGCGACGTGCGCGAGGGCGCCATCGGCAAGGACCTGAAAAAGGTCCGCAACGTCAAGCCGATGTGGTCGAAATGGGGCCTGAACGCCAGCCTGGTGCTGGGCGGGATCGACATGTGGACCAACACGCTTGGATTTTCGCTGTTCGGAACGCTGGGCCACGGCAAGACCGACGCCGCCGCCACAGAGCCGGCCGACCGGCACAAGCCGATCGACTATCCCAAGCCCGATGGCACGCTCAGCTTTGACCGGCTGACCAATGTCAGTTTTTCCATGACCAACCACGAGGAAAGCCAGCCCTGCCACCTGCGGCTTGCGGACCCGAACATACCGGTCGAGGTCAACCTGCCGAAATATGCCGGCCCTTCGGCCCGGTATTGCCCGGCCGGGGTCTATGAGTTCGTGGAAAAGGATGGCAAGCCCGAGTTCGTCATCAACTTCCAGAACTGCGTGCACTGCAAGACCTGCGACATCAAGGACCCGGCCCAGAACATCAACTGGACCACCCCGCAGGGCGGCGACGGGCCGAACTATCCCAACATGTGACGGCTGTGGCGGGTCGGCGCCTGTTCACTGGCTGCGTGCCCGCCCCGCGATTGCGTTGCGGGGCGGCGCGGTCTACCCTGCGCGCGATATCATACCAAGAGGCAGCCCCCTTACTGTGAAACGCGCATACTTTACCGCCCTTATCCTTGCAGCCGCCATCGCCTCGCCCGTCCGCGCAGATGAGGCGGTGGGCGCCTATCTGGCCGCGCGGCACGCCAGCCTGAACAAGGACTACGTTGTCGCGGCGGAGTATTTCACCAGGGCCCTTGCCGAAGACCCGTCAAACCCCGCCATCCTCGAAAGCGCGGTGGTGGCGGATGTCTCGCTGGGCCGGATCGACCGGACGCTGCCGGTAGCCCGCAAGATCGAAGACGATGGTCTGCTCAGCCAGATTGCGTTCATGGCGCTGATGGCCGACGAGGTGAAGCGCGGCGATTACGACGCCGTGCTTGACCGTATCGAGCGCGAGCGCGGCATCGGCCAGTTGGCCGACGGGCTGATCGCGGCATGGGTGTATCTGGGCAAGGGCGACATGAGCGAGGCGCTGCGCCGGTTTGACGATGTCGCCGACGACCGCGGGTTGCGCAGCTTTGCGATCTATCACAAGGCGCTGGCGCTGGCGTCGGTGGGCGATTTCGAAACCGCCGAACGGATATTCGCCGGCGAATCCGATGGCCCGATGCAGCGCACCCGGCGCGGGGCCCTGGCATGGGCCGAGATACTCGGTCAGCTCGATCGCCAGGAAGAGGCGGTTGCGATGATCGACGACCTGTTCGGCGCCGATGCCGACCCGCAGGTCAACCAGCTGCGCGATCGTCTGATGGCCGGTGAAACCGTGCCGTTCAGCCTGATCAGCGGTGCCAGCGACGGGGTGGCGGAGGTCTATTATTCACTGGGCCGCGCGCTGATTGCGGATACCAGCAGCGACTATGTGCTGCTATATGCGCGCCTCGCCGAATACCTGAACCCCGCCCATGTCGATGCGGTGATGATGAGCGCGGATCTTTTCGAATCGCTGCGCCAGTACGACCTGGCCGAGGCGGCCTACAAGTCGGTGCCACGCGATCATCCGGCCTTTGCCGCCGCCGAGATGGGCCGCGCCGAGGCGCTGCGCCGCGCGGACAAGGCCGATGCTGCGGTCGAGGTGCTGGAACAGCTTGCCCGCCAGCATCCCGACCTGGCGATGGTGCATGTTTCGCTGGGCGACCTCTATCGTCAGCTGGAGCGGTTCAAGGACGCCGCCGCCGCCTATGACCGCGCGCTCGACCTCTATTCGCCGGACGCGCGCGAGACATGGTTCATCCATTACGCCCGGGCGATCTGTTACGAACGCCTCGGCGTCTGGGAAAAGGCCGAAGCCGATTTTCGCCGCGCGCTGGAAATCAACCCGGACAACCCGCAGGTGCTGAACTATCTCGGGTATTCGCTGGTCGAACAGCAGAGCAAGCTGGACGAGGCGCTGGGCATGATCGAACGCGCAGTCGAGCGCCAGCCCGACAGCGGCTATATCGTCGACAGTCTCGGCTGGGTGCTGTTCCGGCTGGGCCGGTACGAAGAGGCCGTGGCCCACATGGAGCGCGCCGCCGAACTGATGCCGGTCGATCCGGTGGTGAACGACCACCTGGGCGATGTCCTGTGGGCCGTGGGCCGGCGCAACGAGGCCCGTTTCCAGTGGAGCCGTGCGCTGTCTTTCGTCGACGAGGAAAAGCCTGCACCCGACATCGAACCAGACCGCATCCGCCGCAAGTTGGAGGTCGGGCTGGACGCGGTGTTGCACGAAGAAGGCGCACCGCCGCTGGAGGTTGCCGATGACGGTGGTTGAGGCCTTCGTTCCGGCCAAGGTCAACCTGACGCTGCATGTCACCGGTCAGCGCGATGACGGCTATCACCTGATCGATTCGCTGGCCTTGTTCGCCGATGTGGGTGATCGGCTGCGCATCACCTTGCCCGGCGATTGCCGGCTGACGGTCGAGGGGCCGATGGCCGATGGCGTGCCTGTCGATGACAGCAACCTGGTGTTGCGCGCCGCGCGTCTGACCGGGGTGCGTGCCGATTTCATGCTGGAAAAGCACCTGCCATGCGCCGCCGGGCTGGGCGGCGGGTCGGGTGACGCCGCGGCGACGCTGCGGATCCTGGCGGGCTTTGCCGGCCGGCCGGTGCCCGGCAACGGGATCGAGCTTGGCGCCGATCTGCCGCTTTGCATGCTGGGACACGCGGCACGGGTCAGCGGCATCGGTGATGTCGTCACCCCGCTGCACGATCTGCCGACGCTCGATGCGGTGCTGGTCAACCCGAACCTGCCGGTGCTGACAACAGAGGTGTTCGCGCGGCTGGGCCAGAAACAGAACCCGCAGATGCCGGAACAGATGCCGTCATTCGACAGCGCCACCGACCTGATCGACTGGCTGAGCGGGCAGCGCAACGACCTGGAGGGCCCGGCGATAGAGGCCGAGCCGGTGATCGGGCAGGTTTTCGAAACGCTGCAAAAGACGCCGGGGTGCCAACTGACCCGAATGTCGGGGTCGGGCGGCACCTGTTTTGGCCTATACCAGGATGCCGAAACCGCCGGATCGGCCGCCGGCCGGTTGAAAGAGGCGTTTCCGGGCTGGTGGGTGGCTGTGACGCGGCTGAACGCGCCGGGCCGGCCGGGCTGAACCGTCAGGCCACCCGCGCGACCACGTAATCTGCCAGATCGGTCAGGATGCGCCGTACCGGATGGTCGGGCAGGTGCGCCATCGACGCCTTTGCCCGTTCGGCCCAGCCGGTTGCATCATCCCGCGTGCGCGCCAGGGCATCGTGGCGGTCAAGGATCGCCAGCGCCTGTTCAAGGTCGTCCTCGCGCTGGTCGCCCTTTTCGATCGTGCGCCGCCAGAATGCGCGCTCTTCGTCGCTGGCGTCGGCTATCGCCTTGATCAGCGGCAGGGTCAGCTTGCGTTCGCGGAAATCGTCGCCCACGTTCTTGCCGGTGGCGGTTGCATCGCCCTGGTAATCCAGCAGGTCGTCGGCAATCTGAAAGGCGATACCCAGCGCATCGCCATAATCGTAAAGCGCATGCTCTATATATTCGTCCACCCCGGCCAGCACCCCGCCGACCTGGGTCGCGGCGGAAAACAGCGCCGCCGTCTTGCCGCGCACCACCTGCAGATAGGTCTCTTCGCCGGTGGCCAGGTCGCGCGCGGCGCTCAGTTGCAGCACCTCGCCCTCGGCGATGGTGGCGGCGGCGTTCGACAGTATGTCGAGCACCTTCAGCGAGCCGGGCTCGACCATCAACTGAAAGGCGCGGGCAAACAGGTAATCGCCCACCAGCACGCTGGACTTGTTGTCCCACAACAGGTTGGCGGTGGGCCGGCCGCGCCGCTGGCTGCTTTCATCGACGACATCGTCATGCAGCAAGGTGGCGGTGTGGATGAATTCCACCGTCGCGGCCAGGTGCACGTCATAGGGGCCGTCATAGCCGCACAGTTCCGCCGTCGCCAGCGTCAGCATCGGGCGCAGGCGTTTGCCGCCGGCCTCGACCAGGTGCGCGGTCACCTCGGGGATGCGCGGGGCGTGGCGCGAGGCCATGCGTTCGCGGATGAGGGCGTTGACGGACACAAGCCGTTCGGACAGGCGCGCGGCCAGTTCCTCGTGCGGCTTGGTGGCGGCGTGATCCAATCCCATTGCTCTCTCCAGCACGCTTCGGCTCGACAAACATGCGCCTGACGCCGTAAGCCTTGGCTATGAAACAACTGCTGCGCACCAATGACCCGACCGCGATCGCCTTTGCCAAGGCGCTGCTTCAGGGCGAGGGTATAGACTGCTTTGAAATGGACGTAAATATGAGCGTTCTGGAAGGCTCTATCGGCGTATTCCCGCGCCGCATCATGGTGGTCGATGCCGATCATGCCGCTGCGGTGCGCACGCTGCGCGACAACGGGATTGACGTGGATGACACAGCTTGAGCACGAAGCAGGCGATCTGACTTGTGACGCGTTTCTGGGCGGGCGGCTGCGTATCTGGCAGCCCGCGCGCGGCTATCGCGCCGGTGTCGACCCGGTGCTGCTGGCCGCCGCCGTACCCGCCAAGCCGGGGCAAAGCGTGCTGGAGCTGGGCTGCGGGGCCGGGGCTGCGGTATTTTGTCTCGGGCGCCGGGTGCCGGAACTGTGCCTGACCGGGCTGGAACGGCAGGCCGATTATGCCGATCTTGCCCGCCGGAATGCCGCCGAGAACGATATCGGGCTGGAGGTGGTGACCGGCGACCTGGCATTGATGCCCGCCTGCCTGCGCGAGCGCCGTTTCGACCACGTCATCGCCAACCCGCCCTATTACGACCCCACCCGCCGCACGGCCGCCACCGACCTGGGGCGCGAGGCCGCGCTGGCCGAGGTTACGCCCCTGACCGACTGGGTGGCGCAGGCCGCGCGCCGCTGTGCCCCCGGCGGATATGTAAGCATCATCCAGGCGGCCGAACGCCTGCCCGAACTGCTGTCCGCTGCGGCGCGGCATCTGGGCAGTATCGAGGTTCTGCCGCTTATCCCGCGGCGCGGGCGGGCCGCCCGCCGGATGCTGATGCGGGCGCGCAAGGGCGGGCGCGCAGATTTTCGCCTGCATGACGGCTGGCTGTTGCACGCCGGCGCGGCCCATGACGGAGACCGGGAAAATTACACGCCAACAACGGCTTCGGTCCTGCGCGAGGGCGAGGCGCTGCCGTTTCCCGGCTGAATTTTCGAAAAATGCCAGATGATTTGCCGGCTGATCATGCTGCGAATGCGGCGTGACAGAATTGTAAATCTGTGGTGCACTACCTACGTCTGAATTGTAAGGCAGCAAATGAGAGGAGACGGCCCATGAGCTTGGTTTCGCATGTCGAGGAACTTAAGAGAAAACACCAAACCCTCTCCGAACAAGTCGAAGCAGCACAGCGTTCACCCGGCGCATCTGACTACGAAATCATGGAACTCAAGAAACAGAAACTGCGGCTGAAGGAAGAGATCGCGCGCTTGGCGCTCGACGCCTAGGCGGGACGCAGTTCGCCGGTGTCGACCGGCTTGAATTCGCCGGGCAGCGGGTTTGCAGAGCGACGGCGCGTACCGATTGATGATCGCGCGTTGCCACCCGTGGCCAAGGCAATTCTCTCGACAGACAAAAATTCAGGGCCGGTCTTGGTGACCGGCCCTTTTTGTTGGCAAGATCCGTTACCCGGTCAGCCCGGGTCAGGCAAAGAACTGTGCCCCGTTGGCGGTAATTGTCGATCCGTTGATGAACTGGGCATCATCCGAGGTCAGGAAGGTCACGCAGCGGGCGATTTCTTCGGGCTCGCCCAATCGACCGGTCGGGATCTGGGCGATGATAGCCTCGCGCACCTTTTCGGGAACAGCCATCACCATTTCGGTGGCGATATAGCCGGGGCACACGGCGTTGGCGGTGATGCCGCTGCGCGCGCCCTCTTGCGCCAGAGAGCGGATGATGCCGAGGTCGCCCGCCTTGGTGGCGGCATAGTTGACCTGGGCAAACTGGCCCTTCTGCCCGTTGATCGAGCTGATGACGACCACGCGGCCGAACTTGCGTTCGCGCATGCCGGGCCACACCGGGTGGATCGTGTTGAACACGCCGGTCAGGTTGGTGTCGATGACTTCGCGCCACTGTTCGGGGGTCATCTTGTGGAAAGGCGCGTCGCGGGTGATGCCGGCGTTGGCCACGACGATGTCGATCGGGCCAAGCTCTGCCTCGACCTTGGCGATGCCGGCCTTCGACGCCTCGTAGTCGGCCACGTTCCACTTATAGGTCTCGATGCCGGTTGCCTTGGTAAAGGCCGCCGCCTTTTCGTCATTGCCGGCATAGGTGGCGGCGACGGTGCATCCTTCGGCCTTCAACGCCTTGGAAATGGCCTCGCCAATGCCGCGTGTGCCGCCGGTAACAAGTGCAACTCTTGCCATGGAATCCTCCGTCCGTTTGTATGTGGCCTGATTGTTTTGTTACGTTGTCATGCCTGGAAGCGCAATAATGTTGCGGAAACTATTTCAATTTTTTGTTGAGATTCCTCATCACAATAGCGATGCTGGCGAGAATCCGCCTGTTGGTCAACACGAACGGGACCGGACAGCGCAATGCCGCGCGCCGGGCGATACCAGCCGTGTTTTGCCGTGTCGGTGTTGTGTGGGGGGGGCGGCGGCAAGATACCTGCGCCACGTGGCCGGGCGCTGCCGGGATATTGACCACAATCCCGCCGCCGGGCGGCGGAATCATGCAAGGTATTGTCAGGGACAACCTCGCCACGCGCGGCACCATGATCCCACCTGAGCCGTTGCCGGATGGGGGGTTACGGGCGTTCCAGGCACATGGCAACGCCCATGCCGCCGCCGATGCACAGCGTGGCGAGGCCCTTCTTGGCGTCGCGCCGCTGCATCTCGAACAGCATGGTGTTGAGGATGCGCGCGCCGCTGGCGCCGATGGGGTGGCCGATGGCGATGGCGCCGCCGTTCACGTTCACGACCTCGGGGTTCCAGCCCATGTCCTTGTTGACCGCGCAGGCCTGGGCGGCAAAAGCCTCGTTTGCCTCGACCAAGTCCAGGTCCTCGGCCTTCCATCCGGCCTTTTCCAGCGCCTTTCGGCTGGCGCTGATCGGGCCCACGCCCATGATCGAGGGGTCGACCCCGGCCGTGGCGTAGGAGGCGATGCGCGCCATCGGCTCGATGCCGCGCTTTTCGGCCTCGTCCGCGCTCATCAGCAGGACGGCGGCAGCGCCGTCATTGATGCCACTGGCGTTGCCAGCGGTGACGGAACCGTCCTTGACAAAGGCGGGGCGCAGTTTCTGCATCGCCTCGATGGTGACGCCGTGGCGGATATATTCGTCCTTGTCGACCACGATGTCGCCCTTGCGGGTCTTGATGGTAAAGGCGACCACCTCGTCGTCGAAGCGGCCGGCCTTCTGCGCGGCTTCGGCCTTGTTCTGGCTGGCGACGGCGAATTCGTCCTGTTGTTCGCGGCTGATCTGCCATTTTTCGGCGACGTTCTCGGCTGTCTGGCCCATGTGGTAGCCGTTGAAGGCGTCCCACAGCCCGTCGCGGATCATGGTGTCGATGTATTTCATGTCGCCCATCTTGTGGCCGGCGCGCAGGTTGGCGGCGTGGGGCGAAAGGGTCATGTTTTCCTGGCCGCCGGCGGCGACGATCTGGGCATCGCCGAGCTGGATGTGCTGGGCGCCCAGCGCCACAGCCCGCAGGCCCGAACCGCAGACCTGGTTGATGCCCCAAGCCGCCGATTCGATCGGCAGGCCGGCGTTGATGTGGGCCTGGCGGGCGGGGTTTTGCCCTTGCGCCGCGGTCAGCACCTGGCCGAGGATGGTTTCCGACACTTCGGCCTTTTCGATGCCGGCGCGGGCGACGATGGCCTCCAGCACGGCGGCGCCGAGGTCGTGCGCCGGGGTGTTGGCGAACGCGCCGTTGAACGAACCGACGGCGGTGCGCGCCGCGGATGCGATGACGATGTTGGTCATGATCTTCCTCCACCAGGTGTGAGCATGGGCGCGGAAGCCGTTGGAAATCACATCCGAAGTGTCCCGGTCGCCTCGCCGTTGCCAAAGATCTTACCGTATACGCCGCGATGCGGCAACGGTAGGATTGTCACATTGGGGCGAGCCGGCGGTTGCGGGCCTGCCGTGGAACGAAAGCTCAGGCGGTGACGCTGTTCCAGGCGTTTTCATCCCAGGGCGGGCGGATGGTGGGGGCACCGAAATAATACCCCTGCAGACAGTCCATCCCCATATCGGCAAGATAGGCCGCGTCCTCGGCCGTTTCGACGTTTTCAGCGACGCAGACCATGTCGAACTGCTGCGCGATGGACAAGAGCGCGGCGGTCAGGATCTGGTTGTCGGGGTCGTGCGCCACCCCGCGGATGAACTGGCCATCGACTTTGAGGATGTCGAAATAAAACTGCTTGAGGTAGCGGAAAGAGGTATAGCCCGACCCGAAATCATCGAGCGCAAAGCTGATCCCCTGCCGTTGCAGGCCGCTCATAAAGCTGACCACCAGTTCCGGCACCAATATGGCCGAGTTTTCGGTGATCTCTAGGATCAGGCGCTCGCCCGCGGTCGGATCGCCCTGCAGGCCCTGGTGCAGGATGTCGTTCCAGCGCCCGTAGCCGATGGACCGGGCCGACATGTTGATTGCCAGCCGCAGGTCGGGGTATTCGTGCATCGCACGCAGCCCCTGTTCCAGCGCGATGCAGTCGATCAGCCGCCCGGTTTCGGTTGCTTCGATCTCGGATATGAAATCCTGTGCCGGGATAATACGGCCGGTGTCGTCCATCACCCGGATGAGCCCTTCGTAGAACGCCGGGCGGGCGGGGTCGCCGGCGGGAACGACCGACTGATAGGCCAGCATCGCGCGGCCCTTGCGCACCGCGCCATCGACCATCTGAACGACTAACCGGTCGCGGCTGGTCACCGCGAAATTCAGCGGGCTGTCGTGGCCCGCCGGAATGTCGGACCATATCCCCGAATCGTCCCGCATGAGCATGCTCCGTTCTTCGTGCGCTTCACAGGCTGGGGCCGAGCGGCTAATGAATCCTTAAAGTGCGGATTTTAGAGATCCGGCGGCGAAAACGGCAAAAAGGCAGGGTGCGATGGCGGAAAGATGCGGCTGGGTGGGGGCCGATCCCATCTACGAGGTCTATCACGACACCGAATGGGGCGTGCCCGAATACGACAGCCGCGCGCTGTGGGAAAAGCTGGTTCTCGACGGGTTCCAGGCGGGGCTGAGCTGGATCACGATCCTGCGCAAGCGTGACAATTTCCGCGCGGCTTTCCAAGGCTTTGATCCGTATGTCATCGCCGGCTGGGGCGAGGCCGAGGTCACCCGCCTGCTGGCCGATCCGGGCATCGTCCGGCACCGGGGCAAGATCGAGGCGACGATCACCAATGCGCGCGCCTGGACCGCGATAGAGGCCGAAGGCGGCTTTGACCGTTATCTGTGGGACCATGTCGACGGCAAGCCGATCCAGAACCGCTGGCGCAGCCTGGATGAGGTGCCGACCGAGACCGATATTTCCCGCGCAATCTCGAAGGATTTGAAGAAAAAGGGCTTCAAGTTCTGTGGGCCCACCATCGTTTATGCCTTCATGCAGGCGGTTGGGATGGTCAACGACCACCTGGTGAGTTGCCCGTGCCATGAGAGCGTGGCGCGGCTGGGGCGATAGCACGGCGTCTTCGGCGCTGTTCGCGCGGGTGGCGGATTGCCCTCTACGTGCCTGCGTCCCCCCGCGAAACATTTTGGAATCGTCCCACATGTCCTATATGGGAGGCCATCCGCCCAAAGGATTGCCCGCGATGACCGACGCCGCCCCCATCACCCAGGATGTGCTGACCATCCCCCGAAAGCTGCCCGAAGGGCCAGTGAACCTGGTCGGGCTGACCCGCGAGGGGCTGCGCGCGGCGCTGATCGAGCATGGCACCCCGGAAAAACAGGCCCGCATGCGCGTTGATCAGATCTGGCAGTGGATCTACCAGTGGGGCGAGCGCGACTTTCACGCCATGACCAACCTGTCCAAGGCCTATCGCGCCGAACTGGCGGATAATTTCGTCATCGAGATACCCGAGCTGGTCGACCGCCAGGTCAGTGCCGATGGCACCCGCAAATACCTTGTCCGTATCGCCGGCGGGCACGAGGTCGAGGTGGTCTATATCCCCGAAGAGGATCGCGGCACCCTGTGCATCTCGTCCCAGGTGGGGTGCACGCTGACCTGTTCGTTCTGCCACACCGGCACGCAGAAACTGGTGCGCAACCTGACCGCGGCCGAGATCGTGGGCCAGATCATGATGGCGCGCGACGACCTGGACGAATGGCCGCGCCGGGGCGAAGGTACGGGCGAACGCCCCCGTTTGCTGAGCAACATCGTGCTGATGGGCATGGGCGAGCCGCTTTACAATTTCGAGAACGTGCGCGACGCGATGAAGATCGCCATGGATGGCGAGGGCATCAGCCTCAGCCGCCGGCGGATCACGCTGTCGACCAGCGGCGTGGTGCCCGAGATCGCCAAGACGGCCGAGGAAATCGGCTGTATGCTGGCGGTCAGCTTTCACGCCACCACCGACGAGGTGCGCGACAAGCTGGTGCCGATCAACAAGAAATGGAACATCGCGGCGCTGCTGGATGCGCTGCGGGAATATCCCAAGGTGTCGAACTCCGAACGGATCACCTTTGAATACGTGATGCTGAAGGGCGTGAACGACAGTGATGCCGATGCCCGCCGCCTGGTGCAGCTGATCAAGGGCATCCCGGCCAAGATCAACCTGATCCCCTTCAACGAATGGCCCGGCGCACCCTATCAGCGGTCCGACTGGAACCGGATCGAGAAATTCGCCGACATCATCTACAAGGCCGGCTATGCCAGCCCGATCCGCACCCCGCGTGGTGAAGACATCATGGCCGCCTGCGGCCAGCTGAAATCGGCCAGCGAACGTGTCCGCAAGGCGCGGCGGCAGGTCGGGGCCGTGCCCGCCCCGTGAAAGATGATCGTTTCGCGCCGCTGCCCGTGCCCCTGAACGCCCTGGGGCGCCCGCGCCTGACCGGGGTCGAGATCGAACTGGGCGGGGTGGACGAGGCAGCCTGTGCCACGCTCTGCGCCCGGCACCTGGGTGGCGTCGCCTGCCAGGTGGACGAGACGATCTGGCGTGTCGAGGATACGCGGATAGGTATGCTCAAGGTCTATCTCGACACCGCGTTGCGCCATGCTGATAAATCGGCGTTACGGGATGCGGCGCTGTCGCTGGGGCGTGAGCTGGTACCGGTCGAGATCGTAACCGAACCGCTGGACCGCGACGGGTTGATCGCGCTTGACGGTCTGCGCGAGGAATTGCGCCTTGCCGGCGCGGTGGGCAGCGGCGGCGGGCTGTTCTTTGGCTTCGGGGTGCATCTGAATGTCGAGATCGCCGCTGAAACCGCCGGCGCCGTGGTGCCGCCGCTGCTGGCCTTTGCGCTGATCGAGGACTGGCTGCGCGATGCCAACCCCATCGACCAGACACGCCGGGTGCTGCCCTTTGCCTCGCCCTACCCGACGCGGCTGGTGCAGCGGCTGGTCACTATGGGGCCCGGGGCAGACCTGCGCCATGTAATGGATGCCTATGCGCAAGAGGCCCCGTCGCGTAACTACGGGCTGGATATGCTGCCTGTTTTTGCCCATCTGGACGCCGAACGCATCGCGCCGGTTCTGGGGGCGGCGACGTCGGCGCGTCCCGCCTATCATTTCCGCCTGCCCGACAGCCGGATCGACGACCCGGACTGGAACCTCGATCAGGAATGGCGCCGCTGGCGAACGGTCGAGCGGGTGGCGGCAGATGCCGGAATACTGGCCGAACTGTCGCGCGAATGGATGGCCCTGCATACGGGGCTGACACTGTCGCGCACCCGCTGGGCGCGGCGTTGCGGCGCGATCCTGCACGCACACGGGCTGGACGATGCCGGGGGGGCATTGCCGGGGGGCGCCGCCCAATGACCCGTCCGCGCATAGCCGTGACGGTGTCGCGCCGGTCGGGCTGGCGCATCTTTCCGCTTTTCGCCTTCAGCCTGTGGCTGGCCGGCGGGCGGGCGGTGCGCTGGGATGAGGACCACAAGGTCGATATCGACGGGGTCGACGGGGTGGTGATCGGCGGCGGCGACGACATCTCGCCCGACCTTTATGGCGGGCGACTGGTGGCCTCGGCCCGGTTCGATGCCGAGCGGGACGCGATGGAACGGGCGATCGTCAGGGCGGCCTTTGAAGCTAGCAAGCCGGTTCTGGGGGTCTGCCGTGGCGCGCAGATGCTGAACGTGGCGCTGGGCGGTACGCTGCACCAGGATGCCTATGGGGTCTTTGACCAAAGCCGCCGGCACCGCACCGTGCTGCCACGCAAGGATGTCCGGATAGAGCCGGGAACGCGGCTGGCCGCCATCGCCGGGCCCGGGCGCATGCGCGTCAACGCCCTGCACAGCCAGGCGGTCGACGGGTTGGGCCGGGGCCTGCGGGTGGCAGCGCGCGACCCCGGCGGCATGGTGCAGGCGGTCGAGCGTGTGCGCGAACCCTTTGCGCTGGGTGTTCAGTGGCACCCCGAACATCTGTTCTATGCCCGGCGTCAGCGTCGCCTGTTCGCGGCCCTCGTGGCGGCGGCGACGGCCGCGCACGAGCACGAGCCGCAGCTCGCCCAGGTCGATGCCAAGATGTGAGCATCACCGCCTGCCGCGATGATTCCGCGCCGCCGCCGCAATTGAGCGGAATTGTTGCCACATCCGGTGACTATCCCTGTCTTTAACGTGAAACTGGACAGAGATGCGAAACAACCATGGAACGGATCGAAAGCACGAAAATCCAGGCGCTGGTGATGCGCGAACGTAATCTGGCGGTGTCCGAGCGCGAATGGCAGCATCGCCTGCGCGGCTATGGCTACGGCCTGCGCGACAGCGACGAGGGGCGGATCGTCACCTCGCTGTTGCGCGGCGACGATCTGTGCGTTCTCGCCGCCGCGGCCTGAACCCGGCCTGCGGGGCCGCGCGACGGCGGCCCCATCTTGTTGCCAGACAGCGAAAGGCTCAGTTCGCTTCGAGCTGATCTGCAGGAACGTCACGGATCTTCGCCCATTTGGCGTCGGCGTTGGCGATATGGCCGGGCACGTCACTTTGCCAGCGGCTTTGCGCCTGCTCATGCACGTTGAGATACAGCTTGCCATCCACCACGCGGAAAAGCTGCGGGTCGATGTCCAGCTTGAGCCCCATCGCCGCGCCCATGGCGCAATGCCCGCCATAGGCCGGCATGTATTTCGCAGGGTTGGTCTGGAACATGTCACGGTGCTCTGCAGAGCTGAAACGATAGGTCGCGCCGTCATGCTGCGCGGTGAACTCGTCCCTGCCCGGAACGGCGGTATCCTGCGTGAAATAGGCGACCGGATCATAGCCGTGCAGCATCACCCCGTCGGCATCGGTGTTCAGCCCGTGCGACTTGCGCGAGCCGGCGAGCGCTGGCAGCGGACTGGCCGCCAGCAGGCCGGACGCGGCAAGAACAAGGGCGGTGCGTCGCGTGATTGTTTTCATGGAAATTCCTCCTCGGACAGGGTTTGCGTTGTGGGCTGAAACCTCGGTGTCGTGCCCCCGGATCGCAAATCACAACCGCCCACTGGTTCGTCACGTCATGGCGAGCCGTTCGTGAAGGCGCGAAAGCCCCGTTCCATATCCTGCCGTCAGGCCCTAAGAAGGGTGCCGGGAAAGCGGAGAAAACGATGGCCAATACCATGATCGGGGTAATCGGCGGATCGGGTATCTACCAGATCGACGGGTTGCAGGATGCGCGCTGGCAGCGGGTTGAAACCCCTTGGGGGGCGCCGTCGGATGAGATCCTGACCGGCACGCTGAACGGTGTGCCGATGGCGTTTCTGCCCCGCCACGGGCGCGGCCATGTGCATGCGCCCGGCACCATCCCCTATCGCGCCAATATCGACGCGCTCAAGCGGCTGGGCGTCAGCGACGTGATCGCGCTGTCGGCCTGCGGGTCGTTCCGCGAGGAAATGGCGCCAGGCGACTTCGTCATCGTCGATCAGTTCATCGACCGCACCGTTGGCCGCGACTCCAGCTTTTTCGGCACCGGCTGCGTGGCGCATGTGGGGCTGGCGCATCCGGTCTGCGCACGGCTGGGCACGGCCTGTGCCGAGGCGGCCGAGGCGGCGGGCGCCAGAGTTCATCGCGGCGGCACCTACCTGGCGATGGAGGGGGCGCAATTCTCGACCCTGGCGGAATCGCATATGTACCGCACCGCGTGGGGGGCAGACGTGATCGGCATGACCAACATGCCCGAGGCCAAGCTCGCCCGCGAGGCAGAGCTTTGTTATGCCTCGGTGGCGATGATCACTGATTACGACAGCTGGCACCCCGACCATGGCGAGGTGGACGTCACCCGGATACTGGCGACGCTGACGGGCAATGCCGACAAGGGACGCGACGTGGTCCGGCGGCTACCTGCGCTGCTGAGCGATGCGCGCGCGCCATGCCAGCATGGCTGCGACCGGGCGCTTGATTTTGCCATCCTGACCGCGCCCGAGGCGCGCGACCCCGAATTGGTGGCCCGTCTTGACGCGGTGGCGGGGCGGGTGCTTTGAGGGGGCGCCGGGGCAATGCCCGGTCCGAACAAAAGGATGACCGCGATGCCGCTTGACCTCTGGCTGACCTTCGTTGCGGCCTCGACCGCCCTGTTGCTGATCCCCGGGCCGACGGTTCTGCTGGTGCTCAGCTATGCGCTGTCACAGGGGCGGCGGGTGGCTGTCGCGTCTGCCACCGGGGTGGCGCTGGGGGACCTGATCGCGATGACGGCGTCGCTGGCGGGGCTGGGCGCGCTGGTGCTGGCCTCTGCCACGCTCTTTACGGTGTTGAAATGGGCCGGCGCCGTCTACCTGGTCTGGATGGGCATAAAGCTGTTGCGCGCGCGCGCCGCCACCGGGCTGGAGGCCCACACCCGCCCCGACAGCACCGGGCGGCATGTGTTCTGGCACGCCGCGTCGGTAACGGCGCTGAACCCCAAATCCATCGCCTTTTTCATTGCCTTCGTGCCCCAGTTCGTTCGGGTGGACAGCCCGCTGGCGCCGCAGTTCGCCATCCTGATTGCCACCTTTGTCGGGCTGGCGGCGGTGAACGCACTGGCCTATGCGCTGGCCGCCGATCGCCTGCGCCGCACCATCCGCCGCCCCGGCGTGATCACCTGGCTGACCCGCAGTGGCGGGTTGGCCCTGATCGGCATGGGCGTTCTGACCGCCACCATGCGCCGCGCCGCCTGACCCCCGGAGACCCGATGCGAAACCAGAAGACCGTCAAGGATTACATCCGCACCATCGCCGATTTCCCGCAAGAGGGGATACTCTTTCGCGATGTCACCTCGCTCTTTGCCGATGCGCGCGGCTTTCGCATGGCTGTTGATCAGATGCTGCACCCCTGGGCCGGCCAGCCCATCGACAAGGTCGTCGGGCTTGAGGCGCGGGGCTTTATCCTGGGCGGCGCGGTGGCGCACCAGCTTTCGGTGGGCTTTGTCCCCGTGCGCAAAAAGGGCAAGCTGCCCGGCACGGTGATTTCCGAAGATTACCGCCTGGAATACGGCGAGGCGGTGGTGGAAATCCACGACGACGCCATCAAGGCGGGCGAGCGCGTGCTGGTGGTCGACGACCTGCTGGCCACCGGCGGCACCGCCGAGGCCGGCATCCGCCTGATCGAGCGCCTGGGAGGAGAGATCACCGGCTGCGCCTTCATCATAGACCTGCCCGATCTGGGCGGTCGCAAAAGGCTGGAGGCGATGGGCATGGACGTGCATGCGCTTTGCGCCTTCGAGGGGGCGTGAGACGCGCGTTCAGTCGCAGTCTTGCGCCGTGGCCTCCCATTCCTCGATGATCTCGACGGCCTGTTGCGCCGTTTCGACAAAGCGGAAAAGATCCAGATCCTTGGCCGAGATCGTGCCGGCTTCGACCAGCGCATCCCAGTTGATGATGCGGCGCCAGAATTCCTCGCCAAACAGCAGGAAAGGCACCCGCTTCATCCGGTCGGTCTGAATCAGCGTCAGCGCCTCGAACGTCTCGTCCAGCGTTCCGAAACCGCCGGGAAAAACGCAGACCGCCCGCGCGCGCATCAGGAAGTGCATCTTGCGGATGGCGAAATAGTGAAAGTTGAAGCAGAGCCCCGGCGTCACATACTCGTTGGGCGCCTGTTCATGTGGCAGCACGATGTTGAAACCGATGGTGGCGCCGCCAGCCTCGGCTGCGCCGCGATTGCCGGCCTCCATCACGCCGGGGCCGCCGCCGGTGGCGATGACATAGTCCCTGCCGTAGCTTTCGATGGATTTCGTCGTCATCAGCCGTGCGAATTCGCGTGCTTCGTCGTAATACCGCGACAGATCCGCCAGCGTTTCGGTGCGTGCCTCGTCGCGCCCTTGGGATTCGCGAATGCGCGAGCCGCCGAACAGCACCACGGTACCTTCGATGCCGCGTTCGTTCAGGATCATCTCGGGTTTCAGCAGTTCAAGCTGCAGCCGTACCGGGCGCAGTTCGTCCCGGCACAGGAAATCGTCGTCGGCAAAGGCCAGTCGATAGGCGGGCGCACGCGTCTGTGGCGTGTCGGGCACCTGTTCGGCGGTACTGCGGTCTGCCTGGGCATCGCGAAACTGGCTGTTGCGGTCTTCTTGCATGGCGCAAAACTTCCCTGCTTGGGTCTGTCTGCCAGCCAGTATAGGCTTCGCCCGGATTTTACCAGCGGGGGCAAGCATGATGGATTGGCAGGCCGAAATCGAGGCGGCGCAGGCGCGTATTTCCCCGTATGTGCGCCGTACCCCGGTGATGGAGGTCGCAGGCCTTGGCCGGTCCGACGCGGTGACGGTAAAGCTGGAACAGACGCAGCTGACCGGCAGCTTCAAGGTGCGCGGCGCGTTCAACACGCTCTTGTCGCAGCCGGTGCCGGCGGCGGGGCTGGTGGCGGCCTCGGGCGGCAATCACGGTGCTGCGGTGGCCCATGCGGGGGCGCGGCTGGGCCACCGGGCGCGTATCTTCGTGCCCGAGATGGCGGGACCGACCAAGATCGGGCTGATCGAGCGGTTGGGCGCCGATCTGACGGTTGTATCGGGCGCCTATGCCAATGCGCTGGAGGCCGCGCGCACATACGAGGCCGAGACCGGAGCGATGCAGATACACGCCTATGACGCGCCCGGCACCGTGATCGGGCAGGGCACCTGCATGGCCGAGTGGGAGGATCAGCGACTGGACGCCGACACGGTGCTGATCGCGGTGGGCGGCGGCGGGCTGATCGCGGGGGCGCTGGCGTGGCTGCAGGGCCGGCGCAAGGTGGTGGCGGTCGAACCCGAGCAGGCGCCGACGCTGAATGCCGCGCTGGCCGCGGGCGCGCCGGTAGATGTCGAGGTATCAGGCGTGGCCGCCAATGCGCTGGGCGCGCGGCGGATCGGCAATATCTGCCTGGGGCTGGTGCAGAACCACCTGGGACAGAGTGTGCTGGTGTCCGACGACGCCATCACCGCCGCACAACAGGCGCTGTGGCGCGAACTGCGGCAGTTGGTAGAGCCGGCGGGCGCAGCGGCACTGGCGGCACTGATGTCGGGCGCCTATGTGCCGGAGCCGGGCGAGAAGGTGGCGGTGCTGATCTGCGGCGGCAACATCGCGCCGGAGCCGTTCTGATCCGCCTTCAGGGCAATCTGTCTTGCAACAGCCGGCTCGGGTCGCAATCCAACCCGGCGTCGCCGCATTGCAGTGTGCGCCCGGCGGCCTTATAGGCGACGGACAACACGATCCAATGACAGACCGGGGAAACGTCAACAATGTCCAACGCCGATTTGCAGACCGCCATCGAAGCCGCCTGGGAGGCGCGCGACACCATCACCCCCGCCACCGGCGGCGAAACCCGCCAGGCGATCGAGGCGACGCTCAATGCGCTCGATACCGGCCACCTGCGCGTGGCCGAACGGCGCGACAATGGCGATTGGCATGTCAACCAGTGGGCCAAAAAGGCGGTGTTGCTGGGCTTTCGTCTGAACGACATGACCACCCAGGATGGCGGCCCGCAGGGTGGCCACTGGTGGGACAAGGTCGATTCCAAGTTCAAGGGCTGGGGCGAAAGCGAATGGCGCGAGGCAGGGTTCCGTGCGGTGCCCAACTGTGTTGTTCGCCGCTCGGCCTATATCGCGCCGGGGGTGGTGCTGATGCCCAGCTTCGTCAACCTCGGTGCCTATGTCGACGAGGGCACGATGGTCGATACCTGGGCGACGGTCGGGTCCTGCGCGCAGATCGGCAAGGGCGTGCACCTGTCGGGCGGTGTCGGTATCGGCGGGGTGCTGGAACCGATGCAGGCCGGCCCGACGATCATTGAGGACAACTGCTTTATCGGTGCGCGTTCCGAGGTGGTCGAGGGCTGCATCGTGCGTGAAGGCTCGGTGCTGGGTATGGGCGTCTATATCGGCCGCTCGACCAAGATCGTCGACCGCGAGACCGGCGAAGTGACCTATGGCGAGGTGCCGCCCTATTCGGTGGTGGTCTCGGGGTCGATGCCGACGAAAAACAACCTCAACCTCTACTGCGCGGTGATCGTCAAGCGGGTGGACGCCAGAACCCGCTCCAAGACTGGCATCAACGAGCTGCTGCGTGACTGACGACACAGGCGGCAAGCGCGCCCGCCACCAGATCTATACCCTGCTGGTCGAGGTCGGACGCAAGACGGGCGACGGGCTGCCCAAGGGTGCCACGGGTGCCGCGCTGATGGTCTATGCCAGCGGCGTGAACGAGGCCGAGGCGGTGAACGAAACCGTCGTCACGCTGCGTCGCGCCGACATGGCCCCGCTTGATGTCACAAGTTATGGCACGGCCGAAGAGCGCGAGGCCGAGGGCCATGACATCGCGGAGGACGAGCGCGCGCTGATGGCCCGCGCGCTTGATGACAACGCGGTGGTGGTGGCACAGGTGACGCCGTTTTACGACTGACGGCGGACGCGCCGACAGGCCCTGGCCGACCCCCGGATTAGCCATTTTCCGCGATTTAGTGTATGAATTGAGCATTCATTTCATGCGCGGGGGGGCTTGAGATGTCGGTGCCGGAGTGGGAAGTCACGCCATTGGGCGGGGAGATACTGGTCAATACGACGACGGGATCAGGCCAGGATAACCAGGTGATCACGACGCTGGCTGGTGGCGGTTTTGTAATCACCTGGACGGACAACAGCGCGACCGGCGGGGATACATCCCTCTCGGCCGTGCGCGCCCAGGTCTTCGCTGCTGACGGTACGCCGGTCGGCACCGAGATACTGGTCAATTCGACAACACAGGACCGTCAGCAGACCCAGCAAATCATCGCCCTCGACGGTGGCGGATTTGTCATCACCTGGCAGGATTGGCACGTCGGTGGCGGCGACATCCGCGCGCAGGTGTTCACCGCCAACGGCACGGCGGTTGGCGGGGAGATACTGGTCAATTCGACAACGCTGGACAACCAGTGGGGTCCGCAGATCACCGCGCTGAACGGGGGCGGTTTTGCGGTTTCCTGGACCGACTGGAGCAGCGGTGACCAGGACGTCCGCGCGCAGGTTTTCGCCGCAGATGGCACGCCGGTGGGCGGGGAGGTCCTGGTCAACACGACGACGACAGGCAGTCAGGGCTCACAGCAAGAGATCACGGCGCTGGCGGGCGGCGGTTTTGTGATCACCTGGCAGGACAGCAGCGAAACCGGCGGGGATACATCTGATACCGCCGTGCGCGCACAGGTCATTGCCGCTGATGGCACGCCGGTTGGTGGGGAGGTTCTGGTCAACACGACGACGACAGACATCCAGTTCAACCCGAATATCGCGCCGCTCGCGGGGGGCGGCTTCGTGATCATATGGGAGGACCAGAGCAGCGATCTGGCGGATATCCGCGCGCAGGTATTCGCGGCGGACGGCACGCCGGTTGGTTCGGAATTCCTGGTCAATGCGACAACGGTGCTACAACAGTGGAATCCGCAGATTACGGCGCTTGAGGGCGGTGGCTTTGTGGTCACCTGGCAGGATAGCAGCTTCACCGGCGGCGATACATCTTCGCCGGGCGTGCGCGCGCAGGTCTTCACGGCCGATGGCACGCCGGTTGGCGGAGAGTTGCAGGTTAACACAACCACGACTGGCGGCCAGGGCACACAGCAGATCACCGCGCTGGAGGGCGGCGGCTTTGTCATAACCTGGCAGGACTTGAGCGAGACCGGCGGCGACACATCGGGTGCAGCCATCCGCGCGCAGGTGTTCGCGGCCGACGGGACGCCGATTGGTGATGAATTGCTGGTCAACACGACGACGTCGGGTACCCAGGCCTATCCGGAAGTCACGGCGCTTGCAGGCGGGGGTTTCACGATCACCTGGACCGACGCGAGCAGCGGCGACACCGACATCCGCGCGCAGGTCTTCGAGGTGATCGATGGCAGCGTCAACGCCGCACCCGAAGCCAGCGGCAACGACGCCATCGCCGCGCCCGGGACGAGCATCCCGCTGTCGGTGCTCTTTGACTGGTCGGATGCCGACGGCATCGAGGACATCGCCGCCTTTCTGGTGCGCGACGCCGATCTCGGCGGCGGTTATCTGACCTTGAACGGGGTACCGGTGGCCGAAGGCACCATCCTGGGCCCGATTTTGATCGAGGATATCGACGACTGGGCCTTTGTCCCCCGCGGCTTTGGCGACAACACCGTCGACTTTCTGGTCATCGACGCCGATGGCGCGCAGAGCGTTCCGGTCAGTGCGACGGTGACGACAAGCTGGTTCTTCGGGTTGAACGGAGGCGCGGATAATGACCTCATATTTGGGGGAAGCGGCAACGACAGCATGAACGGAAACGGCGGCAACGACACCCTTTTGGGCGGGGCCGGAAACGACACCCTTAGGGGAGGGCCGGGCGACGATATCGCGAGCGGAGGCGCGGGCGCCGACGTTTTCGTTTTCGAGATGGGCGACGGCACCATGCGCATCACCGATTTCGAGGCGGGCGTCGACAGGCTGGCCATCGCGGGCCTGCGGGACGGGTTTACAGTGGCGGACCTTCTGCCCTTTGTTTCGCAGGATGGCGATGACGTGGTGATTGCCTCGGGCGGTCTGGAGATCCGGTTCGAGGATACGCTGCTGCCCGACCTCAGCGCCAGCGACGTGGTCTTCGTCTGAGACTGGCAGAACGGGCGCTTGGCGGGCGTGTTACGCCGCCCGTTCCGCGGCCAGGGTTACCGCCTCGAAAGGCTTGAGAACCGGCCAGGCCGGCTGGGCGTGCTCGGGCAGGCGCGCGCGCTCGAAGCCGGCCAGCACGCTGGCGGCCAGGTCATCGGGCTTGCGCCGGATCCGCCCGATAAAGAGGCTGGCAAGCGCACAACCCGCTGCCGTCACCGTTTCGTGCCCCGGCAGCAGCAGCTGGTAGTAGCAGACGGTTTCAGGCCCGTTGGCCCATCGCGCGGCGACGTTGTTGACCAGGTGCCGTGCGGGTACCAGCACGGCCTCGCTTCCGAACATGTACTCGACCTGCGAGCCGCGCATCACTAGTTTCTGGCAGGGGGCGACCACGATGTCGCGGCGCAGCCCAAAATAGCCGGCGCGCAGGCGGATCGGGCGGAAACTCCCGCGCGCGGGCACGGTGCGGCGCACCACCTGCAGCACCGGCACCCCTTCGCCGGTATCGGTCAGCACTACGTCGCCACGGCGGATCCGGCTGACTGGTTTTTCACCCAGATGCGTCATCACCGGCGTCTGTGCCGTCAGTCCCGGCATCGGGCCGACCGGTTCGACCCGGTCGGAAATGGCGGCAAAGATCACCTCGGTGTCCATCTCGCGGCGGCCGGGGTGGCACATGATCGCCTGCAGGTCGTCCACCGCCATGGGCCGTGCGGCGGGCAGGGTGACGGAGTGGGTGTGCCCGGGATGCGTTCGCTCGATGGTCAGACGACCGTATCTGGCGGGACCATCCCAGCTATAGCTGAGGCGCACGATGTCGGTGCGGTCCTCATAGGGGCAGGGCAGGACGGTGCTGCGGGGGTCATTGCCCTGGGCCTCGACCATCACGACGCTGCCGCCGGGCAGGGCCTGTAGCGAAAAGCGCCCCGGCCATGGATGCGCGCGCTCGAACGCCAGCAGGGTCTGCGGACGGTTTCCCGGTGCCAGCCGAGCCTCGAGCATCAGCGTGCCGCGCGGCAACAGGGTGCCGGGATGTACCACGCCGCCCGCAGAGGCGCCGGGCGAAAACCAGCCGCCGCCGCAGTCGGTTACGCCGAGCCAGGCCACGCTCAGGCGGCCCCGCCGGTGGCCAGCAACCGCGCCTCGCGGCTTTTCAGCATCAGACGTGCGGCAGGACTGTATCCGGCTCCGGTTTCGGGCTGAAGTTCGGGAAAGATCGAGCAAATTTCATCGACCATCCCGGCCTCGAAACTGCGGATGATCTGCGGTCCGGGCAGGAAGCTTTCGGTTTGCAGCCCCTCGGAATAGACCACTTGGTGCCGGTCAAAGAGAATGTGCACATAGTCCACCCATCCCCCCTCGACCCGGCAGATGCGGTCGCCATCGACAAGGTCACGCGCGGCGACCAGTACCTCGGGCTCGGCGAACAGCAGCTCGGCGCGCGGATCGCGGATCAGCACGCGGTGCAGCGGCGAGACCCACAATTCGCCATGCTTGCCAAAACGCCCGGCGGCGATGCGGATGGGGGCGAACGCGCCCTCGGCCCGCACCTGGCGCCGGCCGATCCAGCGCAGCGGCTGCGGGCCGTCATCGCGGGTCAGCACCATGTCGCCGGGGCGCAGCGTTTCGATCGGTATTTCGCCGCCTGTCGTGCGGATGCGGGTGCCGGCAACGAAACAGGGAACGGAATCGACCGTGACATAGCCGGTGTCGGTGGTGCCCGTGGTGCTTTCGATCGTGTAGGTGAAGTTCACCGTTTCGGTGTCGCCGTCGCCGATGACCGTCAGTGTGCCGTCGGGATTGACCTGTACCTGCTGGCCCGAGGGCAGGGTGACGGTATCGCCCGAGACCACCGCCTGCCCGTTGACATGGGTGATGGTCAATGTGCCGCCGGTGCTGTTGTCATCATTTGCCAGCACGTCGACGGTCTTTTCCCCGTCGGGATTGACCGACACGGTGTCGTCATTCGCGATCAGCGCGGTCTGCGCACTGTCGGCGGCGATGATCAGGGTGGAATCATAGTTGGCGTCCGAGACATCGGCGACGCCGATCTTGATGGTGTTTTCCTCGCCGGCGTTGACCGGCACGGTCAGCGTCAGGGTAATGGTGATGCCGTCCATCTCGGTATTGAAGGCATCGTTAGTGTTGTCCTGAAAAAGGTTCTCGTTGCGGTCGTCGTTCAGGTTGCCGGGGTCGATGTCGCCATTGCCGACCGATATCTCGACGAATTCGCCATTGACCCATACGCCGACGAAATCCTGGAACACGCTGTCGGTGTATTCGGGGTATTCGTCGGACGCGAACACGATCTGCATGGTCAGCGTGTCGCCGGTCGGAACGAACGTCGCCTCGAGATATGAGGCGTCATAGGTGTTGGTGCCGGCCGCGGCGTTGAAGTCGGCATCGTTATTGGGGCCGCTGGAGTTGGAGGTGGTGCTGGCACTCTGGTTCGATTGCCAGGAATCATTGGTGAAGTAACGCAGGTCGCCGGTCGAAAACATCACCCCGGTATCCGAGGGCATCACGCCGGGTGCGATGCTGTCGCCATCCGAATAGATGCCCGAACTGTCGCGGTCACCGGTATAGGTGGCGCTGACAACCGTCACGCCATCGCCAAAGATCGTCTCCGCCATTTCGTCGGCGGAGGCGAACCTGTCTATGGGAAGTTCGACACCTGCAACCATGCCCGCTCGCTCCTCATATGTTTCGCGGTCACCGCAAGACATACGGACGGGCGCGCCTGTCGCGTCCGAACGAATGGGATCTGATCTGTGCCAGTCCTGTTGACAGGTTGTTTACGCCCTGCCAGTTCCTGCCGTGCCTCGTTTTTTATGACTAAGGCGCTAGCAGATTTGCCCTTGATTGTTAAGCCTTATTCACAGCCCCGGCGAAACCCGATAGACCCTGTGGCCAAGGAACACAGGCCGAGATTTCGTCAAAAACCCCGTAAGAGGAACCCGATGGCCCATACCCCCCTTGACCCCGCCCTGCTGACCGCCGAATTGATCCGCTGCCCGTCGGTCACGCCGGATGAGGGTGGTGCGCTGACGCTGCTGGCCGACCGGCTGGGCGCGGCTGGGTTCGATTGCACGCGCATAGACCGCGGCGGAGTGGCGAACCTTTTTGCCCGCTGGGGCGACAAGGGCGCGGCGCGAACCTTTGGTTTCAACGGGCATACCGACGTGGTGCCCGTGGGCGACGAGGCAGCGTGGAGCGTGCTGCCCTTCGGCGCGGTTGAAAGGGACGGTTTCCTGTGGGGGCGCGGCGCGACCGACATGAAATCGGGCGTGGCGGCCTTTGCCGCCGCCGCCATCGACCTTGTTGCCGAAACCCCGCCCGACGGCGCGGTAATCTTGACCATCACCGGTGACGAAGAGGGTGACGCCATCGACGGCACGCGCGCGATCCTCGACTGGATGAAAGAGGCGGGCGAGCGGATGGATGCCTGCCTGGTGGGAGAGCCCACCTGCCCCGAGCGCATGGGCGAGATGATCAAGATCGGGCGGCGCGGGTCGCTGTCGGCCTGGATCACGCTGATCGGTGTGCAGGGGCATGTCGCCTATCCCCACCGCGCCAGGAACCCGGTGCCGGCGATGGCGCGGCTGATCGACCGGCTGTCGTCGCATGAACTGGATACCGGCACCGCGCATTTCGACCCCTCGACGCTGGCGGCGGTGACCATCGACACCGGCAACCCGGCAACCAATGTCATCCCCGCGCGCTGCAGCGCCACCGTCAACATCCGCTTTAACGACGCCCATGACGGCGCCGGGTTGACGCGCTGGCTGCAGGCCGAGCTAGACCGCGTGGCAGAGGAATTCGGGCTGGCGGGTGAGATGCAGGTCAAGGTTTCGGGTGAGAGCTTTCTCACCCCGCCGGGGCCGCTGTCCGACCTGGTGGCGCGGGCGGTAGAGGCCGAAACCGGGGTGACGCCGGTGCTGTCGACCTCAGGCGGGACGTCTGATGCGCGTTTCGTCAGGGATCACTGCCCGGTGATCGAGTTCGGTCTTGTCGGGCAGAGCATGCACCAGGTCGACGAACGGGTCGAGATCGCCCAGATACACCAGCTCAAGGCGATATACCGGCGTATCCTGCAGGATTATTTCGCGTGACACTGCGGGCCGGGCCGACAGTACCGGGTTTTTGCGAAAACCCGAGGTTCACACTACTCGGGCCGCAATTCCCGGGTGCTGGCGGCCTGCCCCAACAGGCGATGGAGCGCGCGCTGTGAATCGTCGCCAACTGGTGGTGATGCTCAAGGAACCCCGGCCGGGACGGGTCAAGACGCGGCTGGCGCGCGACATTGGCCCGGTGGCGGCGGCGTGGTGGTTCCGGCATCAGTCGGCGGCGCTGCTTCGCCGGCTCGATGACCCGCGCTGGCGGCTGGTGCTGGCGGTGGCGCCTGACCGCGCCGCGGCGGCGTCGCGCTGCTGGCCCGCGCATCTGCCGCGCATCCCGCAGGGCGGCGGTGACTTGGGTGAACGAATGGCGCGGGTTTTCCGCGCCCTGCCGCCGGGGCCGGTCTGCGTGATCGGCGGTGACATACCGGGGATCGGAAAGCCCCACATCGCACGCGCCTTTGCCGCGCTGGGCCGGCACGATGCGGTGTTCGGACCGGCCCATGATGGCGGTTACTGGCTGGTCGGGCTCAGGCGCAGCGGCGCGGTGCCGGCGGGGTTCCTGCAACACGTGCGCTGGTCGACCCGTCACGCGCTGGCCGACAGCATGGCGACCCTGCCGGGCGCGCGCATCGCGCTGATCGACCGGCTGCGCGACGTCGATACCGCCGCCGACCTGCGGGCGGGCGCCTAGCCGGATATCGGCGCCGACAGATGTTGGCCGCTTGTCATTGCCGCTGTTCCATGTCACCCAATCCGGACCTTTCCCGTGAGGAGTTCAGCCATGCGCGCGGGTCTTGCCCTGCTTTGCCTCGCCTATGTGTTCAGCCAGTTCTTCCGCGCCTTTCTGGCCGTGCTGAGCGGTGATCTGCAAAGCGACATCGGCGCCGGGCCGGATGATCTGGCCTTTGCCTCGGGGCTTTGGTTTATCGCCTTTGCCGCGATGCAGTTGCCGGTGGGCTGGGCGCTGGATCGGATCGGGCCTCGGCGCACCGCCTCGGTTCTGCTGTTGCTGGGGTGTGGCGGTGGGGCGGCACTGTTCGCGCTGGCAACGGGGCCGCTGCAGCTCGGCATTGCGATGGCCCTGATCGGGGTGGGCTGTTCGCCGGTGCTGATGGCGTCTTACTACATCTTTGCGCGCCAGTTCCCGCCGGCGCAGTTCGCCACCCTGGGCGCGTTAATGGTGGGGGTCGGTTCGCTGGGCAACCTGGTGGCCTCCTACCCGATGGCGCTGGCGGCCGAGACCATGGGATGGCGTGCCTCGATGGCCGTGCTGGCCGTGCTGACGGCGCTTGTGGCGCTGGGTATCCATGTCCTTGTCCGTGACCCGGAACGCGCCGAGGACGACGGGCGCGGATCGGTGCTGGACCTGCTGAAAATCCCGGCAATCTGGGCGATCCTGCCGATCATGTTCGTGGCCTACGCGCCGTCAGCGGCGCTGCGCGGGCTGTGGGCGGGGCCGTATCTGACGGATGTCTTTGCGCTGAGCACCGCACAGGTGGGGCAGGCAACGCTGGTGATGGGGGTGGCGATGATCGCGGGTACGCTGGCCTATGGTCCGCTTGACCGGGTTTTTCGCACCCGCAAATGGGTGATCTTTTTCGGCAACCTGATGGCGTTGGTGGCGATCGGCGCGCTGTGGGCCTGGCCGGATGGAGGGCTTGCGATGTCGGTGACATTGCTGGCGATGGCGGGGTTCTTCGGCGCCTCTTTCCCGATGATCGTCGCGCATGGGCGCAGCTTTATCCCCGATCATCTGGCCGGGCGGGGGGTGACAATGCTGAACCTTTTTGCCATCGGCGGGGCCGGTGTGGCGCAGTTTGTGACTGGCCCGCTATACGCCACAGCGTCCAGCGGCAGCATGTTGGCGGGATACAGCGCGATCTTCGGCTTTTTCGGGCTGGCGCTGCTGATCGGGCTTTGCATCTACCTGTTCAGCCGCGACAACCTGGGCTGAGGCCCGCCTCTATCGGCCGCAAGGCGATGCCGGCGGCTTTCTGGCCGAAATCCGCGCAGGTGCGCCGCCCTTTTGCGTGCGATACCGAAACCCCCTTGCGCCGGGGGACGGGGCTGGCGCAGTCTTTAGCGTGCATTTGATTTGCCTTGCCCGGAGTCGCATTGATGTTTTTTCGCCCGCTTCCAATCCTTCTGGCCCTGCTGCCAGCCGCCGCGCTGGCCGACGATATTGCGCTGTCGTCCGATGTGACCACGGTCACGCTGTACCCGCGCGGTGCGACCGTCACCCGCGAGGTACCGTTCGAGATGCCAGCGGGGGCGCACAGCCTGATCCTGACCGACCTGCCGCAAGGCACGCCGCTGGCATCGGTCCGGGTAGAGGTCGACGGCGCGTCGATGGGCAGTGTCAGCACCCGCAACGATTTCGTTCCGCCCCGCACGCCCGACACCGATGCCGCCATCGAGGCCGCCAAGGCCGAGGTCGAGCGGCTGGAGGCGGCGCTGCGCGACGGTGAGGCGGCGGTCGAGGCGATCAGGCTGGATGCCCAGGCGGCGCAAGCGCGCATCAGCTTTCTCAAGGCGCTGGGCGGTGCCGATGGCGTGGCAACCCGCGACCCCGAGGCCCTGCGCGCGCTGGTGTCGATGATCGGGGAGGAAACGCTGTCAGCCCTGCGCACGGCCGAGGACGCCAAGCGCCGCGTGGCAGAGGCCGACCGCGACCTCAAGACCCTGCGCGAAGACCTGAAACGCGCCCGCCAGGCGCTGGCGACGCTGGTGCCCGAGACCGAGCAGCGCGCCATGCTGGCGGTGTCGGTTCTGTCGGACACCGCCGCCGAGGGCCGGCTGCGCGTGACCTACACCATTCAGCAGGCCGGCTGGCAGCCGGTCTATGACCTGCGGCTTGACCGCGACAGCGGCCGGCTGGAAATCGAGCGCGGCGCGCTGGTTGCGCAATCGACGGGTGAGAACTGGCGCGACGTGGCGCTGAAACTGTCCACCAGCCGCCCCAGTCAGCGTACCGAGCCGGGCGAGGTCTGGCCGTGGCTGCGCCGGATCACCGACCCCGACGCCCCGGTGCCGATGCCGCTGGTACGGGCTGAACCAGCGGCCGATTTCGCCGCGGGCGCGGTGATGGAGGAACGATCGCTGGCCGCCAAACCGGTCATGGCTGCGCCGCAATTCGAGGGGCTGTCGGTCAGCTATGTCTATCCCGATCCGGTTTCGGTCGCTTCGGGCGCTGATTCGGTGCGCATCGGTCTTGGCACCTTGACGGCACAGGCCGACCCGGTGGCGCAGGCCGCCCCGCTTTCGGACAGCACCGCCTTTCTGGTTGCGCGCATGACCAACGAAAGCGACGAGCCGATCCTGCCCACGAACGAGGCAAGCTTTTACCTCGACGGGCGCTTCGTCGCTCGCCGCCCGCTGGAGATGATTCCCGCCGGCGGCAGTGCTGATCTGGGCTTTGGGCCCATCGAGGGGTTGCAGGTGACCCGCACCGTTCTGGACCGCAGCGAGGGCGACCGCGGCGTCATCACCCGGTCGAGCGAGGTGAACGAAGAGGTGCGCATCGAGGTCGAGAACCTGACCGCAGAGGCCTGGCCGATACGGCTGATCGACCGCGTGCCCTATTCCGAACAGGAAGACCTGCTGATCAGCTGGAGCGCCGAGCCACGCCCGGCCGAGGAAAACCTCGACGGGCGTCGCGGCGTGCTGGCCTGGCGGTTCGACCTGCCGGCCGGTGAGACCCGCACCGTCACCCTGTCACACCGGCTGAAATGGCCCGAGGACATGGTGCTGCAATAGGGCTGAGTCGCCTCAGAGCGGCTCGAAAGCTCCGCTCTCGGCGTCGTATTGTTCCAGTTCGCCCTCGCCGGTGTGATGCCAGAGCCCGTGCAGCGTGAGCGTGCCGCCGCGCACTGCCTCCGCGACGAAGGGAAAGGTCATCAGGTTTTCCAATGACACCAGGATGGCCTGCTTTTCCAGCGCCCTCTTGCGTTCAAACTGGTCGGTGATGTCTTTCACCCGCTCATAGCCGGGGCGCAGGATATCCATCCAGCGGCCGACAAAGCTGGTCTTTTCCTCCAGTTCGGGCGCATGACCCGAACACATCGCATCGCAGCCAGAGACCCCGCCGCAATCGGAATGCCCGATCACGATCAGGTGCGGCACCTTGAGCGCGGCAACCGCGAATTCCACCGCCGCCGAGGTGCCGTGATGCTGGCCTTCTTCCTCGTGCGGCGGCACCAGGTTGGCGATGTTGCGGTGCAAGAAGAATTCACCCTGGTCGGCGCCGAAAACCGAGGTGACATGTACGCGGCTGTCGCAGCAGCTGATAACCATAGCGCGGGGGTGCTGACCCTCTTTCGCCAGATGGCGATACCAGGCCTCGTTTTCCTTGTACTTCGTAGCCTTCCAGCCGCGGTAACGTTCGATCAGATAGCCTGGTAGCGGGCGTGCTTGGTCCATGTTGTCCCCCGTGGGAGGTGTTTGTTCGTTCGCCGTGATAGTCGCAATTGACAGATAATTCGAGCGAGAATTGACCGCCTTGGAAACCATTTGCGAACCCTGCGGCGCCAGTATGGCGATCATGCTGGGGGGCATTGGGTCGAGGGGTGCGGTTTTGGGACAGGTGACGCGTCTCAGTCAGACGGAATCGGTGCGGTTGGATCCGGATCGGCTGGAAGAGCTTTTCATGCGGTTGGGGCATTGCGCGGCAGAGGATGTGGTCAGCCGCGCGTTGCAGGAACTTTCCGCCCGTCTGGGGCAGCTTGACGGTCTGCACCGGCGGGGCGAAACCGGCGGGATGCGCAAATGCGCCCGCAGCATGGGCGCCATCGCCGAACAGCTGGGGATGCCGGCGCTGGCGCGGGTGGCGCGCGATGTCGCCGCCTGCAGCGAGGGCGACGATGCGGTGGCGCTGGTGGCGACGTTGGCGCGGCTGCACCGCGTGGGCGAGGTGTCGCTGGCCCGGATATGGGATCTGCCGGCGGGCTAGAGGGGCTTGCAGGCGGCGCGCGGGTGGCTAGGCTGGGCCGCGATACGACCCACCCGACAGCAAAGGCATCGCATGACCCCGGACTTCGCCCCCTCCGACAGCACCGCAATACCGCTTTACGTCATCGCCGAGGATGCGCTCGACCCCTGGATCGAGGCGCAGCCAAAGCACGTCGCGGCGTGGCTGCGCGCCAACGGCTTTGCCGCGGGGCTGGGCCGCGTCCTGACCGTGCCGGGCGAGGGCGGGCAACTGGACATGGCGGTGGCAGGTTACGGCAGGCCAGAGGCGCGCGCGCGCGGCCGCTTTCATCTTGCCACCGCGGCCGCGGCCTTGCCCGAAGGTGTCTATCGGCTGGAGGGGCTGCCGTTTGAGCACGCTGAGGAAGAGGCGCTGGGATGGCTGCTGGCAAGCTATGGCTTTGACCGCTACCGCGCGCAAAAACCCGCGCGCGCCCGCCTGATCGCGCCCGAGGGCGTCGATGCCGCGCGGCTGAGCGCCATCGCCGCGGGCGAGTTCCTGACCCGCGACCTGATCAACACCCCGGCGAACGAAATGGGGCCAGAAGAGTTGGAGACCGCCTGCGCCGGGCTGGCCCGCGACCACGGTGCCACGATCGAGGTGATCCGGGGCGAGGACCTGATCGCGCGCAACCTGCCGCTGATCCACACGGTGGGCCGTGCCGCCGCGCGCGTGCCCCGGCTGATCGACATGCGCTGGGGCGATGCAGGCCCGGCGCTGACGCTGGTCGGCAAAGGGGTCTGTTTCGACACCGGGGGGCTGAACCTCAAGCCCGGCAACAGCATGGGGTTGATGAAAAAGGACATGGGCGGCGCCGCGACGGTGCTGGGGCTGGCGCAAATAATCATGACGCTGGGGCTGAATCTGCGGCTGAGGGTGCTGGTGCCGGCGGTGGAAAATGCCGTGTCGGGCGATGCCTTTCGCCCCGGTGACATCCTGAAGGCGCGCAACGGGCTGACCGTCGAGGTCAACAATACCGATGCCGAGGGGCGGCTGGTGCTGGCGGACGCGCTGGCGCTGGGGGCCGAGGAAACGCCGGACCTGATGGTTTCGATGGCCACGCTGACCGGCGCGGCGCGGGTGGCGGTGGGGCCTGACATCTCGCCCTATTTCACCGATGACGGGGCGTTGTCGGTGGCGCTGGATGCCGCCGGGGCGCGGGTGGCCGACCCGGTCTGGCGGCTGCCGTTCCATGCGCCTTACGAAGCGATGATAGAGCCGGGCACTGCCGATCTCGACAACGCGCCTTCGGGTGGTTTCGCCGGCGCCATCACCGCCGCGCTGTTCCTGCGCCGCTTTGCCGGGGACGGGCGCTATGTCCATTTTGACATCTATGGCTGGTCGCCCAAGGACGCGCCCGCGCGCCCCAAGGGCGGTGTCGGCATGGGCGCGCGCGCGCTGCTGGATGCGCTGCCCAAGGCCCTTGGCGACGGGGCAGAGGCATGAGCGATCCGGCATTGACGGTATTTGGTATCAGCGGCGTGTCTGTGCCCGGGTGCACCCCCCGGTGCCGGCCATGACGGTGTTGCGTGTCGCGGTGCCGGTGGCGGATCTGCTGCGCGACCCCGGCGGCGCGCGCGACCGCCAGTTGCTGATGGGCGAGGCGGTGCGCCTGCAAGACGAACGCGACGGCTGGGTGCGGGCCGAGGCGCTGCGCGACGGCTATCCCGGCTGGATGCGGCGCGATGTGCTGGCCGACCTGCCCGAACCCAACCACCGGGTCAGCGCGCGGGCGACCCACCTTTATTCCGAACCCGACCTCAAGTCGCGAGAGCGCGCATCGCTCAGTCTTGGCAGCCTGCTGGAGGTCACTGGCCGTGCGGACGCCTTTGCCGAAACACCGCAGGGGTTCGTCCCCGCCGGGCATCTGGCCCCCCTGGACACCCCCGCCGCCGACCCGGTGGCGGTGGCCGAACGGCTGATCGGCACGCCCTACCTTTGGGGCGGCAACAGCGCCTTCGGCATCGACTGTTCGGGGCTGGTCCAGATCGCCTGCCTTGCCTGCGCCATCGCCTGCCCGGGCGACAGCGACGAACAGGCGGCGGAGCTGGGTCATGCGCTGCCCGAGGGCACGCCGCCACTGCGGGGCGATCTTTTGTTCTGGGCCGGTCATGTCGCCTGGGTCGCGGATGCGGAAACGCTGATCCACGCCAACGCCCGTGACATGGCGGTGGCCTATGAGCCGCTGCAGCAGGCGCTGGCGCGTATCGAGGCCCAGGGCGACGGGTGCATCACCCACCACAAGCGGCTGGAACAAACCCGGTGAATCGCCCGTTTCGTTGCTAATCGAGCGCCATTTTTCGCAGTCCGGCGCCGCTGAGTTCCTGCCCGAAAGGCACCGGCAGTGGCGGCTTGCCCAGCCGGGCGCGGTAGACCGGCAGGCTTTCGGCCACCCGCATGACATAGTTGCGGGTTTCGCGGAACGGAATGTGTTCGATCCAGTCGACGATCTTTTCCTCGCCGCTGCCACGGGGGTCGCCCATCTCTTCCATCCAGCGCAGCGGGCGACCGGGGCCGGCGTTATAGCCCGCCGCCACCATCACCACGTTGCCGTCGAAACGCTCGATCAGCCCGGCCAGGTAAGCCGCGCCCAGCTGCGCGTTGAACTGCCAGTCGTTCAGGGCACGGCCGCGCGGGTTTTCCAACCCCAGCGCGCGGGCCATGTCCGACGCGGTGCCCGGCATCAGCTGCATCAGCCCCTGCGCCCCGGCCCCGCTTTGCACCGCGGCGTCGAATTCGCTTTCGCGCCTTGCGATGGCCAGCGCCAGTTCGGTGGGAACCGGCATATCCATCCGGTGCATAGGGTGCAGCGCATAGTAGGGGCCGGGCACGACGATGCCGCGCCCCGCCGCGGCCTTGCCGACCATCACCTGCAGATGCGGCGCGTCGAGTTCTTCCAGCGCGTGACCCAGGCGGCGCAGATCGTCCTCGTCCAGCGTTTCGGCCAGCGCCACGAAGAACCGTTCGGAAAGAGATAGTTGCCCGGCGGCCAGCAGCAGCACCCCGGCCTGGAACAGGGGCGTTTGCGCAAACCCGGCCTGCCGCCAGCCACCCTCGGGCGGCGTGCCGGCCAGCGTGGGGTCGGGGGCCAGCCCGGCACGCCCGGCGGCCAGCAGCCCGTAAAAGCTGGTCTGGAACTGCCCGCCAGAGGCATAGGACAGCTGTGCTGCCTGCACGTCGCCAATCGCATCTTGTGCGCGACCCAGCCAATACCCCGCCCGGCCAAGCGAAATCGGCCCCTCAACCGCGGCGCGGAACCGCTGGAAATGGTCCAGCGCCAGTTCCGGCGCGTCGAGGTATTTCAGCGCCAAGTAACCCGCCAGCCATTCCAGGTCAGCATAGCTCGACCCGTCGACCAGCTGGTGATTGGCCGCCAGGCGATAGGCGGTATCGGAATTGCCGGCCCGCATTTCGGCCCGCGCAAGGTAACGCCGCCAGCCGGCCCAGCGGCCCGGTTCGCCCAACCCGTCGGGCAGGTTGCTTTGCGCCATGATCCGGTCGATGGCGTCTTTCGAGCGGCCGCTGTCGATGTCGCGGATAAAGAGTTCATAGGTGATGCCGGCATTCGTGGCGCCGCCCTTTGGCAGGTCGTCCTCGTCTATGGTGCCGCCGGCCTTGAGCAGCTGTCGCGCCTTGGCCAGCGCACGGGTTTCATCATCCACCAGCGGCAGCATCTGCCGGGCGTCGCGCAGGCCACGCCACAGCGCCATTTCCAGCCGCGCGGCATGATGCGGTTTAAGCAGTTCCGCGTGCGCGGCGATGAAATCATCATGCTCCTGCTCTGACAGATCGAGCGTGCGCCAGGCCAGCACCACGCCGGCCTCGGCCTCGCCCGCTTCGCCGCGGGTGATCCGTGCGCGGGCGAGGTTCAGCGCGCCGGCTCCGGTCTGCGGGCGGTAGTTCTGATAGAACGCCAGCACGTCGTCGAACCCGGCATTGGTCATGACCTCTTCGTTCTTGCGACGCAGCGCGTCCAGTCCGGGCCAGTCGGGATGGGTGTCGAGAAAGGCCAGCACATCCGCCGGGTCGCCCAGCCCGGCGCTCAGCCGCATCCATTCGATGATTGCCGCCGCCGCCGGTCCGTCGCGGCTGGCAAGATGCGCCGCCGCCTGCCAGCGTCCGGCACGCGCGGCGTCAAGCCCGCTGGCCAGCGGGCGCGGTGCGATCTGCCGAGTGTTTTCGGTGCCGTCCTGTTGCGCCGCGAGCGGTGCCGAGAGGCCGAAAACCACCAAAACGGCATAGAGAAAGCGCAGCATCTCTTGCATTTTCCGTTCGTGCGAAGGATAGACATATCCAGCCTATGCGCGAGGCGCGGCGCAAGTCCACCGGTAATGGTGGAAGATCGGCGGCTTGCCGCCCGCGCCGGCCCCGCAAGATGATGGAGCCCGCCGATGTTCAAAGGATCCTTTCCCGCCCTGGTCACGCCGTTTCGCAACGGCGAGGTGGACTATGAGACCCTCAAGAACCTCGTGGAATGGCATATCGGCGAGGGCAGTGATGGGCTGGTGCCCGTGGGTACCACCGGGGAAAGCCCGACCCTGACCCACGAAGAGCACGAGCGCGTGATCCAGGAAGTGGTGCGCGCCGCATCCGGCCGGGTGCCGGTGATCGCGGGGGCCGGGTCGAACAACACCGTCGAGGGCATCCGCTTTATGCAGCACGCCGAAAAGGTCGGCGCCGCTGCCGCGCTGGTGGTGACGCCCTATTACAACAAGCCCACCCAGCGAGGGCTGATCGCGCATTTCACCGCCCTGCACGATTGCTGCGATCTGCCGATCATCATCTACAACATTCCGGGTCGGTCGGTCATCGACATGAGTCCCGAAACGATGGGTGAGCTGGCCAGATTGCCGCGCATCATCGGGGTCAAGGACGCCACCGGCGATCTGGCCCGCGTCAGCCTGCAGCGGATAACGTGCGGCACGGATTTCATCCAGCTTTCCGGCGAGGATGGGACGGCCCACGGTTTCAACGCCCAGGGCGGGCAGGGGGTGATCTCGGTCACCGCCAATGTCGCGCCCCGGCTGGTGGCCGATGTGCAGGCGGCCTGCCTGGCTGGCGACTATGCCCGCGCACTGGAACTGCAGGACCGGCTGATGCCCCTGCACAAGGCGATCTTTGCCGAGCCGGGGGCCGTGGGCGTCAAATATGCGATGTCCAGGCTGGGACTGTGCAGCGAAGAGGTGCGCTCGCCCCTGACCGGGCTGGCAGAGCCGACCAAGGCGCTGGTCGAGGACGCGATGCGTCATGCCGGGTTGATGAACTGAGGCACCGCAAGAGCCGGTGGCGAATGCCCGGCCCGGGGCACGGTGCCGAGCGTTGCGATCCACCAAAGAAGGCCGATTCCGGCCGACGCGCGTGGCCGGCAGACCGCTAAAAGCGACGGATTACACGCGCGGGCGGAATTGTTCGGCCGGCCGCACGCGGGGCAATACAGCACCCGAAAATAACTGCATTCTTCCCGAAATAGATGTGGACACCCATGAATTGGAGTGGTTCACTCCAATTTATAATGCCTGACTGATTTAGAGGAGAAATAACATGGCGAATTATGTTGGCGGCGGACCTGGCGACGATCCGCTCATTGGAACCCCGGATGACGACCTCATCGAGGGTTTCGGCGGCAACGATGCCCTCAACGGTTTTGGGGGCGCGGACACGTTGGTGGGCGGATCGGGTGACGACCTGATCAACCCCGGCGACAATGACGGCACCGGCGACAGCATCCTGGCCGGAACTGGCAACGACACCATCGACTTTTCGGATATCGTCAACGGCTGGGTCGGTCTGGAGCACTGGGATCTCAGCGGCCCGATTACTGTCAACATCAACGGCGGGTCCAACTTCGCCAACATTGCGACCGCGGCCGAGGGCACAGACACGCTCATCAATGTGGCCAACCCGCTCAATTCCGGCTGGACCACGGGCGGGCTGTCGGTGCGCGGCACCGATGGCGACGATTTTTTCTCCATCCACACCGTGGCTCAGCAATGGGCCGAACTCATCGGCCAGGACGGCAACGACACCTTCAACATCTCCGGCGCCGGCAGTATCCGGCTGGGCTATCATCAGAGCGACGGCGCGGTTGTCGCCGATCTGGACGCCGGCACCATCCAGCAGGACGGGTTCACCGACTCGGTCCACGGCGCGGTCTGGGAACTGCGCACCGGCAACGGTGACGATTCGCTGCTCGGCAGCGACAACGACGAGTCCTTCATCGTGCGTGGCGGCAACAACACCGTCGATGGCGGCGACGGTTTCGATGCCATCCGGTATGACCGCGGCGGGTATGACAGCGGGGTCACCGTGGACCTTTTCGCCGGTACCGCCTCGGGCACATGGGATAGCAGCGCCTTCAGCGACACGCTGAGCAACATTGAATGGGTGCGCGGCAGCAGCCACAACGACAGCATCACCGGCGATGCGGGCGATAACCAGCTCGACGGCAATGGCGGCAACGACACGCTGATGGGCGGCGCCGGCAACGATACCCTTCTCGGCGGTTCGGGTGACGACCTGATCAACCCCGGCGACAATGACGGCACCGGCGACAACATCGTGGCCGGGACCGGCAACGACACCATCGACTTCTCGGATATCGTCAACGGCTGGGTCGGCTTGGCCCACTGGGATCTCAGCCAGCCGATCACCGTCAACATCGACGGCGCGGCCAACACCGGCACCATCGACGCCGGGGTCGATGGCACCGACATGCTCGTGAACGTGGAAAACGTGCTCAATTCCGGCTGGACCACCGGCGGGCTTCAGGTCCAGGGTACGGGTGGCGACGATGTCTTCACCATCAACACCGCGGCCCAGCAATGGGGTGAAATGGTCGGCGGGGACGGCAACGACACCTTCAATATCTCCGGCGACGGCAGTATCCGGCTGGGCTATCATTACAGCGACGGCGCGGTCATGGCCGATCTGGGTGCCGGCATCATCCAGCAGGACGGGTTCACCGATACCGTTAACGGCACGATTGGCACGATCCGTACCGGCAACGGCGATGATTCGTTGCTGGGCGGCGCCGGCGACGATTCGTTCATCGTGCGCGGCGGCAACGACAGCGTCGATGGCGCCGACGGTTTCGACACGATCCGCTATGACCGCAGCGGTTATGACAGCGGGGTCCGTGTAGACCTTGACCTCGACGGCGCGATCGGCACTTGGAACGGCGACGCCTTTGTCGACAGGCTTTACGATGTCGAAGGGGTGCGTGGCACCGATTTCGACGACGACATCTACGGTGACGCCAATGCCAACCGGTTCGAAGGCAACGACGGCGCCGACTGGCTGCAAGGCCGGGGTGGCAACGACACGCTCGAAGGTGGGGCAGGCGACGACACCATGGTCAGCAACAGCGGCGACGATGTGCTGACCGGCGGGGAAGACGCCGATATCTTTGCCTTCGTCATGGGCGGCGACTCCATGACCATCACCGATTTTGAGGCCGGTGTGGACCATCTCGCCTTTGTCGGGCTGCCCAGCGGCTTTGCCGTCGGGAACCTTCTCCCGTTCATCTCGCAGGCGGGCGACGACGTGGTCATCGCAGCCGGCGGGCAGCAGATCATCTTTGAGGATACGCAGCTTTCCGAACTCGGCGGCGGCGACGTGATCTTCGTCTGAGGCAAGAGATACACGCATGACAGCGCCGTCCGGGTCGAACCGGGCGGCGCGTTTCGTTTCAGAGATCAGAGCGACGCCTCGGGGCGCAGCCTTTCGGGGATCGCGTCGATGCCGTCAAGCACCAGGTCCGCCATCACCTGGCCGACCCTGGGCGCCATGCCGATCCCGATCTTGAAGCCGCCATTGGCGATGTACTGGCCGGGGTGCAGCGGGTGTTCGCCCAGCATCGGTGCACGCGACCGCGCCCGCGGCCTGAGCCCGGCCCAGCGCGCGACAACCCGCGCCCCGTGCAGTACCGGCGCGACCTGCATGGCGCGCTCGATCACCTCTTCGAGCTTGCCGTCGGTGGCAAAGGGGTCGTCATAGTCGCGCTCCGATGTCGAGCCGACGCCGGTGGTGCCATCCGCATGCGGCACGACCAGCAGGCCGTCGGCATAGATTTGCGGGCTGTCAGGGGCCGCGAAATGCAGCAGCGCCGCCTGCCCCTTGACGCCGCCGCCAACCGTGCAGCCCAGGGCCTGTGTCAGTTCCAGCAGCCCGGCCACGCCGGTGGCGTGCACCACCTTGCCCTCTGCCGTGCCTTCGCTGACCAGTTCCGCGCCGCGGGCCCGCAATGCCGCCGCCAGCGAGGCGCAGGCGCGGCGCGGATTGATCCTGGCGCTGAGCGTGTCGCGGATCAGCCAGCCGGTGGGCGAGACTGGCGCCCAGCCCTCTGACGGGGTCTCGATCACCTCCCACAGGGCGGCGTCGCCCCAGTATTCGCGCGCGGTTTCTGCCCGCGCCCGGGCCAGCGCCAGCGCCTTGTCGTCGGCGATGGGCTGCAACCGGCCCAGCCGCGCGTAGCCGGGCGTAATGCCCGATACCGCCTCGACCCCGGCCCAGAACCCCTGCGCCATCAGCAGGCTGTCGAACTGGAACGCCTTGAGATCGTTCCATGCCTCGGGCACATGTGGGGACAGCGCCCCCACCAGCCCGCCGGAACAGCCCGCGCCGGGGCCCGCCGGGTCGATCACCCGCACCCGCGCGCCCTTTTGCACGCAGGCCCAGGCCACCGACAGCCCAAAGATGCCTGCCCCCATCACGGTGACGTCGGGCCTTGCCATTGGTCGCGCTCCTTTGCACTCTCTGCTGGCTGTACTATCGCAGGTCATGGCGCGGGTGTAGAGAGCCACAGCCGGAAAGGGCATAATGACGCAGGATGCCAAGGAAAACGCGATTATCGACTGGCGCGGCGCGGTGCCGGTCTCGCGCCGTTTCGACGACCCCTATTTCAGCCTCGAGGACGGGCTGGCGGAAACCGCGCATGTCTTTCTGGTCGGCAACGGGCTGCCGGAACGGTTTTTTGACGGGTTTCATATTGCCGAACTGGGGTTTGGCACCGGGCTGAACCTGTTGGCGGCGCTGAGGCTCTGGCGCGAAAGCGGGCAGGCGGGGGTGTTGCGCTATACCGCTTTCGAGGCCTTTCCGATGACACCGGATGACATGCGCCGCGCGCAGGCCGCCTTTGCCGGGTTGGCCATGCCAGCGGCCGAACTGGCGCCGCATTGGGGGGCGGCGGAGATTGACCTGCCCGACCTGCGATTCCGCCTGGTCGAGGGCGACGCGCGCGCCACCCTGCCGGGCTGGACGGGGGTGGCGGATGCGTGGTTTCTTGACGGTTTCGCACCGGCAAAGAACCCCGAACTGTGGGAGGAAACGCTCTTGTCGCAGGTGTTCGCCCACACCGCACCGGGGGGCACGGCGGCCACCTATACCGCCGCCGGGGCGGTGCGGCGGGGGCTGGCGGCGGTCGGGTTTGAAGTTACCCGCGTTCCGGGCTATGGCCGCAAGCGGCACATGACCACGGCCCATAAGCCAACCCTGCGAAAGCCGATGATATGACCGAGCAGAACACCCGTGCCGGCATCCTGCTGATGGTGGCCACCACGTTCATCTTTGCGGTGCAGGACGGCATTTCGCGCCACCTGGCCAGTGAATACAACGTGCTGATGGTGGTGATGGTCCGCTATTGGTTCTTTGCCGCCTTCGTTATCGCCGTGGCCGGGCGGCGCGCGGGGGGCATTCGTGCCGCCGCCGCAACCTCGATCCCCTGGATACAGGCGTTCCGCGGTGTGCTGCTGGTGGCCGAAATATGTGTCATGGTGCTGGCCTTTACCCTGCTTGGTCTTGTCGAAAGCCATGCGGTATTCACCTGTTATCCGCTGCTCGTCGCGGCGCTTTCCGGGCCCGTGCTGGGCGAGCGGGTGGGCTGGCGGCGCTGGGCGGCGATCGCGGTGGGGTTCGTCGGCGTCATCATCATCCTGGAGCCCGGCTTTGGCGTCTTTCAGCCGGAGGCGGTGGTGCCACTGATCGCCGCGCTGATGTTTGCGCTTTACGGGCTGCTGACGCGATATGCCGGCATCCGCGACAGTGCGGCCACCAGTTTTTTCTGGACCGGGACGACGGGCATGGTGGCGATGACAGCGGTCGGCATCTGGTTCTGGGAACCGATGAGCGCGCCCGACTGGGCATGGATGGCCACGCTGTGCGTGACCGGGGCACTGGGCCATTACACGCTGATCAAGTGCTATGAACTGGCCGAGGCCAGCGCCGTGCAGCCCTTTGCCTATCTCCAGCTGGCATTCGCCAGCGTTCTGGGAATTTCGCTCTTTGGCGAAACGATCCGCCCCAACGTCGCCGCAGGTGCCGCACTGATCGTGGCGGCGGGCCTGTTTACCCTGTGGCGCGAACGTTGGGCGCGGGCATAGGTCGGTAGCTCGCGAATATTGCATCGACGCCTCGTTTCGCCCACAGTCACGCCGACCGGGAACAACGTCAGAGGAGAACCGAGCGATGCGCACAACCGCCGCCGTGGCCCTGGAGCCCGGCAAGCCGATGGAAATCATGGAGGTCAATCTCGACGGGCCCAGGGCAGGTGAGGTCCTGGTCGAGATCAAGGCGACCGGGCTTTGCCACACCGACGATTTCACCCTGTCGGGCGCCGACCCCGAGGGCGCCTTTCCGGCGATCCTGGGGCATGAGGGCGCGGGCGTGGTGCTGGAGGTCGGCCCCGGCGTGACCTCGGTCGAGCCGGGTGATCATGTCATTCCGCTCTACACGCCCGAATGCCGTGAATGCGAATACTGTCTGAACCCCAAGACCAACCTTTGCCAGGCAATCCGCACGACCCAAGGCCAGGGCGTGATGCCCGATGGCACCAGCCGGTTCTCGATGCTCGATGGCACGCCGATCCTGCACTACATGGGCTGCTCGACCTTTTCCAATCACACGGTCCTGCCCGAGATCGCGCTGGCCAAGGTGCGCAAGGACGCGCCCTTTGACAAGATTTGCTATATCGGCTGCGGCGTGACCACCGGCATCGGCGCGGTGATCAACACCGCCAAGGTAGAAATCGGATCGCGCGCGGTGGTCTTTGGCCTGGGCGGTATCGGGCTCAACGTTATCCAGGGCCTGCGGCTGGCGGGCGCAGATCAGATCGTCGGTGTCGATCTCAACGATGACAAGCAGGTGATGGCTGAGCGGTTCGGCATGACCGATTTCGTCAACCCGTCCAAGGTCACGGGCGACCTGGTGGCGTATCTGGTGGACCTGACCGGCGGCGGCGCGGACTATACCTTTGACGCCACCGGCAACGTGGGTGTCATGCGCACGGCGCTGGAATGCGCACACAAGGGCTGGGGTGAATCGATCATCATCGGCGTGGCGCCGGCGGGGGCCGAGATTTCGACCCGGCCGTTCCAGCTGGTCACCGGGCGGGTCTGGCGCGGCACCGCGTTTGGCGGTGCACGCGGGCGCACCGACGTGCCCAGGATCGTCGACTGGTACATGCAGGGCAAGATCGAGATCGACCCCATGATCACCCACACGCTGAAGCTGGAAGAGATCAACAAGGGGTTCGAGATGATGCACGCGGGCGAATCGATCCGCAGCGTGGTGGTCTACTGAGAAGTCTGGCAGCCCGGGTTTCTCGACAACAAGGGAGATGACTTTGAAGTTATTTTGCTTCGCATGTCGCGATACCAAGAATATCCCTCTTGGTATCAGCGCGAGGACTTGGGCCGTCGCCACTGTATCTGACGCAGCAATGCGTGCTCGAACCACGAAAGCAGAGAAATATCTTTGCCCTAGTGATGTCGGGTTGCTCTACTGCAATCCCGCGCACGCGTTCACTACTCCGTTTATTGTCAAGAGCAAGGCTGATCCTCACGCCACGGTTACGGATATTTGGCCCGAGCCTTGGGTGCTACCATTCAAGATTGAACCGCTTTCCGATGGGATGAAACAAGTTTCAAAGGAAATGGCTCGGCAGAAGTGGGCGCTATTGAATCGTATCCCTTGGAAAGGCAGTATTTCCGCTACGTTGAATTTCACGGGTACGACTACGTTCGTACCAATTGAGATTCAAGAATCCGAATGGGAAGAAATAGTTTCAGACCTAACATAGGCATCGCCAATAGACGCGGTGACACGGGCAAGTTTAGAATCGTCGACTGGTACATGCAGGGCAAGATCGAGATCGACCCGATGATCACCCACACGCTAAAGCTGGAAGAGATCAACAAGGGGTTCGAGATGATGCACGCGGGTGAATCGATCCGCAGCGTGGTCGTCTACTGATCTATGCGATGGCGGTGCGCCCTGCGCCGCCGCGCTATTGGCGGTTGCCGTGGTAGTTGTTCCGCAAAACGCTGTCGATGTCATAGCCGGGCCGGTAAAGGCCGCGCATCTGGCGCTCATATTCCGTTTCGCCCCGGCGGCGGTGGCGATAGGTGCCGTCGTCGCGGCGATCCTGCTGCCACTGTTGCTGTCCATACCATTGGCGCTGAACGCGGTTCCTGCGGTCGAGGTTGCGCATGATGCTTCCCGCCTGCGGCACGCGATCCAGCATGTCGGCCAGCGACTGCGCCTGCACCGGCGCCGTGGTGGCAGTTGCAAGTCCGATCGCGGCGGCGAGCAGGGCAAGGACGCGGTTTCGCGGGTGTGGAATTTTCATTGTCGATCCCCCATCAGGGTAGGGATACGGGGGCGCATCCCTGCCTTTCAATATGGGGGCGCAGGCCGCCCCCGGCGGCGGGCGCGTATTCGACGGCATTCGCGCACCGGCACATGTGCGCGCGTGCAGCTTGCATCCGCTTCCGGTAGGGTTAGCTCTGAACCCGGATTACACGGAGGACTTCACGTGAGCGACGACACCTATATCCCGCCCAGGGTCTGGACCTGGGACCAGGAAAACGGGGGCGCCTTTGCCTCGACCAACCGTCCCATCGCCGGGCCGACCCATGACAAGGTGCTGCCGGTGGGCAAGCATCCCTTTCAGCTTTATTCGCTGGCCACGCCCAACGGCGTCAAGGTCACGGTGATGTTCGAGGAACTGCTCGAGGCCGGCCATGACGCCGAATACGACGCCTGGCTGATCCGCATCGGCGATGGCGACCAGTTCGGTTCGGGCTTTACCGAGATCAACCCCAACTCGAAGATCCCAGCGATGCTCGACCGCAGCGGTGACAAGCCGGTGCGCGTGTTCGAGTCGGGTTCGATCCTCATGCACCTGGCCGAAAAGTTCGGCGCCTTTCTGCCTGCCTCGGGGCCGGACCGCACCGAGGTGATCAACTGGCTGATGTGGCAGATGGGCAGCGCGCCGTTCCTGGGCGGTGGGTTCGGCCATTTCTATGTCTACGCGCCGGAAAAATACGAATACCCCATCAATCGCTACGCGATGGAAACCAAGCGTCAGTACGACGTTCTGAACCGTGAATTGGCCAACAGGCCCTATATCGCCGGGGATGACTATTCCATCGCCGATATGGCGATCTGGCCCTGGTACGGAAATGTCGCGCTGGGCCGGGCCTATGATGATGCGGCGAGTTTTCTCAGCCTGCACGAATACGAACACGTGATGGACTGGGCCCGCCGGATCGACGCGCGCCCGGCGGTGCAGCGCGGCAGGATGGTCAACAGGACGTCTGGCGAGCCCCATGAACAGCTGTGGGAGCGTCATTCCGCATCCGATTTCGACACCCGGACCCAGGACAAGATCAGCCAGGACGGCTAAGCCCCGCACGCCGGGGGTATAACGGAGGGGCGGCGCCAATTAGTGGTTTCGCCCCCCGCATCCTTGGGGCATCTTGCGTTCTGAAAGGAGACTGCCAATGCCCGAACGAAACCAGCGTCTTGCCGTGTTCATCGACGCCGACAACGTTCCCTCGAAATTCGCCGAGGCGATCTTGCGAGAGGTCACCAGCTATGGCGAACCGGGGCTGAGGCGCGTCTATGGCGACTGGTCCAACCAGCAGCTTTCTGGCTGGACCAGGACGGCGCAGAAGCTGGGGCTGGTGCAGCACCAGCAGACCGCCAATACAAAAGGCAAGAACGCCAGCGATATCGGGCTGGTGATCGACGCCATGGATATCCTGCATATGGGCCATTTCGACGGCTTCGTTCTGGTCAGCTCGGACAGTGATTTTACCCGCCTTGCCAGCCGCATCCGCGAACAGGGCCTGACGGTGATTGGCATCGGCGAGGCCAAGGCGCCCGATGCGCTGAAGAACGCCTGCAATCGCTTCGTGGCGATCGAAAACCTGATCGAGGACACCGCCCCCGCAAAGACCGGGGCGGCGGTGCTCGATACCGGGCGCATCGCCGAGGCGCGTCGCCTGATCACCGACGCGATGGAAAAGATCGACCAGGACGACGAATGGTTCCCGTTGGGCCGGATCGGCCAGCAGATCCAGGCCGACAAGCCCGATTTCGACACCCGCAGCTATGGCAAGAAAAAGCTGAGTGACCTGGTGAAGGAACTCAAGGTGTTCGAGACCAAGACCGGCCCCGGCAACCAGCTTCTGGTGCGGCGGGTCGACTGAGCCGCCGGCGGCGCGGGGCTTTCCCCGCGTCGCGTGATGCTCTATCCGGTTTTCGTGACCTGATCCGAGGCGAAAGGCACCAACCCCATGCAACCCATCCGCCTGATGTCCGGTGTGCTGACCGTGGGTGGCTGGACGATGCTGAGCCGCCTGCTGGGCTTTGTCCGCGACGTGCTGATCGCGGGTCTGCTGGGGCCGGGCGTCTTGATGGATGCCTATGTCGCCGCGTTCCGCCTGCCCAACATGTTCCGCCGCTTCTTTGCCGAGGGCGCGTTCAACGCCGCCTTCGTGCCGATGTTTTCCAAGCGGCTCGAGGCGGGCGAGGGGGCCGAGGGCTTTGCCAGCCTGGCACTGTCGGGCCTGGCGCTGGTGCTGCTGGCGCTGAGCGGACTGGCGATGGTGTTCATGCCGGCGCTGGTCTATGCCACGGCCGAAGGGTTCTGGGGCGACGAACGCTTTGACATCACGGTGGAATTCGGGCGCATCGTCTTTCCCTACATTTTCTTCATCTCGCTGGCGGCGCTGTTTTCGGGGGTGTTGAACGCGACCGGACGGTTTGCCGCCGCCGCCGCCGCGCCGGTGCTGCTGAACGTGATGCTGGTCACGGCGATGGTGGCCGCCTGGGCGCTGGGGGGCGCCGTGGCGCAGGCGCTGATCTGGACGATCCCCTTCGCCGGCGCGGCGCAACTGGCGCTGGTGTGGGTGGCGGCGGGGCGTGCGGGGCTGCGCATCCGCCCGGTGCGCCCGCGCTGGACGCCAGAGATGGCGCGCCTGGTGCGCATCGCCATTCCCGCCGCGCTGGCCGGGGGGGTGGTGCAGATCAACCTGCTGGTCGGGCAGCTGGTGGCGTCGAACTATGACAAGGCGGTGAGCTGGCTTTATTCCGCTGACCGGCTGTACCAGTTGCCGCTGGGGGTGGTGGGCATCGCCGTGGGCATCGTTCTGCTGCCCGATTTGTCACGCCGGCTGAAGGCTGGGGACGACACCGGCGCGCGCGAAGCCTTATCGCGGGCGGGCGAAATTTCTCTCGCGCTGACGGTGCCTGCCGCGGTGGCGCTGGTGACGATACCGTTGCCGCTGGTCTCGGTTCTCTACGAGCGCGGCGCGTTCGCGTCCGACGATACCGCCGCCACGGCGCTGGCAGTGGCGATCTACGGGCTGGGGCTGCCGGCCTTCGTGCTGCAAAAGCTGTTGCAGCCGCTGTATTTCGCGCGCGAGGACACGAAAAGCCCGTTCCGCTTTGCTGTGGTGGCGATGGTGGTCAACGCGGCGGTGGCTGTGGGGCTGGCCTATGCCGTGGGCTGGATTGCCGCCGCCATCGCCACGACCGCCGCCGGCTGGATCATGGTCTGGCAACTGGTGCGCGGCGCCCGCCCCTTTGGCGAGGTCGCCCGGTTCGATGACCGCTTTCGCCGCCGGGCCTGGCGCATCTGCGCCGCCTCGCTGGTGATGGGGGCGGTGCTGTGGGGCGCCTCGGCGCTGCTGACCCCGCTTTTCGGCTACGGCGGTTGGCGGTGGCTGGCGTTGCTGGCGCTGATCGGCTCGGGGGTGGTCAGCTATGCCCTGGTCGGACAGGCAATCGGGGCGTTCCGTCTGTCAGAGTTCCGCAATGCGCTCAGGCGGCGCAGGTAGGGCGAAGGGCAATCAATCCCGCCCCGAGCGTATGCACTCCGATCAGGAACCTGTTTCGATCCGGGCTGCCGCCTAACGATGCCGGATCTTTGCCCGCAGCCGCGCCCAGCCGCCGGGCACCAATAGGAACGAGACGAGGAACCCGCAGACGAACCCGGCCAGATCGGCCACCCACATCAGCCCGCTGCCGAAGAACAGGCCAAAGACAAGTTGCAGCGCTAAAAGCAGCCCGATCAGCGAAAACGCCCGGTATTGCGGCGCGCCGACCTCGCCCAGCCGCAGCCACAAAAGGCAGGTGAACCCGCCGATCAGCCCGTAGACCCCCGGAAACGCGCCCACCAGGCCGGGGCCGTCCGGCACGACCAGCGCGAATGTCAGCGCCCCCAGAATGGCTGAGGCGAAGAACAGCACCAGCACCGACCATTGCGGCATTCGCTCGCCCACGAACTTGCCCAGCGCCAGCGTCAGCACGGCGGCAAAGATCATCTGGGTGAAACTGGCATGCACGAACGGGTAGGTGACAAAGCGGATCAGGTAGTCAGCCCGCAACACGCCGTTTTCCAGCATCCAGCCGATAGCGCGGTTGGAAAAGCCGTAATCCTGAATCGCCGCCGCGCGCCAGCCCACCGCCTCGGGGCCGCCGATCAGGCCGCGCGCGCCCAGTGTGAACGCGCCCTCGACGATGGCCATGATCGCCACCAGCAGCACCACCGTCAGCGGCAGCGGATTGACGGGACCCTGGGCCTCGGGGCCGGGATTGGCGGGGCGGTTCATGTGGGCTCTCCTTGACGCCATGCGCGGCCACAAGTAAGCGAGGCCGGCGACAAATTCCAGACGGAGTTCCCCAAATGGCCGAGGCGGCTCATTCCCCGCGTGTCTTTTCCGGCATCCAGCCGTCGGGAAACCTGCACCTGGGCAACTATCTTGGTGCGCTCAAACGCTTTGCCGAAACGCAGGAAACCGGCGTTCAGTCGATCTATTGCGTGGTCGACCTGCACGCCGTCACCGTCTGGCAAGACCCCGACGCGCTGCGCCACGCCACGCGCGAGCTGACGGCCGGGTTCATCGCCTCGGGGCTGGACCCGGAACGTTCGATCCTCTTCAACCAGTCGCAGGTGCCTGAGCACACGCAGATGGCCTGGGTCTTCAACTGCGTCGCGCGGATGGGCTGGATGAAGCGGATGACCCAGTTCAAGGACAAGGCCGGCAAGCACGCCGAACAGGCCAGTCTGGGGCTGTTCGCCTATCCGGCGCTGATGGCCGCCGACATCCTAGTTTATCACGCCACCCATGTGCCGGTGGGCGAGGACCAGAAACAACACCTGGAACTGACCCAGGAGATTGCGCGCAAGTTCAACCATGATTTCGGGGTCGAGTTCTTTCCCATCACCGAACCGGTGATCGAGGGTGCAGCGACGCGGGTGATGTCGCTGCGCGATGGGGGCAAGAAGATGTCGAAATCCGACCCCTCTGACATGAGCCGGATCAACCTGACTGATGATGCCGACACGATTGCGAAAAAGATCCGCAAGGCCAAGACCGACCCCGAGCCGCTGCCCGAAACACTCAAGGAATTGGACACACGGCCTGAGGCGCGAAACCTGGTCAATATCTACGCCGCGCTGGCGGGGCAGAGCGCCGAGGCGGTTCTGGCCGAGATGGGCGGGCGCCCGTTTTCCGAGTTCAAGCCGTTGCTGGCCGATCTGGCGGTTGCCCAGCTTGCCCCGATCTCGACCGAGATGGGGCGGCTGATGCAGGACGTGGCCGAAATCGACCGTATCCTGGCGCGGGGGGCTGAACGTGCCCGTGAAATCGCCGCGCCGATCCTGCGTGACACCTATCGCATCATGGGCATGGTCGGGGCCTGATTGCGCGCCCGCGCAGGGCGGCTGTCCGCCTGCGCACGCCCCTGCGCCTTGTCCCAACGGCGGCCCATGCCGATATTTCCCCCAGAAAGGGAGATACGGCATGCAAAGGCTACAGGTGCAGGGCGTGCACCATATCACGCTCATCGGTGCCGACCGGCAAACTTCCATCGACTTCTGGCAGGGGGTGCTTGGCATGCCCTTTGTCTTTGAGCAGCCCAACCTGGACAACCCGGGCGAGGGGCATCTCTATTTCGATCCGGGTGATGGGCGGCTGATCACGGTCTTTACCGACGAGGGGCGCAAGCCGGCGCATGGCAGAACGCCTGCACCCCCGGGTGCCGTGCATCACCTAGCGTTCAACGTCAGCCGCGCCACGTTCGCCCAGGCCGAGGAACGGCTGAAGGCGCGCGGCATCGCCCATTCGGGCCCCAAGGACCGTGGTTTCATGGATTCGCTCTATTTCCGCGAACCGCTGGGCATGCTGATCGAACTTGCCTGCTATCGGTTCGAGCCGCCCACAGGCGTGACCCATGCCGAGGTACTGGCCGAGGCGCACCGCGACGGCGTGGCGCGGGGCGATGCCGCCATTGCCGAGGTGCACCTGGCCAACGCCATCGAGACGCTGACGCATCGTGACCGGCCGGGGCAGGACGGCGCGTGAGGGACGTGAGCCGTGGCAGTGGCGGGCCGCGGGGCGGCGTTCTGCCTGTCGGGGTGAGCAGTTAATGCCAGCCACGCCCTTGCTGGGATTGACCGACGCGCTGATGGCGGTCAAAGCGCCGGCCCGTGGGGGCGGCCCGGCGCTGGCACGGCGGCCTGCGGCCTTGATTCCGTGCCGCCGTTTCGGTCGTCTCAATATCGCAGCGCGACCAGTCCCCGTGTCAGAGCTGATAGCCCGGCGTCGAGCGCGAGATTTCCACCTCTTCCTCGCTCATGTCTTCGGGGATGCCCTCGAACAGCGGCGTCGTCATGTAGCGTTCGCCGGTGTCGGGCAGCATGGCCAGGATGGCGGCGCCGGGTGCGGCGCGTTCGGCGACCTGCATTGCGACGGCAAAGGTTGATCCGCCCGAGATGCCGGTCAGGATGCCCTCGCGCGCGGCCAGCTTGCGCGCCCAGTCGATGCCAACGGCACCGTCCACGGGCATGAGTTCATCGTAATAGCCCTGGTCGATCGCCTCTTGCAGGACGAGCGGGATGAAATCGGGGGTCCAGCCCTGGATCGGGTGCGGCTCGAACGCGAGGTGGCTGGCCGCGGCCTCTCCCGCGTCGTTGCGTGTCTGCGCCGTGCCGCTGGCGATAAGCGCGGCGTTGGCGGGTTCGGCCAGAACGATTTTGGTTTCCGGGCGTTCCTTGCGCATGACCCGGCCGATGCCGGTTACCGTGCCCCCTGTTCCATAGCCCGAAACGATGTAGTCCAGCCGCCGCCCGGCAAAGTCGTTGACGATCTCACGCGCGGTTGTCGCCGCGTGGATGTCGGCGTTGGCCTCGGTTTCGAACTGGTGGGCCAGGAACCAGCCGTTGGCCTCGGCCAGCTCGACCGCCTTGCGATACATGCCAAAGCCCTTTTCGGCCTTGGGCGTCAGCACCACCTTTGCGCCCAGCATCCGCATCAGGCGGCGGCGCTCGATGGAAAAGCTCTCGGCCATTGTCACCACCAGCGGATAGCCCTTTTGCGCGCAGACCATCGCCAGCCCGATGCCGGTATTGCCACTGGTGGCCTCGACCACGGTCTGGCCGGGTTTCAGCGCGCCGGTGGCCTCTGCCCGCTCGATGATCGACAGCGCCAGCCGGTCCTTGACCGAGGCCGCAGGGTTGAACGCCTCGGCCTTGACGAACATCTCGACCCCCTCGGGGGCGAGGGCGTTGATACGGATCACCGGGGTGTCGCCGACCGTGTCCAGCACACTGTCGAAAATCCTGCCGCGGCCGGTGGTGCCGCGAATGCCGTCCTTTGCCATGATGACTGTCCTTTGAGCGGTGCTTTCTGTCGCGCGGATCCTATCATGGCGGCCCGCCGCGTGCTGTCTTTTCTGACTGGCCAGCTTGGAACATCGTTCCGTGCATCCCTGCACATGGCTGGATCGTTTTCCGCCAATTGCCCGGAAAAGCGGGGTCTGCCTACAATCTTTTCCCGAATCCCGCCAGAGGCGGAATGGCCCCGCAACCCACAGCGCAACCTGGCCATGAACAGTGCCCGTTTCGACCTGCGCGCGCTGCTGGCCGAGGCGCGGCAGGCCCGCCTCTGGACCCTGCCGTCGGACGGGCATAACCTGCGCCCGAACACGCACAGGAGACGGACCATGCCCACCGGCACCAATATCAAAACCTATTTCGACGGCAGCTGGCATGACGGCGATATCGCGGTGATGAAGGCCGCCGATCACGGTACGTGGCTAGGCAGCAACGTCTTTGACGGGGCGCGCTTTGCCAATGGGCTGACGCCTGATCTGGACAAGCACTGCGCGCGGGTCAATGCCTCGGCCGAGGCATTGATGGTCACGCCCACGGTCTCGACCGAAGAAATGGTCGACATCGTCCGCGAGGGGCTGAAGATGTATGCGCCCGACGCCGCCGTCTATATCCGCCCGATGTACTGGGCGATCGACGGCGGCATGTCCGCGATCGTGCCCAAGGAGGGGGGCGAAACCGGGTTCGCCATCTGCCTTGAGGAAATTCCGATGGCGGCGCCGGGGGATGCGGCCACGCTGACGCGCACCCGTTTTCGCCGTCCGGTGATGGAGGATGCGGTCGTCAACGCCAAGGCGGCGTGCCTTTACCCCAACAACGCCCGCATGCTGGCCGAGGCTCGCACAAAGGGGTTCACCAATGCGCTGGTGGCCGATGCCCTGGGCAACGTGGCCGAGGCGGCGACGGCGAATGTCTTTGCGGTCAGGGACGGCGAGGTGTTCACCCCTGTTCCCAACGGCACCTTCCTGGCCGGGATCACCCGGGCGCGGCATATAGCCAACTTGCGCGCCGATGGGGTGACGGTGCACGAATCTGTGATGAGCTTCCAGGATTTTCACGACGCCGATGAGGTATTCCTGTCGGGCAACATGATGAAGGTGACGCCGGTCACCGCGTTCGACGATACCCATTATCAGATTGGCCCCGTCACCCGCCGCGTGCGTGATCTGTATTGGGACTGGGCCGCCTCGACGGGATGAGGGGGTGTTGCACCCGGGGGCAAGACGGTTGGCGTAATCTGTACAGAGGGCATGTGGCCGCCCGGGTGGGCGCGAATGCGCCCGCCATGGGGCGGGCGGGCGCATGCCCGGGCCGCAAGCGACCCGGGAAATGCGAACAAGTATCTCTGTCCCCCTGACGCAGCGTCCAGGGTGACAGGCGCCACCCGCCCCGCCATCCTGCGCCGAAACTGACCGGAGACCGCAATGACAGCCTATCCCCACCTTCTTGCCCCGCTTGATCTGGGCCATGTGACGCTGAGGAACCGTGTGCTGATGGGCTCGATGCATACCGGGTTGGAGGAAACGAAGGACTGGAACCGCGTTGCCGAATTCTATGCCGCGCGGGCCCGTGGCGGGGCGGGGCTGATGGTCACCGGTGGCATGGCGCCCAATCGCGAGGGCGGGGTGTTCCCCGGCGCGGCGGGGCTGTTCAATGAACAGGACATTGCCAATCACCGTATCGTCACCGACCGCGTGCACGATGCCGGCGGGCTGATCGCCATGCAGGTGCTGCATGCCGGGCGCTATGCCTTTGGCCCCGATTGCGTCGCGCCGTCGCCGATAAAATCGCCGATCTCGCCCTTTGCGCCGGCCGAGCTGGACGAGGCTGGCATCGAAAAGCAGATTGCCGACATTGTCACTGCCGCCGCCCGCGCCCGCGAGGCAGGCTATGACGGGGTCGAGATCATGGGTTCCGAGGGGTATTTCATCAACCAGTTCCTGGTGCGCCATACCAACAAGCGCCAGGACCGCTGGGGCGGACCTTATGAAAACCGAATGCGCCTGGCGCTGGAGGTGGTGCGCCGGGTGCGCGCCGCGGTGGGCGACGATTTCATCCTGATCTACCGGCTTTCGATGATCGACCTTGTGCCCGATGGCTCGACTTTCGACGAGGTGATCCAGCTTGCGCAGGCGGTCGAGGCGGCAGGCGCCACGATCATCAACACCGGCATCGGCTGGCACGAGGCACGCATTCCCACCATCGCCACCTCGGTGCCGCGCGCGGCCTTTGCCTGGGTGACGAAAAAGCTGATGGGCAAGGTGGGTATCCCGGTCATCACCTCGAACCGTATCAATACCCCGCAGGTGGCCGAGGATGTGCTGGCCTCCGGCGCCGCCGACATGGTCAGCATGGCGCGTCCGTTCCTTGCCGATCCCGATTTCGTCGCCAAGGCGGCGGCGGGCCGGGCAGACACTATCGCCCCCTGCATCGCCTGCAACCAGGCGTGTCTGGATCACACCTTCAGCGGCAAGATTTCCACCTGCCTGGTCAATCCGCGCGCCTGCAACGAGACCGAGATGCCGATAACGCCGGCGGAAAACCCGCGTCGCATCGCGGTGGTGGGCGCGGGGCCGGCGGGGCTGGCGGCGGCGGTCACGGCGGCGCAGCGGGGGCATGCGGTGACGCTCTTTGACCGAGACAGCCGCCTTGGCGGGCAACTCAACATGGCGCGCGTGATCCCCGGCAAGGAAGAGTTCAACGGTCTGGTGGCGTGGTTCGAAACGATGGTGCGCGAACACGGCGTCACCCTGCAACTGGGCCGGGCGGCAAAGGCCGGTGACCTGGCGGATTTCGACGATGTGATCGTCGCCACCGGCGTCGTGTCGCGCGACCCCGGCATACCGGGGCAGGATGGCGCCAACGTGGTCGGTTATGCCGATCTGCTGTCGGGCCGGGGCGAGGCCGGAAAGCGGGTGGCGATCATCGGGGCCGGCGGCATCGGTTTCGACGTGGCCGAGTACCTGGTGCAGGACGGCGAAAGCCCGACCGAGGATTTGGAAGCGTGGAAGCGCGAATGGGGTGTGGGTGATCCGGCCGAGATGCCGGGCGGGCTGGCGCCCGAGGGGCCCGCCCCCGAACCGCCCGCGCGTCAGGTGACGCTGTTGCAGCGCAAGACCGAACGCCCGGGCAAGCGGCTGGGCAAGACCACCGGCTGGATTCACCGCGCAACCCTGCGGATGAAGGGGGTCGAGATGGTGGCGGGCGTGAACTATGAACGCATCGACGCGCAAGGGCTGCATGTCAGCTTTGGCGAGGCGCGCGAAAAACCTCGGCTGATTGAGGCCGACACCATCGTGTTGTGCGCCGGCCAGATGAGCGAACGCAGCCTGGCCGACGCGCTGACGGCGGCAGGCCGGCAGGTGCATGTGATCGGCGGCGCCGATGTGGCCGCCGAACTGGACGCCAAGCGGGCGATTGATCAGGGTGTGCGGCTGGCGGCAACGCTGTAGGTCGCACCAACCCGCCATGGCCTGCTGGCCGTCGTGCCTGAATCTGGCGCTGTGTGTCGTGTAATTAATTGAATATACGGGTAAAACTGACCATGAAGCCCGGCCGGAATGGACCGCCGATAACTGCACCCACCCGGCGGTTTCCGGCGATGTGAGCTGTGTCCGGCTGTTTCCCTGTCACGAACGATCCCAACAAATCCCTGATATTGTCGGCCAAGTGCCGCAGTTGTGCCCATATTGTTCCCGATAAGGTCGCGGGGCACGAAACGCAGAGGTATCGAGTATGGATCGCCTGACCGAGATGGAGGCATTTGCAACGGTGGTGGATCAGGGGGGATTTACCGACGCCGCGCGCAAGATGGGTATTTCGAAATCCGCTGTTTCCAAACATGTTTCATCGCTGGAGGCCCGCCTTGGGGCGCGCCTGCTGAACCGGACCACCCGCCGTGTCAGCCCCACCGAAATAGGGCTGGCCTATTACGATCGCGCGCTCAGGGTGCTCAACGATGCGGGCGAGGCCGACGCGCTGGTCAGTTCGATGCAGTCCGACCCGTCGGGGCTGTTGCGCATTTCGGTGGCCACCGATTTTGGGGTCAACCACCTCAGCCCGATCCTGGGCGAGTTTCTCGATGAATTTCCCGACATCACCGTCAACATGGTGCTTAACAACCGCTACGTCGAACTGATCTCGGAAGGGTTCGACATGGCGGTGCGGATCGGCGATCTGGAGGACAGCACCCTGCGCGCCCGAAAGCTGACCGAGACCACCAAGCGGATGATCGCCAGCCCGGCCTACCTGACCCGGCATGGCCGCCCCGCACGCATTGACGATCTGAACGAACACAAGCTTTTGCATTATTCCAGCCAGGCTGGCGGCTCGGTGTGGAAGCTGACCGCCCCCTCGGGGGAAAAGCGCCAGGTGCGTACCGCCGGCGGGCTGTCGGTCAATGACGGGCAGTCGCTGCTGAATGCCGCGATATCGGGGCTGGGCATCGCCTATCTGCCCAGCTATCTTTACTCCCGCGCGATGAAAGAAGGGCTGGTAGAGGATGTCATCCCCGACCTCCCGGCCGAAACCCAGGGCGTCTACGCGGTCTATCCGCCGGGGCGGTTTACCCAGCCCAAGGTGCGCGCATTCATCGATTTCCTGGTCAATGCCTTTGCCGAAAAAGGCCCGACCGACTGGTGATCCGACCCTCCGCAAGACCCTGTAAAGGCACACACCCCGGCAGACATGTTCTGCCGGGGTGTGTGCGTTCTGCGGTGCAGCCGCTGCACAGGGCTTGTGCGGTGGCTGTAGTTGCCTGATACGGCGACTTGGGCCAAATCGCCCGGCAACAGATGATACCAGTCGAAAGGATATACGACATGGCCCTCCCCCGCATTCTGACGATTTCCGGCTCGCTTCGCAGCGGTTCGTACAACCGCATGCTGCTGCGCGAGGCTGTGCGCGCCTTTGGCCCGGCCGAAATGGCAGAGGCCGACCTGCGCCTGCCGCTTTACGACGGCGATCTGGAGCAGGCCGAGGGCGTGCCCGAGGCCGTCGAGAGCCTGGCCGCGCAGATCCGCAAGGCCGATGCGCTGATCATTTCCTCGCCCGAATACAACAAGGGCATCACCGGTGTGCTGAAGAACGCGCTTGACTGGGTCAGCCGGGTGCCGGGCGGCGCATTCCAGGGCAAGCCGACGGTGGTGATGTCGGCCAACGGCGGGCGAACGGGGGGCGAGACCGGGCAATACATGCTGCTGAGCTGCCTGGTGCCGTTGCAGGCCGATGTGCTGCCGGGGCCGATGCTGTGCGTGGCGGCGGCGGGCAACGAGTTCGACACCGATGGGCGCCTGGCCAACGACCAGTACCAGAAGGTTCTGCAGGGCAAGATGCAGGCGCTGCGCGAACGGATTGCGTGACCGCACCGGTTGTGTGTGCCGAAGCCCGCGATATTATGCCGGCCAAGCGGGGACGACCCCCTCCGATACGGGACGAGCAGCCGGGACGGCCCGGAATTTCATGGCGCGTCGCGTTCGACTGGTCCGGCCCATTTACGGGCCCGAGCGGACGCCGCACACATTGAGGGGGCATCATGCGCGGGTTTGCCGACCGGATACGTCACGCTGTTTGTTTCGAGGTCATCGGCCTGATCCTGGTCACGCCGCTGGGGGCGTGGCTGTTCGATAAGCCGATGTTTGATATCGGGGTGCTGGCGCTGGCCTGCGCCACCATCGCGACGGTGTGGAACTATATCTATAATCTCGGTTTCGACCTGGTGATGCGCCGCGTTCTCGGCCACACCCGCAAGAGTCCCCTCTTGCGGGTCTTTCACGCGGTGCTGTTCGAGGGCGGTTTGCTGGTGGTGTTGATGCCGCTGATTGCATGGTATCTGGGCGTCACCCTGTGGCAGGCCTTCATGATGGACCTGTCCTTTGCCGCCTTCTACCTGATCTATGCGTTCATCTATAACTGGGCCTATGACGTGATCTTTCCGATCCCGGAACAGCGGGCCGGGCAAGAGGGCTGATCGCAGGCGGGACCAGCCGGTCAGGCGCGCGCGCGCTCTGCCCCCTGTTCGATCGCCGCGCGCAGCTTTTTCTCCAGCGCGGCCTGCTTGGCCTTCGAGTGGAATTTCAGCCCGAACATGTCCTTGACGTAAAAGCTGTCCACCACCTGTTCGCCATAGGTCGCGATCACCGCCGAGTTGATATAGACGCTATTGGCCGCCAGCGTCCGCGTCAGGTCATAGAGCAGGCCGGGGCGGTCGCGGGTGTCGACCTCGATGATGGTATAGATTTCCGACCCTTCGTTGTCGAAGGTGATATGGGTGGGCACCCGGAAGGCGCGTTCGCGCTTGCGGATGCGGTCGCGCGACTGGATCGCCTCGCTGGCCACAACCTCGCCCTTCAGCGTCTTGTCGATCGTCTGCCGCAGTCGGGGCAGGCGCGATGCCTCGTAGGGGCTGCCATCGGCATCCTGTATCCAGAAGGCGGCGGTGGCAAAGCCGTCCTTGGACGTATAGGTGCGCGCATCGACCACGTTCGCCCCCGCCAGCGCCAGCGCGCCGGCAAGGCGGGAAAAGAGACCGGGGTGATCGGCCAGCGCAAAACAGACACGGGTGGCGTCGCGGTCCTCGTCCACGGCCAGGTCGACGGCGATGTCGTCGGCCTTGAGCCCGCGCAGCAGCCGCGCAAAGGCTACGTGCGCGGTGACATGCAGCCCCTGCCAGTAGGGGGGATAATGGCGGCCCAGCTCGGCGCGGATGTTGCGCGCGTCCCAGTCCGACAGCGCCTCGCGCAGGTTGCGCTTGGCCTCGGATCCGCGCTGTTCGCGGTTGAGGTCTTCCAGCCCGCCTTCCATCGCGCGGCGGGTCTGGCGATAAAGCGCGCGCAACAGCGATGCTTTCCAGTTGTTCCAGGTCGTGGGCCCCACGCCGCGGATGTCGCAGACGGTCAGCACGCACAAAAGGTCCAGCCGTTCGCGTGTCTGCACTGCCTTGGCAAAATCGCGCACGGTGCGCGGGTCGGCTATGTCGCGCTTTTGCGCCATGTCCGACATCAGCAGGTGATAGCGCACCAGCCATTCGACGGTATCGACCTCGCGCGGTTTCAGCCCCAGCCGGGGCGCCACCTTGCGGGCAATCTGCGCGCCGAGGATAGAGTGATCTTCGTCGCGCCCCTTGCCGATGTCGTGCAAGAGCAGTGCAACATAGAGCACCCGGCGGTTCACCCCCTCTTCGAGGATCGAAGAGGCGATGGGCAGTTCCTCGATCAATTCGCCGCGCTCGATCTTGTCGAGCTGGCTGATGCACTGGATGATGTGCTCGTCCACCGTGTAGCTGTGGTACATGTTGAACTGCATCATCGCGCGGATCGGCTCGAACTCGGGGATGAAGGCCGACAGCACGCCCAGCTCGTTCATGCGCCGCAGGGCGCGTTCGGGGTTGCCGTGTTTCACCAGCAGGTCGAGAAACAGTTTCTGCGCCTTTGGGTCGTTGCGCAGCTTGTCGTCGATCAGGTCGATATTGGCAGTCACCAGCCGCATCGCGTCGGGGTGAATCAGCAGGCCGGTGCGCAGCCCCTCTTCGAACAGCCGCAACAGGTTCAGCCGGTCGGACAGGAACTTGTCGGGGTCGGCGATGGCCAGCCGGCCGTGCACCTGTGTATAGCCGGGCAACAGCCGTCGCTTGCGTTTGAAGAGCCGCTGCAACAGCGGCTCTGACTTCACATGCGCGGCTTCGAGCTTGGTCAGGAAGATGCGGGTCAGTTCGCCGACCGCCGTGGCATGGCGGAAATAGTGCTGCATGAAATGCTCGACCGCGCGGCGCCCGGCGCTGTCGGCATAGCCCATTCGCTGCGCCACTTCGACTTGCAGATCAAAGGTCAGCTGCTCGCTGGCGCGCCCGGTGGCCAAGTGCAGGTGACAGCGCACCGCCCACAGGAAATTATGCGCTTCGGAAAAGGTGGTGAATTCCTCTTCGGTAAAGAGGCCCGCCGCCACCAGCTCGGCCACGTCATCGACGTGGTGGACGTATTTCGCCACCCAGAACAGGCATTGCAGGTCGCGCAGGCCGCCTTTGCCCTCTTTCACGTTGGGCTCGACCCTATAGCGCACGCCCTGTTTGCGGTGGCGTTCGCCGCGCTCGTTCAGTTTGGCCTCGATGAAATCGCGTTCGGTGCCCTCGAACAGATCTGATCTCAGCCGCGCGCGCAGGGTTTCGGCCAGTTCGGCGTCACCGTAGACAAAGCGGTTTTCCAGCAGAGCGGTGCGGATGGTGAAATCCTCGGCCCCCAGGCGCAGGCAATCGGCCACGGTGCGGGTGGACTGGCCGACCTTGAGGCCCAGATCCCACAGGATATAGAGCGTGGATTCGATCACGCTCTCGGCCCAGGGGGTGGTCTTGTAGGGGGTGAGAAACAGCAGGTCGACGTCTGAAAACGGCGCCATCTCGCCCCGGCCATAGCCGCCCACGGCCAGCACCGAAAGGTGCTCGGCGTCGGTGGGGGTGGGCAGGGGATGCAGCCACCGCACCGCCGCGTCGAGCGCGCAGGTGATCGTGCGGTCGGTCAGCCAGCTGTACGAGCGTATGGTGCTGTCGGCAGCGAACGGGCTGGCCGCGAATGTCTCGGCGATGGCGGCGCGGCCCTGTTTCAGCGCCGGGCCGAGGATGCCGAGGATGCGCTTGCGCGCCTCGGTGGGCGAGGTGGCGATGCCGTCCTCGTCCAGCGCGGCGTCGATTGCGATGCTGATGGCGGCGGCGTCGAAAATCTCGGCTGCCGGACGGATCAGTTCTGCCGGTGGGGCGACTTCGTCTTTCATGTCATGGCCGGTCCATCGCGGGGTCAGAGCCCCGCACCCTCAAAGCTGACCGGCGCAGGGCCAATCACAGTAACCTTGCGGTCCTGGACCGTTGCCACAGCGAGGCTGCGTTCGTTGGTTCCGTCGGGCAGCAGGCGGAAGACGCCGTTCACGCCCTGGAAACCCGCCGGCTGGATCAGGTTCTCGCGGCTCAGCGCATCGCGGGCACCGGTGCTGGCCAGCGCCCCCACGGCGGCTATGCCGTCATAGGCAAGCCCCGCCAGCGCATGCGGCGCGCTGCCATAGGCGGCCTCGAACCGGGTCTGGAACTGGGCGCTGCGCTGTGGGTCGGGCAGGGCGAACCAGCCGCCCTGAACGCCCGGCAGTTCCAGCGTTTGCGGCGGCGTGTCCCAGCGCGCCAGGCCGATATATTGCGCCTTGTCCTGGCCCAGCCCGGCCTCTGGCAGAAGCTGGGTGAAGAGCGGCAGCGCCCCGGCGCTGTTGGCGGTGAAGAAGATGGCGTTGGCCTGGTTCTGCTGCGCGGCTTCCTTGATCCGGGGCACGGCCTCGATCACGGCCTTTTGCGAGAACTCGTAGCTGACGCTGCCGGCGGGAATGGCGGCATAGCGGGTGATTGCCTGCTGGATCGCCTGCCGGCCAAGGCGTCCGGCCTCGTTGCTGGCATAGACGGTCAGGATGCGGTCGCGGCCCTGGGTGGCGGCAAAGCTGACCAGCCGGTTGGCGGTGCTCTGGAATGTCTGACCCAGGATGAAGAGGTTGCCGCCGGCGATGGTCGGGTTGTTGGAAAAGGCCAGCACGCTGACCCCGCGCCCGGCAGCGGCCTGGGCGGCGGCACTGGCCGATTGTGCGTGCAGCGGCCCGATGATGATGCGGGCGCCGTCGTTCACCGCCTGCTGCGCGGCTTCGTGCGCCTTGGCGGCGTTGCCGGCGGTGGCGTAGACGCGCAGGTCGATCTGTACGCCGGCCAGGTCCGAGGCCGCCAGCTGTGCCGCGTTTTCAAGGTCGCGCGCCAGCCGCTCCTCGTTGGCGTTGGCCGATCCATGCGGCACCAGCAGCGCCACGGGCACCGGCGACGAAGGGTTGATCGACGGCCCCGACCCGATCACGGGACCACCCTGACAGGCCGAAAGGGCGAGCGCCGCGATGAGCGCGAGCAGGGCGGAGAACGGCTTGCAGAGCCTGTGAAAAACGGCGAACATGAACGGCATGCGCTCCTATATGGCGGCGGGACATGGTCCCTTGCGGGTTTGCGTTCGATAATAGACGTCACACGGGATGGGTCCAGTGGTGAATCCGGACAAGACGGCGCTGACTCCGGGGCTTTACCTGATTGCGACCCCGATCGGGGCCGCGCGCGACATCACCTTGCGGGCGCTCGACATCCTTGGCGCGGCGGATGTTCTGGCGGCCGAGGACACCCGCAGCCTGCGGCGGCTGATGGAAATCCATGGCATCGCGCTGGGCGGGCGACCGCTGGTCAGCTATCACGATCACAGCACCGAGGCGGTGCGGCGGCGCCTGCTGGATGCAATCTCCGAAGGCAAGTCGGTGGTCTATGCCGCCGAGGCCGGTACACCGATGGTGTCCGACCCCGGTTATGACCTCGCGCGCGCGGTCGTGGCCGAGGGGCATGCGCTGATCTCGGCCCCCGGCCCGTCGGCGTCGGTGACGGCGCTGACGCTGTCGGGCCTGCCGGCCGACCGGTTCCTGTTTGCGGGGTTCCTGCCGCAGGCGGCGGGCCGCCGAAAGACGGCGCTGGCGGAACTGGCGGCGGTGCCGGCGACGCTGATCCTTTACGAATCACCCCATCGGGTGGCGGCGATGCTGCGCCAGGCCGCAAAGGTGCTGGGCAGCGGGCGCAAGGCGGTGCTGTGCCGCGAGATGACCAAGAAGTTCGAAGAGGTTCTGCGCGGCAGCCTGCAGGAACTGGCCGACATGGCGTCTGAGCGCACGTTCAAGGGCGAGATCGTCGTGCTGATCGGGGCGGGCGAAGGCGATTCGGAAAACGTTAAGGAAATTGATCTAGACCGGGAACTGACGGAGGCGCTGCAAACGCAGTCGGTGCGCGATGCGGCGGATGCGGTGTCGACACGGCTGGGGCTGAAGCGGCGTGAGGTATACCAGCGCGCGCTGGTGCTGGCGAAAGGAATGGAATGACAAAGCACTTCCGACCCGAACCGACTGCCGCGCTGGCGGTCCCCGCGGCGAACCTGCGCCGGCGGGGGCGGCGCGCCTATCTGTCGGGGCTGAGTGCCGAACGTTCGGTGGCTAGGGAATACGACCATCGCGGTGCCGATCTGCTGGCAACGCGCTGGCGCGGGCAGGCGGGTGAGATCGACCTGATTTTCCTGCACCGCGGGGTTTACGTCTTTTGCGAGGTCAAGAAGGCGCGCAGCTTTGACGAGGCCGCTGAACGGCTGCGCCCTGCGCAGGCGCTTCGCATTCATGCCGCCGCGTCGGAATACCTTGGCCAGACGCCTGATGGCCAGTTGTCCGAGGTGCGGTTCGATCTGGCGCTTGTCGACGATGCCGGGCGGATCGAGATCCGCGAGGGGGCGTTCAGCCATTTCTGAATTGCGCCCCCGGATCGGTTGGCGCATTTAGAGCGCAGACGCAATCGCCCGGGGACAGACCATGAAGATAGCCTTTCAGATGGATCCGATCGGCGCGGTGGATATCGCCGCCGACAGCACCTTTCGGCTGGCCGAGGAAGCGCAGGCGCGCGGGCACGAGCTGTTCTATTATACGCCCGAGCTGTTGAGCTATAACCAGGGCCGGATCGAGGCGCGTGCGTCTTCGCTGGAGGTGCGCCGCGTGCAGGGCGACCATTTCAGCCTTGGCGAAGAAACGGTACGCGATCTGTCTGAAATGGACGTGATCTGGCTGCGCCAGGACCCGCCCTTTGATATGTTCTACATCACCACCACGCATCTGTTGCAGCGGCTTTCGCCGGGCACGCTGGTGGTGAACGACCCGTTCTGGGTGCGCAATTTTCCCGAAAAGCTGTTGGTACTCGATTACCCGGACCTGACGCCGCCGACCGCGATTGCCCGCGATCTGGACACCATCCGCGCCTTTCGTGCCGAACATGGCGACATCATCCTCAAGCCGCTCTATGGCAATGGTGGGGCCGGAGTGTTCCACCTGCCGCAGAGCGACCGCAACCTTTCGGCGCTGCACGAGATGTTCACCAGCTTTTCGCGCGAACCGCTGATCGTGCAGAAATTCCTGCCCCAGATCGTGAAGGGCGACAAACGCGTGATCCTGGTCGATGGCGAACCCGTGGGCGCGATCAACCGTGTTCCCGGCAAGGGCGAGACGCGCTCGAACATGCATGTGGGTGGGCGGCCGGAAAAGGTGGAACTGACCGAACGCGACCGTGAAATCTGCGCCCGGATCGGACCGTTGCTGCGGGATAAAGGGCAGGTCTTTGTCGGCATCGACGTGATCGGCGATTACCTGACCGAAATCAACGTAACCTCGCCCACCGGCATCCAGGAGTTGGAGCGTTTCGACGGGGTCAACGTGGCCGCCCGGATATGGGAGGCGATTGAGGCGCGGCGCGGGTGAGCCTGCGGCGCCGCCTTCTAAACGCCTGGCTGCGGCTGACCGAAAAGCGCGCCCTCGCGCGCGCCGCCACCCCGCAGGAGCTGCGCCGCCCGTTCGAGACCAAGGCGCGGCTGTTTTTTCGGGCACCGGGCGGAACAGTTTATGACCGGGGCGATGTGGCCGGTGTTCCGGTGCAATGGGTCACGGCGCGCGGGGTGTCGCAGGCCGATGCGCCGCTATTGCTGTATTTTCACGGTGGCGGTTATGTGTTCGGCTCATCCGACACGCACCGGGCGATGCTGGGCCGCCTGTCGCATCTGGCGAAATTGCCGGCCTGCCTGCCAGACTACCGGCTGGCGCCGGAGCACCGCTTTCCGGCGGCGGTAGAAGATGCGCTGGCTGTTTACGCCGCCCTTGTCGGGCGTCCGGGGGGCGTGATCCTTAGCGGTGACAGCGCCGGTGGTGGGCTGGTGCTGGCGGTTCTGGGCGAGGTTCTGCGCCAGGGGCTGACGCCGCCGAGGGGTTTGTTTGCCCTCTCGCCGCTCACCGACATGACGTTTTCGGGCGACAGCTTTAGCAAGAATGTCCAGGCCGACCCGGTGCTGCCGGCCTCGCGGGCGCATGAGACAGCCGAGGTGTACCTGCAGGGGGCGGCGTCGGATGATCCGCGCGCCTCGCCCCTGTTCGCCGATTTCACAGGTGCGCCGCCGGTCTGGCTGGCAGTGAGTGATACCGAGATATTGCTCGACGACACCCGGCGGATGGCGACACGTCTGCGCGAACAGGGCGTGGCGGTGACCGAGTGCGTGGCGCACGGCCTGCCCCATGTCTGGCCCTATTTCCAGGGCTGGCTGCCCGAGGCGATGGTGACGCTTCGGCAGTTGAGCGATTGGATCACTGCGTTGCCGCCGCGCTCAGCCGATAGCTGACCGCCTCGGCCACGTGCGGCTGGCGCACGGTTTCGGACCCGTCCAGATCGGCGATGGTGCGCGCCACCCGCAGCACCCGGTGATAGCCACGCGCGGTCAGGCCGAAACGGTCGGCCACGCGGGTGAGCAGGGCGCGCCCCTCGGCATCGGGGGTGGCGATCTCGGTCAGCGCCTCGCCCTCGGCATCGGCATTCAGGTACATGCCGGGCCGGTCGTGAAAGCGTGTTTCCTGCAGCGCGCGGGCCGCCACGACGCGGGCGGAGATATCCGCCGACCCCTCGCCAGAGGCGGGCAGGTCGAGGTCGGTATAGGCCACCGGCGGCACCTCGAGCCGCAGATCGAAGCGGTCCATCAACGGGCCGGATATACGCCCCATGTATTCGGCGCCGCAGGCTGGGGCGCGGTTGCAGGCGCGGGCCGGGTCGGCCAGGTGCCCGCATCGGCAGGGGTTGGCGGCGGCCATCAGCAGAAAGCGGCAGGGATAGGTCACATGCGCGTTGGCGCGGGCGACCACCACCTCGCCCGTCTCGACCGGCTGTCGCAGGGTTTCCAGTACCGCACGGCTGAATTCGGGGAATTCGTCCATGAATAGGACGCCGTTATGGGCAAGGCTGATCTCGCCCGGGGCGGCGCGCCGGCCGCCGCCGACAATGGCCGCCATCGAGGCCGTGTGATGGGGTGCGCGAAAGGGGCGGGTGCGGCTGATGCCACCCTCCTGTATCAGGCCGGCCAGCGAATGGATCATCGAGGTTTCCAGCGCCTCGCGCGGCGACAGCGGCGGTAGGATGCCGGGCAGACGCGCGGCGAGCATGGACTTGCCCGACCCCGGCGGGCCGACCATGATCAGGTGGTGGCGACCGGCGGCGGCGATTTCCAGCGCGCGTTTGGCGCGTTCCTGTCCCCTGACGTCGACAAGGTCGCGCGCGGCGGTGTCTTCGCTCACCTCGCCCGGCTCGGCCGGGGGCAGGGGGGACTGGCCGGTATAGTGGCGCACCACGTCGGCAAGGCTGGCCGCGCCGATCACCTGCGCCGCGCCGGCCCAGGCGGCCTCGGCGCCCGATCCCTTGGGGCAAAGCAGCGTGCGCTGGGCCTCGGCCGCGCTCATCGCCGCGGGCAACGCACCGATCACCGGCAAGAGCGCCCCATCGAGCGACAGCTCGCCCAATGAGCAGGTGCTTTCGACGGCATCGGCGGGGATGATTTCCAGCGCGGCCAGCAGCGCCAGCGCGATCGGCAGGTCGTAATGGCTGCCTTCCTTGGGCAGGTCGGCGGGCGAGAGGTTGATGGTGATGCGCTTGGACGGCAGGGCGATGGCCATCGACCCGAGCGCGCTGCGCACCCGTTCGCGCGCCTCGCTCACCGCCTTGTCGGGCAGGCCGACGAGCGAGATACCGGGCAGCCCGGCGGTGATGGCGCATTGCACCTCGACCGGGCGGGCCTCGACCCCCTCGAACGCGACCGTATAGGCGCGTGCGACCATGACCGCCTCCGTCGGTTGTCACTAATGGTTAACCGATAGCGCGGAGATGGTTGAGGAAGGGTTAACAGCGCCTCAAAGCCGGCCGAATACATCCCTGATGATCGCGCCCAGCCCCTGGGCATCGGCTGCGTCAAAAGCCGCGGCGCGGTTGCTGTCGATGTCCAGCACGCCCAGCAACTGCCCCTGGCTGTCACGCACCGGCAGCACGATCTCGGACCGGGTCGAGGACGAACAGGCGATGTGCCCGTCAAAGGTATCGACGTCATCGACGATCTGAACCTCGCCGGTGCGCGCCGCCGCGCCGCATACGCCGCGCGAAAACGGGATGACGAGGCAGCCATGCCCGCCCTGGTAAGGCCCGATCTTCAGCATCTCGGGGCTGGTGACGCGGTAGAACCCGGTCCAGTCAAAGCGGTCGTCGGCATGATGCATCTCGCAAGCCACGGTCGCCATCAGCGCGATCGCGTCGGTTTCGCCCTCGGTCAGGGCAGCGATGGTTTTCGCGGTGGCGGCGTAGTCGATCCTCATGGCGCGGATATGCCACGCGGGTCGCCCCCGCACCAGCCCCTGCCGCGCCGCAGCAGGGTGCCTGCCACTTGCGGCAGAGCCCGATGCAATATATCTGAAAGCCATGACACGTGTTTTCGACATGGATGACCGCGCGCGCCTGCCATGGCGCTTTTTCGGCGCGACGCTGACGGTGATGTCGCGCCTATGAGCGCGCGCCAAGCCCTGTCACACCCAAACCCCATCTGACAAACCGGAGAATTCCGCATGTCCCCCAAGACGCTTTATGACAAGATATGGGACGCCCATCTGGTGCACGAGGCCGAGGACGGCACCTGCCTGCTTTATATCGACCGCCATCTCGTGCACGAGGTCACCAGCCCGCAGGCCTTTGAAGGGCTGCGCATGGCCGGGCGCGACCTGCGCGCACCTGACAAGACCATCGCCGTGCCCGACCACAACGTGCCCACCACGGCCGACCGGGTCAACGGTATCGAGAACGAGGAAAGCCGCATCCAGGTCGAGGCGCTGGACCGCAACGCGCGCGAATTCGGCATCCATTATTATCCTGTCGACGATATCCGCCAGGGCATCGTGCATATCGTCGGTCCCGAACAGGGCTGGACGCTGCCGGGGATGACGGTGGTCTGCGGCGACAGCCACACCGCCACGCATGGCGCGTTTGGCGCGCTGGCCCACGGCATCGGCACCAGCGAGGTCGAGCATGTGCTGGCCACCCAGACGCTGATCCAGTCCAAGTCAAAGAACATGAAGGTCGAGATCACCGGCAAGCTGCGGCCGGGCGTGACAGCCAAGGACATCACCCTGACGGTGATCGGGCGCACCGGCACCGCCGGCGGCACCGGCCATGTCATCGAATATTGCGGCGAGGCGATCCGCGATCTGTCGATGGAAGGCCGCATGACCGTCTGCAACATGGCGATCGAGGGTGGTGCGCGCGCCGGGCTGATCGCGCCGGACGAAAAGACCTTTGAATACATCAAGGGCCGCCCCCACGCGCCCAAGGGCGCCGAGTGGGAGGTCGCGCTGGCCTGGTGGAAGACGCTGTTTTCCGACAAGGACGCGCATTGGGACAAGGTCATCACCATCCGCGGCGAGGACATCGCGCCGGTGGTCACCTGGGGCACCTCGCCCGAGGATGTGCTGCCGATCACCGACCGCGTGCCCGCGCCGGAGGATTTCGACGGAGGCAAGGTCGAGGCAGTGCGCCGGTCGCTGGAATATATGGAGCTTGCCCCCGGCACGCCGCTGTCGGAGATCGAGATCGACACCGTGTTCATCGGGTCGTGCACCAATGGCCGGATCGAGGATTTGCGCGCCGCCGCCGAGATACTGCGCGGCAAGAAGATCAAGGAAGGGCTGCGTGCCATGGTCGTGCCCGGGTCCGGCCTTGTGCGCGCCCAAGCCGAGGAAGAGGGGCTGGCAGACGTCTTTATCGAGGCCGGCTTTGAATGGCGGCTTGCGGGTTGTTCGATGTGCCTGGCGATGAACCCCGACCAGCTGAGCCCCGGCGAACGCTGCGCCGCCACCTCGAACCGGAATTTCGAGGGTCGGCAGGGGCGCGGCGGACGCACCCACCTGATGAGCCCGGCAATGGCCGCCGCCGCGGCGGTGACCGGCCACCTGACCGATGTGCGGGAGATGATGTAATGGAAAAGTTCGAGAAACTCACCGGCATCGCCGCGCCCTTGCCGCAGATCAATGTCGATACCGACATGATCATCCCCAAGCAGTTCCTGAAGACGATCAAGCGTTCGGGGCTGGGCGTGAACCTGTTCGACGAGATGCGCTATGACGACGACGGCAACGAAATCCCCGACTTTGTGCTGAACAAGCCGCAGTACCGCGAGGCGCAGATCCTGGTCGCGGGCGAAAATTTCGGCTGTGGTTCCTCGCGCGAACACGCGCCCTGGGCGATCGCCGATTTCGGCATCCGCTGCATCATCGCGCCCAGCTATGCCGACATCTTTTACAACAACTGCTTCAAGAACGGCATCCTGCCCATCGCGCTGCCGCAAGAGCAGGTGGACGTGCTGATGAAGGATGCCGAAAAGGGGGCGAATGCGCGTGTCACCGTCGACCTGGAGGCGCAGACCGTGACAACCTCGGACGGTGAAAGCTTTGCCTTCGAGGTCGATGCGTTCAAGAAGCACTGCCTGCTGGAAGGGCTCGACGATATCGGCCTGACCATGGCCAGGGCCGACGCCATTTCGGCGTTCGAGGCAAAGGCATCTACTGAACGCCCTTGGGTTTGACAGACGGGCAGACGCCACAATTCAGCCGTAATTGTGCCCGCCGGTGGTATTCGGCGGGCGTTCTTTCGCGCGAAAGGTTAACGCCAATCCTGCCAGGGGGGGGCGTTTTTATCGTGTCTGTGCCCGCTAAACCACAATATATTGTGGGTAACCACAACATTGCCTAATTTGTGGCACCTTATTGATGCAATCCCGCACCAGTTGGATCATCAATCGGCCCCAAATATTGGCTGATCTGCAGGTGTGCTTGAGCCCGTCCTCGAAAAGGGGCAAAAAATGGTCAGTAATGAGGCAAGTCGCCATAATCGGCGGCAACAAGTTGGGACAAGAATCCGGCATCGTACCGGGTTCGACCAGTTTGAGAGGAAACGGGCAGTGCTTTCTCAGATCGCCGGCGCGCTATTCCGCGCCTGTTGCGTGGCCATGATGGTTGCAGCGCCTTCGCTGCTGTTGCCGGACGTGGCCGCCGAGACGTCGCAGGTGACGCTGGTGATCGCGTTTCTGGTGGCTCTGCTTGTGTTCATGGAATACAATGGCCGCTATCCCAGCATTATCGAATTCCGTTTTGCCCCGCCCTTCAACCGGCTGCGGTTCACCGCCGCCGCGCTGACAGTGATGGCGCTGTCAGTGATCATCGCCGGCATGACCCACCCCACCAGCCTGAGCGTGGTTCTGGGCCATTACGGGGCGAAGCTGGGCAATGTCGCTGATTTCCCCTATTCGCCGGTTCGCCTGATGCTGCTGCTCCTACCGCCCGGCACCGATGCGGTGACGCTTCATAGCGTGCGCACGGCCACGGGTCTGAGCTATATCGTATCGCTGGTCATGGTCGTGATTTTCATCCTGATCGTCAGGTTGCGCAACTGGCCGATCTGCGGGCGGTCCTTTAACGTCTGGGTCAACCTGCCGCTGTTCGATCCGACCCGAGGCGGCGACGTGGTCGAGCGTCTGCGGCGTGATGCCGGCGTTAACGTCGTGTTAGGGATTTTGCTGCCATTCATGGTGCCCGCGATGATTAAGGCCGTGCCGGTTCTGATGGACCCGGTCGCGCTGGGCAATCCGCAAACGCTGATCTGGGTGACCGTGGCATGGGCCTTTTTGCCTGCCAGCATGCTGATCCGGGGTATCGCGCTGTTGCGCGTGGCCCAGCTGATCGCTGCGCGACGCAAGATGCTGGGCAGTGCCGCCGCCGGCGAACAGGCCGTTTTGCCCAACGTCTGACTGCGGCACTCTGCGTCGCGCTGGCCGGAACATTTTCTGCTTTTGCCGAAACCCTGCGCATCGCCACCTATCACACGGAACTGTCGCGCAAGGGGCCGGGGCTGTTGCTGCGCGATATCGAACGGGGTGATGACGCGCAGGTGCAGGCGGTGGCGCAGGTCGTCGCCTTTGCGGCGCCCGATATCCTGCTGTTGCAGGGGGTGGATTGGGACTTGCACCTGCGCACGCTGGGCGCGCTGCGTGACGCCATCGACGGGGCGGGCTGGCGGTTCGATCATCTGTTTGCGCTGCGGCCCAACAGCGGCATGGCCAGCGGGCTGGACCTGGACGGCGACGGGCGGCTGGGAGAACCCGAGGATGCGCAGGGTTTTGGCCGCTTTGCCGGTGCGCGCGGCATGGCGATCCTGTCGCGCTATCCGTTTGAGGCGGATATGGCGCGCGATTTCAGCGCCCTGCTCTGGGCCGATCTGCCCGGCGCGATCCTGCCTGCTGACATGCCCGATAACGTGCGTGCGGCGCAGCGGCTGTCGCGGGTCGGGCATTGGGTGGTGCCGTTGCGGGTGGCGGACACGCGGTTTCACCTGCTGGTCTTTCACGCGACGCCGCCCGCCTTTGACGGGCCCGAGGATCGAAACGGGCGGCGCAACCACGACGAGGTCTTATTCTGGCTGCGTTTCCTCGACGGCGCGTTCGGCCCGCCGCCCGGTGCGCGTTTCGTGCTGCTGGGCGATGCCAACCTGGACCCGGTCGATGGTGACGGGCGCAAGGGGGCGATCCGTGCCCTGCTGGCCGATCCGCGCCTGCAGGACCCGGCCCCGCGCCGCCCCGGACCCGTGCCGCCCGAACCCGGCCATCGGGGCGACCCGGCGCTAGACACAGCCACCTGGCCCGCCCCCGGGCCGGGCAACATGCGGGCCAGCTACATCCTGCCCTCGGCCGATCTGACAGTGGTGGATGCCGGCGTGTTCTGGCCAGCCGGAGATGACCCGCTGGGCGATGTCGCGGAACGCGCCAGCCGTCACCGGCTGGTCTGGGTCGATATCGCCATCGACTGACGGGCGGGCCGGTCACGGCATTGCGCCCGCTTTCTTGACCCTCCCCCGGCTTCGGGCTAGGCGATGGCGCGAACTGCCCATGAACACAAGGATACGCGCCATGACCAATTCCTCGCTTCTCATCCTGCCCGGTGACGGCATCGGCCCCGAAGTGATGGCCGAGGTCAACCGCATCATCGAGTGGTTCGGCGACCGTCGCGGCCTGGTCTTCGATGTCAGCGAGGATCTTGTCGGTGGCTGCGCTTATGACGTGCACGGGGTGCCGTTGGCCGATGCCACCATGGCGCGCGCGCAAGAGGTGGACGCGGTGCTGCTGGGCGCGGTGGGCGGCCCGAAATACGACAACCTGGATTTTTCGGTCAAACCCGAACGCGGCCTTCTGCGCCTGCGCAAGGAAATGGACCTTTTCGCCAACCTGCGCCCCGCCCAGTGTTTCGACGCGCTGGCGGATTTCTCGTCGCTCAAGCGCGACGTGGTGGCCGGGCTCGACATCATGATCGTGCGTGAGCTGACCTCTGGCATCTATTTCGGTGAACCGCGCGGGATTTTCGAAGAAGGCAACGAACGCGTGGGCATCAACACCCAGCGCTATACCGAGTCCGAGATCGACCGCGTGGCGCGCGCGGCATTCGAGCTGGCTCGCAAGCGCGGCAACAAGGTCTGTTCGATGGAAAAGGCCAACGTGATGGAATCGGGTATCCTGTGGCGCGAGGTGGTGCAAAAGGTGCACGACGCCGACTACCCGGATGTCGAACTGTCGCACATGTATGCCGATGCCGGAGCGATGCAGCTGTGCCGCTGGCCCAAGCAGTTCGACGTGATCGTGACCGACAACCTGTTCGGCGACCTCTTGTCGGACGCGGCGGCTATGCTGACCGGCAGCCTTGGCATGCTGCCCTCGGCCAGCCTGGGCGCGCCGATGGCCAATGGCCGGCCCAAGGCGCTGTATGAACCGGTACACGGCAGCGCGCCCGACATCGCGGGGCAGGGCAAGGCCAACCCCATCGCCTGCGTCCTGAGCTTTGCCATGGCGCTGCGGTACTCCTTTGATAAAGGGGACGAGGCCGCGCGTCTGGAGCAGGCGGTGGAAAAGGTGCTGGCCGACGGCGTGCGCACCGCCGACCTGCTGGGCGAAGAGGGCGCCACGCCAGTTTCGACCAGCCAGATGGGCGACGCCATCCTGGCCGCGCTTGACGCCAGCCTCTGAAGCGATGCTGGCGCGAATTCGTCACTCGGCCCTTGCAACTTGTCCGCTTTGGCAGTAATCGGCGCGTCACGGTCGGAGTGTAGCTCAGCCTGGTAGAGCACTGTCTTCGGGAGGCAGGGGTCGGAGGTTCGAATCCTCTCACTCCGACCAATATTTTCAATAACTTACGAGACCTCCACGAATGTGCTTACTGCTACGGTAAGCACATAGTAAGCACGGCGAGGGTAAACTGAGGTCATTTCGGGTCGAATCTGAGCCGTTCGCCTACCGGCTCAGCAGCTTCGGCATGATCGCGGTCATGGCTGAACGGAACTCACCTTGTCGCCCATTGCCCGGAAACGACACCACCTCAAACTGACACGATGTTCCCGACGCTGCAATCGCAGCTTTGACAGGTGCCGCGATACCTTTCATGAAGGCCACAACAAGGGGCGCTTCGTAGTCCTTCAATCGCATTGCCAATGAGGGGATGCTGGCAGAGTGGATCGCCTGTCGCTCCGACCTGGACAGCCAGTTCACCGGTTCCAGCACCAGATCGTCCAGATAGAAGCCCGCTTGCTTGAAAGCGTCGACAAAGGTTGGATTGTCTCCGATGTGCGGCGCGAGGGCTTGGCGAAACTGCCCGTGAACCTGACCGGTCTGCTTGTAGAAGAAAGCGCCCCCGGCGGGCGCGCTTTCTCCGACGAAAAGCACCTTGATCTTCGCGGGCCGATAACTTGCCCTCAATGGCTCGACGTCTTCATAGGTCATCCGCTGCCGTTCCGCCCCCTAAGATAGATAGAGATATACCCTATAGAGAGCTTGTTTTCCTTAGTGAGCTAGAGTGTCAGGAACGCCCAAAGCCCTGTTCAACACAAACCTCGTCCAGACTCGGGACGCCTCCCGATCCGGGGCCGGATGGTATCTGTGAGCTACTCCCCATCGGTTGGGCAGGATCTGGCGTAACTTAAGCTACTCTCTGCACTTGCTGATCGGGTTGGGTTTCGTCCTTTCTCATCCAGTAGACCACGGCGGGTGGTCTGCCGCCAAGGGCCGAGTGCGGGCGTTGGTGATTGTAGAAGGTCATCCATTTTCGGATGCCTGCCTTTGCCTCCGAGCCGGTTTCCCAGGCATGCAGGTAGACGCACTCGTATTTCAGCGTCCGCAACAGCCGCTCGATGAAGATGTTGTCGAGGAACCGGCCTTTCCCATCCATCGAGATGCGCACGCCGGTCCGGCGCAAGCGGTCCGTCCAGGCAAAGGACGTGAACTGAGATCCTTGGTCGGTATTCATTATCTCGGGCGGGCCGAACTTGTGGATGGCCTCGTTCAGCGCCTCGACGCAGAAGTCGGCCTCCAGCGTGTTCGAGATGCGCCAGGCCAGGACCTTCCGGGTATGCCAGTCCATGATGGCGACCAGATACAGGAACCCGCGCCGCATCGGCAGGTAGGTGATGTCCGAGCACCAAACCTGTCCGAAAAGATGGGACCACTTCATAACTGTGCCCCGGTACAATCGGCGCGTGTCATTGCCAAAAGAGCGTCGTGGCCGCCGACAGCGTGGCTTTTCTGATTGACAGATCGTTCGAGCGGCAAATATGTACGGACATACCTACAAAATGGAGAATCGACATGCGGCAGGTGGGACCAAACCGGTTCAGAGGGGAGATAGGTCTCTATTTCGAGGACTTCGAAGTGGGGCACATCTACGAGCACCGGCCGGGTCGCACCCTGACGGATCAGGACAACATCCAGTTTTCGCTCATGACGATGAACTACCATCCTATGCACTGCGACGCGCATTTCGCCTCGCAGAGCGAGTTTGGGAAGTTGCTGATCAATTCCGGCCTGACCGTAGCGACCGTGCTTGGCATGTCCGTTCCCGAAGTCTCGGGCAAGGCCGTGGCCAATCTCGGCTGGGAAGAGATCAAGCTGATGGCACCCGTCTTCGCTGGAGACACGATCTATGCCGAGAGCGAGGTTCTTGAGAAGCGCGAAAGCCGTTCACGGCCCGGGCAGGGCATCGTCCGCGTCCGCACCCTCGGCAAGAAGCACGACGACACCGTCTTCATGAGCTTCGAGCGCAGCGCTCTTATCAAGAGCCGGGCCGCCGACGAGAAGAACCCGACCAACTACTGAACACGACAGGCGCCAGAAGTGACGCCACCGCAGCAAGGAGGAGAAAGTAATGCAATACACTAGACTTACGGCGGCGCTCGCCGCAGCCACGATGATCTCGGGGATCGCCTCGGCAGAGGACCTTGTGCTGCCAAGCGAGGTCGCCGCGACGCACTGGAAGACCGAGTACATGGAGCAGTTCGCCGCGGATGTCGGCGAGGCGACCGGCGGCGAGATCGAGGTCAAGATCTTTCCCGCGGGCCAGCTCTATTCGGATCAAGCCGCGCTCGGCGCGCTTGGCACCGGCGCCGTCCAGATGGTCTGGCCGGTCTCGGTCCGGCTTGAGACGATCGCGCCGGAGACCGGCGTCATCAACCTGCCCTTCGCCATCTCGGACGAGATGATGCAGAACGAGTGCATGAAGTCCGGCGTAACCGAGCTTCTGAGTGACGAGATGACCGAATCCGGTCTGCGCGTCCTCGGGTTGTTGCGCACTGCCGATCTCTACTTCATTTTTTCCGACCGTGAGATCGCGTCGATGGAGGATCTTCAAGGCGCGAAGGTTCGCGTAACGGGCGGCCGCGTGGTGCAGGACACTATGCGCGCGCTCGGCATCTCTCCGGTTTCGATGGCGGCGTCCGAGATGTCCACGGCGCTCAGCCAAGGGGCCATCGATGGCGTCTTTACCTCGCCGGCGGGGTGGTCTGAGATGATCGGCATGACGGGCAAGAACGCCTTTTACGTTCCCGGCTTCTCGCTCCTGACCTATGCCATTGTCGTCGACGACAACTGGTACCAGAACCTGTCGCCGGAGCAGCGGGACGCGATCAAGAACTCGGTGGACGAAATGGCCGCCACACAGTGGAGCGAGGCGATCGAGAAAGACAAGGTATCGATCGAAAAGATGACCTCGCAGGGCGCGAACCTCGTGACCGTCGACGAGGCCGAGATCGCGCAATGGCGCGAGCTGACCGCCGAGACCTCGGCGAACTTCTCGGACCAGTATCCGCAGGTCGTCGAAGCAATGGATAAATTGAAGGCCGAGTGTGACACCGCAGGATAAACACCCCGAGGGCACCGGCGACGAGACGTCGCCGGTGCGTCCTTCACTTTGGGATCGCTTTGAACAAGGTCCGCTGGTCGGTTTCTCGACCTTGCTGCTTCTTGCCGCGACGATTGTCATGCTCTGCGAAGCGGGGGCGCGCGCGTTCTTTTCGCATAGCTACTTCTGGGCCGAGGAGGCCGTGCGCTTCATGATCATCTGGGGGTTCTTCCTGACCCTTGGCGCGGCGGGGCGCGGCGGGTATCACATTCGCACCGACCTCATGACGCAGATGATGTCGCAGCGTCTTCGGATCATCAGCGGCGTGCTGGCCGCCTTGATCGGCCTTGCCTTCGCGGCGATCCTCTTCTGGGGTTCGATCCCGCAGATCCGTCGCTACTACACGATGGGAATGCTGTCGGAGTCGAATCTCGAATTGCCGATGTGGGCGGTCTTCATGGCCATGCCCATCGGCGCTCTCCTATTTGCCGCCTACTATCTTCGCATCTTTATCCGCGCCCTGAAGGGAAACGATCCCTTCGCCGAGGATGCTGACGGCGCGGCCGGAAAGTTCTGATCCATGATCCTGGCCATAGCTCTCGCCCTCATCCTGATCCTGCTGGCGCTCGGCGCCCATGTCGCGGCCGTTCTCGGCCTGGTGACAGCAGCCATCGTGCTCTTCGTCAGCGGCGTGCCCGCCACGGTGATCGCGCAGACCGCGTTCGCTTCGGTCAATTCCTATCCGCTCATCGCGATCCCGATGTTCATCTTGGCCGGCAACCTGATGATGCGCGGTCAGATCGCTCAGATGATGATCGACCTCCTCGGAAGTCTCGTACGCGTTGTGCGAGGTGGCTTGGCGCTGACGGTTCTGGCGGCGTCCGTGTTCTTTGCCGCCGTGTCGGGCAGTTCGGTCGGATCGGCCGCTGCCATCGGGCGCTCGACCGTGGCTGGTCTGCGCAACGAGGAATATCCGGCGCGCTTCTCGGCCGCGATCGTCGCGGTCGGTGGCACGCTCGGACTGATGATCCCGCCTTCACTCGGGTTCATTCTGATCGGGTCCATCGTCGGTTTGCCGATCGACCGGCTCTTCATTGCGGGTCTCCTGCCCGGCATCATGGAGGCGGCCCTGCTCTCGGTTGCGACCTTTGTCCTCGCGCGTCGCGGCGGTTACGGGGCCAGGGCCCGCAAGCCAGACTGGAGCGGGTTTTTCAGGCTGTTGCCCAAGACCCTGCCGGCAATCATGATGCCGGTGCTGGTGCTCGGCTCGATATACACGGGCTGGATGACACCAACGGAAGTGTCCGCATTTGCCGCCGGCTACGCCGCGATCCTGGGGTTCTTCGTCTATCGAACCGTCGATCTGCGCATGTTCTGGAACACCGCGCGCGAAAGCCTTCTGCAAACGACGATGATCTTTGCGGTCGTCATGGGCGGCTCGCTTCTGGGGTTCATCCTGGCGCGCATGGGCGTGTCGCAGCAGCTTGTCCTGGGTCTTCAGGACGCTGGTCTGACATGGTGGCAGTTCCTGATCATCGTGAACCTGGTGATGCTGATCATGGGGATGTTCCTAGACGGGATCGCCCTGATCGTCCTGACCGCACCGCTGCTTTTCCCGATGGCGCAGGCACTCGGAATCGACCCTGTGCATTTCGCGGTGATAATGGTGGCGAATGTCGAGATCGCGACGCTGACGCCGCCTATCGGCCTGAATCTCTTTGTCATGAGTGGAATCGCCCGCATTCCCGTCCATGAAGTCGCGCGGGGCGTGCTGCCCTTCTACGCGGTACGCCTGCTGGGGTTGTCGCTTATTTCCTTCATCCCGGCGATTTCACTTGCCCTCGTCTGACCAAAGGAAGGACACCATGAAAGATAATGTCCCCGAAAACCGGACCGATGAACCGATCGCGCGGCGCCTTGCGGCCTTCGCGACCGAACTTTCTCCCGGTGATGTTCCGGCGCACGTCACCGAGCGCGCCCGCCTCTTGATGCTGGATGCCGTGGGCATCGCACTGGCTTCGACTGGCTATGACTTCGCTCATCGGATGCATGCCGCGGTGACCGAGCTTGGGTCAGGCGGCGACCGCCGTGCGATCGGCTATGGCACCCGGTTGCAACCGCGCGACGCGGCGCTTTTGAACGGGTTCCTGATCCACGGTCTCGACTACGACGATACGCATACTCCCGGTGTCATCCACGCAACCGCGTCGGTTCTGCCGGCAGCCCTGACCATGGCGCTGGAAACCAAGGCTACGGGCGAGGACATGCAGACTGCCTATATCGCCGGGATGGAGGTCGCGACCCGCCTTGGAACCGTCGCGCGCGGCGGTTTCCACCAAATCGGGTTTCACCCCACCGGCATTGTCGGCATCTTCGGCGCGATCATCGCCGCCGGCCGCCTGCGCGGCCTGACCGAAAGCCAGCTTGCCGCAGCGCAGGGCATCGCCCTTTCGATGGCGAGCGGCTCGCTTGAGTTCCTGCAGGACGGCGCCTGGACCAAGCGGATGCACCCCGGTTGGGCTGCGAGCGCCGCGATCATGGCGGTCACGATGGCCAGCCACGGGTTTGTCGCGCCGAAGTCCGTCTACGAGGGGCGCTTCGGCTTCTTCAACCTATATCTCGGCGAGCGTGCGAAGGACGCTGACCTTTCCGTCGCGACCGCCGACCTGGGTCAGACGTGGGAGTTGATGAACGTTGCCGTCAAACCCTTGCCCGCCTGTCACTTCACCCACGCCTGCGCCGATGCCGCCATCGCGCTCCATGAGGCGCATGGTCTGACGATCGACGAAATCGATGAAGTGGTGGCACTGGTGCCCGAAGAGGTGATCAAGACGGTCTGCGAGCCGCGTGAGTTCAAGATTCGCCCGCAGAACTCTTACGACGCGCAGTTTTCTATTCCCTACGCGGTGACAAACGGTTTGATCCGGGGCCGCTTCGGGCTGAAGGAGCTCGAGACCGAGGCCTACACCGATGCTGACGTGCTGGCCTTCATGCCAAAGGTTCGCCACGAGGTCGATCCGAACTCGCGCTTTCCGAAATACTATTCGGGCGAGGTTATCGTCCGCACGAAGGACGGGCGCGAGTTCTCGCACCGCGAGGACGTCAATCGCGGCGCTTCCGACCGCCCCCTGAGTGCCCACGACATCACGGCCAAGTTCACCGAGAATGCCTGCCTGGTCTGGACCGCGGCCCGCGCGGAACGACTGCGCGATGCGGTTCTGGGGCTGGACGACGCTCAGAATCTCGAACCATTCGAACGGCTGCTGGCCGGATACGCAAATTGAGGGGAAACGATATGCATGATATGCACGATATGCAGGAAGAAGACCGCATGATGCTGGATTCGGTGGATCGTTTCTGCGTCACCGAGATCGACCCGGTCGTCCATGATCTTGAGGCGAAGGACGAATACCCGTTCGAAATCGTCGAGAAGATAAAGGAAATGGGCCTCTTCGGCTGCATCATCTCCGAGGAATACGGCGGGCTGGGCCTTTCAACCGAGATCTATTCGCAGATCATTGAACGGATCGCACGCTCGTGGATGTCGGTGTCGGGCATTGTCAACAGCCACCTCATTATGGCATCGGCCGTTCAGCGCGCCGGCACAGAAGAGCAGAAAGCCGAGTTTCTTCCCCGCTTCGCCACCGGCGAACTGCGCGGCGGTATTGGCCTGACCGAGCCCGATTGCGGCACCGATCTTCAGGCGATCCGAACCACGGCGAAACTCGACGGCAACCACTACGTCGTCAACGGCACCAAGACGTGGATCACCAATTCAAAATACGGCAATTGCATCGCGCTGCTGGTCAAGACCGATCCAAAGGCCGACCCGCGTCACCGTGGTATGTCGCTGCTGATCGCTGAAAAAGGCGAAGGGTTCAACGTCACCAGGAAGCTCGAGAAACTCGGCTATCGCGGCATCGACACCTGTGAACTCGAGTTCAAGGATTACCGCGTGCCGGCCGATCGCCTGATCGGTGGCAAAGAGGGTAAGGGCCTTCAGCAGATTTTGTCGGGACTTGAGCTGGGGCGCATCAATGTCGCGTCGCGCGGCGTGGGCGTTGCTCAGGCGGCGCTGGATGAGGCGACGAAGTATTCCCAAAACCGCAAAACCTTTGGCAAGCCGATCTGCGAGCATCAGGCAATCCAGCTTCAGCTGGGCGAGATGGCCACCCGCACCGAGGCCGCGCGCCTGCTGACGCGATCAGCCGCTCGCGCCTACGACCTCGGCAAGCGCTGTGATATGGAAGCCGGCATGGCGAAATACTTCGCTACCGAAGCCGCACTGGAGAACTCCATCGCCGCAATGCGCATTCACGGCGGCTACGGTTATTCCAAGGAATACAACGTCGAACGCCTTTACCGCGATGCACCGCTCCTGACGATCGGCGAGGGTACGAACGAGCTTCAGCGCATGATTATCGCGAAGCACCAGATCGAAAGGAACCCGGCATGAGCCTTCCCCTGGACGGTCTTCGCGTCCTCGCGGTCGAGCAATATGGCGCCGGACCTTTCGGGACCCAGCATCTCGCCGATCTGGGTGCGGAGGTCATAAAGATCGAGAACGCCGAACATGGCGGCGAGGTCGGCCGTCTTGTCGGCCCCTACTTTTTCGGCGAAGGCGACAGCCACTTCTTCCAGGCGTTCAACCGAAACAAGAAGTCCATCACGCTGAACCTCAAATCTGAAAAGGGCCGCGGCGACCTGCGCCGTCTCGTCGAAGGCGCCGACGCAGTGTTCAACAACCTGCGTGGCGATCTTCCGGCGAAGCTGGGGCTGGACTACGCTGCGCTCGGCAAGGTGAAAAAGGACATTGTCTGCTGTCATCTTTCGGCCTACGGGCGCGAAGGCGAACGGGCGGACTGGCCCGGCTACGACTACCTGATGCAGGCCGAGGCCGGGTATCTGTCGGTCACCGGCGAGCCCGGACAGCCGCCCTCGCGTTTCGGCCTTTCGATCATCGACATGATGACCGGTACGATGTCCGCCCTCGCGCTCGTTTCGGCCGTTCTCGGCGCGCGCAAGAGCGGCGAAGGCCGCGATATCGATACGTCGCTTTATGAAGTCGCGATGCATAACCTGAGCTACCTCGCCACATGGTACCTGAACGAAGGCGTGAACACCGGACGTCACCCCCGTTCCGCGCACCCGTCCCTGACGCCCTCGCAACTCTACCAGACGCGCGACGGCTGGGTGTTCATCATGTGCAACAAGGAAAAGTTCTGGGGCGCCCTTTGCGACGCGATCGGCAAGCCCGGGTGGAAAACCGACGACCGCTTCGGTGACTTCAAATCCCGGCTCGAGAACCGCGATGCACTGACCTTGGCGCTTGACGAAGTGCTGTTGCAAGACGACACCGAGGCCTGGATGAAGAAATTCGGCGGCAAAGTCCCGGCGTCTCCCGTTCACGATATCGGATCGGCCCTCGATGCGCCGTTCGCGCAGGCGCGCGGCACCATCGTCGATGTGCCCCATCCTTCGCGCGGGACGATCAAGACTTTGGCCTGTCCGATCCGCTGTCCGGGCGAGACACCGCCGCTGCAACCCGGCCCGGCGCTCGGTGCCCACAACGACGAGTACCTGGGATCGAACCTCGACAAGGAGGAAAGGGAGAGCATCAATTGACTCGTTCCGAAAAGACATCGCGTTTCGGCGGTCGGACACGCTATGCCGTTCTTGCCGAAGCGTTGCTGGAAGACATCCAGGCGGGCCGCTATCCGGTCGGCAGCCTACTGCCGCCCGAGACTGAACTGTGCCGCGAGTTCGATGTTTCGCGCCACACCGTGCGAGAGGCGCTTCGACGTCTTGTTGATCTCGGGCTGCTTCACCGGCAGGCGGGGATCGGTACCACCGTTCGCGCGGACCGGATCGCATCGCGCTATGTCCAGGTGGGCGAGAACGCCTCTGATCTGATGCGCTACGTGCGTGATGTGAAGCTGCGGATCACGCAATCCGAAAAAGTGACTGCCCAGTCCGATCTTGCCGAACTGATCGGATCGCCCGTCGGAAAGAGCTGGCTGCACCTTTCCGGTGAACGATTCCTCGCCAGCAGCCCCGATACGCTGGTCGCCCTGACCGAGATCTGGATTGCGCGGCGCTTCCACGGCATCGCCGACGGTTTGGTAACACCCTCAGAACCGCTCTATTCGCTGATCGAGAAAGAGTACGGCATCACGACTTCCGAAATTCTACAGAACATCGAGGCGGTCTGCCTCAGTGACCAAGCCGCGCGCAGGCTTGGTACAGACCGCGGCGCGCCGGGCCTTCGTGTGTCACGGACCTACGTTTCGTCCGAAGGCGAAAGCTATGAAACGGCGATTTCGCTGCATCCCGCGGACCGGTTCAGCTACTCCACCACGCTGCGCGTCGAGACCCGCGCACCGGAAGAGGCATGAACAGCCCCTGGGTCGTCCTTGGCGTAACGCTCGCCATTCAGGCCATCACTGCCGCAGCAGCGTTGACCGGCCCCGTTCTCGCGCCCGACATCGCCGGGTCGATCGGAATGCGGGCCGCCCTTGTCGGCGTTCAGGTTGGGATCATCTACGGCGCCGCAGCGATTTCCAGCCTGCTTTCGGGCGGCCTGGTGCGCCGGTTCGGCGCCGTCCGTCTCAGTCAGATCGCGCTTATCCTCGTCGCTGCGGGACTGGGTGTGTCGCTCGCCGGGACCGCCCCTGCTATCGCAGCGGGTGCCGGTCTCATAGGGTTCGGATATGGCGTCGTGACGCCCGCCAGTTCACATCTGCTCGCGCAAAGCACGCCCCGCCATCGCATGGGCCTGGTTTTTTCCCTGAAGCAAACGGGCGTGCCGATCGGCGGTGTCCTTGCCGGTCTTGCCTTGCCACCCCTTGCGCTTGTGTTTGGCTGGCGCAGCGCGGTTGGGCTGACCATCGCAGCTTGCATCGGGATGGCCCTTCTGGCGCAGATAGTGCGCAATGGTCTTGATGGCGACCGCAATCCGGGCAAGGGAATGCGGATGCTGCAGGCGCTGAAGGACATCTTCGCAGATCCCGCGCTGCGCCGACTGGCGTTCGTCTCCTTCGTGTTTGCCGCTATGCAGCTGATCCTGACGGGATATCTCGTGACCTTCCTGACAGAGGCGCGCGGCCTGTCGCTTGCGGTGGCGGGAACAATCATGGCGATCTCGCAGGCGGCGGGCGTCGGTGGGCGTCTTGGCTGGGGCTGGTGCGCCGACCGTTTCCTCGGCACCCGTCCGCTGCTTGCCATCATCGCTGCTCTTTCGGCTATTTGCTCGGCCCTTTTCGCGATCGAGGCGGGAAACGGTGCCGTCTTCTTGATCGTCATTACCGCCGCCGTCTTTGGCGCGGCTGCCATTGGGTGGAACGGTGTATTCCTGGCCGAGGTCGCGCGCATAGCCCCCAAAGAAAGCGTCGGTGCGGCGACAGGCGCCGCGCTTTTCATGACCTATGCCGGTGTCGTCGCGGGCCCCCCTGCCTTTGCCGTGATCGTTTCCCACGCCGGTTTCGCCGTCGCCTTCACCGCAGCCGCCGTCATCATGGCGGCGATGTCCCTCTTCCTCTTCTTCGGCGGTACCGGCCGAGAACGCCAAATCAGCGAGACACCTTCATGAACACTGCACGTTCCTTCCTTTTTGTTCCCGGTGACCGACCGGACCGTTTCGACAAGGCCGTTGCCGCTGGCTCTGACTGCACGATCCTCGATCTCGAGGACGCGGTGAACCCGTCCGATAAGCACGCGGCGCGACAAGCGGTAAAGGCATGGCTCGATACCGGCAACCGCGCTGCGCTGCGCATCAACCCGCCCGGTACCGAGTTTTACCAGGACGACCTCGCCCTTGTCTCGCACCCGAATCTGACGGCGGTCCTGCTTCCCAAGGCCGAAAGCCCTGACGAATGCCGCGCGATCCTGTCCCGAATGAACGATGGCATTTCCCTGCTGCCGCTGATCGAAAGTTCCACGGGCGTTCTTCGCGCAGCCGAGATCGCCGCCGTCCCGGGCGTCGCCCGTCTGCTTTTCGGAAGCGTCGATTTCATGACCGAGTGCGGCATCACCGACGACACATGCGGTCTGCTTCACGCGCGCAGCGTGCTCGTGCTGGCGTCCACCGCCGCCGGGCTTGCCGGTCCGGTGGATGGCGTGACGCTGGCGCTGGACGATGACGACCAACTCGCGGCGGATTGCGCCGCGGCGCGCGGACTGGGCATGGGCGGCAAGCTGTGCATCCACCCCCGGCAGGTCAAGGGCGTCAACGCTGGCTTCTCTCCGTCCGATGGCGAGATCGAACAGGCACGTCGAATCGTGACTGCTGCCGAAGAAGCAGGCGCGAAGGGCGCGATCCGTCTCGACGGCAAGCTTGTGGACATCCCGGTCGTCGTTCGCGCCCGACGCCTGCTGGAACAAGCCGGAGGCTGAAATGGACGTTGACGTCGAAACCATCAACCGTGCGCCGCGGGGTTTTCAAGGGACCTGCAGGCGTCATGGCCTCACGCCCCGCGCATTGCACTCCTACGCGCCGCAAGAGGTCCTGGCGCCGAAGCACGTTACCCACGACCGGGAATTCGACGCGCGCCAACAGGTGCGCATCGAACTCGTCCTCAAGTGGCGCTCCCATCGCTTGAAGCTCGAAGAGAACCGCCAACTTATCAACCCGTGTGACAACAACGGGCCGGAAGCGCAGGCTGCGCGCTGGCTTGAAGTGCTCCGCGGGCAAAGCCACTATCCGCGCGCCGAACGTGAGCGCCGGGATATCAACATCGACCTCATCGGAGACGAAGCCGCCCATGTCTAATCCAGTTCTCGACGCTATCCTTTCCGAACTGAACGGCGCGCGCTGCGTTCTGGATATCGGCTGCGGCGCTGGCGGCCTCGCCCGTGCCCTTACCGCACGCGGATTCGACGTTGAGGGCATCGACCCCCAGTCAGAGGCAATCGACCGCGCTTGTGCGCTGGTTCCAGACGCGACCTTCCACGTGGCTTCCGCCGCCGCACTCCCTCATCGGGAGAACAGCTTCGATGCCACCGTCTTTCTGAATTCGCTACATCATGTGCCGGTACCGGACATGGACGCGGCGCTGTCCGAGGCGGGCCGCGTCACCCGGCCGGGCGGGCTCGTTGTCGTCGTCGAACCGATGGCCCAGGGTCCACTCTTCGAGGTGCTGCGCCCGATCGACGACGAGACCGAGATCCGGGCCGCAGCGCAGGCCGCGATGGATCGCTTCACGTTGACTGCCGCGACCAACCTGCGTTTTGACCGGGTGTCGCACTACGCCGACATGGAGGCATTCACCGCCTCCCTCCTCGCCGGCGACCCTACCCGCGCCGCCGCCATCGAGGCCAACTTGAAAACCCTGAGCGCCAGCGTCGCCCGCCACGGCGAGCACCAAGACGCCGGCTTTACACTTGTTCAGCCCATGCTCCTTCGAAGCTTCAGGCGGCGTCCGCAATTGAAATCAGGTGAGGCAGGGTCGAGGCTGAGATAATCGATGATTTCTCATTGATGGCGCAAGGCTTCGATCGGGTCCAGACGTGCGGCACGACGCGCGGGGAAATATCCAAAGATCACTCCTACGGCGGCCGAAAACAGGAATGCAATCGCCACGATGACCGGGTCCGGACTGAACGGAATGGCCATGTAGTTGGAGGCAACCGCGGCAAGCCCAAGGCCCAGCAGGATGCCTATAATGCCACCAATCATGGAAAGCACGATCGCCTCGACCAGAAATTGCAGCAAAACCTGATTGGCGGTGGCACCAACAGCCAGCCGAATGCCGATTTCGCGGGTGCGTTCGGTCACGGACACGAGCATGATGTTCATGATCCCGATCCCCCCGACCAGAAGGCTGACGGCCGCGACGGCGGATAGCAGGCCGGTCAGCACATCGGTGATCCCCGTCAGCATTGACGCCATCTGCTTCATGTCGCGCACATTGAAATCGTCTTCCTCACCGGTGCCGATGCGGCGGCGTTCGCGCATCAGCGCTTCGATATCGGTCAGGGTGCGATCCGTAGACACGGTGGTGGCGGCGGCCACATAGATCATCGTGATATCCGTTGACCCTGTGATCCGGCGTTGAAACGCCTTGATCGGCATCAGTACGATATCGTCCTGATCCGAGCCGAAACTGGAGGCCCCCTTGGCCTCGAGCAGGCCGATCACTTCGCAGGTTACATTTTTGAGGCGTATTTTCTCGTCAATCGGATCGGTGTTGCCAAACAATTCCTGACGCACCGTTTCGCCGATGATGCACACGGCTTTGCCCGAGCTTTCCTCGGTAGGCAGAAAACTACGCCCCAGCACAACCGGCCAATCGACCACGTCGAGATACCGATTATCGGTGCCGGCAACGGACGTGCGAGTGTCCTCGGTGCCGTAAACCGCGTTCAGGCTGGTCTGATTGTAGGGGGCGGCGGTGCGCACGCTGGAAAGCTGATCAATCAGCGCCTCAACATCCTTGGCATCCAGCGCCGCCGAGACGGAATTGTTGCCCGGCCCCATCTGTCCAGCACCGGGCATGACCATCAGCACGTTTGTGCCCAGCTTGGCCACATCCGCCGTCACCTGGTCCGAGCTGCCTTGCCCGACCGTCACCATGGCGATCACGGCGGCCACGCCGATGACAATGCCCAGCACCGTCAGAATCGAGCGCAAGGTGTTGCGAAAGATGGCCTGGATCGCCAGGCGGATCGTTTCCCAGATCATGCGCTGTGCCTTTCGTGGCCGAAGACTTCGGAGGGCGGTCCGTCGCGTTCGATCTGGCCATCGACCATCCAGATCACCCGCTGGGCGTAAGTGGCCATGTCTTCCTCGTGGGTGACCATGACAATGGTGATGTGGTCGCGTTCGTTGAGCAGCTTCAGCAACTCCATGATTTCCAGCGAGAGTTTCGTGTCCAGATTGCCCGTCGGCTCATCCGCCAGAATGACCTGGGGATTGCCGACCAAAGCCCGGGCAATCGCTGCGCGCTGCTGCTGGCCACCCGACAATTCCGATGGATCGTGGTGTTCGCGCCCCTTCAGCCCGACCTTTGCCAGCGCATCCAGCGCCTGTGCGCGTCGCTCGGCGGCGGGAACGCCCTTGTAAATCAACGGCAATTCCACATTTTCCAACGCAGAGGTGCGAGGCAGCAGATTGAACCCCTGAAACACGAACCCCAGGTAGTTGCGGCGCAGGATTGCGCGCTGGTCCTTGGTCAGATTACCGACATGCACGCCGTTGAACAGGTAATCACCGGTGGTGGGGCTGTCGAGACAGCCGATCATGTTCATCGCCGTCGATTTGCCCGACCCGGACGGCCCCATGATCGCCACGAACTCTCCCTTTGTGATCGACAGACTGACCCCATCCATGGCGCGCACTTCTGCTTCGCCGTGGCCGTAGGTCTTCGTGATGTTGCGCAGTTCGATAACGGGCGCACTCGCATCCTTGCTATCGGCCATCTTAATTGCCTTCGATCATATCGGTGATGACCTGATCTCCGCTTGCCAGATCGCCGCCGGTTACAATGGTTTGCAAGCCGTCGCTGTCGCCCGTTTCAACTGGGATCTCGACAGCCGCCCCATCGCGAGACACCCAAACGGTGCTGTCGGACACCGCCCGCGTGGCGCCGCCCCGGTTGCGCGACGGCATGACCAGCCCCAACAAGCCGCCACCGCCATCCGACGATTCCTCTTCGACCACCTGCGGCGGGGCAAAGCGCAGGGCCGCATTGGGCGCCAGCAGCACGTCGTCATATTGCGCGACGATCACATCCGCCGTGGCCGTCATGCCGGGGCGCAACAACAGATCATCATTCTCGACCGACAAGATCGCTTTGTAGGTGACCAGACCGTCGACGCTTTCCGATGCATAGCGCACCATGGATATCTGGGCCGGAAACAGCATGTCATCATAGGCATCGACGGTGAAACTTGCCTTGTCTCCTACCTTGATGCGGCCGATATCAGCCTCGGCCACATCGACCTGCAACTCCATCTGTGTCAGATCCTCGGCGATGGAAAACAACTCGGGCGCTGACAGGCTGGCGGCGACGATCTGCCCGGCATCAACCGAGCGGTCCAGCACCACACCGTTGATCGGGGAAACGATGGTGGCCTTGCTCAGGATTGCCTGCTGCGATTCCAGCTGGGCCTGCGCCAGATCCACGTTGGCCTGCGCGCTGGCCGCGCTGGCGCGCGCGCGCTCCAAAGCCGCCTTGGAGGCGGTCAGGTTAGTCTGCGACGTCACGCCGCGCTGATCCAGTTGCCGGACAATTTCAAAATCCGCCTCCGCTTCAAGCAGGCTGGCGCGGGCGCTGGCCAGCTGTGCCTCGGCAGCCGCGTGGCTGGCGACCTGGACAGACAATTGGGCATCCAACTGTACTGTGTCCAACCTGGCCAGCACCTGTCCGGCTTTGACGGGATCATTGTAATCCACCAACACTTCGGCGATCGTTCCGGACAGCTCGGATGAAATCTCAACCTTGTTGGTCGGTTCGATCGTGCCCGTCGCCGAAACAGTCACCGTCAAATCTCCCCGGGTGACCGTTTCGGTAAGATAGCTCACTTGGGCGCGCTCTTCGGCGCCTTGCATCCACCAGACCCCCAGCGCCCCAACCAGGACCGCTGCGCCGATCCATCCCAACCATTTCAGGGGATGGCGTGTAGATTTTCCGAGGCCAAGAGAAGCTTCGATTTCGCGTTGCGTTTCATTCATTCGCCGGTCCGATCCGATGGAGCACTTGCACAGACCCTACAGCAACCAAGATCGAGAGCCATGCTTCAAGTGCTTTACGTGGTCGGGGGGATTTTCCGTCGCTGTTTATGAAATGACCTGCCCTCCGCGAAATCCCTCCCCATGATGTAGAGTCTGCGCCAACCGCGAAGGAGCAGACACATGCGAAAGAGCCGTTTCACCGAAGCGCAGATAATCGGGATGATCAAGGAGCAGGAGGCGGGGTATTGTCAGATTGCCCGGACTCGTTCGTTCTTCCCCGGTCCTGAGCCTTGAGACTCTGGCATAATTCCCTTGGTTACTTGGTTGTCGCCAAGTAACGCCCAAACAAGCCAGCCCAAATCCGCACCGAAAACCCTACGACAGGATTTTTCTCTGACAAGGCAGGGTAGGGCGATGCCAACCCCGCCTCAACCTATGTTCCTTTGACACCGCCCCTCGATGGTGTCGTACCAGCGGATCCAGAGCAGATGGGGCTGGTTTCGAATATTTTGAATGGATATTGTTTTGTCACGCCGGCAGGGTAGGGTGGTGCCGGCCCGGGCTCGACCCGAGTTCCCTTGACGGCACCTGTGCGAAAGGTAGTGGAATTGAAACCGACAGATACCACCGATCCAGAGTATTTCCACAAGGTTGTCGACTGCCAGTATGCCTGCCCGGCGCACACTCCGGTGCCTTTCTATATCCGCCTCATCGCGCAACAAAGATACACCGATGCCTACCTCGTCAACTGGGAGAGCAATGTGTTTCCCGGAGTGCTGGGCCGGACCTGTGACCGCCCTTGCGAGCCGGCCTGCCGCCGGGGCCGGGTCGAGGAAGAGCCGGTTGCGATCTGCCGACTGAAACGGGTGGCCGCCGATTTCAAGGATGATGTTGCCGATCGTCTGCCGAAGGCTGGGCCGGCGAATGGCAAGAAGATCGCCCTGATCGGTGGCGGGCCGTCCTCGCTGACCGTGGCGCGCGATCTCGCCCCGCTCGGATTCGAGCTGCATCTTTATGAGGGCGAAGCCAAGGCCGGGGGCTTCATGCGGTCGCAAATCCCGTCATTCCGCCTGCCCGACAGCGTTCTGGACGAGGAAGTGGGGTATGTGCTGGGCATGGGTGTCCTGACCCGCTTCAACACCTATATCGACAGCATGGCCGACATCCTGACCAAGGGCTATGACGCCGTTTATGTCGGCTGTGGCGCCCCGAAAGGGCGTGATCTGCCGAACCTGCCCGGGCGCGTAGAAGCCGATGCCAATATCCATATCGGGATCAACTGGCTGGCAAATGTCGCCTTCAATCACACCGACAAGATCGGCAAGAAGGTGATCGTCCTGGGCGGAGGCAATACCGCGATGGATTGCTGCCGCACCGCGCGCCGTCTGGGTGGCGCGGACGTCAAGGTCATCGTGCGCAGCCCCAACGCCGAGATGAAGGCTTCGCCCTGGGAAAAGGAAGATGCCATTCACGAAGGCATTCCGATCATCGACAACCACGTGCCTCGCGAGTTCGTGCTGAAGAAGGGCAGGCTGGTCGGCATGAATTTCGAAAAGGTCAAAGCCGTTTACCATGACAACGGCCGCCGCGAACTGGTGCCCACCGGCGAAGAGCTTGTGTTCTTTCCCTGCGACGACGTGCTGATCGCGATCGGTCAGGAAAATGCGTTTCCCTGGATCGAAAAGGAGACCGGCATCAGGTTCACCAGCTGGGGAACGCCGATCCTGAATGATGACGAGACGCTGCAATCCACCCGCAAGGAGGTTTTCTTTGGCGGTGACGCGGCGTTTGGCCCCAAGAACATTATCACCGCCGTGGCGCATGGCCACAAGGCGGCGGTGTCGATTGATCTGTTCTGCCGTGGCAAGGATCCGGGTGAACGCCCGGCACCCCATGTCAATCTGTTCAGCCAGAAGATGGGCATCCATGAATGGAGCTATGCCAACACGCCGATAGCCGATAAGCGCGAGGCGGTGCCATTGGTGGAACTGGAACGGGCTCTGAAGGATCGCGCGCTCGAAGTGGAGCTTGGCTTTGATCCCGAGACCGCGTTCATACAGGCCGAACGCTGCCTCAACTGCGATGCTCAGACCGTTTTCAGTCATACTCTTTGCATCGAATGCGATGCCTGCGCCGATATCTGCCCGACCAGTTGCATCAGTTTCGTGGAGAACGGCGCCGAGGACGACCTGCGCGGCCGCCTGACGGTTCCCGCGCTTGACACCGACCAGGACATATACGTTTCCGACACACTCGACACGGGCAGGGTTCTGGTCAAGGACGAAGATGTCTGTCTGCACTGCGGATTATGCGCCGAACGGTGCCCGACAACCGCGTGGGACATGCAGATGTTCTTTTACAACATGGCCAAAGCGTCGCCTGACCTGGTGGAGGTCGAATGAAACAGATCAGTGGCATCAATGATTTCGTGGTGAAGTTCGCAAATGTGAACGGCTCTGGATCGGCCAGCGCCAACCACTTGTTCGCAAAGGCGATTTTTCGCATGGACATCCCTGTCAGTCCGCGCAACATCTTTCCTTCGAACATCCAGGGCCTGCCGACTTGGTACGAGGTGAGGGTCAGTTCCAAAGGGTGTCTGGGTCGGCGTGGCGGTGTTGATCTGATGGTCTGCGTCAACCCGCAAAGCATGGAAAAGGACATCGCCAGCATCGAGCCCGGCGGCTATTTCGTGTATGATTCCACCAAACCCCTCGAAGCGCACCTCAAGCGGGACGACATTACCTATCTCGGTATCCCGATGACCGAAATTTGCATGCGCGAATTCAAGAGCCCGCGCCTGCAGCAACTGCTCAAGAACGTTGTCTATGTCGGGGCGATGGCGGCGTTGCTGAACATCGATTTTCCGATTCTCAAGAACCTGCTGAACGACCAGTTCAAGGGCAAAGAAAAGCTGATCTCGTCAAACGCGCATGCGCTCGATCTGGGGTACAACTTCGCGCTCGAGACCTTCGACTGCCCGCTTCCGATCCGGCTGCAGAAGGGGGGCAATGACGCGCCGCATATCCTGGAAAGCAGGCACATCCTGATGAATGGCAACACGGCCGCCGCGCTTGGTGCGATCTATGGCGGTGCCACGGTTGCGGCCTGGTATCCGATCACGCCGTCAACCTCGGTCGTCGATGCCTTCGCGAAATATGCGGCACGACTGCGGATCGACGCCGGCACCGGCAAGAGGAATTTCGCCATTGTCCAGGCCGAGGACGAGCTTGCCGCCATGGGCATGGTGGTGGGCGCCAGCTGGAACGGTGCGCGGGCTTTCACCGCCACCTCCGGCCCCGGCCTGTCGCTGATGAGCGAGTTTCTGGGTCTGGCCTATTTCGCCGAGGTGCCGGTGGTGCTGATCGACGTGCAGCGGTCGGGCCCGTCAACCGGCATGCCCACCCGTTCGCAGCAATCCGACATTCTGGCGGCCGCCTACGCCAGCCACGGCGATACCAAGCAGGTGCTGCTGTTTCCGGCCACCCCGCGCGAGTGTTTCGACATGACGGTTCAGGCATTCGATCTCGCGGAACGTTTGCAGACCCCGGTGATCATCATGTCGGATCTCGATCTCGGGATGAATGACTGGATGTCGCCACCGCTGGAATGGGACGATAATTACCGGATGGATCGCGGCAAGGTTCTGGATGCCAAGGCTCTGGACAACGTCGAAAGATGGGGGCGCTATCTGGACGTGGACGGCGATGGCATATGCTATCGCACATTGCCGGGCACGCATCCCGACAAGGGCGCGTATTTCACCCGCGGCTCATCGAAGAACGAGATGGCGGTCTATTCCGAAAGCGGCGACGACTACGTTCAGAACATGGATCGCCTGTTGCGCAAGTTCGAGACCGCCAAGAGCTATGTGCCGGCGCCCAAGACCCATCCGCCGATCGCGGTCGAGACCCCGAAGACCACATTGAAACTCGGGGCGCTGTTTTTCGGTACCTCGGCCTCGCCCGCCTATGAGGCGGTCGAAATGCTGGCAGATGAAGGGTTTTCCATCGACACCATGCGCATACGCGCCTTCCCGTTCCATGAAAGCGTGGACCAGTTCGTCCACGACCACGACCTGGTTTTCGTGATCGAGCAGAACCGCGACGGGCAGATGCGCCGGCTGATTATCAATGAATGCGAAATCCCGCCGGGCAAGCTGATCCCGGTCCTGAACTATTCGGGCACGCCGATCACTGCGCGCAAGATCGCCCGCGAGATCCGCGAAGCCCTGAGCGCCAAGAGCGCCGATGTCGTCCCGCTGCACCCGGAGACCGCCTGATGTCTTATATCAAACCGAAATTCCGCCACCCGGGCCTGCCAAGGAACGCGCTGGGCATTACCGTTGCCGAATATGACGGGGCGATTTCAACCCTTTGCGCGGGCTGCGGCCATGACAGCATCTCGGCGGCAATTCGCAACGCGTGTTTCCTGTCCTCAATTCCGCCGCACCGGATCGCCAAACTGTCAGGCATCGGCTGCTCCTCGAAGATGCCGACGTATTTCCTGGGCAAGAGCCACGGCTTCAATTCGGTGCACGGTCGAATGCCGTCGGTGGCCACCGGCGCCAGCCTGGCGAACCGTGACCTTACCTATATCGGCGTCTCGGGTGATGGAGATACAGCCTCGATCGGCATGGGCCAGTTCATTCACCTGATCCGGCGCAACGTGAACATGACCTATATCGTGGCCAACAACGGCTGCTACGGGCTGACCAAGGGCCAGGACAGCGCCACCGCCGATCTGGGCTCTATCAGCAAATCGGGCGCCGCCAATTCCTTCGACGGCATAGACCTTGCCAGCCTCGCGCTGTTGCAGGGGGCAAGCTTTGTCGCCCGCAGCTTTTCCGGCGACAAGGAGCAGCTGGAACCGTTGTTCCGCGCCGCCATGGCGCATAACGGGTTCGCGTTCATAGATGTCGTCTCGCCCTGCGTGACCTTCAACAATCATGTCGGTTCCACCAAGAGCTATGCCCAAACCCGCGAGCATCTCGATGTCATGCCGCTTGATTACGTCCCCATGCGCGATGAGATCCGCACCCAATACGATGCCGGCACCAGCCGGGGGGTAACCTTGCACGACGGTTCGGTCATCCAGTTGCGCAAGGCCAGCGTCGATTATCAGACCGATGACCGCAATGCGGCGATGCTTGCGGTACAGGAGGCACACGACGACGGCCGAATTCTGACCGGGCTGTTGTTCCTTGACCCCAATACTCAGGATCTCAACCAGAACCTCAAGCTCGCCGGCAAGCCGCTGAACGAGCTGAGCACGGATGAGCTCTGCCCTGGCAGCAAGGTTCTGAACAGCATCAACGAAGGCCTGCGATAAGGCTGTTTGTCGGCGGTGTCAGACGGATGCGCACCAGTCTCACCAAGGGCAGGATGTCTTTGTCACGAAGCTTTCGAGCACCTCGCCCTCGTGATCGACCGAGCGCCACAGGTAGTGGGTCTCGCGCTCCAAAGCCTTCAGCTTCTCGGCCATCTCGGTCGTGATGCCGCCGCGATCACCGCGATCCACCTCGGCCTTCTTGACCCACTCGTTCAGCGTCTGCGGCGCGCAACCGATCTTCGCAGAAATCGACAGGATCGCCGACCAGCGGCTCTCATGCTGCCCGGGATTGTCCAAAACCAAGCGAACGGCACGCTCGCGCACTTCGGGGGAATACTTGTTCGTCGTCTTGCTCATGATGCTCCATCCTACTCAGGAGTTGGAGCCTCCGGCAAACCCGGCGCGGTTCAGTCCGACGCCCTACGATTACGGAATGATCAGGTCGATGACGGGACAATTTGGGGCGTGCGCGGCAAGACAGGCGAAGAAGTCGCGATTCCGGTCAGCCCGACCCTTCAAGCAGCGCTCGACCGCATGCCAAGCCACGACGCCGAAACCGTGCTTTCCAATTCGCGCGGTGAGGCGTGGACCTACAACGGCTTTTCGACTGTTTGGCACCGCTTCAAAACCGCCCTTGAGAATGAAGACCTTATCGAAAAAGGCCTGACCCTCAAGGGCTTGCGGCACACGGTTGCCACGACTTTGCACGAGGCGGGGCTGGATGAACGCCGCATCGCGGACCTTCTGGGGCAGAAAACACCGTCCATGGCGCGGCACTATTCACGGTCAGCGAACCTTGCCGACAAGAACCGTGCGACCATGGCGACACTGGAAGAAGAGAACCGAAGGCGGGCCGAAAGTGTCAAACCTTCGCAGAAAAGCGTCAAACCTAACCGAAACGAGGATCAGTCATGAGCAGAAAACACAATTATATCAGCTTTTTAAATGGTGCCCGGGGGCGGAATCGAACCACCGACACGAGGATTTTCAATCCACTGCTCTACCCCTGAGCTACCCGGGCACGGGTTCAACGGTCTGGGCCGTTCGGGTGCAGGCGTTCTAGGCGAGCTTCGTGAGTGTGTCCAGAGGGAATCTGGCCGTTTTTCAGTGTGTTTCGGGGTTGTTTCTGCTCAACTCTTCGGCGGCGCGTTCGCTATCTTCGGGATCGCGCGAAGGCAGCGCGTAATCGCCTCGCAGCCATTTGCCCAGGTCGACGTCGGCGCAGCGTTTGGAGCAGAACGGGCGAAAGCGATGGACTGTCTCCTTGCTGCAGACGGGGCAGGTCATTTCAGCACCTCCCGGATCGGCACGCGCTCGCGCTTGCGCTGCAGCTCAAAGTGGCCCAAGGGCGTCCAGCCCACGGCTGTGGTTTCAATGGAATCGCGGCGCAGGGCGGCCTTGAGGGCGGTTTCGAAACCGCGACGGTCCTTTTTGGCCATCGGCGCGAGGTCGAGCGTGATCTGCCCGCCAAGCCCCCGCAGCCGCAACTGGCGCGGCAGTTCGCGCGCCGCGGCGATATTGGCCTTGAGCCCCGCCGCGGGCGAGGTGTCGCCGCCGGTGTTGATGTCGACCGCGACCAGGGCGCGGGTTGGCTCCACAACGATGCTGCCGCCGCCGGGCAGGGGGCTTTCGGGGTTGCGCAGGGCCTCGATCGCGTCGGTGACGCCGTGATCGGCGAATGCGCCCGGCTCCTGCACCAGCGTGGCGGGCACGGTCCAGTCGCGCCAGGCCAGGGCATGGGGGCCGTCGCCATCAACCAGTTTTTCGGGCGGGCCTTCGGCATCGCCCAGAACCTGTGTCGCCAGTTCCGCCATCGCGCGGATGTCCTCGGCGATGGCGTCCTCGTCGGCGTCGGCGGCGGCCGAGCGCAGGATCAGCCCGGTCTTCACACCATCAAGCGTGGCATGGGCGATTTCCAGCAGCCGGTCACGCATGTCGTCGTCGCGGATCTGGCGCGAGACGTTGATGCCCGGCGCGCCGGGGGTGACGATGGCATAGCGGCTTTTGAACAGCAGCTTTGCCGTCACCGGCAGCGCCTTGCCGGGTTCGGCATGGCCCGTGACCTGCACCAGCAGCGGGGCGCCGGGTGACAGCCCCCTGGTCTGGCGTAGAAAGGCCGTGCCATCGGGGGTGTCGAGGAACATCCCGCCCTGGCCCTTGGCCGGACGGCCGATCCGGGCGCGGTAGATGGTGCCGGGGCGCGGCCCGGCGCAGTCGATCAGCAGATCGTTCAGGCGGCCGTCCTCGATCAGCGCCGCCGCCTCGTGCCCCTGGATCGTATCAAGTGCAATAACCGCGCCCTTCATGTGCTTGCCTTCCACATCGGATAGCCGGCGGCGTGCAACAGTCCGGCGGTTTCGCACAAGGGCAACCCGACCACGGCGGTGAACGACCCCTCGATCCACGGTATCAGCGCGCTGGCCGGACCCTGGATGCCGTAGCCGCCGGCCTTGCCCCGCCAGTCGCCGGTGGCGAGGTAGGCCGCGATTTCGGCATCGGACAGGCGTTTCATCCTGACCGCGGTCATGACGCAGCGCTGCAATATCCGTTCGCCACGGCGAATGGCGACGGCGGTGATGACGCGGTGCCGCCGGCCCGACATCAGGCGCAGAAAAGCCTCGGCCTCGGCCGCGTCGGCGGGTTTGCCCAGGATGCGCCGGCCGACCGCGACGGTGGTATCGGCGCACAGCACGATGTCGTCGGCGTCGGCCTCGACCGCCTCTGCCTTGGCCCTGGCCATGCGGATGCAATAGGGGCGGGGCAGTTCGCCACGTTCGGGGGTTTCGTCGATCTCGGGCGGGCGAACGGCATCGGCCACGACACCGATCTGCGCCAGCAGCTCGCGCCGGCGCGGGCTGGCCGATCCGAGGATCAGTTTCATCCGGGCTGTAATCGCTTACTTGAAGCGATAATTGATCCGACCCTTGGTCAGATCGTAGGGGGTCATCTCGACCTGCACCTTGTCGCCTGCAAGAACACGGATGCGGTTCTTGCGCATCTTGCCTGCCGTGTGCGCGATGATCTCATGGCCGTTTTCAAGCTCGACCCGGAACGTCGCGTTGGGCAGGAGTTCTTTCACGACACCGGGAAATTCGAGCGTATCTTCCTTGGCCATGGTCTCTCCTTCATTGGCTATTCCGCCAGGTTGCGGAACGCAGCTTACATGCTCCCATTCGCCGTGTTTTTCAAGGGCTTTGTCAACGCAGCGGTTCGGCCGTGACATGGCTGTCGCGCCCTTTCTGTTCGCCCCAGTGGGCCTGGCCCAGAACGTGACCATTGGCGCGCACATGGGCAATAGCGGCAAGGTCGGCCTCGCCATACGTCCAGCCGGGTTGCGATAGCTGCCCCTCGGCCAGGATGCCTGTCGGTGCAAAGCCGGTGTCGGGCGGGCCAAAAATGCCGCCGCGGCCGGTGTTTTCGTCCACATGGGGGCACCACGCGGCGGGGCCTGTGATCGAGGACATGACCGTCACGCACTGGCCTTCCAGCGCGCGGGCCATGGCACCGATGCGTACCCTGGAATAGCCGGCCAGCGCCTCGGTGCAGGACGGCACCAGAATGATGTCGGCATCCCGCAACGACCTGCCAAGCAAGGGAAATTCGGAATCGTAGCAGATCAAGATACCGATCTTTCCCAGCGCAGTGTCGAACAGCCGCAGGGGCCCGCCCGGCACCGCGCGCATGGTGTCGCGTTCATAGCGGGTCATGATCTGCTTATCCTGTACGCCCATCGCGCCGGTGGGCGTGAACAGCCGCGCGCGGTTGACGGGCCGGGGGCCGAACGCCGGGTCATAGACCGGGGCCGAGGCGGCGCAGATGTGAACGCCGTGGCGCGCGGCCAGATCGGCATGCAGGGCATCGGCGTCGCCGATCCGGTCGGACACGGCGCGCATGCCGGCCTCGTTGTCGGCGGCGGTATTGGGGCCGGCCAGCATCGCCAGTTCCATCGCGGCATATTCGGGAAAGAGCAGCAGTTGCGCGCCGTTGCCGGCGGCCTCGGCCACCCAGTCGCCGATCTTGCCGGAATAGTCGGCCCAGTTTTTGTGCGCGTCGAGCGGATAGGCGGCGGTGGCGATCTTCATGGCGTTACGCTGCGGCGGAGGGCGTCACCCCTTGCAGCTATTCACGCAGAAAAGATCGTAGAGTAATTCGAGCACCTTACGCGCGCGGTCGTCGGCGAGACTGTAATAGATCGTCTTGCCCTCGCGCCGGGGCACGACGAGCCCCTCGGACCGCAGGCGCGACAACTGTTGCGACACTGCCGCCTGGCGCGCCGAAAGCAGGCGTTCCAGTTCGCCCACCGATTTCTCGCCCGTGACGAGGTGACACAGAATCATCATCCGTCCCTCGTGGCTGATCGCCTTGAGAAAATCGGCGGCTTGCTGCGCGTTTTCAGACATGCTGAGGTGGTCTACGGGACCAGGTTCGGTTTTCAATGCGTAAGGTGACATCTGCGACGGTTCCATCCAATTCCGATAGTATCTAGTACCAAAAGCCTCAGGTTGCAAAAGCTGCAGACGCAAATAGGTACGAAAAATGCAGAATTTGTGGCACTCGGGCTGTGGCAACACGGTTGCGAGGCCGCGCCGCGGCGCCGGATAACCCGGCGGCCCTTGCAGCCCCCCGTACACGACACTAAGACTCTGGCAAGACCTCGAACGTAACGCTCGGACAGATCAATCAGGCAGGCGGATGATGCAGCACCCCTATGACGTTTACATGAACACGCTGGTGCCGATGGTGGTCGAACAGACCAGCCGCGGCGAACGCGCCTACGACATCTTCTCGCGCCTTCTGAAAGAGCGCATCATTTTCCTCAGCGGTCCGGTGCATGACGGCATGTCGAGCCTGGTCGTGGCGCAACTGCTGCATCTTGAGGCGGAAAACCCCAAGAAGGAAATCAGCATGTACATCAACAGCCCCGGTGGCGTCGTCACCTCGGGACTGTCGATCTACGACACCATGCAGTACATCAAGCCCAAGGTCAGCACGCTGGTGATCGGCCAAGCGGCAAGCATGGGCTCGCTGCTGCTGGCGGCCGGGGCCAAGGACATGCGGTTTTCCCTGCCCAACAGCCGAATCATGGTGCACCAGCCCTCGGGCGGGTACCAGGGCCAGGCCACCGACATCATGATTCACGCCGAGGAAACGCTGAAACTCAAGCGGCGGCTGAACGAGATCTACGTCAAGCATACCGGCCAGACGCTGAAAAAGGTCGAAGAGGCGCTGGAGCGTGACTATTTTCTCGATCCGTCCGAGGCCAAGGCTTGGGGCCTGATCGACGAAATCGTCGAGAACCGGGCGCCGGAGCCAGACGAATAAGGCCGGCACAGCGGCAACACGGGTGGGGCATCCGCGGTCAATTTTCACATTGAGGTGCCCGGGATGCTGCCCTAAGCTGACCGGAAAAGCATGAGGACGACAGGCGCCGGCGCACCCCGGCGCGGGGCCAGGGCCCGAAAGGTAAATGATGGCGAACAGCTCAGGCAGCGACAGCAAGAACACCCTCTACTGCAGTTTCTGCGGCAAGAGCCAGCACGAGGTGCGAAAGCTGATCGCGGGACCGACCGTGTTCATCTGCGACGAGTGCGTCGAACTGTGCATGGACATCATCCGCGAGGAAACCAAGAGCGCCGGCATCCGCTCGGGCGAGGGTGTGCCGACCCCGCGCGAAATCTGCGACGTGCTGGACGACTACGTGATCGGCCAGTCGATGGCCAAGCGGGTGCTGTCGGTGGCGGTCCACAACCACTACAAGCGGCTCAACCATTCCGGCAAGGCCGGCGAGATCGAGCTGCAGAAATCGAACATCCTGCTGATCGGCCCCACCGGCTGTGGCAAGACGCTGCTGGCGCAGACGCTGGCGCGCATCCTCGACGTGCCGTTCACCATGGCCGACGCCACCACCCTGACCGAGGCCGGGTATGTCGGCGAGGATGTGGAGAACATCATTCTCAAGCTGCTGCAATCGTCGGAATACAACGTCGAACGCGCGCAGCGCGGCATCGTCTATATCGACGAGGTCGACAAGATCACCCGCAAGTCGGAAAATCCCTCGATCACCCGCGACGTGTCGGGCGAGGGGGTTCAGCAGGCGCTGCTGAAGCTGATGGAGGGCACGGTTGCCTCGGTCCCGCCGCAAGGCGGGCGCAAGCATCCGCAGCAGGAATTCCTGCAGGTTGACACCACGAACATCCTGTTCATCTGCGGCGGCGCCTTTGCCGGGCTCGACAAGATCATTGCGCAGCGTGGCAAGGGCAGCGCGATGGGCTTTGGCGCCGATGTGCGCGACGTAGACGAACGCGGCGTGGGCGAGATCTTTACCGATCTGGAGCCCGAAGACCTGCTGAAATTCGGCCTTATCCCCGAATTCGTCGGTCGTCTGCCGGTAATCGCCACGCTGGAGGACCTGGACGAGGACGCGCTGGTCACCATCCTGACCCAGCCCAAGAACGCGCTGGTCAAGCAGTATCAGCGCCTCTTCGAGCTGGAAAATGTATCGCTGTCCTTTACCGATGATGCGCTCAAGGCCATCGCCAAGCGGGCGATCCAGCGCAAGACCGGTGCGCGTGGGCTGCGTTCGATCCTCGAGGATATCCTGCTCAACACCATGTTCGACCTGCCCGGAATGGAAAACGTCGAAGAGGTTGTGGTCAACGAAGAGGCGGTGACATCGGACGCCGCGCCGCTGATGATCTATGCCGACGCCAAGAAGGAAGGCGCCAGCGCCTGACAGGCCGTGACCGGGTGTGCGGTGGGCGGATACACCCGGATGCGGCGCCGTCGCACTGGACCTTTGCCGCCCGATGCGCCATATCGGGGTCAACGATCACCGGAGGGTTTTCATGGGGCTTCTCAACACGCTGCTGCGCGCCGTGACTTGGTGGAACGGGGCCACGCTCAACACCCAGTTCTATACCTGGCGCAAGGGCGTCCGGGTGGGCGAGGACGCCGAGGGTAACGTCTTTTACCGCGACCGCGACGACAAGCGGCGCTGGGTCATCTTCAACGGTGAGGCCGAGGCGAGCCGCATCAGCCCCGACTGGCACGGATGGCTGCATCACACCTTTGACGAAGTGCCAAGCAAAACCCCGCTGCCGCACAAGCCCTGGGAAAAGCCGCACGAGGAAAACCTTACCGGGACGGCGATGGCCTATGCCCCGGCAGGGTCGATCCGGCGGGTTCAACCGGTGGAGCGGCGCGATTACGAGGCGTGGCAACCGGAATGACGCCGCGCGCCACGAGGATGGCTTAGGCTATGTCCACTGAACAGACGACCGAGGTTCTTGTCGGCACCGCCGTTCTGGCGATCGCGGTCGGGTTCATGGTGTATGCCGGGCAGGTCACCGGCTTTTCCGGCGGGCAAAAGGAATATCCGCTGCACGCCAGTTTCCGCAGCGCCGATGGCGTGACGGTGGGCACCGATGTGCGCATGGCCGGGGTCAAGGTGGGCCGCGTGACCAACATTGAACTCGACCCCCAGACCTATCGCGCGGCAACCAGGTTTTCGGTGCGCGAGGGCATCGACGTGCCGGATGACAGTGCAGTTGCGATCTCGTCAGAGGGGCTGCTGGGCGGCAACTACGTCGAGATACTGCCGGGCGGTTCGCCCTTTTCCCTTTCGTCCGGCGACGAGATCGAATTCACTCAGGGCTCGGTCAGCCTGGTCGGGCTGCTGATGAAATTTGTCACCGGAGACGAAGAGGCGGCAGCGGAATGATCAGGGCGGCTGCCGGGGTGTTGCTGGCCGCGGTGTTGCCGCTGGTCGCCGCCGCGCAGGAGGCCGAGGTCACTCAGGGCACCGGCGCGCTGCTGCGCGGGCTGGACAAGGTCAATGCCAGCGTCACCGATATGGACCTTGCAACCGGGGCGCAGGCCAGTTTCGGCCGCCTGACGGTGCGGCTGGATGAATGCCGTTATCCCGCCGACGACCCGGCAGGCGAGGCGTATGCCTTTCTGACCATTACCGACACCGCCACCGGAGATGAGCTGTTCTCTGGCTGGATGCTGGCCTCGTCCCCGGCGCTGAACGCGATGGAACATCCCCGTTATGACGTCTGGGTTCTGCGCTGCAAGACCGACTGAGCCGACGGGTCGAACGGGCGCGCATTGACCGAGGCGGGTTTTGCCAGCGCCGCGCGCAAGCGCCGGCGATAGATGGCGCGTGAAACCTCTACCGCGCCGAGCGAGGCCAGGTGCGGGGTAATGAACTGGGTGTCGAACAATTCGAAACCGCAGCGCCACAGATGATCGGTAAGATGCGCCAGGGCCAGTTTCGAGGCATCGGTACGGCGTGAAAACATGCTTTCGCCAAAGAATGCCGCCCCTATTGCCACGCCGTAAACCCCGCCCGCCAACGCGCCATCTTGCCAGATTTCCAGCGAATGGGCATGGCCGCTGGTGTGCAACTCGCCATACAGCCGGGCGATTTCGTCGTTGATCCACGTTTCGCGGCGGTCGGCGCAACCAGCGACAACGGCGTCGAAATCGGCGTTCAGAGTCGCCTGATAGCCGCCGCACCGGATGCGGCGGGCCAGCGAGCGCGAAATGTGGAAACCGTCAAGCGGCAGGATGCCCCGGCAGCGCGGATCGACCCAGAAGATCTCTGCCGAATCGCGCGATTCCGCCATGGGAAAGATGCCCGCCGCATAGGCCGACAGCAGCAGTCGGGGCGTAAGGGGGGGCGTGTCGTCTTTCACCGGTGGAGTCCGGTCACTGGCAGGATCGGCCAAGGGAAAACGCCGGCGCGGCGGGACAAAGCACGCCGCCGAAACCCAAAGCTCATCCTTGCAGGTTGGTTTCCAGCCATGTCTCCAGCCAGTGGATGTTGTAGTCGCCCGTCTGGATCGCTTCTTCCTGCAAGAGCGCATGAAAAAGCGGAACCGTGGTATCGACCCCGTCTACGATCAACTCGCCCAGCGCGCGGTTGAGCCGCGACAGCGCCGTTTTCCGGTCGCTGCCGTGCACGATCAGCTTGGCAATCAGAGAATCGTAATAGGGCGGGATCATGTAGCCGTCGTAAAGCGCCGAATCCATCCGCACGCCCAGCCCGCCGGGGGCGTGAAACTGCGTGATCCGCCCCGGCCGGGGCGAGAAATCCGGCAGCTTCTCGGCGTTGATGCGCACCTCGATGGCGTGGCCGTTGATTTTCAGGTCGTCCTGGGTAAACGACATCGGCAGCCCTTCGGCCACGCGGATCTGTTCGCGTACCAGGTCGATGCCGAAAATCGCCTCGGTCACCGGGTGTTCGACCTGCAGGCGGGTGTTCATCTCGATGAAATAGAACTCGCCATCCTCGTACAGGAATTCGACGGTGCCCGCGCCAGCATAGTTTATCCGGGAAACGGCATTGGCACAGATGGCGCCGATACGTTCGCGTTCCTCGTCGGTGATGCAGGGGCCTGGCGCCTCTTCCAGCACCTTCTGGTGGCGACGCTGGAGCGAGCAGTCGCGCTCGCCCAAGTGCACCGCGTTGCCCTTGCCGTCACCGAAAACCTGGATTTCGATATGACGGGGGCGGCCGAGATATTTCTCGATATAGACATCGGGGTTTCCAAAGGCGGCCTTGGCCTCGGAGCGGGCGGTCAGGAAGGCGCGTTCCAGCTCTTCCTCGGAGCGGGCAACCTTCATCCCCCGGCCGCCGCCGCCGGCAGTGGCCTTGACGATGATGGGATAGCCGATCTCGGCGCACAGCGCCTTGGCCTCGGCCAGGTCGGACACACCGCCCTCGGAGCCCGGCACGCAGGGCACGCCGAGGTCGCGCATGGTTTCCTTGGCGGTGATCTTGTCGCCCATGATGCGGATGTGTTCCGCCCGCGGGCCGATGAATGCGATGTCATGATCCTCGACGATCTGCACGAAATTCGCGTTCTCGGACAGAAAACCATAGCCCGGATGGATCGCCTGCGCGCCTGTCACCTCGCAGGCGGCGATGATCGACGGGATCGAAAGATAGCTGTCGGACGACGGGGCAGGGCCGATGCAGACCGATTCGTCGGCCATGCGCACGTGCATCGCGTCGGTGTCGGCGGTGGAATGCACCGCTACTGACCGAATACCCATCTCGCGCGCGGCGCGGATGACACGCAGCGCGATCTCGCCACGGTTGGCCACGAGGATCTTGTCGAACATGGCGCGGCCTACTCGACGATCATCAGCGGGGCGCCGTATTCGACTGCCGCGCCATCCTCGACCAGGATGCGGCGCACGGTGCCGGCGCGCGGGGCGGCGATGTGGTTCATCGTCTTCATCGCCTCGACGATCAGCAGGGTGTCGCCTTCGGCGACCTGGTCGCCCACCGAAACGAATGGGGGCGAGCCCGGCTCGGCCTGCATGTAGACGGTGCCGACCATGGGTGAGGTGACGGCGCCGGGGTGATGGGCTGGATCCTCTGCCGTCTCAGCAGCGGCGGGGGCGGCGCCGGGTGCTGCCGGTGCGGCAGCGGATGCCGTCTGGGCCGCAGCGGGCGCCTGGGCTATGACCTGTGTCGTCACCTCCTGCCGGCGGCTGACGCGGACGTTCAGGCTGTCGTTTTCGCCATAGTCGCGCTTGACCTGCAATTCGGTCAGGTCGTTATCGTTAAGCAGTTCCGCCAGTGCGCGGATAAAGTCTACATCATCGTCGTGGGATTTTTTGGGCATTGCAGTCCTCGACCAGCAGCGAGTGTCGTCGCCTCGCGGTTCGGGCCGCTTATATGCCATGCGGTGAGACAAGAAAAGCGGTGCATTTTCCATCCCGCCACAGATCGTGATCGCGGGCCTGCCCTTGTCATCGCGGGCTCTGGGCGCTAGATGGGCGTTCTTGCGGTCGCAGCCTACCCGCATCAACAAAACAAGGGTTCGAAGTCATGAATACCATTGTCATCTGTTCGGGCGGGCTCGATTCGGTCACGCTTGCACACAAGGTCGCAGCCCAGGGCAGGCTGGGCGGCCTCTTGTCGTTCGACTATGGACAGCGGCATGTGAAAGAGCTGGAAAGCGCCGCTGCATGTGCTGCGCGGCTGGGCGTGGGGCACGAGGTGATCGACATCTCCGGCGTGGGGCGGATGCTGTCCGGCTCGGCCCTGACCGACGAGGTCGCGGTACCTGACGGCCACTATGCCGAAGAGACGATGAAGCTGACGATCGTGCCCAACCGTAACGCCATCATGCTGACGGTGGCGTTCGGTCTGGCGGCTGCACGCAAGGCCCGCGCGGTGGCGGTGGCGGTGCATGGCGGTGATCATTTCATCTATCCCGACTGTCGCCCCGGTTTCATCGACGCGTTCCAAAGGATGCAGGATGAGGCGCTGCAGGGCGTGGCCGAAATCACGCTGGAGGCGCCGTTCGTGCAGCTTTCCAAGGCTGATATCGTCACCGAGGGTGCCCGCAACGGCACCCCCTTTGCCGAAACGTGGTCGTGCTACAAGGGTGGCGTGCGCCATTGCGGGCGCTGTGGCACCTGTGTCGAGCGGCGCGAAGCGTTCGACCTTGCCGGGGTGGACGACCCGACGGACTATGACGACCCGAACTACTGGCTGCAGGCAGTGGGGCGGGGCTGATGTACCGGATTACCAAGGAATTTGCGTTCTCCGCCTCGCACCAGCTCAAGGGGCTGGCCGAGGGGCACCCCTGTGCCCGGCTGCACGGGCACAACTATGTGGTGGTTGTTGAACTTGCGGGTGAGGCGCTCGATCAATACGGGTTTGTGCGCGACTACCACCAGTTGGCGCCGCTCAAGGCCTATATCGACGACCAGCTTGATCACCGGCACCTGAACGACGTGCTTGGCGACGGTTGCGTGACGGCTGAACGTCTGGCACGCCATCTTTACGACTGGTGCGCCGCGCGCTGGCCCGAAACCAGCGCCGTGCGTGTCAGCGAAACCCCCAAGACATGGGCGGAATACCGGCCGTGAGGGATGCGATCCGCATCTCGGAGATTTTCGGGCCGACCATCCAGGGCGAGGGGGCGCTGATCGGCCGGCCGACCGTGTTCGTGCGCACCGGTGGCTGCGATTTCCGCTGTTCGTGGTGCGACAGCCTGCACGCGGTCGATGCGGCCTATCGTGATACATGGGTGCCGATGAGCGTGGGCACGGTGCTGGACGAGGTTGAACGCCTGTCGGGCGGTGTGCCGGTGCTGGTAACGCTGTCGGGCGGCAACCCCGCTATTCAGCCGCTGGGACCGCTGATCGCAGCAGGGCGGGACAGGGGCCACGGCTTCGCGATGGAAACGCAGGGCAGCGTGATGCGGGACTGGTTTCGCGATCTCGACATGCTGGTGCTGTCGCCCAAGCCGCCGTCGAGCGGGATGGAAACCGACTGGGCCACCGTCGCGGCCTGTGTCGATGCGGCCGGGCAGGCGGAGACCGTGCTCAAGATCGTGGTTTTCGACGAGGTCGATTACGGCTGGGCGCGGGATGCGGCGGCGCGGTTTCCCGGTCTGCCGGTCTGTCTGCAACCAGGCAACCACACCCCGCCACCGCCCGACGATGACAGCGCCACGGTCGATCAGGCGGGAATCGACGAACGTATGCGCTGGCTGGTCGACCGGGTGATGCAGGACCGCTGGTTTTCCGTGCGGGTGCTGCCGCAGCTGCATGTCATGCTGTGGGGCAACAAGCGCGGCGTTTGAGGAGAAGCGAGATGAGCGACAAGGACATCTATCAGGGGCTCACGCAGCTGGGCGGCGCGACGCGCCTGCCGCAAGACCCCGACGAGGCAGAGCTGGAAAGGGTGGAAAACCCGCAGGCGGACGTGGCCTATAACGTGCGCTTTACCGCGCCGGAATTCACCTCGCTCTGCCCGATGACGGGGCAGCCGGACTTTGCCCATTTGGTGATCGACTACGTGCCGGGAAAGTGGCTGGTGGAATCCAAGTCGCTCAAGCTGTATCTGGGCAGTTTCCGCAATCACGGCGCCTTTCACGAGGATTGCACCATCTCCATCGCCCGCCGGCTGGCAGATTTCCTGGAGCCGCAATGGCTGCGGATCGGCGGATACTGGTATCCGCGCGGCGGCATTCCCATCGACGTGTTCTGGCAGACGGGACCCATGCCCGAGGGGGTATGGATCCCCGACCAGGGGGTGCCGCCCTATCGCGGGCGGGGCTGAGGTAAGTCCGGCCCGGCCTTACTAGCAGGGGCCGCTGCGATAACGGCCGTCGCCGGTGGCATAGGCACAGGTGTTGTCGGCAGTGTTGCGCGCCACCAGCGTGCCCGCGGCAGCCCCTGCGAGCGTCGAGACCACGACCCAGTTGCTGTTGGCGTCGAATGCCTTGGCGGTCAGGAAACCCAGCCCGCCACCGATCAGCGCACCGCCGGCCTGGCGTTCTTCGTAAGGGGAAAGGCATCCTGCCAGCGTCAACGCGGCGGTACAGGCCAATGCGATTGCGGGTATTTTCATCATGTCCTCCAGATTGTCGCGGGCCGGCTATCGGTCGGCCCGTCGCGTTTTCTGTATCACGGCGCGGGTGTCGCCGCCTTAATCGAGGTCAACCCCGCCCCGCGCCGGCAGAACCTTGCCGCTGTCGCGCGGTAAGGTGCGGTCAGGCGCAAACGTCCTTGCCGTCCTCGACAGGGCGGCAGGGGGTGCCGGGCGCCATCAGCGTGTTGGCCACCATCGCCGGCCGGCCGGTCGGTGTGGCGGGTGGCGGGTGGCGCGCAACAGGATCGTGTCGCCGGGCATACCCAGCACCCCCAGCAACAGCAGCCACGGGAAACCCTGCCCCACGGTGTCGGGCAGGTGCGAATACGCCCGAAACGATCCGCCATGAAAAAGGCCGGTGCACTGCGCACCGGCCAGGGAGGTTGCGACGGGCCGCGCGGGCCCGACACGAAAGAAGCCTCAGCGATTCATGCGGTTGTCGATCAGCTCGTCGACCACGCCGGGATCGGCCAGCGTCGAGGTGTCGCCAAGCGCGCCATAGTCGTTTTCCGCGATCTTGCGCAGGATGCGGCGCATGATCTTGCCCGAACGCGTCTTGGGCAGGCCCGGCGCCCACTGGATCAGGTCGGGGCTGGCGATCGGGCCGATTTCCTGGCGCACCCAGTCGCGCAGTTCCTTGAGCAGTTTCTCTGACGGTTCCTCGCCGGCCATCAGGGTGACATAGCAATAGATGCCCTGGCCCTTGATGTCGTGGGGGTAGCCCACAACCGCGGCCTCAGACACCTTCGGGTGCGCGACCAGCGCCGACTCGACCTCGGCCGTGCCCATGCGGTGACCCGAGACGTTGATCACGTCGTCGACCCGGCCGGTGATCCAGTAATCGCCGTCCTCGTCGCGCCGGCAGCCGTCGCCTGAGAAGTAATAACCCTTGTAGTCGGCAAAATAGGTCTTTTCGAACCGTGCGTGATCGCCCCAGACGCTGCGCATCTGGCCAGGCCAGCTGTCCTTGATGCACAGCACACCCTCGGCCGGGTTGGTGGTGATCTCTTCACCCGTCTGCGGGTCGAGCACGACTGGCTGCACGCCGAAAAACGGCTTCTGGCCGGCGCCGGGCTTCAGCGTGTGGGCGCCGGGCAGCGGGGTGATCATGTGGCCGCCGGTCTCGGTCTGCCACCAGGTATCGACGATCGGCACTTTGCCCTTGCCGACGATGGTATGATACCACTCCCACGCCTCGGGGTTGATCGGTTCGCCGACCGTGCCCAGCAGCTTGATGCTGGAAAGGTCGCATTTCTCGACATAGTCGTTGCCCTGACCCATCAACGCGCGGATCGCGGTGGGCGCGGTGTAGAACTGGTTGACCTTGTGCTTGTCGCACACCTGCCAAAAACGCGAGGCGTCGGGCCAGGTCGGCACGCCCTCGAACATCAGCGTCGTGGCGCCGTTGGCAAGGGGCCCATAGACGATATAGCTGTGCCCGGTGACCCAGCCGACATCGGCCGTACACCAGTAGACGTCGCCGTCATGGTAGTCGAAGACGATTTCGTGCGACATCGCCACGTACAGCAGATAACCGCCGGTGGTGTGCACCACGCCCTTGGGCGCACCGGTGGAACCGGATGTGTAGAGGATGAAAAGCGGGTCCTCGGCGTTCATCGCTTCGGGTTCGCACTTGTCCGATGCGGCCTCCATCAGCGGGCCATAGGCGTGATCGCGTCCGTCCTTCATCGGCACGTCCGCGCCGGTGCGCGCCACCACCAGGGTCTGCACGTCGCCGGAGATCGCCAGCGCCTTGTCGACATTTACCTTGAGCGCGGTGGCGCGGCCGCCGCGGGGGGCCTGGTCGGCGGTGACCAGCAGCTTGGCCTCGCAGCCCTTGACGCGGGCGGCCAGCGCCTCGGGCGAAAAGCCGGCAAAGACGATCGAGTGGATGGCGCCGATGCGGGCGCAGGCCAGCATGGCATAGGCGGCCTCGGGGATCATCGGCATGTACAGGACAACGCGGTCGCCCTTGCCGACGCCCAGCTGCTTGTAGACATTGGCCAGCTTGTTCACCTGCTTCGACAGTTCGGAATAGGTGACGTGCAGGGCCTCGGCGTTGGGGTCGTCGGGTTCCCAGATGATGGCCGTCTGGTCGCCGCGGCTGGCAAGGTGCCGGTCGACGCAGTTGGCGGCGATATTCAGCTGGCCATCCTCGAACCACTTGATCGAGACATTGCCCAACTCGAAACTGACATCCCTGACCTTGGAAAAGGGCTTGATCCAGTCGATCCGCTTGGCCTGTTCCTTCCAGAAGGTTTCCGGCTGGTTCACCGAAGCGGCGTACATCTCTTCGTACTTCGCTGCGTCAACATGGGCATTGGCGGCGAATTCCGGGCTGGGGGGATATGTCTTGTGTTCGGTCATGTCGGACCCTTGCTATGTCGTGTTCCATCAAGTTCCATCGGCCTGTCCTGCAGGCACGATGCGAAGGCATGCCAGCGCCGGCCGGCCTCAGATGGCCAGATACTCGGCGCGCAGCTCGTCGTTTTCCAAAACCTCCTCCGCGGTGCCGTCGAATACGATGCCACCAGTATCAAGGATAACAGCGCGATCAGCTAGTTCCAAGGCGCGCACGGCGTTCTGCTCGACGATGATCGTGGTCATCCCCTGCTCCTTGATCACGCGCAGGGTCTTTTCGATCTCGTCGACGATCACGGGGGCGAGCCCCTCATAGGGTTCGTCCAGCAGCAGCACCTTGATGTCGCGGGCCAGCGCCCGGGCCACCGCCAGCATCTGCTGTTCGCCGCCCGACAGCGTCACGCCCTCCTGCTTGCGCCGTTCGCCGAGGCGGGGAAACAGCTCGTACAGGCGGTCGATGCTCCAGCCGATGGGCGGTGCGATCTGGGCCAGTTCCAGGTTTTCCTCGACCGTCAGGCCGGGAATGATGCGCCGGTCCTCGGGCACCAGGCCGATGCCAGCCTGGGCCGCCTGGTGGCTGCTCATCTTGTGCAGCGGCTGGTGATCCAGCCAGATTTCGCCGTGCAGCACCTGGGGGTCGTTCATCCGCGCGATCGAGCGCAGCGTCGTGGTCTTGCCGGCGCCGTTGCGGCCCAGCAGCGCCAGGATCTCGCCCTCGTGCACATTGAAGCTGATGTTCTGGACGATATAGCTTTCGCCATAATAGGACTGCATTTCCCACACCGACAGGAATGCCGGCGAAGTCTCGGCGTAATTGTGACCCTTCGAGAAGTCGGGTTTGACGTTCATCGGTTCTCTCCTTCTCTCACGCCGATTCGCCAAGATACGCTTCGCGCACCTTGGGGTGACCCTTGATCTTGTCGGGCGTGTCCTCGACCAGCGGCGAACCCTGCGCCAGCACGGTGATGCGCTGGGCCAGGCTGAACACCACGTGCATGTCATGCTCGATGATCGCGATGGTGATATCGCGCTCGTCATGGATCTGCTTGAGCAGGTCGATGGTGTTGTTGGTGTCGGCCCGCGCCATGCCGGCGGTGGGTTCGTCCAAGAGCAGCAGGCGCGGGTTCTGCGCTAGGCACATGCCGATTTCCAGCCGCCGCTTGTCACCGCGCGACATCGAGGCGGAATGGAAATGCCGCTTGTCCGCCATGTTCAGGCTTTCGAGCATCTCTCCGGCCTGTTCGAGAACCTCCTTTTCGTTCACCGAGCTTTCCAGCGCACGCATGCGAAAGGCGCCGTCGCGCTTGGCAAAGATGGGGATCATCATGTTTTCCAGCACCGTCAGATCGCCGAAAATCTCTGGCGTCTGAAAGACGCGGCTGATGCCCATCTGGTTGATCTCGTAGGGCTTGCGCCCCAAGACCGACTGCCCGTCGAACAGGACCGATCCCGTATCGGGGGCCAGCTTGCCGATCAGCACGTTGAGCAGCGTCGACTTGCCCGCGCCGTTGGGGCCGATGATGGCGTGGACGGAGTTTTCCTCCACGCTCAGGTTGACGTCACCCAGCGCCTGCAGACCGCCGAACCGCTTGTTGACGTTCTTGACCTCAAGAATTCCCATGGTCCGGTCTCCTTATTCCGCTGGGGTGGACTGGGTGGCTTTTTCGGCGTCGTCCTTGCCGGACTTGCGGCGGAACAGACGCCCGATGCGTTGGCCACCCTCGACCAAGCCGCCGGGCAGGAAGATCACCACCAGCATGAACAGGATACCCAGCGTCAGGTGCCAGCCCTTGCCGATGAACGGGTGCAGGATAGCGACGATGAAATCCTCCAACCCGTCGGGCAGAAAGGCGAACCAGCCATGCAGCACGTTGTCGTTGATCTTCGAAAAGATGTTCTCGAAGTACTTGATGAACCCCGCACCCAAGATCGGGCCGATCAGCGTGCCGGTGCCGCCGAGGATGGCCATGAGCACCACCTCGCCGCTTGCCGTCCACTGCATCCGTTCGGCCCCGGCCAGCGGATCGACCGCCGCCATCAGCCCGCCGGCCAGCCCGGCATACATGCCCGAGATGACAAAGGCCGCCAGCGCATAGGGGCGCGCGTTGAGCCCGGTATAAGTCATGCGGGTCTGGTTGGATTTGATCGCGCGCAGCATCATGCCGAACGGCGAACGGAAGATCCGCATCGACAGGTAGAACATGATCAGCAGCAGCGCCGCGCAGACATAGTAGCCGGCGTTGAAGTTGAAGTCCCAGGCGCCGACGCTCATCTCGTAGTTGGCTCGCATGGACAGGCCGAAGAGGTGGGGCAGGTTGGGCAGGTGGTCGCCGTGGAACATCTGCGGATCGTCGGCATAGACCTGCAGCCCGGTCTCACCGTTGGTCAGGTTGAACTTGGGGTTCGACAGCACCGAATAGGCCAGCGCAAAGGACATCTGCGCAAAGGCCAGCGTCAGGATCGAAAAATAGATGCCCGAGCGCCGCAGGCTGATAAAGCCGATGGCCAGCGCGAAGATGGCGCCGATCACGACGCTGAACAGGATCGCCGGCACAACGTTGTAGGTGAAGAGCTTGAATATCCACACCGCCGCGTATGAGCCGACCCCGAGAAAGGCGGCGTGACCAAAGCTGAGATACCCGGTCAGGCCAAAGAGGATGTTGAACCCGATCACGAAGATGCCGAAGATCGCAAAGCGCTGCATCAGGTCGGGATAGCCCGCGTTGAATTGCGCCAGCCCGCTGTCGGTCGGAAACGGGTTCAGAATGAACGGCGCCAGGAGTGCCAGCGCGGCGACGATCACGAGAAGGGTGGTGTCTCTGCCGTTAAGTCCCAGCATGGTTCAGTCCTCCATCACGCCTTTGCGTCCCATCAGACCGCGCGGACGCGTCAGCAGGACGATGATGGCGACAAGGTAGATGATGACCTGGTTGATGCCCGGAATGGTCGTGGTGGCCCAGGTTGTCGATGCGAAGCTTTCCAGAATGCCCAGCAGGAAACCCGCCAGGACCGCGCCTGGCAGGCTGCCCATGCCGCCGACGACCACGACGACGAAGCTGAGCACGAGAAAATCCATGCCCATGTGATAGTTGGGCGAATTGATCGGGGCGTACATCACCCCCGCAAGTCCTGCCACCGCGGCGGCGATGCCGAACATGATGGTAAAGCGGCGGTCGATGTTGATACCCAGCAGGCCCACTGTCTCGCGGTCGGCCATGCCGGCGCGCACCACCATCCCGAAGGTGGTGAATTGCAGGAAGGAAAACACACCGCCGATGATCAGCGCGGCAAAGGCGAAATAGATCAGCCGCCAGGACGGATAGATGATTGCGTTGGGATCGAAGCCAAGGGCGACGCCCAGGTCGACGCTGCCTGCAAAGGCTGGCGGCGCCGGGGTGGGGATCGGATTGGCGCCGTAGAAATACTTGATGATTTCCTGCAGCACGATGGCCAGGCCGTAGGTCACCAGGATCTGGTCGGCGTGCGGACGACGATAGAAATACTTGATCAGCCCGCGTTCCACCGCGACCCCGATGGCAAGCATGACCGGAATCGAGAACAGGATCGCCAGCGGCACCGACCAGTTGATGATCGCCTCGCCGATTTCGGGGCCGAACCATTTTTCGACATAGGGCGCCTGGACCTTCAGCGGATTGCCCATGAAATCGGTCTTGGTCTCGTCGATGACCACGTAGCTCAGGCTCAGCAGCTTTTGCAGTGTGACGGCGCAGAACGCGCCGATCATGAACAGTGCCCCGTGGGCGAAGTTCACCACGCCGAGCGTGCCAAAGATCAGCGTCAGCCCCAGCGCGATCAGCGCATAGGCCGAGCCCTTGTCGAGCCCGTTGAGAATTTGCAGGATAATTGCGTCCATTTGCCCCACCCGTGGGTTAGAAGAATACGGATCGATCTGGCAGTGTCGGGAACCGGCAGCCCGGCCGCGCGGGGCGCGGCCGGGCCGGGTTCTTCAGCGCGTTCAGGCGCCGTCGTTGCACTCACCCAGGGAGGCAGCGTCGCCGCCGAACATCGGGTGGTTCGGGGGATACATGACCTGCTCCCGCGGAGTGACCTCGACGATTTCCAGCGTGTCGTATTGCGAGGTCGGGTTCTGGGCCCCGCGCACCACCAGCACGTCCTTGAAGCACTGGTGATCTTCGGCACGATAGAGGGTCGGACCGTTGCCCAGGCCGTCGAACTCGAACCCTTCCAGCGCTTCGCCAACGGCGCAGGGGTTGAAGCTGCCGGCACGTTCAACGGCGTCGGCATACAGCAGAACCTGCGAATAGCAGGTCTGGGCCGAGTTCGAAGGAGGCTTGCCGTACTTTTCACCGAACGACTTGACGAACGCCTTGGAGCCCTCGTTGTCGAGCTGCCAGTTGTAGTTCATCGAGCCGAGCACACCCTTGATGTTCTCGCCGGCGCCTGCGGCCATCAGTTCCGAATAGAGCGGAACGACGATCTTGAAGTCCTTGCCGTTCACCTGCTTGTCCAGCAGGCCGAACTGAACCGCGTTGGTCAGAGAGTTGACCATGTTGCCGCCGTAGTGGTTCAGAACCAGCACGTCGGCGCCCGAGTTCAGGACCGGCGCAATGTAGGACGAGAAGTCGGTCGAGGCGAGTGGGGTCTTGACGGTGTTGACCGTTTCCCACCCGATGGCCTCGGTCGAGGCGACGATCGATTCTTCCTGCGTCCAGCCCCAGGTGTAGTCGGCAGTCAGGTGATAGGCGCGGCGATCCTTACCCATCTCCTTGGCCAGCACCGGCGCCAGCGCGGCGCCCGACATGTAGGCGTTGAAGAAGTGGCGGAAGCCGTTGGCCTTGCGGTCCTTGCCGGTGGTGTCGTTGGAATGCGAGAGGCCGACCATGAACATGATGCCCGCCTCATGGCAGAGGCCCTGAACCGCAACGGCGACGCCCGAGGACGAACCACCGTTGATCATGATGGCGCCGTCCTTTTCGATCATCGACTTGGCCGATGCACGCGCCGCGTCCGACTTGGTCTGGGTGTCGCCGGTCACAAAGGTGACCTTCTTGCCCAGGATGCCGTTGCCTCGCAGCGCCTTGGAGCTGAAGGTGTTCAGGCAGCCGCCGTCGCCTTCGCCGTTCAGGTGCTCGACGGCCAGCTTTTGCGCCAGCAACTCGTCGTTGCCTTCGTCGGCGTAGGGGCCGGTCTGCGGTACGTTGAAGCCGAGCGTGACGGTGCCGCCAGTCGGATCGTTGATAAAGGCAGACGCGGACTGCGCGGTAAAGATCGTCGGCAGCGCGAGGCCGGAGCCGGCCACGGCGCCGGTCTTTAGCAGACCGCGACGCGTAAGATTCGATTTGGACATTGATATCCTCCCGTTAAAGAAACGTTCCGGGGTCGCTCCTCCGCACTCCGGAAACACATGTATGTGCAAAGCAATTATCGCAGCGCACAAGAAAATTTCGCAACAATGAGCTTTGCCGAAACGTTTTTTTTGTAAAAAATTGGACGCAGACCGTCGCTATTTTGTAAATTTTTTTGTATCGGAGGGGGGAACCCCCGCGATTCAATCGGAAATCGGCGATGGCCCAGACCCTGATGATCGGCAGCCGCATCCGCGAACGCCGCGTGATGAACGGCCTCAAGCAGTCCGAGCTGGCGCGCCGCGCCGGCATCTCGGCTTCGTACCTGAACCTGATCGAACACAACCGGCGCAGAATCGGCGGCAGCACCCTGATCCGCCTGGCCGAGATCCTGGGCGTGCCGCCCGCCTTGCTGAGCGAAGGCGCCGAGGCGACGCTGATCGCGGCATTGCGCGAGGCCGCCGCGCGGGCAGAGGCCTATGGGCACGGCGGCGCCGAGGCCGACCGCGCCGAGGAATTCGCCGCCCGCTTTCCCGGCTGGGCGGCGCTGTTGGCCGAGTTGGGCCGCCAGTGTGTCGGGCTGGGGGATACGGTAAAGGCGCTGACCGACCGCCTGGCGCATGATCCCCATCTGGCCGCTTCGCTGCACGAGGTGATCTCGACCGTGACGGCAATCCGTTCGACCGCGTCGATCCTCGCCGACACGCAGGCGCTTGAACCCGAATGGCAGAACCGGTTTCACCGCAACCTGGACGAAGACAGCCGGCGGCTGGCGACCGGGGCCGAGGCGCTGGTGCGTTATCTTGAGGCCGCGCCCGACGCCCGCAACGACATCAAGTCGCCGCAGGACGAATTGCACGCCTTTCTGGAAGATTACGGTTTTCACTTTTCCGAACTCGAGGGCATTGGCGGGGCGGGGCGCATCGAGGCGCTGATCGCCGGTTCGAAGCGGTTGGAAACCGACGCCGCCCGCAGCCTGACCCGCGACCTGTTGTCACGTTACGTGCTCGACGCACGACGCCTGCCGCTGGAGGAAATGACCGAGGCGATATCAAGGCACGGCCTCGAACCTGACGCGATCACCGACGCGACCGGTGCTGACACGGCCATGGTCTTTCGCCGTCTGGCGATGCTGCCGGAATCGGTGGCCGGGCCGGTGGGGCTGGTGGTGTGTGACGGATCGGGCACGCTGATGCTGCGCAAACCGGCACTGGGGTTCGTCATGCCGCGCGCCGCCGGGGCCTGTGCGCTGTGGCCGTTATATCAACTGCTGGCCCAGCCCGGCACGCCCCTGCGTGTGCGGCTGCGGCAGGGCGACGCGCGGGTATTGGCGTTGACGGTCAGCGACATTGTCGTGCCGGCGCGGTTCGACCGCCCGGCGGTGGCGCGTCCGCACATGTTGCTGCTGCCCGACCCCGGGCGCGAGGCCGCGGGCCCCGCCCGGGAGGTCGGCATGACCTGCCGTCTGTGCCCGTTGAACGATTGCGATGCCCGGCGCGAGCCGTCGATTCTCGGCGGCAGCTTTTGACAGGCCACGCGTCTTTGACAATAGTGAGTTGTGCTCGTTCGCGGCGCAATCGGAGGGGAGACCGATGGAATGGGAAAAACCGTGGTCCTTATCGAGGACGAGCGAAACATAATCGAGGCGATTGGTTTCATCCTCAGTCGTGACGGCTGGGATGTGAAAACCCATTCCAACGGCCGCGACGCGGTCGAGGCGGTGCGCGCGCGCCGGCCCGATCTGGTCATCCTCGACGTCATGCTGCCCGACCGGAACGGCTTTGACATCCTCAAGGACATTCGGGCCGATGCCGAACTGGGCGACATCCCGGTGCTGATGCTGACTGCCCGCGGCCAGGACAAGGACCGCGAGATGGCCGAGCGCGCCGGCGCCAGCCTCTACATGACCAAGCCGTTTTCCAACGCCGAGGTCCTGGCCGCGGTGCGTAATCTGGTGGCGTCGTGAGTGCCCCGCGCGAACCCATCTTCGTGCAGCGGCGCACCTATCGGCGCCGCCGTCTGGCTGACGGCGCGCGTCTGCTGCCATTGTTGGGGGCGGTGCTGTTCATGGTGCCGCTGTTGTGGCACGCGGGCGGTGAAACCCCGGCGGGCGGAGTGGAGACGTTGCGCGATGGCAACCGGACCGCCTGGGTGATGACCTACCTGTTTCTTGTCTGGTTGGGGCTGGCGATCCTGTCAGGGGTGCTGTCGCGCTATCTGAGCTCCGATACCGAAGAGGGCGGCGGCGCCGGAGGGGGCTGATGGTCGCGCTCAACCTTCTTGTTGTTGTCTGCCTGCTTTATGTGGCGTTCCTGTTCGCCGTGGCATTCGGCGCTGATCGGGCGGCGCGGCGCGGGCGCGGCGCATGGCTGCGTTCGCCCATCGTCTATACGCTGTCGCTGTCGATCTACTGCACCGCCTGGACATTCTATGGCGCGGTCGGTTTCGCCGCGCGGTCGGGACTGGAATATGTGACCATCTATCTCGGTCCGACGCTGGTGATGATCGGCTGGTGGTGGACCCTGCGCAAGATGGTCCGGGTCGGGCGCAGTCAGCGCATTACCTCCATCGCCGACCTGATTTCGTCGCGCTACGGGAAATCGAACATACTGGCGGTGATCGTCACCCTGGTCGCGGTGATCGGGCTGACACCCTATATCGCGCTGCAACTGCAATCGGTCACAGTGTCGTTCGCCACCTTTGCTGCGGCGGATCAGGCCACCGACGCCTATCCCGGCCAGCAATATACCGCCTTTGTGGTGGCGGCGGGCCTGGCCGTATTCACCATCCTTTTCGGCACCCGCAACCTGGATGCCAACGAACGCCATCATGGCGTGGTCATGGCGATTGCGTTCGAGGCGGTAGTCAAGCTGTTCGCGCTGCTGGCGGTGGGGGTGTTCGTGGTCTGGGGTATTTCTGGCGGGGTCGAACAGACGCTGGCGCGGATCGACGCCTCGCCAATCTCCCGCTGGGAGGTGCCGGGCAGCCGCTGGGTCGGGCTGACGCTCTTGTCGGCGGCGGCTTTCATTTGCCTGCCGCGGATGTTTCAGGTGATGGTGGTTGAAAATGAGAATGAGGACCATCTGCGCCTCGCCGCCTGGGCGTTTCCTACCTACATGATGTTGATGAGCCTCTTCGTGGTGCCGATCGCCGTCGTCGGGCTGGAGATGCTGCCGGCGGGGTCGAACCCTGACCAGTTCGTCCTGACCCTGCCGCTGGCCGAGGGGCAGCGCGGGCTGGCGATCCTGTCGTTCCTGGGCGGGTTCAGTTCGGCCACCTCGATGGTGATCGTGGCCGCGATCGCGCTCTCGACCATGGTCTCGAATCATATCGTGATGCCGATCTGGCTGTGGTTCACCGGCGGTAGCGTGATGGTCTCGGGCGATGTGCGCCACGTGGCGCTGCTGGCGCGGCGGCTGGCGATCGCGTTCATCCTGTTTCTGGGGTACGCCTATTTCCGGCTGTCGGGCGGGGGCGAGGCGCTGGCGGCGATCGGCCTGATCTCGTTCGTCGGCGCGGCGCAGTTTCTGCCGGCGCTGATGGGCGGGCTGATCTGGCGCGGGGCGACGCGGGCGGGCGCGCTGGTGGGGCTCAGCGTGGGGTTTGTGCTGTGGCTTTACTGCCTCTTTCTGCCCAGCTTCGGGCCCAGCGCCCTGTTGCCGCAGGCATTGCTGGAAAACGGGCCCCTGGGCATCGGTTGGTTGCGGCCGCAGGCGCTGTTCGGTGCCGAGGGCATGGACCCGGTGATCCATGCCGTGCTGTGGAGCCTGCTGCTGAATGCCGGGAGTTTCATCCTGGTGTCGCTGCTGACCCTGCCCGAGCCGCTGGAACGGCTGCAAGGCGCGCAGTTCGTCGATGTGTTCCAGCATTCGGCGACGCCTGGCAGCTGGTCGGGGGGGCTGGCGCAGTCCGAGGATCTGTTGATCATGGCGCAGCGGATCATGGGCGGGGCCGAGGCGCAGACGCTTTTTTCCGAAGAGGCGCACCGCCAGGGACTTGCCGGCTATCTGCCCGAACCCACCACCGAATTCCTGCAATTGCTCGAACGCGCGCTTGCGGGCTCGGTGGGGGCGGCGACGGCGCATGCGATGATCAGCCAGATCGTCGGCCGCGCCACCGTATCGGTCGAGGACCTGATGGCGGTGGCCGACGAGGCGGCGCAGATCATGGAATACTCCAGCCGGCTGGAGGCCAAGACCGAGGAACAGGCCCGCACCGCGCGCCAGCTGCGCGAGGCCAATGAAAAGCTGACCCAGCTGTCGCTGCAAAAGGACGCGTTCCTCAGCCAGATCAGCCACGAGCTGCGCACGCCGATGGCCTCGATCCGGGCGTTTTCGGACATCCTGCGCGAAAGCGACGGGCTGGATGACGAGGTGCGCAGCAGATACGCCTCGATCATCCTGGAAGAGGCGATCCGCCTGACGCGGCTGCTGGACGATCTGCTGGATGTCAGCGTGCTGGAAAACGGACAGGTCGCGCTGAGCACCCAGTCAGGCACCCTGGCGGGCGTGCTGAACCGCTCGATTGCGGCGGCGGACGGGTCTGGCCTGCTGGATATCCGCCGTGACCGCGAGGCGGAAAAGGTGGTGCTGAACACCGATTTCGACCGGCTGGCGCAGGTCTTTATCAACCTCATCGCCAATGCTGCCAAGTACTGCGATGCCGAGATCCCGAGGCTGAGCATCATGTCCCAGGTCGAGGGCACCCGGCTGACCGTGGATTTCATCGACAACGGGTCAGGCATCCCGACCGACCAGCACGCGGTGATCTTTGAAAAGTTTTCGCGCATCGGCCAGACCAGAGCCGACGGGGCCGGGCTGGGGCTGGCCATCTGCCGCGAAATCATGGCCCGTCTGGGTGGCGAAATCACCTATCTGCCCGGGCAGGACGGCGCCGCCTTTCGCGTGACGCTGCCGATCAATCAGGACACCGTCGGCCGTGCCGCGCAATAACGGCGTCGGTAAAGGGGTTGGTAACCACGGCCCGCTAGGCTGAGCCCCGGCAGGCCACGGGGCCATCCAGTTTTGGGGCCATCCAGTTTCGGCGGAAAGAAATGTCCGATCAGGAAAGCAGCACCGTCATCCATCGCAAGGCGCGGCAGGGCCGGGCCGATTTCGACGCGCGCGCGATGTCGCCCGCCCGCGCCCTGCGGCTGGCGGTCGAGGCGACAGGCGACCGGCTGTTCGGTCTGGCGCTGACCGTCCGCGCGGTCGAACAGCGCTGCCTTGCCGCCGCCGTACTTGGCGCAGAGGCCGAAACCGCCGGTCTGATCGTGCTGCTGGACGGGCCGGACGGGGCGCGGGGCGCGGCGCTGTTCGACCCGCCGCTGGTGCAGGCCCTGATCGAGGCGCAGACCACTGGCCGCGTCCGCCCTGCGCCGCCGCCCGACCGCGCATTCACAGCCACCGATGCGGCGATGACCGCCCCTTTGATAGACGCGGTGATGCATCGTTTCGCCGATCTTCTGACCGGGGACGCCATTGGGGCAGAGGGCGATGCCTGGACCAGGCCTGATGATCGGTCGGGCCTCTTTCGCTTTGGCGACCGGGTGGCGGATGCCCGCGCGCTGATGCTGGCGGTGGGGGAGGGCGATCTCGACCTGTTCCGCCTGACCATCGATATCGGTGGCGGGGTGTCAGCCGGGACGCTGGCGCTGATGCTGCCGCCACGCGCGGGCCTGCCGCCCGATCCCGGCGGCGACGACGAGGCAGGCGATGCCTTTGACCTGGCCGGCGTGGCGCTGGGCGCGCCGGTCACGCTCGATGCGGTTCTGGCGCGGGTGACGATGCCGCTATCGGATGTCTGTGCGCTCGAACCCGGTTCGATCCTGCCGGTCAGCGCCGCCGTCATCGGCCGGGTCGAACTGGTCGCCACCGGCGGTCACGTCGCGGCGCGGGCACGGCTGGGGCAGATGGACGGGTTTCGGGCGTTGCGGCTGACAGGCTCTTCGCTGGCGGCGGGGCAGGGCACACCAAGCCCCGCGGATGAACCCGGTGCGCCGGCCCCGGCACCACAGCCCGAGACGGATGCGCCCGCCCCCGCCAGCAAAGAGCCCGGCTCAATCCCCAAGGTGGCCGACGTCACCGGCGCGCCAAGGATGGCGGAGGCGTGATCAGAGCCGGTTCACCGGCACCTTCAGGAACACGCCGCCATCGTCATCCGCCGGCGGCATCCGGCCGGCGCGCATGTTCACCTGCAGCGACGGGATGATCAGGCGCGGCATCTCCAGCGTCGCGTCGCGCTCGTCCCGCATCCGCACGAAGCTGTCCTCGTCACGCCCGGCGCCGACATGCACGTTCTTCGCCTTTTCCTCGGCCACGGTGGTTTCCCAGGCGTAGTCGTCACGCCCCGGCGCCTTGTAGTCGTGGCCCACGAAGATGCGTGTTTCGTCGGGCAGGGTCAGGATTTTCTGGATAGAGGCATAAAGCATCTTTGACGAACCGCCCGGAAAATCGCAGCGCGCGGTCCCGAAATCGGGCATGAACAGCGTATCGCCGACAAAGGCCGCATCGCCGATCACATAGGTCAGGCAGGCCGGGGTATGGCCCGGCGTGTGTAGCACTTCGCCGCGCAGCTGGCCGATATGGAAACTGTCGCCCTCGGCGAAGAGCCGGTCAAATTGCGAGCCGTCGCGCTGAAACTCTGTCCCCTCGTTAAAGACCTTGCCGAAGGTGTCCTGCACCAGGCGGATCTTTTCGCCGATGCCGATGCGCCCGCCCAGTCGTTCCTGCAGATAGGGCGCGGCGGACAGGTGGTCGGCATGCACATGGGTTTCCAGCAGCCAGACCACGTCCAGCCCGGCTTCGCGGACATGGGCGATGATCCGGTCGGCCGAGTCGGTGCCGGTTCGCCCCGAGGCATAGTCGAAGTCCAGGACCGAATCGATAATGGCGCAGGCGCTGCCAGCGGGGTCACGCACGACATAAGAGATGGTGTTGGTGCCCTCGTCGAAGAAGGCCGTGACATCAGGTTTCATCGGCTGCACCTTTTGGAGTCGTAATATATGGTTTTTGGCATATCATTCAATCAATGGGTTGATGTTGATCAAGGACGCTCACCCGCCGATGTGAGATTCTTACATCGTCAAAGGAGGAAACAGATGCGCGATTTCGCCGTATATCGCAGGGCGCTGCTTACCCGGCTCAAGGAACTGGACAGCCGCCTGCACCAGATCGAGGCCGAACTGGACGAGCCGCATTCCAAGGATTGGGAAGAGTTGGCCGTCGAGCGCGAAGACGAAGAGGTGCTGGAACGGCTCGGTGAAAGCAGCGCGGCCGAAGTCGCCCGCATCCGCGCCGCCCTGAAGCGCCTGCGCGAGGGAACCTATGGCGTATGCGCGCGCTGTGGCGAAGAAATTTCCGAGGCGCGTCTTGTGACCTTGCCCGATACACCGCTCTGCCGCGATTGTGCGGCGGGGGTCTGACAGCAACCTTGCGTGAACACGATCAGGGAGACAAACCATGACCATGCTCGAACGCGACCTGCAGAACCTGCACGAACGTATTCTTCAGGCAACACCCGACGCGCGGCTGAGCCTGCAGCCTGAACTTGCCGAAATGATCGCGCAGATGGATCTGGCCGGTGAACATGTGCCGGCGGCAATCCGCGACTTGTGCGAGGAACTGACCTGCGCCGCCATCGAGGCGCAGTTCGACAACCTGCCGATCTGATCGCGGCCGCTTACCCCAGGGCGATGCCCAGCACCACCAGCATCAGCCCGATTACCGACAGGAACAGCGCGCCGGTATTGAGCGGCACCACCTTTTGCACCGCCGCGCGCAGTTCTTCGTCGCTCAGCCCCGCCCGGCGGGCCTTCCAAACCTGAACGATGCACCAGACGAGCCCCGCAAGGCCGACCAGCGAAATGCCGGCACCCAGCCAGATCAGAATCTCCATCTGCACACCCCCTGTCCATGTGATCCCTGCCGCCTAGCGCAGCCCGCCTTCGGGCGCAAGCACGGGCTTGCGGGCGCCCGGCCCGGGTTGTAGGGAACGCGTTCCCGGCCAGTGAAGAGGTAGCCATGACCGACACGTCGACCGATGCCAGCTATCGTGTGACCGCAGAGGAACAGCGCCAGTTCATCGAACGTTTCAAGCACCTCGAAGCCGAGAAAAAGAACATCGCCGACCTGCAGCAAAGAGATGATGGCCGACGCCAGGTCGCGCGGCTATACATCACCACCACCGAATTGTTGTGTGAGTGAGTAGACAAAGACTTATCAGGAAACACTGTCATATAGGGTGTTTTCTTGGGAAAATTTCCACCCTGAGAATGCAAGTGAGGGAAACATGGCAGACAGCGAAGAAGCGACCGGCTCCTACAAGGTAGCAGCAAATGAACTGCGTCAGTTCATTGAGCGTATCGAGCGACTTGAGGCTGAGAAGAAAGACATCTCTGAGCAGAGCAAGGAGGTATTCGCGGAACTTAAGGGACGTGGATATGATGTTAAGGCTGTGCGCACCCTGGTAAGGCTCAGAAAGCGCGACAAGGACGATATCGCCGAAGAAGAGGCGGTATTGGAAATGTACAAGGAAGCCTTGGGTATGTGATGCCGATGCGAGTGGGGGCTTTGCCCCCGCCGCCAACTGGGTGCGGTCACATCATCAAAGGGTGACGTCCCCGGACGTTGTGTAGCTTTCGGTGGCCATCGGGTTTCTCGGTAGGGTCGGGTTGTGAACACCAACCTGAACTGAGGACTACACCCGATGACCAAACAGATGATGGACCTGCGCGCGCTCGTGGAAAAGAGCGCTGATGCCGACCTGCTCCGCGAGATGATCGGTTTCGCCGCCGAACGGCTGATGGAGCTGGAGGTCGGCGCCAAGACGGGCGCTGACTAGATTGAGCAACCTGGGGACTGGAAATTCACTGACGCCATGCTCATGCATCCTGGCATTCCCACTTGATGTAGGGCTTGGTTTCAGCGGCCCATTTGTCGTTGATCTCGACCAGCACAGCACTGACGAGGCGCAGG
>NZ_QITQ01000030.1 GCF_003260265.1 Roseovarius amoyensis
GCCGGTGCCTGTACGGGCGCGCACGGCTGCGGCCATGGCGACCCCGCCGACGCCCGCGCCACCGGCGCCGGCCCGGCCCGATGCGCCGCCGCGTGTGCGCACCGTCACCTTGTCCGTACCCGCGGCAAAGGCCGCGCCGCGCCGGGTGGCCGAGGTCGCCTGCACCGGGGCAAGCCCGCTGTCGCAGCAATATGTCGGAACCGGCCGCGGCGTTCGCTGCGGGCCGCAGACGGTGCCGCATGTGACCGAAATCGCCACCGCCGGCCCCGGGGCCACGATCTATGATCCCTCGCGCCTGCGCCCGGCGGCGCCGTATCTGTCGGCGGCCTATCCCGCGACACCGGTGCGGGTGGCGCCCAAACACGTCTATGCCGACCAGAAGGCCAGCACCGCCGGCATCTATGTGCCGCCCGGCTATGTTCCCGTCTGGGAGGATGACCGCCTGAACCCCCGCCGCGCGCATCAGACGCTGACGGGCAAGGCGCAGATGGACAGCACCTGGACTCGTACCGTTCCGCGGCAGTTGATTCCGGCCGATCCGGGGCCCGTGGTGGCGCGCGGCAACTCGCGGCTCTACCATGCTGCACCGCCCGCCCCGACGCCGGCCGCCGGTGTGGTCGTTTCGACCAGAGGCGCGGCGCCCGCAACGCAGGTTCAGGCCCAGCCCGAGCCGGCAGCAGCCGCGACACCGGCCAGCCATCGCTATGTGCAGCTTGGCGCCTTTACCGATCCGGATCATGCCCAACGCACCGCCCAGCAGATTGCCAACTCCGGCCTGCCGGCGCGGATGGGCGGGGTCACCCGCAACGGCAAGAGCTATACGCTGGTGCTGGCGGGGCCGTTCGAAACCCAGAAAGGGCTGGAAAGCGGCCTGCAACGGGTTCGCGGCATGGGCTTTGACCGGGCGGTGCTGCGCCGCTAGGGGCAGCACATCCCATCACCGCTTGTGCGGTCTGCAGTGGCCCCGGTCCGACATAGGCCGGGGCCTTTGCTTGTTCAATCAAGGGGTTCGTGCGCCTAGCTGCCGCAAATCCCCTGCAGGCGCAGCCAGTCGGCGTCGGGCATGACCGGCGCGGCGTCTTTCCCGGCCATCGGGTCTGCCTCGATCAGCGGCAGCGTGGCCTCGCCCGAGATGTCGAGGGCATAGGCATAGGGCGTGGCGCGCACCGCGGCGGTTGCAAACCGCGCCAGCAGGGTTTCGTTGTCCACCTCCAACGCCGGCCGGGTCAGGAGCTTTTCACCGTACCGCGTCAACGTGGCGTCATCCAGCGCGCCGGTCGTCAGCAACCGGAAGCTGGCCCAAAGCGGGCTTTGCCGCAGCAGGTCGGCCAGCGGGTCGTGCATTTCGCCGCGCAGTCGTTCAGCCACCAGAAAACCCGCCACGACGTCCGGGTCGTCGTAATCCTCGACCAGCGTGTGGTCGACCAGGATGGTGCCGCCGGGCAGGGTGACGGTGCCGCGCACGCCATCGCGCATGACGGTCAGGTGCCCTGGCCCGTCCGGCCCGGGAATGCGGCGCGCCAGCCGGTCCAGCGCGGCGCGGCCCTCGGGTGTCTGGCAGGGGGGGCCGGTGACACGCTGGATCTGGCGAAACAGCGCGGCGCCGATTTCGGCCCGCCGGACCTCGGGCACCACGGTGACCGCCTGTCCGCGCAGCGCCTGAGGTAACCATAATGTCGCCACAAGCAGCATGGCCGCCAGCACCGCCAGCGTGATCGTCAGCCGCAGCCGCCCGGGGCGCGGACGATTGCGTTCGACCGCCGAGCGCAGTGTTTCGATGGCGGCGATTATCTCGTCTTCGCGGGGGGCCAGTTCCAGCGTCTCGCCCGGGTCGCCGTCGGGATGATAGACCGCTGTTCCGGGGTCGGCCTCGGCCGACGTGGCAGCACGGGCGATGGCCGCCAGCGACCAGTGGGTCAGGGGATGTTCGCGCGTGTCGCTGATCACCAGCGTGGCATCGCCGATAGACACGATGACCTCGCGCCGCTGGGCCTCTGGCGAGGCCCGCCAGAGACCGGACGCTTCCAGTCGTTGATATTGCTCCAAGGCGGTCATGATGGGACCGGGGCCTGCTCTGCCTCTTTGATCTCAAGACTAGCACGGACCTACCGGCCCCGGCAATCGGCCATACCGGTCAGGGGGATATGGTGTCAGGCCTGTTTGGCGACGCGGCGCAGCTCGAATTTCTGAATCTTGCCGGTCGAGGTCTTTGGCAACTCCTGAAACAGCACCCGCTTGGGACACTTGAAGCCCGCAAGGTGCTGGCGCGCAAAGGCGATGATGTCCTCTTCGCTGGTCTCTGCGCCCTCTTTCAGCTCGACAAAGGCGCAAGGCACCTCGCCCCATTTCTCGTCCGGTTTGGCCACCACCGCGCACAACAGCACGGCGGGGTGTTTCATCAATACGCCCTCGATCTCGATCGAGCTGATGTTCTCGCCGCCCGAAATGATGATGTCCTTGGCCCGGTCGGCGATCCTGAGATAGCCGTCGGGATGCTGGATCGCGATGTCGCCGGAATGGAAATAGCCGCCGCGGAACGCCTCTTCGGTCGCTTGCGGGTTCTTCAGATATCCCTTCATGACCGAGTTTCCGCGGATCATGATCTCGCCCTGGGTGGTGCCATCCATCGGTATCTGGGTCATGCTTTCGGGTTCCAACGCGGTGATGTCCTCCATCATCGGCATCAGGACCCCGGTGCGCGCCTTGATGGCATAGCGTTCCTCGTCTGGCAGATTGTCCCAGCGGGGCTGCCACAGGCAATCGGTGACGTGGCCATAGGTTTCTGTCAGCCCATAGACTTGGGTGACGTTGAAACCCAGCGGCTCTATCGCGGCCAGTGTCGCGGCAGGCGGCGGCGCGCCGGCGGTAAAGACCTCGACCACGGAATCGAAGGTGCGGCGTTCGCTGTCCCTGGCGTTGACAATCATGTTCAGCACGATTGGGGCCGCGCCGAAATGGGTCACGCCGTCGTCTGCGATGGCGTCATAGATGTTCTTCGCGGAAATATCGCGGCAGCAGACGGTCGTGCCGCCCAGCATGGGAATGGTCCAGACGTGGTTCCAGTTGTTGCAGTGAAACAACGGTACGATGGTCAGGTAGCGCACGCCGCGCGGCAGCGGCCAGCTGACCGTCGTTCCCATCGTCATCAGATAGGCGCCACGGTGATGATAGACCACGCCCTTGGGCCGACCGGTGGTGCCCGAGGTATAGTTGAGCGCAAGGCTCTCCCATTCGTCCTGCGGCATGATCCAGTCGAAATCCGGATCGCCCGCATCAAGCAGGTCTTCGTAAAGCGTGTATTCGCCGCTGGCCTCTATCCCTGCCTCGGGGTCGGGGACTTCGATGATGCTGGGGGCGGGGCCTTCCATGCGGGAAATGGCCTCTTGCACCACGGGCAGAAAGGCACTGTCGACCAGCGCCGCCCTGGCGCCGCCATGGTCGAAGATATAAGCGATGGTTTCGGCCTCAAGCCGGATATTGATCGCGTTCAGCACGGCGCCGCAGGCGGGCACGCCGAAATGCGCCTCGGCATGGGCGGGAATGTTGGGCAGGATCGTGGCCACAACGTCACCCGGTTTCACCCCCAGTTGCACCAGCCCCGAGGCCAGGCGCGAACAGCGCGCGTGGTATTCGGCATAGGTCTTGCGAAAGCCGCCATAGACGAGCGCCTCGTCATCCGGGAACAGCCGCACCGCGCGGCGCAGATGTGACAACGGTGTCAGCGGCACGAAATTGGCCGCGTTCTTTTCAAGCCCGGTTTCGTCGCTCATCCAACCCATTCGGTGCCTCCCTCGCCGTCATGCCGGAACGGCAAATTTATTGCGCATCCCGCAGGCCAACGCAAAGGGTTTGATCCCGCCTTGGCCCTTTCCAAGCGGGCAGGGCATGGCATAGCCTTGCGGGCATGATAGTTTCGCCCGGCCGCAACCTTGTTTTCGTGCATATCCCCAAGACCGGCGGCACCTCGCTGGCGCTGGCGTATGAGGGGCGCGCGATGGCCGACGACATCCTGATCGGCGACACGCCCAAGGCGCGCAGGCGCAAGCATCGTCTGCGTGGCGTGGCGGCTGCGGGGCGGTTGTGGAAGCATTCGACCCTTGCCGATATCGACGGGCTGGTGACGGCGGATTTCATCATAGGCGCCTTTGTCGCCACGCTGGTGCGCAACCCCTGGGATAGGATGGTCAGCTATTACCACTGGCTGCGGGCGCAGGATTTCGACCATCCCGCGGTGCGCCTGGCAGGGGAGTGCGACTTTGGCGGCTTCCTGCGCGCCGCGCATACCCGCGAAACCATCGCCGCCAACCCCTATGGCCGCTACGTGACCGCCGCCGACGGGCGCGAGCATTGCCAGGCCTTCATCCGGCTGGAACATGTCGAGGAGGACGCCGCGCCCCTATGGGCGCATCTGGGCTTTCGGCTGGTGCTGCCGCGGGTCAATGCCTCTGACCGGGCGCGGGATTATCGCCGGTACTACTCGGACGAAACCGCCACCATTGTCGCTGACATCTGTGCCGCCGACATCGCCCGTTTCGGATATCGTTTCGGCTGAACCGACGCCAGCAAAGGCGCCTGCCCGGCGATGTGGCCGGGCAGGCGTTGGTTGATGTGCCCTCAGGCCGCGGCCTGTTCCGTGAACCGGGCATAGAAGGTCTCGCCCGACTGCGCCATGTCGCGCAGCAGTTCAGGCGCGGTAAAGCGCGGCCCGAACGCCGACGCCAGCGCGTCGCAGCGGCGGGCGGCCTCGTCCGGGCCGATAATGTCGAGCCAGGAAAACGGCCCGCCCGACCACGGCGCGAACCCCCAGCCCAGGATGGCGCCGACATCGCCCTCGCGGATGTCTTCCAGCACGCCATCCTCAAGCGCGCGCACGGCCTCCAGCACCTGGGCGAACATCAGCCGGTCCTGCACCTGCGCGAGCGGCGGTTGCTCGGCCGCGCGAGGGAAGTGGTCGGCAAGCCCGGGCCAATAGCCCTGCCGTTTGCCCTTTTCGTCATAGTCGTAAAAGCCCGCCCCGGCCTTGCGGCCCAGCCGGCCCTGACCCTCCATCCAGAAGATGACCTCGTCCACCGCCTCGTCGGGATAGTCCGCGCCCATCGCCGCCTTGGTGGCGCGGGCAATCCTTGCGCCCAGCTCGATCGAGGTTTCATCGACCAGTTGCAGCGGCCCCACCGGAAAGCCAAGCTGCCGCGCGGCGTTGTCGATCAGCGCCGGCGCCACGCCCTCGGCCACCATGCGCAGACCCTCGTTGATGTAAGGGATGATGCAGCGGTTGGCGTAGAAGAAGCGCGCGTCGTTCACCACGATCGGCGTCTTTCGGATCTGGCGGACGAAATCCAGCGCCTTGGCCACCGCGCGCGGGCCGGTTTCCCTGCCCTTGATGATCTCGACCAGCAGCATCTTTTCGACCGGCGAAAAGAAGTGGATGCCGATGAACTGGTCGGGCTTGTCGCTGGCCTTGGCCAGTTCGGTGATCGGCAGGGTCGAGGTGTTGGTGGCAAAGATGCAGTCGTCGCCCACCTGCGCCAGCGCCGCCTTGGTGACCTCGGCCTTGACTTTGGGGTCTTCGAACACCGCCTCGACGATCAGGTCGCAGCCGTTGAGCGCGGCGTAATCGGTGGTGGCGGTGATGCGCCCCAGTACCTGCGCCTTTTTCTCTTCGGTCGCCTTTCCGCGCTTGATGCCCTTGTCCATGTAGCCGGCGGTATAGGCCTTGCCCCGGTCGGCGGCGTCCTGGTTCTGGTCGATCAGCACCACCTCGATGCCGGCCTGCGCCGATACCAGCGTGATGCCCGCCCCCATCATGCCCGCGCCCAGAACGCCCATCTTGCGCACCTTCTGGTCAGGCTCGTCAGGCCGGTTGGCGCCTTTTTCCAGCGCCTCCTTGTTGATGAAGAGCGATCTGATCATCGCGCTGGATGAGGGGTTCATCAGCACGTTGGTGAACCAGCGCGCCTCGATCTTGAGCGCGGTGTCAAAGGGCACCATCGCGCCCTCATAGACCGCAGACAACAGCGCCTTGGCCGCCGGGAACGCGCCCTGCGTACGGACGTTGACCATCGCGCTGGCGCCGACGAATGTCATGAAACCGGCCGGGTGATAGGGCGCACCGCCGGGCATCTTGTACCTCTTTTCATCCCACGGTTTGACGATCTGCGGCTCGGACAGCACCCATTCTCGGGCCTTGTCCAGCAGTTCGTCCGCCGGCACGACCTCGTCCACCACGCCGGCGGATTTGGCCTTTTTCGGATCGTTCAGCTTGCCTTCCAGCAGCAGCGGCGCGGCTGCCATCGCGCCCATCTTGCGCACCAGCCGCGTGGTGCCGCCCATGCCCGGAAAGATGCCGACCATGATTTCGGGCAGGCCGATCTTGGCCCGCGGGTTGTCGGCGGCGAAGATGCGATGACAGGCCAGCGGGATTTCCAGCCCGATGCCCAGCGCCGTGCCCGGCAGGGCGGCGGCGATGGGTTTGCCGCCACGGTTCTTGTCGTCCATGCCGGCGCGCTCGATCTTGCGCAGGATGGCGTGGGTGCGCATCAGCCCCTCGAAGAGGCCGCGCGCGGGGTCGTCGCCGGCGCTTTCCTTCATCCGGGCGATGGCCTTCAGGTCCATCCCGCCGGCGAACGACCCTTCCTTGCCCGAGGTGATGACGATGCCCTTGACCGCGTCGTCGGCCAGCGCGTCGTCGATCAACGCCTCGAACTGCGGCCAGGCCTCCATCGTCATCACGTTCATCGACTTGCCCGGCGTGTCCCAGGTGATTACCGCGACGCCGTCGGCGCCTTTTTCCATCGTGAAATCGGTCATGTCTTTCATCTCCTGTCTGGCCGGCGTTAAACGCGCTCGATGATGGTCGCGGCACCCATGCCCGATGCGACGCAAAGCGTGGCAAGACCGGTGGCCTTGTCGGTGCGCTCCAGCTCGTCCAGCAGCGTGCCCAGGATCATCGCGCCGGTGGCGCCCAGCGGGTGGCCCATGGCGATGGCGCCGCCATTGACGTTGACCCGCGCCTGATCGACGTCGAAGGCCTGGCAGAACCGCAGCACCACGGCCGAGAACGCCTCGTTCACCTCGAACAGGTCGATGTCGGAAATCTCCATCCCGGCATCGGCCAGCGCTTTTCTGGTTGCCGGCACCGGGCCGGTCAGCATGATCGTGGGGTCGGTCCCGATCTTGGTGGTCTGGCGGATGCGGGCGCGGGGCTTGAGGCCCCAACGCTCGCCGAACGCCTTGCTGCCCACCAACACCCCGGCGGCGCCGTCGACGATGCCGCTGGAGTTGCCGGCGTGGTGGATGTGTTCGATGTGTTCCAGGTGCGGGTATTTCAGCTTGGCCACCGCGTCAAAGCCCGGCATCACCTCGCCCATCTCCTTGAAGCTGGGTTTCAGCGCGCCGAGACTTTGCATATCGGTCTCGGGGCGCATGTATTCGTCACGGTCGAGGATGGTCAGGCCGTTCACGTCGCGCACCGGAATGATCGACCTGGCAAAGCGGTTCTCGGCCCATGCCTGTGCCGCGCGCTGTTGCGACTGCACCGCCAGCGCATCGGCGTCGTCGCGCGAAATGCCGTATTCGGTGGCGATGATATCGGCGGAAATGCCCTGCGGGACGAAATAGGTCTTCATGGCAACCGAAGGGTCGACGGCGATCGCCGCCCCGTCCGAGCCCATAGGCACCCGGCCCATCATCTCGACCCCGCCGGCGATATAACCCTCGCCCGCGCCCGCGCGCACCTGGTTGGCGGCAAGGTTCACCGCCTCCAGCCCGGAGGCGCAGAAACGGTTGATGGCAAGGCCCGGTATCGTCTCGTCAAGGTCCGAGGCCAGCACCGCAGTGCGCGCAAGGCATCCGCCCTGTTCGCCGACCTGGGTGACGTTGCCCCAGATCACGTCCTCGACCGCGTGGCCCTCTATCCCGTTGCGGGACTTGAGCGCGTTGAGCACCTCGACGGACAGCCGCAGGCTGGTCACTTCGTGCAGGGCGCCGTCCTTGCGGCCCTTGCCGCGCGGCGTGCGCACGGCGTCATAGATATAGGCGTCGGTCATTTCGTCTCCTTTCCCGGTTCGCGGTCCGCCGGTGAACCCGGCATCAGCTCATAGGGGTGTTTCCAACCGTCCAGCCCCTCGATATTGGCCAGCCAGCGGTCGATATTGGTCCAGTCGGCGCGGTCAAATCCAAAGGGCTCGGGGTAGAACAGGTAGCCACAGCAGCTCAGGTCGGCGTTGGTCGGGCCATCGCCCACGATCCAGTCGCGCCCGGTCAGGTGCCCGTCCAGCACCCTGTAGGCGGATTTCAGGCGTCCCTGCAGAAAGGCGATCACCGGCTCGGGCCGCTTTTCGGGGGGCAGGAAATTCATCAGGAACCGGGCCATCCCGGCTTGGCTGGACAGCTTGTGATTGTCCCACAGCACCCAGCGCAGCACGTCGTAGCGTTCATTCGGGGCGCCGCCGAAATGGCCTGATTTCTCGGTCACATAGGCCTGGATCGCGCCCGACTGGCTGAGACGCCTGTCGCCATCGACCAGCACCGGCACCTCGCCCATCTCGTTGATTTCGTTGAGATAGCGTTCCTGCCGCGTCTCGCCGTTGAAGAAATCGACATAGATGGGCTCCCATTCGAGGCCCGAAAGCTGCAGTGCCAGCGCCGCCTTGTAGGCATTGCCGGATTCGCCAAAGCAGTAAAGTTTCATCGTCATATCCATCCTCCCGGGTGTGGCGCCCTTGTGGGCGCCGGTTTTCTGTCCTGGTCGCGGCGCCGGTCATGTGGCGCCGCTGATTGAATGTGTCGGACCGCCATAGCGGTTGCCGCCCAACCCCGTTCCCTAGCGCTTGCGCGCCTCGAGGTCGGAATTGAACAGCCGCAGGCGGTGTGTCAGCGATTCGTTGTCGGTGACGCTATCGAAATTCTCGAACAGGAACGACAGTGCCTCGCCCTCGTCCAGCCCGGCCTCGGACGCGAAGCGGCGCAGCCGGCGATAGCCGTCCTCGGTCATCGCCGCGTTGAAGCGACGCGTCAGGCGAAAGCGTTTGGGCATGTCTCTTCCTTTCAATAGGGCGGTGCCGGGCTGTCTCTGGTCAGAACAGCGCCTCATCGAGATCCATCACCGGGGCGGCGCCGCTTTCGATGCGGGCCAGGTGCATCGCGGTGGCCGGCAGGCGGCGGGCCATGTAATAGCGCCCGGTCGCCAGCTTGGCCTCATAGAACCCGGTGTCGGCCGCGCCCCCGTCCAACGCCGCACGGGCGGCCTTGGCCATCCGGGCCCACATCAGCCCCAGGCAGACATGGCCGAACAGATGCAGGAAATCATGGCTGCCCGCCAGCGCGGCGTTGGGGTTTTTCGTGCCGTTCTGCATGAAGAACATGCCGGCGGCCTGCAGGTCTTTTGACGCCTTCTTGAGCGGGTCGAGGAAATCGGCCTTCAGCGCCTCGTCATCCTCGTTTTCCTTCAGGAAATCCTTGACCATGTCAAAGAACGCCATGATGTGCTTGCCGCCGTCCGCGGCCAGCTTGCGGCCCACCAGGTCAAGCGCCTGTACGCCGTTCGCGCCCTCGTAGATCATGGCGATCCGGGCGTCGCGAACATACTGCGATACGCCCGATTCCTCGATATAGCCATGCCCGCCATAGACCTGCTGGGCAAGGACGGTCATGTCGAACCCCTCATCGGTCAGGAACCCCTTGATGACCGGGGTCAGCAGGCTGATCATTCCCTCGGCGTCCTCGTCGCCCATCCGCAGCGAGCGGTCGATCATCGCCGCCCCCCACAGCAGAAAGGCGCGCGCACCCTCGACAAAGCTCTTCTGGTCCAGCAGCATCCGGCGCACATCCGGGTGCACGATCAGCGGGTCCGCCGGCCCGTCGGGGTTTTCCGTCCCCGTCACGGCGCGGCCCTGCAGGCGTTCGCGCGCATAGACCAGCGCGTTCTGATAGGCCGCCTCGGCCTGTGCCAGTCCCTGCATCCCGACGCCCAGCCGAGCCTCGTTCATCATCGTGAACATCGCCCGCATGCCCTTGTGCTTTTCGCCCAACAGCCAGCCGGTGGCGCCGTCGTAATTCATCACGCAGGTGGCATTGCCGTGGATGCCCATCTTTTCCTCGATCTTGCTGCAACTCACGGCGTTGCGCTCGCCCAGGCTGCCGTCGTCGTTGACCAGGAACTTGGGGACGATGAACAGCGACACGCCCTTGATGCCCTCGGGCCCGCCCGGGATCCTGGCCAGGACCAGGTGCACGATGTTCTCGGTCAGGTCGTGTTCGCCGGCGGAGATAAAGATCTTCTGCCCCGTCAGCCGATAGCTGCCGTCGTCCGAGGGTTCGGCCCTGGTGCGCATCAGCCCCAGGTCGGTGCCGCAATGGGGCTCGGTCAGGTTCATGGTGCCGGTCCAGTCGCAGGACGCCATTTTCGGCACATAAGTGGCCTTTTGCGCATCGGTGCCGTGGGCAAGGATGGCCGTGGCGGCGCCGTGGGTCAGGCCCTGGTACATGGTGAAGGCTTGGTTCGCGGCCGAGAACATCTCGCCCACCGCGGTGTTCAGCAGCACCGGCATGGCCTGCCCGCCGTATTCCTCGGGCAGGTCAAGCGCCGTCCAGCCGCCGCCGCGCACCTCGTCGAACGCCGCCTTGAACCCCTCGGGCGTGCGCACCACGCCGTTTTCCAGCACGCAGCCCTGCGTGTCGCCCACCGGGTTCAGCGGCGCCACCACGTCGCGCGCCAGCTTGCCGGCCTCGTCGATCACGGCGGCGGTGAATTCGGGCTCCAGGTCGCCAAAACCGGGGATGTCCGAGGACGAGATATTCAGCAATTCGTGCAGCACGAATTGCAGGTCTTTCACGGGCGGGGTGTAGCTGGCCATTGGTGGTATCTCCTCATTCGGTGTCCGGGCCGGTCTGCCCGGTGGCTGTTTTGGAATTCCGGATCGACGCGATCATGCGTTCGCCCCATGACAACTGTTTGCGCAGATCGGCGATGGCGGCGTTCAGATCGTCGCGCTGGCGTTCGAGGCCCTGCAGCCGCGTGCGCGCCAGGTCGTATGTGCGGGTCAGCTGTGTCAGCTGTTCGTCGCCCTTGGCATAAAGATCCAGAAGCTGGCGGATATCCTCAAGGCTGAAACCGAACCGCTTGCCGCGCAGGATCAGCTTGAGCCGGGCGCGGTCGCGGCGGGTGAACAGACGTTTCTGACCTTCCCGGCGGGGAAACAGCAGTTCCTTGGATTCGTAGAACCGCAAGGTGCGGGGGGTGACGCCGAAGGTGTCGCACATCTCGCGTATGGTCATGGTGTCGTCGGTCTTGGGATCAGTCAAATCACGCCCTCCCCTGTGTCTGATCTGTGTATCTCTCTTCGGCGATACAACAGCCCTGGTGCTTTACGTATGTAGTACGTTGCGTCACTTTCATGATTTGACGTGATTTCATCGCGCGTCAAGCGCGCCGAGCCTTGCGAACGGCCCGTCTGGCTTCTTTCTCGTTGAAAATACCCAATGGCGCGGCGCTGCCGCCCGTGCATCCGGCGGGGGTATGTCAGCGTGCCCTCAGTCCGGGCTCAGCGATGCGGCGGCCTGGTCGCGGGTGTCCTTGAGTTCCGCCATCGCGTGTTCCAGCTCGTCGCGTTCGCGCTCCAGCTCTTCAAGCTTGCGGTCGGCCAGCTCGACCCAGCTTTTCATTTGCGCCTCGGTGTCTTCTTCCTCGTAGATCTGCAGCCACTGGCGGATTTCCTCCAGCGCGAACCCCCATCGCCGGCCGCGCATGATCAGCGTCATGCGCGCCACCTCGCGCGGGCCGTAGATTCGCGCCCTCCCGTCGCGTTCGGGGCTGAGCAGCTCGATATACTCGTAATAGCGCAGGGTGCGCGGCGTTACATCGAAACGCGCGCACATTTCCTTGAAGGTGAGACGGGTATCAGGCATCTCTGCGGTACTCTCTGACATCAAGTTAACCGCTTGCCTGACAGGGTCAACAGCCGCCCTTGCGGCCCATCGATGGATGCGGCACATAATAGCAGGTATCCGGCAGGCAAGAGGAACGGCATGGACGAAGACAGCAGCACAATCGCCCGACAGTTCTTCGATGCAGTCCCTCATGCTAAGGCGCTGGGAATGCAGGTGACCAGGATCGAGGACGGGCATGCCGAGATCGCCATGGACTATGACGAACGTTTTGTCGGCGACCCGGAAACCGGGGTGATCCACGGCGGCGCGGTTTCGGCGCTGATGGACACCTGCTGCGGCGCGGCGGCGCTGAGCCACCCGGACAGCGGCGGATCGACCGCCACCATCGACCTGCGGATCGACTACATGCGCCCGGCCACGCCGGGGCAGCGCATCCGCGCTGTCGCCGAATGCTTTCAAGTCACCCGCAGCGTGGCCTTCGTGCGTGGTCGTGCAATGGACGAGGACGATGACCGCCCCGTCGCTACCGCGACCGGCACCTTTGTCGCCGGAGACGCCTGATGACCCAGATGCAGCCCGAACCCGTGCAGGTGATCAAGCAACGCCGCGATGCAGCATTGAAGGCGCTTGTCGAGGGCGTGCCGTATAGCCGCTTTCTCGGCGTCGAATTCGACCGTCGCGGCGACGAGCTGACCGCGATCATGCGGTTCTCCGACAGCCTGATCGGCAATGCCGCCCTTTCGGCGCTGCATGGCGGCGCAACGGCGGCCTTCCTCGAAGTGTCGGCGATCATCGGACTCAGCTGGTCATTGCTCTGGGACGATATCGAGTGTGGCGCGCTGGACCCCGACGCGCTGGTGCGTGGCGATTTGCCGCGTCTGCCGCGCACGGTGTCCTTTACCGTCGACTACCTGCGTTCGGGTCTGCCGCGAGATGCCTATGCCCGCGCCCGGATCAACCGTTCGGGGCGGCGCTATGCCAGCGTGCATGTCGAGGCCTGGCAGGACAATCGCGCCCGTCCCTTTGCCCAGGCGACGGGGCATTTCGTGATGCCGCGCGGGGATGGCTGAACCGCCGGAGCGGGCGCTGACCCATTCCAAGGTGCTGCGCATCGCCGTACCGGTTGTGATCGCGAACATTACCGTGCCGCTGCTGGGCGTCGTGGATACCGGCGTGGTGGGCCAGATGGGCGCGGCCGCGCCGATCGGCGCGGTCGGCATGGGCGCGATGATCCTGACATCGGTCTACTGGATTTTCGGCTTTCTGCGGATGGGCACCACCGGGCTGACCAGCCAGGCCTGCGGCGCCGGCCAGACCGGAGAGGTCGCGGCGCTGCTGACCCGTGCGCTGATGATCGGCCTGGTCGCGGGCGCGGCCATGATCGTGCTGCAGGGGCCGATATTCTCTGCCGCCTTCGCCATCGCGCCGGCCAGCGCCGGCGTCAAGACGCTGGCGAGCGACTATATGGCCATCAGAATCTGGAGCGCGCCGGCAATGATCGCGCTTTACGGCGTGACCGGCTGGCTGATCGCGCAGGAACGCACCGCTGGGGTGCTGGTGGTGCAAGTGGCGATGAACGGGCTGAATGTGGGGCTCGACCTGTGGTTCGTGCTGGGGCTCGACTGGGGGGTAGAGGGCGTCGCCTGGGCCAGTTTTGCCGCCGAATGGACGGGACTGGCACTGGGGCTGTGGCTGTGCCGGGGCGCGTTCGCGGTGCCGGCCTGGCGCGACTGGGCGCGGGTCTTCGACACCGAAAAGCTGCGCCGCATGGCCGAGGTCAACCGCAACATCCTGCTGCGGTCGTTGATGCTGCAGGCGATCTTTGTGTCGTTCATGTTCGTCGGCAGCGGTCTTGGTGACGTGACGCTGGCCGCCAACCAGGTGCTGCTGCAGTTCCTGCACATCTCGGCCTACGGGCTGGACGGATTCGCCTTTGCCGCCGAGGCGCTGGTGGGCAATGCGGTGGGCCGGCGCGATGTCGTTGCCATGCGGCGCGGGGCACTGTTGGCCGGTGGCTGGGGGCTGGCGATCACCGCCGTGCTGGCGCTGGCATTCGCGGTCTTCGGCCCGGACATCGTCGCGCTGATGACCAACGCGCCCGAGGTGCGGGCGGCGGCGCAGGGCTATCTGGTCTATGTCGCGCTGGCGCCGTTGCTGGGGCTTGCGCCCTTCATGCTGGATGGCGTCTTTGTCGGCGCCACGCGGACGCGGGACATGCGCAACATGATGGCGCTCAGCCTGGCGGTCTATGCCGTGGCGGTGCTGGTGCTGTCGCCGAGCCTGGGCAATCACGGGCTGTGGCTGGCCCTGATGCTGAGCTTTGTCGCCCGTGCGGTGACGCTGGGCCTGCGCTATCCGGCGCTGGAACGTGCGGTGCGCCACGAGGATGGCGCGCCGAACTGACCGGATTTCGCGCCGGGGGTGGTCAATCCTCCGAGCGGGCGTAAAAGTCGGCGCGGCAGAATCATGGTGCCAGGAGAGCCAGGGAATGTCCGATCGTCCCATCCGCATAGCGATCAACGGTTTCGGCCGCATAGGCCGGACGCTTGTGCGCATTCTGCTGCGGCAGGCGAACGGGGTGATGTCGGGTGCCGCCCGGGGTTTTGAACTGGTAGCGATCAACGAGATCGAACCGATCGAAACCTGCGCCTACCTGTTTCAGTATGACAGCGTCTATGGCCCCTGGCCCGAAGAGGTGTCCGCCGGCGACGGCGTGCTGAAGGTCGGGGACCGCGCAATCCCCTTTCACGCCGCGCCGGATATCAGCACGCTTGACCTGTCGGGGGTGGATCTTGTGCTGGAATGCACCGGCATGGGCGGCGCCCGTGCCGTGGCTGAACGCGGTCTGGCTGCGGGCGCGGGGGCGGTGCTGGTCTCGGGCCCCTCGGCCGAGGCCGATATCACCCTGGTCATGGGCGCCAACGAGGACCGGCTGGCGGACGAGCGGATCGTATCGAACGCCTCATGCACCACCAACGCGCTGGCCCCGCTGGTGCGGCTGATCGACGACGCCTTTGGACTGGAAAGCGGGCAGATGACGACGGTGCATTGCTATACCGGCAGCCAGCCCACGGTCGACAAGCCCCGCGGCGCGCCCGAACGCAGCCGAGCAGCGGCGCTGTCGATGGTGCCCACCACCACCAGCGCCCAGGCACAGACCGGGCTGGTCCTGCCGCACCTGAAAGGCCGGATCGAGGCGCGCGCCATCCGGGTGCCCACCGCCAGCGTGTCGGCCATCGACCTGACGGTCGAGACCCGCAAGCCGGCCAGCGTCGACGCGGTGAATGCGGTGCTCAGGGCGGCGGCCGAGGGAGGGGGCGTATTCGGCTGGACCGAAAAGCCGCTGGTCAGCGCCGATCTGCGCGGGCGTCCCGAATCGGTGGTGATGGTCGGGCCGGAAACGTCGGTCTCGCGCGGGGGGCTGGTGCGGGTCTTCGGCTGGTATGACAACGAGTGGGGCTTTTCCTGCCGGATGCTGGACATGGCGCGGCTGATCGCGGGGCGCGGGCAGGGCTGAGGAACGGCCGGCAATGGCGGGTCGGGGCATGATCTGCCCCGGCCACGCGCCGACCGCCCCCCAGGGCGGCGCGTTCCGCGCCACCCGCGCCCGGCTTGTTCCCTTGGTTCCTCAGCTCTGGCACAACCGCTTGATGTTCGCGGCGTGCGCCGGGTCCGCGCCCAGCGTGTCGGCGGCCAGCTCGCGCGCCGTGTCCAGCAGGGTGTCAGGCTCGGCCACCAGGTCGAACAGCCCCCAGGCCAGCGCCGTTTCGGTGTCGATCTTGCGCCCTGCCATCAGGATCATCCTGGCCCTTGACGGGCCGACAAGGCGCACCAATCGCGCCGGGTCCGACGGCTGCGGCAGAAAGCCCAGCTTCATCACCGGATAGAACGCCTTGGCCCCCGGTACCGCGATGCGCAGGTCGCACGCCAGCACCATGCCCATCGCGCCGCCCGCCAACGTGCCGTTGAGCGCGGCAATCGTCAGCCCCGGCAGCCCCGCTATGGCGCCCGACAGCCGTTCCCACAGCGGGCTGATGGCCAGCCCGGCGCGCGCGGCCTCCAGGTCGGCGCCGGCGGAAAACACCTTGCCGGTCCCGGTCAGGACCAGCACGCGCGCCTCTGTCGCGGCCTCCGCGATGTCGGCCAGTTCGGCCAGCATGGCCTCGGTCAATGCGTTGGCCTTGTCGGGGCGATTCAGCGTGACGGTCCACAGCCCGCCGTCTTTTTCCAGTCGGATCATGCCAGTCCCACCTGTTTGCGGATCGCCGGGTCGCGCAGGCTGATCTCGGTTCCGATGAATTCGTCTGCGTCGGGGGTGCACATCCACACCAGGGTGCGCGCGGGCCATTCGGGGGGGATGTGTTCCTCCCAGTCGACCTGCGAGACCGGATTGACGCCGCTGGCCTTGATGACGCGCTGCATGTCGGTGGCCACCGTGCCGGGGCTGAGCCCCATCGCCCGGATGCCGTGCGTGCGCCCCTCCAGATCGGCGGCGCGGGTCAGCATTGCGGCGCCGGCCTTGGCGGCGCAATAGGCGCTCCACCCTTCCAGCGGGGCGTGCGCGGCGCCGGAACTGACGGTCAGCACGGTGCCGCCGCCGGCCGCCTTCATCACCGGCAAGGCCGCGCGCATGCCGTGAAAGACACCCTTGAGATTGACGTCGATGGCCTTGCCCCAACTATCGGGGTCGGCTGCGTCGATGGGGGAAATGGGGTCAATCATGCCCGCATTGCCCACCAGCACGTCGATCCCGCCAAAGGCCGATCTGCACGCCTCGACGGCTGCTGCCACCTCCCAGTAGCGGCTGACGTCGCAGGGGATGGCGATGGCGTCCTTGCCGATCTCGCCCGCCAGCGCCGCGATTGCATCGCCGTTGCGGGCGCTCAGCGCCACCCGCGCGCCGGCCTCGGCGAATGCGCGCGCCGCCGCCGCGCCGATGCCGCGGCTGGCGCCGGTAATCAATACCGTCTTGCCTGCCATCGATTGCGTCATGGTCATGTCGTTCCTTCCGTGTATTGCCGCGGCCATACTCACGCCCACGGCGCAAAAGGCAAGTATCCCTTGACCCGTCCGGCGCTAGCGGGGAAGCTGTCGGTGAATTCTGCAGAGGAAAGGTCTGGCATGTATATTTCTGACACCCGCGGTCCAGCGGCGGCCGCGCTGTGCGTTTTCCTCGGCGCACCCGCGGCCATGGCCGATGTCACCGCCGAACAGGTCTGGGCGGAGTGGCGCGATTACATGACCGATGCCGGTTATCAGGTGGATGCGCTTGATACGCGGTCGGGCGACACCCTGACTATCAGCGATCTGGTGATGTCGATGGCCGTCCCCGAGGATGACAGCACCGTCACCGTTTCGATGGGCGACATGGCCTTTGTCGACAAGGGCGACGGGACCGTCTCGATCGAGCTTCCCCAGGACATGCCGATCGGGATCACGGTGACCGGACCCGAGGGCAAGGAGGCCGACATCGGGCTGAACTACGCCACGCGCGGGCTGGCGGTGATCGTCTCGGGCGACCCCGGCGACATGAGCTATACCTATTCCGCCGCCAACCTGACGATGACGCTGGAAAGCCTGATGGTCGAGGGCAACCAGGTGGACATGGCCGAATTCGGCACCGTTCGGCTGGAGATCGACGATATCGCCGGCACGGCCCAGATGACGGTGGGCGATCTGCGCCAATCTTCGCAGAAGATCACCACCGGCGCGCTGAGCTATCTGGTCGATTTCAACGAACCCGATGGCGGAGACGGGCGCATGGTGGTGAAAGGCAGCGCCGACTCGATGGACTTCCGCGGCACGTTCAGCCTGCCGCCAGAGCTGGACGCCAGGCAGATGGTGCGGATGCTGGAAACCGGGTTTGCGTTTGACGGGAAATTCGCGATCGAGAACGGCGCGTCGGAGTTCGACTTCAAGGACGATGATGAAGTGGTGAAGGGCAGTACGCGCTCGGCCACGGTCGGGCTGCATATTGCGATGGGGCAGGACGGCATGTCCTACGGGGTGCAGTCGACGGACGTCGAGATGTCGACGGCCGGCAGCGACCTGCCGTTCCCGGTCGAGGTCGCGATGGCCGAAGCCGCTGTCGATATGAAGATGCCGCTGATGGCGAATGAGACGCCGCAGGCCTTTGATCTTGGATTGACGCTGGGCGATTTCACCGTGTCTGACATGCTGTGGGGCATTTTCGATCCTGCCGGTCAGTTGCCGCGCGATCCGGCGACCGTTGCCGTTGACCTGTCCGGCACCGTGCGGCTGTTGGCCAACCTGCTGGACCCCGAGCAGATGATGGCGGTTGATGCCGGCGAGGCCCCTCCGGGCGAGATCGAAACGCTCGACATCAAGGGGCTGACCCTGCGCGTGGCGGGGGCCGAGCTGACCGGCAAAGGCGGCTTTACCTTCAACAACGACGATCTTGTGACGTTCGAAGGGATGCCCGCCCCCGATGGCGAGGTGAACCTGATGCTGGTGGGCGGCAACGCGCTGCTCGACAAGCTGGTGGCGATGGGGCTGGTGCCCGAAGACCAGGCCGGCGGCATGCGTATGATGATGGGCCTTTTCGCCGTACCGGGCGACGGCGAGGATACGCTGGAGTCCAGGATCGAGGTCAAGCCTGACGGTCAGATCCTCGCCAACGGCCAGCGCATCAAGTAGATCGCGGGCGGGGCAGTCGCGCCCTTTCGGCCGCGCGGGCGATGTCCGCGCGGTCTTGCGCTCTGCCCTCTTGCGGTCTAGCCCGGATATTCAGGCAGGAAAGGCAGGCCATGAGCGAACCACTCGAGCATATCACCGAGGCGTTGATCTCTGCCGCGCTCAAAGCGGGGGCAGGGGCGGCTGACGCCATGGCCGTCGAGGGCCGGGCGCTGACCATCGGCGTGCGTTCCGGCACGCTGGAAGATGCCGAGCGCGCCGAGGGCACCGACATCGGCCTGCGGGTGCTGATCGGCGGGCGGCAGGCCTGCGTTTCGGCGTCCGATACGCGGCCCGAAACCATTGCCGCGCTGGCCGAACGGGCGGTGGCGATGGCGCGCGAGGCGCCCGAAGACCCCCATGCCGGTTTGGCCGAGCCGGAACAGACCGGCATCGGCTGTGACCTGGCCACGCTGGAGCTGGCCGACCCCGCGTCTGAACCCGCCCCCGCCGATCTGCAGCAGGCGGCGCTGGCCGCCGAGGCGGCGGCGCAGGCGGTGAAAGGGGTCAGCCAGGTACAGTCCGCAACCGCCGCCTGGTCGCGCCGCAGCATCCATATGGCTGCCAGCAACGGCTTTTCCGGCGTGATCGAACGGACCGACAGCGCCCTGTCATGCACAGCCATCGCCGGCAGCGGCACCGGCATGCAGCGCGACAGCGACGGCGATATGCGTATTTTCCGCACCGATCTGCGCGATGCGCGCGAGATCGGGCAACGGGCGGGCGAACGCGCTGTGGCCATGCTGGGCGCGAAAAAGCCGCCGACCGGGGCCTTTCCGGTCGTTTTCGATGAACGCGTTGCGGCGACGCTGATCGGGCATTTGCTGGCGGCGGCCAACGGCGCGTCCGTGGCGCGCGGCGTCTCATGGCTGCGTGGCCGGCTGGGCGAGGCGGTTCTGCCCGAGGCGCTGAGCCTGACCGAAGACCCCCACCGCCCGCGCGTCGGCGCCTCGCGCCCGTTTGACGCCGAGGGGTTGCCGACACGGACCCGCGCGCTGGTCGATGGCGGTGTGCTGACCGGCTGGCTGCTCGATTTATCCTCTGCCCGCCAGCTGGGGATGACGCCCACCGCCAATGCCCGGCGCGGGCCGTCGGCCCCGCCCAGCCCGGCGGCATGGAATGTGGCGCTGACCCAGGGCACGCAGAGCCGCGACGACCTGTTGCGCGAAATGGGCACCGGGCTGTTGATCACCTCGATGATAGGGTCGACCATCAACCCCAATACCGGCGACTATTCGCGCGGGGCGTCGGGTTTCTGGGTCGAGGGGGGCGAGATCGCCTATCCGGTCCAGGAATGCACCATCGCCGGCGGCCTGCCGGAAATGCTGCGAACGATCCAACCGGCAAATGACGCCAGGCCCTGGCTCAGCCGGGTCGTGCCGTCGCTTCTGGTCGAGGGGCTGACCCTTGCCGGCGACTGATCTGACTCTGCTGGTCGCGGCCGCCCACGCGGCGGGCGAGGTGGCGCTGCGCTTTGCCCGCGACGGCGCGAAAAGCTGGGAGAAGCCCGGCGGGCAAGGCCCCGTGACCGAGGCCGACATTGCGGTGAACGAGACGCTTGAACAGGCGCTGCGCGCCGCCCGGCCCGATTACGGCTGGCTGTCCGAAGAGACCGAGGACGATCCCGCCCGCCTGTCCGCCGACCGCGTCTTTATCATCGATCCCATCGACGGCACCCGCAGTTTCATGCAAGGGTCGGAACACTGGGCCCATTCCATCGCCGTGGCCGAGCACGGGCGCATCACCGCCGCGGTGGTGTTCCTGCCCAAACCGGGCAAGCTCTATGCCGCGGCGGCGGGGCAGGGGGCGACGCTGAACAACACCCCGCTGCGCGTCAGCCCGCGGGACGATCTGACCGGTGCCTCGGTCGTGCTGACGAAGCCGGCGCTGGCGCCGCAACACTGGCGCGCGGCGGTGCCGCAGGTCGAACGGGTCTACCGGCCTTCGCTGGCCTATCGGCTCAGCCTCGTGGCCGAGGGGCGGTTCGACGCGGTGCTGACGCTGCGAAAGTCGTGGGAATGGGATGTTGCGGCGGGCGAGCTGATCCTGCGCGAGGCGGGCGCCGCCACCTCTGACCGGCGCGGCGGCCTGCTGCGTTTCAACAACCCCGTGCCGCAAGTCGAGGGCGTGGTCGCCGCCAACCCGGTGCTGCATGCCCGCCTGACGGGGGCGCTGGCGCCCTAGCCGCGCAGGGCTTGTCTTTTCGTAACGGCGTCAATAATCCGAAATCTGCGGGGACAGGCCCCGCAAGACATCCCCTTTGGGTGGCGTTTTCTCATGGCCCGATCTGAAAATCCGACCGGCGCGTTGCTGATGATGGGATCGATGGCGGCCTTTACCATCAACGACACGATGATGAAGACGATGTCGGGTGAGGTGCCGCTTTTCCAGCTGCTGTTCCTGCGCGGCGTGCTGACGACGGTGCTGGTGGCGGTGATCGCGGCGCGCATGGGGGCGTTGCGTGCGCGCCCGACCCGGCGCGACTGGGGGCTGATCGGCTGGCGCGCGGTGGCCGAAACCGGCGCGGCGTATTTCTTTCTCACCGCGCTTTTCCACATGCCGCTGGCCAACGTCACCGCGATCCTGCAGACGATGCCGCTGACTGTCACCCTGGCGGCGTGGCTGTTCCTGCGCGAGCCGGTGGGCTGGCCACGTCTGCTGGCCATCGCGGTGGGCTTTGCCGGCGTGTTGCTGATCGTCCGGCCGGGGGCGGCGGATTTCAACAGCTATTCGATCTATGCCCTTGTGGCCGTCGGCTTTGCCACCCTGCGCGACCTCGTCACCCGGCGGATGTCGGCGGCGACGCCGTCGATACTGGTGACGCTGGTCACTTCTGCAGTGGTCATGGCGGCGTTCGGGCTGGCCGGGCTGGGTGGCGAATGGGTGGCGATGACCGGCCGCGAGATCGGACTGACGGCGGGGGCGGGGCTGATGATCATCGGCGCCTACCTGTTCGCCATCATGGTCATGCGTGTGGGCGAGATCAGCGTTGTCGCGCCGTTTCGCTATACCGGGCTGGTGTGGGCGCTGGTGCTGGGCTGGTCGGTCTTCGGCGACTGGCCCGATCTGCCGACGCTGATCGGCGCGGCGATCATTGCCGGCAGCGGGTTGTTCACCTTCTGGCGCGAATCCCGGTTGGCGCGCGCGGCGCGGATCGCCCGGGCGCCGCGGGTCAGGCCGCGGGGGATGTAGCGGCAAAAGGGACGCTGCGCCGGTTCGCGGCTTGTGCATTACCCCGTTGTGGCTGTTGACATCGATTCAGGATTCGGCCTATACGCCGCCCATCCCGGCCGTGGGAACTTTCCTGCGGGCCGATATCAGAACTGTAGTGGTCACGATCCGGGCCGGTTATGCGCCCCGATCCTCTGAGAGCCCACCGCGTCGTACCAGCAGGTAGCAGGGTGCGGATGCGGTCTTTGCGTTTTGCGGACGCGTGAAGCGCGCCTGACTGAAGTAACCCGCGCGGGGGGTGCCCCGGGCAGACACATGTGTTGAGAGATGGGGAACAATACCCGATGCCGACGATCCAGCAGCTGATCCGCAAGCCGCGTCAGCCCAAGACCAGAGCCCAGAAGTCCATGCACCTGCAGGGATGCCCGCAAAAGCGGGGCGTCTGCACGCGCGTTTACACCACCACGCCGAAAAAGCCGAACTCGGCCATGCGGAAGGTGGCCAAGGTGCGCCTGACCAACGGGTTCGAGGTGATCAGCTATATTCCGGGCGAGAGCCACAACCTGCAGGAGCACTCGGTCGTGCTGATCCGCGGGGGCCGCGTCAAGGACCTTCCGGGTGTGCGTTACCACATCCTGCGCGGCGTGCTCGATACCCAGGGTGTCAAGGACCGCAAGCAGCGGCGTTCGAAATACGGGGCGAAACGACCCAAGTAAGTTTCGGCCCGCCCCGGACGTGATCCGGGGCCTCGTCAAATCAAGAGGTCCCGGGCCGAGCCCGGGACGTATAAAAGAACAGAGCGAAGGATAAAGAGATGTCCCGCCGTCACGCCGCAGAAAAACGCGAAGTGCTGCCCGACGCCAAGTATGGCGACCGGGTGCTGACGAAATTCATGAACAACCTGATGATCGACGGCAAGAAGTCGGTCGCGGAAACGATCGTCTACAATGCGCTCGACCGGGTCGAGACCAAGGTCAAGCGCGCGCCCGTCGAGATATTTCACGAGGCGCTCGAGAACATCAAGCCGTCGGTCGAGGTCCGCTCGCGCCGGGTTGGTGGCGCCACCTACCAGGTGCCGGTCGAGGTTCGCCCCGAGCGCCGCGAGGCACTGGCGATCCGCTGGCTGATCAACGCCAGCCGCGCGCGCAACGAGAACACGATGGAAGAGCGCCTTGCCGGTGAACTGCTCGATGCCGTGAACAGCCGCGGCTCTGCCGTCAAGAAACGCGAAGACACCCACAAGATGGCCGAAGCCAACAAGGCCTTCAGCCACTACCGCTGGTAACCCCTCAGAGGCCCCGACAAAATGGCACGCGAATATTCCCTCGAACGCTACCGTAACTTCGGCATCATGGCGCATATTGATGCGGGCAAGACCACCATGACCGAACGGATCCTGTATTACACAGGCAAGAACCACAAGATCGGGGAAACCCACGACGGCGCTTCCACCATGGACTGGATGGAGCAGGAAGCCGAGCGCGGGATCACCATCACTTCCGCCGCCACCACAACCTTTTGGCAGCGGCAGGAAGACCCGACCCCCGAGGGGACGTCGGAGACCAAGACGCGCTTTAACATCATCGACACCCCCGGCCACGTCGACTTCACCATCGAGGTGGAACGTTCGCTGGCCGTGCTCGACGGGGCCGTGGCCCTGCTCGACGGCAATGCCGGGGTCGAGCCGCAGACCGAGACCGTCTGGCGCCAGGCTGACCGCTACAAGGTGCCGCGCCTCGTCTTCGTCAACAAGATGGACAAGATCGGCGCTGACTTCTTCAACTGCGTCGAAATGGTCAAGGACCGTACCGGCGGCACCCCGCTGCCCATCGCCCTGCCGATCGGCGCCGAGGACAAGCTCGAAGGCATCATCGACCTGGTCAAGATGGAAGAGTGGGTCTGGACCGGCGAAGATCTGGGCGCCTCCTGGGAGCGCCGCCCGGTCCGCGATGATCTTGTTGAGCTTGCCAACAAGTGGCGCGACAACCTGATCGAGCTGGCGGTCGAAATGGACGACACCGCCATGGAGGCCTATCTCGAGGGCGAAGAACCCGACGAGGCGACCCTGCGCAGCCTGATCCGCAAGGGCACCCTGTCGCTCCGCTTCTTCCCGATGCTGGCCGGTTCGGCGTTCAAGAACAAGGGCGTGCAGCCGCTGCTGAACGCGGTGGTGGATTATCTGCCCGGCCCTAAGGACGTGCCGACGCTGATGGGCTTTTCGCCCGACGACGAAACCGAAACCCGCGACAAGCCGCGCGAAGCCGATGACAACGCACCGTTCTCGGCGCTGGCGTTCAAGATCATGAACGACCCGTTTGTCGGCTCGCTGACCTTTACCCGGATCTACTCGGGCAAGATCAACAAGGGCGACGGCATCCTCAATTCGACCAAGGGCAAGAAAGAGCGCATTGGCCGGATGATGATCATGCACGCGATTGACCGCCAGGAGATCGAAGAGGCCTATGCCGGCGACATCATCGCGCTGGCCGGTCTCAAGGATACCACCACGGGCGATACGCTTTGCGCGGTCAATGATCCGGTGGTTCTGGAAACCATGACCTTCCCCGATCCGGTGATCGAGATCGCGGTCGAGCCCAAGACCAAGGCCGACCAGGAAAAAATGGGCCAGGGTCTGGCGCGGCTTGCGGCCGAGGATCCCTCGTTCCGGGTCGAGACCGATCTCGAATCCGGTCAGACGATCATGAAGGGCATGGGCGAACTGCACCTCGACATCCTGGTTGACCGCCTCAAGCGCGAATTCAAGGTCGAGGCCAATATCGGTGCGCCGCAGGTGGCCTATCGGGAAACCATCGGCCACGAGATCGAGCACACCTATACCCACAAGAAGCAGACCGGTGGTTCGGGTCAGTTCGCCGAGGTGAAGATGATCATCTCGCCGACCGAGCCGGGCGAAGGTTACAGCTTTGAGTCCCGCGTCGTTGGCGGTTCGGTGCCGAAGGAATACATCCCCGGCGTCCAGAAGGGCATCGAGAGCGTGATGGACAGCGGCCCGCTGGCCGGCTTCCCGGTCATCGACTTCAAGGTCGCGCTGATCGACGGCAAGTTCCACGACGTCGACAGCTCGGTCATGGCGTTCGAGATCGCCGGGCGGATGTGCATGCGCGAAGGTCTCAAAAAGGCCGGCGCCAAGCTGCTGGAACCGATCATGAAGGTCGAAGTGGTCACGCCGGAAGAATACACCGGTTCGATCATCGGCGACCTGACCAGCCGCCGTGGCCAGGTCTCGGGGCAGGAGCCCCGCGGCAATGCCATCGCCATCAGCGCATTCGTGCCGCTGGCCAACATGTTCGGCTACATCAACACGTTGCGTTCGATGTCGTCGGGTCGTGCCCAGTTCACGATGCAGTTCGACCACTACGATCCGGTACCGCACAACATCTCGGAAGAAATCCAGGCGAAATACGCTTGACGGGATGCCGGGCTGAGGCCCGGCCTACCCACCACCCGTAGGCCGGGCCTCAGCCCGGCATCCGACAGACAAGGAGGCCATCATGGCAAAGGAAAAGTTTGACCGCTCGAAACCGCACGTGAACATCGGCACGATCGGGCATGTTGACCACGGCAAGACGACGCTGACGGCGGCGATCACCAAGCAGTTTGGTGAGTTCAAGGCGTAT
>NZ_QITQ01000031.1 GCF_003260265.1 Roseovarius amoyensis
GGGTCTTTTTGCGCCAGCTGACTTGGCTGATCTGCCGAACTTGCATGATCGTTGACGAGGAAATGGCACGTGACCGAAGAGTTCAAGTCGACAAACTGGCAGCCTGACGGCGATGTTCAGGGCGAACCACTTAGAAAATCGTAGGTTGCATTCACGGGGCGAACACCATTCGGCTGTGCTCGCGTACGGCGCGTCGTATGAAGAAGTGGATGCATACCTTTTCACTCCAATTGGGAAAAATGTTAGTTAAGTGTGAGTTGTAAGATAGCTCAAGGCAAGCAATTACAGATATTTAGCATGCAACTCCCGCAATCACGGCTCAAGATAACGGAGCGCCACAGGCTCCGACACCCCGTTTTCGAGATTACGCCCGCCGATTCTGGAATCGTATACCGGACGGGGCAGGATCGTACGGTAACGTTTCTGCAAGAGGGGCTTTCTGTTCTACCGGGCATCCCATGCCCGTCCGCGCGAAGCGCCGGGCCTGTCGGCGGGTGGCCTTCAGGTTGCCCGCCGACAGGTCACCCTGAAACCGTCCACCACTTCGATCACACCACAACGCAAAGAGCCCCCGCCTGCTGACGGGGGCCTCGATCATTTCGGCGGTGCGCGCTGTTACTCGGCGGCCATCCTGTCGGCCTGCGCGGTGCGGTCCATGATGTAATCCACGGCCTTCTGCGCCTCTGACGCGGCGCGGAAAATCGCGCGGCTATCTTCCTTCATCGCCTCCAACCATCCTTCGACATAGGCCGCGCTCTGGTCGAACTCAGGCTCCACCCCGATCTGTGCACAGAGCATGCAATTGCCTATCTCGGCGACCAGCTCCTCGAACGCGTAGGCCTTGCGGTCATTGAACCGGCCTAAGCGGTCCAGTCGCTTTGTCGCTCCTGTCCAGTGGGTCAGCTCATGCGCCAAGGTGCCGTAATATCCTGCGGCTCGGTGGAACGTGCCAATCGGCGGCATGTGGATGCGGTCGGTCTTGATATTGTAATAAGCGCGCGGCTCCTCGGTCACGTCGATCTGCGCGCCAGTCGCGGCAAAGAACGCCTCCAGCTCGGGGTCGGCCACGGTGCCAAGATCACGCGGCGGATCGGGCAGGATGTAGAATTCAGCGGGCAAGCCGTCGATCTGATCGGCATTGAACACGCGGTAGGCCTTGGCATAGGGGATCTGACGTTCTTCGCCGTTCTCGTCCTCGCGCTCAACGGTGCCGTATTTCACAACCGTGGCGGATTTCTCGCCCTTGCGGACATGGCCCCCAAGCTGCTTGGCCTGATTAAACGTCATCCAGCGGGCTGAGCTGTAGTCTTTCGCCATCGCTGTCGCCCAAAGCATCAGGATGTTGATGCCCCGATAGGCCTCGCCGTTGAACCGTTCCGGCAAGCTGACCCCTGCGCCTCCGCCGGTCCACGGCTTGCGCCAGGGCGGTGTCCCCGCCTCGATCTGGGCGATGATCTGATTGGTGACATGGGAATAAACGTCAAACTTCTCTTTGGTCATTTGTGACCCTCCTTCGAGTGACGCGGGCCGGGTCTCTTCCCCTTTCCGCCGATGGGCGGGCCTTCCTGTTCTGATCTTTGGAATGCCCATGCATTCCAAAGGGCAGAGCAGGTAAGGGCAAAGCCCGTCCTGCGGCCTGGCGGGGCCGTGACAACCGGGTGGAGGGCGTGAATTTGGGAAGGAACCGCGCGCCTGCGCGTGGGAGGAACCGGAATTCTCGACCGGAACCGACGCCAACGGCGGCGCTTGCCGGTTTTCTCGGACCTGCCAGGATGGCAGGCGGATCAACAGGACTTGGAAACTGTCAGGGTTGGGGTGAGCGGGCGTCAGCCCGTCGATCCCCGGCCCTGTCTATCGCTCAAAGCAAGACCGGCAGACTGCCGCGATTGCCAAAACTCACAGATAAATGCGACTATTGATGCACCAGTATTTTCTCTAGCCTAGAAAACACATTCTCATACCAGACAACGTCAAATCTATTGTTTTTTTTGGCATAGTGAATTCGACGTTTAGACGAAGAAATCAACGCGTCCTTGTCATAATCACTGCCAATAGCCTCAAACCCATCAGGCATCACCATTGCCAATTTTATCAAATCATCGGCAACCTCGCATTCATACTGATTCCCCGAATATGCGGCCTGCCTAAGCCGCTCAATATCCACCTTAGGTATCAGAAAATCAACACGGATTGGCTTCAATCCAATAATCTCACAAGACTTTATGTATCGTTCGCTATCCAGCTCATGCCTTTCATCAAAAATATTAAGAAAGCCTTCTGGAAGGTGTTGCCTTATCTCAGTGGTATCAATCTCCACCCCATTCCTTGTGGCAAAAAAACACACCGCTCCATTTATAATATTCTGGTGAACCAGTACACCTTCGCTATCAGTGGGCACCGATACACCATTTCCTGATCCGCTCATATTGCTCTCTTGCATTATCGGCCTCTGTCTCGATCGCGGCCCTGCCCACGCTCGGACGCAGTATCACGCCCGCGCCCAAGAATGTCATCCCGCCGCCCTTGGTCACGATCCTCGCCGTCACGGGCGGCAATGTCCCGTTCTACCGCAGCTGCATCACGCTCCTGTCCGATCTCATGCACCCGACCAAGGATGGCGTCCCGGCGCTCGCGGCCCGGATCGTCGGGCGCAACCCTCTCCCGCCCCACATCCGGCGCTTGCAGCTCTGGTCGATCACCATCGCGTCCCAACACGGCTGCCCGGCGCGCGTCCATATCACCGCGTTCGGCACCTGCCTGCGACCTCTCAACCTCGCCCATAACCCTCTCCTTGATCCGTGACATCGCCGCCTCGGCGCGGCCCCAAAGCTGATCCAGCCGCTCACGTGCGGTGGCAATGAAGGCGCGCCCGCGCTCCATCAGCTCAAACCGCAATTCCAACTGCCGCCAGCCCAGCTCCTGGCGCTGCGCATTGCGCGCCTGTGCTGCGCGGAACGCCTCACCGCGCTCGGTCACGATCCCGCGCTTCTCCTGGGCATTGGCCGATGGGCCGATCTTGGGCTCGGGCTCCCGGCTGAGCTCGATCACTTTTTTCTCGTGCTCAAGCGCAAGCTCTTCCTGCCCGCCGCCTCGCGCCCGCTCGACCTCTTGCTCGGCCTCGGCGCGCTGCACATCAAGGGACCGGTGATCGATCCGCTCCGACCGCCCTGCCCGCTCAAGGGCAGCGTTCGCATCCCGCGCCCAGGCTTCGCGCCAGCCCATCAGCAGGTCCGGCGCATTCCAGCTGCGATCCTTCTTCCCGAAGCCCTCGCCGGTCAGCTCCCGCATCGTCAACATAACATGCGCATGGGGCTGACCCTGACCATCACGGGCCTTGCCCTCGTGAATGGCCACATCCGCGATCATCCCGCGATCAACAAACTCGCGCTGAACAAACCCGCGCAAGAGCTCCAACCGCTCGCCGCGATCAAGCTCACGCGGCAGGGCCACCTCGATCTCGCGAGCCAGCTGCGCGTCACGCCGCTTCTCGACCGCCTCAACGGCGTTCCAAAGCTGGTCGCGATCGCGCATCCAGTCGGGCGCGTTCTCGGGGACCATGATCTCGGAATGCACGACCCCGCCTTTGCGGGAATAGTCATGCTCCACCCCCTGCCGTTCATCCCGCAGCCGCCCAGCCGTCCGGTAGGCGGCGGCTGCGACCGATGACCGGCCCCCGGCCCGGCTGATCACTTTCGCGCTGAGGTGATAGATCGCCATGCTTGGGACACCTCTCTTCAAACAGGGTCCAGCGCCTGGTTGCGCTGGTCGGGAGCGCGAGGGTGAAACCCTCGTTCAGGCGGCATCGCCGCCTTGGGGGGGAAGCCGTCCGGCGCGGGGGTTTACCCCCATGAGGACGCGCACGTTGTCGAAGACAATGTATAAGCGCGCATTTAAATCTTTTCAACCTATCAATCCGCCACTACATTCGCCCCGATTATTCCCGAGGTTTCCCCATGTCCCAAAGCCGCCCGACCGACGCCCGGATCAAAGAACTGGCCGAGAAGAAAGCTCAGCTCGACGCACAGATCGCAGCGCTCGATGCCCGGCGGCGTCTCTCCGAAAAGAAAGACGAAGACCGCCTCAAATGGCTCTTGGGCACTTTGGTCTTCGACCGTTTGAGCGCCGAGCCTGCTTTGCAAAGCATCGTGCGGCGCGACCTGCCAGACCGCCTCACTCAGCGGGACCGGGACCGGGGGCTCTGGCAGCTGCTGTTTCCGGAAGATCGGGAGGACCTGCCATGAACTTCGTTCTGGAAGCCCGACACTGGGTGATCATGATCGGTGCGGTAATCCTGGCCGCTGCCGCCATGTTTCTCGCCCCGCAAGCGGTCGCAATCTACCCGATGACCACCTATGCCTTCCCGATCATCGCCGTGGCCACCATCCTCGACACCCTCGGGACAACCGCAGAGCGCCACAGGACACCGCTAAAGTTCCTCGCATGGGTCTGCCTGTGCGCTGCCGCCCTCACAGCCCTGACGCCCCTCAGAGGCCCGCTCAGCGACGTTCTGGCGACTGCCCGGGCATGGACGGGCGCTGGCTGGCCCCTCCCCCGTGCCATTTGGGAAGGACTCAAGGGGCTGGCGCGGTATTCTGATCCCCAGAAACAGGCTATGGCGATCTCCTTCGCGCTCGGGGCCTTCGGCGTGGCTGTCGCTGTCAGCACCCCGCTGGTGCCGATCTTCAATCCGCGCATTGGCCGCAACCGCAAATCCCGCACCGGCCCATGGCAAGCGGGATGGATGGACCCGCGTGACGTGGCCCAGCTGAAGCGCAACAAGACCGGCCTGCCCCTCGCCCTGCACAAGGGCAAGCTCCTGCGCTACGCGAAGAACGATGCGAAGGGATGGCGTGGCGGTCATCACCTCGTCGTCTCCGGCACACGGGGCGGTAAGGGCGTCAGCGCCGTGATCCCGGCGATCCTCGATCACCAGGGGCCGGTCGTCGTCCTGGACATCAAGGGTGAGAATTTCGCGGTCACGCGGCGGCACCGGGAAGAGCTCGGGCGCAAGGTGGCCGTCCTCAACCCCTTCGGCCTTGTCGAGGACGGCAAGGATCAGTTCAACCCGCTCGACTACATCCGCCCCCATGAGCTGGCGCGCGACGTGGCCCTGGTTGCGGACGGTCTGGTCAAACCCGAACAAGGCGACGGCGCGCATTTCTCGGAAATGGCCCGTCAGCTGATCGCCGCCGCGATCGAGGTGGTCGTGACGCAGGAAGAGCCTGACCGGCGCAATCTGATCGCCGTCGCCGATCTCCTGATGTCCGCAAACCTCGACAGCACGCTGGAAGCCTGGGCCGACAACGCGGACCTTGTCGGCCACCGCCCTGCCCAAACCGCCGCCACGATCCTGCGCGCAGGTGATCGTGAACGCGGGTCAATCCAGACAGCGGTCTCAAAAGCCTTCGAATGGATGCAGTCCGACAACATGCGCCACTTCTTGGCCGGGTCCAGCTTCCGCATGGATGATCTGCTCGATGACCAAGTCGATCTCTTCATCGTGGTCCCGCTCGATCAGGTGGACAAGCAAGCGATCTTCATGCGCTTGTTCATCAACCTCGTCCTGGGCACGGTCGTGCGCCAGGACGGGCGGCGCAAGGTCAAGGCCCCGATCTTGCTGGTGCTGGATGAATTCGTGCGGATGGGCCGCATGGAGCAGATCATGAACATCGCCAACGTCGCCGCAGGTGCCGGTGTGGAAGCCCTGTTCGTCACCCAGGACACGGGTCAGGTCGAAAAGGCTTATGGGCCGAACGATGCGCGCTCGATCTTCGGCTCCTGCATCACCAAGCGCGTCTTCAACCTCAACGATATCGAAACCGCCGAATGGGCAGCGCGCCACCTCGGGGAAAGCACGGTCTATTCTCAGCAAATTCGAGAGGGCAAGGCTCCGAACGTGGGACGGGATTTTTCTTATTCGGAGCAACGACAGAAGCTCATGACCGCTGAGCAGATCACGGGGATGAAGGCCGATGATCTGCTACTGTTGGTAGGCAACCGCAATCCGCTCAAGGCAAAGCAGAATGTGTATTTCAAGACCACGGCCTACCGTGGACGATTTGATCAGAATCCGCTGAATTGAGTTTGTAGGGCAAGGTGGGGTCTGCTCCGGCGGAGTGCAGAATGACACCCTAAGACCGGAGATCATCTGGTTTTCCATCTGTATTCGCCTGTGAGCAGGATATGCGCCCAGGGAAACCCTCGATATGATCGGCACCGTGCTGGCCTCGGTCTCGGATCGTGTCGATGGTCAGACAGACGCCCTCGACCGGCTGGTGAAAACCGCCACGGAAGCGCGCCAGGCGGCATTTGCGGCGCGGTCCCAGACCGATCCGGCGAAATTTGGGGAAATGGTCGGTGAAACCATCGAAGGCCGGATCGATGACAGCCTTGCCAGGATGAGGGAATTCGGGGTGGAACTCGGACAACAGACCTATGTGACGGCACAGGTTCTCGAAAAAGCGAAAGAGGACAAATGGGAAATCCTCAATCAGCAGCGCGACCGTGAGGCAAAGGCGGATCGCCTGAAACGTCTCTTGCCCCGGTTCGGTCTTGGCGCTGTCGTTCTGGCCCTTGTCCTGACGGTGACACTTCCTCGTTTCTCAGCAATCAACGGTGACACATGCGCTGTCTTTGGAGGTCAGTGGCTCACCGCTTCAACAGCCCGCTATGCCTGCGTGCATTACCAGGACTGAGGGTCTTGCGGGGCGCTGGACTCGGATCGGCAGGCAATCTGTGGGTGTTATATATGTGTTAAAATCTGTGTTACGGTTGTGGAAACATGCCGTAACCTATTGGTACTGAGAGATAATAATAAGCGCTCTGTGTGTAAAATCACGAAAGATCGTGTGTAGAGTCACGATGATCCGTGTGTGAAATCACGAAAGGTCTTGACCGCGTGTGTGAAATCACGAACATAGTCGCATGGTGTGTGAAATCACGAAAGACATTGATCGTTCACCCCTCCTGCCGGATCGGCAAGAGCAGGGCGACTTTTTTGTCTGCGACATCTTTGATGCGGCACCAAAAGGCGACATGGCATCGATGGCGCACCCCATTTTTTCCCTGTCAACAAAGCCGGATCATCGTGTTCGGCGCTACGAGGATGAGACCGGAAAGAACTACCTGGAGGTAAAGCCGTCAGCTGATGGTTTGGCTACGATCCATGACCGGGATGTGCTGATCTACTGCATCAGTCAGATCATGGCTGCTCTCAACAAAGGACAGAAGGTCTCCAGGACGGTGCGTCTGACGGCCTTCGATATGCTGAAGGCAACCAACCGGGCAACTGACGGGCGCGGGTATGAAGGCCTGAAAAGCGCCTTGACCAGGCTGCAGGGCACACAGATCGAAACGAACATCGTCACTGGTGAGACCGAGCAGCTCGATATTTTCAGTATCATAGATCGTGCGCGGATCGTGCGTGAGACGCGTGACGGCAGGATGCAGGAAATCGAAATCCAGCTCTCGGATTGGGTATTCAACGCGATTGAGGCTCATGAAGTTCTAACCTTGCACCGGAATTACTTCCGTCTGCGCAAGCCGTTGGAACGAAGAATTTACGAGATCGCCCGAAAGCACTGCGGGCAGCAGAAAGAGTGGAAAATCAGCCTTGGAGCGCTGCAACGGAAATGTGGCTCGGCTTCAACGCCGAGAGAATTCAAGCGGCTGGTCAATAACATTGTGGCGCAGGACAAGGAGCACGACCACATGCCGGATTATGCGGTTCGGCTTGTCGATGACATGGTACATTTCATCAACCGGGGAAGCTTGTCCGCCACCCCTGCCCTCTCAGATGAAATCACCTTTCACCTTGATCCTGAAACTCACCAAAAAGCACGTCGAGTCGCCCCAGGGTGGGATGTCTACGTTTTGGAACGGGAATGGCGAGAGTGGATGACAGAACCACCCCGCAACCCCGATGCGGCCTTTATCGGCTTCTGCAAGAAGGTCTTCGAGAAACGCGGCCGCCCCTAATCTGAACCGTTTCGTCTCTCGGACAGCAACAACTCAAGACCCTGCCAAAGCGTCAGGTTGTTCTCTCGGCAAAACGCCCGATATTCATCGACAACTCGCTTTGGACCGGGAATTGAAACCTTGTCCTGAGGCTCCTTGCGCTTCGGGCCGGGTTTCAGCCGCGTAGAAGATTCCCGACTGACAAAGCCAAGGTTCTTCCCAGCTTCCACCGCCTTCTCAACCGAGCTTGGCTCGGCTTTGGGACGCGTTCTGGGGGCATCCGAAGGCTTTGGGAGTTCAATACCGCCGCCAAATCCGTACTTGCTCATGCCGCCCTCTCTTCCACAAGAGCACGAATGACAGCCTGAGCATAGTCTCGGGCATTCTCAATGGCTCCGGTCACCTGCTTCATGGCCTTGTCTTTGACAGATGCAGTCTTGCCCTTGAGTTCATCCATCACGATGTCAGGCAATTCCGCCAGAAGCACCCCATCACGAAAGATACGGGTATAGGGCGCGCGCTTTGCGATACGGATCGGCAGTGTCGGGATGTTGTTCAGCTCCATTTCCTGCCGCACGTCGCGTTCATCTGTGGTCTGAAACGCTGCGTTGGTCCGCGTGAACAACAGAGAATACGCGATGGGTGCGCGGATCATGCTTGATGTCGTTTGCACGAGACGGACAGCCGCCGCAGCCTGTCGGGCCTCCATGGGCGAACCATCCAGCGGGATCACACACAAGTCCGTCCGGGACAGGGCGAAGGTAACTATCTGGTCCTTCGAGCCTTCCAGGTCGATGATAAGGTAATCGGCCTCTTCAGAGAGACGGTCGATCAACTCAACAGTCTCTTCGGCCTGTGGGCGTGAGTGAACCGAGAACGGGACATTGCGCCCTTCCGCCTTCCTGCCTTCGGACCAGGCAAGAATATTGGCGTTCGGATCAAGATCGAGAATAGACACCCGCCCTCCAGAAAGGGCGATCTGTTCAGCAAGAAGTATGGCGGAAGTCGTTTTCCCCGAACCGCCCTTCGGGTTTGCGAAGGTAATGACATACATGAAGCCATAATGTCAGAGCTAGAGATATAGTCAACGACAACTTTATAATTAACTCTAACTCTAGAGTTATCCTCGCCAACAGGCTAAGCTGCCGCCTGTTTTCGCCGGACCTCCCCAATGAATCCGGCCACAGACCAAAGCCACTCTTGTTGCGCAGCGGTGTAAGTCGCCTGAATCGACTGTGGCACGACGAGCTGCAGGGATGAGGCTTCCATCTGGGCCGTTTGTGGTTCTGTAATCCCCGGCTCCAAAGTCAGAAGATGTTTGCGCGAAATCTTCTCGGCTTCAGCCAAAACTTGACGCCAGCGATCCTTGCAGGTGGACTTCGCCCCAAGCATCGTCAAACTCGGATCGTCTTCTGCTGCGGCCTGATAGCCCTCAAGGCTTGGGAAAAGGAAATCCGGCTTGTGGTTATGTTCCGTGATCGCTCCGCGCACATAGGCAACGCCGTGTGAATCAAGCACAGCCGCAATGTGGTTCTCAAGAGAATGCCCCATGCGCGACTTGCGCCGGTTCTGCACGCCCAATGAGTAGCTTATGAATCCATCCACATCTGTCCCTTCGGCAGTTACAAAGCCCTGTTCAAGACGCTCGGCAACGACACGGCGCTCAAGTCGACGGAAAAGGGCTTCTTCATGGTCAAGCCAGGCCACCAGCGCAGCGTCGGGGTCATCCTCTGCTTGGACCTCGGGCAATGTCAGCCGTGCGAGCTGCGAAAATTCGGCGGTAGGCGGAAATGTGGAGCCGAATTTTTCAATAATACTGTCGAGTTTGTCAGCCTCGGGCTCCTCAAATTCGACCCCTAGCTCGTCCAGAATATAGCGGGCGGCAAAATCCAGCTCCGGCTCTGCATCGGTGAATTCCCGTGAGACGAAAGACTGGCCTTCCGGGCGCAGACCGAACAACCAGAAGAGCTGCTGCTCGCTTGTTGATCCTTCAGGCGCTACAATGAACCAGAGGATTTCGTGCCGATCCTTGGCGAGAAAGAGTGTGTCACCAGCTTTCATGGCTTCGGTCACGGGATTGGAGGGGTAATAAAGCCGCCATTCCGCCGCTCTGGGCTTGTTTCTACGCGCGTCGTAGTGGGTTGCCCAGCCTTCAGCAGTAATACCGTCCTGATCTTCACCCAGCCAGACATAGACTGCATCGAACTTCCTCTGATGATCTTCGCCAAGGAAGGCACCCCGCATTCCCCTGGTCGTTCCGACTTCATGCTGATTTGATGTCTTTGGCTCGGTGTCCACGGCCGAAAGTCGCTTGACCCCGACACCTTCAAAATAGTCAGCGAGCTGCCCGCGTTTCATCGCCCTCGATCTCCAAAAGTCTTTCGTCAGAATTCAGCCACATAACACAGGCTTCGACAACCTCAGGGAAGGGCAGGCGGGTCCGGCCCTTTGTTGCGCATTCCCAAAGAATTGCTACCCGCCAGCCTGCATCAAGCAGGGCTGCACGCTGCTTTTTGTCCCGTGCAGCGTTTCCCTCGATCTTGTTTCGCCAAAACTCCTGTCGGGTAGTTGGCCATCGGAACAGGTGGCAGTCGTGCCCGTGCCAGAAACAGCCATGAACAAAGAGAACGGCGTGATGTCGCGGAAATACAAGATCCGGTCGGCCGGGCAAATCCTTGCGGTGCAGCCGAAACCGGAAGCCCTCACGATGGAGCGCCGAACGGATCGCCAGCTCCGGCTTTGTGTTCTTGCCCCGGATGCCCGACATCATCCGGCTTCGCGTAGCGGCCGTGACGATATCGGTGGGCATTATTCTGCTGCGATTCCGGGTTCCGGCAAGGGAAGTCGCACCTGCATGCCCTCCGGCACATCGCGGCCGTCCAGCTCCATGGCCTCGAAAATGCGAGATTGCATGAGCTGTGCGACAGCTCGCACTACCGGCACGACAACAGCATTTCCGAACTGGCGATAGGCCTGCGTATCAGAGACAGGAATTTTCCAGGCGGTTCTTCCCGGCTTCTCGAAGCCCATGAGGCGAGCGCATTCGCGTGGCGTCAGGCGGCGTGGCCGATTGCCGATCTGCTCGATCAGGATTTCGGACCCGTCCTTGTAGTACCGGGCCGAAAGGGTCCGCGCCACATCCTTCGGTCCGAAAAGCGAATACCCGAAGCCGTGCCCGGCCTTGCGATGCTTCTCCTTGTAGCCCTGAAGGTAGGTCCACATGTGTTCTGTCAGCGTGTACTTCGGATCAACCTCCTTATCCAGGATCGAGCCAAGTGTGGGGCCGTCGCCCTCAGGGATGGCGAGTTGGTCAAAGTCAAAATCTATGCTGTGGTCCTTGAAGCCGACAATGAAGATGCGTTCGCGCTTTTGCGGTACCCAAGGTGTCGAGCTGACAACCCGATGAAAGACACGGTAGCCCAGCTCGTTCTCCAGCACATGCATGATGGTCGCAAAGGTCTTGCCACCATCGTGGCGCTCAAGGTTTTTCACGTTCTCCAGCAGGAAGGCAGGGGGGCGGTGATGACCGATAATCTTGGCCAGGTCGTAAAAGAGGGTGCCCTGAGTGTCGCACATGAATCCGTGCGGACGACCCAGTGCGTTCTTCTTGCTGACCCCGGCGATGGAAAAGGGCTGGCAGGGAAAACCGGCCAGCAGAACATCATGTGCGGGGATTTTCTCCGGGGTGTCAGCCCATGGCCGCACGTCTTCCGCGAAGACATGCTCGCTGTCGGCTGGCTCCGGGAAGTTGGCGTGGTAGGTCTCTCGGCTGAACCGGTCCCACTCAGCGGTGAAGACACAACGGCCACCGATTTCCTCGAACGGAATTCTGATCCCGCCAACACCTGCGAACAGATCGACAAACCGGAAACCTTCCGGCCGATCATGCGCGCAGCGCGAGTTGGCAACCTCGCGCAGCTTTTCCAGCTTGAGGGCGTCGATGCGCTTGCCTTCACCGTTCACATGCCGCCGCACCGTTCGCTCGCTGATACTGAGCAGGCTGGCAGCATCCTCTATGCCCAGACCGGCGCGCTCCATCAGTTCAGCGAATTCTGTTCTCGGATGTGCGTTCATTTGCCTGCCTCAATCTGTGTCAGTTATTGACAACATGTCATAATATGTCCCAGCAGAATTGGGAAGAGATATTTCCCCTATGTTCGCATTTTGTTCTTCAAAAGTTAAGACTCAGTTTCCATCGCAACACCAGAACCTGCAGTTCGCGCGGTTACAGCCCTCTGCCAGGTTCTTCTCAGGATTCACTGAGCACGCCAACGCAGAAATATTGCGTACACAGAGGCGCTTACGCCTCACGTGCGCCAATCATACGTCTACATTTTACCCTTACATTGGGACTATATTTGCAATATTTGACAAATATGATCATACATAGTAGAAATGGCGACCACATAACATGAATCATTAGAGAAATGTAATGCGAGACAAGCGCGGAAAATTCGTAAGCTTGGCAGAATCCCGGGTAAACCGAGCGATCAAGGATATCCGCCTGATTGGCAATCTCTCTAACCGCAGTGCGTATGCTTACGGAGAAGACGACATCCGCAAGATATTCCGGACGCTTCAAAAGGAACTCGATGCCGCCAAAAGCCGCTTCGGCGGGGATGCGGACGCGCGCGAAGAAGGGTTTCGTCTCGAATGAACGTACTTGCTACGCAACCTTGGAGCTGGATTTGGCCCAACGTTGGCGCGACGCCGATCAATCAAGGTCTCGACTCGGAAATGTTCGACCGATCGGATTTTCCGTACTACGAAACCTTTGTGCGCGAGGCCATTCAGAACAGCCTCGATGCACGCCTTGATCCAACGAAGCCCGTTTTTGTGAACTTCACCTTTCACTCGGATGGGATCGGCCCGCGCCGCGCCTTCCTGGAGCAGGTGATAGAACATCGCAAGACAGCAGGGTTGGACATACCTCCGGAATGGGACAACGGGCACGTTCGCTGGCTTCTGGTCGAGGATTTCAACTCCAAGGGCCTGAGCGGCGATCTAGGCAGCCGCACCAGTGATTTCTGGAACTACTGGCTCAACTTTGGGCTTTCCAACAAGGATGGCTCGGGCAGGGGAGGGCGCGGCATCGGACGAGTCACTTTTCTGATCGCTTCTCGCCTGCAGTCGGTGATTGGATATACAAGGCGCGCCGACGATGGAGCAAGCGCTGTCTGCGGGATGGCGGTCCTACGGCCACAGGAAGATGGACATCACCTGAAATCCACGCACGCTTATCTGGCGGCCACCGAAAACGGCAATATCTATTCGCTTCACGACACACCGGAATTTCATGCCCGGCTACGCAATACCTTTGGATTCAAAGGTTATGACGGCGATCACCAGAGCGGCCTTGGCCTTGCCATCCTCTATCCACACACTGAACTGAAGCCGGATGGCATTCTGGCCGCTGCCATCGAGAATTTTGCCCCTGCTATCATGAATGGCACCCTCGCGCTCAACGTCGATGGCCGCGTACTGGACGCCTCATCCATCGAAGAAGTAGCGCTCGATGTAGCAGAACACCTGAACGACGAAGCGGTCAGGGCCAACGTTGCAAGATACCTGGACCTTGTCCGCCACGCCCAGGAAGAAACCTCGCCGCACAGGATCAAGCTTACAAACGCTCTCAAGAATGATCTTGAGCCACTGCGGAAAACGGCCGAAATCAAGGCCCTGCAGAAGAAGATCGCCAGCGGACAGGATGTGGTGCTGGAAATCGCCTTCCCGTTGGCGCGCAATGGTATCGAGAAAGAAGTTACTCTTCAGGCCTCGATGGGCTCCACACCGTCCGGACAACGACCGATTGACCGCCTGTTTCGTGAAGGGATGAGTCTGCCCGATGTCAGGGCAAAAAGCCCCGGTGAACTTGATCTCGTCATGCTCGTCGGCAAGGGGGAGTTGGCGATCTATCTGAATTTCTGCGAGGGCAAGGCACATCTGGACCTGCTGGAGTCGAAGGATGTCCGTCAAAAACTGGAAGATCACGGCTTTGACGGACCACGTGCCAAACGCCTCGTCAAAAACCTTCCAGCAGAGCTTAGGCTGCTTCTTACACCGGATACCACCGCTCCCGACGCACATGTTTTTGACAGCTACTTTTCGAAACCCTCCGACAAGCCGGGCAAGAAGAAAAAGCCCGACAAACCGGATGATCCGCCAGAGCCGCCGCCGCCGCCCAGACCTCCAGTGTTCAGAGTCGAAACGCTTGATGATGGACTCCGGATAAAGGCCAACCCAGAGTTCACCGAATGGCCAGTGAACGTCACCGTAGGGCTTGCCTATGCTGACGGTTCTCGGCGGCCGTCGTGGAGCCCGTACGATTTCAAGTTCGAGAACCTCAACTTGATTCACTCGGATTGTGAAGTGAGCACCGACAAGAACAAGCTGAAGGCGGTGAATTGCGGGCCGGAGACCGAGATCAAGATCACCGGCTTCGATACGAACCGGGAACTGGATACGAGCATAAGGCCTTGGAAGAATGCGTAAGAGGATCAGACTGACGGGACGAAAACAGCTCGCACGCTCAGCTGTTGAGGCCAAAGTTGTTGAAATCGGAGCAAAAAAGCTTGTCTCCATGACAATTGCGGACCCCAAGGCATTTAAAAAAATGCCAGACACAGCCCGCATCAAGCTTCGGCTGTTTGAAAACAAGTTCTCCGAAACATTGGAGTTCGGAACGCTTGGAGCGATGAAGACAACTGCCGAGATCAAGAGCGGCGCGTTCTCGGCCCCATCGTGCCAACTGCGGATTGTAGCCACCAATCACGAACAGAAAGGGCTTCTTCTTGGCAGCACCGATACTTGGACGATGCGCACAGGTGGCGACGACCAGGACGGCACAGCCAGCGAAGGCATACTGCTGTTTCAGCCGCATGATATCGCGCCAAGAAGCTGGAAGCTCGACGTGCGGGAAGACGACTATCCCATCGTCTATATCGACAAAAAGATACCGGACTCACGCACATGGGTACGAAACGACCCGATCTTCGTAAGCTGCGTCCTCCCCGCTATCATCCGCGAGGTTTTTGACGACATTCTCTTCGCCAATGCGCCGCCCGAACAGGCATGGGCAAAGGACTGGCTGGGATGGGCTGACACGTTGATGCCCGGTCGGGCAGTACCGTGGACTGATGGCCGCCAGCAAAAGCAGGTTTGGGTCAATGATCTTCTCGACAGCTTCTGCCAGCGGCATGGCGTTCTGGAGCTGCTGGTTGGCAAGCTCAAGCAGGAGACCGTATCATGACCTCATACTCAGCTCTGCGCAGGTTCAACGAAAACGGTCTGGATGCCTTCGAGAAGGCATTCACCGGCCAGATCGATGATGCTGTTATCGACCCAACTGATCCCGCTCTGACCTCTGCCGTGCAAGGCACTGGAAGCTTCATCCCCAAGGATTTCGAGACCGCCAAAGACATGGCGCAAGCTGTGCTTGCCGCAATAGGCACCACCAACCTGTTTGAAATTCTGCCGGACACTGGATTCTGGGCATGGCTTACTTTTGCGATGCGCGATCAACTGTTCAAGAAGGCGGGTGATGGCACGATGAAGGTCGGCGAGGTCCACCGCTGGTATCCGAGCAACCCCAACGATTGGCAGAAGGGTCAACGCCATCTTGTCAGAATGCCGGTCCTTCTCCTCAAAACACTGGGGGATGACGCAGATCACCTTCTTTGCGGTGCACCGGCAGTTCTACCTGAAATCCGCGAGCAACTGACCAGTCAACAGGACATGTTTAACCCCGCGTTTCAGCAGGTTGCTCGATCACTATACTTCAACGATGCCACCGGCGCGCTAAAGCGCGGTGCGGGTGGAAAAAGCGGAGGTACGCCACGGCGACTGGCAAAGGTGCGGCAGCAACTGGATGTGACATGGGACCTCGAAGAGCGTGAGCCAAAGGAGATTATTGCAACGTTGCCTGCCGAGTTCTCGCGCTTCAAGCCCGAAACGGCTCCTTCTTGATATTGTGACATTAGGCCAATGCGATGGGCAAAATTCGGAATCCAGTCAGGTTCTCAGAACACTATGGGATCGATGCAGAAGAGCTTGAGGGCCGAGGTATCCTCGACCCTACGCTAAACGCCGACACCAAGCTCTTCATTGATCCTCTTTTGCTTGAAGATTCCAGCCACACGGAAGTTTCGAGCAATGCCCGTCAGACCTACGAAAATCACTTTGGAACGATCATCAAGTTCTTGGCGAAGGCGAAGTCTCCATCGGATGTGGCATGGAAGAGCGCGGCGCGCCTGCTGACCTTCCCTGAAATCAAATGGACCTGTCTTGGGTATGGCGCGCAATCGGTTTCCGGCAGTGGTTCCGGTTCCGAAATGACCAGCCAGTACATCGACACGGCGCGTCAGATCGTTGAGCTTGGTATCGAAGACCCGGACCTCTTCGTTGCCATGGCATTGTTTGAAAATGGCGTCGGACCTGATCGTATCAGCGACATGACTTCGAATGTCATCGTGGGCGACCTAATCGCGCTCAACGAGCGCATCTTGCCCGAACTCGGTGTTTCCACGCAGCCAATGACCATCTCGCTGAAGAATGGAAAAACCTACACTGGCCAGTTGGCGGCAAATCCGTACATCGGCCCGGAAGACCCGGTGATCCTCGTGCCGAGCGACATTCTTCGCGATTTACCAATTGCAGCGGATTGGTCCGATGTTGCCGACGCCGCCTCGAAGAACGCTCAACTTCGCTCGCGCGTGAATGACCAGATCGCGCGCATGTGGCTTGTTAAGAGCAAGAAGGACAAAGATGAAATCCGCCGGTGGGCATTGTCCGACAAGGCGTCATTCCAGACTTTCATGGAAATGCTGCGCGGGGCTAGCCCGACCGCGTATGACATGCATGGCGACCCGTTGGGCGAGGTGTTCTGGCGCAAGATCGCAGCCGCGTTGGCCGAGTCGGAGCCATTGGCGATCTCAGCTCCGGCCAAAATGGACCTAGCTGGCGTTGAAAGTGTGGTCAAGACCATCATCGAGCAGTTCCGTTTCTTGATCGAAGATCGACGGTTTTCTGAAGAACTCTATCACCGGGGAAAGCCTCGCCCTGAAATCGCCGCCCAGCGTCTATTTTTCGCCGTCGCACATGCTTACTGCAAAGCGAACGATCTTGACCTGACGCCTGAAGCCGAGACCGGTAACGGCCCGGTTGATTTCAAAGTCTCTTTTGGTTTTTCAGGGCGCGTTGTTGTCGAGATCAAGCTTTCCCGAAACCCAAAGCTTGTTGACGGGTACACGAAACAGCTTGAGACCTACAAAACAGCCGAGGAAACTATGTCTGGCTTCTACGTCGTCGTGGACGTCGGACACATGGGGTGGAAGGACAAGCGTTTACTTGAGGTCAAGAATGCCACAAGTGCACGGGGTGAGGCAACTTCACCTATCCTTTTCATAGATGGGTCTCGTAGGGCGTCAGCTAGTAAGCTATGACCTTTTTGTGTGCACTATGCTCTCCGCACCGTTCTCTCACTGACCTTGAACAGCCGCGCGATTTCTGAGACGGCGCGGTGCTCGACGTCTCTCATCCGCCGGACCTCATCCTTCTGTGCGGTCGTTAGGGCAGGGGGCCTGCCGCCGATCCGCCCGCGCTTGCGCGCGGATGCCAGTCCTTCCCTGGTCCGCTCGGAAATCCGTTCCCGCTCGAACTGGGCGATGGATGCGAAAACATGGAACACAAGACGGCCGGCCGGCGTCGTCGTGTCGATATCCTCGGCCAGGGAGCGGAAGCCGACACCGCGCGCGCGGATCGTCTCCACGATCTCCAGGAGGTCTTTCAAAGACCGGGCCAGGCGGTCATATTTCGTGACGGTCACAACATCGCCATCGCGGAGCTGATCCAGCATCTTGTCCAGCTCGGCGCGGTCGCGTTTCGATCCGCTGATCTTGTCCGCAAAAATCTTCCCGGCCCCGGCTGCCTCCAGGGCGTCGGTCTGGGCATCTAGGTTCTGGTCGTCCGTGCTGACGCGGGCATATCCGATGATCATGCCTCACTGTGCCAAAAACCTGCCAAAACTGCAAAGGTTTTGCCGGGGGTTTTTGTCCAAGCTAACCGGTTGATCCTGGGCGGGGCAGGGGACGCGGACAAAAACGACCGTTTTTGGCGCATGCGTTTTGGCAGGGGGTTTATGTCCTTGAGACCGAGGCTGCCGATAAGATTAAACAACCGCCCGCCAAAGCCCAGTTCTTGACGAAAATAGACATTTGCCAAGGATCAGACGGCACAAAATGGAAAACGCTGGTCACGAAACAGTACAAGGCCAGCGCCCAGCCGATTGCTCTCAGAAACTTGCCTGCAATCAGAAGGCTTGCTGCCAATGCATTGAAGACAAGCGCGGGCCAGACAAGCCACTCCGGCAATCCAAAGCCCACTAAGAGCTCTTGCGCAGGGTCGGGGTTTATCGCTTTCTGGGCAGTTCCGGCGATAAACAAGATCGCTAGAAGATATCGTCCGAAAGCCCATTCAAATCGATTGATCATCCTGCGGCGACGAAGGTCAGACTAAGGCCATTTAGACAGTGCCGTTTGCCGCTTGGCTCTGGTCCGTCATCGAAGACATGACCCAGATGGCTGCCGCAGCGACGGCAGTGGACCTCGGTCCGAACCTGGAAGATGAACTTTCGATCTTCTTTCGTGCCAACAGCATTCGGCAGGCTTTCAAAGAAGCTGGGCCAGCCGGTTCCGCTGTCGTATTTTGCGGCGGCACTATAGAGTGGTAGATCGCATCCGCGACACTGGTAAGTGCCAGCACGCGTCTCGTCGTTCAGGGGACTGGTGTAGGGGCGCTCGGTCTCTTCGTCGCGCAAAACTAGGTATTCGTTCTCGCTCAGGCGCGCGCGCCACTCGGCGTCACTTCGGCAAATCTCAAAGCCACAAGACGCGGCCCGAAGTGGCTGGGCTGCTAAGGCGGCACCCGTGGTCAAGAGAAATGTTCTTCGATTCATGCGTCACCTATTCTGGAAATGCCCGGATGAGCCAGCCAGGGGGTAGGCTGGCTCATCCGGACGGTCCTGCTCGAATTATTTCGGAACAAGAACGGCGTTGACGACGTGGATTACACCATTCGACTGATCGACATCTGCGATGGTGACGCGGCTGGCGTTTCCATTTTCGTCATAGATGTAGACATTGTTGCCTTTGACCTGTGCCGACAGCGCGTCGCCCGAGACAGCGTTGAAGTGATAAAACCCATCGGACGATGCGCGCGCCTGGCGTGCAATCTCGGCAGCGGACCAATCACCGGCCACCACATGGGCGGTCAAAACCTTTTGCAGCATAGCCTTGTTTTCAGGTTTCAGGAGTGTATCGACGGTGCCTGCGGGCAAGGCCGCAAAAGCATCATTGACAGGCGCAAAGACTGTGAAAGGTCCGGGGCCTTGCAGCGTTTCGACCAGGTCTGCCGCCTGTACGGCAGCGACAAGCGTGGTGTGATCAGCTGAGTTCACCGCGTTTTCAACAATGTTCTTGGTTTCGAACATCGGCGCGCCACCCACCATTGGGTTCTCGGCGTAGGCTGCCGTTGCAATGGTCAATGCTGTGACGGCGGTGGCCAGTTTGGATACGATCTTCATTTGTAAGTCTCCTCTCATGATTGCCCGCGATCTTTTGCGGTTATGAGGAGCCACGGCGTGATGCCTGGAAGAGTTTCAGCCTGCCTGAAATAAATCTGCGTCGAAGAATTCGTCGGTTGCCAGAATGGCTCCAGTGGGCGCGCCTGTCGGTGAACCACCGGTCGGTTCATCAGAGACAGCCAGAACTCCGCCATCGATCAAGGCGGCGATCTCCGGAGTGATCTCAAAAAGGCTTTCCTGATCAGCAGGGATCACACCAAGCGACACAGGCGCATCGGCATTCGGACTTATGACCCAAAGCTCGAAATCCCGCCCTGCCGCAGGCATGCCCTGCTGGGGGATCACTTTGAACAAGTTACCGTTAGGGGCGTACCCTGCCTCAATATGTACCGCGCCATCTTCTGAAATCAGTGTAGCGTGCAGCGTCGGGTCAAATACCGGGCCGCGCAACATGGGGCTGAGCGCAAGGAATGCAACGACGGCCAATGCAGCCACTGCAGGGAAAGCGAACCAATTCCAGGTCCAGCCGCGCCTTGCGCTTACCTTCTCGCCGCTCAGTTCGGCGACGAGTCTGGCTCTGACAGATGGCGACGGTGTCTCACCCGGCACTTCATCGGCGAGGGCCGAGAACTCTGCCTCCCAGAACCGCACACGCGCACGCAGGTCCGGCTCGGCCTGAAGGCGCGTCACAAATTCCCGCTCCGCGTCTGCGTCCAGCAGGCGCAAGACGTATTCAGCGGCAAGCGCCTCGTCTTCCGATATGTCCTGGTGGTCGCTCATCGCGAAAGGCACTCCTTCAAAGATATCAGGCTGCGACGCAGCCAGGTTCGCATCGTGTTCAGCGGCACATCGAAGCGGTCCGCAAGCGCTTGGTAGGTCGCGCCGTCGAGATAGGCAGCGCGGACAGCATCGGCTCGGTCCGGCGGCAGCTCTTCGAAGCAGGCGCTGATCCGGCGCTGCTCTGACGTGGCGATACTCGCAGCCTCAGGGCCAGGGCGCTTTTCGACAAGCTCGCCTACGCTGTCGAGGTCGACATGGTTTCTCTTCTTCGCGCGCAGCCGATCAATCGCCAAGTTCCGCGCAACGGTGATGAGCCATGTCATTGGCGAGTGACCGGTTACTGCGTATCTGTCCGCCTTGGCCCATATCCGAAGATACACGTCCTGAAGTGCATCCTCGGCTTCCGGCCTGCTCTTCAAGACACGAAGGCAGACGCTGAAAAGTTTCCCGCTTGTGGCATCATAAAGCGCAGCCAGTGCGGCCCTGTCGCCAAGCGCGACCTTGCCGATCAACTCTTCAATGTCGCTGCGGTCCGTCATCTGTGCCTTAAGCCGTTCAAATAGCGCCTTTCCTTCATCTAATTGACAGAAATGGCCCCGAACGACAATCACTTGACGCCGGGGGCCACCCTGAACAGGTACCGATCAACTCATTACCCAATCGTCACAGGCTACATACCGAGCGATGCGGCAAAACCTGTAATACCGCCCATGCCAAGGTCGGCCTTCATCGTCGCTGCGCCGGTTTCGAGGTCGATTTCATAGAGCCCTGCGGACGCAGCGCCTTCCATTTGCAGGATGGCGAGCGCCATGTTCTCTCCCTCGGCGGCGGACACGATGTCAAAGCCACCCATCGGGGCCAGATCGACCTCTGCGCCATCAACGGTGATCTTGCCGATGGTCTCCAGCGTGCCTGCGTTGTTCGCCAAGCTGACCAGTGTGTCAGTTTCGGCATCCAGCGCATATTGGAACGTATCGCCCGCTGTCTCGCCATTGATCGCGTTCGTATAGGCATTGGCGAAGATCATCGGCGTCGTGCCTGCCATGGAATCGCCCTCGGCATAGGCCAGGTCGGTAAAGCGGCGCACGGAACCGGCACGCTCATCATTGTCGCCAAATCCTTCGGGGAAATAGACGAGGTTGTCGCCCGCCGATGTCACGGCACGTACAGCATCGATCTTGTTGTTGAAATCAAAGGCGACCATCTTGCCGTCGCCGATCATCGCATCATCCATGAACGATGCGCCCAGATCGGTCATTTCGCCGGACATCGGATCAATCGTCGCGATCATACCATCTGAGAAGCCGAGCAATTCGCCGGTCACAGGACGCCAGGCAATCGCTTTCAGCGGAGACGCGAGGCTATAGGTCATCACCTCACCAGGCGCGTTCACATCGCTCATCACGACCAGCGTTGCGCCATCATCGGCAAGGGCATACCCGGAAACCGCCGCATGTCCTGCCGCAAATGCCGGGCTGGCAGCAAGAGCAATCAGAGACGTCACAAGAGCTTGGGTTTTCATCATTTTTCCTTTCAAGTTGACCTCGACACGCACCCTGTTCATATGCGCTCTGTTCTCAACCACGAAAGGCAACACTGAATAGTTTCAGTGCAATCTCAAGATTTCAGAATTGTATGGCAATGATGCCAAGACCAAAGCACAACCACGGCCAAAACTCATACGTTTCTGGCCAGGTCAAAATGGACCGTTTTTGGCCGTGCTTAACTGCTATCGCGCGATCCCAATCAGACGACGGAACTCGTCGTTCGGCGTTGCCCGTTTCAGAAGTTGATAAAGCGACATGCCAGCTGAAGGTTACTCCCTCAGAAGACCGAAGATTTCCTGCGCGATTTCATCGACCGTGTGCATGGCTGTGCTGCGCGCAACCTTATCGGCAAGGGAAGGGCTGAAATCCATGACCTGCTGCTTGGTGATCTCATGCCAGATCGGCAGCAGAATCTGTTCGCCGGAAACAGACCGCGTGACGATCCCGTCCAACTCATAGTTCGTCCAGCCCTTGCTGATGAAGGAAGGGGAAATAACCACAAGTCCGACGCGGCTTCTGGCCAGACCAGCGTCAATCTTGCGGCGCAGGCTGTCGCCGATACGAAGGGTGAATTCATCGTACCAGACCGCCAGCCCTCTCCCCTGAAGGGCCTCCGCCAGAGAGCGGACAATCGAATCCTTGTCTTCGGAGGCGTGCGAAATGAATACATCATAGGCTTCCGCGTCGTCCGACACCGCCGGAGGCACGTCTCGGACTAGACCGGGAACCGAGTTCAGGGGGGCCTCGCGGATTTCGGGCAACGGACTCGGCAGAACACGGACGGACGCACGTGTTGAACCGCGCAGTCCCTGCATGTCAATCGCGACGTGCCAATGGCCGCTACTCGGTATCTGTAAACGAACCGGAGATTTTCTAGCTAATCCGCCGACATACTGGTGCCGCCGCCCATTCTTATAATTGGAAAAGTTGGAGTTCGTCATTAGGCGAACGTTGGCACCGCTGGTAAGTGTAACTTCGACAATCTCACCACGTTGTCGGGAACCTAGGTCATTGTGAATAAACTGCACGTTTCCTGCCTTTCTCGCGGATCAGAACTCATTGCCCGGTACTTTTAAATAGATACTCCCGTAACGCCACGACACAAAGCGGCTCATCCCCCTCTTGCAATCACTGCGGCTTCGACAAGAATTATTGGTGGCTCTTGAGGCGCGTCCAGTTCGGTCGTAGCTAAAGCATATAGGTTTACCCCGATCCCCAACGCGAAAACCAACACTCCATTTCGAATCGACACGACAGCTGCGGTGGTTTCGTTCGACCGAATGAGATTATCTCGTTCAAATTCTCGCGCTGCCTCAATCATCACTTGCCGAGCAGTTTCTCCTCCGGTGGCGACATTCCGCATATAAGCGGCACCATATCCGTAGCGCTTCTTCGGAAGAAGCCCATTGAAGCCCAAGGCAATTCCGATGACCAACAGAGAAGTCGCGGCAAGATATAAACCAATCGCTACATACTTAGCTGTAGACCCACCGACACTCTGCAACATCGTGGTGCTGACCAACCCCCCAATGGCTACCGCGACGGATAGCACCGTGGTCATTTTGTGCAACTTTTCATCTAGCTCTTTAGCCCTGATCCATTCGGAGAGGATTAGGTCTTGGAGATCCCCATCAGAAAGCGCTTCAATATTTTCCGTATTTATATCAGATTTGGCAACGTGCCGATTGGCTATCGCCATTTGTATTGGGATCGCCAAAGCCATCGTGGCCGAGCAGGGGAACCTCAACACAGATTTCAACACGGGCATGACAAATACCCGGCAATCGCAGATGTCATTGGACGTTCATCACTATCCAGCCATCCCCATTCCCCCGTGGGGTTCACTTCAATAAACCAATAACGCCCCTTTGACAGCGCAAGATCAATCGCTCCGTATCGTAGCCCGAGAGAACGAACCAGTTGCAGACATTTTTGAGATACGTCCGCTGGTAAAGTGTAGTCTTCTATCTCGATGTCAGATTTGGAGGTAAGCCGCCAATCTCCATCGATCCCTTCCCCGTGCCTCTTGATAGCCACACACCAATGGCTCTCACCCATAACTGTGACACGCAGGTCAAGTTTGTTCAGAAGCGGAGCCTGAATAGTCGCCGGGGCCAAATGCAGATGTTTAGTTGCGACGGCCCGCCAATCAGTAAGAGTCGTGTAACCGAAAAGTTGATCATCCCCCTGCCTGAGAAGAAGCGTATCTATGCTCTTCAACGCAACCCGAGACCCAATCCTTTCCTCAACATCCGCAAAACGATCATTTGTCATCAGAGTTTCAGGAACGTCAAAACCGATCCGAGCTGCGTGATTGAGCTGGACAGCCTTAGTCTCTGCTCGATAGATCGCAGAGGGATCGTTAACCCATGTTGCGCTATCAGCGACCATAATCGACCTCATGAACGCAGACCATTGCGACCTCTCCATCTGCTCATTCACAGATGTGTACCCGTTAGCAACATTGCGGTCGAAGGTGCCTTGCCGCCACCATACTGAACGAAGCTTCTCACCCACGCGCCACTCATGCCCATCCTTTCGGCAGAGAAGCATTCCTTGCGTAGGAAGAATTGTGAGGCTTACCTCTGACAGAGTTTCGCGGTTGAGCCGCAGAAAAGCAATTCCATCGGTTAAAAGTTTACGACAAATCCGATCAGTAGCGAAATCGAGTTCGCTCGTAAGGATAAGAACTTGGACATCCAGCGACAACTTACTGGCCCTTCTGATCCTCGCCGGTCTCAATGTCATTCTTCTTGCTCATCGGTATATGGCTCGGATCACAGCACAGCGGGCCTTCCGGGCTAATCCAGAGGCCACTTAGTTCGCCCTGAACAACTCTTATCCGGTTGATTTTGCTTGGGTATGGCACGAATTTGTTGGGCAGGAAGTGCAGGATTTCGTATTATCCGGGCGGAAACCCTGCAATTTCGAGCCATGATATGAAGCCGCGAAAGCTCCCTCCGGAACAAGACGATCTCCTGCGCGCCCGATTGGTCGAGATGATCGACATGCGCCATGAGCTGGTGAAGCTCGCAGTCCTGATTGACTGGAACATCTTCGAGCGGGAATGGGCGGGGTTCTTCCCTTCCCACACCGGTCGTCCCGCCACCTCTCCGCGTCTTGTGGCGGGGCTTCTGTATCTTCAGCATGCTTTCGCGCTCTCGGATGAGGCGGTGGTGGCGCGATGGGCCGAGAACCCA
>NZ_QITQ01000032.1 GCF_003260265.1 Roseovarius amoyensis
TGATCGACCGCGTGCCACAGATAGTGGGTCTCTCCGTTGATTTTCACGAACATCTCATCGAGGTGCCATCGCCAGCGGCTCGACCGCATCCCCTCGACGCGGCGCTTTCGGATCTCGGCGGCAAAAAACGGCCCGAACCGGTGACACCAAAACCGCACAGCTTCGTGGCTGACATCGATGCCGCGTTCGTGCGAGCCAGGTCCTCGACATTGCGAAGCGAGAGCGGGAAACGAACATACATCATCACCAACAAGTGGTCCTGTCGCGTATTTGTGCCGCTCCAAGTGCTCGTTTAAGCCACTTTGCTGGCATGCGCAGGAGCACCTGTTTGGAGACGCCATCTAGGGTCTGTCTTGAAGGCCGACGGATGGGTCACTGATCTCGCCAGGCCTTTCCTTGTTCGTGAACAAGCCATCCCTGATAGCTTCAAGAAAATTCCCTGTTCGTAGGCGCAGGGAAATCGCACGCAACGTCTTGAAAAACCGAATGTGTTTGGGTCTGATCTTGGCTCCATGCGTTCAAAAGAATGAAAATTCCCTGTAGATTCCCTGCTAGCAGGGAAATTCGGCACAAACCGCACCGGGTCTCGAAGGCATTTGAGACGACCGACCAGAAACCATGGGAAAACCCGCGCGCGGGGTGTCTCAACGATACGGCCTGATCGGTAAGCGACTGAAATCAAGAGAGAATTCCTGGCAGAACAGGCAAATGTGAGAGAGACAGGGGTCGCTGGCGGAGGTGTCAGACGAAGTCTAACCTGTCTCAGCAAGGGCAGGATGGCTGTCCCTTATGCCGCGCTGAGTTGGCGCCACTCGGCGAGAGCGGTGGCTCGGTTCAGCTTGAAATTGGCTCGTCAGTAGAGGCTGCGTTCATAGTTGAAATGGTTGAAAACAGAAGCGTGGACGGCGGCGAATTTCTGCGAACTTCGCGTCCGCCGAAACCGTTGCCACCAGAACCGCACGGACTCGTGGCTGATATCTATGCCTCGTTTGTGGAACAAGTCCTCCACGTTCCGCAACGACAGCGGAAACCGGATGTAAAGCACCACCGCCAGACGGATGATCTCGCGGCTGATATTGAAGTACTTGAACGGGTCGCGTTTTGCCATGCGGGCAGGGTGGGGCAGCGGGTAACCGGTCTCAGTTCAGGTTGCTCTGACACCGCCGATCAGCGCGCCAAAGCCGTCGGCCGACAATGGCGGAAGCCGGATTTTCATGTGGCTGGTGGTTGCGCTGCTGGTGCTGGCCGGATTGGCCATCGCGTTCGGTGTGACCAGTTGATGACCCCGTGACCTTGCTGGCCTGAGCAACGCCCTCTGGGCGGGCGGGTCAGCCGAAGCCGAAATACCAGATAGTCGCGGGCACCGCCGTTAGCGGAACCAATGCGCAGACCACCAATACACCGTCACGCGTCAGCAGACCAGCCGCAAACAACGCGATCACGACCGAGGCGATCGACCCGGAGGTCGGAATTAACTCCATGAACGGCATGACCAGCGTCAGTGCCATAATCAGGATCAGCGGCAGGTAAAGCCATGGCCGGTGGAACAGGAAGGTCAGCCGCGCTTTCAGAAACTGCTCGACAAAGCGCAGGGGTTTGCGCAGCCACCCGATGCCCTTGCACAGCTTGGATCTGGACAGGCGTCTGCGGGTGATGAAATCCGGCAGCCACAGGTGGTCGCGCCCTGAGATCATCTGGGCCGCCATCAGAAAGGTGATGGCGGCGATCGTCGCGGTCAAGCCCGGCATCGCGCTGGCCGGCGAGGTCGAGATCAGCGAAAAGATCAACATCACCGACGCAAACGACCTGTTCCCCAGCGTTTCGATAATGTGCTGCACCGTAATTTCATCGTCGTCGATGGTGGATTCCAGCTGGTCGAGAAGGTGGCTGAGGGCTTGGTTTTCACTCATCGGCATCGCTCCGGTTGGTGCGCAATGTGGCGTAATAGGCGACAAGTGCGAAAATGTCAGTGTCGCTCAGGTTCTGGGTGGCCTTTAGCATCAATTGGGCCTGTCGCCCGCCGCCGCGCGTCGCGTCGCGCCATAACAATAGCTGCTGCTCCAGATAGGGCGCGGGCAGGCCCGATAGCACCGGGAACAGCTCAGACGCGTCGCGCGCGTTCGGCCCGTGACATGCGGCGCAGGCGGGCACGTCGCCGTCGCCCGTCGCCGCATGCGCCAATGCGCGGCCCTGGGCGATCAGTTGGACGGGCATTTGGGGCGCTGCGACGGGTTCGGCAGGTGTTTGGCGCGCAAACCAGTGGGCCAGTTCGTCCAGCGCCTGAGGCGACACCCCACTTGCGGCCTGCGCCATGATCCCGCTGGCGCGCGTGCCGCTGCGATAGGCGTGCAGCGACGCCTGAAGGTAAGCCGCGCTTTGATGGTTCAGCGGTGGCACATGGTTCGTGCCGCCATCGCCGTGACAGCCAAGACAATAGGCCATCGGCGCGTCGGCCTCTGGCAGTTGGGTCAGGGCAGTATAGTCGGTCTCTGTCATCCCGTCCTGAACCGCGAGCAGAAATGCGACCACCGGCCAGACATCATCATCGCGCGGCGCGGGCCAGGCGGGCATACCCGTCATCTTGACCCCGTTGGCCACGATCCAGTGCAGATGATGCGCCTGCCAGTCTTGCACGGCGGTTTCGATGTGGGGCGGCGCAGGCTCCATCGCCGCCATAGTCGCGCTGCGCGCCTCGCCCGGTGCGGCGTGACAGGTGCGGCAAGCGGTGTCATAGTGCCGTGCGCCCAGTTCGATCAGGGCCGCGTCGCTCAGGTCGGGCATGTCCTTGGGCCGAGAGGCACGCAGGCGCACCGAGTTGCGGAATGTGGTGTGCATGACCCAGGACACGCCCGGCATATGCCCGACCCGCGCTGATACGTTGTACAGCCCCAATCCCACGACCGCGCCGCCGGCCACAAGGCCCAGCACCGCCAGCACGGCCAGGGTATGCAAAACGCGTTTCATGTCGGGTTCTCCGCCGTGCCAAGGGTGCGCGCGGTCAGTACCAGACCGGCGACCAGGTAGACCGGCGTGCCGATCCCCAGCATCAGCAACCCGCCCAGTTGTTGCGCCGACAGGTCCGGAGCCAATCCGCAGATCTCGGCATAAAGGTCGCGGGGCGACAACACGATCAGCGCGCCTAGTAACGTCATGTGCATCGAGGTCAACAGCAACCCGCCCGCGCCGATCAGCGGTTGATCCGCGCGCAAACACCCGGCCCAGACAAGGATCCCGACTGCCAGAAAGCTGAGTTGTTCGGCTGCGAACCCGACCTGGCCCAGAAAGGCAAGGACATAGGCGCCCGGCAGATGCCACGCCCAGACAACGACAAATTCGATCGCCGCCGCGATCATCGGCGGCAGCGCTAGGCGATCCGCCAGCCGCGGTGCGCCCAGCACCAGCAGCGGCGGGATCACGGCGACCAGCAGCATGTGGCGCAGCATATGGGCGGGAAAGGCGGCAGCGAACCATACCTCCAGCGGGGCCGCCCAAGCGATGGCGGCCAACCCCAGCACGGCTATGAGTGCGGCGCGTCTCATCGGCAGGACTCCAGCATCAATACCGGCAAGGTCCCGTAGATCACCCCGATGGCCGAGATAAGCGCCAGCAGCACCGCCGCATGGCCCAGAAACTGATGCCGGTCCTCGGCCTCGCCCACAGGGTTTGTGTAATCGCCGGTGTTGTTCCAATCCCATTGCCGCCAGGCGCGCAGGCCCAGCCAGACGATCACTGCCAGCGCCAGCAGTGTCGCCACCAACAGGCCAATCCGGGCGGTGCCCAGCAGGGCGGGGGCCTTGGCGCAGACCACGGCGACGACGATATAGCTGAGCAGGAAATGTGCGACCCATGTGACCGGAGACAGGGTGATGCGCCACAGGCTGTCAGCCTCTTCGCGAAACTCGCGGTGCTCTTCGTCAGGGCGTGGCAGGTGTTTGCAGGTCATCACAGCACCTTCGGGGCAAGGCCCATGATCGCGCCACAGACCAGCGCGGTCAGGCACAGGAAATGCCAGAACAACGTGCTGTTCCACAGGTCCGCATCAAAGCGCGGCGTCAGCTTGCCGGTCAGGCTGCCCGCCAGGCAGTAAAGCTGCATGATGATGCCCACCAGCGCATGTGCCACGACCCAGATCATCAGCGCCCAGAGGATCGCGGGATAGACATGGCTGGTCGGCTCCAACTGTTGCACTGACAGGATCAGCGCCCCGCACCCGCCAGCGGTCAACATTGGGGCGGCGGCCAATGCCGCGCGCGCGACGCCGACGCGTCCGGCTCGGTTCCAATGCCGCGCGCCCAGCGTCAGCGCCCAGGACGTGACCAGCGCCGCCACGGCCAGCCCGACCAGCGCGGGCGTGGCATGCAGCGCGCCCTCGGGCGGGAAATCGGACTTGGCGGTCCAGTAAAAGAAAAACCCGAACACGACGCTGGCAAAGGCGGTCGCATCGCCCAGCATGGTGATCCAGACCGCCCACCATCCCACGGCCTTTGGCCCTGACGCGTAGGTCGGCAGGCGCAGTCCCAGTCCGGCGTCGCGCATCTCATCTTCCGGAAGGCGCGCCGTCGATGTCCAGAGCCACCACAGGATGCAGACAACCGCAAACGCCCCCGAAACAATCGCGGGCGGATACATGTGGAACGTCGGAAAGATGAACGCCCCGCCGGTAAAACCCGCCGCCAATAGCGTGATCCATGTCGGACCTGTCACCCGCTGGACCAGTTCGGGGCTGGCGTCGATCATGCTGCTCACCAGTGTTTCGCGGTGGCCATGTGGACTGTCGGGCAGATAATAGCGCCCCGCATCCATGCGCGTGACCAGCTGGTCATCATCCCACAAGGGATAGCGGGAAGTGATATGCGGGATCGAACGCGCGCCCCAGTATTCCTCAGGCACGTCATGGCTCCATTCCAGGGTGCCTGCGTCCCACGGGTTGCGGGGCACCTGCGTCTGATTGCCCTTGGGGCGCAGCAGATCCCAGACGAACACGATAAACCCGGCGGCAATCACGAAGACGCCCAGCGTCGAAATCATGTTCAACCAGCCCCAGCCCATCTCGGCGGAATAGGTGAACACCCGGCGCGGCATGCCCAGCAACCCGGTCAAGTGCATCGGCAGAAAGGTCACGTTGAAGCCGGTAAAGATCAGCCAGAACGCCCAGCGGCCCAGGCGTTCGGACAGCATCTTCTTGCGGATAAACGGGTAGAAATAATAGACGCCCGCGATCACCGGAAAGACCATGCCGCCGAACAGGGTGTAATGCAGATGCGCCACGATGAAATAGGTGTCGTGGACCTGCCAGTTGAAGGGCGCAATCGCCAGCATCACACCAGTCAATCCGCCCGCGGTAAAGATCGCCAGCGCGCCGGCAATCCACAGCATCGGCAGGCTCGTCTTGACCCGCCCCGCAATCAATGTCGCAGCAAAGGCGAACAGTTGGATACCAGTCGGGATCACGACGGCTTCGGACGCGGCGGAAAAGAAGCCAAGCGACAGGTTGGGCAGCCCGGTGGTGAACATGTGATGCACCCACAACCCAAAGGACAGGAACCCGGTGCCGACAGCCGACAGCACGATCCAGCTATAGCCGACGATCGGGCGGCGCGCGACAGTCGGCACAACCATGGCCGCGATGGCGATGGACGGCAGGAAGACGATATAAACCTCCGGATGACCAAAGATCCAGAACAGGTGTTGCCACAGCATCGGATCGCCGCCGCGTGTGGGGTCAAAGAACGGCCAGTCAAAGCTGCGTTCAAGTTCGAATAAAAAATCGCCCGCGATCAACGGCGGAAAGGCGAACAGGATCATCCCGCCTACCACCAGCACATACCACACATATAGCGGCATGATGTTGACGCGCATGCCCGGCGGGCGGCATTTCAGGGCACCTACGATCAGCTCGACCGCGGCGGCGATTGAGGCAATTTCGATAAAGCTCAGCCCCAGAAGCCAGATATCGCTCCCTGGGCCTTCGTCGTGTGTCGCGAGGGGCGGATACATGAACCATCCTGCTGTAGGAGCGGAATCAAACAACAGCGAGCCCATGACAAACACGCCGCCAATTACGAAACACCAGAAACCAAATGCTGACAGGCGCGGAAATGGCATGTCGCGCCCGCCCAGAAAGGCGGGCAGGATCAGGATCGCGATCGCCTCGAACATCGGCACGGCAAAGAGGAACATCATTGCCGAGCCGTGCATCGTGAAGAACTGGTTGAAACGGTCGGCTGAGATCAGGTCATTGTCCGGCACCGCCAGTTGCAACCGCATCACAAGCGCCAGCACCCCCGCCAGCAACATGAAGCCAAAGGCGGTCAGCGCATACCACAACCCGACCTCAGAGTTGTTGACGGCGGTGAAATAGCGCCAGCCACGGGGCGGGGCCCATGCCGCCTTTAATTCGGCCTTTGTGCGGGCCTGTTCTTCGGACGGGACAGGTTCGGCCAGCATCGCCTCGGTTGGCGGGTAGGGGCCAATGGGGGCCGTTTGGTCGGTGTCGCTCATTCCAGGCCTTTCAGATACTGCGCCAGATCGGATAGGTCAGTGTCCGTCAGATAGTCGTACGCGGGCATTTCCACCTCGGGCTTGATCGCGCCGGTATGGGTGATCCAGCGCTCGAAATCCGTCAGCGTCGTTTTCAGCGTGCCCGCCCCCAGGCTGAGGCGGCTACCCACATGTGTCAGGTCCGGCCCGACCGCGCCGCGCGCCTCGGTGCCACGCACCGCGTGACAGGCCCCGCAGCCTTCGCGCGCGAATATCTGCGCGCCGCGCTCGGCGGCGTCGGTTGCGGGCGGGCGGGCGGGGGCAGCCTGCATTTGCAACCATGCGGTGAAGTCTGCGAGCGGCATCGCGACGACATCAAATGCCATCAACGCATGGCTGGCCCCGCAGAATTCGGCGCATTGCCCACGCCAGCGGCCGGGGGTTTCGGGCATCAAGGACATGCGCGATTCGCGTCCCGGAAACATGTCCATCTTGCCCCCCAACGCGGGGATCCAAAAGGAATGGATGACGCGGGCGGAATCCAGAACAATCTCGCTGCGCTGTCCTGTGGGCAAGCGGATCTCGTTCGCGGCGATGATCGGGGCGTCGGCCCCGTCAGGCCAGTATTCCACCCGCCACCACCATTGCTCGCCGGTGACGCGCAGCGTCAGCCCCTCGCCGGGGGCGCGTTGATCGGGCATGATCGACAGCCCATAGGTCAGCAACGCGCCCAGCACGACGGTGGGAAAGATCACGCCGCCCACAACGATCAGCCCATTGGCAAACCGGCGCGACAGTGCGGCGCGGTTGATCCGGGTGACGTAAAAGAACAGGCCGTTGATCAGCAGCCACAGGATGACCGCCCCGACCAGCATGACCCAGAACAGATCGTCCAGCACCCTTGCATCGCTTCCAGCCGGCGCCAGCGCCGATTGCTGCCCCTCGCAGGCCGCCAGCAGGGCGGGCGCGATCAGCATCGGGGCGCGGGTTCTGCGCGTGCTGCCAAGGTGCAGGGTGCGGATGAGACCCCCGGACATTATTTCTCCTTTATGCCGTTCCGGCCTTGCCGGGCCTTTTTCAGCCGGGCGTGTTGATCACCTGCGAGGCCGCGAGCGGCGCGTCGTGGCCGCCCCAACGTTGGCGCAGATAGTTGACCAGTGCCGTCAGGTCGTCGTCGTCCAGCGTGTCGTCAAAGGCCGGCATTTCCTGCATCCGTTGATCGCCGGTCAAATGCCGAGCCGGGATTCCCTCGCGGATGACGCGCACCAGGTTCAGCGGGTTATCGAACATCGCGCTGGTATTGCCCTGCAACGGGATCGATCCAAAGGGCCGCCCCTCGCCGTCGCTGCCGTGACATCCGGCGCAGAGGCCCAGATACAGCTGATGACCTTCGGAATTTTGCGCGATCGCCTCGGGGCGGTGCGCGGGCGGCTCAGACGGAGGTACATCCTTGCTGAGGTAGTGGGCGACCGCCTGAAGATCCTCGGGGGTCATGTATTTAGTCGAATGGTTGAGCACGGGGAACATACGGAAGGTCATCACACCTTGTGGGGACAGGCCAGTGCCCAGAAATTGCGCCAGATCATCCGCGTTCCATCCGCGTCGCGCCAATCCAGCGGGCGTGATATCGGGTGCCAACGCGCCCTCGATCACCGTTCCCTCGAAATGCGCGTCGGTTTTACGGGCATAGGCGAAATTGCGTGGTGTGTGACATTCGCTGCAATGACCGAGCACCTCGACCAGATAGCGCCCCCGCTCTGACGGATCGTCGTCGGGCGCCGAGTCTGTCAGCCCCGCGATCGGCTGATCAGGCGGGTCAGGCCGATAGATCAGGTTCCAAAAGGCCAGAAGCGGGCGCAGATTGAAAGGAAACATCATTTCCGCCGGACGGCTTTCCCGGTCCACCGGATTTTGCGCCATCAGCCAAACCCAAAGCGCATCGTTATCTGCGCGTGAAATCGCATGATACGAGGTATAGGGCATTGCGGGGTACAGATGCGTCCCCTCGGGCGTGATGCCATAGACCATCGCGCGATAGAGATCGTCGGCGCTGTAATCGGCGATGCCGTGGTCGCGCGACGGAGTGATGTTGCTGCCATAAACTGTACCGACAGGCGTTTCCATCGGCGTGCCTCCGGCAAGTGACAGACCATCGGAGGATTTATGGCACGCGACGCAATCGCCGGCCCGGGCCACATATTCTCCCTGCTGTTCCATCTCGAAGCGGTCCTGTGCCGAAAGATTGGCCAGATCGCGGCTGGCGGGTGGGATGTCACCGGGGCCGGTAAAGACGACATAGATGAACACCGCCGCGATTGTGGCAAACGCGAACAGGCCGACAATTATCAGCAAGATGCGCCTCATGTAGCGGTGTCGCTGATCGCGACCTCCTCTGTGGTCAGGCCGGGGGTGCTCAGGATCACATCGCGCGCAGCCTCAAGATAGCGCACATAGCCGGTGCAGCGGCAGATATTGCCGTTTAACGCCTTCAGCACGACCTCTTCGACGTCGCCGCGCGCTACGGGGGCGGTCTCTAACCGTTCAACCAGCGCTGTGGCGGAGGCTACGAAACCAGGGGTGCAATAGCTGCATTGGAACGAGAAATGATCCAGAAACGCCTGCTGAATGGCTGACAGTTGGGTTATAGCGCCTTGATCGTCGCGGGTGGCGTGCCCCTCGACGGTGCGAAAGCTACGACCGTTCGCCCATGCGACGCCGGTGATGCATGCGGGCACCACCTTAGGGCCGTCGGGGGCATCGTGGATCACTGCGCAGGCACGGCAGACGCCCTGTCCACAGCCGTATCTGGTGCCGGTCAGGTTTAGGTATTCCTGAAGGTATTCCAGCAACATCAGATCTTCGGGCAGATCAACGGGATCGGTCGGGGTGCCGTTGATCTCCATCGAGATGGTCAGCATCCGATCACTCATGACAGAGCCTCCTCTATCCTTTCGGGGGTTAGCGGGGTTTCGTGAAATCTGACCCCAATGGCGTCGTGGACCGCGTTGCAGATGGCAGCAACGACGGGGATCATCACGACCTCGGCGATGCCCTTGGGCGGGTCGGTGGAGGAAAGAGGGGCAATAACTTCGCCGTGTTGCGACCAGACTGCCACATCGCTGGCGCGCGGCAGGCGGTAGCGGTTGAAGTTCCATGTGCCGTTGCCCGGCCCGGCCTCATACAGCGGCAAGTCTTCGTAAAGCGCGTGGCCGATGCCCATGGCGATGCCGCCCTGCAACTGTCCCGACACCAGTTCCGGCACGATCATGTTGCCGCATTCCATCCATGACTTGTGCGACAATATCTGCACCTCGCCCGAGCCGGTATTGACCGACAGTTCTACGATGGTGGCGACGGGCGCATAATAGACAACCGATGCGTTGTTGCGTTGCGTGGGTGGATAATTGACGGTCACGCGCGGTTGAAATGAATAGCCAGCGTCGCTCATCCGGACCTTTTTATCGGCACCTGCGCCGCTGCCCCATTTTACCGATAGCGCGTCGATGGCACCGGAAACCGGCGTTCCGTCAACCTCGAACTCGGCTGTGGCCCAGGCCCAGCGGTTGAAGGTATGGACCGTGACGCCAGTGATCAGCCCACGCTCGTGCGCGCGGCGGGCCAGGTCCGCAAAGGGCAGCGGTTGCAATCCGCTGGCCACCAGATGCCCGTCGCGCCATTCGGCCTGATCGCGGCGGATGACCAAGGGACCAGCCTGACCGCCGCCAATACCCTCTTGCCAGATGCTGAGCGCGGCCTGCCATAGCCCGAGCTCGAACAGCAGGCGCGCGGCCTCGTTCGTGGCGTGGCTAAAGTAATAGGCGGAATTCGACGCGCTGCGCGGCGAGGTGATGCGGGGCACCCAATGGGGGTCTTGTGCCGCTGCGTCCTGATCCTCTTGTGACATGGTATAGGGTTCGTTGTTGCTGTTCAGCGGGAGGCTGGGCCAGTCGATTACGGCGAAATCGACGCGATCGGCGTAGCGGCCCAGATGCCGTTCGGTCATCAGCATCTGCGCGGTGGTCGACCCACAGCCGATCTCGGACGCGACGTGGCGCATATGCAGTTCGCCATCGGGGGTGATTTCCAGTTGGACCAGCGCCGCTTCGGCCCCGGTGCCGTAATCCTTCTGCACGCAGGACACGCCGATACCATAGCGATAGCCGGGGTTTTCGGCCTCAAATTCGGCCTTGCGTGCGGCATGCTGCGTCCAGAGCGGATCGGCCTCTGCCGCGTCCAGCAACTCGCCCGCGCGCATGGTGCCTGCAGGAATGGCCCCTTGGGTGTTTTTCATGCCGCTGTGCAGCAGATTGCGCCGCCGTAGCTCAATAGGGTCAATCCCTAGATCGGTTGCCACCTCATCGACCAGCAGCTCGAACGCGACCATAGATTGCAACGTTCCATAGCCGCGCATGGACCCCGCCGTCGGTGCGCGCGAGGCGTCGACCTGAACCGCAAGGTCGGATTTCGGGAAATAGTGGATGCCCTGCAATGCGCTGGCCGCCACCTGCCCGACAGAGGGGCTAAAGTTCATGACCCCGCCGCCGTTGCCGCGCAGATCCGCCGCGATCGACTGGAACAGTCCGGTTTCACGATCCACTGCAAGGGTCATCCTTGTGTCGAACGGATGCCGTTTCAGCGCGCCTTGGAAATGCGAATAGCGATCCAGCGCCAGCCGCACAGGTCGCCCCCCACCATAAAGCGCCGCCACGGCGACATAATAGGGCAGGACGTGATGTTCTTTTTGACCATACCCAACCGTATATCCCGGGTGCAGCCGCAAGTCCGTCAGAGAGAAGCGGCTGGCGCTGACCATCTGTTCGATGTGATCAGCGTTGGTATAGGGTGATTGCGTCCCCACCACGACATGCAGCGCGCCGGTGTCTGCATCATACCAGGCATTGCCATTGTCGGGTTCCAGCGCTGCGGGATCGACATATTGCGATGTGTAGCGTCCATTATAAACCGCCCAGCCGTCGGGTGGATCGGACAGTTCGCTACGCAACTCCTCAGCATAGGCCATGCCACGCCCACCTGCCTCGCCCTCAGGATCGGGTGCGGGCCATGGCGATTCATCCTGATCGAAATCGGCAAAGATCAAGCTATCCTTGAGGGGGGAGAACCGATCAGACGCATCGGGAGTGGGGCCACCGATCCGAACAAAACGCGCACCACCGTAGGGCACTAGGTCACGTGGCGTGACCTCGTCTCCCCAGCGCAAGGCGTCGGGGTTGAATTGCAGCACGCGGTTTGCCCGCCGGAAGCGCTCGTAACCGTGGTAGATCAACACCGCGACCGGCTGACCTAGATAGCTCGGAGCCTGGTCCGTTGGCAAAAAGAGCCGCCCATAAAAGTCTTCTTCGATCATGCGCAGGCCGTCCTGCTGGACTTGGGCGTCATCCACAAAGGCGTCGGGGGCCAGATCGTCGGGCAAAAGCGCCAGATTGACGCCCTGAAAACGCCGGTCGGTTCGGTCCGCCCGAACGATCAATGCGTGGGACTGTTCATCGGGCCAGCCTGGCATGTCGTGGGCGCGAATGTCGGTGGCGAAAACCTTGTTGCCAGTAACCTTGGGGATGCCATCCTGGCGGAATCTGATCTTGCCATTCTGAACCCAGTTAGGCGGCTGGTGTTGCGGCGACGTCTGCAGGTCTGCCAGTGCCTGATGCAATGGGATGACGTGAACAGCGGCCGCCGCAGCTCCGGCTGATCTCAGAAAACCACGACGTGAAAGTTTGGGCATCGGTGCACCTCCAGTTCGTCAACGAACGAGTGTGGTGGAGGTTCCCCAAAGTTTTCTACGTAAGAATTTGCGCAGAGCCTACGGCGGACCTGTCGGCCGCGCGAGTAGGGTCAGCTTGGTGGCACTTCGCCGGGCGGTTTGGGCGGTGCCTCTTGCGGATATCTAACCGGATCTTCGACCGGATCTGTTACGGGGCTTTCCGCAGGCGGAGACGGCGGCGTTTCGGAAGGATCGGGAAAGGGCACCTCGGAGGGGGAGGGATCTGGATGCGGTGTCAGACCAATTCGAACCCGTCTCAGCAAGGGCAGGATGTCTGTCCGTTATGCCGCGCCGAGTTGGCGCCACTCAGCAGGGGCGGCGGCACGGTTTCGTTTGAAATTGGCTCGTGAGTAGAGGTTGCGTTCCTGGTTGAAATGGTTGAAGACAGAAGCGTGAACGGCGGCGAATTTCTGCAAACTTTGCATCCGCCGAAAGCGTTGCATCGCCCGCTCTCTTCGTCGGAATGGCAGATGGGAGTTTTCCGCCCGATTGTTGAGCCAGCGGCCGCTTTCCTGCCGATCGGTTGCTCCAATTTCCTTCAGCGCGGCGCCGTAGGAGCGTAGTTTGTCAGTGACGATCTTCTCCGGCTTCCCGTAGCGCCGTATCGCTTTCTTCAAGAATTTAAGGGCCGCCTTCTTGTCGCGCGTCTTGGTCACGTAGCTTTCGAGAACCTCGCCCTCATGATCGACAGCCCGCCAAAGGTAGTGGCGTTCACCGTTGATCTTCACGAAAACCTCCTCCAAATGCCATTGCCATCATGAGCGCATCCGTTCAACCCGCTTCTTGCGGATTTCGGAGGCGAACTTCGGCCCGAAGCGTTGCCACCAGAACCGCACGGACTCGCGGCTCACATCGATACCGCGTTCGTGCAGCAAGTCCTCCACGTTCCGCAACGACAGCGGAAATCCGATATACAGCACCACCGCCAGACGAATGATCTCGCGGCTGGTTTTGAAGTACTTGAACGGGTCGCGTTTTGCCATGCGGGCAGGGTAGGGAAGCGGGTAACCGGTCTCAAGTCAGGTTGCTCTGACACTGCCGGCCGCGCGCCACGGCCGGCCTCAGTGAAAATCCCGGCTGGGAAACAGGCGCTTGGCCTGTTCGCGTGGGTGGCGGGCGGTGGGGCGCGGGCGTGGCGCATCATCCGTCTGGGGGGTGGTGGCGCCGACCATCTCATCCAGCGGATGGCCCAGGTCGGACAGCCGGTGGGACAGATCCTCGATCCGGTCGGCGATCAGGTGAACGACGATTCCCTCGCGTTCCAGGCGGCCCGTCACGCGCAACAGCCGGCCGCCCATCACGATGCGGCGGAACCGTTCGTAGACACGGGGCCAGACGACGATGTTCGACACGCCGGTTTCATCCTCGAGCGTCAGAAAGATCACCCCTGACGCGGTGCCGGGACGCTGGCGGGTGATGACGAGACCGCAAACCGTGATGCGCCCGGGCGGCACCGAGGGCAGCCGGTCATGCGGCGTCAGGCCGGGCAGAGTGGGGCGCAGCAGCTCCATCGGGTGGGCGCGCAGCGTCAGCCGCATCGACAGGTAGTCCTCGACCACCTCTTCGCCCAGATGCATCGGCGGCAGGGTGACGGACGGTTCGCGCAGCCCTTCCCCGTCGAGAGGGTCGGAAAACAGCGGCAGCGGTTCGGGCGTACGGATCGCCCTGACCTGCCAGAGCGCATCGCGCCGGGTCAGGCCCATGCCGGCAAAGGCATCGGCTTCGGCCAGCCGTTCCAACGTGGCGGGCGTGACCCCGGCCCGCAACCACAGGCTTTCGGGGTCGGGGTAGCCGTTGCCGCGCGCTGCCACGATCCAGCCGGCGTCCTCGGCCCGAAACCCCTTGATCTGGCGAAAGCCGAGCCGCAGCGCCAGCTTTCCGTCCGCACGCCGTTCCAGCGTGTTGTCCCAGTCGCTGTGATTGACGCAGATCGGGCGCAGCTCGACCCCATGCTCGCGCGCATCGCGCACGATCTGGGCGGGGGCGTAAAACCCCATCGGCTGGCTGTTCAGCAACGCGCAGGCAAAGACCGCCGGATGATGGCATTTCAGCCAGGACGACACATAGGTCAGCATGGCAAAGGCCGCCGCGTGGCTTTCGGGAAAGCCGTAATCGGCAAAGCCCTCGATCTGGGCGAAACAGGCTTGGGCGATGTCCTGGTTGTAGCCGTTTGCACGCATCCCCGCGACAAAGCGGTCCCGATGCTGGCTGATGGTGCCCATGCGGCGGAAAGAGGCCAGCGAACGGCGAAGCTGGTCGGCCTCTTCCGCGCTATAGCCCGCCCCCACCACGGCAATCTGCATGGCCTGTTCCTGAAACAGCGGCACCCCCAGCGTCTTGCGCGTCACCTCTGCCAGGGCGGGGCCAAAGGGCTCTGGCGCCTCCAGCCCCATGCGGCGGCGCAGATAGGGCTTGACCATGCCGCCCTGAATCGGCCCGGGGCGGACGATCGCCACCTCGATCACGAGGTCATAAAAGGTCGCGGGCTTCATCCGTGGCAGGAAATTCATCTGCGCCCGGCTTTCGACCTGGAACACCCCCACCGCATCGGCGCGTTGCAGCATTGCATAGGTCGTGGGGTCCTCTTGTGGCACGGTATCGAGCGACAGGGCGGTGTCCTCATGCGCCCTGAGCAGATCAAAGCTCTTGCGCAGGCAGGTCAGCATGCCGAGCGAGAGGATATCGACCTTGAGGATGCCGAGCGTGTCGATATCGTCCTTGTCCCATTCGATCACGGTGCGGTTCTCCATCGCCGCGTTCTCGATCGGGCAAAGCTCGTCAAGCCGGCCCCGCGTGATGACAAAGCCGCCGACATGCTGCGACAGGTGCCGGGGAAAGCCGACTATCTCGCCGATCAGGCGGATCGTCAGGGCCAGGCGCCGGTCATCGGGATTCAGCCCCAGTTCGCGAATGCGCGCGAGGTCCGCGCCCTTGTTCGACATCCCCCAGACCTGGCCCGACAGCGCGGCCGTGACATCGGCGGAAAGGCCCATCACCTTGCCCACCTCGCGGATCGCGGCGCGGGTGCGGAAATGGATCACGGTGGCGCACAGGCCGGCGCGCTCGCGGCCGTATTTTTCATAGATCCACTGGATGATCTCTTCACGGCGCTCATGTTCGAAATCCACGTCGATATCGGGGGGCTCGCCGCGATGGCGCGAGATAAATCGCTCGAACACCATGCCGATCATGTCGGGTGAAACATCGGTGATGCCCAGCAGATAGCACAGGATCGAGTTGGCTGCGGAACCCCGCCCCTGGCACAGGATGCCACGCGCACGGGCCTCGGTCACGATGTCGTGGACGGTCAGGAAATAGGGCGCATAGCCCAGCTCGGCGACAAGACCCAGCTCCTTTGCCATGAGCTTGTAAACCCGTTCCGAGGCGCCCTGCGGATAGCGCCGCGCAAGCCCTTCGCGCGCCAGCCGGTCCAGGCGAATTTGCGGGGCCTCGCCGTTGCCGGCCTCGTCGGGGTATTCATAGCTGAGGTCCGACAGGTCGAAACTGCACCGCGTCGCGATCTCCAGCGTGCGCCGCAGCGCGGCCGGGTGATGGCGGTAAAGGCGCGCCATGTCAGCCCCGCCTTTCAGGCGGCGTTCGCCATTGGGCAGGGCGCGGGTGCCGATCCGGTCGATGGTGATGCCTTCGCGCATGCAGGTCAGCACATCGGCCAGCTGGCGACGGCTGGCGCGGTGCATCAGCACGTCCCCCACCGCCACCATCGGCGCCGATGTGCGCAGCGCCAGTCCCGCGCAGGCGTCGAACCACGCCTGGTCCGAGCCGTCATAACGCGGCGCGGCACCCAGAAAGACATTGCCGGGATAGCAGCGGACAAGCCGCTGGACCGACGTGACCGCGTCCGAAAGGGCGCGCGGCGGCAGGGCGATCAGGATCATGCCCTGGCAGCCCGTCTCGAGATCGGACAGATCCAGATGGCATTCGGCCTTTCCCGCGCGCCGCTTGCCCAGGGTCAGCAGCCGCGAAAGGCGATGATAGGCCGCGCGGTCTGTCGGCAGCGCAACCCATTCCACCGGGCAGTCGCGCAACACCAGCCGCGCCCCGACGATCAACCGGGGCAGGGCGGCCCCCGCCGGGCGCGGCAGGTTTTCGGGGGTGCCCATCTGCTGGCGTGAACTGGGGTCGAGCCGATAGCTGGAGCGGATGGGCACCGCCGCCTCTGCCACCTTGCGCAGGTTTTTTAGGGCGGAATAGGCCCGCACCACGCCGGCAAGCGTATTGCGGTCGGTGATGGCGATGGTGTGCAGCCCCAGCTCGGCGGCGCGCAAGACCAGCTCTTCGGGGTGCGACGCGCCGGTCAGGAAGGTAAAGTTCGAGGTCACGCACAGTTCGGCATAGGCGGGGGGGGCGCCCACGTCGCCCACGCCGGTCGAAGCCGGCTTGCGAGGGGCATCAGGGGGCAACGCCCCGGTCACGCGAATTCCCCCTGCACGAACCAGCCGGGGCATTGCGGGGTGTGGAAAAGCCACAGGCGGCGGCCCTCGCGCGTCGCGACCTTCCAGTAATCCCGGATACCGGAGCGCCAGTTTTCATCCGCCAGCCACCATTCGGGGGCGATGCGTTCGGGGCCGGTGGCGCAACCCGTGTGCAGGCGCATGCCACGCCAACGGAACTGTGCCGGCGGGGTGGGGCCATTTCCCTGGATCGGTTCTGGCGGAAACAGGCGCAGGGGGCGGGGACGCTGCGTGTGAAACCCGCTTTGCGCCTCGCTGAAGGCGGCCGGCGCAACCAAAAAGCCGCGCTCGGGAATATGGCTGTCGGCGGGCAGAAAACGCTGGATGTTCTCCAGCCCGATCCGCGTGCCGATGCGGGTGATCAGATCCTGCAGCCGGTCTGGGTGCGGGGTTTCCGTCGGGTCGATCTGCCGGATCGGCAGCGGCTCGACCACGGTTGCCGCCAGTCGGATCCGGTCAATGCCGAAACCTGCATCCACCTCGGCCACACCGCGCGCGAACAGGGGCAGGATGCGGGCGGGGTCACGCATCGCGGCGGCCAGGCGCAGTTCTATCTGCTGGCTGCCGTGATCCACGCGGTGCAGGGTCAGGCACATGCTGCGCGCGCCCGTCTCCTGCGTCTTGAGCTTTTCACAAAGAGGCTTCAGCAAACGCTCGATCACGGCCATCACGTCGGCCTCCAGCCCGATCGGTTCAGGCAGGGTCAGGCGGACACCGAAATGCGGCGGCTCGGCCTCGGGGGTGACGGGTTCGGGAACCTCGCCAAGAAGCTGGTCCAGCCGCAGCAGCAGTTCCCGCCCGAAACGGCGCGCAAGGGGGGCGCGGGCGGTGGCCACCAGGTCGCCGATCCTGCGCAACCCCAGGCGTTGCAGCGCGGTCACCGTATCGGGCGGCACACGCAGCGCGGCCACGGGAAGCGACAGCAGGTCCTCTTCGGTGCTTGCCTCGGTGCCGAAATGCGCCAGGGCCCAGGCCGCGCCACGCGTGCCCGCCAGCCCCAGCCGAACCGACAGCCCCGCCCGGTCAAGCCGCGCGCGCATGTCGGCCAGCATCGCCGCCTCGCCGCCCCACAGATGGCTTGCGCCGGTGACATCGAGGGCAAGCCCGTCCTCGCCGTCAAGGCCCACCCACGGGCAGAACCGTTCCGCCCATCGCCGCAGGCCGCGCAGGAAACGCACATCACCGGCAGGGTCGGCAGGCCGGCTGATCAGATCGGGGCAAAAGCTGCGCGCATCCGCCATGCGCATGCCCGCGTGCAGCCCCGCAGCCTCTGCCGTGCGGTTCAGGCACCGGATCGTTTCGGTGGTGCCGTGGCACTGGAACAGCACAAAGGGGGCATCAGTTGGACGCGCGCGCAGAACCCGGTCGCTCGCCAACCGAGGAAACCACATGGAGACGATGCGCCTGTGCGTCCCAACAAACATTCCACGCGCCAATTGTTCTCGATTTGTTCTTGATAATTTCCCACCGCATCAGAGTCGAGTCTTCCCGCGAGGAATCGAAAACCGGCGTGGCGCGCCAGCGCGTTTCGGCCGCGTTCGACCCCATCCCCTCTGGAATGATGCACAACCCCGTTGTCTGGCCCGCGCGGGCGGCAAGCTGCAGGCGCCGCCCCTCGCGCAGATCAAGCGGCCGGGTGATCTCGATCACGACAAGGGGGATGGCGCCGTCTTTCAGGGCTTCTTCCGCCACGGCCAGGCTGTCGACCTGGTTCCGCGTCCGGGCGAACAAGAGGGTCGAAGGGTCCAGAAAGGGCGCGAACCCCACGGGATACAGGGTGTCGGTTTGCCGTGCTTCACGCACCCATAGCACGGCACGCCCCGCAGAGGCGGCGGCAATGGCCGCAAAGCCCGTGGCGGCGGGGCCACAAACCTCGTGCACGCGGGTGGTGCGAAGAGGGAACGAGGACAGCGGATAAAACGACATTCCCGGAATTTACCGCAATACCCCGCAAAGACAAACCGTCCATGGACCTGACCCAGAGAGCGCCGCATAGCCGCACGGGGTGTTGATGACGGGTCGGATGGCCCTGCCTGACAAAACCTGCGCCAAAGCTTGATCCGCGATGATCGCCAAAGGAGGACGATCATGTCAAAGATCACCACGGTCGGGCCCGATCTGGCGAAGAACGTGATTCAGATCCATCGCGCGGACAGTGTTGGTTGGGCGGAATTGCGCAAGAAACTGCAACGAACACAGCTGTCGGAGTTCTTCAGCCAGTTGCCATCTTGTATGATCGAGATGGAGGCATGCGATGGCGCTCTCCTCCAGGGCGGTGAGATCGGCGAGTCCCAGAACTATAGATGGGAGGGTATTGTCAGATTAACCGGACTCGTTCGTTCTTCCCCGGTCCTGAGCTTTGAGACTCTGGCATAATTTCCTTGCTTACTTGATTGTCGCCAAGTAACGCCCAAACAAGCCAGCCCAAATCCGCACCGAAAACCCTACCACAGGATTTTTCTCTGACAAGGCCGATGTAAAGCATCACTGCCAGGCGGATGATCTCGGGGCTGGTTTTGAAGTATTTGAATGGGTCGCGTTTTGCCATGCGGGCAGGCTAGGGCGAAGGTCAGTCGATCTCAAGCTGCGTTGCTCTGACACTGCCCTTCTGACGTGACCACTGTTTCCAATTAGGGAACGCTGTGGCTCCATATCTATGGCTTATCTGTTGCGGTAAACAGTCTAAAGATAGAACACATACAAAAGAATGTAATCAAGACTGCACGTCAAGGAGAAAACATGACCATTTTCGCGTTTACCCTCACGATTTCAGCGCTTTGTCTTTGGGTTCATCACGCGGGCAGGCAGGCCTCGCACCGCCGCATCTGGTCGCGACGCCTGCAATCGATGCTGACTGATAGCTGACCCCCTCAACGGCAAAGCCAGAATGTGCCGTCGTCTGGAGTGCGTCCCCGAGAGCTCCTAACAAGGGTGCAGAATTGGATGTCGATTTACAACTTCGCTACTTTAAGGGCGATGTTTATAAGGCGTTGACAGTCCATTCTCTAGGCCGAGCAGCTTCGCCGAAGCTGGCATTGACCCATCCGCTGGCTGCGTTGGTGAATACAGGTCCTCGATAAACCCAGAACAGTTCCAGCGTTTCAATAGCAGAAAATCAACAGCGATAGTCGTCGAGATGCCGAATTCCCTTTTGAAGCGGTTTTGATTGGGCTGGAATTCCCGGCGTCAATGTTAAGGTCGAGGGTGAATTCAAAAATTCAACCATAGGAATGGTGGAGGGGAGGGCGGTTATGCGATCCCCAGATCTTTTGACCGCAATACCGCTTGGGTGCGGTTTTTTGCCCCAAGCTTGGTGCAGATGGATCGGACATGCATTTTGACCGTCGGTTCGGCAAGTCTCATGGCCTCGCCAATATCCTTGTTGGCCATTCCTTCGACAAGATAGGATAGCACTTGCATCTCCTTGGGAGAAAGCGGGTTGTTCTCACTTTTCTCGGCAAGTTCGCGATCGATAGTCAGTTCGCGAGGAATGTATTGTTCGCCTGCAGCGATGAACCTTAGAGCGTTGGCGAGGGTACGCATGTGTGTCGTTTTCAGGATAATGCCGGCCACTCCGGCTTCGACGATGTCCATAACATGGCGGTTGGAAGGGTTGCCGGTGATGATGGCAACGGGTTTGCCATCATTCGCCTCAATCGCCTTGTGAATGCCGGTGACACCGTTCATGCCGGGCATGACTAGGTCCAGTAGCACCACATCGAATGGCCCGTTCTCGGCAATCGCCTCTAAGGCTTCGTCAAGGGTGCGCGCTGTTTTCACTTCGAACTCGGATGCCTGCGAGAGAAACATCTCGATCATCTCCAGGACCATTTCGTGGTCGTCAGCCACAAGAACGCTGATACTTCCGTTCTGGCTCCCCGATTCCATGTTTCTTCTCCTCACACATAAATTCCCGCCAATCGAGCGGGCGCGGCAAACTCGAACGTGGCAAAGCTATACGAAGATTTCTTATTTTGTCCATTCCATGTAATGTCGTTTGATCATTTTTCCGGCCCAAGACCCCGCCTAAAAGATAGGTGCCAAATTAGAAAAATAGTGAGAACAGCTTATGCCATCGCCTGTCGGGCCGGCTGATCGGCCGCTTCAGTCAAGTTGTGCCTGTGTCTGAGTGATAGTTTTTTCGAGTAGATCGAGAGCAGCGACAAGCGCCGGGCCGCTGTCACGAACTTTCGATACTGCCTGCAGCACGCGAAGCGCATGTTCCACCCGGTCCAGCCCCGTCATGCCGGATGAACCGACAGCAGAATGGATCAGAGATCGGTCTATCCTGGGCGGATCGTGTGCACAGATCAAAGCGTACAGACTCCGGGCCTCGTCAAGTGCTCGGTGTCTCAGCTCATCGGTCTTTTCCTTGCCGAAATCCTCTTGCAGTTCGGCTGTCATCGCGGGGTTGAGTATGTCGCATTGGGCTTGGCTCGCCGCAGGGGGGGCAGCATTCAGAATATCGTGGACACATTGTCGCAGCTCGGATGGCCGGACCGGTTTTTCGAGAATCGCCACGATGCCAAGTGCATCGCATGCGGCCTTGCATTCCTCTGTCGGCTCGCCCGTCAGCGCCGCGATGCGGGGCAGGAGGGGCTCACGCTCGGCAATCAGCAGGCGACAGACCAGCGCATAGCCGTCGATGCCTGGCATGTTCAGATCCGTGAGGATCAGATCGTACTCGGCGCCTGCGGCCCAAATGCGTTCCAGGGCGTCCTTGCCGTTCGACACATGGTCGACCAATGCACCAGCCGAAGACAGCAGTTTCGAAAGCAGTTCCAGGTTGATCGAATTGTCGTCGACCACCAGCAGTCTTGCGCCGTACAGCAAGGTGGTATTGTCGTCCGTATTGCTTTCGGGCCTGCTGTCCAGTTGCGTCGAGTTGGCAAACGGCAACGAAAATTCGACCGAGAAACAGGTTCCTTCCCCGGGGGCGCTGTCCATCTTCACCGTTCCGTTCAGGGCCTGCACCGCCTCGTTCACCGCATAGGCGCCGATGCCGATGCCCGGCTGATCCGATGCGCCTGCCGGCCCACTCCGGAATGGTTTGAAGATGTGGTCCTTTTCCTGATCTGCAATTCCTGTTCCGTTGTCCCTGACGGTGATCGAGATATTGCAGGACTTTCCATCGTCGGCCGCCTCTTCGTCTACGGATAGCACCACCTTGCCATCGGGTGCGAATTTGACCGCATTGCTCAACAGGTTCTGCACGATGGTGTCGACCAGGTTGGCGTCTCCGACAACCGGTCTGGCGGGCAGGCCGCGCCGAACCTCGATTACGGTTCGGTTCTTCGTGGCCAGCGGCTCGAGCCGCTGCGCTGTTGCAGCGGTCCTTTCACTGGGCGAAAAGGTCTCTTCTGCGGTGGCTAGCCGCTCATGCTCCGCCCGCGCGAAACTCAGAATGTCGTTGACCAGCCTGGTAGCCCGTTCGGCGGCCTGCTCGATAACCTGGATATATGACGTGTGTCCTTCTTCGGTTTCGGCAGGCATTTCGCCCAGCAAACTGGAAGCGGCCATGATGCTTTGCAACTCGGTGCGGATGTCATGCGCAGCGACAGCAAGTGTGTGCAGCCTTTGCTTGTCTTCGGGGCCGACAAAAAGAACATAGGCGTCAGAGTCGTCGGCAATGAACCTGCTCAGGCGGGCGCCAGGGGCGGTCGCGTTTTCTTGGGGAAACGGAGCGCTTGCAGGGAAAACGGGGCTTCGGGCAGCCAGATCGTGCCAGTCGCGGGGGGGCAGGGACATGCCTGCCAGCGCTCTGCGTGTGCCAGCGTGGGCATTGCGGGCGATGACCTTTCCCGTACTGTCGAGCGCCAGCGCAGGCACCGTCAACAACTCGATCAGCCGGACGACGGCCTGAGGGGGGGGCGTCCCGGCGGTTGGTTCGGACGAGAAATGAGTCATGTTTTCCGTTTCGGTGGCGAGGCTGTGAACTCGGTTTACGGTAATTGAGCGTTAATAGACAGGCTAGTCTACCCTGGCCTCTGGATAGCGTCCCTCGCGGCCTTGGCCCTCCCTTGCACCCGTCTTCACAAGATCTGAATGGCCGCTTCGGTGGGCTTGTTATGTCCTGTGAATCGCTATCCAGCGGCGGAGCGCGCCTCAAGGATTTTTTCGAATTGGTGGTCAGTCTTGCTGTTCGGCGATCACTGTTGCCATCCGGTTACTTAGGGCGAAATCGAACCCGGATCATTTAAACACAGAAAAAACAACAATTTAGGTCAATTCTGGCAGAATTTTGCGTTATGCCGCCTTTAGGTTGTTGACACGGCTATCTAAAAGCCTGCAACACATACTTAAGATATTATAATATCAAAAAGGCATAAGTGACGACAAGGGACTGGGTGTTTGAACGGTATTGGCAGCGCTGCGGGGGTGGCGAGGCAATGATCCGGAGGTCGAAATCCCGAACGGTGAGGACCTCTGGCAAATGGCGCCGGCGTGGCCGGCAGATCACAAATTTTGCTTAGGACGAGGTGAACAAGACCATGGCAACACAATATCTGACGGCCGAACGGCCAATGGAATTCAACCTGCGCCTGAAAAGGGCTGATGTAGAACGGTTTGTGCGTGACGGTGACGATCTGATCGTGCGCGTCGCAAATGGGGATGACGTCGTCATCCGCGATTTCTTTGTGCGCGGGGCGGACGGTAAGACCAGCACGCTGACGCTGATGGAAGGTCCTTATACTTTCGACGGTGCTGCAGAAGGTGCCGGCGAAGGAGCCGAGGGCGCTGACGGCGGCGCAGATGGCGCGGCTGGGGCCGGGCTGGGAGACGACAGCGGCGCACTGCTCGCGGGTGGTGCTGCGCTTCTGGGTGGTGGTCTGTTGGTCGCCAATAGCGGTGGTTCGAGTGGAGGCGGTTTCCCTACGGACCCGACCGATCCCACGGACCCGACCGATCCTACGGACCCGACCGATCCCACGGACCCGACCGATCCTACGGACCCGACCGATCCCACGGACCCGACCGATCCCACGGACCCGACCGATCCCACGGACCCGACCGATCCTACGGACCCGACCGATCCTACGGACCCGACCGATCCTACGGACCCGACCGATCCTACGGACCCGACCGATCCCACGGACCCGACCGATCCCACGGACCCGACCGATCCTACGGACCCGACCGATCCTACGGACCCGACCGATCCTACGGACCCGACCGATCCCACGGACCCGACTGATCCCACGGATCCGACTGATCCCACGGACCCGACCGATCCCACGGACCCGACCGATCCCACGGACCCGACCGATCCTACGGACCCGACCGATCCTACGGACCCGACTGATCCCACGGACCCGACCGATCCGTCCGAGCCGGACGACAATGCCAGCCTTCTGGGCGAGGTGATCGATGGCTTGGGAGGAACCACCGGCACGCTGGGTGCGGGTATCAGTCAGGCGCTTGGCGAGTTGGAGGACCAGGACCTGGCCGCAGCGATCGACACGCTGCTCGGGACGGTGGTCGAGGCCCTGGCCGGCGAGGAAAGCTTGCTCACCGGCCTTGGCGACGGGCTCGACGTTCTGGTCAACAGCCTTGAGGATGGCCTGCAGGGCCTGATGGACGGGCTGGAGGGCGATGCGCCTCTTACCGGCGTCGGGGAGCTGCTTGGCTCGCTGATCGATGGCCTGCTGGTCGGCGACGGCGAGTCGGCAGGCGGTGTGCTGGGCGAGATCGATGCCGGCGCCAGTGCCGCTGGCGCAGCTCTTGCCGATGGTGTGGCCGAGGCGCTGGCGGCGCTTGATGCGCAGGACGTCGATGCCGCGCTGCAGGCGCTGCTGGGGGCTGTCGATGGGGCGCTGACGGCCGCGAGCGGCCTGGTCGATGGTGCGTTGGACGAGGTGCTCGGGCTGGTTCAGTCCGTCGCCGCGGGACTTGACGATGTCGTGACCGGGCTGAGTACGGGCGATGTTCTGGGGGGCGTGAACTCTCTGGTTCAGACGGTTCTTGGTGGTCTCTACGGCGGGATTCAGGATGGCGGTGACGGTGCCGAAGGTGGCCTGCTGAGCGGCTTGCTGGACGGCTTGCTTGGCGATCAGGGGCTGCTTGGTGGTCTGCTTGGCGGAGAAGGTGGCCTGCTGGGTGACCTGCTGGACGGCGTGCTGGGCGACGGCGGTCTGCTTGATGGCCTGCTGGGTGAAGGCGGCTTGCTTGGCGGTCTGCTCGGCGGCGACGGTGGTCTTCTCGACCCGATCCTGGGTGACGAAGGTCTTGTCGGCGGTCTGCTCGGCGGCGACGG
>NZ_QITQ01000033.1 GCF_003260265.1 Roseovarius amoyensis
GCCTTCAGAATTCGCCGCCGTCCACGCCTCGGTCCACCATCTCTTCAACACGGAACGCTGCCTCACTTCCAGATCGAATTTCAAGCGAAACCGCGCCGCCGCCCTCGCCGAGTGGCGCGGTCTCTGCGCGGCATAAGGGGCAGCCTTCCTGCCCTTCGTGAGACGGGTTCGAGTTGGTCTGACAGCACCGCCCAGATCGTTTCGATGTCGACCCAACCCACCACACACTGGGGCTAAACAGTCAGACCGAAACGCCCGCCATCAGCTCCGACCGCTCGACCTTGCCTTTCTCGCCGGACAGCGTAACCGCTCCGCGCCGCAACACCACGAAACGGTCGGCCAGATCGAAGGCGAAGTCAAAATACTGCTCCACCAGCACTATCGCCATATCGCCGCGGTCGCGCAGCGTTGCTATGACCCGGCCGATCTGCTGGATGATGTTGGGCTGGATACCCTCGGTCGGCTCGTCGAGCAACAGAAGCTTGGGCCGCATGATCAGGGCACGGGCGATGGCAAGTTGCTGTTGCTGTCCGCCGGACAGGTCGCCTCCGCGCCGGGTGCGCATGTCGTGAAGCACCGGAAACAGATCGAATATGTGATCGGGGATGACCCGTTCGGTTGACGGCAGACAGTTCATCCCGGTCTCGAGGTTTTCCTGTACGCTGAGCAACGGAAAGATCTCTCGACCCTGAGGCACATAGCCCACGCCCAAGCGCGCCAGAATGTTGGCAGGCAAAATCCCAAGGGCCCGACCGTCCAGTGATACCTCGCCGCCCGACCGCGGATGACGGCCGGATATCGCCTTCATCAGGCTGGTCTTGCCGACACCGTTGGTGCCCATGACACAGGTGACCTTGCCGGTGTCGGCCTGCAGCGACACATCGTGCAGGATCTGCGAATGGCCATAATGCAGGGTCAGGTTGTTGACGGTCAGCATGGTTCAGCGCCCCAGATAGACGTCGATGACGTCGGCATTGCGAGTGACATGATCGAGACTGCCCTCGGCCAGCACCGCGCCTTCATGCAGTACTGTGACCCGGCAATTCAGGCGGCGCACGAACTCCATGTCGTGCTCGACCACCACAACCGCGCGGGTCTTCGCAGCATCGACCAGAATACTGGTGGTATGTTCGCGTTCCTCGGGTGTCATGCCCGCGGCGGGCTCATCGACCAGCAACAGCCGCGGCTCCTGCGCCAGTAACATGCCGATCTCCAACCACTGCTTCTGACCGTGGCTCAATTCGCCCGCCTTCCTGGCCAGGGCCGACTCCAGCCCGATTTCAGTGGAAAGTTCAGCGACACGGTCGAGGTCGGCCGTGGTGGGGCGAAACAGTAGTACCGCGAGCGGCCCCCGCGGTTTTCTTAACGCCAGCAGCAGGTTGTCGGCAACGGTCTGATCCTCGAACACTGTCGGTTTCTGGAACTTGCGCCCGATTCCAACGCGGGCGATCTGCGCCTCGCTCATGCCCACCAGCGACATGCTGCGGTCGCCCCAGACAACCCTGCCTTCGTCCGGTCTGGTCTTGCCGGTCACAATGTCCATGAAGGTCGTCTTGCCGGCGCCGTTAGGCCCGATGATGGCGCGCAACTCGGCCTCAGCGATCTGGAACGACAGGTTATTGATGGCGCGGAACCCGTCGAAGCTGACCGAGACGCCGGAGATTTCCAGCAGCGCGCTCACTGACTAGCCTCCTTTTCGCGGAGCGACCCCAGGTCGGGTCCTAGATCGGCACCGTGTCGGTTCGGGCTGCGCCGCTCGACCCAGAGATCCACCAACCCGCCGAGCCCCTTGGGCGCGAACAAGGTGACCGCAACAAAGGACAGACCCAAAAGCACCAGCCACCAGTCGACCCATTGAACCGTATAGATGCCAAGCGGAATGTCCGGCGCTTTCCCGCCGGTGAACCAACTGGATACCAGGCTGACGAAAACCGCGCCCAGCACCGCGCCATAAAGCCGTCCGCGTCCGCCGATGGCGACCCAGGCAGCAAGATAGATCGAAGTGATGGGCGCGACCTCGGCCGGATTGATGATCCCGGCCTGCGGGTAGTAGAGCGCGCCGGCAATGCCGGCGATGCACGCGGTCAGAGTAAAAACAGTCAGCTTGTAGGTCTCGACCGAATAGCCGAGGAACCGCACCCGCGCCTCGTTGTCGCGGATGCCGCGGATGACCGATCCGAACTTTCCCGCCACGATCCACGCCGACAGAAGGTAGCCAAGGCCCAGTGCAAGGGCCGAAGCCCAGAGGAACCACATCGAGACGTGACTTTGCGGTTGCTCGACACCCGGCAGGTTCTGCAAACCCGACAGGCCGTTGTTGCCACGTAGCCCGCTGTCGTTCTGGAAAAGGTACAGCGCCAGCGCCAGCGTCATGGCCTGGGTCAGGATCGACAGGTAGACGTCATTGACCCGGCTGCGAAACGCCAGCCAGCCGAAGATCAGCGCCAGCGTTCCCGGCACCACGACCACCAGTGCCAGTTGCAGGGTCAGAGAGTCGGCGAAACTCCAGATCAGGGGAAATTCGTTCGACCCGACCACGCCGAATATCTGGGTGCCGATGCCATCGACGATCTCTTGCTCAGTAGGTGGAATCGGTGCCTCTGCCAGCGCGCCGACGACGATGTCGCGGGTGCGCTCGTACATCAGCCACATGCCGATCATGTAGCCGCCGAGACCGAAGAAGGCAAAGTGGCCGAGGCTGAGGATGCCGCAGTAACCCCAGACCAGGTCCATTGCGACGGCGACCAGCGCCAGGCACAGGGTCTTGCCCAGCACCTTGACATAGGACGTGGAGATCAAGCCGATGCCGAAGGCTTCCGACAGGACTGTCACGCCGAGCGTGAACAGCGCCAGCAGCGCCAGGAAGATCAGGACAGAGGGATTACGGGTGATGAAACTTCTTTGCATCGGTCTAGTCCCCTGCCGCCCGGCCTCTGAGCGCGACGATGCCGCGCGGGCGAAACTGGATGAAGATGATGATGAAGACGATCATGAATGTCTGCGCGGCAAGCGTATTCGACGGGTTGAACCACTCGATCCCCTTTTGCATGAAGCCGATCATTGTCGCCCCCGCCAGCGCGCCCCAGATGTTGCCGACGCCGCCCACGACCACGGTCATGAAGCTTTGCACGATGTAGTCGCTGCCAAGCTCTGATGTGACCTTGGCGAAAAGCCCGATGGCGACGCCGGCGACCCCGGCGATGCCACTGCCAAGCCCGAAGGTCAGCATGTTCACCCGGCCGGGGTTGATCCCCATGCTGGCCGCCATGCCCGGGTTCTGGGTCACAGCGCGGGTTTCCAACCCCAGCCGCGTGCGCCGCATGATGAACAGGAAAACACCGAGGAAGAACAGCGCCAGAACAAAGATCGCGATCCGGATATAGCTGATAGCCACGACGTCGTTCAGCACCCACGCGCCATCCAGCCAGCTTGGCGCCGTCAGCGGCCGGGCCTGCGTGCCAAAGATGTTCTTGGCCAGTTGCTGCAAGGCAATGGAGATGCCGAAGGTCGCCAGCAAGGATTCTAGCGGACGGTTGTAGAGCCAGCGGATCACAAGCCGTTCCATCGCCACGCCGGCGGCAAATGTCACGGTGAAGGCCAATGGGATCGCCACGATGATGGAGGCAGTGTGGTTCGGCACCCATTGCTGCACGACATAGCCGGTATAGGCGCCCATCATGATGAACTCGCCATGTGCCATGTTGATGACGCGCATGACGCCGAAGGTGATTGCCAGCCCGATGGCGGCGAGAAAATATATCGAAGCCAGCGACAGCGCGTCGAGTGTCAGGTCCACCGCCTGGCCGATGCCAACCCTCGTGGAAATGCTCTCCAAGGCCATTGCCGCAGCGTCGGTGACGGCTCGTGACGGCTCGGCGTAGACCTCGGCGAAAATGTAATCGGACAGGTAGCTTTCGATCTCGTCTTCGGTCGTGGCGGCCTCTGTCAGGCCCTGTTCCACGAGCGTCGCGAACGCCTGTCGCCGCGCCGGATCGGTGTCCAATTTGGCGACGGGGATGCCGCCGACCCGTCCACCGTCGATATTCTCGGCCAGAATATTGCGCATGTCATCGTGCGAGATCAGCGCCGGTGCCTTGCTCTGTTCAACCAGCAGGTCGTATGCGACCGTGACCGGCAGCGTGTCGCTGCCCGGTTCGAGGCGGGAGAGAACGTTCATTGCTTCAGGGATTTCACCGTCAAAGACTTGAAGCCGTGCCTGCAGGATCGGGTTCAAGGTGGCGCGCACATCCAGGCCGGTATCGCCTGCCATTTCCTCCATTGCGGCGATGCGCGCCGCCGGATCGGTGTCGTAGCCCATGGTCAGCAGGCGTTCCAGCCGTTGCTTTCTGGCCAGCAGCGCCGGATCGGTCTCGCCGGCGATGGATGCGCGCAGCGCCTCTAGCGCCGCGCCGTTCGGGTCGCGCTCCAGCGAGACCAGCGCGTCGCGCCGTTTCGTCGGATCGGGGTCGGAAAGCTGGAACTTGACCAGCGCCACGCCGATCAGGGCGCGTACGCCGCTGTTGGGTTTCAGTTGCCTGAGGTCACCCTTGGCAAACTCGCCAACCGGCAACCCGCTGTCAAAATCAGTCAGCCTGTAGGTCTTTGCGTCGAGCTTTTCGCCGTGAAAGAACAGCCCATCTGCCTTGCGCTGCCACATTTCCTTGGCCTGCCACGCCTGCAGCACGTCCTGCACCTGCGGCAGCCCGCTGGCGACCACAGCGTCGATCACCGGCCCGATCGTCTGGCGAGAGCTTTTCACCATGAGGTCTGCATTGTCCTGCAGAACCGCCTGCATCGGCGTATCCTGGGCCTGCACCCGGCACACGGCGGCAAGCAGCAACAGGGCGGCCAGAAGTATACGCATCATTTGGCTGGTGTCTCCGATAGAGGGGTGGCGCAATACTGCGCCACCCAACCTTGGTCGTTGCCGGATCAGTAGTTCGACAGGGTCTGAACGCAGCTTTCGGTCTCGATGTTGTACATTCCACAATCGAGGCCCTGCCAATCCGACTTCAGCACCGCGGATTCCGGCAGGTAGTCGGTCCAGGCGTCGCCCGGAACTTCCTCGGTCTGACTGATGATGTCGAACTGGCCGTCGTCAAGGATCTCGCCGATCAGGACCGGCTTGGCCAGGTGATGGTTGGGCAACATCACTGCCGTGCCGCCCGTCAGGTTGGGAAATTCAAGTCCGTACATCGCGTCGCGGACGGCATCGACCTCGGTACTGCCGGCGGCGTCGGCGGCATTCACCCACATGTTGAAGCCGATATAGTGTGCTTCCATCGGGTCATTGGTCACGCGGGCCTCATCACCGATGAACGCGTGCCAGGCGGCGATGAATTCCTCGTTCTCGGGCGTGTCGGCCGACATGAAGTAGTTCCACGCTGCCAGGTGACCGACGAGGTTCGAGGTGTCGAGTCCCGAAAGCTCTTCTTCGCCGACCGAGAAGGCCACGACCGGAATATCGTCAGCCGAAACACCCGCTGCCGCCAGTTCCTTGTAAAAGCCGATGTTGGCGTCACCGTTGATGGTCGAGATTACGCCGACCTTCTTGCCGTCGGCGCCCAGCGCCACGACGTCGCTGACGATCTTGGACCAGTCGGAATGACCGAACGGCGTGTAGTTGACGAAGATGTCGCTGTCGCCGATGCCCTTGTCCTTGAGATACGCCTCGAGAATGTTGTTCGTGGTGCGCGGATAGACATAGTCGGTGCCGAGCAGCGCGAATTTCTCCACTCCCAGTTCTTCCAGGAAGTAGTCGGTTGCCGGGATCGCCTGCTGGTTCGGGGCAGCGCCGGTATAGAAGACGTTCCTGGACGATTCCTCACCTTCGTACTGCACCGGGTAGAAAAGCAGCCCATTCAGTTCCTCGATCACCGGCAGCACCGATTTCCGCGACACGCTGGTCCAGTTGCCGAAGATCACGTCGACCTCGTGCACGGTCAGCAACTCGCGTGCCTTCTCCGCAAACAGCGGCCAGTCGCTGGCCGGGTCGACAACGACGGCTTCCAGTTCGCAGCCCAGCACGCCACCCTTGGCGTTCTGCTGCTCGATCAGCATCAGCATCGTGTCCTTCAGCGTGGTCTCGGATATCGCCATCGTGCCGGACAGCGAATGCAGGACCCCGACCTTGATCGGACAATCGGCGGCAAGCGCACCGGCGGATTGCAGCGCCAACGCAGTGGTTGTGGCCAGCATGGTGTTGAGGAATTTCATATAGCGTCTCCGTGCGGGGAAACCGGCGGCGGAATCGCTTGCAAGAAGCAGGCAAACTCCATACCGATTTCCCGGCAAACAATGTGTTGCACCTGTGTGGCGACCGGCTCGAGCTCCAATTCGTCCGGGCGTCACACACCCACTTTCGGTGTGTTCGTGGCAGCAGGTGGCCTAGCGGTTCTGCAATGCGGCACGATTGGCAATCCTGCCACCGCGGGATTTCGAGGCATTTAACCCAAGAGCCTACTTTTCAGGCGGTGCGGACCCTGTCGATGAAATTTTGTGCAAAATTCGATGGGAGGCCAGGCAGACGTGTGATCTGGACTGGTTGTCCGGGGACAAACTGCGGATAAGCCGGGGAGGCAACACAGCCACCCCCGGAGGCCACTATCAACCTGTCGACCGCCATATCACCCCTGATGCGTCCGCAGCAGCCACGCGCGCACGGTCGCGTTTCGCTGTCGGTGAAGCGGTCGGACAACGTGGCCGCGTTGGACAGGTTGCACATGTCGGGCTCGCTCAGGTGTCTCTTTCCACGCAGGAATGGCTCTGGGATCGAGGCTGTTCTGCTGAACACTGCGGGCGGAATCACCGGAGGTGACCGGTTCGAGATCGCGGCAGAGGCCGCCCCGGACACCATCCTGGCAATGACCACCCAGGCTGCGGAGCGTGCTTATCGCGCACAGCCCGGAGAAACCGGACACCTGACAACGCGGCTTCGTGTCGGCGCCCGGGGTTGCCTGCACTGGTTGCCACAAGAAACCATTCTGTTCGACGGCTCGGCGCTGCGGCGGAGTTTGCGTGTCGACCTCGCGCCCGGCGCCAGCCTGTTGCTGGCCGAGCCACTGATTTTCGGACGCGCTGCCATGGGCGAGGTTCTGCACAACGTCCAATTCCACGATTGCGTCGACATACGCCGCGAAGGCCGCCCGTTGTTCCTTGACCGCACCGCGTTGGACGGCGATGTCGCCGCGCACTTCGCGCGCCCGCATGTCGCCAACGGCGCAGGCGCGATGGCCCTGATCGTCTATATCGCCGCAGATGCCGATGTGCGGCTGGAGGGCCTGCGCGCGCTGCTGCCGAAAACCGCTGGGGCAAGCCTGATCGGTGCCGACGTGCTGATTGCGCGCTGCCTCGCCGCAGACGGTTTCGCCCTGCGTCGAACACTTGTTCCGGCGTTGAGGTTCCTCGCGGGATCCGGATTGCCGAAATGTTGGATGCTGTAGAATGAACCTGACCCCCCGTGAAAAAGACAAGCTTCTGGTCGCTATGGCCGCCGAGGTGGCACGCAAACGGCTGGCGCGCGGCGTAAAGCTGAACCACCCCGAAGCGATTGCCCTGATCACCGACGCGGTTGTCGAAGGCGCGCGCGATGGCCGCTCGGTCGCCGAGATGATGGAGGCCGGGGCCCAGGTGATCAGCCGCGATCAATGTATGTCCGGCGTCCCCGAAATGATCCACGAGGTGCAAGCCGAGGCGACCTTTCCCGACGGCACCAAACTTGTCACCGTTCACAATCCGATCCGCTAAGGAGCCTGCCCATGCGATCCGTTTCCACCTTTGCCGCCCTGATGACCGCCACCCCGGCGCTGGCCCACACTGCGCCGCTGCCCCATGCCCATGCCGAATGGGCGCTGCCTGTCGGCCTGGCTCTGATCGCCCTTGCCGGAGCCGCAGCGGCCATCGTGGCCCGAGGGCGCAGATGATCCCCGGAGAATTGTTCCCCGCGCCCGGCGATCTGGTCTTGAACGGCGATCGCACCGCGATCACGCTCATGGTCGCCAATACCGGCGACCGGCCCGTGCAGGTCGGCAGCCACTACCATTTCGCCGAAGCCAACGCCGCGCTCGACTTTGACCGCGCCGCCGCGCGTGGACACCGTCTGGACATCGCCGCCGGCACCGCCGTGCGCTTTGAACCCGGCCAGCGCCGCGAAGTTGCGTTGATCCCAGTAAGCGGCGCACGCCGGATTTTTGGGTTCAATCAGTCCGTCATGGGAGCGCTGTAATGCCCGCAACCATGTCCCGGCGCGATTATGCCGCGATGTTCGGTCCCACCACGGGGGACAAACTGCGCCTTGCCGATACCGACCTGATCATTGAAGTCGAGCGAGACCTGACAGCGGAACTGGCGGGCGCGGCGACATCCGGGGGCAGCGGCCAAAACCCGCAGCTTTACGGAGAAGAGGTCAAGTTCGGTGGCGGCAAGGTGATCCGCGACGGCATGGGGCAGAGCCAGGCAACACGCGCCGAGGGCGCCGTCGACACCGTGATCACCAACGCGCTGATCGTCGACCATTCGGGCATCTACAAGGCCGATGTCGGGTTGAAGGACGGCCGCATCCACAAGATCGGCAAGGCGGGAAACCCCGACACTCAGCCCGGCGTCGACATCGTCATCGGCCCCGGCACAGAGGCGATCGCCTGCGAGGGGCGCATCCTCACAGCCGGCGGCTTTGACAGCCACATCCATTTCATCTGCCCGCAGCAAATCGAGGATGCGTTGCATTCGGGCCTGACCACCATGCTCGGCGGGGGCACTGGCCCGGCGCATGGCACGCTGGCCACCACCTGCACGCCCGGACCATGGCACATCGCGCGGATGCTGCAGGCGGCTGACGCCTTTCCGATGAACCTCGCCTTTGCCGGCAAGGGCAATGCGAGCTTGCCTGCGGCGCTGGAAGAACAGGTGCTGGGCGGGGCCTGCGCGCTGAAACTGCACGAGGATTGGGGCACCACGCCGGGTGCGATTGATTGCTGCCTGTCGGTGGCCGATGCGATGGACGTGCAGGTGATGATCCACACCGACACGCTCAACGAATCCGGCTTTGTGGAGAACACAGTCAAGGCGATGAAGGGCCGGACCATCCACGCCTTTCACACCGAGGGGGCTGGCGGCGGCCACGCCCCCGACATCATCAAGATCTGCGGCGAGGACCACGTGCTGCCGTCCTCGACCAATCCGACCCGGCCGTTCACCGTGAACACGCTGGAAGAGCATCTCGACATGCTGATGGTCTGCCACCACCTCGACAAGTCGATCCCCGAGGACATAGCTTTTGCGGAATCGCGGATCCGGCGCGAGACCATCGCCGCCGAGGACATCCTGCACGACATGGGCGCCTTTTCGATCATCGCCAGCGACAGCCAGGCCATGGGTCGGGTTGGAGAGGTGCTGATCCGTACCTGGCAGACCGCCGACAAGATGAAGAAACAGCGCGGACGGCTGGCCGAAGAGCATGGCGACAACGACAACTTTCGCGTTCGTCGTTACATCGCGAAATACACGATCAACCCGGCCATCGCGCACGGCATTGCCGGCGAGATCGGCAGCATCGCGGAGGGCAAGCGCGCCGACCTGGTGATGTGGAACCCGGCGTTCTTCGGCGTGAAGCCCGAGATGGTCCTGCTGGGCGGCACCGTCGCTTGCGCTCAGATGGGCGACCCCAACGCCTCGATCCCGACGCCGCAGCCGGTCTATTCACGCCCAATGTTCGGTGCTTTCGGACGGTCGGTTGAACAGTCGGCCGTCACCTTTGTGTCAGAGGCCGCGCAGACCGAGGGGGTGGGCAAGGCCCTTGGGCTGGCCAAGCGAACACTGGCGGTTAAGAACACCCGCGGGATCGGCAAGCGCGACCTCATCCTCAACGACGCGACACCGGAGATCGAAGTAGACCCCGAAACCTACGAGGTTCGCGCCGACGGTGAACTCTTGACGTGTCAACCTGCCGAAGTGCTGCCGATGGCACAGAGGTATTTTCTGTTCTGATGGAGGTCTAGATGGAGTTACCGGTATGCCGCGCAATCAGGCAGGTTCACCATGCTGCGGAAAGCATCACACTGACCTATGACGACCGGTTCCTGCGCCGCAAAGTGCTGCGGACGGATGCGGGCGAGCGCTTTCTTGTTGACCTTGATCAGACCACTTCACTGAACGAGGGCGATGCCTTCGAACTGGAGGACGGGCGCAGCGTTCGGGTGAAACCCGCCACCGAAGAGTTGCTGGAAGTTACCGGCGCTGACCTTGTTCGTCTTGCTTGGCACATCGGCAACCGCCACACGCCGTGCCAGATCGAGCAGTACCGCCTACTCATCCAGCGCGACAGGGTCCTGCGCGACATGCTGGAAAAACTCGGTGCGAACCTGCGCGAGGTGGTCGAATCCTTCACGCCCGAGGGCGGGGCCTACGGACACGGACGCACCCATGGCCACGCCCACTGACGCACAACTCCTGACGCTGGCGCAATGGCTCTCTCCGGCCTTTCCGGTCGGTGCGTTCGCTTACAGCCACGGGCTGGAGGCTGCCGTCGATCTTGGTTCTGTCTGCGATGCCGACAGTGTCGAAGCGTGGCTGACCGATGTTCTCGATTTCGGCGCCGGGCGGTCTGATGCGCTGTTTCTGGCGGCTTCGTACCGCGCGGTGGACGCGGTGGAACTGGCGGACATCAATGCCGTTGCCCGCGCCTTTGCGGCCTCAGCAGAGCGGCTGCTCGAGTCACACGCGCAAGGCGCGGCATTCTGCAAGCTGACTGATGGCATCTGGGACACACACCTGGGCACGCTGCAATACCCCGTGGCATTGGGCGCTGCCGCTCGGTGCGAGGGCTTGCCCCTGGCCTTGACATCGAAGATGTACCTGCAGGCCTTCGCCTCGAACCTGATCGCAGCCGCACAACGGCTGATGCCACTTGGCCAGACCGTAGGGCAGGCAATCCTGCGGCGGCTCGCCGGACGTTGCAGCGTTATCGCAGAGACAACCCTGGACGGCGAGCTGACTCAGCTGAGCAGCACGGCCTTCCTGTCGGACATAGCCGCGATGAAACACGAAACCCAGAGTTCGAGGATATTTCGCACATGACCCGCATGAACGGCCCATTGCGTATCGGCATCGGCGGACCGGTGGGCGCCGGCAAGACGACATTGACCGCCGCCATATGCCGTGCCCTGCGCGATGGGCACTCTATCGGCGTTGTCACCAACGACATTTATACCCAAGAGGATGCCGAGGCGCTGGTGCGCATGCAGGCGCTGGCCTCTGACCGGATCATCGGCGTCGAGACCGGCGGTTGCCCGCATACCGCAATCCGCGAGGATGCCTCGATCAACCTTGCTGCGGTGGCCGAGATGGTCGTGCGGCATCCCGACACCGAGATAGTGTTGATCGAGAGCGGAGGCGACAACCTGTCCGCGACCTTCAGCCCGGAACTGGCCGATCTGACGATCTACGTGATCGACGTGGCAGCCGGTGAAGAGATCCCGCGAAAGGGCGGCCCGGCGATCACGCGTTCAGATATCCTGGTGATCAACAAGACAGATCTGGCCCCCCATGTCGGTGCAAGCCTGGAAGTCATGCGCCGCGATGCGACCCGGATGCGCGGCACGAGACCGGTCATATTCACGTCACTGCGCGAGCAAGTGGATATGGCGAAAATCCTGCAGTGTATCGAAGATATTGGCGGCATCGAATTGGTTCGAACGATACCGGAACAGTCTTGAGACACGGCGTCCGGCATACAACGATCCAAGACCACCCGGAAAGAACACGAAGACGCCCACCAGGTTGGGCGCGGTCCCGCCGAAACCCGCCAGTACGACCTCTCAATGAAATTCCGAAAGAAGGTCAAATGCTCTTCGCCCACCTCAAACGCATTCTCGGCCCCGGCCGACAGCGATTGCGCGGCCCACGCGGCGCGAACGACGGATTCCTCCTCGCCGCTACCGCCCGAAACCTTTGAAACTGGCCAATATCTTTCCTGCACCGCAGAAAATGCACACAGCTTGATCAGAAAGGTGTTTGCGCGCTCCTCAGGCTGTCGCTTTCTGCGAAAGCAACACGCTGTTTTCCAACAGAACAGGCCCTTGGCGGACGTTCGGCGGTTGCAGAGCAAAAGCCAAAAAACCGGGCGAAATTCCATTTTTTTCGGGAACATCCCCCCACTGGAAGGTCGTTTACCTTGTGACGACACAAGGAGCTCACGATGGCCTACACCCGTTTTTTCCTGATGATCGCGACCTCTACGCTACTGATGTTTGGGTTGATGTACCTGAATACCTTCCTCGTCAGTCACGTATTCTGGTCCGAAACGCGGGCTTTCATGGCCTTGATCATGGGCGCAGTCATGGCCTTCGTGATGCTGGCCTTCATGCTGGGCATGTATAAGAACCGTTCCCTGAATATCGCCATTTTCGCAGGGTCCATCCTCGTTTTTGCCGGGGCGCTATGGATCGTGCGCAGCCAGGTCACCGTGCAGGACCGCTCCTATATGCGCGCGATGATCCCGCACCATTCGATTGCGATCATGACGTCTTCCCGGGCGAACCTGACCGATCCGCGCGTACAGGAACTGGCCGACAGCATCGCCTATGCGCAGGACAAGGAAATCGCTGAAATGCGTTATCTCATTGCCGACATCGGGGCGAACGGCAAAGCGCAGCCGAAGGCCGCAACACCCGCGCCGGACCTTGCGGATGCGAAGAATGCACTCGCCACAGAGGTCGTGGCAGCGGTCGATCCTGAGTTTCTGACCGAGGCCGATATCGAAAAGGTCTTTCCGGATGGCGGGGTCTGCCGCTTCACCTACACCGAAACCAGCCCGCCGGTGCTGGTCAGCCGTGACGATGCCGCCTTGATCCGGATCAGCGGCGACCTTGTTCGCCTTGAGGCGGATGGCGATGGATTTGCAGCGGCGCCGATCTCCGCACAGCTGCGCCAGACGGATGATGTCGGATTGCATGACCTGATCATCAGCGCCGGACCTGACTACGAGGCCGGGTTCCGTGGCCAGCTAAACTGTATCCAGTGAGGAGTCTCCTATGCCCGAGAATACGAAAAAGGTTGCCGCGCTCTATCGCATGGTCATGACCGAACACACCTGTCCCTATGGTCTGAAATCCAAAGACCTGCTGGAGCGGAACGGCTACGATGTCGAAGATCACCACCTGAAGAGCCGCGAGGAGACAGAGGCCTTCATGCAAGAGCATGACGTCGCAACGACGCCGCAGACATTCATTGAAGGCGAGCGCATCGGCGGTCATGACGATCTGCGCATATTCCTCGGGATCGACCTGCCCAAGGACGAGCAGAGTGACACCTCCTACCGGCCCGTGGTGGCGATCTTCTCGGTATGTGCAATGCTGGCCATGGGGCTGGCCTGGCATCAATATGGAACGGTGCTGACCTGGCAGAGCGTCGCGTGGTTCATCTCGCTGTCCATGACGGTGCTGGCAATCCAGAAGTTGCAAGACGTCGAGCAGTTCTCGACCATGTTCCTGAACTACGACCTGCTGGCCAAACACTGGGTGCCCTATGGCAAGGTCTACCCCTATGGTGAGGCTTTGGCGGGTATCCTGATGACTGCGGGCATCTTGCCGTGGATCTCGGCTCCGGTTGCCCTGTTCATCGGCACCGTCGGTGCGGTGAGTGTGTTCAAGGCGGTCTACATCGACAACCGCGAACTGAAATGCGCCTGCGTTGGCGGTGAGTCAAATGTGCCCCTTGGCTTCATCTCGTTGACCGAGAACCTGATGATGATGCTCATGGGGTTCTGGATGGGGTTTCGCGCGCTCGGGGTATGACCCGGTTCGATCAGCCTCAGGAGCGATGTCAGAGGAACCTGGCTTGAGCCTGACTGATCCACCCCTACCCTGCCCGCATGACAAAACGCGACCCTTTCAAATACTTCAAAACCAGTCGAGAGATCATCCACCTGGCGGTGATGATGTATGTTCGGTTCCCGCTCTCGCTTCGCAATGTCGAGGACCTGGCTCGCACGAACGCGGCATCGATGTCAGCCACGAAGCTGTGCGGTTTTGGTGTCACCGGTTCGGGCCGTTTTTTGCCGCCGAGATCCGAAAGCGCCGCGTCGAGGGGATGCGGTCGAGCCGCTGGCGATGGCACCTCGATGAGATGTTCGTGAAAATCAACGGAGAGACCCACTATCTGTGGCACGCGGTCGATCACGAGGGCGAGGTGCTCGAAAGCTTCGTGACAAAGACGCGCGACAAGAAGGCCGCGTTGAAATTCATAAGGAAATCGCTAAAGCGCCACGGCCCCGCCGACGAGATCGTGACGGACAAGCTGCGCTCGTATGGCGCCGCGCTACGCGAACTCGGCGCGGCCGACCGGCAAACGACCGGTCGCAGGAAAAACAACCGCGCAGAGAATTCGCACCTGCCTTTTCGAAGGCGGGAGCGGGCGATGCTGCACTTCAGGCGAATGCGAAGTTTACAGAAATTCGCTGCCGTCCACGCCTCGGTCCTGAACCGCGCCGGGTTTGCCGGAGGCTGATTGATCTTAGTTACGCGGCCATGTCTGAACTTTCCAGAGCCGCGTAGTAGTTTGCTTCAGCCTCTGCTGGCGGAATGCTTCCGATGGGTTCCAGCGGGCGGCGGTTGTTGAACCAGTCGACCCATTCGAGTGTTGCGTATTCCACGGCATCGAAACTGCGCCATGGCCCACGCCGGTGGATGACCTCGGCTTTGAACAGTCCGTTGATCGTCTCGGCCAGGGCATTGTCGTAGCTGTCGCCCACGCTGCCGACGGAGGGTTCTATCCCAGCCTCGGCCAGGCGCTCGGTGTAGCGAATGGACAGGTATTGCGATCCGCGATCCGAATGATGGACCAGGCCTGATCCAGGTTGTCGCTGATGAACGGCCTGTTCGAGGGCGTCGAGAACAAACCCGGCATGGGCCGTTCGACTGACTCGCCATCCCACAATGCGTCGCGCAAAGGCATCGATGACGAAGGCTACGTGAACGAAGCCCTGCCAGGTGGCGACATAGGTGAAATCGCTGACCCACAGCATGTTCGGCGCCGGGGCCTTGAACTGACGGTTCACCTTATCCAGCGGGCATGGCTGAGACTTGTCCGGAATGGTCGTTCTGTGTTTCTTGCCACGAATGATGCCTTCGATCCCAATGTCCTTCATCAGCCGCGCCACCGTGCAGCGGGCGACATCAAAGCCTTCACGGCGCATCTGGTGCCAGACCTTGCGCACCCCATAGACCTTGAAGTTCTGCTTCCAGACGCGTTCGATCTCGGGCTTCAAGGCCATATCCCGCTTCGCCCGATCCGACATCAGATCGGGGTTCGCCCGCTTGGCCATGTGATCGTAGAGTATGGACGGGGCAATCGGCAGATGCTTGCAGATCGGCTCGACCCCGATGGCGTCACGATGTTCTTCAATGAAGGTGATCATGTCCTGGATCGGCGGTCGAGCTCCGCCTGAGCAAAATACGCCGAAGCCTTCCGCAGGATCTCGTTGGCTTGCTTCAGTTCGCGGTTCTCGCGCTCCAAAGCCTTCAGCTTCTCGGCCATCTCGGTCGTGATGCCGCCGCGATCACCGCGATCCACCTCGGCCTTCTTGACACACTCGTTCAGCGTCTGCGGCGCGCAACCGATCTTCGCAGAAATCGACAGGATCGCCGACCAGCGGCTCTCATGCTGCCCGGGATTGTCCAAAACCAAGCGAACGGCACGCTCGCGCACTTCGGGGGAATACTTGTTCGTCGTCTTGCTCATGATGCTCCATCCTACTCAGGAGTTGGAGCCTCCGGCAAACCCGGCGCGGTTCAACCCCTCGACCGGCCTTGTCAAAAGAACTCAGCCTGAGGCCGGCGGAGCCGCCCCTACCCTGCCGGCATGGCAAGACACGACGCGCACTCCAAAACCGGATGGCATGAGCCGGCCAACCCTGGGATAGTCAGTCGGTGTCGGCGGCGGGCAGTTGGAAATCCGGCAGGCTGTGCAGGGCATCCTTCAGCGCATCGCCCCAGCCTTGCGCGATCTTCTGAAAGTAGGGATCGTCCAGTTCGATCCGGCCGCGCGGGCCCTCTTCGAACGTGTCCGTTTCATATAGATGATAGTCAAAGGGCGCACCGACGGTCAGGTTTGATTTCACGGTCGAATCGAAGCTGACGAGCAGCAGCTTCATCGCCGTTTCGAAGCTCATAGAGGGGGCGAAGGCGCGGACCAGGATAGGACGGCCGTACTTGGTTTCGCCGATCTGAAAGAACGGGGTGTCCCGGCTGGCCTCGATGAAGTTGCCCTCGGGATAGATCAGGAACAGGCGCGGCGGCCCGCCGGCGATCTGGCCCCCAAGGATAAGCGTCGCCCCAAAGGTGCTGTCGGCTTGCTGGCCCTCGGCGCTATGGCGGGCGATCACCTCGCACAGGGTTTCGGCCACAAGGCTGGCGGCCTGGAACATGGAGGGCACGCCCAGCAGGGTCGAGGTGCGTTCCTCGTGCGACTTGGTGCGTTCATCCAGCAGGCTGACAACAGCCTGGGTCGTGGCAAGGTTGCCCGAGGAAAGCAGGGTAAGGGCTCGCTCTCCGGCGGCTTCCCAGGTGGACATCTTGCAAAAGGTCGAAATGTTGTCGAGCCCGGCATTGGTGCGGGTGTCGGACATGAAGACCAACCCGCGATCGAGCATCATTCCCACGCAATACGTCATTCCGACCTCACTGCTGCGCCACGTCGATCGCGACCTCCAGCATCTCGCCAGCGCCGCCGATCCTGGTACCAGCTACCGGAGAGGCGTCGGAATAGTCCAGCCCTGTCGCAACACGCACATAGCGCGTATCGGGCGAAATGCCGTTTGACACGTCGTAACCGACCCAGCCCAACCCGTCGATATGGGCCTCGGCCCAGGCATGCATGGCGTCTTGCGTGGTGCGGTCGTCAAGCATGAGATACCCCGACACATAGCGCGCCGGGATGCCCATGTGCCGCGCACAGGCGATGAAGATATGGGTGTGGTCCTGGCAGACCCCGCGCCCGGCGGCGATGGCATCCTCGGCGCTCCAGCGGGGGTGGGAGACGCCGACCTCGTAGGTCACGACCTCGCGGATGCGGGCCGATAACGCGTGGACCCACTCCAGCGGGCTGTCGGCGCTGACCGAGCACACCAGTTCGCGCACGCCCGCGCGTATCCCGGTGCGTTCGGTCTCCCTCCTATAGAGCCACAGGGGCGCCGGGCCGAGATGCCGCCCCACGATGCCCTGGGTGTCGGTCAGCACAACATGCCCGTCCGAAATGACTTCGAGCTCGGTCGTGTTGCGCGCAAAGCTGATCAACTCGGTCGTGTTGTTGTGGTGGTCCTCGAAGGTCAGTTCCTTCTTGCCGCCGATGATGCGCGTGCTCCAGTCCAGTACGGTCTGCTGATGCGTGCTCTTGGGGGTCTTGCGCACCTGTTGCAGCGCATAGGTCACCGGCGTCTCGAAGCGGTAGCGCGTGCTGTGGTGGATTTTTAATTTCATGGGGTCACTCATGGAACCGGAAATCGATTTCGATCTGCCGGGCAAGTTCGGCCAACTCGCCCAGAACCGCCTGGACGAACTCGTGCAGGCCATAGTCAAAGATCGTCGCGACGTCACCAGACAGGTATTTTTCCTGCAGGTGTCGCACCTTGTCCTGTGCAATCGATGGTTCGGACCGGCTGGCGTTCAGATTGGCCAGGTTGCCTTCGAGTTCGTGAGCGCAAAAGGCCAGACTGCGGGGCATGCATCTGTCCAGGATGAGGAAATGCACAATGTCCGCCGGGCCGCCGCCGGCCCCGTATTGCATGCGAAAGCCGCCGCTGGCCGAGACAGAGCGCAGGATGCTATCCCAGTGCACGTTGTCGATCGGGGTGCCCACCGCGCTGACCGAGGGCAGCAGAACATAGTATTTCACGTCGATGATGCGCGCGGTATAATCGGCCCGTTCCAGAAACGTGCCGATACGCGGGAAATCGTAGATCTCGTTGCGCATCATCGTGCCGTTGATCATCCCCCTGACCAGCGCGGTATTCTGGCGGATCGCGCGCAGCACGGCCGGAAGATCGCGTTCGGCCACCTTGCGTGCAAGCATGTCCGTCGTGCGCATGTACGTGGCGTTGACCGCCTCCCATACCTCGCCGGTGATGGCGGTGCGCACGAGGCGGGCATTTTGCCGCGCTGACTCGATGCTTGATCGGATCGAAGAGGTATTGTCGCGATTGCGCAGCATCCAGTCCAGCGCGCCTTCCTTGGTGATGCTTTCGTTGTCCGCCTTGAACGCGGCATAAACCCCCGCCGATTTCAGGACTGATGCCCATTCTTCGTCACTGTGCCCCAGCCGCGTCAGGGCGATCCGCTGTCCGGTCTCGATCAGGCGCGCGGTATTTTCGGCACGCTCGAGATAGCGCGCCATCCAGAACAGGCCGTTAGCTGTCTTGCCAAGCATCGCGCTAGGTCTCCAGAACCCAGGTGTCTTTGGTGCCGCCGCCCTGGGACGAATTCACCACCAATGACCCCTTCTTTAGCGCCACCCGCGTCAGACCGCCGGGCGTGACATGGATCTTGCCGGGACTGACCAGGACAAAGGGTCTGAGGTCGACATGGCGGGGGGCAAGCCCCGAGCGCGAAAAGACCGGCACGGTCGACAGGCTAAGCGTGGGCTGGGCGATGTAGTTGCCCGGCCGCGCCTTGAGCTTGCGGCGAAAGGCGGCGATCTCTTTCTTGGTCGCCGTGGGGCCGATCAGCATGCCGTAACCGCCCGAGCCGTGAACCTCCTTGACGACCAGCTCTTCGAGGTTGTCGAGCACATAGGCCAGCGCGTCGGGTTCTGAGCACCGCCAGGTCTGCACATTCTGCAGCAGCGGGCGTTCGCCGGTGTAGAATTCCACGATCTCGGGCATATAGCTGTAGATCGCCTTGTCGTCGGCGATGCCGGTGCCCGGGGCATTGGCAATGGTGATGCCGCCCGCGCGGTAGACATCCATGATGCCCGGCACGCCCAGCATGCTGTCGGGGTTGAAGTTGAGCGGATCGAGAAATTCGTCGTCCACCCGGCGATACAGCACATCGATCGGTTTGTACCCGCAGATCGTGCGCATGGCGACGCGGCCGTCGATAATGCGCAGGTCGTGCCCCTCGACCAGTTCCACGCCCATCTGATCGGCCAGGAAGGCGTGCTCGAAATAGGCCGAGTTGTAGATGCCCGGCGTCAGCACCGCGACCACCTGGTCGTCGGTCGCGCCCGTGGGCGCGCTTGCCGCCAGCGAGCGGCGCAGATCGACCGGATAGTTCTGAACCGGCTGCACGCGGTTACACGAAAACAGCTCGGGAAACATCTGCAGCATGGTTTCGCGGTTTTCCAGCATGTAGCTGACGCCCGAGGGGGTGCGCGCGTTGTCCTCCAGCACAAAGAACTCGCCCGGGCCGGTGCAGACCAGGTCAATGCCGACGATATGGGTATAGACGCCCCCCGGCGGCGTCACCCCGATCATGTGCGGCAAAAAGGCGTCGTTGCGGCTGATCATCTCTTCGGGGATGCGCCCGGCCTTCACGATTTCCTGCTTGTGGTAGATGTCATGCAGAAAGGCGTTGATCGCACGCACGCGCTGCTCGATCCCTCTGGTCAGGCGCAACCACTCGGTGCCAGAAATGATCCGTGGAATGATGTCGAAGGGGATCAGACGTTCCTCGGCCTCGGACTTGCCGTAGACGTTGAAGGTTATGCCCGTCAGGCGAAACAGCTCTTCGGCCTCGCGCTGTTTCGCCCTCAACCTTGCGGGGTTTTCCAGGTCCAGCCACTCGCAAAAGCCGCGATAGGGTTCGCGCAGGCTTTCGTCCGTACCCCACATCTCGTCGAAATTGTCGGCTGTCGTCATCATCCTCACCCAATGAGCGATAGAAAGGGAAGCGTGGAACCGGGGATGAATCGAGCCCTCCAACAATCTTGCTGACGCCCCGGGAACCGACTGCCCATCAAAGCGGCGCTTTCTTCATACTAGCCCAAAAAACGGGCTGTGTGTGGAATATGCGGCTCAAGGCCGACGGCGATGCCAGTCCCAGCCGTGATTTCGGCCAGCCGGATGCCGGATTTGTTGGGGCGGGAGGCCGCTTTCGAGGGCTGGCCGAAACAGTGACACTGCGAGGGCAGTCTCAATTATACCGGCTTGAGACGGGGTTGGCACCACCCTATCCCGCCTGAATGGCTTTGTTGCGCAAATGGGGTGAGGGGCAGACTTCCCCTTTCCCCTGACGGATTCATTCTACAGACTTTTTGACGAGTAAGCTGGCGTTGCAAGCCGAGCTTGCCTGTAAGGCCAGCGACCTCAGGGTCAAGCCATGCATTGTCGTGCGACCGACATCTGCCATGCGCAGAGCGGCACTTTGAGACGGACAGTATTGTTTCGATTTATGCCCGTTGGCGCGTCGCCAAGGGGACTGTCGCCAAGTCCTCGCCAAACAGCTGCCCGACGCTAATGCCGGATGCGCCCTTGCCATCGCGAGTAAAAAACAGCGCGTCGAGCCCGCGTTCCCTTGCCAGTGCCGCGCCCTTGTCACGTTCGAGCACCATGAGCGCCGTCGCCCATGCGTCGGCCTCGGCGCAGCTGCGGGCGACAACGGTGACGGAGGCGGGAGAGGCAGCCAGCGGCGCGCCTCGTTGCGGGTCCATGGTGTGTGACTGGCGCCTGCCCTGCACCTCGACCCAGTGACGGTAATCGCCCGAGGTCGCCACGGCAGCGTCCTGCAGGGTGAGGATGGAGTGCGGCGCGCGGCGCTCTGGGTCCGGCGCCTCGACCGCAATGCTCCCGAGCTGGGAAACGAAACGGGTCGACACATCGGCGCGTGCCGCGAGTTTTTCCTGCGTCAAACCAGTGCGTGCGCGCTCCTTCGACAGCGCCATAGCGAAAGCTGCCACGGACGTGTCAAGGCGATGCGGTTTGCACTCCAATAGGGCCCGCCCCGCCATTCGCGAATGGGCAAACCCAACCCTTTCGTTATTTCCGAACCAGCCCTGAGGTCATCCGTCTGGCGGTGATGATGTAAATCAGATTTCCGCTCTCGCTGCGCAATGTTGAGGACCTGCTCCACGAGCACGGCATCGATGTCAGCCATAAATCCGTTCGGTTTTGGTGGATGCGGGTCGATCCCCTATTTGCCTCCGAGATCCGCAAGACCAGGGTCCAGCGGTTGCGCACCTACTCAAACTGGCAATGGCATCTTGACGAGGTCTTCGTGAAGATCAACGGCGAGACGCACTACATGTGGCGGGCCGTCGACCACGAGGGTGAGGTGCTCGAGGCCTTGGTCACCAAGCGCCGCGATCGCAGGGCAGCGTTGAAATTCCTCAGAAAATTGATGAAACGCTACGGTCGGCCAGAGCAGATCGTCACCGACAGGCTGCGCTCTTACGTCGCCGCCATGAAGGAGATCGGAAATGCCGATCGACAAGAAACCGGCCGCTGGCTGAACAATCGGGCGGAGAGCTCGCACTTGCCGTTCCGAAGGCGAGAGCGGACGATGCCCCGCTTCAGGCGCATGCGAAACCTGCAGAAGTTCGCCGCCGCCCTCGCCGAGTGGCGCGGTCTTTGCGCCGAACAAGGGCCTGCCGCCTCCGTTGTGGCGATCACGAGATCAGCCCGATCACATCCCCTTTGCGCACGATGTCATCAGCCTGTCTACTGATCTTCAAAACGCCATCAACCGGCGCTGTCACCTCATACTGCGACTTCTCGACCATGATTTCGGCGATCAGCGCCCCTTCGCGTACGGTTGCGCCGTCACTTGCCAGCCAGTTGGTAATGACGGCTTCCATGTCGTCGTCCTCCAACAGATCCTGTGGTATCTTCACCTCGGTTGCCATCCGTTCGCTCCTTCACTTGGCTGCGATCTGCTACATCTTGCGATAGGCCGCGACGATCTTGTCGGGATTGGGCAGGCAGAACTGCTCCATTTGTTTCGCATAAGGGATCGGCACATCCGGAAAGGTGACACGCGCCGGTGACGCTTTCAGCTTCGAGATGTCGTGCTCGGTCACTGTGGCGATGATCTCGCCCGACACACCGTAGCTGTGGTAATCCTCATCGACCACGATCAGACGGCCGGTCTTGGCGACCGAATTGATCACTGTCTCGCGATCCAGCGGGACCAGCGACACCAGATCGATGACTTCGGCGCTGACACCATCTTCGGCCAGGATGTCGGCGGCTTTCAGCGCATTATGAACCCCCATGGCAAGGCCGACCAGCGTTACGTCAGTGCCCGCGCGAACCACTTTGGCCTTGCCGATCTCGACGGTGTAATCTTCTTCGGGCGTGTTGACTGTCGCGCCGGCTTCGGTGCCCAGCCAGCCCATGCCCTGCAACTGCTTGTGGAACATGTAGACCACCGGGTTGTCATCGCGGATCGCCGCGGTCATCAGACCCTTGGCGTCATATGCGTTCGAGGGGGAAACAACCTTCATGCCGGGAAGATGGGCAAACGTCCCGTAAAGGCACTGCGAATGCTGGCCTGCATCCGAATAACCGCCCCCGGTCGAGGTCATCAGAACCATCGGGACTGACGCGTTGCCACCCGAGAAATAGGTGTTCTTGGCCATCTGATTATAGATCGCATCAAAGCAGACGCCAAAGAAGTCGACGAACATCAACTCAACAACCGGTCGCATCCCGTCCATCGCCGCGCCCACCGCAGCGCTGATGAAGCCGGTTTCGGAAATCGGAGTATCGCGCACGCGTTCTTTTCCGAATTCCTCGAACAGGCCGCGAGTATTGCCGAAGATGCCGCCGAAACCGGCGATATCCTCGCCCATCACAAAGACGGTCGGGTCGCGTTGCATTTCCTGCTGCATCGCCTCGGCCATCGCGCGCGCGATGGTCAGGCGGCGTTCGTTGGTTGGTTGGTCAAGCATGGAACAGATCCTTTCATACCACCCGCCGGTGGAGGTCGGAAAATCAGACGAAAACTGCGGTCAGCGCATCGGTCTGCGGCGCATACGCGCTGTCGCGCGCAAAGGTTATCGCCTCGGCGACACGGGCCTCGGCGCGCTTTTCCAGCGCGTCCAGATCTTTGACGGCATGGCCATCAGAGATCAGGCGATCGCGCATTTTGGGGATCGGATCCTTGGCAAACAGCGCATCCTTCTCGCCCTCGGGGCGATACTGCTCGGCGTCACCCATGAAGTGCCCCGCCAACCGGTAGGTTTCGATCTCGATCAGCGTTGGCCCCTCGCCTTTGCGGGCGCGCTCGATCGCCTGACCTGCGACATCGAAGATCGCATGAGGGTCGTTGCCGGGAATGTAGTGCCCGGGCATACCATAGCCCGCTGCGCGCACGTCATTGCGGGCCACGGCCGTAGCCTCGGATTTGGGAACCGAAATACCCCAGGAATTATCCTCGATCACGAAAACCACCGGAAGCTTCCAGACCCCGGCAAGATTGAGCGCTTCGTGAAATGCACCCTGGTTCGCGGCGCCCTCGCCCAGGAATGCAACCGCGACCCCCGGTTTGTTTTGAAGCTTGCGCGACAGAGCAGCCCCGCAAGCAGGGCCGCAGCTTTCACCGATGATGCCCGAACATGAAAAATTCACCGCCGGGTCGATCAGGTGCATGTGTCCACCCCGTCCACCAGACAGGCCGGTCGATTTGCCGAAAATCTCGGCGGCCATCTTTTTCAGATCCACGCCCTTGGCGATCGCCTGATGGTGTGGGCGGTGGGTTGCGGTCACAATGTCGTCGGCATCCAGATGCGCACATACACCCACAGCAACCGGCTCTTGCCCGTTCGACAAGTGCATCTCGCCAGGGATCGGCTCGTTCGCCATGTTGAACGCAGGCGTCTTGCCTTCAAGATAAACCTTCTCGATCGCTTCTTCAAAGCGTCGGCTGACCACCATGTTTTCGTACATCCACAGTGACTGTTCTTTCGTCGGTTGCATGGCAGCACTCCCTCTTGTTCGGTTCGCGCGCGGGCACACGAACCATTTGATATTATGCCACATCTCACCTTCTGCATTGACGCAGATCAACGGGCGACCAGTCACGCCGCCCATTGCCAGGCGTCCTGCTACAAGGCGTATTGCTCGCGCGCGAATTTGCCGATTCCGGCGGCATCGAGCGCGGACAGGGGTGCAAGGAACGTCACCTGGATCACTCCCGGTGCGCGCCCGATCTCGATTGCGCCGTTGATGGTGGCACGGTTGCGCACCTCTGGGACGGTCATGCCAAGCAGGTCGGCGGCGCGGGTCAGACCGTTGTCGATCGCCTGGTTCAGCGTCGGGCCGGTGCCGATGACCGAGATCGGCGCCGACTCTTCCAGCTTTTCGATGTTCCATTCGCGGGCCAGCACCGCAGCCTTTGCCTTTTCATCGGCATCGAACGGTCGGGCCATTGGCGGCAAGTCCTCGAGCCGGGGAAACAGAACCGGACCCGCAAGTGTGCGGCCCTTGACCACCTCGACCTGAAGCGTGACGCTGCCGGCCACGTCCATCGTGTGCCCCGCGATCTCTCCATCGCCCTGTCCGGCGTGCATGTCACCGATATAGACCCCCGCACCCGGCACCTTGACCGGTGTCAGCAGGATGGCGCCGTCGCGGACCGCGTCGATGTCCATGTGGCCATCGGTTCGATGCTCGTCCAACTGCTCGGCCGTTACCGCGTATTGGTGCGGGGCGCCGATCAGGGCCGCGCCAAAATCACCGGCATTGTGCGAATCCGGCAACGGCATCGACGGGGTCGTGCCCAGTTGCCCCAGAAACGGCCGCATCCGGACCATCACTGCCGGCATGTCCGACGGCGCATAGACGAGGATGGGATGCTGAACCGAATGGTCGGGCAGCGCTGCATAGTGTTCGGCATTATGCGCAATCTTATCGGCCGCGTCCCTGGGCACCCAACTTCAACAGTTAAACGCGTAAGTGATTGATATTATTGATGCGGGATATCTGCTTTTGCCACAACCGGGCCGTTTCAGGAGGGTGTTTTCAGGCTCAGTGCATCGAAGAGTTCCAATTGCTCC
>NZ_QITQ01000034.1 GCF_003260265.1 Roseovarius amoyensis
AAAATCACACCACGTGCCACAACAACGATCCCACGAAATCTACCGCTTCGCGATACAAAACGCCTTGTTTTGTTGACCTGCGCCAAACGAAATCCGGAAAAATCAGCCGCGAACTGTCGAAGTTGGGCAGCCCGGTTTCGATATCGACCCTGACCTGGGCCACCTGCGCGCCATAGCTGAACCCCATGGTAGACCCCACCGCGCCGCCACGGTGCTTGCCGCCCTGGGCCTCTGGCGGGCAGGAAAACGCGCCCTTGACGTTGATCGTGCCCTCGCGCGCCAGCGCCGCCAGCGCCACCTCGTGAAAGCCCAGCGCCGATTGCACGGCCCCGCGCACGGTGAACTGTTCGCCAGCGCAATCGATGTCGTTCGGATCGGCCTCCAGCTTTTCGGCCGCCGCGTCGACCAGTTTCGCGCGCAGGGCCTGGGCGGCCTCTATCGCGGCGTTGCCGACCATGAAGGTCACGCGCGACGAATACGACCCGTTATCCTTGGGCGTGATCGCGCTGTCGTTGGTGATGACACGGATGCGGCCCAGGTCGACGCCCAGCACCTCGGCCGCGGCCAGCGCGACGATGGTGGTCGACCCCTGCCCTATGTCCGAGGCACCCGTGAAGGCGGTGATGGCCCCGTCGAAGTCTAGCTTCATCGACACCACGGCGTGCGGCTCGCCGGTCCAGTGAACCGGCTTGGCGGCGCCACTGACATAGTGCGAAGCGGCCATGCCCAGCCCCCGCCCCGGCCCCAGCCGGCCGCGCCGTTCGCGCCAGCCGCTGGCCGCCTCGACCCGATCAAGGCATTCACCCAGCCCGCAGGAATTGACCAGCAGGTCATTGGCGGTGCGGGTGGGTGCGGTCAGCAGGTTGGCGCGGCGCACGGCAAAGGGGTCGAGGCCCAGCTCGCGCGCCATCCGGTCCAGCAGGCATTCGAACGCGTGGCGCACGTCCACCGTGCCATGGCCGCGCATCGCCCCGCAGGGCGGGCGGTTGGTATAGACGCGATAGCCGTCATACTTGACGTTGGGCGTGTCATAGATGCCGTGCAGCAGCGCCCCGGCATACAGGATGGTGACAAGGCCGTAACCGGCATAGGCGCCCCCGGCCATCACCACCTGGCATTCCACCGCGGTGATACGGCCATCGCGGGCCATGCCCAGCCTGAGGCGCACGTCGGTTTGCGGCCGGCCGCGATGGGTGATGAAGGTTTCCTCTCGCGTCAGGCGCATCATCACCCGGCCGCCGGCCTTGCGCGCCAGAAAGGCGGCGATGATCTCGAAATTCAGCGCCTCGGTGCGGGACCCGAAGCCGCCGCCGACAAAGGGCTTGATCACGCGAATGCGCGACTGGTCCATATCCAGGCAACGCGCCAGCGTCAGGTGCACGTAGAACGGCACCTGGGTGACGGAATGCAACGTCAGACGGCCGCGTTCGGGGTCGTATTCGGCCACGGCGGCGTGCGGCTCCATCTGGGCGTGGTTGATCTCGGCGCAGGTGAACGTCTCTTCGCGCACCAGTGCGGCCTCGGCAAAGCCCGCCGCGGGGTCGCCGAATTCATGGTGCACCTCGCGTTCGATGTTGCCGGGCTTGTTGTCGTGCAGCAGCACCGCGCCCTCGGCACGCGACTCGGCGGCGGTGCCGTAGGCGGGCAGTTCCTCGATCTCGACCTCGATGAGGTCCAGCGCGGCCTCGGCCGTGCGTGCATCCTCAGCCGCGACCGCCGCCACCGGTTCGCCGCGATAGCGTACGCGCTCGCGCGCAAGCGGGTATTCGTTCATGGCGATGGGAATGACGCCATAGGTGACATCGCAATCTGCGCCGGTGACGACCGCGATCACGCCCGGCAGGGCCTCGGCGACGGTGGTGTCGATGCGCAAAATGCGACCGTGGCTGACGGGCGAGCGCAGGATGCGGCCCACCAATGCGCCCGTCGGGTCCAGGTCGGCGGTATAATCGGCCCGTCCGGTGACCTTTTCGATACCGTCGATCAGCGGCAGGCGTTGCCCGACGGTGGTGTGGCTGGTGCTGTGATCCTTCATGCCTCGGCCCCCTCTGCCATCGCAGCGGCGGCGGCGCGTACCGATTCGACGATCTTCACATAGCCCGTGCAGCGGCAGATATTGCCGGCGATGGCGGCGCGAATGGTGGCGTCGTCGGGATCGGGGTCGCGGCGCAGCAAGGCCTCGGCCGCCATGATCATGCCCGGTGTGCAAAACCCGCACTGGGTTCCCAGGTTTTCGTGAAACGCCCGCTGCAGCGCCGACAGCCGCCCGGCCTGTGCCTGCCCTTCAATGGTTTCCACCTCGGCGCCCTCGCAGCGCGCCGCCAGCGTCACGCAGGACGGCACCGCACGGCCGTTCACCAGCACAGTACAGGCCCCGCATTCGCCCCCGTCGCAGCCCTGCTTGGTGCCCGTGAGCCCCTTTTGATCGCGCAGATAGTCGATCAGCAGCGTGGCGTCGTCGATCACGTCTTCGCGGATTTTCCCATTGACCTTGAGGCGGATCATGCGCTTCATTATTGTGCTTCCGTGGTTTTCCTGTTAAACTCGGGAAAACAGTACCACAATACCATTTTAGTTGCCAGAGGGGATGTGGTGCCACATTGGCGCATGATGGGTGCCTGTTTGCCGGTCGGCGGGGGCATGCTATATGCCGCTACGACCGGCCTGCCAGGGGTCGGCGACGAAGGGAAGCGGTATGGACGACAACTCGCCACAGACGACCGAAACCCGTATGCCGCCGATTGTCATTCGTCGGGCGACGCGGGACGATCTGAGACACCTTGTCGATCTCGACGGGCGCATCACGGGGCGGCCCAAGCCGGACTACTGGGACGACCTGTACGAGCGTTTCGCCACGCGCCGGCTGGAGGAACGGTTCTTTCTTGTCGCCGAAACCGAGAACGGCAAGGACGCCGGCCGCATCGCGGGCTACGTCATCGGCGAGGTGCGGGCCTGGGAATTCGGGTCAGAACCCTGCGGCTGGATATTCGGCTTTGCCGTGGACCCCGACTTGCGGCTCAGCGGGATCGGCGAGCGGCTGTTTCAGGACATCACCGGGCGCATCCGCGCCACCGGCATCCACACCATCCGCACCATGGTTTCACGCGACAACCGTCTGGTAATGGCCTTCTTCCGCAGCGAAGGCATGCGCGCGGGCCCCTACATCCAGCTTGAAATGGAGCTGGAAACCTGACTGGAGGGCGGCCGGGCAGGCCGCGGCAGCAAAAGGACTGAAAAAGTGCAGCAATCGACACGCATCGCCATCCTGGCCCTGATCGAGCTGGCCTCCGACCCCGAGCGGCAGGTCTCTGTCTCGGACATCGGGCAGAAATTCCGCGTCTCGTCGCATCACCTGGCCAAGGTGATGAACACGCTGGGGCGCGCGGGGCTGGTGAAATCGACCCGCGGCGTCGGTGGCGGCTACAGCTTCAGCGGCAGCCCGCGGCGCATCACGCTGCTCGACGTGATCGAGCTGTTCGAGGACACGTCAGCCTCTTGCAAGCTGGGCGACCCGACCGAGGCCACCGCCCCGGAATGGGCGCTTTACGACGTCAATCGCGAAATCAAGGAAATGGCCAACGCCACCTATGGCTCGATCACGCTGGCGACGATGGTCAAGCAGATGGGCAAGTATCGGGTCGTCACCGCACCGCAAGATGCCGCCGGCGGCGATGCCAGCCATACCGAATCCGCCCCGGTATAGCGCCACAGAAGATCGTGCCATATACGCCCCGGATCAAAGCCGGGGCAAAGCGATCAGATGCCCAGATAGGCCTCGCGCACGCCCTCGTCGGCGATAAGTTCCTCGGCCGGGCCGGACATCACGATGCGACCGGTTTCCATGACGTAGCCGCGGTCCGATATCCCCAGCGCGGCCAGGGCGTTCTGTTCGACCATCAGCACCGTCACCTCGAGGCTGCGCAGGTTCTTCACCACGTCGAGGATCTGTTCGACCAGCTTGGGGGCCAGCCCCATGCTGGGCTCGTCCAGCAGCAAGCAGCTGGGCCGGCTCATCAGCGCGCGCGCCACCGCCAGCATCTGCTGCTGACCGCCCGACAGCCCGCCGGCCGACAGGTTGCGCCGCTCCTTGAGGATCGGAAACAGGCGAAACGCATCTTCCATGTCCTTGTCAATGCGGTCGTCATTGAACAGATAGGCGCCCAGGCGCAGGTTTTCCTCGACCGTGAGATTGGTGAATATCTGCCGCCCCTCGGGCGCCTGTGCCAGCCCAAGCGAGGTGCGCCGGTGCGCGGGCCGCGTCGAGATATCCTCGCCCCTGAAATGCACCTTGCCGCCGCTGGCCGGCTGCACGCCGGAAAGGCATTTCAGCAGCGTGGTCTTACCGGCACCGTTGGCGCCGACGACGCTGACGATCTCGCCGGAATGCACCTCGAGGTCGACCCCGTGCAAGACCTCGATCCGGCCATAGCAGCTGCTGAGATTTTCAACCTGAAGCATGCTCTTTGGCTCCTTCCGCCTCGGTTCCGAGATAGGCTTCGATGACGCGGGGATCATGCGCCACGGCCTCGGGGCGGCCCTCGCTGATCTTTTCGCCCTGGTCCATCACCACCACATGGCCCGAAATCTTCATCACCAGCTTCATGTCGTGCTCGACCAGCAGAATCGACACGCCAGTACCGGCGATGTCCGAGATCAGTCCGTCGATTTCCTGCGTTTCCACCGCGTTGCAGCCCGCCGCCGGTTCGTCGAGCAGCAGCAGCTTGGGCTGTGTTGCCAGCGCCCGCGCGATCTCCAGCCGCTTGAGCGCGCCATAGGACAGTTCTGACGCCTCTCGCCAGGCGCCGCGTTCAAGGCCGACCAGTTCCAGCAGGCGCATCGCCTCGCGCTCGGATTCGCGGTTGCGCCGCCACGACCCGGGCAGCCCCAGCAGGTCGGTCAGCACATGCACGCCTTCGGTCAGGTGGCGGCCCGCCATCACGTTCTGCAGCACCGTCATCTGCTGGAATACCATCAGATTCTGAAATGTGCGCGACATGCCCATCGCCGCCAGCTTGTGACTGGCGACGCCGGTGATGTCGCGCCCTTCCAGCATGATCCGCCCGCGCGAGGGCCGATAGATGCCCGAGATCATGTTGAACAGCGTCGTCTTGCCGGCGCCGTTGGGGCCGATGACCGAAACGATCTCACCGGACCCGACCCCGAAACTGACCCCGCCCACGGCGGTCAGACCGCCGAAATCGATGCCCAGCCCCTCTACCTCCAGTATCGTCATGGCGCACTCCTCCGCATGCGCCGCGCCAGCGATGGCACCAGCCCCTCGCGCAGGAAAATCATCACCAGCATCATGATCAGGCCCAGCAGCACGTGTTCGAAATCCTCAAACACGGTCAGCACCTGCGGCAGCGCGGTCAGTATCGTGGCACCCACCACAGCACCCAGCACCGATGCGGCGCCGCCCAGCACCGTCATTGTCAGCAGTTCGACCGAATGCATGAAACCCGCCACGTCCGGGGTGACGAACCGGTTCATCAGCGCCACCTGCGACCCCGCGACCGAGGCATAAACCGCCGAGATGACGAACGCCGTCAGCTTCATCCGCGCCACGTCGATGCCGATGGTGCTGGCGGCGACCTCGCTGTCGTGTAACGAGCGCAGCGCGCGCCCGGCGGGACTGTTGTGCAGGTTGAGCGCGACAAAGGCGCCCGCCAACAACACCACGCCGCTGATCCAGTACCACATCTCGGACGAGGTGACCTTGATACCGTACCCCTTCAGCAGGCTGCGCACGCCCAGTGACGGGACGGTCATGCCGTCGGGACCGCCGGTCAGCCAGCCTTCGTTGTTGATCACCATGTAGATCAGGATGCCCAGCCCCAGCGTGGCCACGGCCAGGTAATGCGCCTTCAGCCGCAGGATCGGACGGCCCACCAGAAACGCCAGCAGCCCCGACACCGCCGCGCCCAGCGCCACGCAAACAAGCGGTGGCAGGCCCAGATGCACCGGCCCCAACGCGCAGGCATAGGCGCCGATGCCGGAAAACCCGGCGTGGCCAAGACTGACCTGGCCGGCATAGCCCACCAATACCACCAGCCCCATCGCCGCCAGCCCGTTGATAAAGATCAGCGCGCCGACACGGTAGTAAAAGCTGGATGGAAACAACACCGGCGCCAGCAGGATGATCACGGCCAGGGCCAGCAGGGTGGCGGTACGGACGGAAATGCCGTTCATCGGTTCACACCCTTTCCAGGGCGCTGCGCCCGAACAACCCGTTGGGCATCACGAACAGCACCAGCAGGATGACGATGAAGGCCACCGCGTCCTTGTATTCAGAACTGATATAGCCCGCGGTCATCGCCTCGATCAGGCCGACCAGCAGACCGCCCGCCAGCGCACCGAACGGGCTGCCCATGCCGCCCAGGATGGCACCCGCAAACCCCTTGAGCGCCAGCGTCAGCCCGACGTCGTAGCTGGTCAGCGTCACCGGCGTCATCAGTACACCGCCAAGCGCGCCAACAGCCGCCGACAGCGCAAAGCTGAGCGTCATCATGTTGTTGGTGCCGATGCCCACCAGTTGCGCGGCCAGCTTGTTGTTGGCAGTGGCCAGCACCGCCTTGCCGGTCAGCGTGTGCGAAAAGAAGAGATAGAGCGCCAGGAACGCGCCCAGCGCACCGCCGATGATCCACAGGCTTTGCGGCAGGATGGTCGCGCCGCCGATCGAGATCGGATCGTCGCCCGAGATGCTGGGGAAGCGGTGCAGCTGCTTGTCAAAGACCACCTGCGCCAGCCCGCGCAGAAAGATCGACGCGCCGATGGTGATGATGATCAGCGACACCACCGAGGCACCGCGCGCCGGCCCTATCGCCAGCTTGTTCAGCGCAACCCCCGCCAAGCAGGTGACGAGGATCGCAAACACCGCCGCGGCCGCCAGCGGCACCCCCGCGGAATAGGTGAAATAGGTGATCATCCCGCCCAGCATGACGAATTCGCCCTGCGCGAAATTGACCACGCCCGAGGCGTTGAAAATCAGGATAAAGCCCAGCGCGACCAGCGCATAGACCGATCCGACGGTTATGCCGGAGAAAAGAAACTGCAGAAATTCGGACATGTGCCAGCCCCGCCTGTCGATGAGTCTGTCGTTGTTGGGCGGGGGCGGCGCCTGGCCGCCCCCGCCGGCGCAATCATTCGACGAGCGTCCACTCGCCGTTCTTGACCTCGAGCATCCGGAACGCCGTCAGGTCAAGCCCGAGATGGTCGTCGGCAGACATGTTGACCTCGCCCGCTGTGCCGATGAAACCCGTGGTCTTTTCGATCTCGTCACGGATCGCCGCCGGGTCCGAAGAACCGGCCCGCTCGATTGCCGCAATCACCATCTTGAAGCCGTCATAGGCATGGCCGCCGAAGGTCGAAACCGAATCACCCGTGGCTGCCATGTAGGCGTCGCGATAGCCCACCACGACCGATTTCTGCGGATCGCTGTCGGGCAGCTTGTCGGCCACCAGCAGCGCCGAGGCGGGCAGACGCACGCCCTCGGCCGCGTCGCCGGCCAGATCGATAAAGCTCTTCGAGGCCACGCCATGCGACTGATAGAGCGGCACGTCGATGCCGAGTTGGGCATAGTTGCGGGTCACGATCGCGGGGCCCTGACCGAAGCCGGGGTTGAGCACCGCCTGCAAGCCCTCGGCGCCGGCGATCTTGGTCAGCTGCGGGGTCATGTCCGCATCCTTGGGCCCGTAGGTTTCCTGGGCTACGATCTCGATCCCGTAATCAGGGGCGACATCGACACACTGGCCGTGCATCGACTTGCCGAAGCCTCCGGTGCCGCCGATGATGCCGATCTTGCTGATGCCGCGCTTGTTCATGTCCTCGTAGATCTTGCCGCAGGCCATGCGGTCGGTGTGCGGGGTCTTGAACACCCATTTCCTGACCGGGTCGATGATCACCACCGCGCCGGCAAGCGAGATGAAGGGGATTCCGGCCTCCTCGAACACCGGGATCATCGCCATGGTGGCGCCGGTGCTCGATCCGCCGACGACGGCGACGACTTCGTCATCCTCGACCATCCTTGTCGCGAAGGTGCGCGCCTTGTTGGCGTCTGCGCCGTCGTCGTACATGACCAGTTCGATCATCTCGCCGTTGACGCCGCCATTGGCGTTAAGCTCTTCGACGAGCATTTTCAGCGTCTTGGCCTCGGGATCGCCGAGGAAGGACGCCGGGCCGGTCTGGGCCAGCGAACTGCCGATCTTGATATCGGCCTGGGCCGGCAGCGCCAGCGCGGCGACCGCCGCCCCCAGCGTCAGGGTCATCGCCCTTGAAAGGTTGGTTAGTCTCATTTTCTGTTCCTCCACTATTGTTGCAGGTTTCGAACGCCTGTAATTATGTATAATCGTACCATTATACTTGTTTTTGTTTTGGAATTCACCTGTTTTTCATGTTCCGTGGTGCGCGGTATTCAGCTCTTCTTGCGCATGTCCCTGACCCTGACCGCCTTGCCCTGCGAACGCGGCACCGAACCCGGCGGCAGCGCACGCACCTTGCAGGTGACGCCGATCAGCCCCTTGATGCGGTGGCGCACATCGGCGGCGATGCGGTCGTGGTCGTCGTCGCTTTCGGCCGCGCCCACGACGACCTCGACCTCGATCGACATCGCGTCCATCGCACCCTCGCGTTCGAGCACGATCTGGTAATGCGGCGCCAGCCCGGGCGCACCCACCAACGCGGCCTCGACCTGGCTGGGATAGACGTTGACGCCGCGGATGATCATCATTTCGTCGTCGCGCCCGGTGATGCGCTCGATGCGCAGATGCGTGCGCCCACAGCCGCAGGGCTCGTCGGTGAGGCGGGTGATGTCGCGCGTGCGGTACCGGATGATCGGCAGCGCCTCCTTGGTCAGGGTGGTGATCACCAGCTCGCCGATTTCGCCCATCGGCAGGGTCTCTGCGGTCTCGGGGTCAATGATCTCGAACAGGAAGTGATCTTCCCATCCGTGCAGGCCTTCTCGGGCGTGATCGCATTCGCAGGCCACGCCCGGCCCCATGATCTCGGACAGCCCGTAGATATCGACCGACCTGATCCCGAACTGCCGATCGAGTTCGGCGCGCATTTCCTCAGTCCAGGGTTCGGCGCCGAAAATTCCGCAGCTGACCGGCAGAGTTGCCGGATCGACCCCCATCTGCATCGCCGACTCGGCCAGGTTCAGCGCGTAGGACGGCGTCGCGCACAGCACCCGCGAGGCGAAATCCTGCAGCAGCATGATCTGCCGTTCGGTACCACCGCCCGAGATCGGCACGACGGTACAGCCCAGCCGCTCGGCGCCGTAATGCATACCCAGTCCCCCGGTGAACAGGCCATAGCCATAGGCGTTGTGCACCACGTCGCCCGGCCGCGCACCGCCCGAAGCCATCGACCGCGCCATCAGGTCGGCCCAGCGGTCGATATCGCCCGCGGTATAGCCGACCACGGTCGGCTTGCCGGTGGTTCCGGACGAGGCGTGCAGCCGCCGCAGTTCGGTGCGCGGCACGGCGAACATACCAAAGGGATAGGTGTCGCGCAGATCGGTCTTGAGCGTGAACGGAAAGCGCCGCAGGTCGTCGAGTGATTTCAGATCCTCGGGCTTTACCCCCGCCTCCGCGAACGCCTTGGCGTAAAAAGGCGAATTCGTACAGGCATGCCCCAGCGACCATTTCAGCCGTTCCAGCTGCAGCTCGCGCAACTTGTCGCGCGGCATCGTCTCGGTCGCACGGTCCAGCATGAAACCATCATCGCCGGTTTCGATTCTTGTCTTCTCTGCCACTGTCATGGCTTGACCTCCCTATCCTGGTCCGAGTGGGCGGCCTCCAGTCCCGCCCTGACCGATTCCGCCAATGCGGCACTGTCTGCTGCCAGGCGCGCGGAAAACTCCTCCAACATCCGTCCGATATGTCTGAAGCCGCGATGGCGAGTCTCCCCATACCCGCGCACCCATGCCGCCAACTCGGCGGTGTCGCAGGCAAGTCCATAATCCTCTCTGGCTGCCGCAAGCATCGCATCGACCCACTGCCCGATCATCGCCTGTTCCTGCCTGTAGCGTGCCGTCCAAGGCCGCCAGCCGCGCAGCCGCGACAAAAGCCTCAGCGACAGCCAGCCCAGGGGGCCGGTGGTGCGCAGCCTCATCGCCAGCCCACGCCCGTAGACCACCGGCCTTTCGCGCCCCAGGAGAGGGGCGAAGGGTGCGGGCAGGAGCCCGATCAGCTCTTCGCGGCCGGGTTTGAGGAATTCGTGAACCGTCAGTGGCGCGCCGGCGGGCGCACCCAGTTCGCGGCGGATGCGCGCCAGCCGCCCGGGCCGGGTTTTCAGCTGCGCCACGCGGATCACATCCTCGAACGCCATCCATGCCCCCAGCCGCCGCGCTGCAAGCTGCGTCAGCCGCCAGCCATTTTCGGCACTGTCGACCGCCGCTACGCGACCCAGCCGGTCAAGATAGAGCCGGGCATAGGCGTCGTTCTGGTAATCGGCCAGGCGGGCGCAGGCGTGCCCGGCCATGGCCTGCACCGGCATCGGCAGCTTTTCCACCTCTGCCGCCAGGGTTTTCGGCGCGGGGTCGAAACCCGCCCCCTCGGCCGCGGCCGGGTCTGGTGCGGTTTTCGGCAGGGCGCGGCCGGCCTCGAACCCAGCCAGGTTGGCCTTGACCGCCTTGCCCGACCCGGCGATCGCGGCGCGGCAGGCCTCGTACCCGAAAGGCAGCACGCCGCTGGCCGACAGCGCCCCGAACATCAGTGCGTTGGGGGCGGCGCCGGTTTCCTCGGCTGCCGTCCTCAGGTCGATCGTCTGCACGCTGCGCGCCAGTTGGTCCAGCGCCTCCAGCACCGGCGCGGCATCCAGGATACCATTGCCAGGCAGCACCTTTTCAGCGGTGCTGATCACCCGGTCACGGGCAGTGATGACGGTGGTTTCCCCCCCCACCAGCCCGCCGGCCATGGCACGACCGGCCTCCATCGGTTCGAACGATAACAGCAGGTCGACCGACCCGGCGGCGGGGTAGATAGAAAAATGCCGCGCGCCGGCATCGTCGCGCCGGGGGTAAACCTCGAAGTAATAGGTGGTGGCGCCGGTCCGCTGCGCCACGCCAGGGATCGAGGTCGCCTGCGCCGCCAGCCCCTCGGCCCGCGCCGCCGATACCAGCCAGTCGACCAGGACGCCCCCGCCCTGCCCGCCCAGCGCGCTGATCAGGATACAGACTGGCCGGTTTGCTGTGCTGCTCATGATGCCCCCATGATCCGCAAGAGCCCGTTTTCGGTGCGATGGCGCAGCCGCGCCAGCACGCCGGGGTTCCGAACCGTGCGTGCGCGATAGAACGACGGGCAAAGCGCCGCGGCGTGCGCCGCCTCGCCGCATAGACCGCAGGCCACGCAGCTTGGATCGACCACCGCCGCCGGCCCGTCCTTCAGCGGGTCCTGCCCACGCCGCAAGGTCAGTGACGGACACCCCGACAGGCGCATGCAGGAATGATCGCCGCTGCACACCTCTTCGTCGACGCCGAAACGTTCGCGCTTTACCGCCTTGCCGGCGGCCTCGCGCGTGGCGCTCAGGCGTTTTTCCCGGCGCTGGCGGGCCAGCATGCATTCCTCGTCAGAGATCACGACCCTCAGCCCCTGCCCCCTGGCGTCCAGCGCGGCGCGCAGCGCGCGCAGGGATTTCGACACCTTGTAGGCGTTCACCCGCCGGATCCAGCCAATGCCCATCGAGCGCAGAACCCGCTCGATCGACAGCTTGACCGGCCGGCCCCAGGCGGTCGACCCGGTCGAGGGCACGTGTTGTTGTCCGGTGGCCGAGGCATAGCCGTTTTCCAGCACCACCAGCACCGATTCATGTCCGTTCCAGTGGGCGTTGGCCGCCCCCGTGGTCAGCCCGCCATGCCAGAACCCGCCATCGCCCATCACCGCCACCGCCGGTTGATTGAGCGGCGGCGCCACCGCACCGCCGGAGGCGAGGCTAAGCCCGTAGCCCAGCACCGTCGAGCCGGTGTTGAAAGGCGGCAGCGTCGAGAAGGTGTTGCAGCCGATGTCGGACGAGACATGGAACTTGCCCCGCTCGCGCTGCAACAGCTTCAACGCGGTAAAGACCGGGCGTTCGGGGCAGCCGGTACAGAACGACGGCGGTCGCGGCGGCGGCGCGGTGGCGTCCAGCGCGGCGCGGGTTTCGGCCCTGGCTGCATCGAGCGCCTCCAGCGCCTCTGCGGCGACCGGGCCCAGCCCGTCCTTGCCGTTGTCCTCTTCGTTCAGGAAGGTGCCGATGCCCCGGCGCACCACGTCCAGCGTGTATTCCCCCGCCATTGGCAGGATGTCCTTGCCCCGCAGCCGGCAGGGCAGCCCGCGGCGATGCAGGATTTCGCGGATTTCGCGCTCGATGAAGGCGGGGTTGCCCTCTTCGACAACCAGCACCGCGTCCTTGTCTTTCATGAAGTCGGCGATCTGGTCGGGCACCAGCGGGTGAATGGCGTTGAGCACCAGCAGCGGCACCGGCGTTTCGCCATCCGGTCCGGTTGCGCCCAGCAGGTTCATCGCGCGGACGACCGAACCATGCGTGCCGCCCTGCAACACGATGCCCAGCCGCGCACGGCGACCCTCGAAGACCTCGTTAATGCCGTGCTCGACAATGAAACGCTGCGCCGCCGGCAGGCGGGTTTCGAACTTGTCGCGTTCCTGGGCATAACTGGCCGGCGGCAGCACGATGGTATCGGTGGTCTGGATTGCGCCGGGCAGCGGGTTGTGCGGGCTGAATTCGGGGGCGCGGTTGTCCTTGCAGGTGAACGACCCGGTCATGTGGGCGGCGCGAATGCGCAGGCTCATGATCACCGGCAGGTGCGCGGCCTCTGACAGCTCGAACGCCTGTTCGGTCAGTTCCACCAACCGGCCCATGTCATAGCGCGGATCCAGCATCGGGATCGACGATTTCAGCGCGGTCGCGTGGGTGCGTTCCTGGATGACGCTGGCACCCTCGCCATAGTCCTCGCCCACCACGATCAACACCCCGCCCTTGACCCCGGCCGAGGCGACGTTGGACAGCGCGTCGGAGGCGACGTTGGTACCGACGATGGATTTCCACGTCACCGCGCCACGCAGCGGATAGTTGATCGAGGCCCCCAGCAGCGCCGCCGCGCCGGCCTCGCTCGACGATTGTTCGAAGGTGATGCCCATCGGCTCCAGTATGGCGCCACGCGCCTCGGCCAGAACATCCATCAGGTGCGACACCGGCGCGCCGGGATAGCCGCCGACATAGGCGACGCCCGATTGCAGCAGCGCCTTGGTGACGGCAACGATCGCCTCGCCCTCGAACTTGTCGCCGGCGCCGAGCTTGAGCTTTTCGACCTCGTGGGCAAAGGACCGTTCCATACCCAGCCCGGTTGCGGCGACCGCCGGCTGATTACCAGCTTGGACGTTCATGACAGGCTCCATCCCGGTTTGACGCCGCGCGCAGGCTTGCCTGCGCCGCGCGCCGGAAAGCGTTCCAGCGCATAGCCCTGATCAAATGCCGCGCGGGTGATCAGCACCCCCTTGAAGGCCCAGCCAGACGCCAGCGCCACCGCCGCGCCGGCGACGGCCAGCGCAGCACCCGTCGCGCCAGGCAGGATAAGGGCGCCAAGCAAGAGAGCCACCACCACCATCTGATGCCCGGCGGTCAGCCGCAGCGCGGCACCGTCAAGCGCCTTGAAGGTTTCCACCGGCGCGCCGGTTTCGCCCAGGCCCCGCCGATAGGACCGCCACGCGGCATGGCGCACCGCCACCAGCACGGCCAACCCGCCGCAAAGCCCCGACAGCGGCACCTGCGTCACGTCGACAAGACCGCCCATCATAGCCAGCCCCGCCAGCGCGGTCAGCGCCGCCGTGCCCTCGGTCAGCCCGGTAACAGCGATCAGCCCGATGGTGCCCTTTTGCCGCCAGGCCGGGATGCCCTTGGCCGCGTTCAGGATGCGCGCCTGGGAATACAGGAATATCATCCCGAACACGCCGGTCAGCGCGACCGCCGCTGGATGGCCGGTCAGCACCGTCAGCCCGCCGCAGGCAAAGAGAGGCATCGCCGCCAGCGCCTCGCGCGTCATCCAGGACCGCTGCGGATGGCGGAACACGTTGAGAAACCGCCACGGTCGGCCGATTTCCAGCCAGACCGCGAACAACCCCAGCGCGATGTGCATGAGCGCCGCTGCAAAAACCAGCGGCAGCGCGCCCGCCACCGCGCCGGCCACCGCCAGCCCGCTGCCGGTGCCGCCAAGGATGAAATTGGTGGCCGCACGCCAGTCCCACACATTTTGCAGCTTGGGCACGACGCCGCCCATGCCCACCGGTTCGGCCACCATCTCGGGCGGGCCGTCGATGGGCGCATCGCCCGCAGACCCGGCATTGTCGTCGCGGTCGTAGAGATAGTGAATCCCCGGCCCGGTGCCGAGCTCGGGATGCATGGTAAAGCTTTCGTTCTCGGCCAGCAGGTGCGAAACATTGCTGTCGGGGTCGTTGAGGTCGCCGAAATGCAGCGCCGAGGCGATGCAGGAATTGACGCAGGCCGGCGTTGCCTCGGAGTCCAGCCCCGGCACCTCGCCACGGGCCAGCCCGCCGTCGATCCGGTCGATGCAAAAGGTGCATTTCTGGGCGACGTTCAGGCGCGCGGGGTCCTCGCGCAGCGCCTCGTGGCGCATCTGCTTGCCACCAAAGGCGCGCGCCGGTTCCGTCACCTTGGATCGCGCGCCATAGGGGCAGGCAACAATACAGTAGCCACAGCCGATGCACTTGTCATAGTCGATCGTGACCAGCCCGTCCTCGCGCTTGCGCGTGGCGGTCGTGGGGCAGACATCCATGCACGGCGCGTCGTCACAATGCATGCACCCCACCGGCACGAAACTGCGGCGCACGTCGGGGAATTCACCCGCCTCGATATCCAGCACCTTGCGCCACTGCACGCCGGGCGCGGTGGCATTGGCGTGCTTGCAGGCGGCGGTGCATGTCTGGCAGCCGACGCAGCGGTTGAGATCGGCAACAATGCCCCAGCGTGTCATGGGTCTTTCTCCAGCGGCGTTACCTTGACCTTGACCAGATCGGCGCTCGACCCAGTGGCGTCGGTCAGATCCAGCAGCATCGGCATCAGCGAATTCATGCTGGGCGTATGCAGGTCCTTGGCATAGGGGGTTTTCCAGTGGTCGAACTGGCCCAGCATCAGCAGGGTGTCGGGCCGGATGCCGTGGCGCAGCACCACCGCACCGCTCGTCTTGCCCAGGGGCGAGGCCACCTCGATCCGGTCGCCCTCTTTCAGCCCCAGCTTGCGCGCGGCCTGCGGGTTCATCACCACGCCGCCGTGGCCGGCGATGTTGCTGGCGACCTCGTGGATCATCTGCAGCCCGGCATTGCCGCCCCAGGAATACTGCATCGAACGCGCTGTCAGCAGCCAGAACGGATAGTCGCCCACATCGACGCCGAACCCGGCCTCGAGCGCGTCCTCCCACAGCTTGGGCAGGTCCTGCCAGTGCGGCATCGCCTCGTATTCCTTGAGCTGCCGATCCCACCAGGTGATGCCGGTCTCGTGCAGCCGCGCCTCCAGCTCCTTGCCGATGCGCAATAGACGTTCCTGATAGGGCAGCTCGAACCGCAGCCCCTGATCGACCAGCGCCGGGTAGAGATACCAGCGCAGCCGGTCAAAGGGCCTGGTGCGAAAGCCGTGTTCGCGGAACCAGTCCAAACCCTGTGTTTCGGCGCCGTCGGTCACCTCGGCGCTGGCCGCGCGACAGCTTGCGTCCCATATTTCCTCGACGCTGTGCACCTTGTCGGAGGCAAGCGAGAAATCCCACTCCTTGCCCGTCAGCCGCACCCCGGCGGCGCCGCGGTTGATGGCCTCGTTATACTGTTCCAGCAGGCCGGTGCGGCGCGCCAGCTCGGTCGAGATCCAGCTGAAATCGCGCGCCTCGCCCTGCGGCTCTGACGCGGGTTCGCGCAGGGCGAAACCGGCATGATCCCAGAACTGTTCGACGTATTTCGACCCGCCGATGCGGATCAGTTGCATGCCTTCCAGGTCGGTGCATTCGGGCAGCAGGATGTCGGCGGTCCAGTTGGTTTCGTCCGGGGTATAGGCGAACGCCACCGTAAAGGGGAAATTCGCCATCGCGTCCGACACCGCCGCCGTATCCCAGAACGAGATCGCCGGATTGGTGCGGTAGACGAACCAGATATCGGGGGGCGTCGGCTTTGGCAGCTTGTCAAAGCCCTCCTTCTGCATCATCCAGGCCAGATGGGTGGGGCCCAGCGCATGGCTCCACGGCGAATTCGCCGCCAGCGGCACCAGCGCCTGATGGGCGTGGCGCGACTTGCCTTGGGTGGTCCATTCGCCCTTTTTGGTGGTGTTCATGGGGTAGTTCATGAACCCGTCGCGCCCGGGCACCACGCTGGACCAGCGGTTATCGGCGGGGCGGTTGAGGCGCACGGTGGTACCCAGAGTGCCGCCCGGCACTTCGAGCCCGCCGATGAGACAGGCCAGCAGCGTGCGCGCCCAGCAGCATTCGTACCCGCCCCAGCCGTTGTTGACGGTCTTGCCAAGCGAGATCGCCACCGGGCGGAATGGCAGGGTGCGGCCGCCCACCTCGGTTGTTTCGCCGATATGGGCATGGGTATGAAACGTCTCTGCCGTCTCGCGGATGCGGTTGGCGGGGACGTCGCAGATGGCGCTGGCCCAGTCGGGGCTGTAGGGCGCCACATGTTCGGCCAGCGCATCAAAGGCGGTGCGGCAGGCCACGCCTTCGTGCATCCAGCGCACATCGTCGGGGCCCAGTTCCAGCCCCGACACCTGAAACGGGCCGATCAGCGCGGGATCGGTGCCCTCGGTGTCATAAGGGACCGCACGGCCCTTGCCCGCGTCCCATATCAGCGGTTTTTCGGTAGCCGGGTCGCGCAGGTAATAGCCGTTGGGCGCGATCAGATAGGGCGACGAGGTGGTGTGCTTGAGAAACGGCACGTCCAGCCGATCGAGCCCGATTTCATGCACCAGCACATGCACCATCGCAAAGAGGAACGCAGCGTCGGTCTTGGGTCGGATCGGCACCCAGTCGGCGGAACAGGCGCCGGTGACCGACAAATGCGGTTCGACCTGGATGCGCTTGATGCCTCGGTCGCGGGCATCGGCGTGGCGGCGGATGCCGCAGACCCCGCCCGATGCCTCGACATTGGCGCCAAACGAGATCACCAGCTCTGCCGATGGCGTATCGGGCGACACGGTAAAGGCGCGGTGCCACAACTCGCCATACAGGTGCTCGGAATGGTAGCACTTGACCCCCTGGCCCGAGCCAAAGCTCATGTCGACCGCGCCCCAGGCCGAAAGAAACGCCGGGAAGGTGCCCATATAGGCGGTAGGCGTGCCGCCGCCGCCAAAGCTGGCCGCGACGCGGGGAAAGCCCGACTCGTCAAAAAGCCCCGCCTCGCGCGCGACGTTGAGGCGCGCGGCGACGGTATCCAGCGCCTCGTCCCATGAGATCGGGACAAACCCCGGGTCCTCGTCGCGCCCCTTGCGCGGGTTGGTGCGTTTCATCGGCACCTTGATGCGGTTGGGGTTGTAGGTCTTCTGGATCAGGCCGTAGGCCTTGACGCAGACCTTGCCGCCCGCGGGGTGAACCTCGGCGGCGGCATCGTCGGGGCGCACCTCGGTGGCGACGCCGTCGGTTACCTTGACCCGCAGCAGATCGGGTCCGGCAACGCATTGATAGCAGTAGCTGGGAACCCGTGACGTGGCTTTCGGCGTCGTCATGTCGGGATCATCCTTCCGTTCAGGCCGCCGCCTTGGCTGCCTTGGCTGCCAGGCGTTCGACGGTCTTTTCGACGTCGACGACATATCGCTCGTGGCGGCCCTTGCAGATCCGGTCGACAGGGTCAGAGGCGGTGATGTCGAAAACGACCTTGCCGCGGTCGACCTCGGCCACGGTCGCGGTGATCGTCACCTCCAGCCCCAGCGGCGTCGGCGCCAGGTGGCGGATCGCCACCTCGGTTCCCACCGAATCCTCACCCGCGTCGGCATGTTCCAGGATCAGGTCGCGGCAGGTGTGTTCGATGTCGCGCACGAGTTCGGGCGTGGCGTATACGCGCCCCCCCTCGCCCATGAAGCCGATGGTACGGCCCTCGTCGACCTTTATGGTGCGGCTGAATTCCACGCCGGATTTCAAGCTGTCACGCATGTCATTGATCCTCCCGTTCAACAGCAAGCTGCTAATTATGTAATAGAGTACCAATTTGCTTGTATTGCCGCAAGACTGAAATTTGCGCCGTAAATACCGAATTCGACTTGCGGGCGTTTTCCTCTCCCTCCCAAGCGCGGACACCTCCCTGCCGCCAAGGCGCGTTTTAGCCTTGATTGCTCGGTAATCTTGCGAGGGGTTCAATTCCGGAAACGTCATTCAGGCTATCAACCACGCGCCTGCAGGCGTCCCTTTGCCGCAGGTCGGAGGGGATGAGGCGGCCACGGGCATCTAGAGCTATTCTTATTATAAGTACGCAAAATCAAAATATTTTTGCTTTTTAACCAATGTCAAAAAAGTACGCTGAACACGGATTATAACCGCCCCATCAGTTTGGTTTATCAGTAGCTTGGGGAGGGACGGATGGTCAGGCGCGGTCAACGAAGGGAAATCGCTCTGGCACCGCCGCCCGTGTGTCCGCATGCCCGCCCCACGCCGGTGAAACCAACCCCGCGTCCCGAGCGGGTTTCGTTGCTGTCCTACCTGCTGCGGTTTCGCCAGGACATCCTGTCGGCCCAGCCGGCGCGGCTTTACCGGGCCTGGATGGCAGAGTTCCGCACGCCGTTCTTTACCTCGTTCCTGTGCAACGATCCCGCACTGGTCGACGAGGTGCTGACCCTGCGCCCCAACGATTTCCCCAAGTCGCGGCGGCTTTACGAAGGGCTGGCGCCGCTCTTGGGTCATGCCAGCTTCATCACCAATGGCGCCGAATGGGAACGTCAGCGTCGCATCATCGACCCCGCCCGACCCCGAGGACGGCACCACCTTCACCCCCGCCGAGATGGCCGACCAGGTGGGCATCTTCATGCTGGCGGGGCATGAAACCAGCGCCGCGGCGCTGGCCTGGGCGCTGTACCTGATGGCGCTGAACCCCGACTGGCAGGACCACCTGGCGGCCGAGGCACAGGCGGTGATCGACCCCGAGAAAATCTATTTCTCCAAGGCCTCGAAACTGCGGGTGGCGCGGCGTCTTTCGCGAGGCGATGCGCCTTTATCCGCCGGTACCGATGTACCTGCGCGAGGCCGTCAAGCCCGAAACCTTTCGCGGCCGCTCCGTGCCAAAGGGCGCGCAGATCGTCATCAGCCCCTGGCACCTGCACCGCCACGAACGGCTGTGGGACCGTCCCGACGAATTCGACCCGACCCACTGGGACACCAAGGAGGGGCGCGAAAGTTCGCGCAAGGCCTATATCCCGTTCTCACTGGGTGCGCGCGTCTGCCCCGGATCGGCCTTTGCCATGACCGAGGGTACGCTGATCCTGGCGATGATCCTGCGCCACTATCGCGTGGCGCTGGTGCCGGGGCGCGAACCCGTACCGGCGGCCCAACTCACCGTGCGCGGGCGCGATGGCATCTGGCTGTCGCTGACCCCACGCCATACGGAGCCCCCCGCATGACCCGTCCGAACGTTCCGGCCGCGTGGCCCTACTGGATCACGCTGACATTCGTGCCGCTGGCGGCAATGGCGATCACCCGGGGCGGCTGGTGGATCGCGCTGATCCCGCTGTGGGGCTGGGTAATGATGCCGGTCTTTGACCTGATCCTGGGCCGAGACCTGCGCAACCCCGACCCCGACACGCCCGACACGCGGCTGTTCTGGTTCCGGCTGCTGACCTGGATATGGTTCCCGATCGAGGCGGTGCTGGTTTTCGGCGGCATCTGGTACCTGACCCATGTCGCCGCCTTTCCGACCTATGAGAAATTCCTGGTGATGTTCGGCATCGGCGTGACCACCGGCACCGTCGGCATCGTCTATGCGCACGAGCTTTTCCACAAGCCGGCGCGGGCCGAGCGCTGGCTGGGCGATCTGCTGCTGGCGATGGTGCTCTATTCGCATTTCCGCACCGAACACCTGCTGGTCCATCACCCTTGGGTGGGCACGTCCCGCGACACCGTCACCGCGCGTTATAATGAGGGGTTCCTGCGCTTTTTCCCGCGCGTGCTGTGGCAGGGGCCGGGGTCGGCCTGGCGGGCCGAGAGGGCCATGCTGGCCCGCGCAGGCCGGTCAGAGTGGCATCCGTCGAACCCGTTCTGGCGCTATATCGCGCTGCAGGCGGCGGCGCTGGCGGTGGCGTTTTCGCTGGGCGGCTGGCTGGGGGTCGGGCTGTTCGTCTTTCAGGCGATCGTCGCCGTCTGGCAGCTGGAACTGACCAACTATGTCGAACATTACGGGCTGACGCGCCGGCACCTGGGCGGGGGCAAGTATGAACCCGTCGGGCCGAGACACAGCTGGGATTCGACCCATCGGGTGTCGAACCTGCTGCTGATCAACCTGCAGCGCCACGCCGACCACCACCTGCACCCGGCGCGGCGCTTTCCGCTGTTGCAGTCCTATTCAGAGGATGAGGTGCCGCAATTGCCGACCGGCTATCCACCGATGACGGCGATGGCGATGGTGCCGCCGGTCTGGCGGCGCATGATGAACCCGCGGGTGCGGGCATGGCGGCGCAAGCACTATCCGGATATCGACGACTGGTCGGCCTATAAGGCGGGCACCCTGCCCATGCCCACCGGCGCCGGATGATGCACGTGGCCGGGGGGCTGTCTGCCCCCCGCACCCCCCGAAGGTATTTACAGCCAGATGAAGCAGCCGGGGTTCAGAACACCCCCATCGCCAGCCCCGCCGCCAGCGCCTGACCCAATTCGCGGCAGCGGGCGAGGTCGCGCCCGGAGATCGCCTTTGGCGCAAGGATCGCCTCGGGCGTCTGGGCATGGGTGCAGACGATGATCGGGTCCTGCACGGTGCGCAACCGCCAGCCCTGGGTAATGCGGGCAGTCTGGCGCACCGCGTTGCTGCCGTCGGAGCCGGCGCAGACCATCTGGGCATAGGCGCGCCCTTCGATCCGGCCCAGAACCGGGTAGTAGCAGCGATCGAAGAAGTCCTTCATCACGCCGGAAATGGCGGCCAGATTTTCGGGCGCGCAGAAGATATAGCCATCGGCGCCGAGCAGGTCATCTGGGCCGGCGGTGTCGGCTGTCTTGAGGATGACATCCGTTTCCGCGCGCGCGGCCCCTGCCGCGGCCTCGGCCATCTGGCGGCTGCCGCCGGTACGGGAATGGTAGACGATCAGGAGCGTGGCCATGCGCCCCCTCTAGCCCGGATCGCCCGTTCCGGCCAGCCAGCAGCAGCAGCAGTCAGGCAAAGATTTGCGCGGCATGTTCGGCAAGATAGATACGCAGCCAGGGTGTAAAGTCGTCAGGCCGGTGCTGGGTCCGCTCTGCCAGATCAGTGAGGCCGACCCAGGCGGTATCCATCACCTCTGCCGGGTTGGGCACAGCGTGCGGCTTTTGGGCCGGGCGGGCAACGAAGATATTGACGCGCTCGTCCTCGATCAGCCCGCCGCCGACATCGGCGCGATAGCTGACCCGACCGCGGCATTCGAAATCAAGCCCCCTAAGGCCCAACTCCTCTTCCAGACGGCGGAGGGCGCAATCCTCGGCGCTTTCGCCCCAGCGGGGATGGGTGCAGCAGGTGTTGGCCCACAATCCCGGCGTATGATACTTGCCCAGCGCGCGACGCTGGATCAGCATCTCGTCACCGCAGATCACGAACACCGACACCGCCATATGCCTGAGCCCGCGACGGTGCACCTCGAGCTTTTCCACAGGGGTCAGTTCGTCGCCGACCCAAGCCGGGATCATCTCGCCGGTGGGGCGATCGTTGTCAGGGCTGCAGGACGCGGGGAGTTGGCTGTCGTTCATCCGGTTCTCGGGGGTTTGGTCGTTCGGTGGTATGCGGACTATTATACGGCATCGGTTGTCGAGACCAGCACCGGTGCGAACCTCCTGGCGCATGCGGTCGCCTGCCGCAGGGAATCGGGCCGATGCGACGTTGACACCATGCCTGCCATCCTAGATGACTGGTGCCGGATCAAATTCGGGAGGCATCCATGAAATTCAAGATTGCAGCAGTTCTCGCCACGATCGCGCTCGGACTGCCGGCCCATGCCGATGGTGACGCGGAAAAGGGCGAGAAGGAATTCAAGAAGTGCAAATCCTGCCACGCGATTGAATCGCCCGACGAGACGATCGTCAAGGGCGGACGCACCGGGCCGAACCTGTTCGGCGTTGCCGGCCATGTGGCCGGGTCGGTCGAAGATTTCCGCTATTCCGATCTGCTGGCCGCCGCCAATGCCCAGGGCATCGAGTGGACCGAAGAAAACTTTGTCGGCTATGTGCAGGACCCCACCGGCTGGCTGAAAGAGACCACCGGCGAGAGCGGTCGCGGCAAGATGACTTACAAGGTCCGCAAGGAAGACGACGCGAAGGACCTCTTTGCCTACCTGTCGTCGCTCAGCGAATAATCCCGGGCTGCCAAGTCCAGGGGATTAACAAAGCCGCTCCGGTTCGATCCGGGGCGGCTTTCATGTTTCCGGGCGGCGCCCCCTATTGGCGCAACACATGCACCGCACAAGGGGCATGACGCACCACCCGCGCGGCCGTCGAGCCGAGCAGGTAGTCACGCAAACCCGGTCTGTGCGAGCCGGCGATGATGCAGTCTGCGCCGGTCTTTTCGGCATCGGCAATGATGCTGTGCGGAGGATTGCCCGACAGCAGCGCGGCCTCGATTTCCGGGTGATCCATCACGCGCGCGGCCAGTGCATCTTGCGCGCCGGCGCGCAGATTGGCGACGGCCCCGTCATCCAGACAGGTGCGGACCGAGGCGATGGGCGGCTCAAGAACATGAACCGCCCTGATCTGGACCTGTCGCGGGTCTGAAAAGAGTCCTTGCCGGGACAATGTCAGGTGGCATCGGTGACAGAGTTCTCTGACAATGCCCCGGCCACCAGCAGAATTTGGCGGCCAGACCCGGGGAAACCATTTCCCCGGCCCCGGACGTCTGTCAGAATTCACGCCGGCGGCTAATCTGCGGGGCGGTGGGGCGAAACGATCAGCCCCGCAAGGCCGAGATGCCCAGTGCCCCCTGCGCCAGAAGCAGCGCCTGAAGTTGGTTTGTGCCTTCCGCAATCGTCAGATGACGCACGTCGCGATAGTAGCGCTCGACCGGGAAATCGCGGGTGTAGCCTGCCCCGCCGTGCACCTGCAGGGCGGTTTCGCACACCCGGAGTGCGGTATCGGAATTGTGGCGCTTGGCCATGGAACAGGCCCGTGAGCGATCCGGCGCGCCGCGGTCCAGCGCATCGGCCGCCCGGCAGGCCAGAAGCCGCGAGGTTTCCACGCCGGTCATCATGTCGGCGATCATCTGCTGCACCAGCTGGAATCCTCCGATCTTGCGCCCGAACTGCTCGCGCTCGCCGGCATAGCGCAGCGCCGCCTCATAGGCTGCGATCGACAGGCCAAGGCAGGTGAAGGAAACGAAACAGCGGCCCACGTTCAGATAGTGCTTGGCAATAGCGAAGGCCTCGCCCTCGGCGCCGATCAGGTGCCCCGCGGGCAGTGTCACGTCCTCGAAAAGCAACTCGCCCAAGGGGCAGGCGTTCATGCCCATGCTGCGCACCTCGCGGGTCGAGAACCCCGGCGTGCCCGCCTCGACCACGAAGGCCGAAACGCCCGCGCTGTCACCTTCGCCAGATCGCGCGAAGACCACCCCCAGATCGGCCCCGGTCCCGTTCGAGATATAAAGCTTGCGTCCGTTCAGCCGCCAGCCATCGCCGTCGCGCCGGACCCGCATTTCGACGTTGCTGGCGTCCGAGCCTACGTTCGGCTCGGTCAGCGCGAAGAAGGCTGTCTTGCGACCCGAAACCAGGTCGTCCAGCCATCTTTGCTGCTGCTCCGGCGTGCCACGCTGCGCGACGATCATCAGGACAAGGTTCGACGTACTGACGATGCTGCGCAGCGACGGCCAGACCTGCGACAGCTCGCACAGGAGCGTGCAATAGGTGAGATAGTCGAGCCCCGCACCGCCCTGGTCCTCGGGCAAAAGGCCGCCCAGCAAGCCGAACTCGCCCATCTTCTGCAACACTTCTGGCGGCGGCATACGATGGGCACCCTCGTGGTCTTCGACCAGCGGCGCCACTTCGGCATCAAGATACTTGCGAAAGCTGCGTCGCGCGGTTTCCTGCCAGTCGTCCAGTTCGAATTGCATCGGTCCTCACTCCGCCTCTTCTGATTGTTTCAGTATCTCGGCCTGATGTTCACCGATCGCCGGGACCTGACCCGCCGGGGCGCCCATACCCTCCATCTGCACCGGGAAGGCCAACACCTGCGTCTCGCCGACCGTGCGCACGACACCGCGCGCCTTCAGTTGCGGGTCCCGGGCCAGGTCGTCCAGCCCGTTGACCGGGGAGAAGGGCACGTCTTCGGCCGCAAATACCTTTGCCCAATGCGCGAAAGGCTTCGAGGCGATCAGCGGCATGAGCGTGGCATGGATGTCGTCAGAGCGGTCGAGGCGCGCGGCGAAATCGTCAAGCGCTGAATCGTCAAAGCCGGTCATGCCCGTGGCCCGGCCCCAAACGGCTTTGCTGCACAAACCCGCAGGGGATTCATCTCAGGAATCCAGTGTGATAGCTGACGTGCATGAGCAGACCCAATCCCCTACTTACAAGACTACGAACTGGCCTGCCTATAACGACGCGCTCAAG
>NZ_QITQ01000035.1 GCF_003260265.1 Roseovarius amoyensis
GGACCCTGAAATACGAGTGCGTCTACCTGCATGCCTGGGAGACCGGGTCGGAAGCAAAGGCGGGCATCCGGAAATGGATGACCTTCTACAACCACCAACGCCCGCACTCGGCCCTTGGCGGCAGACCGCCAGCCGTGGTCTATTGGCAGAGAAATGAAACAACCAACCCCGATCAGCAGATGCAAAGAGTAGCTTGAATTACGCCAGATCCTGTCCAACCGATGGGGAGTAGCTCAGTTTTCCTCAAATACCCGCTCGATCTCGGGCTTCAGTTCTTCGTCACGCTTGGCGCGATCCGACAGAAGATCAGGGTTCGCCCGCTTGGCCAGGTGGTCATGGAACGTGGCAGGAGCAATCGGCAGTACGCGACAGATTGGCTCGACCCCATGATCCGTGCGGTGGTCCTCTATGAACCGGATCATCGTTTCAGTGGGCGGTCGAGCTCCGCCTGGGCAAAATATGCGGACGCTTTGCGAAGGATCTCGTTGGCTTGCTTGAGCTCGCGCACTTCCCGCTCCAAGGCCTTCATCTTCTCGGCCTGCTCGGTCGTGATGCCGCCGCGCTGGCCAGTATCGACCTCGGCCTTCTTGACCCATTCGTTCAGCGTCTGAGCCGCGCAACCGATCTTCGATGAAATCGACAGGATCGCCGACCAACGACTTTCATGCTGCCCTGCGCCGTCCAATACCATCCGCACGGCACGTTCGCGCACTTCTGGTGAATACTTGTTCGTTGTCTTTGTCATGATGCTCCATCCTACTCAAAAGTTGGAGCCTCCGGCAAACCCGGCGCGGTTCAGTCTTCGTGAAGATCAAAGGTGAACGCCACTATCTGTGGCGGGCTGTCGATCATGAGGGTGAGGTTCTCGAAAGCTTCGTGACGAAAACACGAGACAAGCGTGCGGCCCTTAAATTTTTGAAGAAAGCGATGCGGCGTTACGGGAAGCCGGAGAAGATCGTCACTGACAAACTACGCTCCTACTGGGCCGCGCTGAAGGAAATCGGGGCGGCCGATCGACAGGAAACCGGCCGCTGGCTCAACAATCGGGCGGAAAATTCCCATCTGCCATTCCGACGACGAGAGCGGGCGATGCAGCGATTTCGGCGGATGCGAAGTTTACAGAAATTCGCCGCCGTCCACGCCTCGGTATGCAACCATTTCAACCAGGAACGCAGCCTCACTTCCAGATCGAATTTCAAGCGAAACCGCGCCGCCGCCCTCGCCGAGTGGCGCGGTCTCTGCGCGGCATAAGGGACAGCCATCCTGCCCTTGCTGAGACGGGTTCGAATTGGTCTGACAGCTCCCGAAAGCGGCTTTCAATCTGTGCCAACCAAGGCTATTCTGCGCAATCTAAAGTCTTTTCGCAAAGTTTATTCACCGCCGCGTGCAGCAGGATCGTCAGAACAGCAAGCACGATCAGAGCGGCAAACATAAGGTCCGTCTTGGCCCGGCCATTGGCCAACAGCATCAGATATCCCAAGCCCTTCGAGGCCCCAACCCATTCGCCAATGATCGCACCGATGGGTGCGTAGACTGCCGCGAGCCGTAGGCCGGATGCAAAGCCCGGCAGGGCCGCGGGCACCCGGATATACCACATGATGCGCGCGGGGTTTGCGCCCATCACCTTGGCCAGACCGACCCAGTCGTGGTTCGTCCGCATGAGCGCGTCGAAAAATGATGACGTAACTGGGAAATAGATAATAATCAGTGCCATCGTGATTTTGGACCAAAGACCAAAGCCCAACCAAAGGGTCAAGATCGGTGCCAATGCAAACACCGGAACGGCTTGGCTGAAGACCAGAATGGGCCGCACCAGCGCGCGTGCCGTTGGCGATGCGACCAGCGCGATGGCCGAAACGAACCCAAGGGCCGCACCCAAGGCGAGGCCGATCAGTACTTCGGCCATTGTGATGACCGCGTGTTCTGCCAACAGTGCGCGGTTTTCCCAGATTGTTTGCGCGACCAATGCGGGCGGCGGCAGGATGAAACGGGCGACACCTGTGGTCCAGATCACTGTTTGCCAAAGCACCAACACCAGACATGTCGCCGCGATTCCTGCCCGCCAACCCGTCATTTTGCGACAGCAAAGGCAGCCCAGGACGCATCAAAAAACGCGCGTTCCAGCCGTACCGCTTCAGTGAAGGTCGAGATGACTCGCGCGCGGGCGTCGTCGTCCAGCGTTTCCCAAACGCGATCCAGTTGATCGCGCAAATAGGCGACAACTTGCGCAAAGCCGTCGCCTGAATGAAGGGCAATCCACTCGCCCAACCAGAACGGCAGTTCCTCTGCGCGGTCTTCAAACGGGATGGCCCAATCAAGGTAAGTCCACTCTGCAACCACGAGAACCGACAGCATGATCTCATAGCGCCCAGACCGTCGGGCCTGATCCATCAACTTTTGGAACGCGATGGTCTCAGATGCGGGTGGGGCAGTCGGTGGCACCTCAAGCGCTTGTAAGGCGCGCAGGAAAAAGGTGTTTTCCGGGCCGCAGATCAGGCCCAGAAACTGCGCGCCCGGCAAGGCATCGGCCAAGGTGGGCGCATGGGCCACAGCTGATGCCAAAAGCCGTACAAATCCTTCGATAAACTGGTAGTCCTGTTGCAAATATCCGGCCATCTTTTCACGGCTTAGGGTCCCGTCCGCCAAGGCATCGGTGAATGGGTGGTGCGTGGTGGCGTGCCAGTCATCAGCGACAAGCGATTGCAGGTGTTGGGTGGCGCTCATATCGGTCTCCGAAGGTGATCAAATAGGTCCGTCTGCGCGCGCAGCACGTCTGTTGCGTGTATATCCCGCGGGATTGGTGTGCTTGGGGCGGTCACTTCAACCAGCCCCGATGGCGTCATGATCAGGATCGTCTGGCCCAATCGTGCGGCCTCATTCGGATCATGGGTCACGAGCAGCACGGTGCGGCCCCTCAACAGCTCTGCGGTCAGTTCCTGCATCTGCGCGCGGGTCAGCGCGTCGAGCGCCGAGAACGGTTCATCAAGCAATACAACTGCGCAGTCTTCCATCAAGGTGCGCGCCAAAGCCACGCGTTGCCGTTGGCCACCAGATAAGCTCAGGGGTAATTTATCCACATGATCCGCCAGTCCGACCTGTGCCAGCCTGTCGCGTGCAAGGGTCCGGTCCGGGTGTTCGCCACGCAACCGCGCACCAAGTATGACGTTGTCCAACACGCTCAGCCATGGCATGAGAAAATCCCGCTGCGCCAACATGGCAACGCGGCCGGGAGCGCAGAGAACTCCGTCAAAGGTGACGCCGTCGGCCAGACCTGCAAAGAGGCGCAGAACCGTGGATTTTCCCACCCCACTTGCCCCCAAAAGACAGGTCCAGCTATCCGGTGTCAGGGTCAGGTCCAGATGCGAAAAGATCGGGGTGCCATCGATTGCCGCCGATCCTGTCATTCGCAAGGGCTGATTCACGGATCAAGCCCCATATTCCAAAACCCGACTTCCAGTTGCGTGGCCATTGCGAACCGCGCCTGAAGGCTGGCCCAGCGGGGACTGGCTGTGGGGTTATCGCCAATACGCCGTGCAATCGCCCCGTCAATCAGCATGCCCACATCGTGGCAGACCTGCTGATAATCGGCGCTGGCATAGGTGTTGATCCACTCGGCGTAGGTGTTCGAAGTTCTGGCGGTGGCCAAATGGTTGCCGATTTCACCGTACCCCATGACGCAAGGCGCCAAGGCTGCCAGCAAATCGAGCAGATCACCGGAATGGCCCGCATCGAGTACATAGCGGGTGTAGGCCAGATTTTCCTGTCTTTCCTGCGTGGCAAACAGCGCGGCCTCGTCGATGCCGATCGTGGCGCAGGTCTTGATGTGCAGGGCGATTTCTTCGTTGATCAACCCGTTCACCGTGGCCGCAGCCAAACGCATTTCCGCAACCGTATCCGCCTTGGTGATCGCCAAAGCCCAAGCGCGGGAAAAGTGGATCAAAAAGACGTAGTCCTGTTTCAGATAATGCAGGAAGGCGGCGTGCGGCAGCGTGCCGTCGCCCAAGCCTTGCACAAACGCATGGCGCGTATAGGCGGGCCAGCCGGGGGTGTTATCCCGCCAAGCCGCGAAGGTGGTGCCGTAGGTCATTCTGTCCCCAGATCGACCGCAAGGGCCGAAACAGGGCGCGTGCCCTCTACAAGACCACTCTCGGCAAGAAACGCTTCAAATCGTGTATAGCGGCCTTCATCCAGCGCTTCGGGGCGCAGGGCAAAGCGGGGCCACGTATCGGCCCATGCCTTTGCGTTCAATTCGTCGTCGAGTTCAGGCGCGTAGCCTTTGAAAACCTCCCATGAGGCGTCTGGATTGTTTACGATGTATTGCGTCGCCAGTTCTGTGGCGCGCAGGAAACGGCGGGTTTGGTCTATGTCCATCCGGTCGGGATTTGCCACATAGATCAGCTCGTCATAGGTCGGCACGTCTTCTTCCTCGACATAGAAACACCGGCCCTCAACGCCCTCGATCTCCATCTGGTTCAGCTCAAAATTGCGGTAGGCCCCGATGACTGCATCAACCTGACCCGACATCAACGACGGGCTGAGAGAGAAGTTCACATTGACCATCTCGACATCCTCTAGGGTGACGCCGTGGCGATTCAGCATTGCGCTCAGAACCGCCTCTTCGACGCCCGCGACTGAGAAACCGATCGTGCCGCCCTTGAGCTGGCTAATCTCTTGAATCGGACCGTCTTTGAGAACCAAAAGGCAGTTCAGCGGCGTTGCCACCAATGTGCCCACGCGGACCAGTGGCAAACCTTCGGCCACGTGCAGATGCTGGCTGGGTTGATAGCTGACGGCAATATCGCCCTGGCCAGCCGCCACCAGTTTTGGCGGGGCGGACGGATCGGCGGGGGGGATGATCTCGACCTCAAGCCCTTGATTGGCGAAATAGTCCAGCTCTTCGGCGACAATGATGGGGCCGTGATCGGGGTTGATGAACCAGTCCAGCAACAAGGTGATCTTGTCTTGCGCCAAGGCCGGTGTCGCGACGCATAGCGCCGCTGCGGTGATGAGATATTTCAAATGGGTCTCCTTACCCTCCGAGCGCGAGAAGTTTGATCTCGCCCTGCCAGTATTGTGAAAGCCGCTCCGCCGCCTGCCAGGCGCGCAGGCCCGACCTACAGGCCAGAACGGCGCGTTGGTTTTGATGTGGTGTGGGGCCATGTGGCCCAAAGTCGGACACAGTATGGCGTGTTGCTTGTGGCAGGTCCGGGCCCGGCTCATCACGCGCGCGCAGATCGATCAGAAAATCAGACTCGGCAATGTCGCCTGGCGCGATGAAGGCTGGGTTCGGCACCGGGTCAGCTGCTGTGTCAAACCGGAACCCGCCGAACCTGAGCGTGCGGGCATCGTAGGTCACAAGCTGCCCCAAACCTTGGTCATCGCCCGTCAGGATCGCGATCGCCATTTGCGCTTGAAGGCTGCCGATGACACCGACACTCGGCCCCAGCACGCCGTCGGCATCGCACGACCCAAGCTGATCCGGCAGGTCCGGGAAAACCGCGCGCAGGCCCGGTTTCCCGCCGCAAAAGCCACCGACATAGCCCTCGCGGCCCACCACGCTGGCGCTGATCAGCGGTTGCTGCGTCGCAATACAATGATCCGACGCCATGTAGCTCACGGCAAAACTGTCGGCGCAATCGAAGATCAGGGTCATGCCATCGCAAAGTACTGCAATGTTGGCGGGATCGACGCGCTGCCCGACGGGGTCAACCATCGTGTCGGGGTTCAGCGCAGCCATCGTTTGCGCGATCGCGTCGACCTTGGGCCGGCCAATGTAAGCCTCACGAAACAGCGTCTGACGGTGCAGGTTGGATAGGCTTACAACATCTGCATCCGCGATACGGATATGGCCCACACCCGCGCCCACCAGATATTGCATCACAGGAGCGGCCAAACCTCCCGCGCCGATGACAAGCACAGATGCGCCGGCAAGGCGGGCTTGCGCGCCATCCCCCAGCACCGCAGTTTGGCGGGCGTAGCGGCTCATCCGCAGACCTCAAGCCACTCCTTGACGCGGCCATCTGGATCATCATGCATCGTAATATCCGTGACCGCCGCGACGATATCGGCCCCCGCAGAAAATGCACCGGACGCGCGCGCAGTGGTCATCCCGCCAATCGCAACGAGGGGGATATCGCCCACGAGCTCTTTCCAAAGCCCCAGTTTTTCAACGCCCTGCTTGTGCCATTTCATCTTTTTCAGGATCGTCGGATAGATCGGCCCAAGCGCGATATAGTCAGGTTTCAACGCCAGTGCGCGGGCCAGTTCGGCCTTGTCATGGGTCGAAATACCAAGCCTGAGACCCGCCGCACGGATCGCAGTAACGTCGGCCTTATCAAGGTCCTCCTGGCCCAGATGGACCCAGTCACACCCCAGCTCAATAGCGAGTTGCCAATGGTCATTGACCACCAGCACAGCACCGTGCGCAGTACATAGATTACGGCCTTTGGACAGTTGAGCGCGCAGCGCGTCCTGCGGCTGGTCTTTGATGCGCAGCTGAACAAGCTTGACGCCTATAGGCAGCATGCGCCGCAGCCAAGCCACATCATCAATGATCGGGTAAAAGCGCGGCAACGTCATAGGATGGCCTTTCCAAAGACAGGTGTTGACGGTGCTGCCATGTCGCGGGCGTCCATCGCATCTGCGCCAGCGGCCAACGCGCCCGCCTCTACCGCAAGGGCAAACGCATGGGCCATCGCCGCAGGGTCGCCTGCTTTTGCCACAGCGGTGTTCAAGAGGACGGCGTCATAGCCCAACTCCATCGCCTGAGCCGCGTGCGACGGCAGGCCCAGACCCGCATCAACGACCAAAGGAATGTCGGGAAAATGTGCCCGCACGCTGCGCAAGCCGTAAATATTTTTCAGGCCCATTCCTGTGCCGATGGGCGCGCCCCACGGCATCAAAACCTTACAGCCGACCTCAACCAGCCGCTCACATAACACCAGATCTTCCGTGCAATAGGGGAACACCTCAAACCCGTCCTCTGCCAGCTGTGCGGCGGCTTCGACCAGACCGAAGGGATCAGGTTGCAAAGTGTCGGCATGGCCGATGACCTCAAGCTTGATCCAGTTGGTGTCGAACAGCTCGCGCGCCATCTGTGCTGTGGTTACGGCCTCGCGCACCGAATAACAGCCTGCGGTGTTGGGCATGAGAGCAACGCCCAGTTTGCGAATCAACGCCCAGAAATCCTGCCCCGCCTGATCTCCGCCAGCCTCGCGGCGCACAGAGACCGTGGCGATCCCCGCGCCAGAGCGGCGAAAGGCATCCGCCAAAATAGCAGGCGACGGGTATTGCGCAGTGCCTAACATCAGCCGCGATGTAACTTCGGTGCCGTAGAACGTGGGCATGTTATCCTCCTTGCCGGGGGGCGACGATTTCGACGCGATCGCCATCTTGCAGAGTGTGGCTTGCGCGCTGGTGCTTGGACACGAACGCCTCATTGACCGAGGTGGCCACCTTGGCCTCGCCCTTTCCAATGTCGTCCAGCAGCGCCGCCAGCGTGGACGAACTGGTCTCTTGTGCTTCACCGTTCACGATGATCTTCATACCAAACCTCTGGTATCTTGCCCTTTAGCAACAGGTCCGCCGTCATCTGCGACAATGCAGGCGCAAGCAGAAAACCGTGCCGAAACAGGCCATTTGCGTAAATCACATCACCAATCCGCCGGATACGCGGTTGGTTGTCGGGAAAGGCAGGGCGCGCATCAACGCCGATTTCCAACAGCTCTGCCTCCCCAAAAGCGGGGTGCAGGGCATAGGCGGCATTCATCAGCTCCATCACGGATCGCACGGTGGCGCGACCGCGTTCGCCGGTTTCGATCTGGGTCGCGCCCAACATAAAAACACCGTCGCCACGGGGCACGATATAAAGCGGAAACCGCGGGTGAAGCAGCCGGACAGGGCGCGACAACGTCACGTCGGGGCAGCGGACTACAAGCATCTCGCCCTTCACGCCGCGCAGATCTGTGAGTGTATCACGCGCAGCAAGGCCACGGCAGTCAATCACCTGACCCTTGATGTCACCGCCAAAACATACGCCCCTTTGATCCAGCCGCGCATGCAGCGCTGTCAGAGTCGCGCGCGGATCAAGATGCCCCTCGTCTGCCAGAAACAGCGCCTTTGAATAGCGTTCAGCCAGATGCGATTCAATGGCGGCGATCTGGGTTTTGTTCAGGTGGGTTGCGGTCGGAGCACGGCGCGCAAAGGTTGCCAGATCGCTTTGATCGCGACTAAGTGCGACAACAAGCGTACCCTCATGATGCACAGTCCCGCCTTGGCTTTCCCACCATCTTGCAGCTTTGCGGCCTTGGCGCACGATCTCGGGCTCTGCACTCACCCCTTCGCAATCGGGCGCCAGCATGCCGCCGGCCCACCAAGAGCAAGCATGATCGCCGGGCGCGCCTTTGGGATCAATGACCGTGACCTGTGCGCCGCGTGACGACAGTTCTGCAGCCATGACAAGGCCACACACACCGCCACCAATGATGGTAAAAGGGCCGCTCATTTCCAAAGCGCGTGAAAGTGGTGAACGGGTCCGTGGCCTTGTCCAACGTGCAATTCATCGGCATGCAAGATCGCTTGGTGTAGCCACCTGTGCGCACGCGATACTGCATCGCTCAACGCCATGCCCTGCGCTAAGCCCGCAGCGATGGCCGAGGAATAGGAACATCCTGTGCCGTGGGTGTTGCGGGTGTTCATACGTGGGGCCGAAAAGTCCTGCGTTCCTGTTGGCGAGATAAGATGATCAGTGCAGGTCTCTCCGTCTGCATGTCCACCTTTCATCAAAACTGCACCGGCGCCAAGTTCCAGAAGGGCGTTTGCTTGCGTCTGCGTGCTGCCCTCGCCAACCAGTTTCGCCGCTTCAGGCAAGTTGGGTGTCAGCAGGGTCGCGCGGCTGAACAGCAAAGACTTCAATTCGTCAATCGCGCTATCGGCCAGCAGCGTATCGCCTGATTTGGCAACCATCACAGGATCCAGCACAATCGGGCCATCATAGCCCGCCAGCGCATCTGCCACCGCTACGATCAGCGACGGAGTCCCGAGCATTCCGATCTTGATCGCGTCAATCTGGATGTCCTCTAGAACAGCCTTGATCTGTGCGGCGATGATGTCATCGGGGATTGGATGAATGGCCGTCACCGCCTGCGTGTTCTGCGCGGTCACCGCCGTGATCACCGATGCCCCATACACGCCCACCGCCGAAAACGCCTTGAGGTCCGCCTGAATGCCAGCTCCACCGCCGGAGTCGGACCCGGCAATTGTTAACGCGTTAGCCACCATGGCGCAGCCCCTTGGTTTCAAGGATCCGGATGGCAAAGAGGAAAGGCCAATGCGAAGTTGAGGTCCGCGAGCTGTTCCCTCCGCCGGTCCTAACCGGTTCAGGTTCAATGGGTTCGCAGCTTGTGCATCTCAGCCCGGATAGGGGCACCCCAACAGTTGTAATCCTATCGTTAGATTGTTCGCGCTGACGCGTCAAATGGATAAATGATCTCAGGCGACCTTTTCTGAATGTTTCCGAAATTGAACTTTGATGAAGGTAATAGGCCGCAACAATAGGATTTTAGCCACGCGACAGGCTTTGTTGCACAAATCCGGGACTGGGCGGACTACCCCTTTCTCCGGACACATTTATGCTACGACCTCTGTGGCAGGTATGCCGAGAGCGGTGTAGCGATTGAGCACGGCGACGCGGACTTGGATTTCGGCGACCTGTCGGTCGAAGTCCTGCGCCATCAAGGATTGGCCCAGTAGTTTCACGCAGTGCATTTTGGTCTCGACGCGACTACGTCGGTGGTATCCGCTCCATCGTCGCCAGATCGCGCGGCCCAGGTATCGCGAGGCGTTAACGGCCTCGTTCCGGGCGATGGCTCCTGCGCTGGTGGGTTTCCAAGGTTTGGCGTTCTTGCGCGGCGGGATGACTGCATGAGCGCCACGTGCAGCAATCGCGTCATGGCATTTGCGGGTGTCATAGGCACCGTCGGCGGTCACTGACCTGATGTCCTGATCGGCCGCAATTTGGTCGAGCAACTCTGGCAAGATGGGGGCGTCTCCGAAATTGCTTGTCGTGACCTCGACGGCCCGAACCTCCAGCGTTTCTTCGTCGATACCTATGTGTATCTTGCGCCAGATGCGACGTTTGGGGCCACCATGCTTGCGAGCATTCCACTCACCTTCGCCCTCGAATTTGATACCGGTGCTGTCGATCAAAAGGTTCAGAGGGCCACTGCCGCCACGATACGGCAGGCTCACGTTCAGAGTTCTTTGGCGGCGACACAAGGTGCTGAAGTCCGGGACCGCCCAATCCAGACCAACGAGTCGAAGCAAGTTCTGCACGAACCCGGTTGTCTGCCTGAGCGGCATCCCGAAAAGCACCTTCAAGGTCAGACCGGTCTGGATTGCGGCATCGTTGAACTGCTGTTGTCGACCGCGTTTGCCATTCGGCGGCGGCACCCAGACCATCTCGGGATCGAACCAGATCGACAGCGATCCGCGCCGCTTCAGGCTGTCATTGTAGGACGACCAGTTGGTGGTCTTGTACTTCGTGGTGGTCCATCTGCTCATGCCTCCCGCCTATCATGCTGGATTCGTGAGATGAATCCCTGACGCCATTTGTGCAACAAAGCCGGCGGAACAGGGAAACGCTGCCGGACCCCGTTTTCACCGGAATCGCGGCATGCCGAGCTCACGATGACAGGAATCTTCGCCTACATCGTCCTCATCGTGCCCCTCCGAGCTGCCGGCCCAGAGAAGCGTGACCGCATGCCCGTTCCCGAGGCAAACCTGGCTCACGTTACCTCAAGCCATCGCTGGAAATGGATCGCATCACCAATTTCAGGGCACCCCCCTAACCTACAATGGCATTCCTCAACATCCCGATCTGGTCAATCTCGACCTCAAAGACATCGCCCGGCATCATGAACAGCTTGGGGTTGCGCGAGGCCCCCACCCCAGCAGGCGTGCCGGTAATCACCACATCGCCAGGTTCCAACGTCATGACCTCGCTAAGCAATGATACGAGTGACGGCACATCGAAAATCAGCGCATCGGTATTCGACGCCTGAACAACCTCGCCGTTCAGGCGACCGACGATGTTGAGACCACTCGCCCCGGATGGCAGCGCGCTCGACAAGGTCAAAGCGGGTCCGAAGGCACCGGTTTGATCGAAGTTCTTGCCAATCGTCCATTGGGTAGTGCGAAACTGGTAATCCCGAAGAGTGGCATCATTGAAACAGGAGTAGCCGGAAACATACGACAGCGCATCCGCCTTGGATACATTGCGACCGGACCGGCCAATAACGAACGCAAGCTCCGCTTCGAAATCCAACTGCTCAGAGCAGCCAGGTTTCACGATACTATTTTCGTGGCCAATCAGGCTGGTGAAAAAACGGGTGAAAATCGTGGGGTAGTCGGGAATTTCGAGGTTCAGTTCGTGCGCATGATCGACGTAGTTCAGACCGACACAGATGATTTTCCCGGGGCGACGAACCGGCGGCAGGAACACGGTACCATCGTGCAACGGCGCCCCCTTCAGAACCGTCCGCGCCACCGCATCAAGATCGGCACCGACTGCGAGCAGCTCATCGAGTGTACCCGGGAATTCCGCCTGCCCCTGCAGCAGGCATTTGAACTCCACATCGTCCGTCGCGGCGATGCCAATTTTCCCATCAATATCAATTGTTGCCAGCTTCATGTTCGCCAACCCTCTTTCATGCTGGTGGCACCATACCCAGACAAAACCGATATTCAATCCAAATATCGTTTTTTTGAGTATTCTTAAGCATCTTCCTAAGTTCTAATCCGCATGCTACCGATTACTGCATGACGAGCCATCCTGCTGCCAGCCTCTACCAATCGGCCTACGAGCGGTTGCGAGCCGACCTGATCTCTGGCCGCATCAAGCCCGGTACCAAACTCAAGATTGCCGAGATTGCGAGGGCGCAGGGCGTCAGCGCGGCAGGCATCCGCGAGGCGCTGTCGCGCTTGGCCGCAGAGGGATTCGCAGTGGCAGAACCCCAAAAAGGTTACCGAGTGGCGCCGGTCTCGCAAGACGAGTTGCAGGACCTGACACATGTGCGCACACACATTGAAAACGACTGCCTAGAATTGGCGATTGGAGCTGGAGACTACTCTTGGGAAGCAACAATCTTGGGCGCATCCCATCGTCTCTCAAGGATTTCAAAAGACGAGCAGGTCGAGGGTCTCGAGCCTTTCGGAACACGTTGGCGGGCAGCGCATTACGACTTCCACTTCAGCCTGGTCGCGGCCTGCCCTTCGAATTGGTTCTTGCGCCTTCGTGAACAGCTATGGTGGCAGAGTGAACGATACCGTTCAGTTTCGGTCGCGCTAGCCGGAACGGATAGAGACATTCAGCAAGAACATAGTGACCTCGCCGAAGCGGTTCTGGCGCGTGACGCCATGCTCGCAAAACGTTTGATGGAAAAGCATCTCGCCCGCACTGCGGGGGCGTTACTGAATCTGTCTCATTTCTGACCTGCCCCCCGCGAAATCCCTCACCGTGATGTAGAGTCTGCGCCAACTTGCTCTGAGCCCCAACCTTGGACTGCTCTGCCCCCTGATAACTGTAGGCGGCGGGTGGGCCCCACCTTTTTCTGATCCTTGGTTTCTGCGAAGCCGTCCCTGTTTCGGAACAGGGAAGGAGTTTCTCCATGGAGGGTGCTGTCAGACGGATGCGAACCGGTCTCCGTCAGGACAGCGACGCTGTCCCTTATGCCGCGCAGAGACCGCGCCACTCGGCGAGTGCGACGGCGCTGTTTCGCTTGAAGATGTGCCGGCTGGAGAGACTGCGTTCCTGGTTGAAATGGTTGAAGACGGAGGAATGGACGGCGGCGAATTTCTGCAGGTTTCGCATCCGCCGGAAGCGGGACATGGCGCGTTCTCGTCGTCGGAAGGGCAGGTGGGAATTATCGGCACGATTGTTCAGCCAGCGCCCGGTTTGCTGCCGATCGGCGTTTCCGATCTCCTTCATGGCGGCGCCGTAGGAGCGCAGCTTGTCGGTGACGATCTGTTCCGGACGACCGTAACGTTTCATCAATTTCCTGAGGAATTTCAATGCCGCCTTGCAATCGCGGCGCTTGGTGACCAAGGCTTCGAGGACCTCGCCCTCGTGATCGACGGCTCGCCACATGTAATACGTCTCGCCGTTGATCTTCACGAAGACCTCGTCGAGGTGCCACTGCCAGTTCGAGTAGGCGCGCATCCGCTGGACCCTGGTCTTGCGGATATCGGAGGCGAACAGGGGACCGAACCGCATCCACCAAAACCGGACGGATTCATGGCTGACATCGATGCCGCGCTCGTGCAGCAGGTCCTCGACGTTGCGCAACGAGAGCGGGAAACGCACGTACATCATGACCGCAAGGCGGATGACCTCGGGGCTGGTTCGGAAATAGCGAAAAGAATTGGGTTTGCTCATCCCGGCAGGCTATGGCGGTCCCTGTTGGAGTGCAAGCTGCATCGCCTTGACACCACCTCCTCCACGTTCCGCAGCGAGAGCGGAAACCGGATGTACAGCATCACTGTCAAGCGGATGATTTCAGCGCTCGTTCTGAAACAACGAAAAGGGCTGCGCTTTGTCATGGCGACAAGCTACGTCGCAACCTGGACCCGCTCAAGCCAGTTTACTTGACACTACCTGGGCGCGGCGCCTCGCCCATGCATGGGTTTTGAGGGAGGTGTCAGGCATCCCCCAAATAGCAGCTCCTTCAGGGGTATTCTGGAGTCACGCTGCCATGCCTGCGAACTTCGTCCTCGACAAAGGACCAAATCTCACTTTTCAACTCTGTAAATTCTTTCGAAAGTTGCACGGTCATGTGTCGCGGCCGCGCCAAGGTGTTCTTCACTATGGCCTTGACCCGGCCTGGGCGCGACGACAACACGATGATACGATCGGCAAGGACCAGTGCCTCATCGATATTGTGGGTAATAAAGACAGTCGTCTTGCGCTGGTCCTCATGAATTCGCAACAATTCTTCCTGCAGCACCTGTCTGGTCATCGCATCGAGTGCAGCGAAGGGTTCATCCATCAGCAGTACTTCCGGATCGGAAGCGAATATCCGCGCCAGAGTGACTCTCTGCCTCATCCCTCCCGACAGTTCAGACGGATAGCGATCAGCAAAGGCACCGAGATTGACCAAATCAATGAAATACTCCGCACGTTCACGTCGAACCTTCGGCGATACCCCCTTCATTTTCAGGCCGAATTCCACATTCCCGCGCACGGTCTTCCAGGGGAGTAAGGCATAGCTCTGGAAAACCATGCCACAACGCGGTTCGATCCCTACGATGGGCTCGCCATGAAGCAGCAGCCGCCCACTGGTCGGAGAGATAAAGCCGGCGAACATGTTCAACAGGGTGGACTTGCCACAGCCGGAGGCGCCGACGATACAGATGAATTCCCCTTCATTGATGTCGAGGGATAAATCCTCCACCGCCAGAATATCTTTCTGGCCACTAATCTTGTAACTCTTGAATACATTCTGGGCCGATAGGATAGATGCCTTGTTTTTCACGTCTTTCATTCTCTCAGGTTCCTTTCCCAGGGCAACAGAAGTCGCTCGATCCGGACCATGATCCAGTCCGCCACCAGCACGGTCAGCGAGATACAAACCATGCCCATAAGCACGAGCGGCATGTTCCCCCAGTCTTTTGCCTGCCAGATAAGAGCACCCAGACCGTTGTTTGCGGCAACCATCTCGGCGGTGATGACGCAGGACCAGGAAATTGCCAGCGTGACCTTCAGCCCGGAAATAATGCCGGAAAGCGCCCCAGGCAAAACCACTTCACGCATGACAGCAAAATCATTGGCACTCAGGTTGCGGGCTGCACGGATCAGGATAGGGTCCACCCTTTTGGTGCTCTCATAGGTATAAAGCAAGATGTAGACCCAGGACCCCATAAACACGATCGCGATCTTCTGCGCCTCGCCGATCCCGAGCCAGAGGATGGACAGCGGTATCCAGGTAATCGACGGCAGCGGTCGCAGCAATGAGATGAACGGATCCATGATGGCCTTTGCTGGCCACCACACACCGATCAGGATGCCAAGCGGTACTGCAAAAAGAACAGCCAGACCAAACCCCGTGAACACCCGCGTCGAAGAGGCTATGACAGACACCCATAGATCTCCGGTTTCGACCAAGCGAATGCCCTGATCCAACACTGACATAGGCGACGGTAAAAAGACTGGTTTAACCCATCCCAGTTCGGTCACCATTGCCCAGACACCAAGAAAAGTGGCAACCGATGACAAACCGATCAACAAGGTGACGGCAGGTGTCGCTTTCCATGACCTGAACGTCTTGTGGCGCGACACCTTTCTTGCCCTGGGCTCGTCCTTGCCATCCGGGTTTTCCGGTACGACGGCGGTCGCCTCCGTTAGAATTGGTCTCTCTTCTAGCGTTGCCATTTCACCCACCCTATCAGTCGCTGAATGCGCGCGGCATGCCGCGCAGCCACAAATTTTAATCAGTAATAAAGTCGGTATTGGTCCATTCCGTCACATCGGGCTTTGCACCAATCTTGCCAAGGTCATACAGAAGATTAGCAAGCGCCTGCATTTGCCCGCTATGCAACTCAATGTGCGCCTCCCAGTCCGCGCCCCCAAAGTACATAAACTTGTCAATAGAATCAATCAGATCAGCCGCATCCTTGTTGAAGTAATGCGAAACGACCTGGGCAGCTTCTTCGGGATTGTTATTGGCGAAATCCGCGCCCTTGAACAACGCTTTGATCACCTTGTTCGCGATCTCCGGGGAGTCGTTCACCAATGCTCGGCTCATGATGACAATATCCGGCGCGGCCATTGTGCCAAACTCATCATAGAACGACGTATCCTTGTCCGTACCGATAAGCCTGCCGTCCGGCACCGCGGCCTTCAGGCCGTCGAGCAGAGGCTGCCAAATACAGGCGACGTCAACATCGCCACGCGCCAGAGCCGGCGCCATCTCGGTCCCCCCGATATTGAAGAGCTCGACATCACTCTGCGTCATATCCTCGGTTGCCAACAGAAGTGTCATCGTGATCTCGGCCGAGGAATTTGCAGCGACTTTCCGACCGCGCATATCTGCAATTGTTTCGACGCCCGGGCGCGCCCAACAGCCCTCATTGCCGGGTGAATCATCAACATTTGCGACATTGTAGAAGGCATCATTTCCACGTGCCATTTCCGAGATTACCGCAACGCGACCCAGGTTGGAAAAGTCGATCGAACCGCTGGTCAGCGCAGAGAGCCGGTCATACGAGCTACCGATGGGGACGAACTCGACTTTAATTCCCTCTTCCTCGAAATAGCCATTGTCGATCGCGACCATGATCGGCACTTGTCCGAGCCAGGTCGCCGAACCGCCGAACTTCAGTTCGGTCGGCTCGTCTGCAATGGCGAGCGTACCGGATGCAAGGCAGGAAAGCGCGAGGGCAAATCCCGAACCTAACCGTCGGGCGGTGCCTCGCCCGGTCTTCCTGATTTTTTTCATTTCGGAAATCATGTTGGTTCCTCTCTGTTTACGTTTATGGTTGTTAATTCAGTCGATTCACATACGAAACTCGCTGTAGAAGCTTCTGAATCTGCCCGACCTCCATCGTTAGCCCGCATTTTTGCGTGGGTTTGTGCTTCATGGTCTACGTTGGCCGCACAAGAAGCGGAGTATCATTGCCGCACCCTGCCGAATGAGAACTTGCGTTTGGCAGCCTCGGCCGCATCCTGAAGGCGGTAAAGGCACAGCAAACCCGTGGCGGCTGCATGTGCCGATGGGATATGCGGATAATCCCGCCCGCGCTGCCCCGGAAACACCGGGTCATGTGTGGACTCTCCAGCCGCACGATGCGCGAGCTCACGCCCCATTACACCTGACAGCGCGACTCCCCGACCGCTGAATCCGTAACCGATTAGCAGACCCGGTTCCGGTTCGATCACCCGCGGCAACTCATCCCATGTCATTCCAACTATCCCGCTCCAGGTCATTTCCCATCGGATTCTCCCAAGTGCAGGAAACAGGTCCTCAATTCTGGCCGTGGCGCGCCGGGTGGATATGGCCCTTTCGGCTCCGGCCACGGCAACGGTAGCACTGACGAGCAGTTGTCCGCCCAGCACCTTGCGCACTCCCGACATCAACTTGCTGCTGTCGGTCATGGATTGACCGCCGGGCAGAACATCCTTGAGCAGGTCAGGTTTTTCAGGACGGCCTGCCAGCTGATAACCGCGCAAATTGATCATTGCCCGCTTCAACTGTGGCCAGAGCGATCCGCCATAACTGTCCGTGCAACTTAGCACCTTGTCCGCCCGGACATCGCCGCATTCGGTTCGCACGCGCCAGCCGTTGCCGTGCTGCTCAATCCCCGTCACTCTGCTTTGGCCATTGATACCGACGCCGATATCCTGCGAGACCCGGGCGAGACCGCGGCAATATCTCAACGGGTTAACCGTTCCGCCGCGCGGGTCCAACGCCGCACCGACGTAATTGCCGCCACCAATCCGTTTGCGCGCCGCCTCTGGGCCAAGGATTTGCAGATCCGCGCCCCGGGCCCTCCAAAAATCGCGACGATCCGCCAGTTTCGCCATTGCTTTCCGGGTATGCGCGGCATAGATCAGGCCAGTCATGGTCGCTTCACAATCGATATTGTGTTCACGGATCAGATCGAACATCTGATCAGGGCCTTCGGCTGCGCCAGATATAAGCCGTTCGCCCGCCTCGCATCCCAGTATGGAGCAAACTTCCGCAGGCTCTCGTCGCAAATAGGGGGTGATCTGCCCGAAATTTCGCCCTGACGCTCCCCATCCGACGCCGTTCGCCTCAAGAAGACGCACCTTCGCACCCGCTCTCGATGCATGATACGCCGCTGTTACACCTGTCAGTCCGCCACCGATAACAACGACATCAACCTTGTCCGAACCGCTGAACTTCCCTTCCGTAAGAAACGGGGGGGCATCGGGCATATATGCCGTTCTTGGCATCGCCGAGTCATCATTCATTGGCTCGTAAGGCATGGCTCAGCCATCCTTCCGATCGGGGAAGACATTGTTCAGCGGAGCGTGTGCGCGGCGCCAGACCATGACACTTCGTTCGTAGTCGATGACGACAACGCCATCCTGGTTCAGCCCACGGGTTCGCACCTTGACAATCCCCTGTTCGGGACGCGACGACGAAGCACGAACTGAAATCACCTCGGATTCCGAATAGAGCGTATCACCGGCGAAGACCGGGTTGGGCAATCTGATACCGTCCCAGCCCAAGGCAAATCCGTTCTCGCTGATATCGGCGACACCTAGGCCGGCGACCACCGCCAGTGTGACGATCGAGTTAATCAACGGCCGGTCAAAACCGGTACGCTTGGCGTAGTCCGTGTTGAAATGGATCTGGTTGGTGTTGTTACTCATCAACGTGAACAGGACGTTGTCTGCCTCAATGACGGTACGTCCAATGCGTGATCTGTAGATATCACCAACCTCGAAATCCTCAAAGAAGCGGCCGGTCCATCCCGACTTTACCGTCATTTTGACTTCTCCATCTGCTTTGACCGCGTACCAGCGGCTATAGTTCGAAGCGCGCGCTCATAGATCGGCAGATCAACAAGTTGCCCCCGGAAGGAGATGCTGCCGCGTCCCTCTCTCGAAGCTAATTTGAAATCTGCGATCAGATCCTCTGCATAGGCAATCTCGTCAGCTGTCGGGCTAAAGACCTGGTTGATTATTGCCAGCTGTCCGGGATGAATCATCGATTTGCCGGTGAAGCCAAGATCTCGGGCCACAACTGAATCCCCATGCAGCCCCTCGGAATCGCTCAGTTCGGGCCAGACCCCATCGATCGAAGCAATCCGCGCTGCGGTGGCAGCTACTACAATTGCAGAGCGGGCATAGGTGAAGTCGCGGGCAACGCCCGTGCGAACCACCGAAAGCCCCAGATCCTTGCTGTAATCCTCGGCTCCAAAACACAGACCAGCCACACGGGAAGATGCGGTCGCGAGCTGCGGTGCGGCAATGAGCGCCTTTGCCGATTCAAGGGCAAGGACCACCTTTACGCCGCCCGATGGCATTCCTCGTTGCTCTTCCAGATCGTCGAGCATCGCCGCCACTTGATGGACGTTTTCGATTGTTTCGGTCTTTGGCAACACGATGCCATCAAGCCCGGGGACAACCACGGCATCGAGATCGGCCTGCAATTCTCCGGTATCAATTGCGTTAACCCGCACGTAGCGAAGAGGATTCACGCGCTCTTTGGGCCATGCGAGTGCCTCTGCCACCAGCGTCCGCGCCTCTGCTTTCAGCTCGGGAACGACCCCATCCTCAACGTCCAGCATCGCAACGTCGAGATCCAGACCAAATGACTTTGTTATCATTTTCAGAGAGTTACCTGGTACAAACATCCACGAACGCAAGCGAAACATTTCAAACCTCATTTAATAGGAACGATCCATGCCAAGGACATGCTGGGCGATGTAGGACAGGATCAGGTTTGTCGAAACCGGAGCAATCTGGTACAGTCGAGCTTCGCGCCATTTCCGCTCTATGCCGTACTCCTTGGCGAAACCGAAACCGCCATGGGTTTGCATCGCAACATCTGCGGCCCGGAACGCCGCCTCCGAAGCAAGTAACTTCGCCATATTTGCTGCGGCCCCTGCATCGGCACCGGCCTGGTACAGCGCCGCCGCCTTCCGGCACATCAGATCAGCCGCCTCTAATTCAATATGGCTACGCGCGATCGGAAACTGCACGCCCTGATTGCTTCCGATCGACCTACTGAAAACCTTGCGGTTCCCGGCATAGTTGACAGCCTGTTCAAGGCACCAGTAACCGTCTCCCAGAGCTTCGGTGCCGACCAGTATCCGCTCGGCGTTCATACCGTCGAGGATGTATTGGAAGCCTTTTCCTTCTTCCCCGATGAGATTTTCCACCGGCACTTCGAGATCATCGAAAAAGAGCTCAGTCGTCCCGTGATTGATCATTGCGGGCAAGTGACGGGTCTCAAGCCCGTTGCCGCGCGCCTCCCGCATGTCGACCAGCAGCACCGACAGCCCCTGGGTTCTGCGGCTCACTTGGTCTAGCGGTGTGGTGCGAACCAAAAGCAGCAGCAGATCGGAATGGAGGGCACGAGAAATCCAGACCTTCTGGCCGTTGATCACATATCGGTCACCACGACGGACGGCCCGTGTCTTCAGACTGGTCGTGTCGGAACCGCTGGTCGGTTCGGTCACGCCAAAAGCTTGCAGGCGCAACTCACCGCTAGCGATCGCAGGTAGAAAGCGGTGCTTTTGTTCTTCACTGCCGTGCCGCAGCAAAGTGCCCATTATATACATCTGCGCGTGACACGGGCTGGCAGTACAGCCGCTCGCATTAATTTCCTGAAGGATGACCGCAGCCGCCCGCAGCGGCAGCCCCACACCACCATACTGATCCGGGATCAAGGCAGAGAGATACCCTTGGCGCGACAATTCATTCACGAATTTTGATGGATAGGCGTCTTCTTTCTCAAGATCTCGCCAATAGGAACCGGGATAGTCAGCGCAGATCCGCCGGATCGCCGTCCGCAATTCGGGATAATCTTCCCCGACATCAATGGCATGTGTCTTTTCAACGGATTTAGCAGCTGCAGTCATTGTGCGTTCGGCCCCAATGTCTTTGTGTCCCTCGCCGTCTGTGGTTCGGCTTCGACTTCGGGTTTTGCGGAATTGGCAATGCAGTGACTGTGCTCTCCCAAGGCGGGAGCGCGCTTTCGGAACGACGGACGTATTCCATCGAATGAAATCGGCAGCCCGACAAGCCGTAGGTCAATATCCGGACACTCCTGGATGATATCCAGCGCAACGGTCTGTGGATGCGCTACGACCTCATCGATCGACTGGATGGGCGAGTTTGGTACGCCAGCGTTGTTCAGCGCTTCTGACAGGTCTTCTCGTCCCCAGGAATTAACCAACTTTTCCAGTAGTGGAATCAGTATATCTCTGTTCCGCACCCGACCTTCATTCATAGCGTATGCGGCCTCCGTCGCGAGGTCTTCCGCCCCCAGAGCTTTGCAAAACGATGCAAACAGCTTGTCGTTCCCGGCAGCAATCATGATGTAGCCGTCTTTGGCCCGGAACGCCTGATGCGGTACAATCTCAGGAATTGCCGAGCCCATGGGTTTGCGGATATCCCCGGAGGCTAAATAGCCTGCAATCTGGACCGACATCCATGAAAGGGCCGTTTCAAACAACGAAGTATCAACAATACATCCGGTACCGGTCTGCTTGCGCCGGAACAGTGCAGCAATGATCCCCAGCGCCGACCACATTCCGGTACCAAGATCAATAATTGCAGGACCGACGCGGACCGGGCCGCCCTCGGCTTCGCCGGTTACACTCATAATGCCGCCAAAGGCCTGCATCAGCGGATCGTATCCGGGGGCCGACGAAAGCGGTCCACGGGCCCCAAAAGCCCCTAGATTGCAATAGATAAGTGCAGGCTTTTCCACCCGGAAATCACTACCCGAGAAATCGCCCTCTGCAAGTGAACCCGGCCGGAGGTTCTGGACCACAACATCCGCATGCTCAAGGATAAACTGACGTAACCCTGCTCGCTCGTTCGGGTCGCGCAGATTGACGGTGACGCTCTCTTTGTCACGGTTCATTGCCTGGAATGCCGCTGCGGAGCCGTGCCAGAAAGGCGGGCCCCAACCGCGGGCATGATCGCCATGCTCGCGGTTTTCGACCTTGATGAGCCTGGCGCCGAGTTGCGCCAAAATGCTACCAGCAAACGGACCTGACATGCTGTGGCAGATTTCCACAACGACGACACCGTCAAGGGGCAAGTCTACCGGCAGGGCGAAGGGTTTGGACCCGGTCATTATATCATCCAGCCAGTCAGCGCAGCTTTGCTGTAGTTTGCGCGATACGGTCGCAGGCGTCGCGTAGCACGTCGTCTGACGCGGCATAAGATAGCCTGAAATATGGCGACATACCGAAAGCTCCCCCAAAGACCGAGCCAACCCCCGCATCTTCGAGCAGATAGAGTACGTAGTCCTGGTCGGTTTCGATTACTTGTCCATCGGGTCGGCGTCGCCCGATAACCCCTTCGCAGGACGGATAGACGTAGAAGGCGCCTTCAGGCATCTGACATGACAACCCGTCGATCGCATTCAGCCGTTCGACGACCATTCTCCGCCGACGGTCGAACGCCGCACGATTATGGGCGATGAAATCCTGCGGCCCATTGAGCGCCTCGACTGCCGCAGCCTGTGAGATTGAGGCGGCATTTGTTGTCGAATGCGACTGCACCGACGCCATTGCCTGGATCAGCTCTTTGGGCCCGCCTGCATAGCCGATCCGCCATCCGGTCATGCAATAGGTTTTGGACACACCGTTTACGGTCAGCGTTCGATCGTAGAGCCGGGGCTCGATCTGCGCAGGCGTGGTAAAGACAAAATCGTCATAGATCAGGTGCTCATAGATGTCGTCGGCCAGGACCATGACATTGGGATAACGCAACAAGACAGCTGTAACCTGCTCAAGCTCTTCGCGCGTATAGGCAGCACCCGTAGGGTTTGTAGGCGAGTTAAGGATAACCCATTTGGTTTTCGGAGTGATCGCCGCTTCGAGCTTTTCCGGATCCAGCTTGAACCCGCGCGCCGGGTCGCTGGAAACGATGACGGGAACGCCGTCGCAAAGCGTGACCATCTCTGGATAGGACACCCAGTAGGGGGCGGGAATGACCACCTCGTCGCCGGGTGACAGGGTGGCCAGCAGCGCGTTGAAAATGACGTGCTTCCCGCCAACACCAACGCTGATCTGGTCCAGCCCGTAGTCAAGCCCGTTCTCGCGCTTGAACTTGGCCTGAATGGCACGCTTCAGATCTGGCGTGCCGTCAACCGCGGTATATTTCGTCTCTCCCCTCTGGATCGCCTCGATTGCAGCACCCTTAATGTTGTCGGGCGTGTCAAAGTCAGGCTCGCCAGCGACCAAACCGACAATGTCGCGACCCATGCCCCGGAGCTCCGCAACGCGCCCGAACAGCGAAACTGTAGGTGAGGGCTTGATCTGCGCGAGACGCGCCGCCTTGAGCGAGCGATTGCCCTGCGCTTTCTTATCAGATTCAGCCATCCCTTCGATCTCCCCTCGGAATTGGTGTCTTCATCTTTTTAAGACGGTAGATAGAATCATTTCGGATGTCAAGAAACGTTTCATCAATAAATTTACAGCAAAATATTTGTGTTTCCATCTTTTGAGAACAGATAATCCGACTTTATATGAAATGTTTCCAAATCTTACCGGGGTTGGCGAACAGGACAAGCTGTATCCCGCTCACCGAACACATCATCCAGACTCGCGACGCACAGGGGCATATCGTGCAGACCGTATTGACGCGTGATCATGCCCACCCACATGCGCCTTGATCACACCAGTGCCCACGCTGTCTGACGCCATACAACGCCTCAAGAGCTGTTCCTTACATCGGCCTCAAGACAGAGCTGCCGGAGCAATTCAGCCATCGGGCAGGCGGTTAGAGGTAGTCCTGAATTTTGACCGGTTGCCAAGCTTTAGAGCGGGTTGCGTCTAATCGGTTTCATAGCCTGCAGCCTTGAAGAAGTTGTAGCATTCCTCGTCAGTGAAGAGATCACAGACGTGACCGACCGCGCGCCAGAGGTCATCGTAGGTCCGCGCGGCGGCTCGCCGGATAAGAGTCTTGGGTTTGGCGAAGGCCATTTCGATTGGATTGAGATCGGGGCTGTATGGGGGCAGAAAGAGAAACCATGCCCCGACGGCACGCATGGCCTCTGCGGCCCTGGGCTTTTGTGGGATGACAGGTTGTCGAGGATGATCGCGTCACCCGGCTGCAGAGTCGGAACGAGCTGGGTCTCGACATAAAGCTCGAACAACTCGCGGTTCATCGCGCCCTCGATGACCCAGGGCGCATCCAGGCGATCGTGGCGCAGGGCGGCGATGAAGGTCTGGGTGTCCAGTGGCCGAATGGTGCATGGTCGATCAGGCGCGCGCCTTTTTCAGACCATCCGGTGGTCTTTGCCATGTTCGTTTTCAAGGATGTTTCGTCGATGAAACCGATGCGCGGCAATAGGTTGCGCAT
>NZ_QITQ01000036.1 GCF_003260265.1 Roseovarius amoyensis
TGTGAAGGGTTCGCGCGGTGTCGCGCATCTCAGCTCCTGAACGGAGCACCCCTGGTACCACCAAAGAGTAACCTGTGGAAACGGAGTGTCAAGCGAGGGCCGGCGCAGAGAGAAATGCTCTTCCGCCCGCGCGTGAATGTCAGGTGCCAGAGCGGGCCCCTGCGCGGCCCGCGTTCGAATAAATTGGCGGAAATGGGATCCTTTCGCCTCTATTTTCGTTGAACCCACGGTCGCAGCTGCGGCATCGCCGCCGTCACCTTGACGTCCCGCAGCATGCTGCCCGCGATCAGCCCGTCGCGGATCCAGCCCAGCGCCTGCCACCAGTCCACGTAGGCGTGGCGGGCGGACGCGATGTGCTCCGGGTGCGGTCGCTAGGTGACGGGGCAGGCCAGCACCTCGACCGTGCGCCACCGGCCGCGCGCCAACACTCGTTCGGTGCCGACGACCACGGTGGTGGCCCGCTCGCCGTGCTGGTTTCGGCGGGTGTGATAGCCGGGCTCAGAGAGCATGAGGCCCAGATCAAGACCGCCGCCTGCGCAGAGGGACAGTCCGTGCCAGGGTCGAAACACCATGCCATTCACCGCACCCCCCGCATCCGAAGCCGTTCCGGCGTGACCAGCCCCCGCGCCAGCATGGCGTCGCACATGGTGTTGCTGATCATGGTGGCGGGCAGGAAGTCGTCGGAATTGACCATCCGGGCGTAGAAGGCCGCGAGTTCGTCGTCGCTGGGCCTGGGGCCCTCATCGCACTTGCCGCCGGGTCTTGCCGCTGCCGGTTGCCGAACCCTGGCGGCGCGCCGGACGGGGTCCTGCGGCACCACGCGCGTGGTCAGCCCGTGATCGGCCAGCGCGCCCAGCGCGTCGTAGAGCGAGCGCACCAGCGCCCAACCGAAGCCCTGCGCCAGCACCGCGTCGCGAAACGCCTCCTGCGCCGGGCTGAGTTTGCCCCTGGGCGCCTTCAGCTCCAGAAACAGCACGCGCCCGTCGCAGAGCACCATCAGGTCGGCAAAACCGGGATGGACGCCCATGCCGACGAGGTTCGCCTGGCGCCTGGCGCCGCGGGGCCCGGGCTCGGTCACCTCGTTGGCGCAGTGGTAGATGGCGGCCGTGCGAGGCAGAATGAGCCGCAACGCCTGCACCACTGCGCGCTGCAGGTCGGCCTCCGGTGTGCCGCGGCGTTTCATCGCTGCACCTCCGGGGCATCATCGTGATCGGAGTGCTGGGCGCGGCGATGGCGGGCCGGGCAGCGGGCCTCGAGCCATTAGAGGACGGTGGAGCGTCGATAGAGGATCTTTCGCCCGGCCTTCACGAAGGCAGGACCACGCCGGGCATCTGCCCAGCGCCGAAGCGTTTCCTCGCACACGCCGAGTTCGCGGGCGAGATCAGTGCGGCTGATCCAGCCCTGCAGGAGGGCTGCGGTGTTTGCGCCGGGGGACGCGGTGGTTGTGGTCTGTTCGCCTGACCAGATCGCGCGCCCGGCTGGCTCTTCGGCAAGAGCGGCTCGATTGCTGCCCTCGCCCTGTCCGCAAACCAATGCTCACCTGCCATTGCTCTGCCCTTGTGATGCTTTCACCAACAGACACAAAGACCCTGCCGCCGGTCTAACCGTCTCGTCCGGGCCGGGCTACCCTCCGCGCAGCCGCGCCAGCAACACGACCTCGCTGTCGGGCGAAATCGGTGTGAACCAGCTGTCATTATAGACCTTGCCGTCAATGGCGACCGACACGCCGCGTTCCAGCTGCGGGCGCAGGGCGGGGTATTCCCTTGCCAGCCCATCGAGCAGTTCCCGCAGCGTGCCGGCGTCGATTTCGACCTCGGCACGGTCGTCGGTCGCGGATTGCAGCGAGCCCCAGATCCGCACCTTGACCATGACCAGCCTATTTCGTCTGCATCGCGCCGAGCACCTTGGGCGGCGACATCGGCAGGTCGGTCATCCGCACCCCGGCCGCGGCGGAAACCGCGTTGGCGACTGCCGCCAGTGGCGGCACGATGGATGTCTCGCCCACGCCGCGCACCCCGTAGGGGTGGCCCGGGTTGGGAATTTCCAGGATCACCGTGTCGATCATCGGCAGGTCCGAGGCGACCGGGATACGGTAGTCGAGGAAACCGGGGTTCTGCAGAACCCCGTCATCGCCATAGATGTATTCCTCGTTCAGTGCCCAGCCGATGCCCTGCGCCGCGCCGCCCTGAAACTGGCCTTCGACATAGGACGGATGCACCGCCTTGCCCGCATCCTGGAACACGGTGTAGCGCAGCACCTTGGTCGCACCGGTCTCGGGGTCGACCTCGACATCGACCATGTGGGTGGCAAAGCTGACGCCCGCGCCCTCGGCGTTGACCTCGAAATGCCCCGCAATCGGGCCTCCGGTATTGGGGGCGATGGCGGCGATCTCGGCCAGGGTCATCGGGTCGTGCTTGCCGGCGTTGGGGCCGGCGGGATGAACGGCGCCGTCCTTCCAGACGACCGCCTCTTCGTCGATGCCCCACAGTTTCGCCACCCGGCGGCACATCTCGCGCTTGGCGGCGCGGGCGGCTTCGATGGTGGCAAGCCCGACGGCAAAGGTCACCCGGCTGCCATCGGTCACTTCGTTGAGCCCCAGAGACGCCGTATCGGCAATGACCGTGCGCACCTGTTCGTAGGGAATGCCCAGCTCCTCGGCTGCCATCATCGACATGGACGCCCGGCTGCCGCCGATATCGGGGTTGCCCTCGGTCACGTTGACGGTGCCGTCAGAGGCGATGTTCAGCGACACGCAGGTGTTGCCGCCGAAGTTGAACCAGAACCCGCAGGCCACGCCGCGGCCCTGGTTTTCGCCCAACGGCGCGGCCCAGTGCGGGTGAGTGTGGGCGGTGCGCAGCGTCGCCTCAAGCCCGATGGCGGGATAGGTCGCGCCATAGGCAGAGCGGGTGCCCTCGCGCGCGGCGTTCTTCAGCCGCACCTCAAGCGGGTCGAGCCCGAAATCCCGGGACAATTCGTCGATGGCGCTTTCCACCGCGAAGGCTGCCATCGGCGCGCCGGGGGCGCGATAGGCCGCCGACTTGGGCCGGTTGGTGACCACGTCCCAGCCAATGGTGCGGACATGTTCCAGGTCATAGGGCGCGAATGCCGACATCGACCCCAGTGCCACCGGCGAGCCGGGATAGGCGCCGCCCTGATAGCGCAGCTCGGCAAAGCCTGCGGTGATGCGGCCGTCCTTGGTCATGCCGATCGCCACGTCGATCGAACTTGACGCCGTCGGCCCGGTCGCGCGCAGTACCTCTTGCCGGCTCATCACCATCTTGACCGGGCGGCCGGCCTTTCGCGCCAGCGCCAGCGCCACGGGTTCCAGGAAAACGGTGGTCTTGCCGCCGAAACCGCCGCCGATTTCCGAGGCGGTCACGCGTAGCTGCCCCTGCCTGAGCCCGAGGATGGCGGCGCAGGTATCGCGCACCATGTACTGGCCCTGGGTGCAGCACCACAGGTCGGCCTGCCCGTCCGGCCCCATCTGCGCCAGGCAGGCATGGGGTTCGATATAGCCCTGGTGCGTGGCGGCGGTGCAATAGGTCCGTCGCACCACGCGGTCGGCCTTTTCCAGCCCGGCCTCGACATCGCCACGCCCAAAGGAATAGCGCGCCATGACATTGGGCGACATGCCCTCGGGCACCGATTCATCGGCGCGCCCTTCGTGCAGCGCCGGCGCGTCGGGGGCGAATGCCTCGTCCACGTCGATCACATGCGGCAGCACCTCGTATTCGACCTTTATGAGACTGAGCGCCTGGCGCGCCACCGCCGCCGATGTGGCCGCCACCGCCGCCACCGCGTGCCCGTCATACAGCGCCTTTGCCCCGGCCATGCAGTTGTCGCGGATGTCCGCCAGCATGGGGTCGAGGTCGAGATCGGGGAAATCGGCCCGGGTGACGACCGCGTGCACGCCATCCAGCGCCTGGGCCGCCGAAGTGTCGAGCGAGACAATGCGCGCATGGGCGTGGGGGCTGCGCAGCACCCGGCCCACCAGCATTCCCGGTGCGCTCATGTCAGCGCCGAAACGGGCTCGTCCGGTCACCTTGTCGATGCCATCGGGGCGCGCGACGCGGGTGCCGACGACCTTGAATTCCATCTTGGTGTCTTCTTTCGTGTTCAGAGCCATCACGATGCCTCCCGCATTTCCGCGGCCGTCTCCAGAACGGCGCGGATGATCTTGTCATAGCCGGTGCAGCGGCACAGGTTGCCGGCCAGCCAGTAACGCACCTCTTCCTCGGTGGGGTCGGGGTTGCGTTCCAGCAGCGATTTCGCCGCCACCAGGATGCCGGGCGTGCAGATGCCGCATTGCAGCGCCGCCATGTCGATGAACCTGCGTTGCAGCGGGTGCAGCTTTTCGCCGTCGGCCATGCCCTCGATTGTCTCGACCTCGCGGCCCTCGGCCTCGGCGCCCAGCATCAGGCAGGAACAGACCAGCCGGCCATCGACGGTGACCGAACAGGCGCCGCAATCGCCGGTGCCGCAGCCCTCTTTTGCGCCGGTCAGACCCAGCCGGTCGCGCAGCACGTCGAGCAGCGTCTCGTCCGCCTCGCACAGGAATTCCTGTGCGTCGCCATTGACGGTAGTGGTGACGTGTATCTTGCTCATTCCGGCGTTCCTCCTGCGCGCTTGTAGGCGATGAGTGCCGCCCGGCGGGCCAGAACCCCGGCGACATGGGTGCGGAAATGTTCGGTACCGCGCTTGTCCGTGATCGGCTGCGCGGCGGCGGAACAGATGGTGGCCAACTGCTGCAGCGCCCCTTCGCGCAGATGCGAGCCCACCAGCATGCGGGCCGCCTCGGGCACCAGCATGACCGTCGGGCCGACCGCGCCCAGCGCCACCCTTGCATGGGTGATCGCGCCCGCCTCGTCCAACGTCAGCGAAACGCCGCAGCCGGCGACGGCGATGTCCATCTCGGTCCGGGGGATAAAACGCAGATAGGCGTCACCCGACCGTTCCGGCCGCGAAGGCAGATAGATCGAGGCGACCAGTTCGCCCGGCGTGAGCGAAGTTTTGCCGGGGCCGACGGGAATTTCCTCGACCGGCACATCGCGGATGCCCTCGGGGCCGACAATTCGCGCCAGCGCCCCGGCTGCGACCATTGCCGGCACGCTGTCGGCCGCGGGCGAGGCGTTGCACAGGTTGCCCGCCATCGTCGCGCGCCCCTGCACCTGGGTTGATCCGATCAGCCCGGCCGCCTCGACCACGCCGGGCCACGCGGCGACCAGCCCTGCATGTTCGCCCATCTCGGCGCCGCAGACGGCCGCGCCGATGCGCCAGCCGCCATCCTCTTTGGTAATGGTGCGCAGGCTTTCGATGCGTTTGATATCGACCACGGCATCGGGGTGGGCCATGTCGGAATGCATGCGAACCAGCAGATCGGTACCACCGTTAAGCACCCGGCAATCGCCGGATGCGCCGGCAAGGATGTCGACCGCGGCGTCAAGCGTCGTGGGGGCGTGATAATGCATGGCTTTTTTCCCTGTCATGTCGTCGACCGCACAGTTTCCCCGCGCGGTGAGACTCGGCTTGTCAGGGCGAGTATCCGGGAAAATCCGCGCCGCCGCAAACGCTTCGTTACCCTGCTGCCGTCCCCTCCTTGCGGCGCAGCGCGGTGGGCGCGGCGCCATAGGTGCGCCGGACCGCGCGCGCCAGCGCAGCGGGGCTGTCATAGCCACAGCGCAAGGCGATTTCAGCCACCGACAGCGCGCTTTCCTCGATCAGTTTCCGCGCCGTTGCCAGCCGCAGGTGGCGATAAACCGTGCCGGGTGCGGCACCCAGCCGCACCCGGAAATGCCGGTCCAGCGTGCGCGGCTGGCACGACAGGCGCCGCGCCAGCGCGGCCAGCGGCAGCGGGCGTTCAACCGTCTCGCGCATCATCGCCAGCGCCCGGCGCACCAGCGGGTCGGCGACCGGATCGTGCGTGCCCTCGGGCGGGTCGTCGCGGATGAACAGCGCCTCGACATCCAGCCGCGCCGACAGACCCAGATTTTCCGCAATCAGGTCAAGCGTCAGGTCCAGCGCCGACAGCGCGCCGGCGCAAGTCAGCAACTGTCCGTCACGCACAACCCGCGCGCGGATGGCCTCGACATCCAGAAACCGCTCGGCAAAGGCGTCCAGCACATCCCAATGCACCGTCGCACGCCGCCCCCCCAACAGCCCCGCCGCCGCCAACAGCCAGGGCCCGGTATCGAACCCGACCGTGACCCGCGTGCGGCGCACCGCGGCCCGCAGCAGGCGCCGGTTGGCCGGGGTGTCGTGGCGCTGATGCTCATAACTTGCCAGCACGAACAGGTAATCCGCAGGCCCCGCCTGTCCCAGCGCCGTCGCCGCCAGCACGTCGATCCCGCTGGAGGATCGGACCGTGCCCCCGTCAACGGTGACGATCTGCCAGTCAAAGGCGCGCGTGGCGCTCAGCGTGTTGGCCGCGCGCAGCGGCTCGATGCAGTTGGCCAGGCACAGGTTCGAGAACCGGTCAAAGACCAGCACCGATATGCGCACAGGCTCGGCAGGGGTTTTTGTCCATTTCGGCATGATGAATGTCCATTAAAGCAAGATTTCCCCAAGCACCAGCGCGATACGATCCGTTTCGATGCAGCTTTGAAAACAGGAGGCCGGCCATGCCACTTGCGATGAACAAAGAGGTTTTCATCACCTGCGCCGTCACCGGCTCGGGCGCCACCCAGGACCGCAGCCCGCACGTACCGCGCAGCCCCAAGCAGATCGCCGACAACGCCATCGCCGCCGCAAAGGCCGGCGCCGCCATCGTGCACTGCCATGTGCGCGACCCGGAAACCGGCGCACCATCGCGCGACCCGGCGATGTTCCGCGAAGTGACCGAGCGCATCCGCGACGCCGACACCGACGTGGTGCTGAACCTGACCGCCGGGATGGGCGGCGACATGACCTTTGGTGACCCCGAGCACCCGCTGCCGGTGAACGAGGCCGGCACTGATATGGCCGGTGCGACCGAACGCGTGGCCCATGTCGCCGAATGCCTGCCCGAGATCTGCACCCTCGACTGCGGCACGATGAACTTTGCCGAGGCCGACTATGTCATGACCAACACCCCCGGCATGTTGCAGGCGATGGGCCGGATGATGACCGAATTGGGCGTCAAGCCCGAGATCGAAGCCTTCGACACCGGCCACCTTTGGTACGCCAGGCAACTGGTCACGGACGGCATCCTGGAATCACCGGCGCTGGTGCAGTTGTGCATGGGCGTGCCCTGGGGGGCGCCGGACGACCTGAACACCTTGATGGCGATGGTCAACAACATCCCCGACGACTGGACCTTTTCCGCCTTTTCGCTGGGCCGCAACCAGATGGCCTATGTCGCGGCGGCAGTTCTGGCCGGGGGCAACGTGCGCGTCGGGCTCGAGGATAACCTGATGCTGGATCGTGGCGTGCTGGCCGAGAACTGGCAACTGGTGGAACGCGCGCGCGAGATCGTCGAGCGAATGGGCGCCCGCGTCATCGGCCCCGAAGAGGTGCGCCAGCGCCTTAGCCTGGTCAAGCGGGCCCCGCGCGGGTGACCACCCGGATCGGCGGCCAAGGGGAGGGGCTGACGAAATGACAAGAACAGCAGCAATCATCGGCGGCGGCGTGATCGGCGGCGGCTGGGCCGCACGGTTCCTGCTCAATGGCTGGGACGTGCGGGTTTTCGACCCCGACCCCGAGGCCGAGCGCAAGATCGGCGAGGTGCTGACCAATGCCCGCGCCGCGCTGCCGATGCTTTATGACTGCGCCCTGCCGCCCGAGGGAAGGCTGAGCTTTCACCCCTCCATCGCCGAGGCGGTGACCGGCGCGGACTGGGTGCAGGAAAGCGTGTCCGAACGGCTCGACCTCAAGCACAGGGTGATCGCCGAGATCCAGACAGCCGCGCCGGATGCGCTGATCGGCTCTTCCACCTCGGGCTTCAAGCCGTCGCAACTGCAAGAGGGCGCCGCGGACCCCTCTCGCATCATGGTGACGCATCCCTTCAACCCGGTTTACCTGCTGCCGCTGATCGAACTCGTTCCCTCGCCCGCCACCGCCGAGGACGCGGTCGAGACGGCACAGGAACATCTGCGCGCCATCGGCCTCTACCCGTTGCGGGTGCGCAAGGAAATCGACGCCCATATCGCCGACCGCTTTCTCGAAGCCGTCTGGCGCGAGGCGCTGTGGCTGGTAAAGGACGGCATCGCCACCACCGAAGAGATCGACAACGCCATCCGCTATGGCTTTGGCCTGCGCTGGGGGCAGATGGGCCTGTTCGAGACCTACCGTGTCGCCGGGGGCGAGGCCGGGATGCGCCATTTCATCGCCCAGTTTGGCCCCGCTCTGGCCTGGCCCTGGACGCGGCTGATGGACGTGCCGGACCTGACTGACGAGCTGATCGAAACCATCGCCGCGCAATCCGACGCCCAGTCGGGGCATCTGAGCATCACCGAACTGGAACGCAAACGCGATCGCAACCTCATCGCCATGATGCGCGCGCTCAAGCAGCAGGACACCGCCGCCGGCTGGCTGGTTCTGGAACACCAGGCCCGGTTGGCCACCCTGCCCGCCGCCGAAAACCCCATGATCACCCAGCGCCGGGTGGTGCCCATCGACTGGACCGACCTCAACGGGCATATGAACGAGGGCCGCTATGGGCAGGTCTTCTCGGACGCGGCAGAGGTGGTCATGGCCCATGTCGGCGCCGACGCCGACTATGTCGCGCGTGGCATGAGCTATTTCACCGTCGAGAGTTCGATCAGGTACCTCGCCGAAACCCATGCCGGCGAACGGGTCGAGGTTCAGACCCGCGTGACCGAGGGCCAGGGCAAGAAGCTGCGCTGTTTCCATCGGATGATCCGCGCCGAGGACGGCACCGAACTGGCCAACTGCGACCAGCTGATGCTGCATGTCAGCCTGAAAACCCGCCGCACCTGCGAACCCCCGGCTGAAGTGGCGCAAAAGGTCGCCGCCCTGGCCGCCCTGCACGCCGAGGAGTAGGCGCGATGCAATTCGGACTGACCGACGAACAGGAAATGATCGTCTCGACCGTGCGCAGCTTTGTCGAGAACGAGGTATACCCGCACGAAACGGAAGTGGAGCGCACCGGCACCGCCCCCCGCGAGATGGCCGAAGAGATCAGGCGGAAGACGATCGAGCTGGGCTTTTACGCCTGCAACTTCCCCGAAGAGGTGGGCGGCGCGGGGCTCAGCCATCTTGAATTCGCCCTGGTCGAACGCGAACTGGGGCGCGGCTCGATGGCGCTGACGCATTTCTTCGGCCGCCCGCAGAACATCCTGATGGCCTGCGAGGGCGAACAGCGCGAACGCTACCTGCTGCCGGCGGTGCGCGGCGAACGCCTGGACGCGCTGGCGATGACCGAACCCGATGCCGGGTCGGACGTGCGCGGGATGAAATGCTTTGCCCGCCGCGACGGCGGCGACTGGGTGGTGAACGGCACCAAGCATTTCATCTCGGGCGCCGATCACGCCGATTTCGTGATCGTCTTCATCGCCACTGGCGAGGACCAGACGCCGAAGGGCCCCAAGAAGCGCATCACCGCCTTCCTGGTCGACCGGGGCGCGCCGGGGTTTACCATCCGGCCCGGCTATCGGTCGGTCAGCCACCGCGGCTATGCCAACATGATCCTGGAGTTCGACGACTGCCGCCTGCCTGATGCCCAGGTCCTGGGCGAGGTCGATGGCGGTTTTGCGGTGATGAACGAATGGCTCTACGCCACCCGCATCACCGTCGCGACGATGGCCGTCGGCCGCGCCCGGCGCTGTTTCGATCTGGCCCTGGCCCAGGCCGCCGAGCGCCGGCAGTTCGGCCAGTCCATCGGGCGTTTCCAGGGCGTGAGTTTCCAGATCGCCGACATGATCACCGAGATCGACGCCGCCGACTGGCTGACACTGTCTGCCGCATGGCGGCTGGATCAGGGCCTGCCCGCCAACCGCGAGATCGCCTCAGCCAAGCTCTATGCCAGCGAGATGCTGGCGCGTGTGACCGACGCCACGCTGCAGATCTTCGGCGGCATGGGGCTGATGGACGACCTGCCGATCGAGCGTTTCTGGCGCGATGCGCGGGTGGAACGGATATGGGACGGCACGTCGGAGATCCAGCGCCACATCATCGGCCGCGAACTGCTGCGGCCGCTGGGGGCGTAATGTCGACCCTGGCCGCCCGGTCCCGACCGCATATCCTGGGGGCTCCGCCCCCAAACCCCCGAGGTATTTCTGCCCAGATGAAACACCCCCCGTCCACACGGGACGAGGGGCTTCACCTGGCGCGGTCATCGGCTCCTCAGCCTGTACCGCGCGGCCAGCCTGCCACCGCAAGGTTAACGCCTCGTTACTTCATCTGGCCGCAAATACCTCGGGGTGAATTGGCCCCGGATCTGCTCCGGGGCCAAGAGGGGCAGCGCCCCTTTCTGCCAGCGGTCATCCTCAACCAGGGGGCAAATAGATGACGCACGATCTTGGCCGCCTCCTGCGACCGCGTTCCATTGCAGTGATCGGCGGCGGGGCTTGGTGCACCAGCGTGATCGAACAATGCCGCAAGATGGGCTTTGACGGACCTGTCTGGCCGGTGCATCCCTCACGCCCCGAACTGGGCGGCGTCCCCGCCTGCCAGCGGCTGGAGGACCTGCCCGACACCCCCGACGCCGCCTTTGTCGGGATCAACCGCCACGCCACCATCGAGGCGGTGGGCAAACTGGCCGCGATGGGCGGGGGCGGGGCGGTCTGTTTCGCCTCAGGCTTTCGCGAGGTGCAGGCGGAAACCGGCGATGGCGATGCCCTGCAGGCGGCACTGCTGGCGGCGGCGGGGAACATGCCGATCATCGGCCCCAACTGCTATGGCTTCATCAACTATCTCGACGGCGCTCTGTTATGGCCCGATCAGCACGGCGGACAGCGGGTCGGGCGGGGCGTCGCGATCCTGACGCAAAGCTCCAACATCGCCATAAACCTGACCATGCAGGCGCGCGGGCTGCCGCTGGCCTATGTCGCCACCGCCGGCAACGGCGCCCAGACCGGGCTGGCCGAGATCGGGCAGGCACTGATTGACGATCCGCGTGTCACCGCGCTGGGGTTGCATATCGAAGGCGTGGGCGATTTGCGCGCCTTCGAGGCGCTTGCGAACGCCGCGCGCGCGCTGGGCAAGCCGGTGACCGCGCTCAAGGCCGGGCGTTCGGACCTGGCGCAGGCGGCGACGCTCAGCCACACCGCCTCTCTCGCCGGCAGCGAGGCGGGCGCGCGGGCGCTGCTGCGCCGCCTCGGCATCGCGCAGGTGGACAGCCTGACCACCCTGTTGGAAACGCTGAAGCTCTTGCACCTTGCCGGCCCCCTGCCATCCAACCGGATCGCCGCGATGGCCTGTTCGGGGGGCGAGGCCAGCCTCGTCGCAGATGCCGCGACCGGGCATGACGTGGTCTTTCTGCCGCTCGACGCGGATCAGCGGGACGCGCTGCGCCAAGCGCTTGGGTCGAAGGTGGCGCTGGCCAATCCGCTGGACTATCACACCTATGTCTGGAACGACGTGCCTGCGATGGCCGACACCTTTGCCGCGATGCTGGCGGGCGATATCGGGATGGGGCTATTGATCGTCGACTTCCCCCGTACCGACCGCTGCGACCCCGCCGCCTGGGATTGCGCGATCGAGGCCGCCGCCCTTGCCCGCGCCCGCACGGGCACGCCGCTGGCGTTGGTCGCCACCCTGCCCGAGACGATGCCAGAGGCGGTGACCGAACGGATCGCCGGCAACGGACTGGTGCCGCTGTGCGGCCTTGACGACGCGCTGGCGGCGGTCGCGGCAGCGGCCACGCTGGGGGCGGCAGGCACGGCCCCGGCTCCGCTGCTGCTGCCCGGCGCGCCCCGCGACCTCGCCGCACTCAGCGAGGTCGATGCCAAGGCCGCGTTGGCCGCGCACGGGCTGGCGGTGCCGGCCTCGGCGCTGGCCCAAACGGCAGAAGAGGCCGCGCAGGCGGCCGGGGCGTTGGGCTTTCCGGTCGTGCTCAAGGGGTCCGGCGCGGCGCACAAGACCGAGGCGGGGTTGGTGGCGCTGAACCTTGCGGATGCGGATGCGGTGCGGGTCGCGGCCCAAAGGATGGCCAGCCCGCACTATCTGGTCGAACGCATGATCGGCGATGGGCTGGCCGAGCTGCTGATCGGTGTGCGCCGCGACCCTGCGCATGGCTTCGTTCTGACGCTCGCCGCCGGTGGCGTGCTGACCGAGATTCTGCGCGACAGTGCCTCGCTGATCCTGCCAGTGACAGAGGCCGAAATCAGCGCCGCGCTGGACGGCCTGCGCATCGCGCCGATGCTGCACGGCTATCGCGGGCGCCCGCCGGCCGACCGGGACGCCATCCTGCGGGCAGTGATGGCGCTGCAGGAATATGTTACGACCCATGCCCAGCGCCTCGACGAGGCCGAGATTAACCCGCTCATCTGCACGCCGACCCAGGCGGTGGCCGCGGATGCGCTCATCAGGATCGGAGACGCCCATGACCGACACCCCTGTTCGCACCGAACGCCGTGGCGCGGTGCTGGAAGTCACGCTCGACCGGCCCAGGGCCAACGCCATCGACGCCGCCACCAGCCGCAAGATGGGCGAGGTCTTTCGCAATTTCCGCGACGACCCTGAACTGTGCGTGGCGATCATTACCGGGGCGGGCGACAAGTTCTTTTGCCCCGGCTGGGACCTGAAGGCCGCCGCCGATGGCGAAGGGGCAGACAGCGACTATGGCGCCGGCGGTTTCGGCGGGTTGCAGGAATTGCGGGCGATGAACAAGCCGGTGATTGCGGCGGTCAACGGCATCTGCTGCGGCGGCGGTTTCGAATGGGCGCTGTCGGCCGACATCATCCTGGCCGCCGAACACGCAACATTCGCCCTGCCGGAAATCCGTTCGGGCACGGTGGCCGATGCCGCCTCGGTCAAGCTGCCCAAGCGCATCCCCTATCATATCGCGATGGAAATGCTGCTGACCGGCCGCTGGCTGGACGCCGAGGAAGGCGCGCGCTGGGGGTTCGTCAACCAGATCCATCCCGCCGACCGGCTGATGGACGAGGCGCGCGCGCTGGCCGATCACCTGGCCGATGGCCCGCCGCTGGTCTATGCCGCGATCAAGGAGATCGTGCGCGAGGCCGAAGCAATGACCTTTCAGGATGCGATGAACCGGATCACCAGGCGGCAATTTCCGACGGTGGACATTCTTTACGATTCCGAGGATCAGCTCGAAGGCGCGCGCGCCTTTGCCGAAAAGCGCGACCCGGTCTGGAAGGGGCGGTGACAGCACGCGGGCGCCCGCCGCTGTTGCATTCGCGGGGCAAATCGGGAAGAAACCCTGAAAGCCGGGGCACAGTGCCCCGAGGCACCCACAAGGTCGGAAACGTATGATGAAGATCACGCCTTTGCTCTTGTGCGGCGGGTCAGGCACCCGATTGTGGCCGCTGTCGCGCCAGAGCTATCCCAAGCAATTCGTTCCGCTTCTGGGCGAGGGCACGCTTTTCCAGGCCACCGTGGCGCGGCTGTCCGGTGACGCCTTCGCGCGGCCGCTGGTGATCACCAACGCCGCCTTCCGCTTTATCGTGGCCGAGCAGATGGCCGAGGTCGGCGCCGACCCCCGCGCCATAATGATCGAACCCGAAGGCCGGAACACCGCCCCCGCCATACTGGCCGCCGCGCTGTGGTTGGAGGCCAACGACCCGGACGCGCTGATGCTGGTGGCCCCGTCCGATCATGTCGTGCCCGATGCCGAGGCATTTCGCGCTGCCGTCATGGCCGGCGGGCCGGCGGCACGCGAGGGGCGGCTGGTGACATTCGGCATCACCCCGGACCGGCCCGAGACGGGGTATGGCTACCTGGAACTCGATACCATGCCCGGGGATGGCGCGCCCGAACCCGTCGCGCTGCGTCGTTTCGTCGAAAAGCCCGACCGCGCCACCGCCGAGACGATGCTCGCCTCTGGCCGTTATTTGTGGAATGCGGGCATCTTCCTGTTCTCGGTGAAGACGATCCTCGAGGCATTCAAGACCCACCAGCCCGACATGATCGCGCCGGTGCGCGCGGCGCTGGACGCGGGCGAGGCCGACCTGGGCTTTCTGCGCCTTGCGCCCGAACCCTGGGCCGAGGCCGACGATACCTCGATCGACTATGCGGTAATGGAAAAGGCCGACAACCTGTCGGTCGTGCCCTATTCCGACGGCTGGTCGGACCTGGGCGGATGGGATGCGGTCTGGCGCGCGGGCGAACGCGACGCGCGCGGTGTCGGGCTGTCGGGGCACGCCACCGCCATCGACTGCGACGACACGCTGCTGCGATCAGAAGATGACGCGCTGGAGGTAGTGGGCATTGGACTGAAGGACATCATCACCGTGGCCATGCCCGACGCGGTACTGGTCGCCGATGCCAGCCGCGCGCAGGACGTCAAGCAGGCGGTGGCGGCGCTGAAACGCAAGAAGGCCAAGCAGGCGACCGAGTTCCGCAAGGACCACCGCCCCTGGGGCTGGTTCGAGTCGCTGGTCGCGGGCGAGCGTTTCCAGGTCAAGCGCATCCATGTGCATCCCGGCGGCGCGCTGTCACTGCAATCCCACCACCATCGGGCCGAGCATTGGGTCGTGGTCCAGGGCACGGCGCGCGTGACCATCGGTGACGAGGTCAAGCTGGTGGCGGAAAACGAGTCCGTCTATATCCCGCTGGGCACGGTGCACCGGCTGGAAAACCCCGGCAAGCTGCCCATTGTCCTGATAGAGGTTCAGACCGGCAGCTACCTGGGAGAAGATGACATCATCCGCTACGAAGACGTCTATTCGCGCGATTAGGGGCGCGGGATTGCTGCGTCCCGCATCCCGCATCCGGCCGGTTTATCGTCCCTGCCAGGTAAACGGGCTGTCGAAATCGCGCAGCAGGGGTGCGGTGCGGTCCTTGTCCGACAGCACAGCCTGGTCTGCGGCAATGCCCCAGTCGACCCCGATATCGGGGTCGTCGAACCGCACCGCGCCGTCACATTCGGACGCGTAATAATCGCTGCATTTATAGATGATCTCGGTATCAGGCTCGCGGGTGACAAAACCGTGCAGGAACCCCTCGGGCACCAGCAGTTGCCGGCCGTTGTCAAAGCTCAACTCCACCCCCACCCAGCGGCCAAAGGTTGGGCTGCCCTTGCGGATATCCACCGCCACATCGAACAGCCGCCCGCGCCCGCAGCGCACCAGCTTGGCCTGGGCGTGCGGCGGGGCCTGGAAATGCAGCCCGCGCACGGTGCCGACGCGACTGGAAAAGGAATGGTTGTCCTGAACGAAATCAATCTCGATCCCGTGTTCGGCCATGCGCCGGCGGTTCCAGCTTTCGCTGAAGAAGCCGCGCGCATCGCCGTGGCGCACCGGCGTCAGGATCAAAACGCCATCGAGTTCCGTTTTCTCGACCTGCATGAAAGCCCCCGCGATTGTCCGGCCCAGCACTTAGCAGGGGCACCCGCTGCTGTCACGCGCACACAAATCGCACTGACCGCACCGCTCAGGCGTTCCACAGCACCTTGCCCACCCCGGTCACATCGTAGCCGCCATAGGTCTCGGCACGTTCATGAAACGCGGGCGTCCCAAGAAAGGCCACCAGCGCCTGCATCGGCGGGTCGAACCATGCCTTGCGGTCAGCCAGCAGGGCGAATTCCTCTTCGATCACCGGCACGAAATCCAAGCCGAACCGGCGCGCAACGGCCTCCAGCCCGAATGTTGCATCGGCGCTGGCGTGGCGCACGGTTTCGGCGGACTCGTCCTCGGTCCTCGCGGCCTCGGTAAAGCTGACCGACGACAGCTCCAGCCCGTCCTGCGCGGCAAGCGCCTCGAACAGTCCCACCGTGCCCGATGCCGGCTGGCGCGGGGTCACGCGCAGCCCGGCCAGGTCGGCCAGCCGTTCGGGACGCGGCCCATCGGGGCGCAGCACCAGCCCGCGACGGCGCCGGGCAAAGGCCACCAGAACCGCATCATGATCGGCGGCGGCCTGGGTGACGGCGGGCACATTCCAGCCCCCCGAAGCGGGGTCATAGACATGCAGGCCGGTCGCCACACCACCGCGTTCGGCAAACCGCGTCAGCCCGTCAAGCGAGCCGTCGAAATAGCTGGCCAAGCCACAGCGCGAGGCGCGGATCGCCCAATCCAGCAGGGGGTCATGGCTGCCCAGCACAATGGGCGGGCGCGCGCCGCCACCGGGCTGTCCGCCAGAGCGCGCGCGCTCGATCCAGGCGCGCACCTCTGCTGCGGGGAACAGCAACTTGCCGGTGGCCCGCGAACACGGCAATTCGCCCGATGCGGCAAGGTCATAGACCTTACGCTGCTTGACCCGCAAAAGGTCTGCCAGTTCGGGGACGGTCAGGAATTCATGCGCGGGTGTCTTGAGATTGCTCATCGGGCCTTGGTGTCGGCGCGGCGGAATTGCCGCGCCGATCACCTTATCACTGCGCCGGTGCGTTGGGGAAGAACAGCTGTTGATCGTCCACCTTGTAGGCCGCGATCGCCGCCTGCCCATCCGCCGACAGCAGCCAGTCGGCAAAGGTCTGCGCCGCCTCGACATTTACGCTGGGGCATTTTTCCGGGTTCACCGGGATCACGCCGTACTGGTTGAACATCTCGGTGTCGCCCTCGACCGCGATGACGTAATCCTGCTTGTTGGCAAAGCTGATCCAGGTCGCCCGGTCAGTCATCACGTAGGCGCCCATGCCGATCCCGGCGTTAAGCGTGGCGCCCATGCCCGACCCGGTTTCACGGTACCATTCGCCCGACCCTTGGGTCGTGTCGATGCCGGCGGCCTTCCACAATGCGCGTTCCTTCTTGTGGGTGCCGGAGTCGTCGCCGCGCGAAGCAAACAGCGCACCCGCCTCGGCGATCTTGGTCAGCGCCGCCTTGGCGTCGGACATGCCCGCCACGCCAGCCGGGTCGGATGCCGGGCCGACGATGATGAAGTCGTTGTACATCAGATCGGTGCGCGAGGTGCCGAACCCGTCGGCGACAAATTTCTCTTCGGCCGGCTTGGCATGGACCAGCAGAACATCGCCGTCGCAGTTGCGGGCGTTCTTGATCGCCTGGCCAGTGCCGACGGCAACCACGTTGACGGTGATACCGCTCTCGTCCTTGAAGATCGGCAGCAGATAGTCATAGAGGCCCGAATTCGCGGTCGAGGTGGTCGACTGCACGATGATCGAGCTGTCCTGCGCGGCCGCCGGCCCAGCCAGGCAGAGCGCCGCGATGGCGGCCTTGAACATCTTGTTCAGCATGAAAGTTCTCCATTCTTGTTGATCAGGTCAGAAGACGAGTTTTCCGGTCAGATAGTCCCGTGCGGCCTGGCTTTGCGGGATCGGGAAAAAGGTGGTGGCGGGCGCGGCTTCGACCACCCGTCCCCGGTTGAGAAACACGACATCGTCAGCAAGGCGCTTTGCCTGCCCGACATCGTGGGTCACAAGGATGACGCGCATTCCGCGGTCACGGGCCTGGCCCACGATGGTTTCGATGGCATGTGCCGACGCCGGGTCGAGGCTGGCAGTCGGTTCATCCAGGAACAGCACCTCGGGGTCGATGGCCAGTGCCCGCGCCAGCGCCAGCCGCTGGGCCTCGCCCCCCGACAGGCGGCGCGCGGGGTGGTCGGCCTTGTGCGCCAGTCCGACATGGTCGAGCAGGGCATGCACGCGGCTGCGGTCCAGCCCCCGCGTGCGCACCACGAAATCGAGATTGGCCGCCACGGTGCGTCGCAGCAGAACCGGTTTCTGAAACACCATCGCTTGCCGCGCGATCACCGCGCCGGGCCGCTGCCCGGCCCACGATATGCGCCCGGAGGTGGGCTCGATCAGCCCGTGCAGGAGCTTGAGCAGCAGGCTCTTGCCCACGCCGTTGGGGCCCATGATCGCGGTGCAGCCCTCTGCGCCAAGCTCCAGGTCGATGCCGTTCAGCACCACCGTGTCGCCGAACCCCAGCACAAGGTCACGCACTTCGAGCGGCATCAGCGGGCAGGCTACCGGGCGCGCGCCCTGGCGTACCAGCGGGATGGCGCGAACGTCAGACATAGGCCAGCCTTGCGCCCGTCTGCCGCAGCAGATGCACCGCCGCGTTGACGCCCAGCGCGATGGCCAGCAGGACGATCCCCAGCGCCAGAGCCAGCGCCAGTTCGCCCTTGGATGTCTCCAGCGCGATGGCGGTGGTCATAACCCGTGTCAGATGGTCGATGTTGCCACCGACGATGATCACCGCGCCGACCTCTGCCACCGCGCGGCCAAAGCCCGCCAACGCCACGGTCATCAGCGAATACCGCGCATCCCATAACAGCGCCCCGACCATGTGGCGCCGCGACAGCGCCAGCGAACGGAACTGTTCGGCGTATTCGCCGTTCAGATCCTCCAGCACCTGTCGCGACAGCGCCGCCACGATCGGCGCGATCAGGATCGTCTGCGCCACGATCATCGCCGTCGGCGTGTAGAGCAGCCCGAGAAACCCCAGCGGCCCCGCGCGCGAGAAATGCAGGTAGACCAGCAGCCCGACGACAACCGGCGGCAGCCCCATCAGCGCGTTCATCACCACCAGCACCAGACCACGACCACGGAAACGGCTGATCGCCACCAGCGCCCCCACCGGCAGGCCGATGAGGCAGGCCACGGCCATCGCGCTCAGGCTGACGCGCAGCGACAGGGCGACGATCTCGTAAAGATCGCCGTCGCCCGACATCACCAGTGCGAACGCCAGCGAAAGGGCCTGTCCGATGTCTTGCATGATTTCCCCAGTTCCGGAAATTTTGCAAGAAAACGCTAAACCGAGCACAGCCATGTGGCAAGGCCCGTCTTTGCCTTTGCCTTTTGATGCCCCGCCCGATTGACGCCGGCACGCCCGCGTCGGATGCTCGGATTTACCTGCTGCGCACAGCACTGGGGGCCCTTGCGGAAATGCGATCCGTCCGGCTGCGATTACTGATCCTAGCCCTGACGCCGCTGATGGTGCTGATGCCACTGTTGCTGGCGCTTGTCGTCAGCCGCTGGTCGGCCAGCTATGACGCGCTGCTGATCACCAATGTCGAAAGCGATCTGCGCATCGCCGAGCAGTACCTGGCCCGGATCCTCGACACCACCGGCAAGGATGTCGAAGCGCTTGCCAACTCGGTTGCCTTTGCCCGCGCGGCGGGCAGTGACGACGCGGGTTTTGCCGCCTACCTGGAAGAGCGGCGCGCAGGGATGGGCCTTGATTTCCTGCGCTATCTGCCCCCTGACCAACTGCACGAGGCCGCCGCGCGCTGGCCGGTGATCGCCACCGCCCGGCAGGGGCAGGGCGCGACGCATATCGACATCTTCGACAACGACGACCTGGCCGCGATTTCGCCCGCGCTGGCTGAACGCGCCCGGCTGCCGCTGATTGAGACCCGCGCCGCCGTGCCCACGGACCGCACGACCGAGGATCGCGGCATGGTCATCCAGACGGCGACATCCAGCCCCGCAGCGGACCGCCCCGGCGTGTTGGCCGGTGGTATCCTGCTGAACCGCAACCTCGATTTCATCGACACGATCAATGCGCTGGTCTATCGCGAGGACGGCGGCAAAACGCCGCGCCACGGAACCGCCACCCTGTTCCTGGAAGATGTGCGCATCTCGACCAATGTGCGCCTGTTTCAGGGCGCGCGGGCGCTGGGCACGCGGGTGTCGGCCACAGTTCGCGCCGCCGTACTAGGCGAGGGGCGGACATGGCTCGACAGCGCGTTCGTGGTCAACGACTGGTACATCTCGGCCTACATTCCGTTGACCGACAGTTTCGGCCAGCGCGTCGGCATGCTCTATGTCGGGTTCCTCGAGGCACCCTTTCGCGCGGTCAGGCGGTCGGCCTACGTGCTGGGCTACGGCTCTCTCGCCCTGGTGCTGGCAATCACCGTGCCGCCGTTCCTGCGGCTTGCGGGGGGTATCTTTTCCCCGCTGGAACGCATGACGCGGACCATGCGGCGCATCGAGGCCGGCGACCTGGACGCGCGTATCGGCACCGTTTCCTCGCGTGACGAAATCGGCGCAGTGGCCGCGCACCTGGATGAATTGCTCGACCAGGTGCAGGAACGCGACCGCGCGCTGCGCGCCTGGGCGGACGAGTTGAACGAGCGGGTCGTGGAACGCACAGCCGAGCTGCGCGAGGCGAACGCCAAGCTCGAAACCACCTATCAGCAGCTGGTGATGTCGGAAAAGTTGGCCTCGATCGGAGAGATCACCGCCGGGGTGGCGCATGAGATCAACAACCCCGTGGCCGTCATACAGGGCAACATGGACGTCATCCGCGAAACCCTGGGCGACACAGCAGCGCCGATCATGACCGAGCTGGACCTTGTCGACCGCCAGATCGGGCGCATTAACACAATCGTCGGCAAACGGCTGCAATTCGCGCGGCCGGTCGAATTCGGCACCTTCGCCGAAGATGTCGATATCGCCGGGGTGCTCGATGATTGTCTCGTACTGGTCAACCACGTCATCGCCCGAGGCAAGATCGAGGTCGAGATCGACCATGCGGGCGCCCCGCCGGTGCGCGTGAACCCCGGCGAGTTGCAGCAGGTCATCATCAACCTGGTGGTCAACGCGGTACAGGCAATGGGCGGTCAGGGGCGGCTGTCGATCCGTACCACCGCCGCGCTGCACGATGGCCAGCCCGGCGCGGCGCTGAGCGTGGCTGACACCGGGCCGGGCATCGCGCCCGAGCGGCTGAATACCGTCTTCGACCCGTTCTACACCACCAAGCCGGGCGAAGGCACCGGGCTGGGGCTGTCGGTCAGCCAGACGTTGATGCGTCAGGCAGGCGGCCTGATCACGGTTCGCAACAGGCCCGAGGGCGGGGCAGAATTCACCGTCTGGTTGCCTGCGGGGGGCGATGACGACGGGTGAGCGGGACCTGCCGAAGCGCGCGCATGTCCATTCCCGCGCCGGGCCTGACCCGGGGCCTTTCCTGCCCGCCGAGGCCCCGGGTCAGGCCCGGGCCGCGTGTTTCCCATTGAACCCGGCCGGCCCTATACGCCCCGGACTTGGCTTTGTTGCACAAATTGGCTGAGGGATTCACTGTTTGAATCCAGCGTGATAGCTGGCTGTCATGAGCAGTTGGTCACCTACGAAGTACAAGACCAGGAACTGGCCTTCGTACAACACGGCGCTGA
>NZ_QITQ01000037.1 GCF_003260265.1 Roseovarius amoyensis
GCGACCTTCGCCTTGAACTCGGGCGCATGTTGTTTGCGTTTCGACATCTCTGATCTCCTTCTCGTCGAAGATCAGCAGACTGCAAATCGTAGCTTACGTCACTGTCCGAATTTCGGGGGGTAGCTCAGTGCTCAGACGGCGTGCCACTGCCCTGCGAGGTCGATCTGACCTAGGCGGGCGCTTTTCCGCACGTGTTGAAATGAAAAGTGCCCCTTCCGGCGGTATCTTCACGGTGGTGTCGGCGTCCCGATTACTGTGGCCTTGCGCGCGAACCGATGTGCCCCAGCCGCTGCCGGATCGTCGAAATCAGCACATCTTCTGTTTTCACCAGCAGTCCGGTGATCGTCTTGTGGGGACTGCGGGCCGCGTAAATTGTGCGGGACAGGTTGATCCCGCGCACCTCCACCGCAACGATGCTGCCGTCGCCGATCTCTTCCCAGACAGCGCCGAGCGACAGGATCGAACAGGCGGTGCCTTCCGCAACCATTGTCTTGATCAGCGACAGCACGTCGATCTCCGCCGTCACTTTCAGCCGTCCGCCAGCGCCGCGCATCCGCGCATCGATGAAAGTGCGCAGACTGTGCCTCGCACTTGGCAGGGCCAGCGGCAGCCCCGCGATCTCCTCCAGTCCAAGACCCTCCTTGCCCTTGAAACCGCTGCGCTGAAGAAATTCCGGACTGGCCATCAGGAACAGCCGCTCCTGTCCGATTTCCTTGGTCAGGATCCCGCGTTCGGCACCGAGATCGTAGAGGATGCCAAGGTCGACCGATCCGGTTTCAATCATCTCCTGAATCCGGCCGGACATGGCGTCGATGATATTGACCGAAACCGAGGGAAGCCTCTGCTGCACCGCCTGGTAGAAATCATGTCCGGCGAGGTTGGTGATCGAATTTGTCAGGCCCAAGGTGATGTTCGCACCCCGCTCGATCCTCAGTTGCGACAGGTCGAACGCCGCAAGCTCAAGCTGGCGGATGAGCGCGCGGGCATGTTCAAGAAACACCCGCCCCGCCTCTGTCAGCACCACACCCGAGGTCTGCCGCGTCAGCAGTGCCTGTCCCATTTCGTCTTCCAGACGCAGGATCTGCTGGCTGAGCGAGGGCTGCGAAATCTCTAGCCGCAGCGCCGCTTTCGAGATCGAGCCGCAATCGACGACAACCAGAAAATGCTGAAGGTATTTGGTTTCCATGATTTACCCACCCGGAAAAATAGTGGGACGATTAAGTCCGATAATCAACCGCCAATCGCGTTTCTGACACGGCCGCCCGAACAGGCGCCATCCAGTGCGGCCGCCGCATGCGCGCATTGCAGCAGCTGGCCCAGATCGACACCGGTGCGGTATCCCATCCGCTCCAGCATCCAGACCACGTCCTCGGTGGCCACATTTCCCGTCGCCCCGGGCGCGAAGGGGCAGCCGCCCAGCCCGCCAACCGCGCTGTCGATCACGCTGGCGCCGGCGCCTACGGCGGCCCATGCATTGGCCAGACCCAGACCATAGGTGTCATGGGTGTGCACCCCCCAGTTCGCAACCTGCGGAAAGCGCGCGATTGCGGCGCGAAACAGCGCCTCGACCTGATCCGGAACGCCGCGGCCCGTGGTATCGCACAGGCAAATTTCGACATCAGGCCGTAGTGGCACGAGCCTGTCGAGAAGCGCCAGAACCGCCGCCTGCGGCACCCGCCCGTCGAAGGGGCAATCGAACGCGGTGGCAAGGTTGAGCCTAATCCGCGTGTCTGGACCCGCCGCCGCGATCAGGCCGGCATATTCCTCCGCAGCCTCTTCGGGCGTACAGCGAACGTTCGACCGGCTGTGCGCCGCACTGACCGAGATCACGAAAGCCACGAAATCCACCCCGGCCTCCAGCGCCAAAAGGCCGTATTTTTCATTTGGAACAAGAACCTGCGGGTCAAGGCCGGGGATCGCCCGGGCGGCCGCGAGAACCTCCCGGATATCCGCCAGCTGGGGCAGGGCGCGCGGGCTGGCGAATGATCCGATCTCGATCCTGCGCAGGCCCGCCGCCGCCAGGCCTTCGATCATGGCGATCTTCTGTGTGGTGGGCACAAAGGGGCCGATCCCCTGCAACCCGTCCCGCGGCCCGACATCCACAAGGTCAGGACAGCTATCTCTCATGCCACTGCGCCGCCGTCGCGAAGCGCTTTCAGCTGCGCGTTGTTATAGCCCAGAAGCTCCGTCAGAACCTCTTCAGTATGGGCGCCGATCTCTGGCCCGGTCCAGCGAATGCCGCCCGGCGCCTCGTTGATGCGGGGCACAATTCCAGGGTGAAGCAGGGGGCCGAGGGCAGGGTCGGACACTTCCCGGACCATGCCACGGGCACGGTACTGCGGATCCTCGGCGCAATCGGCAATGGTGAAAATCTTGCTCGACGGGACTTGGGCCCGATCCAGAACGGCCAGAAGATCTGCGGTGGACAGAACCTTGCTCCAGGCCGTGATCGCCGCGTCGAGGGGCTCGACATTGGCGACGCGGGCCTCGTTGGTAGCATAGCGCGGGTCGGTCAGCAGATCGGGGCGATTTATCAGTTCGCACAGGCGCCCAAAAAGCAGATCGGAATTGGCCGCAATCAGCACCCAGTCGCCTTCGGCACTGGGATAGGCGCTTGTCGGTGCGGTTGATTTGATCCGCGACCCTGCGGGCTCCCGCACCTGGCCGAGCGCAGAATATTCCGGCAGCATTCCCTCCATCAGGCTCAACACGGATTCGGTGAGCGCCACGTCTATGGTCCGTGCCGCCGCACCTTCGGTTCCGCGCCCGGCCAGAGCCGCGAGAATGCCGATCGCCGCATACATTCCGGCAAGGCTGTCGCCGATGCTGACCCCCACGCGCACCGGCGGAAGATCGCTTTCCCCCGGTGGATGGTTGGTGAGGTAGCGCATGCCGCCAATCGCTTCGCCGATCACGCCGAAGGCCGGGCGGTCGCGGTAGGGCCCGTCCTGTCCGAAGCCCGAGACATGGGCGATCACCCTGTCGGGATTCTCGCCGCGCAGCATTTCGTCGCTGAGACCCAGTCGCGCAAGGTGCCCGGGGCGGAAGTTCTCGACCACCACGTCGCAGGACCGGGCAAGGTCTAGAGCAACCTGGCGTCCATCTTTCGATTTTAGGTTAACCGCAACGGAGCGCTTGTTGCGTCCATGCACCGACCACCAGAGCGAATGCCCGTCGCGCTGTTCCCCCCAACCGCGCACCGGATCCCCGCCGGGCGGTTCGATCTTGATGACATCCGCGCCGAGGTCGGCCAATAGGCGGCAGCAGAAGGGTGCGGCAACGAAATGCCCTATTTCAAGAATACGAACCCCGCGCAGGGGGCCGTGGCCTGTGGTGTCATTCTGCGTTGACATGGCGCCGATCCTTTCGCTGTTCAGGGTGTCGCGCCGCGCGCGATATGCGGTGCAAATTCGGCGCGGATCCCAGTGCTGTGCTGGCCGATTTCGGGCACCTCACCATAGGCGTGGTCCGTGCTTTCCGAGACGAGGGGCGGCGCAACAAGGGAAACCGCACCCCCTGGCGTGTTGACAGAGACGCGCCGCAGCGCCGGATGCTGGCCCAGAAGTTCAACCGGATTGATCGCGCCATAGGCTGTGCCCGCACGGCGCAGCCGGGCCGTCAGCTCGGCAAAGCTCAGCGCGCCGATCTTCGACTGGATGAAGGCGTCGACCTTGGGCCGCTGCGCCACCCTGGCGCGGTTGCTGCCAAAGCCGTCCCGGCCCGGCAGGTCGGGCGTATCAAGGACATCAGCGCAGAAACTCTGCCATTCGCGTTCGTTCTGGATTGCGATCACGACCATCCGTTCGTCGCTGGAGGTAAAGGTGCCATAGGGGCAGATCGAAGGATGCGCGACGCCCAGTCGGGGCGGCTCCTGACCGGTGGCTTCGTATTGCAGCAGCGGCACCGTCATCCACTCGGCGATGGCATCGAAAAGGCTGATAGAAATCGCCTTGCCCTGTCCGGTTTGGCTGCGTTCGATCAAGGCCTCCAGAACACCGGAATAGGCTGCCATGCCGCAGGCGATATCACAGATCGACACGCCGACGCGCCCGGGCCCCGCCGGATGGCCGGTGACCGAGGCCAGCCCGCTTTCCGCCTGGATCAGCAGATCGTAGGCTTTCATATGTTCATAGCCCGCCGCATCGCCGTAACCGGTGATATCCACCGTGATCAGCCGTGGATTGAGCGCGCGCATCTCTTCGGAGCCGAGCCGGGCACGCTTGGCCGCGCCGGGCGCGAGGTTCTGGATATAGACGTCGGCCTGCATGATGATGGACCGCAGCAGGGCCGCATCCTCATCGCTTTTGATATCGGCAACCAGGCTTTCCTTGCCCCTGTTCAGCCAAGAGAAATAGCTCGATTCCCCGCTGGCGAACCCGTCGTAATAGCGGGCGAAATCGCCCTCCGCGCGCTCCACCTTGATCACCCGGGCGCCGCCATCGGCCAGCCGGCAGGAACAAAGCGGCGCAGCCACCGCCTGTTCGAGTGCCAGCACGCAGATATCCTGAAAGACGTTTTTCATATCTCGGTCCTCGCGGGCCTTGGCCCGTTCTTTGTTGATGTCGTTCGCAGGCGGTGCCGGAGCCCTTCGAGCACGCTATCAGGCGGCGCGACTGCCGGCGCGGATCATGTCGGCGCCCTTCTCCGCGATCATCAGCGTCGATGCGTAGGTATTGGCTGAGGGCATGCTGGGCATGACCGATGCGTCGATGACCCGAAGCCCCTCCATTCCGTGCACGCGAAGCTGATCGTCCACCACGGTAAGGGCCTCGCTGCGTGGCCCCATCCGGGAGGTGCCGATCAGGTGCCAGACGGTCGCGCCGAAATCCCGAGCCCAGGACAGGATATCCTCGTCGCTTTGGATATCGGTGCCGGGCAGGGTTTCGAAATCCATGTATTTCGACATCGCCCCCGTCCCCAGCAGCCTGCGCGCGAGTTTAATCCCATCCACCATCGCCTTCTGATCCACCGGGTGGCTCAGGTAATTGGGCTGGATCGCCGGATCGGTGAAGGGATCGAGCGATTTTGCCCGCACATAGCCAAGGCTTTCCGGCCGGTGCTGCCAAAGCCCGCAGCTCATTCCGGGAAAATCGTCCAGCAGGCTGACAAACCCGGCCTTGTAGCTGGCCGGGGTAAAGACCACCTGCAAATCCGGTTCGCTCAGTGCCTCGTCCGATTTCCAGAAGCAATGCACAAGCGAGGGGCTGACGGCGAGCAGGTTGGGCTGGTTGAACACCCATCGTGCCGCCTGTCCCCAGAGCCGCACACCACGTGTCATTTCGTTCATCGTCAGCGCGTTCTTGGCCCGGGCCACCACACGGACGGAGCAATGATCGCGGAAATTCTCGCCCACACCGGGCAGGTCGTGCAGCACCTCGGCGCCGATCTCTTGTAGATGCTCCGGATTGCCGATGCCCGACATCTGAAGCAGACGCGGCGTGTTGATCGTCCCGCCCGAGATCACCACCTCGCGCCGGGCGCGAACCTCGTGCACGCTCTTGTCGCGTTCATCCACATAGCGGATGCCCACGGCGCGCTTGCCCTCTAGCAGGATCTTGAACGCCCGGGCGCGGGTGCGTAGGTCGATCCGCTTGGTGTCCCGGATGGCGGGCCAGAGGAAACTGCGCGCGGCGGACCGGCGCAGCCCGCGTTTGATCGCCCGCTGGAAATAGCCCACCCCGGCCTGGCTGGCACCGTTGTAATCGGGGTTGCGCGGGATCCCCAGCTCCTGCGCGCCTTCGATGAAGGCCTCGCAGATCTCGTGCCGGAATTCGAGGTCGGTCACCGGGATATTGCCCGTCCGTCCGCGATAGCTGTCGTCGCCCGCGCCGATCCGGGATTCAAACTTTTTGAAATAGGGCAGCACGTCGTCATACCCCCAGCCACGATTGCCGCGCTGCGCCCAGGTGTTGAAATCATTCGCCTGACCCCGGTTGATCACCATGCCGTTGATCGAACTGGAGCCGCCGACGGTACGCCCGATCGGCATGGCAACCTCCCGCCCGTTCACCCCGGGCGAGGCCTCGGTCTTGAATTGCCAAGTGTAGTCCGGGTTGAACATGATCTTGATGAACCCGGCCGGCAGATGAATGAACGGATGCAGATCCTTGGGGCCGGATTCCAGCGCACAGATGGTCACGCCATCACTCTCTGAAAGCCGGGCTGCCACAACCGACCCGGCGGCCCCGGTACCCACGACCACATAGTCAAATGTTGTGGTGGTTTTGACGGGTTTGTCTTCATACATGGTTTTTTTCCGTTCGCTTAGGGCATTCAGGCGGAGACGTGGCTTTGCTGCCCGTCGCCCACCGCAAGCTCGATGATCTGCAGCCCCTTTTCCGACAGCCGCGAGGGAAAGCGGTCTTTCAGCCGTTCCTCATGGATCGGGATCACGCGGGTGGTGTCGCCCTCTGCGCGTTTCACCATCTCATCGGTGACCAGCAGCAGGTTGGTTTGGCTGCCATAGGCCAGACCGACGGGGATATAGGCGCTGTCTTCTGGGGATTGCCCTTCGAGGTTGTCAAACTGGTAAAGAAGATCGCCCGCCAGAACCCAGACATCGTCCGACGCCGCCTTGCCGTCATTGCGGATCACCACATACTGGCTGCCCGCTGTATGGGTGTCATAGGCCGGGTGGAGGTCGATCCCTGGCAGCGCATTCTCGCACGCGCCACGGATCGAGATCAGCCGTCCCTGCCGGGCCAGATCGACCGCCTTGATGATGTCGCTGGGGTCGGTAGCCCCCATGAGGAACTGGAACTTCTCGTCGAGCGACATGATCCAGATCCATTTCGCCAGCTCTTCCTCCTGAAGATAGACCTTGGCATTGGGGAACCGGGCCAGACCGCCCATATGGTCGAAATGGGCATGGGTGATGATGATGTCGGTCACATCTTCTGGCCGCACACCGCATTCCCCTAGAACCACGGCATAATCCTGCCAGTTTTCGACCCCGAAACGGTCGTTCAGCTCTTTGGCGTAATCGACATTGTCATAGCCGACATCGACCATGATCATCCGGTCCCGCCCCTTCAGAAGAACATAGGAATAGGAGAGTTTGATCGTCCCCTGATTATGTGCGCCGTAAACGACGCCGCTTTTGGGAAATTGCGAAGAATACGCGTATTCCAGCACATAGATTGAATAGTCCGACATGGTCCTCCCTTTCGTCTTAACGCTGTGCCGTCGGATGACAGGCGCAGCAGGCCTGATCGAAATCGACCAGATCGAAACCGGGCAGCGCCTGCCCGGCATGTCCCAGCTCCCGCCAGGCCGTTTTCAGCATCGGCAGCAGATCGGGGCTTTCCCCGCCCCGGGTGATCAGCCCGGCTGCCCGACCGGTGCGCAGGATCTCCTCCAACAGCGCGATGGCCCGGGTCATATGGTGATGATGATGCGCGGCGCGGGGCGTGGGGCGGGCCGCGGCAAAGAGATCGCGCAGCTCACCCATGGAGCCGCGTGCCAGCCTGTAGCCCTCTTGCGCGACCTCGCTGACCCCGTCCGAGGCCGCCTCCAGCACAAGCGCCCCCGCGACCTGCGACAATGTCTGCTTGAGTTTGCGGAACGCCCGTTGCGCCGCTAAAACATACGCCAGCGTCTGTTCATCCAGCCGTGGCGCCAGCGCGGCCTCGCCCACACCGGGCGGCGGATCAAGCCCCTCAAGGCTAAGCAGCTTTGGCACCTCTGCCTCGGCTATGGCTTTCAATCCCTGCATCTTCTCCTCCTCCCGCTTTGATCACACGCCCAGATAGGCCTGCCGCACATGGTCGTTTTCCGAGATCTCGGCCGAGGCGCCGTGCAGCACGACGCGCCCGTGTTCCAGCACATAGGCGCGGTCGGAAATGCGCAGTGCCTGGCTGGCGTTCTGCTCCACCATCACAATGGTCATGCCGGTATCGGCGAGGCGGCGGATCGCCTCGAACACCTGGGCGATGATCTTGGGCGCAAGCCCTGACGAGGGTTCGTCGAACACCACCACCCGGGGGCGGGCGCCAAGGGCCAGGGCCATGCTCAGCATCTGCCGTTCCCCGCCGCTCAGCCGTCCGGCCAGCGCCTTGCGATAGCGTTCAAGATTGGGAAACAGCGCAAAGACATCGATATCCGGGTTGGTCCCGCCCACGGCGAGGTTCTCGTCCACCGTCAGGCTGGTGAAGATCGGGTGGTTCTGCGGCGCCAGCGCGATGCCCGCCCGTACCACGCGATGCGCGGGCCAGCCGGTGATCTCTTTGCCCTCTAGCAGGATCCGGCCCGAACTGGGCGCATAGCGCCCGGTGATCAGCCCCAGAAGGCTGGTCTTGCCCGCCCCGTTCGCCCCGAGGATCGACACAAATTCCCCTTCGCCGACCTGCATCGACACATCGTCGATCTTCAGGGCTCCCGCGAAACGGCTTGAGACATTTTCCACGACAAGCATGATCAGGCTCCCAGATAGGCTTCGATAACGACGGGATCGCGGGCGATGGCATGCGGCTCTCCGGTGGCGATGATCTTGCCGAAATCCAGCACCGCCAGATTGTCGCAAAGCTCCATCACCACGCCGATCTTGTGCTCGATCAGCAGGATCGTGCAGGCCAGCGCATCGTGGATCGCGGCGATCTTTTCCTTCAGCTCGGCGGTTTCGGTTTCGTCCATCCCGGCCAGCGGTTCGTCCAGCAGCAACAGGGCAGGGCGAGGCGCGATGGCCATGGCAATGGTCAGCAACCGGCGCTGATAATGCGTCAACCTATCGGTCGGCAGGTCCAGCAGCGTCGCAAGGTCGCAGACCGAAATAACCCAATCCAGATAATCCTGATCCTGGATGGATCCGCGCGCTTCCGCCGCCACGCGGATCGACTGAGCGACTGTATGGTTGCCCAGCACAAAGGGATGCTGAAAGGTGCGCCCGACGCCAAGCTGCGCCATGCCCGAAGGGCTAGGCCGCACCGCAGCGCCGTTCAGCAGCAGGCGTCCTCCGCGCATCGGTGCGATCCCGGTCAGGGTGTTGAACAATGTTGTCTTGCCGGCCCCGTTCGGGCCGATCACGCCAAAAATCTCGCCCTTCTGCGCGGCAAAGGACACGCCATCCAGCACGATGTAATCGCCAAAACCGCAGGTGATATTTTCCAGCGCCAGCGAGGCGCCCTCGACCCTATAGTGTGCATGGGGCCGGACGGTGCCGGGGGCGGGCGCATCTGCACGGGCCGCTACGGCAGCGGTTGCGCCTCCGCCGGTCAGGGACCCGGCAAGCCGCTGGAACAGCGGCACGAGCCCATCCCGGAAGAGATAGACATAGGACAGCAGGAACACGCCATAAAGCACCATGGACCATTGCGCGCTGGCCCGCAGGACTTCCGGAATGCCGGTCAGGACGATCGCCCCGATCACGGGGCCCCAGAGCGATTGCGCGCCCCCGGCAAGCACCATGACCAGGATGAAGACGGAGGCGCTTGGCACGATATCCGCGGGAGAGATGCCGCCGATGAAATGCGCATTCAGACTGCCGGCCAGCCCGGCGACGCCGCTGGCAATGGCGAAGGCGAGGATGCGGTAGGGCGCGGCGGGCACGCCGATGGATCCGGCCACGATCTCGTCCGCGCCGAGCGCCCGCAGCCGTCGTCCAAAGCGTGATCCTTCGGTGCAGAGCCAGCAGACGATCAGAGCGCCGACCGCAACCGCAAGCCCGAAGTAGTAATAAACACGCGGATCCAGCCAGTCATAGCCAAACAGATCGGGCGGGATTGGCAGGCCGAACATGCCCGAGAGCCCCCCCGTCACATCGCGCCAGGCGCTCAGGATCTGGATCGCGATCAGGCTGAAGGTGAAGGTTGCGATGGCGAAGTAAAAGCCGCGCAACCGCAGGCTGGTCAGGCCCAGAAGCAGCCCGAACGCCGCCCCCGCCACACCCGATGCGAACCATGCGGGCCACCAGCTCCAGCCCAGCTGCATCATCAGGATGCCCGAGGCATACCCGCCGATCCCGCCGAAGGTCGCCTGCGCCAGGGACATCCGGCCCGAACGCACAACGATGGCCAGGCCAAGCGCCATTACGGCGTTGAGCACCATTGTCACCAGCACATCCAGCGCGTAGCCCGAGGTGAAGATCTGCGGCGCCGCCAAGGCGGCAATCGCCAGCACCGTGCCAAAGACGGCATGTCCGGTTCTTACGCCGCGCCGGCCCCGGGGGCTGGCGTCGGTCGCAGTGCGGGAAGTCAATCGTGCCGCCATCATGCCAGGCGCTCCTTCTGGCCAAACAGCCCCTGTGGCCGCAGGATCAGCGTCAGGATCAGGACGAGAAGCGGAACGATGGGGGCGACATTGCTGATCAGGTAGGCGAAGGAGAGGGTGTAGATCACACCCAGGATCAGCCCCGCCACGAGGCAGCCCGCGATAGAGCCGAGCCCGCCCAGGATCACCACCGTAAACGCGGTGAAAAGCGCGGTATCGTCCACGGCGGGCGAGAGGCTGTAGACCGGGGTCAGCAGCACGCAGGCCACCGCGGCGATCGCTGTGCCAAAGCCGAAGACCGCCACATTGATCAGCCTCGGATCGATGCCCAGAAGCTGCGCGCGCTCCGCATTGTCGGCCACGGCGCGAAAGGTTCGCCCCAGCCCGGTGCGCGCAATCAGCAGATAGATCAGCCCGATCAGCGCCAGGCTGGCGATCCCCGCCGTCATTCGCGCGTAGGGCACGATGAAGGGCCCCAGTTCGATCGCCGGAGCGCTGTTGTCGCCGATGAAGCGGTTCTGCGACCCCCAGGCCAGTACCGCGCCGCCTTTGAGGACAAGCGACAGCCCCAGCCCGAAGATCAGCGAGGCATCGTCATTGCCGCGGAACTGCCCGAAGCCGATGATTTCGATCACCGCCCCGACCGCAAACATGATGAGGAAGGCGCAGATCAGTGCCGGCAGCAGCGACAGACCGAGAAGTTCGGCGCTCCAATAGGCCGCGTAGCCGCCGACCATATACAGCGCGCCATAGGCGAAATTCACCGTCTTCATGATGCCGAAGACCATCGAAAGCCCGATCGACATCAGGGCGAACATGCCGCCCAGAAGCAGGCCGTTGATGATCTGTTGCAGGAAAAGTTGCATCTGCGCCTCCCGTTGTTGTTCCGACGCGCCTAGAGCGGCATCCGGGTTTCCCCGGCGTCCTTGCGCATCGCCTCGATCTCATTGAGCGTCGGGTACCAGTTCACGCTCTCGTCCTTGGGGTCCGAGGTGTAACCGGCCCAGTTTTCCGGCATCCAGCCGGGCAGGCCCTGGTATTGCTCTCCGCCGACGGGGACGAGGCAGCTTTCGTTCAGGAAATCGGCGGAGGCGTCGAAGCGCGACTGCCAGAGCGGGATCTTCAGGAAGACGCCCTTGTTCGCGGTGGCGATGGCGCCCTCGGGGCGGATCATCAGCTCGTCCCGGCGTTTTTCGGCCACCACCGGGATCGCCTCGATCACTTCGCGCGGATCGAGCGAATTGGCCTCTTCCATCGCCCAGAGCACGATCTTGGTGGAATCGTAGCCGTGCCAGAACCAGTTGTTCAGGTAGAGGTCGGTATCCTCGTTCAGCTTGCGGCTCAGCTCACTGTGCTTGTCGCTCCAGAACACATAGGGCCGCGAGCCCTGATAGACGGTGCCGTCCACATTCTTCGCGCCGCCCGCATCCTGGAAGGTCTCCGGACCCCAGGCGCCTTCGGCGAAGAGCGGGATATCGGCCAGACCTCCATTGCGGGCCTGAAGCGCCGCGGCGGAGGCAGGACCGTCGCCCATGATGATGTAGAGCATCTCGGATTTCGCCGCGACCATCTTGGAAACCTGGGCCGAGAAATCGGTTTGCGAGGCTTCAAGGTAGGAGCGGTTGACCACTTCACCGCCCAGCTCTTCGAAGGTGCGGGCAAAGGCCAGGTGGAAATCGGTGCCCCAGGTGTTGGTCAGCTCGATACTGGCGGCGCGGCGGATGCCAAGCTCATTGAAGGCGTAAAGCGCATGATAGGGCGCGGTCGCCTGGGCCACGGCGAATTCATAGAAGCGCAGCTTGTTGTTGGTCATGATCAGGTCTTTGCCGGTGATCCCGGTGATCATCATCGCGTTGGAGCGTTCGTTGATCCCTTGTACCGCCGCAGGTGCCTCGACTGAGACATAGCCGGCGGTGTAATGCACCCCGTCGGCGGCCATCTTCTTGAACGCCGAAATCCCGCCGGCGGCCGAATATTGTTCATCCCCGATGACATTCTCGACCTGATAGGTCTCGCCGCCCACCTTGATACCACCGGCCGCGTTGACCTCGTCAATGGCGTATTTGATGGAATGGATCCAAGGCTGCGACACAACGGTGAAGCCGCCGGACAGCGGTAGAATGGTGCCCACCGCAATTTTCCCTTCTGGTGCGAAGGTTGTGTCAAATGCCGCATTCGCAACGCGTGACCCCAATGCGGTGGAGAGCGTCAGCCCTCCCAGCATCGCACCGCCCCGCAGAACGGCCCTCCGATTGTAACTCTTGAAGTAAACGGACATGAACTTCCTCCTTGTAAGACCCGGTCTATTGCCAAACGTCGGTTCGGCCTTTCCATCCCGGGCGGGTCCCCGTGGATGGGTCTTCGGGGGCTATCCCTCCACGGGCTCCTCCCCCCCGATCACCTCTTCGCCGAGCGCCAATATGCGCTGTGCGCGCAGCCGCACCGGACGGTCGACCATGGTACCGTCGACATTCACGGCCCCATCGCCCTGCGCCGTTTCACCCGTCGCAATGATGCGCCGCGCCCAGGTCATCTCGGCCCTGCTGGGTCGGAACCCGGTGCGCACGGCCCCGATCTGGGCGGGATGGATGCAAAGCTTTCCGGTAAAGCCCAAAGTGGCCGCGTAGCGCGCCTCCGCTTCAACCTCCGGCAAATCATTGAACCCGGTGCAGATCCCGTCGACCGGGCCCACCGCACCTTCCAGCCGTGACACTTGGACCAGCCGGGCGCGGGTGCATAGCAGCGCCTCGCGCATATGGGCCGCCCCGATATCCAGCGCAAAATCGACCGAGCCGAAGGCGAGGCGGCTTGCCCCCGCGCGCAGCAGCTCCGGCGAATTCTCGAGGCCAACGGCGCTTTCAATAAGCGCGACGATTTCGACCCCGGGCATGAGCGTGCGCAGATGCCGGAGCTCGCCGCCCGTTTCCGCCTTGGCCAGCATGACCGCTGTCGCACCCGCCTTTCTCACGGCGGCAACATCCTCGGAAAAATATTCGGAGCTGATCGGATTGATCCGCACCATGGCCGGTATATCCGTCAGCGTCAGCCCGGATACAGCGCTGCGCGCCGCAGTTTTATCGGCCTCTGCAACCGCGTCCTCCAGATCGAGGATCACGCAATCCGCCCCGGCGGCAAAGGCTTTGCCGATCAGTGCCGGGCGCAGCGCAGGCACGAAAAGCGGAGATATGCAGGTTTCGACAAAGGGCATTCCGGTGTCCGTCAGGTTGAATAGCGATGGATGATCGTCTTGGTGACGGAGAAGTCGTGTAGCGCGGCCATGCCTTTCTCGCGGCCATGGCCGCTTTTGCCGACGCCACCGAAGGGCAGCTCGATCCCGGCCCCCGCGCCATAGCAATTGATGAAGATCTGTCCGCCGCGGACCCGCCGGGACAGTCGCTGCTGACGACCGCCATCCCGGGTCCAGATCGCGGCGACCAGCCCGTAATCGGTGCCATTGGCCAGACGGATCGCATCGGCCTCGTCCTCGAAGGGCAGGGCGACCAGCACCGGGCCAAAGACCTCTTCGCAGGCAATTTCGCTGTCTCTGTCGGAAGTTTCGAACAGCATTGGTGCCACGAAATTTCCCTCTGGGCTCACCCCGTCAAGAACCCGGCCACGTGCCACGACGCGGGTGCCTGCCGCTTCTGCCCGCGCGACAAACCCGGTGACGGCTTGCATCTGCTTGCGGGTGATGATCGGTCCGCAATCGGCCTCCATCTCGGGGGCGCCCGCCGTGAGTGCGGCAAATGCCTCGGCCAGCTGGGACAACGCCTTTTCATAGATCGGCCGGTGGATCAGAACCCGGCTTCCCGCGGCGCAGGTCTGTCCGGCATTCTGCACAATCGACCGGCAGATCACCGGGATCGCCTCTGCCAGATCCGCATCGTCGAACAGGATGTTCGGGCTCTTTCCGCCCAGCTCCAGCGTGCATCCGGCGAAATGATCCGCCGCCATCTTCTGAACAAGTTGCCCGACACGGGGCGATCCGGTGAAGGAGATAAAATCCACATCCGCGTGCATCGCAAGCGCGGCACCGGCCACCTCTCCCCGGCCAGTGATCACATTCAGAACCCCGTCGGGCAGCCCCGCCCGGTTTGCCAGATCGGCCAGTTTCAGAACCGAAGCGCAGCCATCCTCGGCGGGTTTCAGCACAGTGCAATTACCCATGGCCAAAGCGGGGGCGAGGGTGCGGCCGAACATCTGTGCCGGATAGTTCCAGGGCAGGATATGCCCGGTGACCCCATGCGGCTCGTGCACCACGGTGACCGAATGCCCGAACAGATAAGGTACGACCTCTCCGTAAAGCTTGTCGGCAGCGGCACCGTAGTAGTCGAAATAGCGGATCAGCGCGGTGATATCGTTGCGCGCGGTGCTCAGCGGCTTGCCGGTATCCTGGGCCTCCAGCGCCGCCAGGGGCTCGGCGTCCTCCGCGATGAGTGCGGCGAATCGGGCCAGAACCCGGCCCCGCTCTGTCGCCGACAGATCGTTCCATACGCCAGAGTCGAATGCGGCACGGGCCGCAGTCACGGCGGCGTCGATATCCTCTGCGCCGCTGTCCGCGATCTGCGCGAAGACCTCGCCGGTGCTTGGGTTCCGGCAATCCAAAGTCGCCCCGGCCGCTGGAGGCACCCAGCGGCCAGCAATAAGGTTTTTCATGACCCCCTCCCAACAGCGCGCCCTCTTGAGCGCTGCCTATTGTCATCGCGCCCTGCCCGATCTCAGGGCAATCCCAAGCTCGGAGTCGGAGGCCAGAGCCACAGAGGTTTGATACTGAATATCTTTCCTGTATTTCTTGCGGTCGAGCCCTTCACAGAGCGCGATGAACGGTTTCAGTTTATAAAGCGGCCTTCGCAGTCGCTAGCTTCAAAGCCATCTAACGCGATAGGTTTTTCCTATGGCGTTTCGCGCAAAGCAGGCAGTCGTCAGGGTGATTTGCGAACCGGCGGGGATTTTTGAGGTCGGCGTCCTGATGCGACGGAGGACGGTGCAGTGGAGAAAGCGCTGCTGCCTGTTGCACCGGTCGGGCGCCTCCATGTGGCAGGCCTGTTGGCACAGAACAATATCGCCGATCGCCCTCATGAAATCCGCAGATCAGCCCGCGTCGCCAAGTGACGATAGTGGGTGGAGGAACCTTTCGGGCACCACTTGTCTCACAACGATACCTCTCGGCCAACCGCAACCTCGCAATTGCTGCGAAAAGCCTGCTGATCGCCCCTCACATTATGATCCAGCGGGCTATGGCGGACGGGCTTCTCCTTCGGGGTGGAACAATGTCACCTCCTCGGGCATCGGCCGTCAGAATTGCTCGACCAAGCGAGAATAGTCGTAGGCTAGTGCATAGTACGCCGCGCCCCTGGCACGAACCGCAGGTTGCCGCTCACCGATGTGCAGATACGGGGTCCGTTGTCGTTAGCGATCGAGTGACTTCGCTCAATTGGGCCTGAACCGCCCCGGGTTTACCGGAGAGTTTCTGGTTCAATAGTTAGGCTGCTTTTTCATCTGCGTTCAAGCTTGCGTAGAAGGTCTCCTCTGCTTCGTTCGGCGTGACGTAACCGATGGCGTTGTGCAGGCGCGTGTTATTATACCAGTCGACCCATT
>NZ_QITQ01000038.1 GCF_003260265.1 Roseovarius amoyensis
TTCATATCATGGCTCGAAATTGCAGGGTTTCCGCCCGGATAATACGAAATCCTGCACTTCCTGCCCAACAAATTCGTGCCATACCCAAGCAAAATCAACCGGATAAGAGTTGTTCAGGGCGAACTAATTAGTCCGCCCTTCTCTTCTCTATTCGGCGCGTTTAGGTCAAGCGCTTTCGAGCTTTCCGCCGGGGGTCAGAATCCCTACGCGGTAAACATGACGCGGGTCCGGCAATCATGTGCAGCGGCAACAATCTGGTAATCCGGCGACTTGCCGCCGCCTCCCGCACGGGGTCGGCGTTGTGTACTTGCAGGGTGCAATCCAATGGACGCTATCTCATATCTCGGCCTTACGCACCTATTGCTGTGTGACGTGACGTTAAAGGCTGTCACAGATCGATGATTTGCATGATTTCACGGTTGACGGCCCCTACTTCGTAGCGGTCGCGCGCGAGACACCAGGACGCCAGCCCCATCGGTTCGATCAGCGCCGGATCGAGGATGAAGCGTTCCATCGCATCGACAAGGGCGCCAGCATCCCGCGCCGGGACGAGAAAGCCGTTCTCGCCGTCGCGGACAGTCTCGCGGCACCCGGGTGTATCGGTGGTGATGACAGGGCGCCCCATCGCCATAGCTTCGAGCACCGACCGGGGGGTGCCTTCGCGATAGCTTGGAAGAACATAAACCGAGGCGTTCGCCATCGCCGGTCGGATGTCGGACATTGGCCCGGGATAATCCAGCCCCGCGGCAACCCAAGCCTCCATATCGGCGCGGGGGACGGTATCGTGGCCTTCGTCAAAATAGCCCACCACCCGAAAATGAACGTCCGGATGCCGTCGGCGCAATGCGATCGCTGCTTCGGCATATTCCCGGACACCCTTCGAGTTGAGCAGCCGCGCGACCATAAGAAAGGACGGCTTTTCCGGCAGCGGCACTCGAGCGTAATGAGCCATGTCGATACCCGAGCCGTTGATGAGCATCGCTTTTCCGGCGTCTTGCAAACAGCCGAACCGGATGAAATCGTCCCGATCGTCGGGGTTCTGGAAAATCACCCGACAATTGCGGGCCGTTGCGCGAGCATAGAGCAGGGAAGCAGCCGCGCGCACGATCCGCTTCTTGGCGGAGGGCGGACCGGCTTCGGTGAACATGTAGCCCAGCCCGGTCACCATTGCGTAAGACGGTATCCCTGCATGTGCAGCGGCCCAGGCTCCCCAGACATTCGGTTTGATGGTGTAGGTGAGAACCCGGTCCGGCCGAATGCGGTGCATCAACCGCAACAGCGCGTATGCGTAAGTCAGATCGGCCAGCGGGTTCAGGCCCGTGCGGCTGAGCGCAATGTTATGCACCTCGGCGCCGAGTGCCTCCAGCGACCGCCGCTCCTTGGGGAGAAAACCCGGCGCCGAGACGGAGATACGGTGTCCGGCCGCACGAATATCTTGGATCAGCGGCCCGCGGAAGCCGAGCAATGCGGCAGAACTCGAACCGATGAGCAGAACATGGTTGCCGCAATCCGATTGCATCATGAAACAGCCCCGCGCGCGAGCGGCCGTCGCCCGGGCTCCGTAGATCGACGCCTGTCATCCTGCGTGCGCATGGCGCATCGGTTGCGGGCCATCGCCATCGAAGCGGAAAAGAGCAGCCAGAATATAGTGAAACGCACGCCGTTATGCGTGATTCCATAAAGCAACGGCGGTCCGGCCAGACAGACGAACCCAGCCGCGCCGTAACCTTGCCACAGGCGGAGGACCCAGACCGCCAAGGCAATGGAAAACAGCGCCAAACCAACCAGTCCATAATTGTTCAAGACGCTTCCAAGCGTCGAATGCACCTCATGCCCAACAATGTCATCTACAATCTCTCCGCCCAAGCCAAATAACATCTGTGCCAAGTTACCCTCCAGAATGGCGAAATAACCGCGCGAAGCGAGAGAGCTGTCATTCTCGTTGGCCATATTCGCCAGTCGTTCCATGAAGATGAAACTGTCGAGCGCCCCGTTCTGATAAAGATGCAGGAGCATTACCATCCCAGCGATGATGACGACCAACCAGCCGAGGAGAGCGTTGCGCGACGACACGGGCTTCAGGGCGACGATGATCACGATGAAATTGGCGAGCATCGCAGCCTTCGACAGCGACGCGATTGCGAGATAGAGCGACACGGAAAATACCGTGACGGCAATCCAGTAGCTGACCCTGCCTTCCCGGTAGAAGAGATAGGCGAACGAGAGCAGGCAGACCGAGAAATATCCTAGCTGGTTGGGGTTATTGAAGGTTCCCGTCGCACGGGTGACATCTCCTATGTCGCGCAGACTGACTCCGGTTACGAGGATCGTGACGAGCGCAATCCCGGCGGCCACCAGGATGCCCGGCACCAGCGTCGAAAGGCCGTTTTCCCGGGTGTGCACATAGACAGCCCCCGTCAGAAGCGCATTATAGAAAAAGAAAACGGCATTGATCAGGAATTTGGCATTCCCTCCGGCCATGACATAGATGCTTTCGACTGCGAGGGAATGCAGGAATACCGCGAAAAGCGCCAGGAGCCAGCCCGTCACCGGAATACCGCGCGTCAGCAGCTTGAGGCCCGCAAATCCGGCGAGCAGGAGGTGCGTGGGCTGCACGCCGCCCGATCCGAAGACATAGACCGGCAGAAGCGACGCGCCCAGAAACAACAGTACCTCGGCCGGTCGGAAAGCTCGCGTCCTCACGACGGATCACTGTGCCCGACCTTGCGGGTCGGTCTTGTGTCAGCGCCTCCGGCACCGGATAGCTCTTGCCTGCCGGCGCCGTTCACAAGCGTCTCTTCGAACAGGGCGGCATATTCGCCCATGATGCGGGATCGGGAGAATCGGGACGCCACATGAGCCTGTCCAGCAGCGCCCAGGGCGCTCAGATCGCTTCGCAGCGCGCGCCGAAGCGCCTCCGTCAGGGCCACGGGATCGGACGGGTTGGCGAGGATGCCGGTCGTGCCGTCGATCACCATATCGCGTGTGCCGCCCTCGCAACTGGTGGCGACCACCGGCTTGCCAAGCGCCATCGCCTCGAGGATGGCATTGCTGAACCCCTCATAGCGCGACGAGGACACGAAGAGATCGGCCGCGCCGACCTCGGCCAGGACCGTATCGCTTTGCCCCGGCAACCGCAGAGCCTGCGCGATACCGAGGCGCAAGGCAGCTCGTTCCATTTCTGCCCGGTCGGGTCCTTCGCCGAAAATCGTCAGCGTCGCATTGGGATAATCGCGCCGTAGCGCGGTGAAGGCAGGCAGCAGCAGATCGAAGCCTTTCTGAGGCGCGAGTCGCCCTACGGCGACGAGTGCCGGATCACCGGCACGCACAGGTTTGGCCTGCACCCGTTGCGCGGCACTGGCCGCCGCTACATCGTCTAGATCGACGGGGTTGCCGATTACGACGATCCTTTGCCGTGCCTTCGCCTGCCTTGCCAGTTCTACCCCCATGTCGTGTGACTGCGCGATCAAGACTTCCGGTATCCGCAGCAACCGTTTCGTGCACCATTCGGCAAGACCGTATTTCAGCCGCGACTTCTTGCGCAATTCGGCGAAACTGATGTCGATCGCATTGGCCTGCCGGGCTATGAGTGGCGGCCGGTGGCGTTGAAGAAAGCGCGCGACCGCGGCTGTGGGGTTCATCCGCAGTGTCGTGACCACGAAATCGGGACGCAGCCTGTCGATGGCCCGGGCAAACCGCCAGGCCGGATACCGCCCACCGCCGATCACGCAGGTCTCGATATCGGCGGGCAGCATGTCGAAATACCTCCCGCCCGGCCGAGTGACCAACAGCGACGGACGAAACCTGGAGCGGTCCAGGCCACCGATCAACTCGTGAAACACCCGATCCGGGCCGCCCGAACCCAGTTCGGGGATCGCGAAGAGGATATGCGCCGGTTCAGCCATGCGCCAAAACCGCGGAACCGGTGCCGATGACACCGCCCGCGCGGTAGGAGGCAAGCGCGGATTTGAGCCGCCAACGCGCGATCCGCGAGCCGAGCGGGCCGAGCGCCAGGGCTATGCGCAGCATCCAGACCCGACGCGACCTGCGAATGAGCGCGGGATAGGCCGCACGCCCGAAATTCAGCTGCCGGCGCGCCAGATACCGCTCATCCTCGGCCACGGCCACCAGCCCGCGCAGCGCCACGTCATGTTCCACGAAGGCCCGAGCGAGATCGTCGCGGCTCATGCCCGCAGCCAACAGAACGTCGGGCGCGGTATCGAATGTCGCCCGATACTGGTCGATCAGATGCTTGAGCGCACCGGACTGGCGCTGCTGCGCGGTCTGGTTCGCGTCATGCACGCGGTAGCTGAAGAGCGGCGCATAGATGTGGAACACTTCGTCCGCGACGCTCAGCAGCTTCCAGGCGAAGGCCTTGTCGGGATTGATCAGCGCCCCGCCGCCGTACCCTTCCACTGCTTCGTAGAGCGCGCGGGAATAACAGGTGGTGGCAAAGCAGAACGGATTGCGCATATGCGCCAGCGCCCGGGCAAGCAAGGTCCGGGCAGGCACCCGCAACACCCGCTCTCCCACCGCCTTGGAGAGTTCTTCGTCCTCGACTGCATCGGCCCACAGGCGTGCATCCAGCCGTTGCGCGCCTGTCACGCGCCCGGTGCCGTCGATCACATGGGTGGCGGAACAGAACACCGCCCGCTCCGACGCGCTGCCCAGCTCGCGCGCCAGTCGTTCATAGGCCGCGAGCGCCCCGGAGTCGGCCAGATCGTCCGACGAGAGCAGGATCATGCGCTCGCCGGTGGCATCGGCACAGGCGCGGTCGAGATTGCCGGCAAAGCCCACATTCCAACGGTTGCGCCGCAAACGCACGCGGGCATCGCCGATGCCCTCAATCACCGCCACCGACTCGTCGGTGGACGCATTATCGCTCACCAACACCTCGACCTCCGCCGCCTGATCGAGCGCGCTGCGGATCGTCTCGCCGATATAGCGGCCGTAATTGTAGTTCGGGATGCAAATGGAGAATTTCATACGGAGTCATCCAATGATCTTAGCTGTTTGCACGGATTAGAATTTCCTGATCAAATGCATCATCTAGACCTGATCGCAGTGCTCTTACCGCTCTGTTTATCTTCTTATTCTGAATCGCCAACCTCGCATCGCGGCTCGTCTGAACCTCTTCTATCTTGTTAATGAGATTAACCTGCCAATTATCCGACCCAATCCGGATGGGTTCATTTCGCATCCCGATCTGATTGAAGAAACCGGTTAACTTGAATGTCCCGCATTCAATGGGCACGATAACCGCACCTGCCAGCATGCCCAACACGCATGTATGCAAACGCGAGCTTACCACTACATCGAAAGCAGCGAGAAAGCGTGCGTAGTCATCGAAATAAAGCCCGTGGCCAGAAAAGGTAATATTTGCGACATCGAGATAGGAATTCCAGTGGGGGCGATCTGTCGCCCACTCATTGCTCGTAAGCGTCAGCTTTCCCTTTCCGGACAGTGTTGATATGACTTCGCGAACTGTGGGCGTGAAGCCCTGCTCTGCAATCTGAGGACCAGCAATGGCGAGAGCGAGGCCGTTTCCGCCAATGGTCTTGGCTGGCGATACCTCGGACATGATAACCCCGTCTGGGAGTACAACCACGCCACGATCTCCGGCTTGTTTTTCAAGCCTCACCCGACTTTCCTCATCGCGAAATTCGACCACGTCACAGGCTGCGAAGACATGACCCGACAGGAGGATTACCGTCGGGTCTACAACCTCAAAACTGAGATTTACGAAGGCTGTGCGGCATCCAGCAAGCTGAGCACAGCGGGCCTCCAGCAGATAAAGTAGGGCTGTGTCGCTGGAAGAGGCATGAAACTCACCTGCTGGGTTGACTACCACAAGATCAGCCTGAGTCAGGTGGGACAACCGGTTTAGATACTCACTGGCGCCGAGATTAAGGGCTGCAATTCGGCTGCGCAGCCTCAGTGCGTGACGCAACCGATGCAATCGGAAAACCCGCTGCTGTGCCGGGTCGAGCCGAACATCCCATACCGAGGGGTCCGGGCCGGGGTGCTCAGAAATCCTGTGCAACAGCCGCCGTGCGATGCGGTCGAATACCGCCACTGGGTCGCGCTCTGCCGCAAGTGCGGATACGGAGTAACGCCTGAGATACTTGGGCACCCGCTCGAACAGGCGCACCCGTGCCTCCGGGTAGCGTGCCGCCAGATAGTCGCGCCAGGCGACGGAAAGGGCCTGATTGCCCTGATTTATTGTTTTGGTTCGGGTGATGAGAGCAATACTCGGTGTTCTGTCATTTAATTGCTTCATGATTTATCCAGTCGTGTGCATTTCCGTGACCTATGGGTTCGTCATCGTAACGGACTGCGCCGTCGACGCCATTCTGCAATGCTTCGGGGCAACCATCTCCCTGGCACCGCGAGCACGACACAGAGATAGCACAACGCGCAAACCGCCACCCGGACGCTCCAGTCAATCATATCCGCCGCCCCGGGCCAGATCAGCCCCGGCATCTCGCCCAGCGCCACCAGCGCCGCCCCGGTAGCATAACCCGGGGCCATGGCCGCCAGCCGCTGCCCCATCCCGCCCGCCACGGCGATATCAACGGCTCCGCCACGGAAGAACAGCGTACCCACATGCATCGCCGCCACCACCAGTGCGATGGCGACTATCCCCTCGCCGGCCCAGAGCCAGAGACCGCCGGCCAGCAACCCGACGATGGCGATGTTGCGCACCAACATGTGCCGCATCGATCCACGCGCATAGGTGAACCCGTCGAGATAGAGCCGCGCCACCCGCGCCGGTAACGACGCCGCAAGAATGGCCAGTGGCAGCACGACAGCGCCCCATTGCGACCCGAGAAGCAGGGCCACGATCGGGTCGCGCAGCACGATCACTGCGGCAGACACCATCGCCGCCGCAAGCACGACCAGCCGCAGCCCCCCCAGCGTGGCACGCGCGGCCGCGGCATCGTCGAGGCTGCGCTGCGCCACGAAGGCCTGCCGCACCGTCTGGTCAAGCGCGGAGAAGGGCTCCTTCAACTGAGTGGTAATGTTGTAGGCCCGACTGTAGAAGCCGGCACCCGCCGCGCCCAGCATCGCGCTGGCGAAAAGCGTATCGACATTGGCTGACATCCAGGCCAGCAGCCGGGTCGCGAGACCGAGACCCCCGAGCCGCCAGGCGGCCCCGATCCGGAATTGGCGCGGTGGTCGAATTGGAATACCCGAAATCAGGCCGAGCCCCGCCGCCGTGATCGCCAGACTCGCGATCTGGCCCAGGATCAGGCTCCACACCCCGAAGTCCAGCAGTGCCAGTGCTATGGCCGTGAGCACATAGGCCGCACCGGCAACCGGCATGAACAGCGCCGAAAGCCCGAAGCGGTGCTCGCGCCGCAAGAGCGCATGGCTGGACGCGATGAAGGGTTGCAATAGCAGCCCGAAACACAGCACACGCAGCACGTCGTCCAGGCGCGACGAGTTGAGCAGAACCGCAAGGCCGGGGGCGGCCAGCCAGAGCAGCACCGCCAGTCCTGTCATCAGCGTGACGCCCACCCAGATCAGATTCGCCAGCCCCTCCTGGTCAAGCGCATCCTCCCGGATTGTGGGCACGTCGATGAGGCCATCGAGAAGTGCGCGACTAAGTGGCAGGATCATCGCGGCGACGGCGACGACGCCAAAATCCCCCGGGGTCAGCAGACGAGCCAACACTGCGATGCCTGCAAGCGTCACGATCGTGCGCGCCACCCGCCCACCGATCAGCCGCGCGGTGCCTCGCAGGACCATTCGGCCGAGCGAGGTGGAGATACCACGTGTCAGGGTCATCGTGTCGCCTCTTTCGGAAATGATCGCCTCGCACTCATTCGAACCGCTCAGCCATGGCGTAGAAATTGCGGCAGGCCTCCATGAGTTCCTGCCGCAGCGACTGCTCACGTTCTGCAGGCAGGTCGTCGGTGAACTTGCCTTCATGCCGTTGCAAAAGAACAGGCTGCAACCCGACACGCAACCGTTCGGGCATCAGATTTCTCAGATGCCGCTTGTAAACTGGCGAGCGGATCAATCGCCCAAACAAACCGTCGTTCATGAAGCGTCCTGCCGAGACATTCCTGCGCTGCCCAAGGTTGGCGGCAACCCGTCGTAGGCCGAGATGCCGCCAGATTCGGTGCACCACATCATCAGGAGCGCGAATATAGTCTTCGAATTTCAGAATAAGAATGCGATCTCTACTAAAGGCATCTAACCAGACCTCCAGCTGGAGGTCGTATTTCGATTGCAGTAGAAAGTCGGAGTCTTCCAAAAGGACATCGGATAGTGGACCTTCCACCCGGCCCGTAAGAATCCTATGGCGGTAGTGGCTTTTCAACCTTTCGACAGGATTGCGCCCGATGAAAATGATATCAACATCCTCTCCCAGAACTGACTTCGCCCGCTCTGGCACACCCGGATACTTGTGCCGATGGGTATAGGTTGTCGAAGCATCCCCGACCCAAGTACCTTCTGGCGCGTTCGCAAACAGCGAGAAGTACTTCGCACGACCTTTTGTAGTGAGTACCTTGTCATGGCAAAGATCCCCCGGTTCCTTAACGGGGGGAAGGAAAACATCCGGATGCTGGCAAATATCTGCGAACAAGGACGTCGTTCCGGACTTCGCGGAGCCGATTAGAAGAAACGGTTTCAGGGATCTTGGAAGCATCGGTTGCCCTTTGTTCTTAGATGCCAAAAGTCTTGGTGCGAGGTGCTGAGACTATCTCGGTTCGAAAAAACGCTCGAACAACCGCAGCCCGTTGGCAAAGAGGGCCCGCTGGCGGTCGGGTGCGTCGGCGTGCAGCGGGATCATCGACAGGAACAGCGAGACCATCGCCGCCTTGACTTCGGGTGCGTCGCAGCATTGCCCGGACACGCGGGCGTTCAGGAACGAGTCCTCGAGCCATTCGCGATCGGGATCCGGCGGGATGTCGAACGTCACCTCGGCGGCTGTGCCTCCCGCCCGCAACCGCTCACCCAAGATCTGATCGTAGCGGCCCAGGATGCTGTGCCCCAGCTTGGCGATGTCGTAACGCAGATCGCCATAGATGGTCATCTCGTCCCCGACGAGACCGCGCGGGTCGATGAGCTGGATCCGGTCGCTGCGCAGGTCGTAGAGCATGTTCGAGAAACAGAAATCGCCGTGCATCACGCAGGCCGCGCGCCGGGGTGCGTGCGCGACGATCTCCGCGAGCTGCGCCACGATATCTTCAAGCGTACCTACTTGCTGACCGTTAATCTTTAGCAACACGTCGGGTTTCGGCAGAAACTCTGGATACTGTGCCATCCGCTCGCGCAACTTGCCGATGACCAACCACTTGAAGTACGTCTCCCTCTCGGGGACAGCATGCGCTGCCGCTTTGCCCAGATAATCGAGACATGAGTTGAGGATTTTGTGCCACACGACCTGCGGTGTGCGGGCCAAATAAAGCTCCGCAAGCGTTGGGTAGCTACAGTAGAGCGTACGATATTCTCCACTGGATGGTGCGCCCGGATCTTCGATCAGGCGCGCAGTGAAGGGTTGCAGGTCAGCCGGTACCGAACGCAGCCAGTTGGCTTCTGCATCTATCTTGCGCCGATCGCGACTGCGCTTGCGCACGACGCCGCCCTCGATACCGATAGAGTTGAAATGCCGCGCGGCTGCGAGGCTCCGCCGCGAGTCATAGAATGTCTTGAGATGGCCACAATCGAGCGTCATGACACCATCATTTACCGTGACGGGGACTTCGGCAGCGTAAGTATCCAGCGCACCAGTGAAGCTAAAATCCCGCGCTACAAGGCATTTAAGCAACCGCCAAGGTTCGCGGATCGCGAAGTAACCAGATAGGATCAGCGCCTCCGACGAAATTGTATCGCTGCGATCCGCATCCTTGACACCGCGCACTTGCCCTTCGCTAGCCTCAACCAGTCCCCATTTGTATTGCTCGGTGACTTTGCTGACAGAAACAGCGTCTGTTTCTGGCAAGGCCGGATCCAGCACAAGCGTGTCACCATGGATAATTTCGATGGGGCGATCCGGCTCGATTTCCAGAACGGCTTGAAACACCGACAGGCCGAGCGACTTGCGGGGCTCGGCACGAAACACGCGTACGCCCGTGTCATCTAGAAGCCGTTCCTGCGAAGCAGTCATCGCATAGTCATTCGGCAACGAAAGCCAGATGCTCTGTCGACCTTTTGCCTCTCGCAGTTGGTGCTGGACAAGAAATGCTGCACCGATCGGAAGAAAAGCCGGAGGAATGCGACCGAACTCGGCCTGCATCTCCTCTCCGACATAGGCGCCTGAGGTGATCAGGGTGTTCCAATCAGATGCCATCAAGTTGCTACCACTTTATGCTCGGGACTCATGACGAGCATCGCTTCAATGGCGTCTAACGGCAGTGCCAGGAAACGATCCGGCCTTATCCCATTGGCTCGTACGTAAAACCCTTCGGTTCCACACCAAGGTTTTCCCATGTAAATTTCGTGGTAGCAAACGCCATGACGCTCCAGCCACGATACAAGAACGGGTAGCGTGTGCAGATTGATCAAGCCAAGGTTGCTCTCGTAGGTGCGCATGTTGCGTGCACTGTAGATCACAATCTGAACGCCACGGCTGTACAATTCATTGACGCGCGCGATGACATCACTCCTTGGCAGACGGTCGCCATAAGGCAGGTGCGCATCGTCATGCGCAAGCGTGCCGTCTACATCGACGACGAGACGAGTCCCCGTCATCTCCTCTCGCGCCGTCACCTTTCGGCTCCTTCCCGTACGGCCCACGGCGCGTGCGTACCGGACAATGCCTCGTACTCCGTTGGGATCCCGCAAAAAACGAGATCCTGGGTGGCGATTTCTCCGTAGCCCACCGGATGACCGTTGGCGATCAAGTGATTGTATATTGGTGCGATGTAGAGTTCCGCCGCACTCGGGGCCGCGCGTTCCGCCGCCAGCGCCTCGCGAAACAACGCCGCCGTTGCAAAGTGATAGAGACCGTCTGAACACAAGTCGCTGATCGCCACTTTCTCGGCTGTTTCGGTTACCAAACCAGAGCCATCACCTGCAGGTTTGACAAAAGACCAGTTCTCCCCTTCGCCATGGAAAACCTCCAGCCAGCCCGAAAGTTTTGACGTTAACGGAAAAGGTGAGCGCTCTGGTCTGCGGAATGTGTCGATGTTGAAGATCGTCAAGGGCGTATTGTAAGACACTTCAGCAGCGTCAAGACCAAGCTCCACGGTTTCGGCCTGTCCCGCAGTAGCGAACCCAAGCTGCGAGAACCGCACATTTTTTATACCCAGAACGGCCGTGCGCGCCTCGATGAACGCTCTTACCCCGCCAGTTTCGCGATAGATGAACAGAAACGGCGTGCGTTCAAACGAGGACGCAAAACTTGCAACCGCATAATCGAAGACATGCCCGCCCCAGAGAGGCAGTTGGAATTTCGGGACATCGTACCCCACATCCGTGAAACGTCTGCTCAACCCGGCCATGGGAAAGACGATCATGACACCTCCACCAATGAAAGCAGTTCGTCATAGTCCAGGCGGAGGAACTCATCGGGGCTTACCGCCTTGTCGTCGAGATGCAATGCCCGCGACCCGGCGCCTGGCCCGCCAAATGCGATCGCGTCACACAATCCGGCCAGTGCCTGAAGTTCTCCGAGACTCTCCTCAGGAGTGCTCTCATTGTGTGACGGAAGGCCGCCCGGCATACTCAAAATGATCTCGAAACCCGCCGCTCGATAGTCGGCGATCATCTCGCGAAGCGCCACATCCTGCGTAGCGAGGGCGGATCTGAGGTCTACCGCATCGAACACAAGCCTCTTCATCATCGCGTCCTCACAACCGCAGGTCGCTGTCGCCTGCCGACAGCACATATTTCAGATCGTAAAGGACATGTGGATCGCGCCCGAAGCCGCGGATGGCTTTCGCGCCCAGCTTGCGGAACTGGTCATGCGCCACGGCGAGAACGATACCGTCATAGGAGCCCGATCGTGGCTCGGACACCGGCACGAGACCGTATTCCGCCCGCGCCTCGTCCGCATCGACCCAAGGGTCATGGACATCGACCTCGACACCGTATTCCCGTAACCCGGCGATCACATCCACGACGCGGGTGTTGCGCAGGTCGGGGCAGTTTTCCTTGAAGGTCAGTCCCAGCATCAGCACCCGCGCGCCATTGACCTGGATCCGCCGGCGCAGCATCTCCTTGACCAGCTGGCCGGCCACATGCGCGCCCATCCCGTCGTTCAGGCGCCGACCGGCCAAGATGATCTGCGGGTGATAGCCGATCGCCTCGGCCTTGTGGGTCAGATAGTAGGGATCGACCCCGATGCAGTGCCCGCCCACCAGCCCGGGACGGAAGGGCAGAAAATTCCACTTGGTCCCTGCCACTTCAAGGACCGCCTGGGTGTCGATCCCCATGCGGTTGAAGATGATCGCCAGCTCGTTGGTCAGCGCGATGTTGAGGTCGCGCTGGGTGTTCTCGATAACCTTGGCGGCCTCGGCCACACGAATGGACGGGGCCTTGTGGGTGCCGGCGGTGATGATCGACGCATAAAGCGCATCGACGAAATCCGCCGCCTCGGGGGTCGAGCCGGACGTCACCTTGGCGATCATCGGCAACCGGTGCTCCTTGTCGCCGGGGTTGATCCGTTCGGGGCTGTAGCCCGCGAAGAAATCCTCGTTGAACCGCAGCCCCGACGCACGCTCAAGCACCGGCACGCAATCCTCTTCGGTGGCGCCCGGGTAGACGGTGGATTCGTAGATCACCAGGTCGCCGCGCCCGAGGACACGGCCGACCGTTTCGGACGCGCGCAAAAGTGGCGTGAGGTCGGGGCGCTTGTGCCCGTCGATGGGGGTGGGCACGGTAACGATGAAGACCGAGCAGCCATGCAGCGCCTCGATGTCGTCGGTGAATGTCAGCCCATCCGCCGCAGCAAGTTCCCCGGGCGTGACCTCGCGCGTCGCGTCGTGCCCCTTGCGCAGGTCCGCGATACGGGCCGATTTGATGTCGAAACCCACGATCGGGCGTCGTTTGCCGAACTCTACCGCCAGTGGCAGGCCAACATAGCCCAGACCGATGACGGCGATACGGGCCTCGTTCAATGCAAGTGAAAACACTTCAACCTCAAATCCGATAGTAATCGCGATACCAGCGCACGAACCGCGCCACGCCTTCGCCAAACGGTGTCTGCGGCCTGTACCCGGTCAGGCGCTGCAACAGCGCCGCATCGGCCCAGGTGGCGGGGACGTCACCCAACTGCATTGGCATCATGTTGCGGATCGCCGGGCGCCCGATCTCGGTCTCGATGGCTTCGATGAAATCCATCAGCTGCACCTTGTCGGAATTGCCGATATTCACCACGCGAAAGGGCGCGGCGGGGCTCAGGCTGTCGTCTTCGACCGCCGTTTCCGGTCCGCCCGGCACCGCGTCGATCAACAGGCGGATGCCACGCACCAGGTCGCCGACATAGGTGAAGTCGCGCCACATCTCGCCATTGTTGTAGATGTCGATGGGGGTATCTTCGAGGATGCCCTTGGTGAACTTGAAGAGCGCCATGTCGGGCCGCCCCCACGGGCCATAGACGGTGAAGAAGCGGAACATGGTCACTGGCAGGGCATGGATATGCGCCCAGGCATGCCCCATCGCCTCGTTCGCCTTCTTGGTTGCGGCGTAGATCGTCAGCTGGGTATCGGCCTTCTGGCGCTCATCGAACGGCATCTCTTCATTGGCGCCGTAGACCGACGACGTCGAGGCCATCAGCAGGTGCTTCACGCCCGCCTCGCGCGCGGCCTCCATCACGTTGAGCGTTCCCACGATATTGGCGTCGATATAGGCGCGCGGGTTTTCCAGGCTGTATCGTACGCCCGCCTGCGCGGCGAGGTGGACGATCACGTCCGGCGCAAAGGCAGCGACCGCCGCGTTCAGCGCGGTGGCGTCCTCGAGCATCGCTTCGGTAGCCGAAAAGCCCGCATTCTGGCGCAGCATCGCGTGGCGGCGTTCCTTCAGCCGGACATCGTAGTAATCCGTCATCCCGTCATAGCCGGCCACTGCGTGCCCCTCGGCGAGCAGAAGCCGCGCCAGATGAAAGCCGATGAACCCGGCCGTGCCGGTGACAAAGATGCGCATTAGCGCCCAACTCCTGTGAAAGTCTCGAATCCCGCGTGGCGGGCGTCGTTCGCCGAATAGACATTGCGCAGATCGGCCATGCGCGGATGCACCATCCTGCGGGCGAGCTTCTTGAGGTCGAGCGCCCGGAACTCATTCCATTCGGTCAGGATTACCAGCAGATCGGCATCTCGCGCCGCCTTGTAGGGATCGTCGTACCATGTGACGCCCGGCAGCAGCGCCTCGCCCTCGCGCCGGCCCTGCGGATCGACCACGCGCACCTTGGCGCCCCCGCCCACCAGCGCCGGCACGATGGTCAGGCTGGGCGCGTCGCGCATGTCGTCGGTGCCGGGCTTGAACGTCACGCCCAGCACCGCGATGGTGTGGCCGTTGAAAGAGCCCTCGCACAGGTCACGCAGCTTTTCGATCATCCGCGACTTGACTGTCTCGTTCACGCGGATCACCGTCTCGACGATCATCTGAGGTACGGCGTGTTCCTGCCCGATACGGGCCAGCGCCGAGGTATCCTTGGGAAAGCACGACCCGCCATAACCGGGGCCCGCGTGCAGGAACTTGTTGCCGATGCGCCCGTCGAGCCCGATGCCGCGCGCCACCTCCTTGACATCCGCGCCTACCCGCTCGCACAGCGCCGCGATCTCGTTGATGAAGGTGATCTTGGTGGCGAGAAAGGCGTTGGCGGCGTACTTGATCATCTCGGCGCTTTCCAGATCGGTGGTGACGATCGGGAAATCGCGCAGGTAGAGCGGGCGATAGATGTCGGCCATCACCTCTGCCGCGCGGTCGGACTGGACCCCCACCACCACCCGGTCGGGTTTCATGAAATCCTCGATCGCCGCCCCCTCGCGCAGGAATTCGGGGTTCGAGGCAACGTCGAATTCGGCATCGGGGTTGGCCTTGGCGATGACCTGCCTGACCTTGCGGTTGGTGCCCACCGGCACGGTCGACTTGGTGACGATCACCGCATAGCCGGTCAGCGCGCGGGCCACGTCCTCGGCTGCGGCCATGACATAGCTCAGGTCGGCATGCCCGTCGCCGCGACGGGTGGGCGTGCCGACCGCGATGAACACCGCGTTCGCATCGTCGACCGCGGCGGTCAGATCGGTGGTGAATGACAGCCGCCCGGCGCTGACGTTGCGCTCCAGCAGCGGCTTGAGGCCCGGCTCGAATATCGGCACCTCACCCCGGTTCAACTGCTCGATCTTGTCGGCGTCCATATCGACGCAGATCACGTCATGGCCAAAATCGGAAAAGCAGACACCGGATACAAGGCCGACATAGCCAGTACCGATCATGGTGATCTTCACGTCCCGCCCTCCCGTGCCTCATCCGAGGCGATCTCTGTTTGCACAGCTTCGATTTCCGCCCGCAGCGCCTCGTATTCATCCATCTTACGCGC
>NZ_QITQ01000039.1 GCF_003260265.1 Roseovarius amoyensis
CTCCCAAGCCATCGATCACCTCGCCCAGAAGGCTGGCATTGTCGTCCGGCTCGGACGGATCGGTCGGGTCCGTGGGATCAGTCGGGTCCGTAGGATCGGTCGGGTCCGTAGGATCGGTCGGGTCCGTAGGATCGGTCGGGTCCGTAGGATCGGTCGGGTCCGTGGGATCGGTCGGGTCCGTGGGATCGGTCGGATCCGTGGGATCGGTCGGGTCCGTGGGACGGGGGAAAATCGTATCACTTCCTTCATCGGCCGCCCAGAGCGCCCCACCCGCAAGAAGAGCCCCCCCCCCGACCATCCACATCTCGTCCGGCACTTCCCAGATAGACTCTCCGGCAGCCTGCCCGCCTTCATCCTCGAACGCACCAGCGTCCCCAAGGATATATGGCCCATCGGCGAAGGTCAGTTTGCTAAACTCGCCTCCCGGTCCGGGGACATAGAAGTCTCGTATGATCACCCGATCACCGTTCACCATTTCGACGACAACATCGTTGCCGCTGCGCACGGCCGACCGAACGTCCGCGCGCGGCGTCCCGATCCGAAACTCCGTGGGCGTTGTAGCCGTGATTTCCTTGGTCGCCATATTGTCAGTCCCTCGCACTCATGCCCGCTTTCACGGTTTCTCCATGCCCCGAGCTTTCCGGCACCGGAGAGCGCGTCCGCACCTCTTCAGGTTCACGGCTGCTGCCTCGCCAATGTCCATGCCCCCGGGGCATCCAGTTCGAGAACACCCTAATTGATGTCGGCCCGCACCTCAATATACTTTTGTATGTACGAATATCTTTTGGATCGTCTCAGATTTTGACGCTGGCGCCGCCCCCGATGGCGACCAAGCATACGATTTTTTACTTCATACTGATGACAGAGCACCCAATTCCACTAAGCCGACCCGACGCACTCGCCACCCGACTCTGTTGCCGATTCGCGTATTAAAAGGTGATCCATACCCCCTTGCAGTAACACGGGCAGGCATTTACATACATTCTTTTTAATGTATTCTAATCTTAAGTTAACTCTCAGATGGGCGCCGACATGGGACGCAATTCTCGGCAACTCGATTTCAGACGCGCCTATCCGTACGACAGATTGCAGAATGGTGAAATTGAAGAGACCTTCAAACGTGTGGCCCAGCGCTGGAACACATATCCAGCGCCCACGGAACAGCGCATGCCGCCCGAACGCCGCAATCTGAACTTCTTCGAAACCCAAGCCTCATCCACCTCGCGGAACTCTTGGCCAGAGTTCCTGCTGGTCACCTGCGGCACTGCAGTAGTGGCCATGGTCGCGATTGACCAGTTCACCGGTCGGCCACTGACGCTATCGCTGCTACTATTTTTCCTGGGCGGTTTCCTGATCGGCGCCGCCGCCAAGGCGTCGATCTGCCAGATTCATCGCATCGACCAGTCCGGTGAGACCCGGATCGACCGCTGGCACCCCGGCCGGATAGCCCTCGTAGTGATCTGGGTCGGCACGGCAGTGGCCCTGTTCGGGCTGGTCTGCACCGGCCTGACAGTGTTGCCACTCTGACCGCACCATCAAGCCGGCCACCATCAACTGAAGATAAGATAGCCGATCGGCTCACCCTTCTGGAAGCGCCGCCGGATCTCGGCGTAGCTTGCGAGGGTTTGCTCGATTTCGCTGCTGCTTATCGTGCCCTCAAGGACCGCACGCGCCTCTCTCGTTCGGCCATCCAACGCATAGGCTATCGCCATGTTGCCGCGCACGGAATCACCCATTTCGGGATCGCGGAGCAACTCCTGCATGATCTTCAGCCCGGCCCCCACCTGACCTGACAGCGCCTGGCTGAGCGCGTAGTTGCTGAGCAATACGAAATTGGTCGGGTAGTGGCGCAACGCCTCCTGGTAAATCGCTTGTGCCTCCTGATGGCGCGACAGGAAATCCAGTGCCACGGCCTTGCCTGTCAGCGCCGACATGTTCTTTCGGTCGCGGGCAAGGGCCTTGTCATAGAGCGTGATTGCCTCGGCCGGGTGCAACTGCTCTAGTTTCAGCGCCGCCTGTGCGTTGAAGACCTCGGGGGAACGGTGATCCAGTTCATGCGCCCGCCGCAAGGCAAACTCGGCCCGCGCCAGTTGCCCCAGTTGCATGTAGGCCTGCCCCAATCCGAGATAGGCCGAGGCAGAGTTCTGGTCGTCTTCAACGGCTTTCTCATAAAGCCGGGCGGCGTCTTCATAGTTCCCGCCGGCCAGTGCTGCCTCTGCCACCGCTTCGGTTTCGGATACCTGGCTGCGATCCTGCGCACCGGCCATCGGCCCGAAGCCGCCGCCGATGTCGGCACATCCCGACAAGGCGATGCCCATTCCGACGGCCAGACCCAGTGCTCGCAACGCCTTCACATTCATGCTCTCTTCGCCTTCATCAACCGGTTCCGCGCATCAGAACCGCGTCGAGATCGAGATCCCGAAATTCTGTTCCTTGTCACCCGGTTCCTTATCGATGGGTTCGGCCAGGTAGATTGACACCGGCACCCGACCGATATCAAGCGTAAGACTTATCCCGACGGCCGAGCGCCATTTCAGACCATCATCGACAGCACCGCCCAGCGTGTTGCTGAGTTCCCAAGCCGAGCCGACATCGACGAACCCGCCCAACTGCGCCCGCGTACCGAACAGGTTGCCGATATCCTTCTTGACCTCAGCAGTCAGCACGATGAAGGATTCGCCGCCCAGATTGTCCGCGCCCATGCGCGGCCCCACGCCCCGCGGTGCAAAGCCGCGGAATTCGCTGCCACCGATAAGGAAGCGATCCGTGATGCGCGGTGCTTTTCCGTCGAGCGAGGCGACATGCCCGCCCTTGGCCCCCAACGTCAGAGCCAACCCGTCTGGGGAAAGAGCAAAGGTCTTTTCGGCCTCCAGCCGGGTCTGGCTGACGATATTGCCGCTTCCCAGCCCGAAGAAATGTTGCGTTGCGCCAAAACGCCAGTCATCCGCGTCGTAATCATAGCTCAGCCGGATATAGGCGCCCCGATGCGAGCCTGCATCGACTGCAACCAAGGGACTGGCCAGCAGGCTGACATCCCGGATCGCGTCGCTGCGATAGCCCAGCCCAGCCTCAAACCGGCTTCGTTCATTGAACTGGCGAGCGATGAACGGCTCGATCGAAGCCCTGCGGTGGGTAAAGTTCTGGTCATCGAAATCCGACTGGCTGACATGGATGTCTATGCCCGCATCCCATCCACCCGCGAAAGCATCCTTGCGGTAGAGGCTGGCATCCATTCCCTGCGTCTCTTCCGAGAACGTCAGCTCAAGCGAACCAAATGTCCCCGGAAAAAGGTTGTAGCGCTCGAACAGTACCGAGCCGATCGGACCAGCCTCACTGTCGTATTGAAGCCCGACCTCGACCCGCCCGGGCCGGGTGTTCAGCTCTTCGACCACAACCTGCATCGTTTCGCCCTGCGGCGCAAAACTGACGTCCCTGAACTGGCCGGTGGACATAAGGCAGCTTCGCATCGCTTCCTTTTCAGGCCCCGAAAACGAATGATCGGCATTGATATCGCAGGCTGCCAGGATGTCTTGGCCACGCAGGAACTCGTTTCCGCGCACTTCCACCCGGGAATAGTATTCGGCTGAGCTGACAAGGGGAAAGGCGACAACAGCGCCGAGGGCAGCAGCGGCAAAAACCTTCCAGCTTTTCGAATTCGTCCTGGCAGACATCCGGTCAATTCCCCAAAATCAGTTACCGCCCCAAGTGGACGGCCAGATCAAATGAATGGCGCCAAACCCGGCACCCCACCTCTTACGTCCGACCAAGTGGCAAGCTCGATCGCTTCCCGGCCAGTCAGCATCTCAATCAGAACGGCGTTCTTCGCACGAGCAGACGTGCGAGCACTCCGAATCGTTGCGCCTAAAGGGCACCAATCAGCGACTAATTGCATTGCCCAGACTTTCGGATCAACAGGCTCCACTATAGATTCCTACGAATGTAACCATATCGCCATTAGTTATTCACCTTTACGCGAACCGACACAATACATCGACTGGCCGCCACGCCAGGAAAACAAGAAAATTCAAGGCACTACCGGGGCATTCCACCTGAGTCGCCCCCGGAGATGCGCGCACTCAGGAACCCGACCGTGAGAACCTGCAAAAAAATGCCTTCCTACCTTCGCGCCACTGCGGTGGCACAACTGTTTAGCGCGCTCTTCCAGGCCGGCCCGCGAAAGCCGGCAGCGCTTTGCCGCTTTGCAAAAGACGAGAACGGCGCGATGGCGTTACTGTTGCTGATCCTCTTTCCGGCGCTCATCCTGATTGGGGGGCTGGCCGTCGACGTGACACAGCTCAACGCGCAGAAATCCTATATCCAGGGGCAGGCCGATCTCGCCGCCCAGAGTGCTGCAAGCCATCTGCATGATCTTGACGAAGCGCGTGAAATCGCCCGCGCCGTGGTCCGCCGCAATGATCAGTACGGAACCATCGAACTGGTCGATGACGAAATCGTCTTCGGTGCCTACGACGATGAAGACGGGTTCGTGCAGGCAGCAGACCAGAGCGACCCAAGCGGTGTGAATGCCGTCGAGGTGACGGTGGACACGCCGTGGCGAACCCTGCTCTGGTCGGCGATCATCGACGAAAGCAACTATGTCATTTCCCGTTCGGCCGTGGCGCGATCCGGCCCGCCAGTGGTCTCGTTCACGCTGCGAAACACGTTGCTCAGCCTAGACACGCGCGATTCAACCCTGCTCGCCCCCCTGCTGGGCACCCTGCTTGGCGAAGACGCGTTGGGGCTCAATCTTTCGGTCCTGAGCTATCAGGGCGTGGTCAACACGGACGTTGCCATCAACGATCTGATCGGCTTGGTCACTCTGGGCACCAGCCTCAACCTGATCACGTTCGAGGAACTGCTTGACCTTACCCTCACATCCGAAAGTGTAGTGCAGATGCTTGTGGACAAGGGCGCGCTCGACAGCGGTGTGCTGGTCGGCAGCGATATACCCGACAGCACCCTGTCGCTGGGTGAACTGATCACGGTACAGCCGTCTCTTGCCCAAGTACGGGTTGGTAACATCCTTCCCAATCTCAACATCAACGCCGCAGATCTGCTACTCGCCACGGCCGGACTGTCTGGCTTCGGCCCCACCGAGCGGCTAGAAGTCGATGCCGGCCTCGACCTTTCGCCTCTTGCGAACGTCACGCTGGAAACCGGCCTGATCCGGGCTCCTGTCAGCTTTATCGTTCAGTTCGACAAAGACGACCCCTTTACCGCCGAGGTGACGCAGGCAGATATTGATCTGACTGCGGACGTGGCCCGCCTTCTTGACCTTTCGCTGTCGCTCAGCGCGGCAACAGCGACCGCCACACTGACCGACGTCGACTGCGGGGCGTCCGAACCGGGCGATACGCTGGCGACCTTTTCGACCACCACAGCACCGGCCGCACTGGGAATTGAACTGTCGTTGCTCTCCCCCATCGACGGCAACGACGCGGCGCAAACCCCTGCCCCGAACAATATTGCGGGACACACACAGGACATCGATATCCGCCTTGATCAGATCGGTGTTCCCGTGCCCGTCCCCGGGCATCTTTCGCTAGCCAGCCTGACCAGCTCCCTCTCCACGGTGCTTTCGGACATCGAATCCGATCTTGATACCCAGCGTGATGCCACCCAGCGAAACTGCGGCCTGCTCGGTTGCCTTCTCGGTACTCTCCTAGGTACGATCCTTTCGACGCTGAACACGGTCATCTCGGAGGTTACAAACCTGCTGGCACTGCCGATCCTCGATGGCTTGGCCGAAGCCATTCTGGATCTCCTCGGTATCGACGTCGCGCGCGCCGAGATCATCTTGGACGACTATACCTGCACAAGTTCAGCATCGACCCTGGTCCGGTAAACCCGAACCGCCACGTTACGGGTAAAAGATCGCGCTGCGTTCGATGCGAACAAAGTCCAGACCGACCAATTCACTGAGGCTGCTCAGCGAACTGCCCGTCAGGTCATAGACCATGGTGATCGTGACGCTTCCATCCTCGGCCGGCTGATCGGCACATGTCGCCGGGAACGTCACTTTCTCAGCATTCAGAAAGGCGGCCTGTTCGATCACGTCGCCCAGCATCTCTTCGCTCAGTTGTGCGCAGATATCCACGACCTCCTCGCCCGAATGAACAACCCGAAAGGAAGCCCGTGCCAGAGTCTGCGCGGCCTGCTGCACATCGCTGGCTGTGCCCAGGTACAGGCTCACCACAAATATGAAGATCAAGAACAGCAGCAGGGCCGGCAGCAAGATCATGAACTCGACCGTAACCGCACCGGAGTCGTCCCGCAGGGCACGGCCCATCATCTCTTGAATGCCGCGCATCATTCCCCCGGTCATTCAGTCGGCCTCGTGTAACCGCCGGCAGTAGTCGGTTGCGGAAGAAAGGTATCGGCGGGATTGACGAGCATGGCCGACAGGTTCTTTGCCGTGGTACATCCATTGGGAATTGCACCTGCCTCGCAATCGGCCTCGACCGAGAGGGTGCGCACCACGCGGATGATGCCCTCACTGTCGGACTTGCAGTCATCGCGGAAATCCGTCGCGCCGATGAAGCGCTTCTGCGCTGGCACCGCCAGCAGAAGCGACGTCATCGTGCGCCGGCGCTGCACGTCGCGGGTGGCGTTGCGCCCCTTCGGCAAGGTCACGATCAGAACGTCCTGAGAGGTCAGGCCCAGACCACGCAGATACCGGCGAATCCGGTCGGCTTCGCCTTGCGCCAATTCTCCCGAGCAGTTCTTGAACCGGTACGGCTCGACCGTTTCGACGATATTGGGTTTCAGCGTACGATCAACACCCCTGGGCGCCTCGTCCACCTCGCAGGCCCCCAACAGCAATGGCAGCACAACGACACATGCTTTTATCCTGGTCATCATTGCAGCCGAAATCCCCCGCTGTTGCTGCGCACGCGCGATCTGCCATTTCGGGCAGGCTTGAGCGGTCGGGTAAACTGACCGGTACCCCATTGTTCGACCCCGCCGACGGTGTTCACCGTGTCCGTGGGCAGAGAAAGCTCCCTCGGGCTGGTCGGCTTGACCAAGTATGGTGTAACGATGATCACCAGTTCGGTTTCCCCACGGGAATAGTCCGAGGACCGAAACAACGCCCCGATGATCGGCAGGTTGACCAGCCCCGGCAGCCCGCCGAGAGACTGGCGTGTGCCGCTCTGGAACATGCCCGCGATGGCAAAACTCTGACCAGACCCGATCTCAACCGTGGTCGAGGCGCTGCGCTCGGTCAGGGCCGGGCCGATATCACTGCCGGTTGAGGAGGAACTGTCCACCTCGCGCACGCGAGTCTCGAGATTAATCTCGATTCGCCCCCCGGGCCGTACGACCGGGGTGAATTTCAGTTCCACGCCGAAGGGCTGCAACTCAATCCGCGTGTCGTCGGCGCTGTCCCCAACACGATAGGGTATCTGCCCCCCGGCCAGGAATTCTGCCGTCTCGCCGGACCGGGCGGTCAGGTTCGGCTCTGACAGGATGCTGACCAGCCCACGCTGGGACAGCGCATCAAGCATGAGGTTCATGTTTAGGCCGGAGGGGGTCACCGAAACGGCAAAACCATTCTCTATCGAACTGACCGGCGACGAAAAAGTGCCCCGCGCGCCGCTTCCGTTGATACCGAATCCCAGATCATCGCTGACGGTGCGAGACACCTCTGCGATCTTGACCTGCAGGTTGACCTGTGCGGACTGTTCCAGTTCCAGCCGGTTCACGATGATGGCGTTTGGCCCGGTCAATGCCGCCAGCACGTCCTCGGCCGTGGCGATGTCGTCGGGCGAGGGAACAACCCCGCGCAGAAAGATCGCCCCATCCACGGAGGATACGTTGACACGCCCCCCACTGACAGAGCGCGATACTGCGCGCGTCAGGCGTTCGGCATCGACACCAACCGACACGGTGGTCCGCATCATCGGTTGGTCATCATCACCCAGAACAAAGAGTGTACTCTCGCCAACAGCCTTGCCCACGAGATAGATGTAGCTAGCCGACTGAAGGTCGATGTCAGCGACATTAGGATTTGACAAGAAAATCGCGCTGGCCGGACGCTCCAGGCGCAGGAATTTGGCCTCGTTGAGGTTCAGCACTATGCTCTTGCTGTCGACTTCAAGGATCTCCTGTGCGTGCACTCGCGGGGTCTGCCCAGCAGTGAACGCAAAACCGACCAGGATGACCAGCCCCAGTCGACAAAGGCCCAAGGGCGACACCGACCACCTGCCTGTGCCTGACTGCCTGCGTTCCGGTAACGAACAATTCATCCTGTTTTCTTCTCCAAACCGAACCTGCGCCGGCGCTCGCCGCTCATCCGTTTCCTGCGTCATCAGCGCAACTGTGCCCGCAGCAGCGGCCTGAGCAGGTAGCTGATAACCGAGCGCCGCCCGGTCTCGATATCGACATCCGCAATCATCCCGGGCCGGATCGGATACCTTTCCTCCCCACCTTCGAGATAGTTCTTGTCGGTCGTCACCATGACCCGGTAAAAAGCCTGTTTTCCGGTCGGGCCATCTTCCTCGACGGTGTCTTCACTGATCTGGGTTACCGTTCCGCGCAGATCGCCGTAAACCGAGAAATCATACGCAGTGATCTTGACGCTCGCGCTCATCCCCGGCGCGACAAAGGCCACGTCGCGCGGCAACACCTTCGTTTCGATCAGCAGCTTGTCGTCGATCGGGGTCACTTCCATGATGGTTTCGCCGGGCTGAACGACACCGCCGATTGTGGTAATATTGACATTGTTCACTCGGCCCGAGACGCGGGCGCGGATAGCGGTGCGCTCCAACTGGTCCTCTCGCTGGATCAGGACCTGTTGACGTGCCGCCAACCTTGCCCGCTTGTCCACGAGATCGTCATAGGCGTCCTGCACATAGGCATTGCGAATTTCCGCGATCTTGCCGGAGAGGGCCGCCGCCTGCTGTTGCAGACGGTAGAGTTCAATCTTGCTGACCGAGCCCGTCTCGACCAGCGGCGCCGTCACCTCGATCTGACTGTTGAGAATCGACTGCTCCGCCTCCAGCGCCGCGATGGATTCATCCAGCTTGGTGCGCCGCGCCTGAAAAAGGCGGGCCTCGCCAAGCTGTGCCTCGTCATCGGCCTCGGAGCCGAACTCGATCGCCTCCTTTTCCAAGACCTCGGCCTCAAGCCGCGAGATTTCCGCCTGAAGAATCGCGATTTCGGCTTCGGTTTCACGATAGGCCGAACGGAACTTGGTACTGTCGATCCGTGCAAGGATTTCGCCCTCGGAAACGATGTCCCCTTCGTTCACCAGCAGCTCGGACAGAATGCCGCCTTCGAGGCTCTGGATGACCTGCATCCGGCGCATGGGGATGACCTCACCCGCACCTCGGGTGATCTCGTTGATCTTGGCCAGGCTGGCCCAAGTGACCGCGATGGCAAGGACCCCGATGATTGCCCAGACGGTGTATCTGGCGGTTCTCAGGGTCTCCCTGCGGAACCGGCCATCAAGGTCGGCCAGCAACCTGTCGCTCGCGGTATTCATTTCACGGCCTTGATCTTGTTTTCCTCGGCGCTGCGTCGCGCAATCGCCAGGATATTGCTCAGCGTGTCATCATGCAGGATCTGTCCCTCGTTGAGCACGATCGCCCTGGGCGTCAGCGCCAGAAGTTCCCGCTTGTGCGTGGCGATGATCGCCGTGCGCCCCTCGAACCATGTGGACAGGAACCGGATCACCTTTTGCTCGTTCACGCTGTCAAAGGCCGAAGTCGGTTCATCCAGGATAACGACACTGGGATCCTGCAGGATAATCCGCGCCAGACCGATGGCCTGTTTCTGCCCACCCGATACATTGCCCGAGCCGAGGATCGTCAGATCCAGGCCGCGGACATGCTTGCGCACAAGCGGACCAAGCCCCACCGCATCGAGCGCGGCCAGCATCTCTTCGTCGGTATGCAGACCATGATCCAACGCGAGGTTGTCGCGCAGCGTGCCCTGAAACAGTGCCACGTTCTGCGGCAGGTAACCGATCTGGCGGCGACGATCTATCGGGTCGATCTGCGACATCGAAAGGCCATCAACCCGGACAGACCCCGAATATGGGTCCAGCAGCCCGGCCAAGAGGCGCAGCAAGGTGGATTTGCCTGCGCCATTGCTGCCCAGCAATGCAACCTTTTCCCCTGCGTTGATCTGAAAGGCCTTGATCGAGAGGGCATCGCCGCGTTCGTCGTCATGGCTATATTTCACATCCTCGAGGTTGTAGGCTCCCCTGAGGTTGTTCGCACGCGCGTAATGCATGGTATCGTCGCGCTCTATTGGCAGCTTGACGACGTTGTCGAGCGTTTCGAGCGAACTGCGCACATATTGCCATTTCGCCAGTACGCTGCTGATCTGGGTGATCGGGGCCAGCGTCCTGCCGGTCAGGATCGAACATGCAATCAGGCCACCAATCGTCAGATCACCGGCGCTGATAAGGTAGACACCGGTTACAATGACGAAGATATACGCCAGTTGTTGCGTCGATGACGCCCCCTGGTTCAGCAGGGTCGTCACCATTCGGGTACGCACCGACGATGCGGCCAGGGTGGCGGTCACCTGCTCATAAGCCTTTTCAAGGCGTGTCTCCGCCCTTGCGGCCTTTACGGTTTCGAGACTGGAAACCGCCTCCAGCAGCAACCCGTTCAGGGCGGCCCCTTCGCGGGTATTCTGACGCGCCATCCGCGCCAGATATTTCTGCATCGCGATCCCGGGCACCAGGATCAACAAAGCACCTGCCAGAACGACCAAGCCGATAGGGCCGCCGATGTAGGACAATACCAGCAGAAAAACGATCGCAAAGGGCAGATCACTGAGCACCCCGGCCGTCGACGACGTCAGGAATTCACGCACGGACGAAAATTCCCGTATCTGGCTGGCAAATGCTCCTATCGACTGCGGTTGATGCGCCAGTTTCAGGTTCGCCACCCGGTGAAACAGTTGCTTGGACAGCCGCAGATCCAGGTCGCGGCCCGAGATGTCGATCAGCCGCGCACGCATCACCCTGAGACAGAATTCCAGCACCACTGCCAGGACAACGCCGCTGGCCAGAATCCACAGCGTGTCAAACGCCTGGTTCGGTACGACGCGATCATATACCTGCATGGCAAAAATCGCCGTCACGACTGCCAGCAGGTTGGCCGTGAAGGAAGCAAGGAACACGTCCTTGTAGATCGGCCAATTGTCAAGAATCGGGCCAAGTATCCAGTGCCGTTGCTCCTGCTTCAACAGGTTGCCGGCCCGCGAACTGACCACATCAACCGGCTTGGCGATCACGGTACGACCGATGTATCGCCCTTCGATCTCGCTTCGCGGAACTTCGGTGCGGCCTCCGCCTGTCTCGGGAACAACCACAATGGCGTTCTCTTGATCGAGTTTCTCCAGGACAAGCGTCTTGCCATCAGCCAGAAGCAGCAGAACCGGCAGAGCGTACTCCGCCAAGTCCCCGAGGTCTGTTTCAACCACCCGGCCGGCGAGATTGACCCGCCGCAAAGACTGCGGGATCGCCTGCAACGGCAGTTTGCCATCGTCCAGCGGCACCCCGTCGGTCAGCTTGGAAACTGTCGCATCTGTGTCGTACGCGCGGCACAGCGCGATCAAACCAGTGACGAGGCCATCGGCCCTTGTCTGGTTCGTCATCTTGCACTCTCCTCGCCCCCCGGCAGCGGGAACCATTCCCGCCCTTGCATCCTCGCAGTTTTATCTCGACTTTCTGAACAGCAACGCCCCAAGCAATCCCAGGGTCCTGGCAGCTTCGTATTCCTTGCGGTTCAATTCATCCTCGACTTCGATCTGCTCAATCTGCGTTTCGTACAGATCGCGCCCGGTGGACAGCAGGTCGATCAGGTCACGCTGGCCAGCGCGAAACTGCCCTTCATAGGCCTGTAGCACCACACGCGAGTCTTCCACTTGGGCGGCCAGGGATCGCTTGGTCTGCGCCAGAGCCTGCAATTCCTGACGATAGTTCCGCATGCTGTTCTGAAGATCACGCTCGATCGCCGTTCGTGCCTGACGCGCGGCCAGCAGAGATTGCTCGGCCGCAACGACTTCGCGTCCGCGGAAACTGCTGGTGCTCAGATCCACGCCGGCGGTAAGACCCACCGCGCTGGACCTTCCACGCCCGCCACTCAGATCCTGACGCACTTGGGCCTGCAGCCGGATCGCCGGCTTTCGCGACGCTCTGGCGGCCTTAACCCCGGCTTCGGCAATCGCCACGTCGGCTGTGGCCGAAACATAGTCAGGGGCACCAATCACTGCAGCGATAACATTCCGGCTCGAATGCATCTGTTCGAGCAGCGACAGCTTGGGCGGCGGCGTCATCTGCCCGACCGCTTGTCCCATGAGAAACTCCAGTTCGGCCCGCGCGATTTCCTGATCCACCTGATGCTGATAAAGCTGCTCCTCGGATCGGGCGATCTCCAACCGTGCTCTTGCCACCTCCGAGGCGTTGGCCAGACCGGCGAGAACCCGGTCCCTCGAATATCCCTCCAGGCGCCTGGCAAAGGCCACATATTCGCGTGTGCGCGCGATTCTGCGGCGTGCCGAATCCACCTCGAAATAAAGGTCGGAAATCTCATAGGTGAGGTTTTCCACCTCGGCCTTGAGCTCCGTCACGACCTTGACGCGTCCCGCCTCTGCGGCTGCGATCTGGCTTTTGGACAGGCCCCAGTCCGCCAGAAGCTGGCTGACGGTAAGGGTTACGCCGACCTCGTCATCATCGAACCCTGTGTCGCCTTCGATGCTCAGCTGAGGGCGCCGGGCATCCTTGCTGATCTCGACATTGGTCGTTTCCCTGGCGACCCGCTGGCGCAACGCGGCGATCGAGGGATCGACTTTGTTGGCGATCAAGACGGCCTGCTGCAAGGTCTGCGCCTGCGATATGCTTGCCAATGCGCAAAGGACAAGCGCGAGCACCATCCATGCGAAAGCCCGCACCCCGATCGTGGCGGGGGCGGGCTCTGGTATGGAACAGATCCGCGTTGGCATATGGGGCACCTTATCCTTCGTTTCGGCGTCGCAGATCGCTGATACAGCTTGCAGGCTCGCCCTTTCGCATCGGGCATCGGTCTGTCCGGTTCGCACATATGCGAACCGGGGGTCATCTCGGATTTTCCGCAAAGTACTTGTTCAATCCGGGCGCCAGCAGGCGGGCATGATTGTGCTTCATGAAACAGCGCACAGCTTCCCGCGCGACAATGACGCACACGCCGGTCATCCTTCCGGTACCCAGCCCCCGCTCAGGTCGGCATCGCCAAACAGCGCCAGATCATTCAAATCAGTCAACCCGCCCAAACCGCTGTCTTCCACCGCGGCCGGATCGGCCAGCAAGCCGAAGCCGCCATCATCATCCACTTCCGCCTTGGAAAACACCTCTCCGAGGCCGCCCTCATCGCCGACAGACAACAGGTCGCCCAGAAGGTCCCCGAGTTGCCCCAGGACATTCTCCCCGTTTTCGCCGTCGCCAGATGCGGGGAGGGTATCGCCGCCAGTGCCAGCACCTTCGCCTGCCTCGGCATCGTCGTTCGCGACCTTCGCCGTCCGTGCTGTTGCAGTTGGCGCGACGCCACTGGAACCGCTGCTCCAGTCGCCAAACGCCATCGTGCCGGCTGCCCCGGCGGCACCGACAAGCAGCCATTGATCCATCGACAGGCCCAGCGCCTCGCCACCTGCGGCTTGCGAAGACGCCCCGTCACTCGCCCCTTGCGAGACCTCCATGCTGCCATCCTCGGACCAGGAGATATCAACCACATCTAGCGATGCATCGTCGGGGTCGATATCGCCCTCGGCAACGACCTGTTCCTCGGGCTGCGGCTCCGCCGCGGCATCCTCTGGTTGTGACGCATCCGCCACAGTCTCGGTGGAAAATGCGATCGGCTCGGGCGCGACCAGCCCCGTGATCTCTTCGGCGCGGTTCGCCCCGACCAGAAGACGGCTGTAGCTGCCATCGGCCCCGATCACGAAGAAATCCTTCAGCTGTACTTCTGTCCCGTCCAGCAGCGTAACGTACAGATCCGAGCCGATCTTTTCGTAGAACGCTATTCCGGGAGTGGTTTCACCAAAGAAGATATCGGCAGGCGCATCCAGAGACATCTCCGTGCCTGCGACCCGTTCCGCGGCGCCATCTTGCCCCTTGGCCGTTCTGAATATCTCGATCACTTCCACTCCCCCGATGTTTCAGACCCCCAAGACGTCGTGACAACCCTACGAAAGAAAGCATGCTATTGCGCTGACCATCGGCCGAAAGGCCATAAAACAAGGGCGTCCGAGAGAATCGCAACTCAAATGAACTTCCGAATCCATCCTATGCCAATCTTTTGATGTCAACCAACAAACATGAGTTTCAAATACATCTATTGATAAGTCGACGCCCTGTCTGTTGCTGCTGATCAGCCGGGGTTGGCGAGGGCTGCCAGGCCGGGAATGTACCCGGCCTGGCAAAGTCGGCCACTATCCCAGCAGACCGCCGACAAGACCTTCGTCACCCAGGATCGGGTCGAGAAGACCGCCGTCGCCGCCGAGCAGACCGCCGACAAGACCTTCGTCACCCAGGATCGGGTCGAGAAGACCACCGTCGCCGCCGAGCAGACCGCCGACAAGACCTTCGTCACCCAGGATCGGGTCGAGAAGACCGCCGTCGCCGCCGAGCAGACCGCCGACAAGACCTTCGTCACCCAGGATCGGGTCGAGAAGACCGCCGTCGCCGCCGAGCAGACCGCCGACAAGACCTTCGTCACCCAGGATCGGGTCGAGAAGACCGCCGTCGCCGCCGAGCAGACCGCCGACAAGACCTTCGTCACCCAGGATCGGGTCGAGAAGACCAC
>NZ_QITQ01000003.1 GCF_003260265.1 Roseovarius amoyensis
GCGCTGGTTCTCCCGGTCCGGGCTGCGCTCGCCGTGTCCTGCACCGCAGACGGCGGCCACCTCGATATCCATCAGCTGCTGCGCGGCACCTCGGACCAGTTCCCGCAGGAAATCCGCATCATCGCTCCTGGCGATCACGCCCGGAAGGTCAATCATGGTCCCGGTCATCGTGCTCTCCATCGTTGTCATCGGTCGTTGAACAACCTCAGACTACGAAGATGCGCGGTGGCCGCCAGCCCCGGCCGCGCGCTGCGCTACGCCAAAAGGCTCCGCGCGCGGCCTCTTACACCACCCGGTGGGGCACTACCTGCGGTGCCTCGCTTTCCTGGTTGGTCAACCCACCGCACAAAAAGCAAGCACCCGCACGTTCGGTGCAATTTTTTTGATCATCAACCTGTGTGGCTGCGGCAAAAGACGGTTCCCCCTTGCGATGCATGTTTCTGCATGGATTGAGAAAGGCGCAGAACATCAGAGCATCATGAAACTCCACATCGTCATTGTCGAACCGGATGAAGCCCGGGCAAAGCTGGTCATCGACTGCTTGCTGCCACTTGGCCATCAGGTGACGGTTATAGGTGAAGCCTCGGGCCTCGCGCGGCGGGTCTGTGATATCGTGCCCGATATCGTGCTGATCGACATGTCAAATCCGTCACGCGACACGTTGGAGGAAATGGCGCTTGCCTCTGGTCCCAAGGAACGGCCCGTCGCGTTTTTCGTGGATCGTACCGACCGCGACCTGACCCAGCAGGCAATCGAGGCGGGTGTGTCCGCCTATGTGGTTGACGGATTGCAGCCCGACCGCGTGGCATCGGTGATGGATGCCGCGATTGCGCGGTTCCAGATGTTCCGGCGGATGCGGGTGGAACTGGAAACCACCCGCCGCGCGCTGGAAGAACGCAAGCTGATCGACCGCGCCAAGGGCATCCTGATGAAGGCGCGCGGGATTGGCGAGGAAGATGCCTATGCGCTCTTGCGCAAGACGGCGATGGATCAGGGGCGCAAGGTGGCCGAGGTGGCGGGCGCACTGGTCACGGCGGCGGGGTTGTTGTCATGAATCTGACATCCCTGCGCGTGGGCTTTGTGCCGCTTCTGGATGTGGCCCCCATCGTCATCGCCCGTGAAATGGGGTTTGCGCAGGCCGAGGGGCTGGGGCTGGAGTTACAGCGCGCACCGTCCTGGTCGAGCCTGCGGGACATGCTGCTGTGGGGCAAGGTTGACGCGGCGCAGATGCTGGCCCCCGTTCCCGTGGCCATGGCGCTTGGTCTTGGCGGTGCCGTGGCGCGGCTGGATATTCTGCAGGTTCTGTCGATCAATGGCGATGTCATCGGCGTGTCGCAGGCGCTTGCCGACAGATTACGAGTCCTGGGCCATGACTTTGCCTTTACCGATGCGCGCCGCGCCGCGGATGATCTTGGGCGGGCGGTTGACGCGCCGTTGCGGATTGGTGTGCCCTTTCCCTATTCCACCCATGTTGAACTGGTCACCTATTGGCTGCGCAATACCGGCCTGACCTATGAGCTATGCACGATCCCGCCCCCGCGCATGGCCGAGGCGCTGGCAGCGGGTGAGGTGGACGCGTTCTGCGTGGGCGAGCCCTGGGGCTCGGTTGCGGTAGAGTTGGGGGCGGGCACGCTGCTGTTGCCGGGCCGCGCTATCTGGGCGGTTGCGCCCGAAAAGGTGCTGGCCGTGCGCCATGACCGGGCGGATGCAAACCCCGCGCTGACCGGTCGCCTGATGCGCGCCGTCTGGCGCGCGGCCAAATGGCTGAGCGTGCCCGAAAACCGCCTGATTGCGTCGGAAATTCTGGCGCGGCCCGAATATGTCAACGCGCCGGTCGAGATGCTGGACCGCGCCCTGCGTGGTGAAATGGTGATCTCTGCAAGGGGCGAAATGCGGCAGGTGCCGGACATGATCCGTTTCTTTGACGGTGCGGCTACTTTTCCGTGGCGGTCACAGGTGGCATGGTTCGCTGCGCAACTCGCCAGGCGTCAGGGGCTTGATGCCGTTCGCAGCATGGCGGCGGCTAAGGTGATCTGCCGGACCGATCTGTATCGGCAAAACCTGCGCGCCGCCGGGGCGGACCTGCCCGGTGCATCGGAAAAGCTGGAGGGCAGTCTGCATCATCCAACGGCTGTTGCGTCGGAGCAGGGGCAGATGATTCTTGCGCCGGATGCTTTCTTTGATGGTCAGATTTTTGACGCCACCACCGATTTGCGCTGAAATTTTGTGCATCAAAATGCTGCAACTGCAAAATGATCGTTTCCTGCCGGGTTTTTCTTGTCTTCGTGACCGCCGCTATGGATGGTTAGCCTAAGCGATCCGGCAATGTTGTCGGGTTGGAACATAGGGGTTCAATGCCGAACCCTCATAGGCACAGCCGCCTGACCAGATTGCGCATTCCCGCGCAGGATTGGTCGGCGGTTTTTTCGTTTCATGCCCAAACAATCGGGCCACAGCCAGAGGATATCCCCATGATCCGCAAGCTTTTCACAACAACCGTCCTGATCGCCGCCCTGGGCGGAACAGTGTCGCAGGCCGATACATTTCCCGAAGTCGAGGATCTGACCCTCGGCTTTATCAAGCTGACTGACATGGCCCCTCTGGCCATCGCCTATGAAAAGGGCTTTTTCGAGGATGAGGGCCTGTTCGTGACGCTGGAGGCGCAGGCCAACTGGAAGGTGCTGCTGGACGGCGTGATCGACGGAAACCTGCACGGCGCGCACATGCTCGCGGGTCAGCCGCTGGCCGCGACCATCGGTTTTGGCACCTCGGCGCATATCGTCACGCCCTTCGTGATGGACCTGAACGGCAACGCCACGACCGTTTCCAACGAGGTCTGGGAGCTGATGCGCCCGGCCATCCCGTCCGATGCCGAGGGCAAGCCCGTCCATCCGATTTCCGCCGCGGCCCTGCGCCCCGCGCTGGAGGCATTCGCAAGCCAGGGCCGACCGTTCAACATGGGCATGGTGTTCCCGGTCTCGACCCATAATTTCGAACTGCGCTACTGGCTGGCGGCGGGCGGCGTGCACCCCGGTTTCTACAGCGCGGACAACATCTCCAGCCAGATCGGGGCAGAGGCGTTGTTGTCCGTCACCCCGCCACCGCAGATGCCCGCGACATTGGAGGCGGGCACCATATCGGGCTATACCGTGGGCGAGCCGTGGAACCAGCAGGCGGTCGCCATGGGAATCGGCGTGCCGGTTGCGACCGATCTCGATATCTTTCCGATGCGCGCCGAAAAGGTACTCGGCCTGCGCGCGGATTTCGTCGAGGAAAACCCCAACACGGTGCGCGCGCTGACCCGCGCCCTGATCCGTGCCACGATCTGGCTGGATGAGGACGACAACGCCAACCGCGAAGAGGCCGTGCAGATCATCAGCCGCCCGAACTATGTCGGGGCCGACGCGGAGGTGCTGCGCAATTCCATGACAGGGACGTTCGAATTCGAGGCGGGCGATGTACGCCCGGTACCGGATTTCAACGTCTTCTCGCGCTATTACGCCAACTATCCCTATACGTCGGATGCGGTCTGGTATCTGACCCAGATGCGCCGCTGGGGCCAGATCACGCAAGCGCAAAGCGATGAATGGTTCATCGAGACCGCGCAAAGCGTGTTCCTGTCTGACCTGTTCGAGGCTGCCGCGCAATCGCTGGTCGATGACGGGCTGGCCCCGGCCGGGATGTTCCCCTTTGGCAGCGATGGGTTCCGCGACGTGGTGGATCACGCCATCGATGGTGTGCCTTTCGATGCCCGTCAGCCGAATGCCTATATCGACAGCCTGCCGATTGGCCTGAAGGGCACGCAGATCATCGTGGGCACAGAGGTGCAGGGCTGAGGCCCGGCGCAAAAGGAGTGTATGAGATGACTGCAATCGACCCTGCCGAAGTCCTCGCAGAGCGCCGCGCACGCCTGTTCACCCGGATCAACAAGTTCGACGGCTGGTTCAAGGTGCTTGGCCTGTCCTTCATGACGCCGCTGCTGCGCGCCGCCGCCGGGGATAACCCAAAGGCGCAGGCAAAACAGATCTGGCAACTGCTGGGCGTGCCTGTTCTGGCGATCCTCGGGTTTCTGCTGCTTTGGGGCACTTTGGCGCCAAAGGTCGAAACCTCGCTGGGCGCCATTCCCGGCCCGGCGAAGGTCTGGGAACAGGTTGGCGTGCTTCATGCCAATCATGTGGCCGAACGCGCCCGCCGCGCGGATTTCATGGATCGTCAGGCAGTGCGCAACGCAGAACTGATCGCCGCCGGGCAGGCCGACCGCGTGCGCGAACGGCCCTATACCGGATCGCCCACCTATTATGACCAGATATGGACGTCGGTGCAGACCGTATTCTTTGGCTTTGTCATAGCCACCGCAATTGCCGTGCCGCTTGGCATTGCGGCGGGCCTCTCGCCCACGACGAATGCCGCGCTGAACCCTCTGATCCAGATATTCAAACCAGTGAGTCCGCTGGCGTGGCTGCCGATCGTCACGATGGTCGTCTCAGCCGTCTATGTCACGCAGGATGGCCTGTTTTCACGCGCCTTCCTGACCTCGGCGATCACGGTGACGCTTTGTTCGCTCTGGCCGACGCTCATCAACACGGCCCTTGGCGTGGCCAGCATCGACCGCGACCTGATCTCGGTCAGCCGGGTGCTCAAGCTCAACACATGGACCAAGATCACCCGGCTGGTGCTGCCCTCGGCCTTGCCGCTGATCTTTACCGGGTTGCGGCTGTCGCTTGGGGTGGGCTGGATGGTGCTGATTGCCGCTGAAATGCTGGCGCAGAACCCCGGCCTTGGCAAATTCGTCTGGGATCAGTTCCAGAACGGGTCTTCCGCCAGCCTCGCGCAGATCATGGTGGCGGTGTTCACCATCGGGATCATCGGCTTCTTGCTGGACCGGCTGATGTTCGCGCTGCAATCACTTTTCACCTTCTCGAATAACCGGTGATCACCATGAGCATTGTAGAATTCAAGAACGTTTGCAAAGGCTTCGGCACGGGGCTGGACCGCGAGGAGGTGCTGAGAAACATCACCCTCTCGGTCGAGGAGGGCGAATTTCTGGCGATCCTGGGGTTTTCCGGCACCGGCAAGACCACGCTGATAAACCAGATCGCGGGCCTGGCCCAACCCGACAGCGGGCAGGTCCTGTTCAAGGGCCAGCCAATCACCGGGCCGGGGCCGGAACGGGGGCTGGTGTTCCAGTCCTATTCGCTGATGCCGTGGCTGACGGTCGCGGGCAATGTGGCGCTGGCGGTGGATGCGGTGCACAAATCCGCCAGCCGCGCGGAACGCGCCGCGATGGTCGACAGGTTCATCGCCATGGTGGGGCTGAGCCACGCCAAGGGGCGGCGGCCCGCCGAACTGTCGGGCGGGATGCGGCAACGGGTGTCGGTGGCGCGGGCGCTGGCGATGAATCCGCAGGTGCTGCTGCTTGATGAGCCGCTTTCGGCGCTCGACGCGCTGACGCGCGCCAATCTGCAGGACGAGATCACCCGCATCTGGCAGGCCGACCGGAAAACCGTGGTCCTGATCACCAATGATGTGGATGAGGCGCTGCTGCTTGCGGACCGCATCGTGCCGCTGAACCCCGACGGCACGCTGGGGACTCCGTTCAAGGTGTCGGTCCCGCGCCCCCGGGTGCGCACCGCGATGAACAATGACCCGACGTTCAAGCGGCTGCGCGCCGAAGTCACGAAATACCTGATGGATGTGGGCATCGCTGCCAAGCTCGAGGAAACGCGGCATTTGCCGCAGGTCACGCCCATTCACGATGCGCCCAAGGCTTATGCCGAGGCTGCGAAAAGCAGGATTCAGAACAAGTATCTGGAATTTTCGCAACTCTCCAAGGTCTATCCAACGCCCGAGGGGCCGTTGACCGTGGTGGACCGGTTCGACCTGAAGGTGAAGAAGGGCGAATTTATCAGCCTGATCGGCCATTCGGGCTGTGGCAAATCCACCGTCCTGACCATGGCGGCGGGATTGAACGAAATCTCGGGCGGCGCGATCATGCTTGATGGCCGCGCGGTGGAAGGGGCCGATCCCGAGCGCGCGGTGGTGTTCCAGTCGCCCAGCCTGTTTCCCTGGCTGAGTGCCAAGGAAAACGTGGCCATCGGGGTGGACCGCGTCTATCCCCGCGCGTCCCGTGCCGAACGGCAGGAGGTGGTGGAATACTATCTCGAACGCGTGGGATTGGGCGACGCGATGGAACGCATGGCGGCGGACATGTCCAACGGCATGAAACAGCGTGTCGGCATCGCGCGCGCCTTTGCGCTCTCGCCGAAACTGCTGCTGCTCGATGAACCCTTCGGGATGCTGGACAGCCTGACCCGCTGGGAATTGCAGGAGGTGTTGATGGAGGTCTGGTCGCGCACCAAGGTCACCGCAGTCTGCGTCACCCATGACGTGGATGAGGCAATCCTGCTGGCCGACCGCGTGGTGATGATGACCAACGGCCCGCGTGCGCGCATCGGCAAGATCGTCGATGTGAACCTGCCGCGCCCGCGCACCCGAAAGGCCCTGCTGGAACACCCCGATTACTACACATACCGCGCCGAGATTCTGCAATTCCTTGAGGATTACGAACACGGCGCAAGCAAGAAGGATGCCGCGTGATGAAACGCAAACTTGTTGTCATCGGCGCGGGTATGGCCTCGGGCCGCGCGCTGGAACATCTGCTGGCGGCTGACCCGGATGGCTGGGATGTCACGCTTCTCAATGCCGAGCCGCGCGGGAATTACAACCGCATCATGCTGTCGCCGGTCCTGTCGGGCGAAAAGACCTATGCCGAAATCGTCACCCATGACGATGACTGGTATGCACAGCACAGGATCACCTGCCGGTTTGGCGACTCCGTGGTGCGGATCGACCGTGAAAACAAGGTTGTCCATGCCAGTCAGGGCAGCGCGCCCTATGACAAGCTGCTGATCGCCACGGGATCTGCCCCGTTCATCATTCCGGTGGCGGGCAGGGAACTGCCCGGCGTCATCACCTATCGCGACATGGACGACACGCAGGCGATGATCGACGCCTCTGGCCAACCCGGCGCGAAAGCGGTGGTGATCGGTGGTGGCCTGCTCGGGCTTGAGGCCGCGGCAGGTCTGAGGCTGCGCGGGATGGCGGTGACGGTCATTCACCTGATGGACCATCTGATGGAGCGTCAGCTGGACCCCACCGCAGGCTATCTGCTGCAAAAGGACCTCGAGACGCGCGGGATCACCGTGCATTGCAAGGGCGCGACCAAGGCCATTCTGGGCAAGGACCGGGTCGAGGCGGTCTTGCTGGAGGACGGCACGATCTATGACGCCGATCTGGTCTGCATGGCCGTGGGGATCCGGCCCGAAACCCGGCTGGCCACGGATGCCGCGCTGGAAGTCGGGCGCGGGATTGTCGTGACCGACCAGATGGTCACGTCGGACCCGGATATTCTGGCCGTGGGCGAATGCGTGGAGCATGACAGCCAGCTCTTTGGCCTTGTCGCGCCGCTTTACGATCAGGCCAAGGTGGTCGCCGAGACCTTGTTGGGCACGGATGCGGCATTCCAGCCGGTCCAGACCGCGACCAAGCTCAAGGTCACGGGCGTGGACCTGTTCAGCGCGGGCGATTTTGCCGATGAGCCGGGGCGCGAGGATATCGTGTTTCGCGATCCTGCGCGCGGTGTCTACAAGCGGCTTGTGATCGAGAGTGATCGGCTGATCGGCGCGGTCATGTATGGCGACACCGCCGACGGGTCCTGGTTTTTCGGCCTGATCAAGGATGGCGCGGACATCTCGGCGATGCGCGACACGCTGATCTTTGGCCCCGCCTATCAGGGAGGGACCAGCGCGGACCCTCTGGCAGCCGTTGCAGCCTTGCCGCCTGAGGCGGAAATCTGTGGCTGCAACGGCATATGCAAAGGCACCATCGTTGCGGCGATCGAAGGGGGGGCCACCACCCTGGCCGACATCAAGGCGCAAACCAAGGCCAGCGCGTCTTGCGGCACCTGCACCGGGCTGGTGGAACAGGTTCTGGCCAGCACCCTGGGCGACGCCTTTCATATGCCCGCGGCGCAACCGGTCTGCGACTGCACCGATCTGACGCATGAGGACACCCGCCGCCTGATCAAGGCGCGCGCGCTCAAGTCCATGGCGGCGGTCATGCAGGAACTGGGCTGGAAAACATCCTGCGGATGCCATGTCTGTCGGCCCGCGCTGAACTTTTACCTGCTGGCCGATTGGCCGCTGGATTACACCGACGACGCGCAAAGCCGCTTTGTCAATGAACGCAACCACGCCAATATCCAGAAGGACGGCACCTATTCGGTGGTGCCGCGCATGTGGGGCGGCATGACCAATCCCACCGAGTTGCGCGCGATCGCCGATGCCGTCGATAAATACGCCATTCCGGCGGTCAAGGTCACGGGCGGGCAGCGGATCGACCTGCTGGGCGTGCAAAAGGAGCATCTGCCCCATATCTGGGGCGATCTGAATGCGGCGGGGCTGGTCAGCGGGCATGCCTATTCCAAGGGGCTGCGCACGGTCAAGACCTGCGTCGGCACGGATTTCTGCCGCTTTGGCACACAGGATTCCACCGGTCTCGGGATCAAGCTGGAAAAGCGCCTATGGGGGTCGTGGACGCCGCACAAGGTCAAACTTGCCGTGTCCGGCTGCCCGCGCAACTGCGCCGAGGCGACCTGCAAGGATATCGGCGTCATCTGTGTCGAGTCCGGGTTCGAGATCGGCGTCGGCGGGGCGGCGGGGATGGACCTCAAAGAGGTTCAGCACCTGGCCAAGGTCGCGAAAGAAGCCGAGGCCATCGACCTGACCGTGGCCTTTGTCCAGCTCTACCGCGAACACGCCAAATACCTGGACCGGCCCTATAAATGGCTGGCCAAGGTGGGCTTGGAATGGGTGCAGGCGCAGATTGTCGAGGATATGGACAACCGCGCTGCCCTGATCGAACGGTTCGACCTGTCGCAAACCATCTATCAGCGCGACCCCTGGGCGGATCGTGCGACACCACAGGCGCAGGCGGATTTCGCTCCGCTCGCCGATCTGACACGGGAGGCCGCGGAATGACCTGGCTTGATATTGGCGCGCTGACTGAAATCCCCCCGCGCGGCGCGCGCGTGGTGAAAACCGTTCATGGCTGTGTGGCGGTGTTTCGCACCGGCGATGATCGGGTCTTTGCCATCGACGACCGCTGCCCGCACAAGGGCGGGCCCCTGTCCGAAGGGATCGTGCATGGCCATGCCGTGACCTGCCCGCTGCATAATTGGGTCATCTCGCTGGAAAGCGGGCTGGCGCAGGGCGCGGATGAGGGCGCGGTCGCAACCTGTCCCGCAGAGGTGAAGGACGGGCGCATCCTCCTTGATGTCGCGCGCCTCCTCAGGGGGGCGGCGGCATGACCGCAATCCGCACCACCTGCCCCTATTGCGGCGTGGGTTGCGGCGTGCTCATTTCACCTGACGGGGCGGGTGGCGCCACCGTCAAGGGCGACCCCGAGCATCCGGCAAACCTTGGGCGGCTCTGTTCCAAGGGCACGGCGCTTGGCGAAACACTGGGGCTTGAGGGGCGTATTCTTGCGCCACGCGTCGCGGGCCATGAGACAGGTTGGGACGCAGCACTTGATCTGGTGGCAGACCGATTTCAGGCGGCCATCCGCGACCACGGCCCCGACTCTGTCGCCTTCTACCTTTCGGGCCAGATGCTGACCGAAGATTATTATGCCGCCAACAAGCTGATCAAGGGCTACATCGGAACGGCGAATGTGGATACCAATTCGCGGCTGTGCATGGCGTCAAGCGTCGCCGGGCACAAGCGCGCCTTTGGCACCGATACCGTGCCCGGCACCTATGAAGACCTTGATCAGGCTGATCTTGTCGTGCTGGTGGGCAGCAATCTGGCGTGGTGCCATCCGGTGCTCTATCAGCGGCTGGCCACGGCAAAAAAGACACGCGGGACAAAGGTTGTCGTCGTCGACCCGCGCCGCACCGCGACCTGTGATCTGGCTGATCTGCACCTGGCCCTGACCCCCGGCAGTGATGCGGCCCTGTTCAACGCGGCTCTGGTGGCGCTGGCGGATCGCGGCGCGGTGGATCGTGACTACATCGCCCGGCATGTAAGCGGGTTTGACGAAGCCCTCGCCGCCGCGCGGCAATCGCGCCCCGCCATGACCGGGTTGGCCGAGGGCGATCTGGCCACCTTCCTCGACTGGTTCACCGCGACCGAACGAGTCGTCACGATCTATTCCCAGGGGATCAACCAATCGACAAGCGGCACGGACAAGGTCAATGCGGTGATCAACTGCCACCTTGCCAGCGGGCGCATCGGCCGCCCCGGCATGGGGCCTTTTTCTGTCACGGGCCAGCCCAACGCCATGGGCGGACGCGAAGTGGGAGGGCTTGCCAATATGCTGGCCTGCCATCTCGATATCGAGAACGCGGAACACCGCGCTGCTGTGCAAGGCTTCTGGAACAGCCCGCGAATGCCCGAGAAACCCGGCCTGAAAGCGGTTGAGATGTTTGAGGCCGTGGCGCGCGGCGAGATCAAGGCGCTCTGTATCATCCACACCAACCCGGCGGTGTCGATGCCCGATGCCGATGCCGTGGCGCGCGCCATCAAGGGCTGTGATTTCGTGGTGGTCAGCGATGTGACACAGACCGACACCACGCGGCTTGCCGATGTGATCCTGCCCGCGACCCCCTGGGGCGAAAAGTCGGGTACCGTCACCAATTCCGACCGCACCATCAGCCGTCAGCGCGCCTTTCTGCCCGCCCCCGGTCAGGCCCGCGATGACTGGCGCATGATGGCTGATCTGGCTGCGCGCATGGGTTGGGGGGATGCCTTTGACTGGTCGAGCGCGGCCGAGGTCTTTGCCGAACATGCCGCCCTGTCGGGCATCGCGGGCGATCTGGGGCGGGATTTCGACATATCCGGGCTGGCGCTGGCCGATTACGACGCGCTGACCCCCACCCGCTGGCCGGTCAGCGCGCGGCAAGAGGGCGGGCGGTTCTTTGGCGATGGCGGGTTCTTTACCCCCGACAAACGGGCGCGGATGTTGCCAATCATCCCGCGCCTCCCAGCTGCCAGGACCGTCCCGCGCTATCCGTTTCGCCTGAACACGGGCCGTGTGCGCGACCACTGGCACACGATGACGCGCACCGACCTTTCCCCACGCCTGAACCAGCACATCGCAGAGCCGTTCGTCGAAATTCACCCTGACGATGCCACGGCCCTTGGCCTAGCCCCGGCAACGCTGGCGCGCGTCACCAGTCCGCAAGGGGCGGCCATCCTGCGGGTATCAATCACCGACCGGGTGCAGCGCGGGCAGGTATTTGCGCCGATGCACTGGACCGGCAATACCGCCCCCACGGGCCGGGTGGATGCGCTTGTTGCGGCGGTTACCGATCCTGTATCGGGGCAGCCCGAAAGCAAGGCATCAGTCGTGGCGATCACGGCCTTGAACCCGGCATGGTATGGCTTTGCGGTATCGGTCGGACCACAGGTGCCCGATGCCACCTATTGGGCGCGCGCGCGTCACGCGGGGGGGTGGCGCAGCGAACTCGCCGGGGCCGAGGCCCCTTCGGATTGGGAGGCATATGCTCGCGCGCTCTTTAACCTGCCCGATGCGACCTGCCTGAGCGTCGAGGACCGCATCCGTGGTACGCACCGCATCGCGCTGATGGAGGATGGGCGCACGCTGGCCGCGCTCTTTGCCGCGCCGGACCCTGTGCACCTGGCGCGCGGGCATATTGCGGCGCAGGTGGGACAGGCGGGGGGGGAATTGCTGGCCGGGCGCCCCGGTGCAGGCGTGGTCGATCCAGGCCCCACGATTTGCGCCTGTCTGAATGTGGGTCTGAACACGATCACGGCAGCAATTGCCGCGCAAAACCTGACCACGGTCGAAGAGATCGGCGCGGCCCTGCAAGCGGGCACAAGCTGCGGATCGTGCCGCCCGGAACTGGCGGCGCTTCTGACGCCACGGCTCGCGGCAGCGGAATGACCGTTGTCACCTGCGTCCACTCCCTGGCGCGCGGCGACGTGCCCCACCAACACCATCGAGGTGAAGTGGTCCCGGTTTTCCGGACATCTCAGCGACCGATCCAAGGTGTATCCGGGCCATCCGACGCATCAATAGCAGCCTGCGGCGAACAGAGCGCGAGCAGGAAAACGGAACCAAACAGTCTCATCCAGGCCAACCACCAGGTCAGGGCATGTGACTTCGGTTCAACTTCAACTGCGTTCAGCCTTCCATTGCCTCCAATTCGTCGATGAAGCGCGAGATCATCGAAAGGCCCTTGTCCCAAAACGCCGGGTCGGAGGCATCGAGCCCGAAGGGGGCCAGCAGTTCCTTGTGGTGTTTCGACCCGCCAGCGCGCAGCATCTCGAAATACTTATCCTGAAAGCCCTCCGGCGCCTCTTCGTAGACGGCGTAGAGCGCGTTCACCAGCCCGTCGCCAAAGGCATAGGCATAGACGTAAAAGGGCGAGTGCACGAAATGGGGCACATAGGCCCAGAAATGCTCGTAGCCGTCCATGAATTCGAACGCCGGGCCGAGGCTGGTCGCCTGCACGCTCATCCACAGCGCGCCGATATCCTCGGGCGTCAGTTCGCCCTCGCGGCGGGCGTCGTGCAGCTTGCATTCGAAATCGTAGAACGCGATCTGGCGCACCACGGTGTTGATCATGTCCTCGACCTTGCCCGCCAGCAGAACCTTGCGTTCGTCCTGCGTTTCGGCGGTTTCCAGCAGCCGGCGAAAGGTCAGCATCTCGCCGAATACGCTGGCGGTTTCGGCCAGGGTGAGCGGGGTCGATGACAGCAACTCGCCCTGTCCGGCGGCAAGGCGTTGATGCACGCCGTGGCCCAGCTCGTGCGCCAGTGTCATCACGTCGCGCGGCTTGCCCAGATAGTTGAGCATCACATAGGGGTGCACCTCGGTCACGGTCGGGTGGGCAAAGGCGCCGGGCGCCTTGCCGGGCTTCACGCCGGCGTCGATCCATCCGCGGTCAAAAAACGGTTCGGCCAATTCGCCCATGCGCGGGTCAAACGCGCTGTAGGCCCCCATCACGGTTTCGCGCGCCTCGGACCAGCCGATTTCGCGGGTTTCCTCCATCGGCAGGGGGGCGTTGCGGTCCCAGACCTGCAGATTGTCGAGGCCCAGCCATTTGCGCTTTAGCTCGTAATAGCGGTGGCTGAGGCGCGGATAGGCGGCCACCACCGCGTCGCGCAGCGCCTGCACCACCTCGGGTTCGACATCGTTGGACAGGTGGCGCGCGGTCTGCGGCGCGGGCATCTTGCGCCAGCGGTCGACGACCTCTTTTTCCTTGGCACAGGTGTTGTGGACGCGGGCAAAGGTGCGGATGTTGGCGCCGAATACGCGGGCCAGTTCATACGCCGCGGCCTTGCGCCGGGAACGGTCCTGGTCGGTCAGCAGGTTGAGCGTTGCCTCAAGGCCCATTTCTTCGCCATCGACGTTGAAGGTCAGCCCGGCGATGGTTTCGTCGAACAGGCGTTCCCACGCGTCGCCGACAACGCTGAGGTCATGCAGAAAGCGTTCCAGTTCGTCCGAAAGCTGATAGGGCTTCATCGCCCGGATGCGGCGCAGCACCGGGGCATAGCGCGCAAGTTCGGGGTTTTCGTCGTACATGCCTTGCAGCGCGGCATCGTCGAGGCGGTTCAGCTCCAGCGTGAAGAACACCAGCGGGGTGGTGAAACGAGTGATCTTTTCCTGGCAGTCGGACAGGAACTTGGCGCGCCCGCCATCGGTGGTCAGCTGGTGATAGCGCAGCCCGGCAAAGGACATCACCCGCCCGGCAACGGTGCTTATGCGTTCGTCACGGCGGATGCAGGCCAGCAGGCCCTCGGCGTCAAGCTCGGCGAGGCGGCCCTCGTAATCCTGGGCGAAGGCGGCGCATTCGGTTTCCAGCCATTCCAGGTCACGGGCCAGTTCCGGCGCGTCCTCGGCAGTGTAGAGATCGCTCAGATCCCATTCCGGCAGGTCGCCCGCGCTGTCAGGGCCTTTGGGGCCGGAGGCTGCGTTGGCGTCTCGGGTGGGCCGGGGCAGGCGGGTCATGCGCGAATTCTCCTGGGTCTGGTGTGTCAGGCTGACAGATAGGGTGGTGTGCCGGCAGGCTCAAGCAGGGATGTGGGGCAGGGGTCAGGCGTGGGTCGGGGTGCCATCGGCGGTGCCGCCCGCCGCGTGACAGAATTCGGCGATCATGTCGAAGAGGCGCGCACGTGTCGCGGCATCCTCCATCAGCACCTCGTGGCGCGCGCCGGGGACGACCTCCAGCCGCCCACCGGGCCAGTCTGCCATGCGCTCTTCGATGCGGGTGGTATCGACGATGTCCTCTTCCGATCCCATCAGCGTCAGGCAAGGCAGGTCGGGTGAGGGAAGGACAGACAGCTCACGCGTTTCCACCAGCGCCTCGTGCAGCCAGTGCAGGCTGGGCCCGCCCAGTGCCAGTTCGGGGTGTGCGCGCAGATGACCGATCATGTAGTCGTACATCTCGCGGTCGCGCGTCAGCTTGTTGGTCTCGAAGGGTTCGTACAGCACATAGGTGCGGCCATCGGTGCCCGGGGCATAGTGATGACCGACGCCCAGCTGCCGGCTGCCCCAGGCCAGCGACCAGGCCAGCGGGCGTAGCGGGTCGGCGATCTGGATGCCCCACATCGGCCCGGAAAAGACGCAGGACACCACATCAAGCCCCGCCATCGCCGCGCGCAGGGCGATGCCACCGCCCATGGAATGGCCCAGCAGGTGCCAGGGGCGGGGCAGGTCCAGGTCGTGCGCCAGATCGAGCAGCGCCGCGACATCGCGCTGATAGTCGCTGAACAGGTTCACATGCCCCGTCATCGGGTCATCCATCAGCCGGTCGGCCAGCCCCTGTCCGCGCCAGTCGACGCACAACGTTGCCAGCCCCCGGCGGGCAAAATCATCCGCGGCGCGGCCGTATTTCTCGATATACTCGGTGCGTCCGGGGAACAGCAGAACCGTGCCCCGCGCGTCGGGCGCCGGCCACAACCCGGCGCGGATGCGCACCCCGTCATCCGTTTTCAGCCACCAGGCTCGCCCGCCCGGCGGCCCCTCGGCCATATCGGCGAATAGCGGGGCGTCTTCCCTCACGCCAGGGCGCTGCCCAGTTTCATCGCCAGCCCCATATCGCCATCGACGCTGAGCTTGCCGGACATGAAGGCCGAAGTCGGGTTCAGATCGCCCGAAAGGATCGCTTCGAACGTGTCGGCCGATGCGGTCAACGTCACGTCCGTCTCTTCGTCGCCGGCGCGCACGCCTGTTTCGTCGATCAGGATTGCGCCTTCGCCGTCGATGACGAACTTGGCGGTGCCGGCGTCGAAACCGTCGCCGATGCGGGATTTCAGCGCGTCCACGGCTGCCTTGATGACGTCGCTCATGCTCAATTCCTCCGAAATTGCCACGCCGGGGCTTTGATTCGCGGCGATGGGCGTTAAATTCAGTTTTGATATGGCCGTTCAAAACCGCTTTCTCAATCTTACCGTCGCGTCGTTCCTGGCGATAGGGGCGATCTGTGGCCCGGTCCGGGCGGATGATTCGCCCCGGTTGGAGCGTTTGTTCACCCAGTTGCACGAGGCCGATCCGACCGATGCGCTGCGCCTGGCCCGCGAGATCGAGCTGGAATGGTCCAGATCCGGCTCTGCCGCGATGGACCTGCTGCTCAGGCGCGGCAACGACGCGATAGAGGCCGGCGACGCCCTGGCCGCGATCGAGCATTTCACTGCCCTGACCGATCACGCGCCGGATTTCGCCGAAGGCTGGTACCGCCGTGCGCTGGCCTATGCGATGGCCGATCTGGATGGCCCGGCGATGGCCGACCTGCAACACGCGCTGGCGCTTGAGGGGCGGCATTTCGATGCCATCGCCAGCATCGGCGCCATTGCCGAGCGCACCGGGCGCGAGGGGCTGGCGCGGCGGGCCTATGAGGCGGCGTTGCAGATCTACCCCAACCATCCGCGGGCGACCGAGGGGCTGGCCCGGCTGGATGCCGAAAGCCCCGGCAAGGATATCTGACAAACAGGCGGAGCCATCGAATGGCCGAACGATCCCGGGTCCTGGCGGTGCTGGGCCCGACCAACACGGGCAAGACCCACTACGCCATCGAACGCATGCTGGGCTATCGCACCGGCGTGATCGGCCTGCCGTTGCGGCTGCTGGCGCGCGAGGTCTATGAACGCATCAAGGCGGTGCGCGGCCCTTCGGTGGTGGCGCTGGTCACCGGCGAGGAACGCATCGTGCCCGACCGCGCGCGGTACTGGGTCTGTACGGTCGAGGCGATGCCAGAGGGGCTGGGCACCGATTTCGTCGCCATCGACGAGATCCAGCTTTGCGCCGACCCCGAGCGCGGCCACGTCTTCACCGACCGGCTGTTGCAGATGCGCGGGCAGCACGAAACCCAGTTCCTGGGTGCCGAAACGATGCGCGGGGCCATCGCGGCGCTGGTGCCGGGGGTGGAATTTCTGCACCGCGAACGCATGTCGCAGCTCTCCTATACCGGCCCGCGCAAGATTTCGCGGATGCCGCCGCGCAGCGCCATCGTCGGGTTTTCGGTCGAAAACGTCTATGCCATCGCCGAATTGATCCGCAGGCAAAAGGGTGGCGCGGCGGTGGTGATGGGCGCGCTCAGCCCGCGCACGCGCAACGCCCAGGTCGAGCTTTATCAGAACGGCGATGTCGATTACCTGGTTGCGACCGACGCCATCGGCATGGGGTTGAACCTGGATATCGACCACGTCGCGTTTTCGGCGCTGACGAAATTCGACGGCCGCCGGATGCGGACGCTGGCACCCAACGAGCTGGCCCAGATCGCTGGGCGTGCGGGCCGGGGGATGCGCGACGGCACCTTCGGCGTGACCGGCGAGGCCCCCGATCTTGATGGCGAGGTGGCGCAGGCGATCGTCGATCACCGCTTTGCCCCTGTCCGCAAGCTGGAATGGCGCAACCGGCGGCTGGTCTTCGGCAATGTCGATGCGCTGATTGCCTCGCTCGAAGAGCGCCCCGAGGACGAGCGCCTGACCCGCGCGCGAGAGGCCGACGACATGGCGGCACTGCGCACGCTGGCGGCGCAGGCGGAAACCCGCGCGCGCGCATCCGATGCGCCCTCGGTGCGGTTGTTGTGGGATGTCTGCCGCATCCCCGATTTTCGCGGCATCAGCCACGCCGAACATGCCGGGTTGCTGGGTACCATATTTTGCGACCTGCACCAGCATGGCCGCATCCGGCGCGACTGGTTCGCCGAGCAAATTCGCCGTATCGACAGAACCGATGGCGGTATTGACGCGTTATCAAAGAGGCTGGCCTATATCCGAACATGGACCTATGTCGCGCAACGCAAGGGCTGGGTTGATGACGAAAGCCATTGGCGCGAGGCGACTCGCGCGGTAGAAGACCGGCTGTCGGATGCGCTTCACGGCGCACTGACCCAGAGATTCGTGGACCGGCGCACCTCGGTGCTTATGCGGCGGCTCAAACAGAAGGAGGCCATCGTGGCCGAAGTGAACGATACCGGCGAAGTCACCGTCGAGGGCGAATTTGTTGGCCGTCTCGAAGGTTTCCGTTTCGTCCGCGACAAGACCGCAGCGGGGCAGGAGGCCAAGACCGTCGAACAGGCCGGGCTGCAGGCGCTTGCGCCGCATTTCCATCTGCGCGCGGATCGGTTCTATAACGCCCCCGATACCGAGATAGATTTCACCGAACAAGGCGGCCTGATGTGGGGCAGCTCGGCGGTGGGCAAGCTGGTGCAGGGCAGCGATCCGCTGACGCCGCGCGCCGTGGGTTTTGTCGACGAGGCCGCAGGCCCGGACGTGACCGCCAAGGTCGAACGCCGGCTGCAGCATTTCATCGACCGCAAGATTGCCACGCTGTTCGAGCCGCTGAACGCGATCAGCAAGGACGAAACGCTGTCGGGTCTGGCCCGCGGTTTCGGGTTCCGTCTGATCGAGAATTTCGGCATCATCCCGCGCGGCGCGGTGGCAGCAGAGGTCAAGGCGCTGGACCAGGAGGCGCGCGGCCAGCTGCGCAAGCATGGCGTGCGCTTTGGCCAGTTTACGATCTTCATGCCCTTGCTGCTGAAACCCGGGCCGACGCGGCTGCGGCTGGTGCTGTGGGGCCTGCAAAAGGGGCTGGACGAGTTCCCCGAGGCGCCGCCGCCGGGTCTGGTGACCGTACCCGCCGGCACCGGCCAGCCCGAGGGCTATTTCGCCATGGCCGGTTATCGTGCCGCCGGCGAGCGGGCGATCCGTATCGACATGCTGGAACGGCTGGCTGACATGCTGCGTGCCCAGGACAGCCGCGCCGGGTTCGAGGCGACCGCCGACATGCTGTCGATCACCGGCATGACGCTGGAACAGTTCGCCGGTCTGATGACCGGCCTTGGCTACCGCGCCGAGCGTGGTGAACGCGAAAAGGTGAAACCGGTGGATCAGGCGATTGTGGACGCGCCCGCTGATGCCGCAGCCGGGGCAGAGGCCGAGGCTGCGGAGACCCAGACAGCCAAACAGGTTGTCGAGGAAATCGCTGATCAGGGCGAAGCGCCGCTGGCCGCCGAACCGACCGAACCGGCCGAGGTTGCGCCCGATATCGCCGCCACCCCCGATGATGAACTGCCGCCGGGGGCCACCCCGGCCGAAACCGCAGAGCCCGAGCAGGAAGTGTTCTATACCTTCACCTGGGCGGGCCGCGCCCGAAACGCCCGGCCTGGCCAGGCGCAGGGCAGGGATGACAAGGCCCCGCGCGGCCGCAAGGGTGGCAAGCCGGGCAACAAACCCGGCGGCAAGCCCAGGGGCAAGCCGGGTGGCAAGCCCGAGCATAAGGGCGCACGCACCTATTCGGCCCGGCCCGAGAAGAAAGACCGCATCGACCCCGACAACCCCTTTGCCGCGGCGCTGATGGGGCTCAGGGATAAGACCTGACGCCGGTGAACGAACTGCCGCAAAAGGCCCGGCTGGACAAATGGCTCTGGCAGGCGCGGTTCTTCAAGACGCGCAGCCTGTCGGCGGGGGTGGTCACGGGCGGGCATGTGCGCGTCAACAGCCGCAAGGTTTCGAAGCCCGCACAGGCCGTGGGTCTGGGCGATGTGCTGACCTTTCCACAGGGGCGGCGGGTGCGGGTGGTGCGCATTCTTGCCCTGGCCACCCGGCGCGGACCGGCCACCGAGGCGCAGACGCTTTATGACGATCTCTTGCCCGATCTGCCGGATGACCGCGCGCCGCCCGCGCCGCGCTATGACGGCGGCGGCAGGCCGTCCAAGCGCGACCGCCGCAAACTGAACCTGAGACGTTCCGACACGCTTGAATGATCGGCGCGGCTGGATTAGGTCACCGCCACAAGTCATGGGATGAGAGTACAAGATGACCTACGTGGTTACCGACAACTGCATTGCCTGCAAATACACCGACTGTGTCGAGGTGTGCCCGGTGGATTGTTTCTACGAGGGCGAGAACATGCTGGTCATCCATCCCGACGAATGCATCGACTGCGGCGTGTGCGAACCCGAATGCCCCGCCGACGCCATCCGCCCGGATACCGAGCCCGACATGGATAAATGGGTCGAGTTCAACCGCGAGTATTCGGAAAAGTGGCCGGTCATCGTTTCGAAAAAAGATCAGCTGCCCGAAGCCGAGGAACGCGACGGCGAAGAAGGCAAGCTGGAAAAGTACTTTTCGGAAAAACCGGGCGAGGGCAACTGAACTCTCCCGGTGCGCGTCGGCAAGGCCCCAATGGCCGCCCATAGGCACGACGCTGCGTAACGCAGTCCATGATCGCGGGTGCATGGCATGCATGGCGCGGTGATTGCGCTTTCGAAATGTCGAAATTTGTGGTATGGTCAGTAAATAGCTGAAGATAACCGCCTGGACCCGTCTGCCCGAGCAACAAACTGGGGATGACGCTTTTTGCGTCCGACATGTTGGCTCATTGGATGATCTCATCCTGTGGGGGGAAAGGCGTGTTCCGTTGTCGACGGCCCCTGATGAGTGAGGAAGAACTGAATGAGCAAATCGAAAAAGTCCGAGTTCCGGCCCGATGATTATGTTGTCTATCCCGCCCATGGCGTGGGTCAGATCGTGTCGATCGAGAAACAGGAAATCGCCGGAATCGAACTGGAATTGTTCGTGATCTCCTTTGAAAAGGACAAGATGACGCTGCGGGTGCCCACCCACAAGGCGACCGAGATCGGAATGCGCGGCCTGTCCAGCCCCGACGTGGTGTCCAGGGCGATGACCACGCTCAAGGGCAAGGCGCGGGTCAAGCGCGCGATGTGGTCGCGCCGGGCGCAGGAATACGAGCAAAAGATCAACTCGGGCGACCTGATCGCGATTGCCGAGGTGGTGCGCGACCTGCACCGCACCGACGAACAGCGCGAGCAAAGCTATTCCGAACGTCAGCTTTACGAGGCGGCGCTGGAACGGCTGACGCGCGAAGTGGCCGCCGTCAGCGGCGAGGGTGAGGTTGAAGCGGCCAAGCAGGTCGACGAGGTACTGGTGTCGCGCGCCGCCTGAGCGCCGGACCGTGAAACGATTGAAGGCCGCGCCGGTGGGTGCGGCCTTTTTCGTGCCTGGACGCGGGGTTATTGCCTATCGCACCAGATCGGTTTGACGCCCGCCCCGGGTGTTTCTGATTGAATGCGACATGCTTTATGTCGCCAGGCTTGCCAGCACCGCCACCTCGGCCACCTGCTGGGTCGCGCCCAGGATATCACCCGTCTGCCCGCCGATGGTGGCCTGCGCCAGCCAGCGCATCACCAGCATGGCCCCGCCGGCCCAGATCAGCGCCCAGGGCGCCTGCAGCCCGGTCAGGATCAGTGCAGCGGCGATGCCGATGCCGGCGGCAACCCATGCCGTGGCCGGTGTTACCTGTCCCACACCATGCGACAGCCCGCTGCTGCGCGCCGGGGGCAGGGTTGCCATCAGCGCCGGCATCATCCCCCGCGATACCGTCGCCGCCACCATGATCGCCGCCGCCGCCGGGCCGGGGCCGGCCTGAAACAGCATCCACAACGCCGCCCACCGCGCAGCAAAAGCCAGGATCAGCGCCAGCACGCCATAGGTGCCGATGTGGCTGTCCTTCATGATTTCCAGCCGGCGTTCGCGGGTCCAGCCACCGCCCAGCCCATCGGCGGTGTCGGCCAGCCCGTCTTCGTGCATCGCACCGGTCGACAGGATCATCACGCCCAGAACCAGCACCGCCGTCAGCGCCGGCGCCATGCCCAGCCAGTGCGCCACCAGCCCCGCCAGCGCCGCCAGCCCCCCCAGGATCAGCCCGGCCACCGGATAGGCCCATGCGGCCCTGGCCGCATCGTGCGGTGCCCCGCCGGATGTCACCGGCAGGCGCGAGAGCAGCGCCAATGCCTGGCGGATATGGGCGGGGTCGAGGTCGGGCCGGTCGGTTCCTGGCATGGCGAAGTCTCTTTTCGGTCTGTAATCCGGGTTTCTGTGGGGTAAGAGAGCGTCAGAAAGACCGCGGGGGACAGGATGCTACAGGATATCGGGACAGTCGAGGCGTTTTCACAGCTCTTGCACGACCTGCCGCAGGAAGATGGCGCAGCGCGCAGTGCCGCCTCGGCGCGCAACGGCGAGTTGACCAAGCCGCCAGGGTCACTGGGCCGGTTGGAGGACCTGGCCGCCTGGTACGCCGCCTGGCGCGGCGATCCGCGCCCGGTGATCCGCACGCCGCAGGTCATTGTCTTTGCCGGCAATCACGGCGTCACGGCGCAGGGTATCTCGGCCTTTCCGGGCGAGGTGACGGGTCAGATGGTGGCCAATTTCCGGGCCGTTGGCGCGGCCATCAACCAGCTGGCAGAGCTGGCCGGCGCGCGCATGGATGTGCATGCGCTCGACCTGGACCGCCCGACCGCAGATTTCACCCAGGGCGCCGCCATGACCGGGGCGGAGTTCGTGCAGGCGTTGAATATTGGCTGGCAAGCCGTTGATGAAAAAACGGATTTGCTGGTTGTGGGCGAAATGGGGATCGGCAACACTACCGCCGCTGCCGCGATTGCGCTGGCGCTATATGGCGGCGAGGCGGGTGATTGGGTCGGCCGTGGGACCGGGCTTTCGGACGAGGGGCTGAGCCACAAGGCGCAGGTGGTGACGCGCGCGGTGGCGGCCAATGCCGCCTGTCGGGGCGACGGGCTGGAGGTGCTGCGCTGCCTCGGCGGGCGCGAGATTGCGGCGATGGCCGGGGCGATGGTGCGTGCGCGGATGCTGCGCATTCCGCTGATCCTGGACGGGTTCATCTGCACCGCCGCCGCCGCCTGCCTTGAGAGGGCGCAGAAAGGCGCGCTCGATCACGCCGTCGCGGGCCATGTGAGCGCCGAGTTTGCGCATCCCAGGATGCTGGAAAACCTGGGGAAAGAGCCGCTTTTGTCGCTGGGCATGCGGCTGGGCGAAGGGTCGGGCGCGGCGCTGGCGATCAACATCCTCAAGGGGGCGCTGGCGTGCCATTCGGGTATGGCGACCTTTGCCGAAGCGGGCGTTGCGGGCGGCTGAGCCGGGTCAGGTGTCGCCCGGTTTCGCCATTCCTTCGATACGGTCGGTTTGGGCTGCGGAAGCGGCGGCGCGCTCTTCCAGCTGCGACAATAGCATGGTCTGCAATTCCTGCTCCAGCTCCTTGGCGCGGGTGATGTAGGCGGGGTTGTTCACTGTCGGAACGGTCGGATCCCACAGTCCTGCCAGCTCGCGCACAGATTTGCGGTCGTGCTGGTAGAACATCTTTTCCATCTCGGCCGCTTCGAATTCGGAAAGCCCCATGTTTTCCAGCACATAGCGCCCGGCCCTGAGCGAGCTGTCAAAGAGTTCGCGCACGATGTCGTTGGCCCCGGCCTTGAACAGGCGGAACACATGGGTGCGGTCGTGGGCGCGCGCGACGATGTGCAGGTCGGGCCGTTTGCGGCGGGCGAACGCAACCAGCCTTGTGGCTGCGTCGGGATCGTCCAGCGCCACCACCAACACCTGCGCGCTGGCCAGCCCGGCGGCGTGCAGCAGGTCGGGGCGGGTCGGGTCGCCGAAGAACCCCTTGATGCCAAAGCGGCGCATCCGCTGGATCGCGCCAAGGTCGTTGTCCAGCACGACGGTCTTGTATCCGCTCGAACGCACCAGCCGGTTGACGATCTGCCCGAAACGCCCGATCCCGGCGATGATGACCGGGCCCTGGGCCTTTATTTCGTCGGGTTCGCGGATCTCGGCGCCGTCGTCCATCCGGCGCGACAGCCAGTCGTAGAGGATAAAGAGCAGCGGCGTGATCAGCATCGAGATTGCCACCACCAACAGCAACAGCCCGGTCATCGACGGCGGGATCACGTTCTGCTGGCCGGAAAACGAGATCAGGACAAAGCCGAATTCCCCCGCCTGCGCCAGCGACAGGGTAAAAAGCCACAGGCTGCGCCGCCGCAGGCCAAAGGCGCGGCCCAGCAGATATAGGATCGCGCCCTTGAGCACGATCACCGCCAGCGCCAGCCCCATGACGGTAAAGAACTGACCCAGCAGCGCGTTCAGGTCGATCCCCGCGCCCACGGTGATAAAGAACAGCCCCAGCAGCAGCCCCTTGAACGGGGCGATATCGCTTTCCAGCTGGTGGCGGAACTCGGAAGAGGCCAGCACCACCCCGGCCAGGAAGGCCCCCAGCGCCGGCGACAACCCGACCAGGTTCATCAGGAACGCGATGCCGATCACGATCAGCAGCGCCAGCGCGGTGAACAACTCGTTCAGCCGGGCGGCGTGGATAAAGCGAAAGACCGGGTTTGTCAGATAGATACCGGCCAGGATGATCGCCCCGACCGAGCCAACGGTCACCAGTGTGACGCCCCAGCCCGGCAGGCTCTGGATGAATGACACCGCCGCTTGGTGCGCGCCTTCGGGTTCCGGCGCGCCGCCTTCGCTGACGCGCTTGATGGTCTCGCCCAAAATCATGTCGGGCGTCTTGGGCAGCGCCAGCAGCGGCAGGAACGCCAGCATCGGGATGACCGCGATGTCCTGTGTCAGCAGCACGGAAAAGGACGACCGCCCGCCGGGTGTCTGCATCAGCCCCTTTTCCGTCAGCGTTTGCAGCACGATCGCGGTGGAAGAGAGCGCAAAGACCATGCCGATGGCCAAGGCCACGCTCCAACCCAGGCCCAGCGCCATGCCGCCGGCCATCACCGCGGCCGTGGTCAGCGATATCTGCAGCCCGCCCAGCCCCAGCAGGCGGTGGCGCATGTCCCACAGCGCGCGGGGTTCCAGCTCCAGCCCGATGATGAACAGCATCATCACCACGCCGAATTCGGCGAAATGCTGCAGCTCTTCGGTTTCATGCCCGCCGATAAAGCCGAATATCGGCCCGATCAGCAGCCCCGCGGCCAGATACCCCAGCACTGACCCCAGCCCAAGCCTTGCCGCCAGCGGCACCGATATGACGGCGGCGGCGAGAAATATGGTGGCCTGGAACAGGAAACCGTCCATGCGATGGCGGACCTCGATTGCTGTTGTCGTGGCGATATAATGGCAGGGCGGTGGGGCATTTGCACGGCTTGATGTGCCGTTTTTTCCCGGGTCCGTGTCAGCTTGCCCTGCAGCGAGGCGTCAGCCCCTGGGCATCTTCAGCACCACGGTGCGGCCGCGCTTGACATAGTGCAGTTCGTCATCGCCGATCGCCGCTACCTGGCCGCCGTCTAGCCGGTCGCCGACCTCGACCTTGCGATAGCGGCCATTGGCCATCCGCACCAGTGCGCGGCGGTCGCCAGGGCTGCCATAGACGCCGATCAGGTTGACCTTGCGCAGCGAGATCTGGTTGGTCTCGGTTGCGGCACGGGCGACCGAGGCCGTGCTGGGAATGGGGACCGACATCTGTTGATCGGCATGCACGGGCTCTGCCGTGGCCTGGCGGACCTGCTCGACACGGGCGGCAAAGTTTGCCGGGCGCAGACGCGGGCGCAGCGACGTGGCCGAGGATTCCTCGGTCGCCTCGCGCAGGGCGCGTTCTATATCGTCCTGCGGATCGGGGGGCGTTGCCTCGTCATTGGCTTCGGTCTCGGCCGCGGTTTCGGCGTCATCTTCGCGCGCGGCCAGCGATGCGGGGCGCAGCCGGGGCCGGATTTCGGGGGCTTCGGGTGCGGCGGTGGCAGGATCGTCCAGAACCACCGCGCTGGCGCGCGGCGGGGTCGGCGGCGGCGTGATCGGCGGTGCGCCGGCAATGACGGTGATGCCGTCGGGGGTGACAACGCCATCGGGCGTGGCGGCGATGAAGCCGCGTTCGTCAAGGTCGAACCGCGCCTGCGCCGGCGGCGGTGTGCCGGGTGAGGGCGGCAGGGGTGAGGGCGTCAGCGCGTCGGCCCCGGGCACGGCCGAAAGCGCTGCAAAGCGCGGCTGGTCGTCAGGCTGGGTGCGATAGAGGTCGCGGCGCGAGGTGGTGCCGGGGGCCTCGGGCGGGTCGGGCGCCAGTTGCCAGATGCCGGTTGCGGCATAGCGCGCGCGCACCTCGTCGGCGGGCAGTTCATCGGTTACCGCTTCGGCGCGGGGGCGTGGCTGGGGCCGCGTGGCCGCGGGCGCGCTGCTTTCCTCTGCCGGCAGGGCGGCAACGGGTTCGTCGGCGGGTGGTTTTTCGTCGGCTGCGGTCTGCACCGGCTCGCTGCTGCGGAACAACCCGGAAACGCCGTCATCGAGCACCAGCGCCGACCATGCCGCCACGGCCACCAGAAAGAGCAGCAGCAGCGCCGTCAGGATCAGCGCCATATAGCGCGGCGGGCGGGCGGGGGTATCGTCGCTGCGCCGTGCGCCAAAGACGGTCATGCGCTGCGCTTCGTTCAGCGTACCGGAACTGGCCAGCGGCTGGGGCTCCGGGGTGGTTACCTGGCTGGCGGGCGGTCGGGGCGCGGTGGTGTCCGGCGCCTTGGTCCGGGCAGGTCCGCGCCGCGACAGGAAGGCGCCGATCGCGGCCCCGGCGGATTTGCCGGGCTTGTCGCCGGGCGGCGTGGAAGCGGCGGGGGCAGGGGGCCTGACTGACTCGGACGCTGGCTCGGATACTGGCTCGGATACTGGCGCGGCGGCGGGTGTCGCTGGTGGCGGCGCCTTGGGGACAGACAGCTTGGGCTGGGTGTCCGAATTCGGCTCCTTGACCGCCGGGGGCGCGGAAAAGCGCGCCTTGGGCAGTGGAACTTCGCGGCTGGCCCCATCGAGCGGCGGCGGCGCGCGGTGGTCCCGGCTGGTGGCAAAGGCGGCCGCCTTGTCGACGCTGCCGGCCCCGGCGGCTGCATCGGGTTTTGCCTTGCGTTTCTTCTTGCCGCCACGCCCACGCTTGCCGCCGGCGCCGGGCGCGCCCGCGTCGGGGGCGGTTTCGCGTTCCGGTGCGTTCGCTGTGTCGGCAGGGGTATCGGCGGGCGGGGGCGGTGTGCTGGCCTTCTCTGGCGTTTCCGCCGCGGGCCCGGTCGGGGCCGGCGCAGGCGGCGGCGCCGGGGCGGCCACAGCGTCGGCTGCCATGCCGGCAACCGGCCCCGGCGCCGCCTCGGGCGGTACCGGCTCGGGCTCGGGCAGGCGGGCGGCGCCGATGACGCGGATGATCTCGGTCTCGCGGTCGATCACCTCGTCGGGGCCAAGCACGCGGGCGGCATATTTCGTCTCGCCAAAGAACGGCTCGGCGGCGAATGCGGCCTCGTCCGGCATGGCGACGAAACACAGCGGGTTGAACTTGTGCTCGGTGGCGAATTCCTCGGCCTCGGCCAGGGTTTCGCGCGCCACCGCCGCCACATGTACCACGTTGCCGCGCACGGACCAGTCCCATGACAGTTCCCTGAGCGCATAGGGCGTGGCCCCGTCGAGCGCCTCGCGCACCAGCGCCTCGATCCTCGAGACGCCGCGTTCGGCGGTCTCGAACGCCATGTACTTGATCTGCTCGTCGGGGATGACCAGTTTGGTGCGCAGCCCGGTGGGGTTGAGCGCGCGTGCCTTCGCGGATAGTTCCGCCAGGTCGGCGGTCAGGTCCGCGGCATCCAGCCGGACCTCGCCCACAAGGTGCCAGCCGCCCTGGACACGGTGCAGCAGGCCGATCCCGTCGAACGAGAGTGTCAGGGCGAAATTAGGTTTCATCGCTAGGACTTTAGCCCAAGAAGTTCATGACTGTATACCGGTCAGCAATGGAACGAGTCCAGTGCGGCAGCGGTGAAAGGAAAACCGCGCGCGAATCTGCCGGATGCCGGCAGATGGCGCGCGCGGCGTTCTGATCAGCCGGCGGCCTTTTGCAGCGCCTGGTCGAGATCGGCGATGATGTCCGCGGTATCCTCGATCCCGATCGAGATGCGCACCGTCTCGGGCGCGGCACCCGCCGCGACCAGCTGATCGGGTTCGAGCTGGCGGTGCGTGGTCGATGCCGGGTGGATCACCAGCGAGCGGGTGTCGCCGAGGTTGGCGACATGGCTGAACAATTCCAGGCTCTCGACGAACTTGACGCAGGCGTCATAGCCGCCCTTCAGCGTCACGGTGAACAGCCCGCCCGCGCCCTTGGGGCAGATCCGGGTCATGCGCTCGTGATAGGGCGAGGATTTGAGCCCGGCATAGGTGACGCCGGCCACGGCCGGCTGCTGTTCCAGCCAGGCGGCCACCTTTTCGGCATTCTCGCAGTGGCGCTGCATGCGCAATGACAGCGTCTCGATCCCCATCAGCGTGTAATGCGCTGCCTGCGGGTTCAGGGTCATGCCCAGGTCGCGCAGGCCGATGGCGATACCGTGAAAGGTGAACGCCAGCGGGCCGAATGTTTCGTGGAACTTGAGCCCGTGATAGGCCGGTTCGGGCTGGCTGAGCGAGGGGAACTTGTCCGAGGCGGACCAGTCGAACGTGCCCGAATCGACAACCACGCCGCCGGTGACGGTGCCGTTGCCGGTCAGGAACTTGGTCATCGAATGCACCACCAGCGTGGCGCCGTGTTCGATCGGGCGGCACAGGTACGGCGTGGCCGAGGTGTTGTCGACGATCAGCGGGATGCCGGCCTTGTCGGCCACCTTTGCGGCGGCGTCGAGGTCGGTGATATAACCGCCCGGATTGGCGATGGATTCACAAAAGATCGCGCGCGTATCGTCGTCGATCGCGGCGGCGACGGCATCCATGTCGTCGAAGTCGACGAACCGCGCCTGCCAGCCGAAACGGCGGATGGTCTGACTGAACTGGGTGATCGAGCCGCCATAAAGCCGCGTCGAGACCACCACGTTCAATCCCGGTCCCATCAGCGGAAAGAGCGCCATGATCTGCGCCGCGTGGCCCGAGGAACAGCAGACCGCGCCGGCGCCGCCTTCCAGCGTGGCGACGCGTTCCTGCAGCACCGCCACCGTGGGGTTGGTCAGGCGCGAATAGATATAGCCCACTTCCTGCAGGTTAAAGAGCGCGGCCGCGTGCTCGGCGTCGCGGAACACATAGGCGGTGGTCTGATAGATCGGCGTCTGCCGCGCGCCGGTGGCCGGATCGGGGCGGGCGCCTGCATGGATTTGCAGCGTGTCGAAGCCGAATTTGTGCGGTTGGTCGGACATTGGGATACCTCTGTGACTGCGTTGCAGACAGGGGTATGCGATGTTGGCTGAGCCGACAACCGGGTTGTTGCATTGCGCCGCTCCCGGCACCGCACGCGATGCCGCGCCATACAGCGAGGATTTCAGCTGTCGACCGGGCCCATGCGCTCGGCCCCGGCGGGCAACTTCCGGGTGCTTGCGGCATCGTGCCGGGCGGTTATCGAGAACGAGCCGTCGCTTTCGAGCACCACAGTTTGTGCAGCCGCCGCCGAGGCAAGCCCGCCCGAGCGCAGGATCGCGTCCAGTTCGGCCTCTGTCACCCGCTCGCGGTGTAGCGTGTCGTGACAGACCTCGCCCCGGTAAACCAGAAGCTGCGGCTCGGATCGTACCAAACGCGCGACCCGGCGCGAGCGGACGGAACCGGCGGCGACCACCCATTGCAGGCCGATGAGCATAAACAGCGCCACCAGCCCTTCGGCAAGGGGCACGGTCTTGGACAGAAGAATGGTCGCGAGGGTGGAGCCAAGCGCCACGGTCACCACCAGATCGAAGGCATTTAGCTTGGCCAATGTGCGCTTGCCTGAAACCCGCAGCATGGCCACCAGCGCGCCATAAGCCATCGTCCCCACCAGCACGACGCGCAGAAGGTCGGCCCAGTTGTCGAATAGCATGTTCTCGATCTCAAGCATCTGGTTCCCAACCGCCAAGAGCCCGTTGGGTTCCCCTTTCAGCGCATCCAGAATCCGTTTCGCTTGATGGTGTTGCGGATCGCCTGTTCCTTGCGGGGCAGGTCGTTTCGGTCGAAAAGCGCGCGCACCTTGTGCCCGCGGCCGTGGTAGATCATGAATTTCATCGCGTCGTATTCCTTGAGCACCTTCTTGACGCGGTTGGGGGCAGCGACCTGTTCCAGCACCTCGACCGCGCGGTCGGATTCGCGGGCATAAAGCAGCGGCAGCAGGCGGTAATGGCAGGTTACCTCGCCATCGAGCAGCCCCTCGGGCAGGGTGTCGCGCCCGCCGCCCAGGCTGTGGATGACCAGCGGCAACGCCACCTGGTCAAGCCAGGGATCAAGCGACTGGCAGACCAGTTCGGGCGGCGGGTCGTCGCGTATCTCCAGCGCATAGTCCAGGAACCGCCGGCCAAAGACGCGCGGACAGCGGTAAAAAAAGAAACCGGCGTTGAAATAGAGGTAGCGGCGCCAGAATTCGTCGGGCCATGAGGTGTCGAGAGAGCTTTCGAAATCCAGACCGAACCTGTCGTAAAGCGATTTCCAAGTTTCGTTGTAGCCGGGGCCGTAAAGCTCGATCTGCGGCCAGGTGCCCTCTCGCCGCATAGACGCGGTTGGGCGGTCGAAATCGAACGGTACCGACGTGATGTCGCCCAGTACCAGCGTGTCGGTGTCGAAAAAGACGAACGGCTCGCCCTCGGGCAAGGCCATCAGCGCCTCGATCTTGTTGCCATAAGCGTAGCTTTCACCGAAATGGCGGCTTTCGAACGGCAGGATCTCGGCGCCCAGATCGGCCAGAAGGTCGCGCGTGTCGCGACCGCGGATGTCGGGCTTGGATGACCACAGCCGCCCCGGCTGCGGCTCGGCCACGAACAGCCGGCCTGAAAAGAGCGGCGAATTGCGCCTGAGCGAGGCGGCGAAAAGCACCGCTTCGAACTGCAGCCGCCCGCCTTGTCCGATGACGACGATGTTGAAGGGTTGGTTTTCCCTTGCCTTTGCGGCCATAGTGAAGAGACCCTGCGAAACTGCCCGATGCGCGTTACCCGCCGCCACTATAGGTGGCAATGTCGCCGGGCAGAAGGGGGCAGTTGGCGATATCCGCCAAGGGGAGAGGTGCAAGATGATCGACTGGATGTTCCTGGCGCTTGCAATGGCGGTTTCGGGGGCCGGCGGCGGTGGCGCGGGTGGTGCCAAAAATGCCGATAATGCCGGCGATAGCGCGGCCGCCCCGACGTCTGCCCAAACGACTGCCCCGGCAACCGGCCTGACGGCCGAGCCGCAAACGCCCACCGGCCAGTTCACCACCGCGACCGAGGTGCGCCCGATCCTGGATGCGACGCGCGCCAACTGGGTAGCGGTGCGCGAATATGACGGGCGCGACCTGGTCTATGTCACGCATCTCTTCAGTTGGCGCTGCGGGCTCTATGGGCTGCGCATCTCGGTCAATGGCGGCCCGGCGCAGGACTGGCCGCTGCCGCCCTGCCATACCGGGACCGCCCAACCCAACGCCATCACCGACGATGACGGGTTGCCCTATTGGGAATTCCCGCTGGGCCATGTGCAAAGCCTGCTGGTGGAAATCCTTTACGATGACCTGGGAACCGACAGCGTGCGGTTCGAGCGTGCGCAGGTCTTGATGCCGTGACGGGACATGCTTGCGTCTATCGCCCGGCCCAGAGGTCTTCGTAGACGGCGGCGATGCCTTCGGCCTCTTGCCCGATGCTGAAACGGGTCTCGGCGGCATCGCGCGCGGCGCGGGACATGGCGGCATGGCGGTCTGGGTCAGACAGCAGCGCCGCCAGCGCCCCGGCGGCGTCGCCTGCCTCGGTTATGATGCCGCAGCGGCCCTGGCTGGCAAAGCTGCGGTAATAGCCCTGGTCGGTGGCGACGAAAGGCACGCCGCTGGCCATCCCTTCGAGCGGGGCCATGCCGTAACCCTCGTACCGGGGCAGTTGCACCACGCAGGACAGAGCGCGCATCAGCCCCGGCAGCGCATCCGGCGCAATTTCACCCGGGAAAAGGATGCGGTCGCTCAACCCTGCCTCTTCAATTCGGGCCTTGAGCCGGGCAAGGAATGCGGCATCCGCCCTAGCCGCGCGCCCGATCACCAGCGCCGTCAGGTCGGGGTGGCCGGGCAAGAGCGCGATCATCGCATCGACAAAGCGGTCGGTGCCCTTTTCGCGGCGAATACGCCCGATGGTGGCGATGCCGTGTTTGCCCGGATAGCCGGTCGCAGCCCAACTGGCGGCGCGGCTGGCGGCAGGGGTGAACCGGTCGGTGTCGACCCCATGCGGGACCACCGCGCGCACGTTGGGCACATATCTCGCTGCCTCTTCGGTGGTGGCAATCACCGCGTCCATGCGCGAAATCAGCCAGCGCGGAAAGGCCGAATGCCGCCGGATCGCGGCCGAGGTAAAGACCGCGCGCACCGGCATCCGCAGCACATCGCGGGCATAGATCGCGGTGCGCATCTCGGGATTGCGGCGCACATGCCAGATGGTAAAGGGCCGGCCCGGCGGTGGGGTGCGCGAGGCGCTGATCGCCTGCGCGCGGGTGATCGGGGCAGGGCAGCCGGGCAGGGGATGCCCCGCCAGCGCCAGGTCAAAGCGGTCGACCTGCCGCCGCACCACAGCCGCCGCCGTGGCCGAAACCCCGGTGAAGTTGGCATTGAAATTGGTGACGATCAGCTCGGGCATGGGGCGGGTGCCTCTTGCGGCGGCCCAAGCGCCAGTGCCGCGCAAAGTGTATCGGTCAGATCGTCCAGAACGTCCTGTTGGTGCGCGGCAAAGGCGCGGGCGGCGTCGCGCATGGCCGTCAGCGCCTGCGCATCGGCCAGCAGCTCAGGCACCGCGCGCGCCAGTGACGCCTCGTCCGGGACCTCGCGCGCCGCGCCATTGGCGTCCATCTCGGCGTAGGTTTCGGCGAAATTGGCGTAAAGCGGCCCGTGCAGGACGGCCGAACCGGCATGCGCGGGCTCATAGGGGTTATGCCCGCCCACGGGCGTGAACGACCCGCACAGGCATGTCAGCGGCGCCAGCGCGTACCACAGCCCGGTTTCGCCCAGCGTATCAGCCAGATAGACCTGTGATTCATTGCCGATCTCGTCGCCCCGGCTGCGGCGGGCACAGGTCAGCCCCGCGCCCCGGATCAGCGTTTCGATGGCATCGGCGCGCTCAGGGTGGCGCGGCACGAGGATCAGCAGCGCACGGGGATCGCCTTTCAGCACCGCGCCATGCGCCTTGATCACGATCTGGTCCTCGCCCGGATGGGTCGAGGAGGCCAGCCACAACGCCCGGTCGCCGATCTGTGCGCGCATGCGCTGCAACGCCTGCGTCTCGAATGGCAGCGGTCCCGCCAGCGCCTTGAGGTTCGCGCCCTTTTGCGCCTGCGCCAGCCCCAGCGCGCGCAGATGCGTCTCGGTCCGGGCGTCTTGACAATGGATCAGCGTGAAATGGTTCAGGATGTAACGCGCCGTGGCTCCAAAGCGTTTCCACCTGCGCGCGGATCTATCTGACAGGCGGGCGTTGACCAGAGCGATCGGAACGCCGGTGGCGCGGGTTTCGATCAGCATCTGCGGCCAGAGTTCGCTTTCGACAAACACTGCGGCGTCGGGGCGCCAATGGGACAGAAACCGGCGCAGCGCCGGGCCGGTGTCGAGCGGCGCGAACTGGTGGGTGGTGCGTGGCGGCAGGCGCTCGGCCACGACCCGGGCCGAGGTCGCCGTGCCAGAGGTGATCAGGAACCCCGCATCGGGCAGCCGCGCGCCCAGCCGTTCGATCAGCCGCAGGACCGACACGCTTTCCCCGACCGAGGCGGCGTGAAACCAGACCCGCCGCCCGGCGGGGCGGGCGGCGGTGGCGTGGCCCATGCGTTCGCGCCGGCGCGCGGGGGAAACGCCCTGTTCCGCCAGCCGGGCCGAGACCCGCCGATAGGCGACCGGCGCCAGCAGCCCCGCCGCAACGCGATAAAGCCGCACGGTCAGAGGCATGCCGGGCATCAGCCGCCGGTGTGGCTCATGTGCCGGGTCATCTGCCCCGCGACGGTCTGGCGCGAATAGTCGAAATCGTGGCCCTTGGGCTTGCGCGCGATGGCGGCGCGGATCGCTGCCTCCAGCGGGGCATCAGTGCCGGGGTTGTCACGCAGGGGCGCGCGCAGGTCGGCCATGTCTTCTTGCCCCAGGCACATGTACAGCTCGCCGGTGCAGGTCAGCCGCACGCGGTTGCAGCTTTCGCAGAAATTGTGGCTGAGCGGGGTGATGAACCCGATTTTCTGACCGGTCTCTTCAATACGGACATAGCGCGCTGGCCCGCCTGTGCGCTCGGCCAGGTCGGTCAGGGTGTGGCGCTCGGCCAGGCGTTCGCGCAGGTCGGTCAGCTTCCAATACTGGTCGAGCCGGTTCTCGTTGCCGATATCGCCCATCGGCATGACCTCGATAAAGGTCAGGTCGAGGCCGCGTTCGGCGCACCAGTCGACAAGGGTGAACAGCTCGTCCTCGTTCACGCCCTTCAGCGCCACGGTGTTGATCTTGACGCGCAGGCCCGCGCGTTGCGCCGCATCGATGCCGTCCATCACCTGGCGCAGGCGGCCCCAGCGGGTGATGCTGGCGAACTTTTCCTCGTCCAGCGTATCGAGCGAGATATTCACCCGCCGCACGCCGGCGGCATATAGCTGATCGGCAAAGCGCGACAGCTGGCTGCCATTGGTGGTCAGCGTCAACTCCTTTAGCGCGCCACTGTCCAGGTGCCGCGTCATGGCGTTGAAGAACGTCATGATCCCCTTGCGCACCAATGGTTCACCGCCCGTGATCCGCAGCTTTTCGACCCCGAGCCCGATGAAGGTGCTGCACATCCGGTCGAGTTCTTCGAGCGTCAGCAGCTCTTTCTTGGGCAGAAAGGTCATGTTCTCGGCCATGCAGTAGACACAGCGAAAATCGCAGCGGTCTGTGACCGATACACGCAGATAGGAAATCGCGCGGTGGAAGGGATCGACAAGCGGGTTTGTCATGCCGGAAAACCTAGGGCGCGGCGCGGCAGGACACAAGCGCGATATGCGTTTGATTGGCTGGCGGGCAGCGCCTAAGGTGCGGGCATGAAACCGGTTAAGATGCTGTTTATTTCCGTTGTGCTCGGGGGCTGTGCGGCCGGCCCGGGCGGGCTGTTGGGCATGGGCCAGTCCGAGAGGGCGCCACAGGTGGCCGACGGTAATGGCCAGATCCACCCCCGCACCCGGCCGGGCGATACGCCCGCCGATGCCCGTACCGCCGATGAATTCGACACCACCAGTGCCGAGGAGCGCCAGCGCGCCGTGGCCGAGGCCACAGGCAGTGGGGGCGAGACCGCGCTGGGGATAACGATCGCGTCACTGGGCGCGGTGGGCGAGCCGGGTATCTGGCTCAAGACGCCGTTGGTGGATGCCCCGGCAACGGGGCGGGTGGAATACCCCGAAAAGGGTACGGCGGTGGCGGTCGACCTGGTCCCGCTTGACGCCGCGCCGGGGGCGGGCAGCCAGATTTCCCTGGCCGCGATGCGGCTGATCGAGGCCGACCTGACCGCCCTGCCGGAACTGCGCGTGTTTCGCGTGGACTGAGCTATTACGCGCTATTCCACCGTAACCGACTTGGCCAGGTTGCGCGGCTGGTCCACGTCGGTGCCTTTGGCCACCGCCGTGTGATAGGCCAGCAGCTGCGCCGGCACCGCGTAAAGAATCGGCGCCACAAGCGGGTCGCAATCGGGCAGAACCAACTGGCGCCAGACGCCATCCTGTGCCGCGGTCGCGCCGGTGCGGTCGGTGATCAGCATCACCTTGCCATCGCGCGCCATCACCTCTTGCATGTTCGATACGGTCTTGTCGAAAAGCGCGTCACTGGGCGCCATCACCACCACCGGCATGGACTGGTCGATCAGCGCGATGGGGCCGTGTTTTAGCTCGCCAGATGCATAACCTTCGGCGTGTATATAGCTGATTTCCTTTAGTTTCAGCGCACCTTCCAGCGCCAGGGGGAACAGTGTCCCCCGGCCCAGGAACAGCGCATGATCGAACTCGGCCAGGCGGTTGGCGGCCATGTGGAACGCCTCGTCCTGTTCCAGCGTCAGCCCGATCAGCGCCGGCAGCGAGCGCAGTGTCGACAGCCGGTCTGCCAGCTCGTCGTCATCCAGCCGGCCACGGTCATGCGCGGCCTTGAGCGCCAGCAGCAGCAGAACCGCCAACTGACAGGTGAACGCCTTGGTCGAGGCGACGCCGATCTCGGCCCCGGCAAGGATCGGCAGGGCGATGTCGCATTCCCGCGCGATCGAGCTTTCAGGGACATTGACCACCGCCAGCCGCCGCGCGGCGCGACCCTCGCAATAGCGCAGCGCCGCAAGGGTGTCGGCGGTCTCGCCCGACTGGCTGACAAAGATCGCGGCGGTCCGGGCCGGGATCGGTGGCTCCCGATAACGGAATTCAGATGCGATGTCGGCATCCGTCGGCAGCCCGGCCAGCTGTTCGAACCAGTATTTTGCGGTCAGACCGGCGTAATAGGCGGTGCCGCAGGCCACCAGCGAGATGCGGTCGATGCTCTTGAAATCGGGCAGATCGGCGTCAAGGTCGATGCCGCGGCCATCTGCCGTCAGGTAATGTTTCAGCGCGTCGCCCAGCACCACCGGCTGTTCGGCGATTTCCTTCATCATGAAATGGCGGTGTCCGCCCTTGTCGACGCGCTTGCTGTCGACGTCGATGCGCCGCACCTCGCGGTTGGCCAGCGCGCCGTTGGCATCGGTGATGGTGACGCCCGCACGGGTGAGAACCGCGCAATCGCCCTCTTCCAGATAGGTGATGCGGTCGGTCATCGGCGCCAGCGCGATCGCGTCGGAGCCGACATACATCTCGCCATCGCCGTGGCCCACCGCCAGCGGGCTGCCCTTGCGCGCGGCAACGATCAGGTCGGATTCGCCGTCAAAGAGAAAGGCCAGCGCATAAGCGCCTTCGAGCCGTGAGAGCGTTTCTTTCGCCGCATCTACCGGCCCGGCGCCCTGTTCCATCAGGTGGCGCGTCAGCAGCGCCACGGTTTCGCTGTCGGTTTCGGTGTCAAAGCCCAGCCCGGCGGCGGTCAGCTCAGCGCGCAGGTCGCGGTAATTCTCGATGATGCCGTTATGCACAACCGCCACCGGCCCGGCGCAGTGCGGGTGGGCGTTGGCGACCGAGGGCGCGCCGTGGGTGGCCCAGCGGGTGTGCCCGATGCCGGACTTGCCCGTCAGCGGTTCATGCACCAGCAGGTCGGACAGGTTGTCGAGTTTGCCAACGGCGCGGCGGCGGTCAAGGCGGCCGTCATTGATGGTGGCAATGCCGGCGCTGTCATAGCCGCGGTATTCCAGCCGGCGCAATGCCTCGACCAGCGTCGGGGCAACCTCATGTGTCCCCAAGATGCCTACAATTCCGCACATTTATTGGTCTCCAAAGGCTATTTTCTGGCCTTAAGTTTTAACATATCGAACAATTTCATTGCCAGTCCCGGCTTTGTCACCTGCCGTGCGCGGCCAATCGCCAGCGCACCGTCCGGCACGTTCTCGGTGATGACCGAGCCAGAGCCGGTCATCGACCCGTCGCCCAGGCGAACCGGAGCCACCAGCATGGTGCTGGAGCCGACAAATACGTTCTCGCCTATCTCGGTGCGGTGCTTCATCACCCCATCGTAATTGCAGGTGATGGTGCCGGCGCCGATATTGCTGCCGGCGCCCACATCGGCGTCGCCGACATAGCTGAGGTGGTTGACCTTGGCGCCGACGCCAAGGCGGGCGTTCTTGATCTCGACGAAATTGCCGACGCGCGCGCCCTGATCCAGATCGGCGCCGGGGCGCAGCCGGGCATAGGGGCCGACAACCGCGCCGGCGGCCACGCGACAGCCTTCGAGATGCGAAAAGGCGCGGATCTGCGCGCCACCCTCGACCGTCACGCCGGCGCCGAAGACCACGTAGGGCTCCACCACCGTGTCGGGGCCAAGTACGGTATCGAGCGCGAAATGCACTGTTTCGGGCGCGCTGAGCGTGACACCGCCATCCAGCGCTGCCGTGCGGGCGCGGGCCTGAAAGGCGGCCTCGGCCGCGGCCAGGTCGGCGCGGGAATTGATGCCCAGCGTTTCGGCCTCGTCGCAGGATACGGCGGTAGCCGACAGCCCCCGCGCCTGAGCCAGCCCGACGATATCGGTCAGGTAGTATTCGCCGGCGGCATTGTCGCAATCCACGGCGTCGATCAGGCTGAACAGCGTTTCGGCATCGGCGCAAACCACGCCGGAATTGCAAAGGGTTATAGCCTTTTCTGCATCCGTCGCGTCCTTGAATTCGAGGATCCGTTCCAGCTGCTCGCCAGCCATGACCAGCCGGCCGTAACGGCCCGGATCGGCGGCCTCGAACCCCAGCACCACGACGTCATGGCGCGCCCGCGCCTCGGCCATCCGTCGCAGCGTGTCGGCCCCGATAAAAGGCGTGTCGCCATAAAGAACAAAGACATCACCCGAAAATCCCCCCAGCGCCGGCGCCGCCTGCGCGACGGCATGGGCGGTGCCCAGCTGTTCGGTTTGCAGCGCAACGGACAGGTCCGGATCAATGGCGTGCGCGGCCTTTTCCACCTGTTCGGCGCCGTGGCCGGCAATGATGACCGTGCGTTCGGGCGCCAGCGCCGCGCCGGCCTGCATCGCATGGGCCAGGATCGGCACACCGGCCAGCGGATGCAGCACCTTGGGCAAATCCGATTTCATCCGCGTGCCCTTGCCGGCCGCGAGGATGACTAGCGCCGTCGCCATGAGATGACCCTTTCCTTTCGGTTGCGCCCGTTTTATCCGGTTGGCAAGCTGGTGCAAGGCCGGACGCTTCAAAGATGATTGCGCCATGTAACAGCCATTGGCGGATTGCCGCCAGTGCTGCCAGATATGGCTGAAACAGGGCGAAGGGGAACATTCATGCGCACGGTTGTGTTCGATCTGGACGGCACGCTGGCGGATACGAGCGGCGACCTGATCGCGGCGGCGAATGCCTGTTTCCGGGCCATGGGCGCGGGCGACCTGCTGGACCCGGTGCGCGATGCCTCGACCGCCTTTCGCGGCGGGCGCGCGATGCTGGCGCTGGGGTTGGAGCGGATGAAACGCCCCGGCGACACCGACTGGGTCGATGACCACTATCCCGTGCTGCTTGATGCCTACGAAGCCGCCATTGACACCCATACGGTGCTTTACCCCGGGGCGATGGACGCGGTGGGCGTGCTGGCGGCGACGGGCTATCGCGTGGCGATCTGCACCAACAAGCCCGAACGCCTGGCGCTGATCCTGCTGGAGCGGCTGGGGGTGCTCGACGCCTTTGGCGCGGTGGTGGGGGCGGATACCCTGCCGGTGCGCAAGCCCGACCCCGAACCCCTGCGCGAGGCCGTGCGCCGCGCAGGTGGCGCGCCGGAACGCGCGCTGCTGGTGGGCGACACCGTCACCGACCGCGAAACCAGCCGCGCCGCCGGCGTGCCCTCGGTACTGGTGACATTCGGCCCCGATGGCATGGGCGTGGCAGAGCTGGCGCCAGAGGCGTTGATCGGCGATTACGGCGAACTGCCCGGCGTGGTCGAGCGGCTGCTGGGCCCGGCCTGAAGGCTGCCTGCAGGGCGATTTCGGATTTCGTGAAACACGGGCGCGCGGTGGCCGCCGCGCCATTGACCCGGGCGGGAATGCCCCGCACAAATGGCCCATGAACGAGATATTCAAAGGGTCCTTCACCCAGCAGGAACCGATCCCCGACGACGGGATCGCCGCGGCGCTTGAGGTCATGCGCAGCGGGCGGCTGCACCGCTACAACCTGGCCCTCGGCGAAGAGGGCGAGGCAGCGGCGCTGGAGCGCGAATTCGCCGCCCTCACCGGCGCGCGGCACGCGCTGGCAGTGGCCTCTGGCGGGTATGCGATGGCAACGGCGCTGCGCGCGGTCGGGGTGGGGCCGGGCGACAGGGTGCTGACCAACGCCTTTACCCTGGCGCCGGTGCCGGGCGCCATCGCCAGTGTCGGCGCGCAGCCGGTGTTCGTGGGCGTGACCGAGGGCCTTGTCATCGACCTGGACGATCTGGCGGCCAAAGTGGACGAGGCGGATGTGCTGATGCTCAGCCACATGCGCGGACATATCTGCGACATGGACCGGCTGATGGATATCTGCACCGGCTCCGGCATCACCGTGATCGAGGATTGCGCCCACACCATGGGCGCAGCGTGGAACGGCATACCCTCGGGGCGGCATGGGTTGGTGGGGTGCTACTCCACCCAGACCTACAAGCACATGAATTCCGGCGAGGGCGGGTTGCTGGTCACGGATGATGACGAGGTGATGGCCCGCGCGGTGCTGCTGTCGGGTTCCTACATGCTCTATGGTCGCCATGGCACCGTGCCGCCCGAAGAGGTGTTCGCAGCGGTGAAATACGACACGCCCAACATATCGGGGCGGATGGACAACCTGCGCGCGGCCATCCTGCGCCCGCAACTGGCGCGGCTGGACGAACAGTGTGAACGCTGGAATGAACGCTATCGCGTCGTCGAGGCGGGGCTGCGCGGCACGCCGGGGCTGCAGGTGATCGAACGCGCAAAAAAGGAACGCTATGTCGGATCGTCCATCCAGTTCCTGCTGCTCGACTGGCCCGGTGAGGCCATCGAGGAGGTGCTTGCGCGTTGCCTGACCCGGGGGGTGGAGCTGAAATGGTTCGGCGCGGCCGAGCCCGCGGGCTTTACCAGCCGCTATGACAGCTGGCGCTATGCGCCCAGCGAGCCGATGCCGGCCAGCGACCGTGTGCTGCGCGGGATCGTCGACATGCGGCTGCCGCTGACCTTTGATCTGGAGGATTGCGCGCTCATCGCCCGGATCATCCGGGCCGAGGTGGGGGCAGTCTGGCAGGAACACGCGGCCTGATTCGGCGCACCTGCCGGCACGGGCGATGGCGCGACCCCGATGCGCCAACCAGGTATTTGTGGCCAGATGAATTGCCGGGCGTGGCGCAGGGACGGGCGAGTATCGCCCATTGACCGGTCGGGGTGTGCGGGCATATAAATGAACAAGTGTTCAATAAATGCCGGAGCCGGGAAATGTTCGACAAGGGACTGCGATTCGATCTTGGTGAGGACGTGAACGCGCTGCGCGACATGGCGCATCGCTGGGCGCAGGAGCGGCTGAAACCGATGGCGGCCGATGTCGACCGCGACAACGTCTTTCCACCCGAGCTGTGGCCCGAGATGGGCGAGCTGGGCCTGCTGGGCATCACCGTGGAAGAGGAATATGGCGGCGCCGGGATGGGATACCTGGCCCATGTCGTTGCGGTCGAGGAGGTGGCGCGCGCCTCGGCCAGCGTGTCGCTCAGCTATGGGGCGCATTCCAACCTCTGCGTCAACCAGATCCGGCTGAACGGCACGCCCGAGCAGCGGCAGAAATACCTGCCCGGGCTGGTGTCGGGCACCCATGTCGGCGCGCTGGCCATGTCCGAGACGGGCGCCGGCAGCGACGTGGTGTCGATGAAGCTGCGCGCCGAGCGGCGCAACGACCACTATCGCCTGAACGGCAACAAGTACTGGATCACCAACGGCCCCGACGCCGATACGCTGGTGGTCTACGCCAAGACCGACCCTGAGGCGGGCGCCAAGGGCATCACCGCCTTCCTGATCGAAAAGAGCATGAAGGGGTTTTCGACCAGCCCGCATTTCGACAAGCTGGGGATGCGCGGGTCGAACACCGCCGAGCTGATATTCGAGGACGTCGAAGTGCCGTTCGAAAACGTTCTGGGCGAGGAAGGCCGCGGTGTGCGGGTGCTGATGTCGGGGCTGGATTACGAGCGCGTGGTGCTGGCCGGTATCGGGCTGGGCATCATGGCCGCCTGCCTGGACGAGATCATGCCCTACATGGTTGAGCGCCGCCAGTTCGGCCAGCGGATCGGGAATTTCCAGTTGATGCAGGGCAAGATCGCCGACATGTATACGGCGATGAATTCGGCCCGTGCCTATGTCTATGCCGTCGCCGGTGTCTGCGACCGGGGCGAGGTGACCCGCGCCGACGCCGCCGCGTGCTGCCTGTATTCGTCGGAAGAGGCGATGAAACAGGCCCACCAGGCGGTGCAGGCGATGGGCGGTGCCGGGTTCCTGGCGGATGCGCCGGTGGCGCGGCTCTTCCGTGACGCCAAGCTGATGGAAATCGGCGCCGGCACCTCGGAAATCCGGCGGATGCTGGTGGGGCGCGAGCTGATGGGGGCGATGGGATGAAGGATTACAAAACATTTGCAGAAGAGTACGAGAAGTCTCAGGCATTCTTTCAGAGCCAGATTGCCAATTACGAAAACAAGGCATTTGAGTATGGTGTCATAGTCGTCAGAAATGCGGTTCTGATTTCAGGTGGCGGTCTGCTGGCAATTCCAACAATTGTTGGCCTTGCTTCAGAGGTTCCAGTAAATATGGTTGATGCAATTGCGGCCGGCATTGCATTTTCGTTCGCACTAATTCTGTCAATACTTGGCGCGTATATTGTACACATAAACTGGATGCTTCACGCTGAAGCTTGGAGAAAACATTGGGGGATTCAGGCCGAGTTTCTGCGAAAATGGTATCTTGAAGATGTTCCTGAGGAGGATCTTCAGATTGAACAGAAACAGTACTTCTCCGGCAGCGTTTGGATGACCTTTATTCTGCCACACGTCATGGCCATTCTTTTCCTGCTGTCTGTCGCCTACGGTTTTTGTAAACTGTATTCCGCTCTCGGCGTTTCTGCGTGATCTTTGGCTATGCTGAACCCTTTACCATACGATGAGCTGTACGATGGCTTTCGCTGGAACCTGCCCGACCGGTTGAACATGGCCGTGCAGGTCTGCGACGCCTGGGCGGGGGCAGAGCCTGACCGGGTGGCCATTGTCGACATGGAGGCGGGCGAAATCAGCTATGCCCGCCTGCGGCAGATGGCCGACAGCCTTGCCCATGCGCTGGTGGCGCGTGGCGTGACGCGGGGCGACCGCGTTGGCGTGCTCAGGTCGCAGGGCGCGTGGTGTGCGGCGGCCCATATCGCGATCTGGAAAATCGGCGCGATTTCAATCCCCTTGTTCAAGCTCTTCAAGCATGATGCGCTGGCGTCGCGCGTGGGTGATGCAGGCGCGCGGATCATCATTGCCGATACCGAGGGGGCCGAAATGGTGGCCGCGCTCGACGCCGTCACCGCGATGGTGCCCGAGCAGGAAACCCTGCCGGGCGGCACGTTCGAGACCGCCGATACCGGCGCCGAAGACCCGGCGGTGCTGATCTATACGTCCGGCACCACCGGCAGCCCCAAGGGTGCACTGCACGCCCACCGGGTGCTGACCGGGCATCTTCCCGGGGTGGAGATGAGCCATGATTTTCTCGGCCAGCCGGGCGACCGCCTGTGGACGCCGGCGGACTGGGCCTGGATCGGCGGTCTGTTCGATGTGGCGATGCCGGGGCTGGCGCTGGGGGTGCCGGTGGTGGCCGCGCGGTTGCCCAAGTTCACGCCCGAGGAATGCAAGAGAATCGTCACCGAAGCCTCTGTCAGGAATATATTTTTTCCGCCCACGGCCCTGCGGATGCTGAAGGCGGCCGATATGGCGCTGCCCGGGCTCCGGACCGTGGCCAGCGGGGGAGAGCCGCTGGGAGCCGAGATGCTTGACTGGGGGCGGCGGGCCTTTGGCCTGACCATCAACGAATTCTACGGCCAGACCGAATGCAACATGGTCGCCAGTTCCTGCGCCGCTTTGTTCGAGCCCCGTCCGGGCGCCATAGGCCGTGCGGTGCCAGGGCACGAGGTGGCGGTGATCGACACCGAGGGCCGTCCGGTCGAGGGTGAGGGCGATATCGCCATTCGCCGCGGATCGGCCTCGATGATGCTGGAATACTGGAACCGGCCCGAACAGACGGCGGAAAAGCTCCTTGGCGACTGGCTTCTGACCGGCGATCGCGGGGTGATCGAGGCCGGTTTCATCCGGTTCATGGGGCGTGAGGACGACGTCATCACCTCGGCCGGCTTTCGTATCGGCCCGGCCGAGATCGAGGATTGCCTGCTTACCCATCCGGCGGTGGCCACGGTGGGTGTGGTCGGCAAACCCGACCCGCTGCGCACTGAGGTGGTCAAGGCCTATGTCGTGCTCAAACCCGACGTGGAACCCGCCGACCCACTGGCTGAAGAGTTGCAGAACTACGTCAAGAAACGGCTCGCAAGCTATTCATATCCGAGGGAAATCGCGTTTCTGGATAAGCTGCCGATGACGGTGACCGGAAAGGTGATCCGCAAGGAGCTTAAGGCCCGCGCGGCGGCGGAGAACACCGGATGAGGGGCGCTTGCAAGGAAAAACGGGCCGGCGCATTGGTCGGCCCGCACCTGTCTGTCGTCTCTGGCGTATCAGAACTTCATCACATAGGCCGCGCCAATGATGATCGGGTCGATCTTGACGGTGCCGATCGGGGCGCCACCCACCTTGGCCTTGGTGTCGATGTCGATCCAGCGGACATCGGCGCGCAGGGCCGAGCTGTCGCTGAGCGCGAAGTCGATCCCCGCATGCAGCGCCACGCCCCAGCTGTCGTCAAGGCTGACGGGCACGCCGGCCAGAACGCCTTGCCCCTTTTCGTCAAAGAAATGGGTGTAGTTCACACCGATGCCGACGAAGGGCGTGACCTTGGACTGGTTGGGGAAGTAGTACTGCAGCGACACGGTCGGCGGCAGGTGCTTGGTCTTGATCACGTCGCCGACGCCCGCAATCTGGGCATCGTGCTCGAAGGGCCATGCGCCCAGAACCTCGAGGCCGATATTGTCGGCGACGAAATATTCAAAGGTTACGGTCGGGCGAATGTTGTCATCGACGCGGATCGGGCCGGCGGTCGTGGCGCTGTAGCTGTCGGTCGGCATGACCGAATGCACACCGAACCCCAACAGCATGTCACCCTTGGACTGGGCAAGGGCCGGCCCTGCGGCGGCGGTGAGAGCTGTCGTGAAAATGAGTGCGGAGATGGTTTTCATCTTTCTCTCCATTGTGAATCAATGGCCGCACCTTGGTTTCGCAGGGGCGATTCTGGATTTGATGTATATCAAACTATGCATATAACGCTGCGACGCAGCAAATTTGTCACATGCCCGGCCGGTGCGCCGGCAGTGACAGCTCAAGGCAAGGGAATGCAATGAAACTGCAATCGAAACTCTCGCCAGGTTCGGAGATGTTCAAGGCAAATCGCCAGGGCCACCTGGATGCGCTGGCCGTGGTTGCCGAGGCGGCGCAGGCCGCGGCCCAGGGCGGCGGCAAGGCTGCCCGCGACCGCCAGCGCGAACGCGGCAAGATGCCACCGCGCGAACGGGTGGCGAACCTGCTTGACCCCGGCAGCCCGTTCCTGGAAATCGGCGCCACCGCCGCCCATGGCATGTATGACGGTGCCGCCCCCGCCGCCGGCATTGTCGCCGGGATCGGGCGGGTCGAAGGGCTCGACTGCATGGTTGTGTGCAACGACGCCACGGTAAAGGGCGGCAGCTATTTCCCGCTGACGGTGAAAAAGCACCTGCGCGCGCAGGAAATTGCCGCAGAATGCCATCTGCCCTGCATTTATCTGGTCGACTCGGGCGGTGCCAACCTGCCCGCCCAGGACGAGGTCTTTCCCGACCGCGACCATTTCGGGCGCATCTTTTACAACGAGGCGCGGATGAGCGCGGCCGGCATCCCCCAGATCGCCGTGGTGATGGGGTCGTGCACCGCCGGGGGCGCCTATGTGCCGGCTATGGCCGACGTGTCGATCATCGTGCGCGAACAGGGTACGATTTTTCTGGGTGGTCCGCCGCTGGTCAAGGCCGCCACCGGCGAGGTGGTCACCGCCGAGGATCTGGGCGGCGGTGACGTGCACACCCGGCTTTCCGGTGTGGCCGACTATCTGGCCGAGGATGACGCACACGCGCTGGCGCTGGCGCGGCGCGCGGTGGCGGGGCTGAACCGCCGCCCGCCCAACAGCGTGGTCTGGGCCAGTCCCGAACCGCCCGCCTATGACCCCGAGGAAATTCTTGGTGTGGTGCCGCCCGATCTGCGCACGCCCTATGATATCCGCGAGGTGATCGCCCGCGTCGTCGATGGTTCGCGCTTTGACGAATTCAAGGAACGCTTTGGCGAGACGCTGGTCTGCGGCTTTGCCCATGTTATGGGCTGCCCGGTGGGAATCATCGCCAACAACGGCGTGCTGTTCTCGGAATCGGCCCAGAAGGGGGCGCATTTCGTCGAACTGTGCAGCCAGCGCAAGGTGCCGCTGGTCTTTGTCCAGAACATCACCGGCTTCATGGTCGGGCGCAAATACGAAAACGAAGGCATCGCGCGTCACGGCGCCAAGATGGTGACGGCGGTCGCCACCACCAACGTGCCTAAGGTCACCATGCTGGTGGGGGGCTCGTTCGGGGCGGGCAATTACGGCATGTCGGGCAGGGCCTACAGCCCGCGCTTCATGTGGAGCTGGCCGAACTCGCGCATCTCTGTGATGGGGGGCGAGCAGGCTGCCACCGTGCTGGCCACGGTGCGACGCGACGCGATCGAACGCAAGGGCGGCACCTGGCCGGTCAAGGAAGAGGAAGAATTCAAACGCCCCACCATTGAGATGTTCGAGCGGCAAAGCCACCCGCTCTATGCCTCGGCGCGGCTTTGGGATGATGGTATCATCGACCCGCGCAAAAGCCGCGAAGTGCTGGCGCTCAGCCTGCGCGCGGCGCTTTGCGCACCCATCGAGGAGACACGTTTTGGCGTCTTCCGGATGTGAGGGGGCGTCAGGGCATGGGAGGTGATCATGTCGCGAAAGAGAAACGTTATCCGATTCTGGCGTGGTGCGCGCCGGCATTCCAAATGGGATTTGGAGGCACCACCAAATCCTCGGGGCATATCTTCGTACCGACCGGCCGCGCGCCGAGGCGGATGGGGCAAGGTCTTCATCGCGGCAATCGCTCTGGTATTGCTGGGGCCGCCGACATTGGATGCGGCCAGTCTTGCATGGCGCGAGAACGACGGCTGCAAAATCTGGATGGTTGTGGATGGCGACACGGTCCGGATGTACTGCCCGGTCAGCGGCTTTCAGACCGGGCGCATACTGGCCTACGATACGCCCGAATTCAAAGCTCGCTGTTTATCGGAACTCGGCAAGGCTGTCGCGGCAACATTTTACCTTCGCTGGATGATATGGACTGCCGCAGAAGTCAGCGCACGGACGGAGGGCACCGACCGGTACGGTCGAAAACTCACGTTGCTTTTGGTCGATGGCATGGGCGTCGCGCGACCGATGGTTCAGGCCGGGTTGGCGCGCTGGTACGAAGGCGGCCACCGCCGAGGTTGGTGCGGCAGTGATGCTTGAATTGGACCAGAACGCTGTAACGGAGGGCCTTAAGATGGCCCGCCCCAGAAGGAAGAACTGCCCATGTTTGACACCATCCTGATCGCCAACCGGGGCGAGATCGCCTGCCGCGTGATCGAAACCGCGCGCCGGCTGGGTGTGCGCACGGTGGCGGTGTTTTCCGACGCCGACCGTGGGGCGAAACATGTCGCGCTGGCCGACCGGGCGGTGCATATCGGCGGCCCGGCCCCGGCCGACAGCTATCTGCGGGCCGAGCGTATCGTCGCGGCGGCGCTCGAGACCGGCGCGCAGGCCATTCACCCCGGCTACGGCTTTCTCAGCGAGAACCCCGATTTCGTCGAGGCGGTCGAGGCCGCCGGCCTGACCTTCATCGGCCCCTCGGCCGATGCGATCCGGGCGATGGGGCTCAAGGACGCGGCCAAGAAGCTGATGGAAAAGGCCGGTGTGCCGGTGGTGCCGGGCTATCACGGCGACAACCTGTCGCCCGACCACCTGTCCGGCGCGGCCGACGCGATCGGCTATCCGGTGCTGATCAAGGCCGTGGCCGGGGGCGGGGGCAAGGGCATGCGACGCGTCGAACGGCCCGCCGACTTTGCCGCCGCGCTGGAAAGCGCGTGCAGCGAGGCGCGCACCGCCTTTGGCAACGACGCGGTGCTGATCGAGAAGTGGATCGAAAAGCCCCGCCATATCGAGGTGCAGGTCTTTGGTGACGGCACCCGGGCGGTGCATCTTTATGAACGCGACTGTTCGCTCCAGCGTCGCCACCAGAAGGTGATCGAAGAGGCCCCCGCGCCCGGCATGACCGAAGAGATGCGCGCGGCGATGGGGCAGGCGGCGGTGCGCGCGGCCGAGACCATCGGCTATAGCGGTGCCGGCACGGTGGAGTTCATTGTCGATGGCTCCGACGGGCTGTCGCCCGAGGGCTTCTGGTTCATGGAAATGAACACGAGGCTGCAGGTGGAACATCCCGTGACCGAGGCCATCACCGGCGTTGACCTGGTCGAATGGCAGTTGCGCGTGGCCAGCGGCGAAGGGCTGCCCTGCCAGCAGGACGAACTGTCGATCAACGGCCACTCTTTCGAGGCGCGCCTTTATGCCGAGGACGTCCCAAAGGGCTTTTTGCCCGCCACCGGGCGGCTGCGGCACCTGGCCTTTCCGGCGGGCGCGCGCGCCGACAGCGGGGTGCGCACAGGGGACGATATTTCCCCCCATTACGACCCGATGATCGCCAAGATCATCACCCACGGCACCACCCGCGCCGGGGCGCTGAGGCGGTTGTCTTCGGCGCTGGAACATTGCGAGGTGGCCGGCTGCGTGACCAACCTGGCCTTTCTCGGTGCGCTGGCGACACATGAGGGGTTCGCGCGCGGCGAGGTGGATACCGGGCTGATCGACCGCGACATCGACGCGCTGGTGGTGGCCCCCGCGCCGGGACCGCGCGACATCGCACTGGCGGCGCTGGCGGCCGAGGGGCTGCTTGACGGGACGGGGTTCGTGGACGGATTCAGCATGTGGGCGCCGCTGACGCGCACCGTGCAGTTGCGCCATGGCGACACCGACATTGCCGTGCGGCTGACGACGCTGGGGCCGGACGCCTATGACCTGGTGGTCGAGGGGCAGACGGTGCAGGCCCGCCGCGACGCCGGGCGCTGGCAGCTTGACGGGCAAAGCGCGCCGCGCGTGGTGCTGACGGGCGATCTGGTGACGGTCTTTGCGCAATACGGGCTGGCGTTCCGCATCATCGACCCGCTGGCGCGCGACGGGCTGGGGGCAGGGGATGCCGACCTGATCGAGGCGCCGATGCCCGGGCTGGTCAAGGCGCTGGACGCTAGGCCGGGGCAGGCGGTGACCAAGGGCGACCGGCTGGCGGTGCTGGAGGCGATGAAGATGGAACACAGCCTGCTGGCTCCGCGCGACGGGGTGGTAGCCGAGGTGCTGGCCGAGGCCGGCGCCCAGGTCGAGGCCGGCGCCGCGCTGATCCGGCTGGAAGACGAAGAAGAGACCGGGGAAGGGTAAGCGAATGATCGTTCTGCACCATGTGCCGCAATCGCGCTCGATGCGGGTGCTGTGGCTTCTGAACGAGCTGGGTGTGGACTTTCACGTCAATGAACACCCGTTCGACAGATCGTTGCGGCGGCCGGAATTCCTGTCGCTGTCGCCCGCGGGCCGCATCCCCGCGCTGGAGATCGAGGGCGAGCGGATGTTCGAATCCGGCGCCATGGTGGAATACCTCTGTGAACGCTACCCTGAGGCCGGTCTGGGGCGGCTGCCCGGCGACATGGACCGCATGGCCTGGCTGGTCTGGGTCCATTTCGCCGAAACCGTCAGCCAGCATTCCGCCAGCCTGACCCAGCAGCATGTCGCGCTATATGAGGATTCGATGCGCAGCCCCGTGATCATGCGGCTGGAGGCGGCGCGGCTGCGCAAATGCTACGAGGCGATCGAGGCGCGGCTGTCGACCCCGGTGGAAAACCGCGACTACCTGCTGACCAGCGGGTTTTCCGCCTGCGATATCTGCGTGGGTCAGGCGGTCTACATGGCGCGCCATTTCGCCAGAATCGAAGACTTCACCGAACTTTCCGCATGGTATGCGCGTATCACCGCCCGCCCGGCGTTTCAGGCTTCGCTGCCGCAACCGGGGGGCGGGCGCATCTTTCAACAGGATTTCTACGAGGCAATAGATGGCTGAGCAGATCGAGATATTCGAGGTCGGCCCCCGCGACGGGCTGCAGAACGAAAAGCGGCCGATCCCGACCGCCGAAAAGGTCGCACTGGTGGATGTGCTGAGCGGCGCGGGATTCCGGCGTATCGAGGTGGCGAGCTTTGTCAGCCCGAAATGGGTGCCGCAGATGGCCGATTCGGCCGAGGTTCTGGCGGGCATCACGCGCGCGCCGGGGGTGCGCTATGCGGCGCTTACCCCCAACATGCGCGGGCTTGAGGGGGCGATGGCCGCGAGGGCCGACGAGGTGGCGATCTTTGGCTCGGCGTCGGAGGGGTTCTCGCGTGCCAACATCAACGCCACCATCGCCGAAAGCCTGGAACGATTCGCCCCGGTGGCCGAGGCCGCGCGCGCCGCGGGCCTGCCGGTGCGCGGATATGTCTCCTGCGTGACGGATTGCCCCTATGACGGGCCTGTCGCGCCTGAGCAGGCGGCGAAGGTGGCAAAAAGCCTTTTTGACATGGGGTGCTATGAAATCAGCCTTGGCGACACCATCGGCCAGGGCACGCCCGAACGCATCGACGCCATGCTGGCGGCGGTCTGCGCGCAGGTGCCGGCGGCGCAACTGGCCGGGCATTATCATGACACCGCCGGGCGGGCGCTGGACAATATCGAGGTGTCGCTGGCCCGCGGGGTGCGGGTTTTCGACGCCGCCGTTGGTGGCCTGGGCGGATGCCCCTATGCGCCGGGGGCGGCGGGCAATGTCGCCACCGAGGCAGTGCATGACCGGCTGTTGGCGCTGGGGTATGAGACCGGCCTTGACCGCGGCGTGCTGGAAAAGGCCGCCGCCATGGCGCGGGCGATGCGGGGCGAGAGCCCGAAATCCTGAAATGATATCGGTTGGGTTTCTATTCAGGAAATCCGCGAACCGAGGGAACAGGATGCGCGACCCGTTCGACGCCGAACCAAAAGCCCCCGCCGCCGAGGCGGCCGAGCTGGCGCACATGCCGCAGGCCCAAACCGGCATGGACAGCGGGCTGAACCCACCCTGCGGCAATATTGCCGGGCCGGGTGTTGTTGCCCCCGCGCCTTGGCGCGACAGTGGCGGGGGGCGGATTGGCCCGATTTTCACGGGATTTTCGCAGCATTTCGGGGCGCGCGGGCCGCTTCGCCGCCGCCTGTCCGGGGGGATGCGAAATTGTGCAGCCTCGGTTGACCCCGTCATGGGGCGCGGGTAAACCCGGAGCAATCAAAGCAGCCATCTTGATGCGCGCCCACGCGCGCATGAAAGGAGCCACCACGTGGAAGAGATGCTGAGGGAATATCTTCCCATCCTCGTCCTGCTGGCCGTTGCCATCGGACTGGGGCTTGTCCTGATCCTCGCCGCAGTCGTCGTGGCCGTGCGTCACCCCGACCCCGAAAAGCTGAGCGCCTATGAATGCGGCTTCAACGCTTTTGACGACGCGCGGATGAAATTCGACGTGCGTTTCTACCTGGTGTCGATCCTGTTCATCATCTTCGACCTGGAAATCGCGATGCTGTTTCCCTGGGCGGTGGCGTTCAAGGATCTGTCGATGACGGCCTTCTGGTCGATGATGGTGTTCCTGGGGGTGCTGACCATCGGGTTCGCCTATGAATGGAAGAAGGGGGCGATGACATGGGAGTAAGTGTCGGCGCCAACACCGCCGGGCCCGACCGCGAGGTCGCCACCCAGGAGCTGAACCGCGAGTTGCAGGACAAGGGGTTTCTCGTCACCTCGGTCGAGGATGTCGTCAACTGGGCGCGCACCGGGTCGCTGCACTGGATGACCTTTGGTCTGGCCTGCTGCGCGATCGAGATGATGCATTCCTCGATGCCGCGCTATGACCTTGAACGTTTCGGCACCGCGCCCCGCGCCAGCCCGCGCCAGTCGGACCTGATGATCGTGGCGGGCACGCTGACCAACAAGATGGCGCCGGCACTGCGCAAGGTCTACGACCAGATGCCCGAGCCGCGCTATGTGATCTCGATGGGGTCCTGCGCCAATGGCGGGGGCTATTATCACTACAGCTATTCGGTGGTGCGCGGCTGCGACCGCATCGTGCCGGTCGACGTCTACGTGCCCGGTTGCCCGCCGACCGCAGAGGCGCTGGTATACGGCATCATGGCGCTGCAGCGCAAAATCCGCCGCACGGGGACGATCGTGAGATGACGCAAGCCTTGCAGGAACTGGGCGAACACATCGCCGCCAGGCGCACCGACTGCGTGCTTGACTGGCACGTCGCCCTGGATGAACTGACCGTCGACGTGGCGCTGAACAACATTGTCGGGCTGGTTGAATTCCTGAAAACCGACCCGAGCTGCCGTTTCAGCACGCTTGTCGATATCACCGCTGTCGACCACCCCGAGCGGCCGCGCCGTTTCGACGTGGTCTATCACTTTCTCAGCATGTACCAGAACCAGCGTATCCGCCTGAAGATGGCCGTGCGCGAAGAGGATATCGTGCCCTCGATCACCAGCGTGCATCCCAGCGCCAACTGGTTCGAGCGTGAAGTGTTCGACATGTTCGGCATCCTGTTTTCCGGGCATCCCGACCTGCGGCGCATCCTGACCGATTACGGGTTTCGCGGTCATCCGCTGCGCAAGGATTTCCCGACCACGGGCTATACCGAGGTGCGCTATGACGAGGTGCAAAAGCGCGTGGTCTACGAGCCGGTAAACCTGGTGCAGGAATACCGGCAGTTCGATTTCATGTCCCCGTGGGAGGGTGCGGAATACATCCTGCCGGGGGACGAAAAAAAGGACCCGGCAAAGTAGCTGGCTTGAGGGGCGCGCTTGCGACGGGGGCAGTGGCATGATCTGGCTGGTTCTCCTCTCGGTGGCGTTCGTGGTGCCCTTCTGGAGGCTTCTGCCGGATTACGGGATCAACGCTTGGTGGGGGCTGACGGCCATCTTTCCACTCTGTGCGCTGATACTGCTTTACTTGATGGCCTTCGGGCCAGGGCGACAAGGAGACCGCCGGTGATGAGCATCTTTCAGTACGGAATGGGGGGCATCAGCTTTCCGATGTTCCTGCTTTTGGGGGTGGTTCTGGTGATCCCCTTCTGGATTATCCTGCCCCGCTTCAACTTGCCGAGCTGGGCGGCGGTGGCGGCGATCATTCCGCTGGGCGCGGTGATCCTGCTGTGGCTGATGGCGGTCAAGGGCATGATGGAGAAAGGCCAGCGATGATGGACGGCTCCAAGGGTTTCGAGAACGCGCTGACGGGCGAACAGCGCATTCGCAATTTCAACATCAACTTTGGCCCGCAACACCCTGCGGCACACGGCGTTTTGCGGCTGGTGCTTGAACTTGACGGGGAAATCGTCGAACGCGCGGACCCGCATATCGGGCTGTTGCACCGCGGCACCGAAAAGCTGATGGAAAGCCGCACCTACCTGCAGAACCTGCCCTATTTCGACCGGCTGGATTACGTCGCGCCGATGAACCAGGAACATGCCTGGTGCCTGGCGATCGAACGGCTGTGCGGGATCGAGGTGCCGCGCCGCGCCAGCCTGATCCGGGTGCTGTATTCCGAGATCGGGCGCATCCTGAACCACCTGCTGAACGTCACCACGCAGGCGATGGACGTGGGCGCGCTGACGCCGCCGCTGTGGGGGTTCGAAGAGCGTGAAAAGCTGATGGTGTTCTATGAACGCGCCTGCGGGGCGCGGCTGCACGCCGCCTATTTCCGCCCCGGCGGGGTGCACCAGGACCTGCCGCCCGACCTGATCGACGATATCGAGACCTGGGCGCATGCCTTTCCCAGGGTGCTTGACGACATCGAGACGCTGCTGACCGAAAACCGCGTTTTCAAGCAGCGCAACTGCGATATCGGGGTCGTGACCGAGCAGGATATCCAGGACTGGGGCTTTTCGGGGGTGATGGTGCGCGGCTCGGGCCTGGCCTGGGATCTGCGCCGCGCCCAGCCCTATGAATGCTATAACGAGATGGATTTCCAGATTCCCGTGGGCAAGAACGGCGACTGTTTCGACCGTTACCTTGTGCGAATGGAGGAAATGCTCCAGTCGCTGAAGATCATGCACCAGTGCATCGACAAGCTGCGTGCGCCCGAGGGGCAGGGCGACATCCTGGCGCGGGGCAAGGTGACCCCGCCCAAGCGCGGCGAGATGAAGACCTCGATGGAGGCGCTGATCCATCACTTCAAGCTTTACACCGAGGGCTTCCACGTCCCCGAGGGCGAGGTTTACGCCGCGGTCGAGGCGCCCAAGGGCGAATTCGGCGTCTACCTCGTTGCAGACGGCACCAACAAACCCTACCGCGCCAAGCTGCGCGCGCCCGGGTTCCTGCACCTGCAGGCGATGGATTATGTCGCAAGCGGCCACCAGCTGGCCGATATCGCGGCGATCATCGGCACCATGGACGTGGTGTTCGGGGAGATCGACCGCTGATGGTGCGGGCGGCGTCTGTCATGGCCGGGGCGGCGCTGTTGCTGGCCGCCTGCGCCGGTGCGCCCGAAGGGGTGAGCGAGGAAATGATCGCCGATTACGTGACCGCCGCCGCCACCATCGGCTGCGAGATGAAATACGATTCCGACTATCTGCCGGTCGAGCTGCAGGCCGGGCTGACGCGGCAGCAAACGCTCGACATCACCACATATCTTCTCGCCACCGACCGGGCCGTGAACCAGCCCGATGGCGGCGTGAAACTGACGACGGGAGCTTGTGCCTGAGCCATGCTGAGACGCCTTCACCAAGACCAGCCCGACAGCTTTGCCTTTACGCCGGCCAACCAGGCCTGGGCCGAGGCGCAGATCACCAAGTACCCGCCGGGGCGGCAGGCCAGCGCGGTCATCGCGCTGCTGTGGCGTGCGCAGGAACAAGAGGGCTGGCTGACCCGCCCGGCGATCGAATACGTCGCCGACATGCTGGACATGGCCCGCATCCGTGTGCTCGAAGTGGCCTCGTTCTACTTCATGTTTCAGCTGCAGCCCGTTGGGTCTGTTGCGAATATCCAGATTTGCGGCACCACGTCCTGCATGATCTGCGGGGCTGAGGACCTGATCGGCGTCTGCCGTGAAAAGATCGCCCCCAACCCGCATGAGCTGAGCGCCGACGGCAAGCTCAGCTGGGAAGAGGTCGAATGCCTGGGTGCCTGCGCCAATGCGCCGATGGCCCAGATCGGCAAGGATTACTACGAGGACCTGACCGCCGAACGCTTTGCCGAGATCATCGACGAGCTGACCGCCGGCAAGGTGCCGGTGCCGGGGCCGCAGAACGGCCGCTATGCATCGGAACCGGCGGGCGGGCTGACCGCGCTCAAGGAATTCGAAAGCGGGCGCACGCGCTACAATGCCAGCGTGCAGCGCGCCACCGATATCGGCGACACCATTCAGCGTATCGACGGCACCGAGGTGCCGCTGATCGCGCCGTGGCGCGAAAAGGGGGCCAACCACGCCCCCGGCACGCCCAAGCCTGCCGCCGAAAAGCCCGCCGAAAAACCCGCGCCCGCGCCGAAACCGGCGGCAAAGCCCGCTGCCAAACCCGCGAAGGCCAAGCAGGCAGCCACCGCTGAGGGGCCAGGCACCCCGCCCAAGACGCTGGAGGCGGCGCGCGACGGCAAGCCCGACGATCTGAAACAGATCAAGGGTGTGGGCCCCAAGCTGGAAAAACTGCTGCACTCGATGGGGTTCTTCCACTTCGACCAGATCGCCGCCTGGACCGAGGCCGAGGTGGCCTGGGCCGATCAGAACCTGGTGGGTTTCAAGGGCCGGGTCAGCCGCGACGAATGGGTCAAGCAGGCCAAGACGCTGGCCGAAGGCGGCACGACCGAATTCTCCAAACGTGTTAAGAAGGGGGACGTCTATTAACGCCGGTACGCCGGACAACCGAGAGGTCACCTGATGCAGAACTCTTCGAACTGGACCCTTTGCAGGATCGTCTGCTGCTCTGCTGCCGCAGTGGTCGGACTGATTGTCATGCTTGTAACCCTCGGCACGCTCAGTGCCGTGGCTGCGATTCTGGTCGGGGTGGCGTTGGGTGTCATCCTGTATTTCGTTCTGACGCGGCTCTTTTGCTCGGACGAGGCGGCCAGCCAGCCGGCAGCAGCGCCAGCAAGGGCCGAAACCCCGGCGCCGGCCGCCAAGCCCGAACCCGCAGCAGCGCCCAAGGCGACAGCTGAGCCCAAGGCGACAACCGGGGCCAAGGCCGCCGCCGCGCCGGCGGTCAAGTCAGGCACGCAACTGCCGGGGCAAGAGGAACTGGCATCGCGCAAGGGCGAATGGAAATACCAGGGCGGCGCGGCTGCGGCGACACCGACACCGACACCGACGCCAGCGCCCGCCACGCCTGTTGCCGCAGGCGGCGAGGGGCAGCGGCCCCAGGGGCTGACCCAGGCGCGCGACGGCAAGCCGGACGACCTGAAACAGATCAAGGGCGTCGGCCCCAAGCTGGAGCATCTGCTCAACTCGATGGGCTATTTCCATTTCGACCAGATCGCCGCCTGGACCGGTGAAGAGGTGGCCTGGGTCGATCAGAACCTCAAGGGGTTCAAGGGCCGGGTCAGCCGCGATGGCTGGGTCGAGCAGGCGAAAACGCTGGCCGCGGGCGGGCAGACCGAGTTTTCCAAACGGGTCGAGGACGGTGACGTTTACTGATGAGCATGAATCATGAGCACGCGGGACAAGGCCGCCCGCAAGGGGCGCCAGGCGGGGCTGGTCATTGCCGGAACCGGGGCGCTGTGGATTCTGGTCACGCTCATCGGCCAAAAGGAGGGTTTCAGCCAAGGGCTGAGGCTTTTCTTCGATCTCATGGCGCTGGCGGGCTTCGTCTTTGCCTTCCGGCTCATCTTTCAATACTGGCGGGCACGCCAGGACAATCAGGGGTAGCGGCATGCTGACGGATCAGGACCGTATCTTTACCAATCTCTACGGGATGCACGACCGCACGCTAAAGGGCGCGCAGGCGCGCGGGCACTGGGACGGCACCGGCAAGCTGCTGCAGAACGGGCGCGACTGGATCGTCGAGCAGGTCAAGGCGTCAGGGCTGCGCGGGCGCGGCGGTGCGGGTTTTCCGACCGGGCTGAAATGGTCCTTCATGCCCAAGGAAAGCGACGGGCGGCCGGCCTACCTGGTGGTCAATGCCGACGAATCAGAGCCGGGCACCTGCAAGGACCGCGAGATCATGCGCCACGACCCGCACACGCTGGTCGAAGGGTGCCTGATCGCGTCCTTCGCCATGGGTGCGCATGCCGCCTATATCTATATCCGCGGCGAATATATCCGCGAACGCGAGGCGCTGCAGGCCGCCATAGACGAGGCCTATGACGCCGGGCTGATCGGGCGTAATGCCTGCGGGTCGGGGTATGACTTTGACCTCTACCTGGCGCATGGCGCCGGTGCTTATATCTGTGGCGAGGAAACCGCACTGCTGGAAAGCCTGGAGGGCAAGAAGGGGATGCCGCGGATGAAACCGCCATTCCCGGCCGGTGCGGGGCTTTATGGTTGCCCGACCACGGTGAACAATGTCGAATCGATCGCCGTGACGCCGACGATCCTGCGTCGCGGGCCGGAATGGTTCTCAAGCTTCGGCCGGCCCAACAACGCGGGCACAAAAATTTACGCCATATCGGGTCACGTCAACAACCCTTGCGTGGTCGAGGACGCGATGTCGATCCCGTTCGAGGAGCTGATCGAAAAGCACTGCGGCGGCATCCGTGGCGGCTGGAACAACCTCAAGGCGGTCATTCCCGGCGGATCGTCCGTGCCCTGCGTGCGTGGCGAGAACATGCGCGAGGCGGTGATGGATTTCGACGCCCTGCGCGAGGTCGGATCCTCCCTCGGTACCGCGGCGGTGATCGTGATGGACCAGTCCACCGACATCATCAAGGCGATCTGGCGGCTGAGCAAGTTCTACAAGCATGAAAGCTGCGGCCAGTGCACGCCCTGCCGCGAAGGCACCGGCTGGATGATGCGGGTGATGGACCGGCTGGTGCGCGGCGAGGCCGAGATCGAAGAGATCGACATGCTGTTCGACGTCTCCAAGCAGGTCGAGGGGCACACCATCTGTGCCCTGGGCGACGCCGCCGCATGGCCGGTGCAGGGCCTGATCCGCAACTTCCGTGACGAGATCGAGGACCGCATCAAGGCGCAAAAAACCGGCCGCGTCAGCGCGGTCGCCGCAGAGTAGGGAGCGATTTCTTGCAGCTTGTTCGCCGGACATATTCCGCCCTCGCAAGGGGAAGCGCGGCATGATCAAGAAATACGCTTTTGAAGGCGGTGATATCGCCGCCGACATCATGGAACGCTACGGCTACGACGGCGAGCTGGCCGAGATCTATGCCACAACCCGCGATTTCGAGGTGCACAAGTGGCACCACTATATCCCGCTTTATGACCGGTACCTCGCGCGCTACCGGGGCACCGGGGTGCGGTTTCTGGAAATCGGCGTGGCCAAGGGTGGCAGCCTGCAGATGTGGCGGCGTTTCCTGGGCGACAAGGCGGTGCTGTACGGCATCGACATCCGCAAGAGCTGTGCCGATTTCGACGGCGCTTACGGGCAGGTGCGGATCGGGTCGCAGGACGATCCCGAATTCCTGGCCCGGGTCGTTGACGAGATGGGCGGCGTTGACGTGGTTCTGGATGACGGCAGCCACCAGATGAGCCATATCGAGACATCGCTGCGTGCGCTCTATCCGCGCCTGTCCGAGGGTGGGACATATATCATCGAAGATCTGCACGCGGCCTATTGGAAGGGGTTCGAGGGCGGTTTTGACGCACCCAAGAACTTTTTCAACAGCGTGCGCGAGATCATCGACGACATGCACCGGCATTATCATCCCAAGGGGCTGAGACGCCCCGAGATGGAAGGCGCGATCAGCGGGCTGCATGTGCACGACTCGCTGGTGGTCATTGAAAAGGGCGTCACACAGGCGCCGGTACATTCGAGGGTCGGCTGACAGCGCCGCGCAGGGCGGCATAACGGCGCATCCCAAGGCGCGATTCGGGGGCACGAGGTGCTTGCAACGAGACGCCAGATGCGCGACGAGGGACACGCGCGAAACGGCGGCGACACGAAGAGGGCGACGAGATGAGATTACTGGCGATGACAGCAGCGATTGCGCTGGTTCCGGCATTGGCCGGGGCCGAGACGCTGCGTTCGGCCAATCTCGAGGCCGATCTGACGCGCCGGGTGGTCTCGATGACTTCCAGGGCCGGGGCCGCCATCAAGGGCGAGCAGGTCTATGTCACCATGCGCCGGCTCGATGGCGCAGCGATGGAGGCGGCAGACCTGACCGATTATGTGGGCTTTGCCGAACGGGCGGCCTGTGGCACACGGTCGGTGCTGGTCTCGCTGATGGTCGGGGTCGAGGCCGGCGCGGCGCGATACGAGGTTCTTTGCGCAAGCGCAGAATAAGGGAAACGGGGGCGATGAGCGGCATGAGCACATTGAGGCAAAAGGGCACGGGCCGGGCCGGGCGCACGGCGCTTGTTGCCGCCGTGGCCGCCGTGGCGATGCTGGGGGCCTCGGGCTGCAGCCGGAAATCCGAACGGCTGCTCTTCAACGGCAACTATTACCCGGTCAAGGCACGCGCCGCCGACAAGGCCGACCGCACGCTGTTCACGGTGTCGGTGCGGCGCGCCGACCAGGGGCTTGCCGGCGCGCGCGAGGCGGGCCGCCATGGCGCCAAGGAATACTGCTTGCAGAATTTCGGCACCTCCGAAATCGCCTGGTCGGTCGGGCCTGATGTGCCTGATGCGGTGCTGACCGGTGGCGGCAAGGGGGTTGTCCTGTCCGGGAAATGCGTTCTGTGGTGATCGGCGTGCTCATAACGGCGGCGGTTCGCGCATGTTATTGCATAGCGCGCGCGCCTGTTCCTGTCTTGGTTGTGCGGGGGCCTGTCGTTGCGGCAGGCGCCCCGTTCACCGTGAAAGGAGAACGCCGATGACACGTCATGAAACCAGCCCCATGCATCGAACTGTTGCCCTGATCCTGGGTCTTGCCGTTGCCGGCGGCGGCGCTGCCGCCAGTGCCGAAAGCGGACTGCAGGCCGAGACCGACATCAATGCCGGCCTGCTGGACTTGGCGGTTGCCGACAAGATCCGGCGCGAATGCGGAAATATCGGCACGCGGTTTTTTCGTGCGCAAAGCTATGTCAACGATCTCAAGAAGATGGCTGAGAAACGCGGCTACAGCCGGGACGAGATCGACGCCTATATCAACAACGACGTGGAAGAGGCGAAGATGCGTGAAAAGCGCAACGCCTATTTCGAGGCCAGGGGGGCCAGCAACCTGGATGCGGCCAGCCTGTGCGTGCTGGGCCGGGCGGAAATCGCCCAGGGCAGCCGGATTGGCCGTTTACTGAAAGCAAAGTGAGAACCGATGTCTGACCTGCGCAAAATCATCATCGATGGCAAAGAGGTCGAGGCCGATGGGGCGATGACGCTCATTCAGGCCTGCGAACAGGCGGGGGTCGAAATCCCGCGCTTTTGCTATCACGAACGGCTGTCGATCGCCGGCAACTGCCGGATGTGCCTGGTCGAGATCGTCGGCGGGCCGCCCAAGCCCGCCGCATCCTGCGCGATGCAGGTGCGCGACCTGCGCCCGGGCCCCGAGGGGCAGCCGCCGCAGGTGCGCACCAACTCGCCCATGGTTCGCAAGGCGCGCGAAGGGGTGATGGAGTTCCTGCTCATCAACCACCCGCTGGATTGCCCGATCTGCGACCAGGGCGGCGAATGCGACCTGCAGGACCAGGCGATGGCCTATGGCGTCGATTTCTCGCGCTACCGCGAGCCCAAGCGCGCGCTGCCCGACCTGCATATCGGGCCGCTGGTGGAAACCCACATGACGCGCTGCATCTACTGCACCCGCTGCGTGCGTTTCACGACCGAGGTCGCCGGCTGCACCGACATGGGCACCCTGGGCCGGGGCGAGGACACGCGCGTGACCACCTACGGCAACGAGATGCTGTCAGTCAAAGGCGGCGAGTCGGAAAACGAGGTGTCGGCGGCGCTGCGCGCAAGCCTGTCGTCGAACCTGCAGGGCAACGTCATCGACCTGTGCCCGGTTGGCGCGCTGGTGTCGAAACCCTATTCGTTCACCGCCCGCCCGTGGGAGCTGACCAAGACCGAGACCATCGACGTGATGGATGCGCTGGGGTCGTCGATCCGGGTCGACACCAAGGGCCGCGAAGTGATGCGCATCCTGCCGCGCAACCATGACGGCGTGAACGAGGAATGGATTTCCGACAAGACCCGCTTTGTCTGGGACGGGCTGCGTCGCCAGCGGCTGGACCGGCCCTATCTGCGCGAAAACGGCAAGCTGCGCCCGGCCTCTTGGCCAGAGGCGCTTGCGGCCGCGGCCAGCGCAATCAAGGGCGCGAAATCCCTGGCAGGGCTGGTTGGTGATTTGGCCCCGGTCGAGGCGGCGTTTTCGCTCAAGCAACTGGTCGAGGGTGCGGGCGGGCGCGTGGAATGTCGCACCGATGGCGCGCATCTGCCCGCCGGCAACCGCTCGGCCTATGTCGGCAACGCCCGCATCGAGGACATCGACAGCGCGCGCAAGATCTACCTGATCGGGACCGATCCATCGACCGAGGCACCGGTTCTGGGCGCACGCCTGCGCAAGGCCTGGCTGAACGGCGCCGAGGTGGTGCGTGTCGGCCAGCCGGCCGATCTGACGTTCGAGGCCACCGAACTGGGCGCGCGCAACAAGTTCCTGCTGCGTATGCTGGAGGATGCCCAGCCGGCCGAAAACAGCATGGTCATCGTCGGGCAGGGCGGCCTGATGGGCGATAACGCCCCGGCGGTGCTGAGCCTCGCCATGAAGCTGACCGACGAGGTCGGCGGCAAGATGCTGGTGCTGCACACCGCCGCTGCCCGTGTCGGCGCAATGGATGTGGACGCCACCTGCGAGGGCGGTATCGCGACCGCGCTGGATGGTGCGGATGTCATCTATAACCTGGGCGCCGACGAGATCGAGCTCACGCGCGGCGATGACGGCGGTCCCTTTGTGATCTACCAGGGCAGCCATGGCGACCGCGGCGCGCACCGCGCCGACGTGATCTTGCCGGCGGCCGCCTATCCCGAGGAACAGGGCCTGTTCGTCAACACCGAGGGCCGGCCGCAACTGGCACTGCGCGCCTCGCACCCGCCGGGCGAGGCCAAGGAAAACTGGGCGATCCTGCGCGCATTGTCGGGCGAGATGGGTTCGCCGCTGCCCTGGGACAACCTGGCCCAACTGCGCCAGGCGCTGGTCGCGGCGGCGCCGCACCTGGCCGAGATCGATGCCGTGCCGGAAAACGACTGGACCCCGGTCGCCGAAGTCGAACTGGGTGCGGGGCAGTTGCAGGCCGCGGTTTCGGATTTCTATCTGACCAACCCGGTCGCGCGGGCCAGCGAACTGATGGCAGAGCTTTCCGCCAACACCCGTGCGCGGCGCGAACAGAAAATCGCCGCCGAATGATGTGGCGCGCCGCGCTCATAACGCCGGCCGCGATCTGCCTTGCCGGGGCCGTTTCGGGCTGCACCGCGTCCGAGGGGCCTGACGTGGCCCGTTTCGCCCCCGAATACCGGGGTATCGAGACCCGGCTGCTGGATGGTGACCTGGTGCGATTCCATGTCAAAATGGCCGGCGCGCGCGATGCCGGCGACGTGGAACGCTATGCCGAATGCGCGGCTGCGCAGTACGCCCTGATCCGCGGGTTCGGATTTGCGCGTCATCTGCGCACGAATGTGGCCGAAGAGGGTGGCATTTGGCGGGGGGATGCGGTTTATACGATCTCGCCGGCGCTGCCCGAAGGGCTGAAAAAGATCGACGCCGAGGTGGTTGCCGCCGACTGCGCCGAAAACGGAATACCGATGGTGTGAGGACCTGATGGCTGATTTCTTTGCAACTCCACTCGGCATAGCGGTGATTATTTTCGCCCAGTGTCTGGCCATTGTCGGCTTTGTGATGATTTCGCTGCTTTTTCTGGTCTATGGCGACCGCAAGATCTGGGCGGCGGTACAGATGCGGCGGGGCCCCAACGTGGTGGGCACCTACGGCATCCTGCAATCGGTGGCTGACGCGCTGAAATACGTGGTGAAAGAGGTGGTCGTGCCCGCGGGCGCCGACCGCGCGGTGTTCCTGCTGGCGCCGATGACCAGTTTCGTGCTGGCGATTCTGGCCTGGGCGGTGATTCCGATGAATGACGGCTGGGTGCTGTCGGACATCAACGTCGCCATCCTGTTCATCTTCGCGGTGTCCTCGCTCGAGGTGTACGGCGTGATCATGGGCGGCTGGGCGTCGAACTCGAAATACCCGTTCCTGGGCAGCCTGCGCTCTGCCGCGCAGATGATTTCCTACGAGGTGTCGATCGGGCTGATCATCATCGGGGTGGTGATCTCGACCGGCAGCCTGAACTTTTCCGCCATCGTCGCGGCGCAGGATACCGGATACGGCTTTTTCGGCTGGTACTGGCTGCCGCACCTGCCGATGGTGTTCCTGTTCTTCATCTCGGCGCTGGCCGAGACCAACCGCCCGCCCTTTGACCTGCCCGAGGCCGAATCGGAACTGGTCGCGGGCTATCAGGTGGAATATTCCGCCACGCCGTTCCTGCTGTTCATGGCCGGTGAATACATCGCCATCTTCCTGATGTGCGCGCTGACGTCGCTGCTGTTCTTTGGCGGCTGGCTCAGCCCCATCCCGGGCCTGCCCGACGGCGTGCTGTGGATGACCGGAAAGATGGCGTTCTTCTTTTTCCTCTTCGCGATGGTCAAGGCGATCACGCCGCGTTACCGCTATGACCAGCTGATGCGGATCGGCTGGAAGGTGTTCCTGCCGCTCAGCCTGGCCTGGGTCGTGGCCGTGGCGTTCCTGGCGAAATTCGAAGTGCTTGGCGGCTTCTGGGCCCGCTGGGCGATTGGGGGCTGACAGATGACGCAGATCGATTATCGACGCGCGGGCTGGTATTTCCTGCTGGGCGACTGGGTGCTGGGCTTCAAGGTCGGGTTGAAATACTTCTTTGCCCCCAAGGCAACGCTGAACTACCCGCATGAAAAGGGCTATCTCAGCCCGCGTTTCAGGGGCGAGCACGCGCTGCGCCGCTATCCCAACGGCGAGGAACGCTGCATCGCCTGCAAGCTGTGCGAGGCGATCTGCCCCGCCCAGGCAATCACCATCGACGCCGAGCCGCGCGATGACGGGTCGCGCCGCACGACGCGCTATGACATCGACATGACCAAGTGCATCTATTGCGGTTTCTGCCAGGAGGCATGCCCGGTCGATGCCATCGTCGAGGGCCCGAATTTCGAATTCGCCACCGAAACCCGCGAAGAGCTGTTTTACGACAAGCAAAAGCTGCTGGATAACGGCGAACGCTGGGAAGCCGAGATCGCCCGCAACCAGGAACTGGATGCGCCCTACCGATGAGCGACACCAAGAACCCCTTTGAGGCCATGATGGCCCAGGCACAGGAGATGGCGCGCGCCTTCAATCCTGCGCTTGAAAGCTTTTCGCCCAAGGGGTTTGAAAAGCTGTGGCCGACCATGCCAAAGGAAATGATGGAAATGTCGTTCGGCCGGGGCCTCAACCGTGACGGGCTGGACGCCAAGACCAGGCTGCTGCTGACACTGGCCGGGCTGACCATGCTGGGCGCGCAAAGCGACACCCAGATCCGCATGACCGTGCGCCACGCGCGCGCGGCGGGCGCCAGCTCTGACGAGATTGCCGAGACCATCGCCCAGATGGCCGTCTTTGCCGGCATCCCCTCGATGACCCGGGCGATGGAATTCGCCCGCGAGGTGCTGGACGAGGAAACCGAAGGGGAAGACAAATCATGACCATTGCCGCGCTGTCCTTCTACCTCTTTGCCATATCGGCGCTTGCGGGCGGGCTGTTCACCGTCGTCAGCCGGAACCCGGTGCATTCGGTTCTGTGGCTGATCCTGACATTCGCCTCGGCGGCGGGGCTGTTCGTGCTGCTGGGGGCCGAGTTCCTGGCGATGCTGCTGCTTATCGTCTATGTCGGCGCGGTGGCGGTGCTGTTCCTCTTTGTGGTGATGATGCTCGATGTGGATTTTGCCGCGCTGAAGGCCGAAATGGCGAAATACATGCCGCTGGCGCTGCTGATCGGGCTGGTCCTGCTGATGCAACTGGGCATCGTCTTTGGCGAATGGCAGGTCTCTGCCGGGGCCGAGGCCGCGCGCGGCGCGCCTGCGCCCGAGGGGGTGGAAAACACCGCCGCGCTGGGACTGATCCTCTATGACCAGTATTTCCTGCTGTTCCAGCTGGCCGGGCTGATCCTGCTGGTGGCGATGATGGGGGCGATCATGTTGACCCTGCGCCATCGCCAGAACATCAAGCGCCAGGACGTGCTGGCGCAGATGTACCGCGATCCCGCCAAGGCGATGGAACTGCACGACGTCAAGCCGGGGCAGGGGCTGTGAGCCTGCGTTTCCACATATCGTGGTTTGCGCTGCTTTGTGCGCCCACACTGGCAATCGCTGATGACGCGATGATGTTGCCCATGGATGCTCTTTATGGAGGCGAATACCGGCTCAGGACCTCGGCTGAGAATAGCGCCGTTTGTCGGTCAGCGCGAAAGATCCAAGACAGAACTGGCGACGAGACGATCTTGTTCATGTTTGGTGAGCAACGGTTCTTTGCATTTCCGATGACAGCGGCTCTTGCCGCCGAATTGTGGGATGCGCCGGACAGTCAGAAGCCGGACAGCGATATTGACATGAGACTTGTCGATTGCGCGAGCAAGACCATGAAGAGGACAAGCGCTGAATCGGCCGGTGTTTTTTTCGCCGATTTGAAGCAACGATTTTTGCAACGCGGATCAGGATTGGGCGACGACTACGATTTCAGTGCCGAGGGGCGATTTCTCAGTGAGCAATACGCACGATTTGACGCGGGCAGGGGCAATTCCGTGATGAACCAGCTTGGCGATCTGTTCGGTTGTGCCTGCGCTGCAATCGCAACAGATGAGTTTGCCGATTCTCTCAAACAGTTGAGGTCGGAGCCCTGAGAGATGTGAAACCGGGGCAGGGGCTGTAACCCCGCTCCACCCGCCCCGGGCCTGACCCGGGGCTTTCGGCCCGGGAGGCCGGGAACCGAAACAAAGAGGTTCCGGGATAAGCCCGGAACGCGTTGAAAAGACAAGCGGACGGGGAAACCCGGAGGGACAAGATGATAGGACTGGAACATTACCTGACGGTGGCCTCGACGCTGTTCGTCATCGGCATCTTCGGGCTATTCCTGAACCGCAAGAACGTGATTATCCTGCTGATGTCGATCGAGCTGATGCTGCTGGCGGTCAACATCAACCTGGTGGCGTTCTCGGCCCATCTGGGCGATCTGGTGGGGCAGGTCTTTACCCTCTTCGTGCTGACCGTGGCCGCGGCCGAGGCCGCCATCGGCCTGGCGATCCTGGTCTGCTTCTTCCGTAACCGCGGCACCATCGACGTCGAAGACGTCAACGTGATGAAAGGCTGAAGCGATGGAAACGATCATCCTTTTCGCTCCGCTCGTCGGCGCCATCATCGCCGGGTTCGGCTGGCGCATCATCGGCGACAAGGGCGCGCAGTGGCTGACCACGGGTCTGCTGTTCCTTTCCTGTCTGCTCAGCTGGGTAGTGTTTCTGGGCCATGACGGCCAGACCCATTACATCCATGTGCTGGACTGGATCCGCTCGGGCTCGCTGGATGCGCCCTGGGCGATCCGCGTCGACCGGCTGACGACGATCATGCTGATCGTGGTGACATCGGTCTCGGCGCTCGTGCACCTTTATTCGATGGGCTACATGGCCCATGACGAGAATTTCGCCGAAGGCGAGAGCTATCGCCCGCGCTTCTTTGCCTATCTGTCGCTCTTCACCTTTGCCATGCTGATGCTGGTGACCGCCGACAACCTGGCGCAGATGTTCTTTGGCTGGGAAGGTGTGGGGCTGGCGTCCTACCTGCTGATCGGCTTTTACTTTCGCAAGCCATCGGCCAACGCCGCCGCGATCAAGGCCTTCGTGGTCAACCGGGTGGGGGACTTCGGTTTCGCGCTGGGGATCATGGCGCTCTTCTTCCTGACCGACTCGATCCGGTTTGACGATGTCTTTGCCGCCGCGCCGGAGCTGGCCAACACGCAGCTGACGTTCCTGTGGACGGACTGGAACGCGGCCAACCTGGTGGCGTTCCTGCTGTTCGTCGGCGCGATGGGCAAGTCGGCGCAGTTCATCCTGCACACTTGGCTGCCCGACGCGATGGAAGGCCCGACACCGGTGTCGGCGCTGATCCACGCCGCGACGATGGTCACCGCCGGGGTGTTCCTGGTCTGCCGGATGTCGCCGATTTTCGAATTCGCGCCCGAGGCCAAGATGTTCGTCGTCTTCATCGGCGCCATCACCGCGTTCTTTGCCGCCACGGTGGGGCTGGTGCAGAACGACATCAAGCGCGTGGTCGCCTATTCGACCTGTTCGCAGCTTGGCTACATGTTCGTGGCGGCCGGCGTCGGCGTCTATTCGGTGGCGATGTTCCACCTGCTGACGCACGCGTTCTTCAAGGCGCTGTTGTTCCTCGGCTCGGGTTCGGTCATCACCGCGATGCACCACGAGCAGGACATGCGCAATTATGGCGGCCTGCGCAAGAAACTGCCCGTGACCTTTTGGATGATGATGATCGGCACGCTGGCGATCACCGGGGTGGGCATCCCGTTGACCCAGATCGGCTTTGCCGGGTTCCTGTCCAAGGACGCCATCATCGAAAGCGCCTGGGCAGGCACCGCCGGCGGATTTGCCTTCTGGTCGCTGGTTGTCGCGGCGCTGTTCACCAGCTTCTACAGCTGGCGGTTGATGTTCCTGACCTTCTGGGGCACGCCGCGCGGCGACCAGCACGCGCATGACCATGCCCATGAGAGCCCCAAGGTCATGCTGGTGCCGCTGGTGGTGCTGGCCGCGGGCGCGGTGCTGTCGGGGATGGTCTGGTATGGCAGCTTCTTCGGCGATCATGCCAAGGTGAACCAGTTCTTCGGCATCCCGACCCATGCAGAGGCCGCCGCCGAAGGCACCCATGAAGAGGCCGCGACGGCAGAGACCGATGATCATGGCCATGCCGCCGGACCGCCGCAGGGGGCCATTTTCATGGCGCCCGACAACCATGTCATGGACGAGGCCCACCATGCCCCGACCTGGGTCAAGGTCAGCCCGTTCGTGGCGATGCTGCTGGGGCTTGGCGTGGCGATCTGGTTCTACATCCTGCAACCCGGCTTGCCGGCCCGCGTCGCCCAGAGCCAACGGCCCCTGTACCTGTTCCTGCTCAACAAGTGGTACATCGACGAGCTGTATGATGCGGTGCTGATCAACCCGACCAAACGTCTTGCGCGGCTGCTGTGGCGCGGCGGCGACCTGGGGATCATCGATGGCTTTCTCAACGGTGTGGCGATGGGGATCGTGCCCTTCTTTACCCGCCTCGCAGGGCGGGCGCAGTCCGGCTACATCTTTACCTATGCCTTTGCGATGGTGATCGGAATCGTGGTGCTCATCACCTGGATGGTCTTTGCCGGGGGGGCTGAATAATGGATAACCTGCTTTCCATCACCACCTTTATCCCCGCCATCGCGGCGGTCATCCTGGCCATCTTCCTGAGGGGAGACGACGAGGCGGCGCAGCGCAACGCCAAGTCGGTGGCGCTGATCGCCACGACGCTGACGTTTCTGGTGTCGCTCTTCATCCTGTTCGATTTCGATCCCTCCGACACCGGCTTTCAGTTCGTCGAGGAACACCAGTGGCTGCTGGGGCTGAAATACAAGATGGGGGTCGATGGCATCTCGGTCCTGTTCGTGATGCTCACCACCTTCATGATGCCGCTGACGATCTTGTCTTCGTGGAACGTGACCACGCGGGTCAAGGACTACATGATTGCCTTCCTCGTGCTCGAGACGCTGATGCTGGGCGTGTTCATGGCGCTCGACCTGGTGCTGTTCTACCTGTTCTTCGAGGGCGGGCTGATCCCGATGTTCCTGATCATCGGCATCTGGGGCGGCAAGGAACGCATCTATGCGGCGTTCAAGTTCTTTCTCTATACCTTCCTCGGCTCGGTGCTGATGCTGGTGGCGATGGTGGCGATGTTCGCCGAGGCCGGAACCACCGACATCCCGACGCTGCTGATCCACGAGTTCGAGTTCGAGACCTTTTCGATCCTCGGGATTCACATCGTCGGCGGCATGCAGACCTTGCTGTTCATCGCTTTCTTCGCCTCGTTCGCGGTCAAGATGCCGATGTGGCCGGTGCATACCTGGCTGCCTGACGCGCACGTCCAGGCGCCGACTGCCGGTTCGGTGGTGCTGGCGGCGATCCTGCTGAAAATGGGCGGCTATGGTTTCCTGCGCTTCAGCCTGCCGATGTTCCCGGTGGGGGCGGACGTGTTGACGCCGCTCATCCTGTGGATGTCGGCGATCGCCATCGTCTATACCTCGCTGGTCGCGCTGGCGCAGGATGACATGAAGAAACTCATCGCCTATTCGTCGGTGGCGCATATGGGCTATGTAACCATGGGCATCTTTGCCGCCAACCAGCAGGGCATTGACGGGGCGATCTTTCAGATGATCAGCCACGGCTTTATCTCGGGCGCGATGTTCCTGTGTGTCGGGGTGATCTATGACCGCATGCACACGCGCGAAATCGACGCGTATGGCGGGCTGGTCAACCGGATGCCGGCCTATGCGCTGATCTTCATGCTGTTCACCATGGCCAATGTCGGGCTGCCCGGCACCAGCGGGTTCGTCGGCGAATTCCTGACGCTGTTGGGCATCTTCCAGGTCAACACCTGGGTCGCGCTGGTGGCCACCAGCGGCGTGATCCTCAGCGCGTCCTACGGGCTGTGGCTCTATCGCCGGGTCGTGCTTGGCGAGTTGATCAAGGAAAGCCTGAAGTCGATCACCGACATGACCGCGCGTGAAAAGACGATCTTTGCACCGCTGGTGGTGATGACATTGCTGCTGGGGGTCTATCCCAGCCTCGTGACAGACATGATCGGCCCCTCGGTTGAGGCGCTGATCGGCAATTACCAGACCGCACTGACCGAGGCCGGCACCGCCGCCGACCTGGCCGGGCTGTCGCATTGACGGAGGCCGCGCGATGCAGGCTGATCTGAACGTAATCCTGCCCGAGATCGTCATCTCGGTCTATGCCATGGCAGCACTGGTCCTGACCGTCTATTCGGGGCGGGACCGGATGGCGGGGATGCTGACCTGGCTGACCGCCGCGCTGCTGACGCTGATGGCGCTGTGGATCGGCGTCAATGGCGAGGGCGCGCGCACGGCCTTTGGCGGCATGTTCATCGACGACGGGTTCGCCCGTTTCGCCAAGGTCACGCTGCTGCTGGCGGCGGCCTCGGTCATGGTGATGGGGCAAGACTACATGTCCCGCCGCGGCATCCTGCGGTTCGAATATCCGCTGCTGATCGCGCTGGCGACAGTTGGGATGATGATGATGGTCTCGTCCGGGGACCTGATGTCGCTTTACATGGGGCTGGAACTGCAGTCGCTGGCGCTCTATGTGATCGCCGCGATGCGCCGCGACAGCGTGAAATCGACCGAGGCGGGGCTGAAGTACTTTGTCCTCGGCGCGCTCAGCTCGGGGTTGCTGCTCTATGGTGCGTCGCTGATCTATGGCTTCACCGGCACGACGCTCTATTCCGGCATCCTTGCCGCGGCCGAGGGGCACGCGCCTGTCGGTCTGCTGATCGGGCTGGTGCTGGTGATTTCGGGCATGGCGTTCAAGATCTCGGCGGTGCCGTTCCACATGTGGACGCCCGATGTTTACGAGGGGTCGCCGACGCCGGTCACTGCGTTCTTTATCACCGCGCCCAAGATGGCGGGGCTGGGGCTGTTCGCCCGTGTCGTGCATGACGCCTTTGGCGGCGTGGTCAGTGACTGGACTCAGGTGATCGCGGTGCTGTCGCTCCTGTCGATGTTCCTAGGCGCCGTCGCCGGGATCGGCCAGCGCGACATCAAGCGGCTGATGGCCTATTCCACCATCGCGCATATGGGGTATGCCCTGATGGGGCTGGCCGCCGGCACCGCATTCGGTGTGCAGGCGATGCTGATCTATGTCGTGATCTACATCACCATGAACGTGGGCTGCTTTGCCTTCATCCTCAGCATGGAGCGCGACGGCGAACCAGTGACCGATCTGCGCAGTCTCAACCTCTATTCCCGGGCGCATCCGGGGCGGGCCATGGCAATGCTGATCCTGCTGTTCAGCCTGGCCGGTGTGCCGCCGCTGCTGGGTTTCTTCGGCAAGTTCTACGTGCTGCGCGCGGCCTATGAGGGCGGGCTGGCCTGGCTGGCCGTGGCCGGCGTGATCGCCAGCGTGATCGGTGCGTTCTATTACCTGCGCATCGTCTACTACATGTATTTCGGCGAAGAGGGCGAGACGTTGCAGGCCAACCGGTCGCCGGTGCAATGGGCGTTCCTGATGGTCTCGGCGGCGGTCATGCTGTTGGGCATTATCAACATGTTCGGCGTCGAAAGCATGGCACAGGCAGCGGCAGCGGCCCTTGTCAACTAGACCCATGTGCCCGGGGGGCGTTACCCGCATCCCGGGTGATTGCACGGCATGACCGGCTGGCCGGATGGATACGGGCGGCGCGTTCTGGCAGAGGTCGACAGCACCAACGCCGAGGCGCTGCGCCTTGCCCCGGGGCTGGCCGGCCCGGAATGGGTGCTGGCCCATCGCCAGACCGCCGGGCGCGGGCGGCGCGGGCGGGCCTGGAAAAACCCGCTGGGAAATTTCTCCGCCACGCTGCTTTTGCCCGATCCTGGGCCGCCGGAACGCGCGGCGCTGCGGTCCTTCGTGTCGTCGCTGGCCCTGTTCGATGCCTTTGTCGCCGCCGGCGGGCGGGCGCAGGGGCTGACGCTCAAATGGCCCAATGACGTGCTGCTGAACGGCGGCAAGGTGGCGGGTATCCTGCTGGAAAGCGCCGGCCAGCCCGGCGCGCCTGCGCCGCTGGCCATCGGGATCGGCGTGAACCTTGTCACTGCCCCCGCGCCCGAGACGGTCGAGGCAGGCGCGCTGCGCCCGGTGTCGCTGATGTCCGAAACCGGCATCGCGCCGACGCCCGAGGAATTCCTGGACCTGCTCGCATCTGCCTATGCCCGGTTCGAGGCGCAGTTCGCCACCCACGGCTTTGGCTCGATCCGCACCGCCTGGCTGGCCCGCGCGGCCCGTCTGGGCGAGGTGGTGACGGCCCGCACCGGGCGGGACGAATTCACCGGCACCTTCGAGACGGTGGACGAAGCCGGTAATCTTGTTCTAAGGACCGCAGAATCCAGGCGCGCCATCGCGGCCGCCGAAGTCTTTTTCTGACAGGGGGGCGAGGGCATGCTACTGGCCATCGACTGCGGCAACACCAATACCGTTTTTTCGATCTGGGACGGCGAACGCTTTCTGTGCACGCTCAGGACCTCGACCCATCATGCGCGCACGGCGGACGCCTATTTCACGTGGTTCTCGACCCTGGTGAAGCATTACGGCATCGAGGCCGACATCACCGATGTCATCATCTCGTCCACGGTGCCGCGGGTGGTGTATAACCTGCGCGTCTTTACCGACCGGTTTTTCGGCTGCCGCCCGATGGTGGTGGGACGCCCCGACTGCGCCCTGCCGGTCGAGCCACACGTGGACGAGGGCACGTTGGTGGGGCCCGACCGGCTGGTCAATACCGCTGGCGCGTATGACCGGCACGGCGGCGACCTGATCGTTGTCGATTTCGGCACCGCCACCACCTTTGACGTGGTCGGCCATGACGGTGCCTATGTCGGCGGGGCCATCGCACCGGGGGTGAACCTGAGCCTCGAGGCGCTGCACATGGCGGCCGCCGCGCTGCCCCATATCGACGTGACAAAGCCCGACCACGCCATCGGCACCAACACGCTGGACTGCATGCAATCGGGGATCTTCTGGGGCTATGTCGGGCTGGTGCAGGGGGTGTGTTCGCGTATCCGCAGCGAATTCGACCGGCCGATGCGGATCATCGGTACCGGCGGGCTGGCGCCGCTGTTTGCCCAGGGCGAGGGGCTGTTCGACGTGATCGAGGACGATCTGACAATGCACGGGCTGACGGTGATTCACGCCCACAACAAGAAAAAAGGATGAGGGAATGAGCAAGGAACGGCTGATATATCTGCCGCTCGGCGGCGCGGGTGAAATCGGCATGAATGCCTATGTCTATGGCTACGGTGCACCTGGAAAGGAGCGGCTGATCCTGGTCGATCTCGGCGTGACCTTTCCCGACATGGATGGCTCGCCGGGCGTCGACCTGATCTTTCCCGACATCACCTGGCTGGCGGAACGCCGCGACCGGCTGGAGGCGATTTTCATCACCCACGCCCACGAGGACCATATCGGCGCTCTGGCGCATCTATACGACCGACTGGGCGCGCCGGTCTATGCGCGCCCCTTCACGGCCCATCTCGCGCGCGCCAAGATGTCCGAACGCGGACAGCCGGAAAAGGCCGTGATCACCGCCGGCCCCTGGCCCGAGAGCATCGAGGCGGGGCCGTTCAAGGTGGGCTTTGTGCCGATCTCGCATTCGATCCCCGAAAGCTCGGGCATGGTGATCGACACGCCGCTGGGGCGGCTGGTGCATTCGGCCGACTTCAAGATGGACACTGGCCCGGTGGTGGGCGAGGCGTTTGACGAGGACCTGTGGGCGTCGCTGGCCGAACCCGGCGTTCTGGCTCTGACCTGCGATTCCACCAATGTCTTCAGCCCGCATGCTGGGCGCAGCGAATCCAGCCTTGCCCCCGCGATCGAGGAACTGATCGCCGGGGCCAAGGGCATGTTCGTGGCGACGACCTTTGCCAGCAACGTGGCGCGGGTCAAGACGCTGGCCGAGGCGGCGGAACGCGCGGGGCGCACGATCTGCCTGATGGGGCGGGCGATGCGGCGCATGATCGAAGCCTCGGTCGAGACCGGCGTGCTGACCGCCTTTCCGCGCACCATCAGCCCCGAAGAGGCGCGCGACGTGCCCCGCGAGAAGCTGATGCTGATCGTCACCGGCAGCCAGGGCGAACGCCGCGCCGCCAGCGCCCAGCTTGCCCAGGGCAAGTATAACGGGATCGTGCTGAAACCCGGCGACACCTTCCTGTTTTCGTCCAAGACGATCCCCGGAAACGAACGCGGCGTCATTCGCATCATGAACCAGATGAGCGAAAAGGGCGTCGATCTGGTCGACGACGATTCCGGGCGCTATCACGTCTCGGGTCACGCCAACCGCCCCGACCTGGAACGCCTGCATCAGCTGGTATCGCCGAAACTGGTGGTGCCGATGCACGGCGAACACCGCCACCTGCGCGAACATGTCAAGGTCGCGCAAGCGGGTGGTTTCAAGGGGGTTCTGGCGCCCAACGGCACCATGCTGGCGGTGACAAAGGATGGCGCCGACGTGGTCGAATATGTCGAGACCGGGCGCGTCTATCTTGACGGGCGGGTGCAGGTGGGCGCCCTTGACGGGGTGGTGCGCGACCGCATCCGCATGGCGCTGAACGGGCATATCCTGGTCAACGTCATCATCGACGAGAACGGCGAGCCGCTGGGCGAACCCTGGTGCGAGGTCATGGGCCTTGCCGAGACGGGAACAAGCCGCGCGCCGCTGGTCGATGTGCTGGAAGAGGATCTGGGCCAGTTCATGGGCCGCGCCGGTGACAAGACGCTGGCCGACGACGACAAGCTGGAACAGGGCCTGCGCAAGATCGCGCGCCAGACGGCGATGACGGAAATCGGCAAGCGGCCCGAGGTGACGGTGATCATCAGCCGGCTGACCGGCTGACCGGCTGACGCTCAGGCGCGGCGCGGGCGATCAGCCCGCGCGGCGTTCCTCGAAGCTGAGCGCGATGAACCGGGGCAGGTGATCGCCCAAGCCGACAACGTCGGATTTCCCGCCGCCGCCGCCGCGCCGTCCCCTGCCGCCGCGTGCCTTTTCAGGCACCAGTTCGGGCGCCTTTTCGGACTCGGCCACGGTTTCGGTCACGGTTTCAGCCACGGGGGCCGCGACTTCGGTCGCTTCGGCCTCGGGCGTCTTGGCTTCGACGCTTTCGGTCACGGTGTCAGCCTTGGCTGCCGGCTCTTTCGGCTTGTCGGAACGCCTGCGCGAGCGAGAGCGCGACGAACGCGGCTTTTCGCTGGTTTCGGTCGCATCCTTGGCCGGGGCCGGGGCATCGCCGAGGGGGTTGTCCATGCGCGGTATCTGTTTCTGGATCAGCGCCTCGACCGCATCCAGCGCCTTGTCGTCGCGCGGCCCGCAGATGGTGATCGCGCGGCCCTCGCGGCCGGCACGCCCGGTGCGGCCGATGCGGTGAACATAGTCCTCGGCATGGCCGGGCACGTCGAAGTTGAAGATGTGGCTCACCGCCGGGATATCCAGCCCGCGCGCGGCCACGTCCGAGGCCACGAGGAACCGCAACTCGCCCGAGCGGAATGCATCCAGCGTGCGGGTTCGCTGGCTTTGCACCAGGTCACCGTGAATGGCGGCGGCATCATAGCCGTATTTCTTCAGCGACTTGGCGACGATGTCGACGTCGGACTTGCGGTTGCAAAAGATGATCGCGTTGCTGCATTTGTCGCCCTCGCGGTCGATCAGCGCCCGCAGCAGGGCGCGCTTTTCGCTGTCGGCGCGTTCGCGGCGAGAGGGGCGGAACATCACGACCAGCTGGTCGATCGTTTCCGACGCGGTGGCCTGGCGGGCCACCTCGATGCGCGCGGGCGCCTGCAGAAAGGTGTTGGTGATACGCTCGATCTCGGGTGCCATGGTGGCCGAGAAAAACAGCGTCTGCCGGGTAAAGGGCGTCAGGCCGAAGATGCGCTCGATATCGGGGATGAACCCCATGTCGAGCATGCGGTCGGCCTCGTCCACCACCATGATCTTGACGTCCGAAAGGATCAGCTTGCCGCGCTCGAAATGGTCCAGCAGGCGGCCGGGCGTGGCGATCAGAACATCGACGCCCTTGTCGATGATCGCTTCCTGTTCCTTGAAGCTGACGCCGCCGATCAACAGCGCGCGGGTCAACTTGAGATACTTGGAATAGGTGTCAAAGTTTTCGGCCACCTGGGCGGCCAGTTCGCGGGTGGGGCACAGCACCAGGCTGCGCGGCATCCGTGCCCGTGCCCGACCCCGTGCCAAAAGCGACAGCATCGGCAGGGTAAAGCCCGCCGTCTTGCCGGTGCCTGTCTGGGCGATGCCCAGAACATCACGGCCTTCCAGCGCGGGGGGAATTGCCCCGGCCTGGATCGGGGTGGGTGTTTCGTAGCCGGCTTCTTCGACGGCCTTGAGTACCTTCGGATTGAGGTTCAGTTCGGTAAATTTGATCATGAGTGTCCATGGTTTGCGGACACATTCGGGCCCGCCATCTCGTCAATTGACAGGGGTGCGCTGGCCCTGTGTCGGGCGCGCGGCCCTGTCGGCCTGTCTGCCCTTACCGAATCACGGGGCCAATAGCAATGCGCGCCTCGCGCGTTGGGGCATTATTGCGCATGACGTGGCGCATATGGGTACGGTTGTTGCCGATCCGGCAACGATCAGTCCGCATCGGGGAAATGGTGACGCCGCTTGGCGTCAAGGTCAAGGCGGACGGAAAAGAGCTGGTCATGCTCTTGCAGCCGCACCCGCAATTCGGGCGTCGCGGTGCAGACCTCGCGATAGAACGCCGCCAGCGCGGTTTCGCCGCCTTCGGCCTCGATCATCGAAAAGAGCTGGTTCATGGTCAGCGCCACCCCGTCCGGCATCGGGGCTGGGCGCAGGCTGTCGCGGTAACTGCCCTGGGCCATGCGGAAACGGTAGAGTTTCAGCCAGTGGTCCCAGCTATGCCCGTGCAGGTGCACCAGCCGCATGTCGTCCAGCCGCGCCGGATCGGGGTCCTGCGCGCGGTTGAAAAAGGCGTTGTGGATGCGCAGCGACGTCTTTTCGATCCCGGTGCGCACGAACACCTTGCCGGCGACATGGCTTAGGAAGCCGCCATTCAGATGTTCGCCATAGGTGGGATAGATGGCGATGGTCTGCGTCCGGCGGGGGCTGTGCTGGCGGGCGTGGCCCTTGCACCAGATCGTGCCCTCGGGCGGCAGGTCGTCGGGGTCGGGGGCCAGTGCCTCGATCGGGCGGACGCGGGCGCTGCGCACCGTATCGGGCAGGGCGGCCAGTTGTTCGGCCACCGGTGCGCCGGGCCAGAGGAATTCATCGACGTCGACATGCGCCAGCCAGTCCACCTGCGGGTTGTGGCGGTAACAGCGGGTGGCGTTGGCGGTCTGGCGGGGCTGGTGGCGCTCGGGCCGGCCCTTGTTGCGGCGCTGCCAATAGGCGTCATCGGTCACGGTCACGCGGCACCTGGGGTGGGCCTTGAGCGCGGCACGCGCCTGCGCGTTGTCCTCGTCCAGGAAGACATGCACCCGGTGCGCCCCGAGGTCGAGGTGATGGGCGGCGAAATTCAGGATGTAGCGGGCAGGCGCCTTGATGGTGGCGACCACGCCCCAGGTGGGTGCGGAATTCATGCGCCGAGAATGCTGTGTGCGGGCAGAGGGTGCAAGAGGGCGGTTGGCACCATGAGGACAGGCGCACCGATCCGGCGGTTCCCGCCGGGCGGGGTGCTTAGACCATCATTTCCTTGGTCGATGACAGCTTCAGCTCGGGATGGTCGCGCTCGATCCGGTCGATGTCCCATTGCAGGCGGGTCAGATAGACCACGTCGCCGTCATTGTCATGGGCGATATGGGCCTTGTTGGCGGCGGTGAAGGCGTCGACCGCCTCCTTGGGGCCGGTGACCCAGCGGGCCGAGGTGAACTGCGATGGCTCGAACCGCACCGGCAGCCCGTATTCCTGCTCGATCCGCGCGCCCAGCACCTCGAACTGCAACGCGCCGACCACGCCGACGATGAAGCCCGAGCCGAAGGCGGGCTTGAATACCTTTGCCGCGCCTTCCTCGGCGAATTGCATCAGGGCCTTTTCCAGGTGCTTGGCCTTCATCGGGTCGCCCGCGCGCGCCGTCTGCAGCAGTTCGGGTGCAAATGACGGGATGCCGGTGACGCGCAGCGCCTCGCCCTCGGTCAGGGTGTCGCCGATGCGCAGCTGGCCGTGGTTGGGGATGCCGATGATGTCGCCGGCCCATGCCTCTTCCGCCAGTTCGCGGTCGGCGGCGAGAAACAGCACCGGCGCCGCAATCGTGATCGGTTTCTTTGCCCTCACATGGGTCAGCTTCATGCCGCGGCGGAAATGGCCCGAGGCCAGGCGGACAAAGGCCACCCGGTCGCGGTGCTTGGGGTCCATGTTGGCCTGCACCTTGAAGACAAAGCCGGTGACGGCATCCTCCTCCGGCAATATCTGGCGCGGCACGGCCGATTGCGGCTGCGGCTCGGGGCCATAGGCGCCGATACCTTTCATCAGCTCGCGCACGCCGAATGAATTGATCGCAGAGCCAAACCAGATCGGCGTCATGTGCCCCTCTTGCACGGCCTGGATATCCAGCGTGGGCAGCAGTTCGCGCGCCATCTCGACCTCTTCGCGCAGGGTGTCGATCAGGTGGGCGGGAACGTGTTCGTCCAGCTTGGGGTCGTCGAGGCCCGAGATTTCGATGGTTTCGGCGACGCGGTTGCGGTCGGTGCGCTCCATCAGTTCCAGCCGGTCGTTCAGTAGGTCGTAGGAGCCCATGAAATCGCGCCCCATGCCGATCGGCCAGCTGGCGGGGGTGACGTCGATGGCCAGGTTTTCCTGGATCTCGTCGATGATATCAAAGGTCTCGCGGCTTTCGCGGTCCATCTTGTTGCAGAAGGTCAGGATCGGCAGGTCGCGCAGGCGACAAACCTCGAACAGTTTGCGCGTCTGGCTTTCCACCCCCTTGGCGCCGTCGATCACCATCACCGCCGCATCGACCGCCGTCAGCGTGCGATAGGTGTCTTCGGAAAAGTCGCTGTGGCCGGGCGTGTCGACGAGGTTGAACCGGTACTGCCCGAAATCGAACGACATCGCCGAGGCGGAAACGGAAATCCCGCGTTCCTTTTCCATCGCCATGAAGTCCGAGCGCGTGCGCCGCGCCTCGCCCTTGGCACGCACCTGGCCGGCCATCTGGATGGCGCCGCCGAACAGCAGAAACTTTTCCGTCAGCGTGGTCTTGCCGGCGTCAGGGTGGCTGATGATGGCAAAGGTGCGCCGCCGGGCGATTTCCGGCGGCAGGGCGGGGCGATTTTTCAGGTCCTCGGGCATGCGCGGCATATAGAGGCGGGCAGTGCAAGGCGCAACACGTTGATCGCCGCGCAGGTGGGTGGCGGGGGTGCGGGGCTGAAGCCCGGCCTACGCACGTCCTATTGTGTCGAGGCGCGTTTGAGCAGGCTGGCAGGGTCGGGATGATCCAGCAGCGCCTCGCTGACCTCGTATTCCAGATGGCGGCGGCCCTCGTGCCCGGGCAGTGTTTCGTCCAGCGCGCGGCCCAGATCGTCGGGCAGGGCGGCGCGGGTGCGGGTGTCGACGAAAAACGTTTCGGCGGCGATGCCTTCGGCAAAGATGATGTGGTGGCGGTCGAACAGCAGCTGGAAATAATCGACGAACCCGCCCTCCAGCCGGACCACCGTATCGCCGTTCACCAGGTGGCGGGCGCGCACCAGCACCTCGTGCCGGCCGGCGCCCAGCGCGTCGAAGCGCTGATAGATGAACAGCCGGTGATCGGGGTTGACCAGCAGATCGCCCTCGTTGTGCAGGGTGCCGGCGCGGATGCGGATGGGGGCGAATTCGCCCACCGCACGCACCGTCGATTCGCCGATCCAGCGCACTGCCTGCGGGCCGTCGTCGCGGGTCAGAACCAGGTCGCCGACGGACAGATCCTCGATCGGCTTCTGCTCACCCGAGGCCATGGTGATATGGGTGCCGCGCGAGAACGAGACACAAGCAAGCTGGGCGAATTTCTGTCGTGCGCTCACCCGGTCGATGCCGACCAGCGTGTATTCGGTGCGCGCCGCAAGATCCGCCAGCGGCAGGGCATAGACGCCCCGGACATGACCGGCCTCGTCGACCTCGACCAGCACCAGCACCTCGGTCGTGCGCCCGGTGGCGGGCATCAGCGTCAGGCAGCTGTCGAGATGCAGCGTCGCGCCGGGGCGGCCCACCGCCGAGCCTTCGGCGACGGTGAAGGAGCCGTTTTCGGCAGCGACGATCGACAGCCGCCTCGGGGTGGCGGCGCGGCGCAGCTCGTATGTGTCGTCAAGATCCAGCTCGGCGGCAAAAGACAGCGGGTCGCCCAGGTTGGCGCCGCTGACCACCTGCAGATCGGCGGCCCGATAGACGGGGATGGATTGTGCCGATTTCTTTTTCTTTGGTTCCATGTTCCCGCCTGACGATCCTGAATAATCCCGAATTGCAATGGGGCACGCGTGCATCGGGCCCTAAAACAGGCCTCCCCCAGACGGAACCCTCTAGGATGAATATGTGGCAGGTTGCGGTCAATTCCCGGGTGTTTTGCTGGCATTTCATCCGGGCGCGGTGCATCCTGAGCGGCGCAGAACAAAGGAGAGCATCGGATGGATCTGGGAATCAAGGGCAGGCGCGGGCTGGTTTGCGCGGCTTCCAGGGGGCTTGGGCTGGGCTGTGCAAGGGCGCTGGCCGAGGCTGGTGTCGACCTGGTGATCAACGCCCGCGGAAAAGAGGCATTGATGGCGGCGGCCGAGGCGATCCGGTCCGATTTCGGGGTTTCGGTGACAGTCGTGGCGGCCGACGTGACAATGTCAGAGGGGCGCGCAGAGGTGCTCGAGGCGGCGGGAGATGTGGATATCCTCGTCACCAATGCCGGCGGGCCGCCGCCGGGGATGTGGCACGACTGGCAGCGCGAGGATTTTATTGCCGCGCTCGACGCCAACATGCTGACGCCCATCGCATTGATGACGGCGCTGGTGCCTGGGATGATGGAACGCGGCTGGGGCCGGGTGGTCAACATCACCTCGCAGTCGGTCAAGGCGCCGATCGCGGTGCTGGGGCTGTCGAATTCGGCCCGTGCCGGGCTGACCGGCTATGTCGCCGGAACCGCGCGGCAGGTGGCGGGCAAGGGGGTGACCATCAACAACCTGTTGCCCGGCATCCACGCCACCGACCGCGCCGACGCGCTGGACAAGGCGGCGGCCGAATCGCAAGGCATCACGCTGGACGAGGCGCGCGCGCGCCACGTCGCCACTATCCCCGCCGGGCGCTATGGCACGCCCGATGAATTCGGCGCTGCCTGCGCCTTTCTGTGCAGCCGGCATGCGGGCTATATTGTCGGCCAGAACATCCTGCTGGATGGCGGCGCGATCAACGTCACGATCTGAGGGGATGATGCCGGACGGATCCACCCTGCCGGAATTCACCGTATTCGACCGCCGTACCGGCGCGCGGATGGCCGAGGATGTCATCTATGCCCGCGCGCCGCAGGCCGGCGGGCAGGTGACGCTGACCGCCACGATTTATCTGCCCGCGCCCGGTGCGGGCGCCGTGCCGGTGCTGGTGTGGATGCCGCCGGCGGGGGGCGAGGGGGCGACGCATGGCAGCATGATCGTGCGCCGCCTGGCCCGGCAACTGACAAGCGAAGGACTGGCGCTGGCCGTGCCGCGTTTTCGCCCGGCGACGGCCGAGGACGACCTGCTGCCGGCAACGCGGGAACGGCTGGCCGCGCTGGCGCAGGTGCCGGTGACGCCGGGGGCCGAGGCGCTGACCGGCCCGGCGGTGCTGGCCGCGGCGGAGGACGGAGCGCGGTTCCTCAACTGACTCGTGGCGCGGCAAGGCGTGCTGGGGCTGGCCGCGCGCCCGGTGCTGGGCGGCAGCGGGGCAGGGGCCGCCAGCGCCTTTGGCGTGGCCTGGCTGGCGCCCTGGCTGGGGATCGAGCGGCCCGACCCCGGCGGCATCCTGTGCTATTCGGGTAGGTTCGCGTGGCCGTCGCTGTGCCGGGCGGGGCTGTGTCCGGTCTTTGCGCTGCACAACCCGGCGGACGAAACCATGCCCATCGGGCCGATGCGGGCGCTGTCGCAGGCCGATCCGGGGGTGCATCTGGTCGAATCCTTTGAGCAGGATCACGGCGCGCCGCGCATCCATCCCCGCGAACGGCGGCCGGACACATTCGGGCGTATCCGCGCGCTGCTGCGGGACTGGGCCGAAACGGCCGGCGGCTGAACACGGCGTTTTCACATTCGCTTCAGGGTGCGGTTTTGCGCTGGTGGGACTCGTGGCCGCGCGGTAACCGGCTGTCATCTGCCGGCCACCGAGGAGCATGCCGATGCAAGCTGTTGTCACCATTGCCTTATTCGGACTGATCGTTGTCGCAAGCCTTGCCGTTGCCCCGCGCCGGGCCACGGTCGAGGGGTTCTTTTCCGGGCGGGTTGAGAACGGCGCGCCGCCCGGGCTGTGGGTGCTGGTGCTCAGCCAGGTGACCACGTGGATCTTCGCCCGCTCGCTGATGAACGCCGCGATCCTGGGCTATTTCTATGGCATCTGGGGCGTGCTGGCCTATGCCGCCTATTACGGCTCGTTCCTGACCGGCGCGCTGGTCGTCGACCGGCTGCGGGCAGGCGGGGCAACTTCGGTACAGGATTGGCTGGGCGAGCGGTTCGGGCGCGCCGGCCTGGCTGCCTACAACCTTGTCATCGGCTTGCGGCTGCTGTCGGAGGTGTTCGCGAATCTCATCGTCGTCGGGCTGATCTTTGCGGCGGTGCTGCCGGGGCTGGCCATGGCCCGCGAGGCCGCGATCCTGGCTGTGGCGGTGTTGGGGCTGGCCTATAGCGCCTGGGGCGGGCTGAGCGCCGCGCTGCGCACTGACGTGATGCAGATGCTGGTGTTTCTCGCCGTATTCGCCGTGGCCTTCGTTGCGCTGGTCACGGACCCGGGATTTGATTTCAGCGCGGTAGTGACGGCAACGGGCACGGCGGGGGCATGGAACGGGCAGGTGTTGCTGCTGGTCGCGTTCCTGCAGGTGTTTTCCTATCCGGTCCACGACCCGGTGATGATGGATCGTGGCTTTCTTGCCGACCGGGCGGTGACCAGGAGGGCGTTTCTGCACGCCTTCTGGATATCGACGCTCTGCATCGTTGCATTCGGCATTTTCGGCGTGCAGGCGGCCCTTTCGGGGGCAGAGTACGACAACGAACTCCTGGGTGCCTGGGCGGTAATGTTCCCGCCCTTCGTCTTTGTGGCGTTGCTGATCTCGCTGCTGGTCAGCGCGCTGTCGACGCTCGATTCCGCCTTGGCGAGCGCCGCCCGGCTGGTGGTGGACGAGCTGCGGCTGGGGCCGCGCACGCTGGGCGGCGGGCGCACGGCGATGGTGACGTTCATGGCGGGCGGCGTGACGCTGACGCTGTGGGGAAATCAGACGTTGTTCGACGCAGTGGCTGTCAGCGGCACGGCCAGCATGTTTCTGACGCCGGTCCTGGCGGTGGGGCTGATCATGGGGTGGCGGATCGTGTTGTGGGCGTACCTGGTGGCATTCGGCGTTGCAATGGCGGGGGCGGTGGCCTATCTCGCGCGCGACACGGCGTTTTTCACTGCGTTGCTGCCCGATGGGCACAAGTACGAGCAACTGCTGGCGATCTGCCTCATGGTGCTGGTGTCTGGCTTTCTGGCGGTGCTGGCCGGGGCTCGAAGGGCGCGCTGAAGTGGATGCAAGCTGCGGAAGGCGGTCAAAAACCGGCCTCTTGGGTGCATTACATCTTTCATCCGGGGGTATGTCGGCATAGATACGATTGACGAAATTTCGACGGGCGCGCAAGAAAGTGTCCCGACCAAGGGAGAGAAAGCATGCTGAACAATATCGGCCTTCCCGGCCTTCTGCTGATTGCCGTCGTGGTGCTGGTGCTCTTTGGGCGCGGCAAGATCTCGTCGCTGATGGGCGAGGTCGGCAAGGGCATCACCTCGTTCAAGAAGGGCGTTTCCGAAGGCAACAAGGAAATCGAGGACGCCAGCGCCGAGGCGGCCGATCAGGCCCGCGACGTCACGCCCGAGAGCGACAAAGACAAGGTCTGAACCTGAATGTTTGACCTGGGCTGGACCGAGCTGCTGGTCATCGGCATCGTGGCGCTGATCGTGGTCGGCCCGAAGGACCTGCCTGGCATGTTCCGCACGGTGGGCAATTTCGTGGGCAAGGCCAAGCGCATGGCCCGCGATTTCAGCCGCGCCATGAACGAGGCCGCGGACGAAGCCGGTGTGAGTGACGTCAAGCGCAGCCTCGATGCGGCCACCAACCCGATGAAAACGGCGATGGACGAGGCCCGCAAATCGACCGAGGGCTTTACCGCCCGCACCATGGCCGGCCCCAAGCCCGAACCCGACCCGGAACGTGACGAGATGGTCGAGAAGATCCGCAAGCGAACCGCCGAGATGGGCGCCGAGCGGCTGGCGAAAGAGGCTGAGGCGGAGGCGGCTGCAACGGCGAAAAGCCCGGCAACGCCCCCCGCCAAACCAGCGCCGGCCAGGAAACCCGCAGCGAAGAAACCAGCGGCGAAGAAATCCGCCGTCACAAATACCGCCGCCAAAAAACCGGCCGCCAAGAGGCCCGCGGCCGCGAAATCCGGATCGACGAAAACCACGGCGAAAAAACCCGCGGCGAAAAAGCCGGCGGCGGCTAAGGTCACGTCCGGCAAACCCGCCACCAGGAAGGCCGCTGACAAACCCGCATCCGGGGCTGGCAGCAAAGCCAAGGACAAGGCATGAGCCATTCCCCCGAAGACGAGATCGAGGACAGCAGCGCGCCGCTGATCGAACACCTGACCGAGCTGCGCACGCGGCTTATCCGGTCGGTTATTGCCTTCATGATCGGCATGATCATCTGCTTTACCGTGGCGACGCCGATCTTCAATTTCCTCACCGCGCCGCTGTGCCAGGTGCTGGCTGATCGCGGCCAGAATTGCGACCTGATCTTCATCAAGCCGCAAGAGGGGTTCTTTGTCGCTATCAAGGTGTCGCTCCTTGGCGGCTTCATGCTGTCCTTTCCCTATATCGCCAACCAGATGTGGCGATTCGTGGCGCCGGGGCTCTATAAATCGGAAAAGGGTGCGTTCCTGCCGTTCCTGGTCGCGTCGCCCTTCATGTTCATCCTGGGCGCGGCGTTTGCATTCTACGTGGTCACGCCACTGGCCTATGACTTCTTCCTCGGGTTCCAGCAGTTCGGCGCCGAGGGCGAGGCCGTGGTCGGCGAGCCGCAGGCGGCGGCGCCGCTCAGCGTGGTGTTCCAGGGCTCGGCGCAGGAATACCTGGACCTGACCATCAAGTTCATCGTCGCCTTCGGGCTGTGTTTCCAGCTGCCGGTGTTGTTGACGCTGATGGGCAAGGCCGGGCTGGTCGGCGCGGCGGGGCTGCGCAGCATGCGCAAATACGCCGTGATCGGCATTCTGGTGCTGGCCGCACTGGTCACGCCGCCGGACGTGATCACCCAGGTGATCCTGTTTACGGTGGTCTACGGGCTTTACGAGATATCGATCTTCCTGGTTCAGCGGGTCGAACGCCAGCGCGAAGCGCGCATGAGGGCCGAAGGCACCTGGTTCGAGGACGACGACGAAGAAGACGAAGACCCGCTTGACGAGGAATTCGGGCAAGGGGGTAACGGCGACGGAGAGCCGAAACCATGACAGACCCCCTTGACCGTATTGCCGCAGCGCTGGAACGGATGAGCCCGCCACCGCTGGAGGCCCCCGACCTGTCCGCCTCGGACGCCTTTGTCTGGCATGTCTCGCCCGACCGCCTGGTGCCAGTTGAAGAGGTCAACCGCGTCGACATGGGGCTGCTGGTGGGGATCGACCGCGCCCGCGACACGCTGTTGCAGAACACCCGCCAGTTTGCCCGCGGCCTGCCGGCCAACAACGCGCTGTTGTGGGGCTCGCGCGGGATGGGCAAATCGTCGCTGGTCAAGGCGGTGCATGCCGCCGTGCTGGCCGAGGGGCTGCCGCTCAAGATCGTCGAGCTGCAGCGCGAGGACCTGACCAGCGTCGGCCGTCTTTTAGGCCTGCTGCGGGCCTCGGACGCGCGGTTCCTGCTGTTCTGCGACGATCTGAGCTTTTCCCACGACGATCAGCATTACAAGTCGCTCAAGGCGGTGCTTGATGGCGGGATCGAGGGACGCCCCGAAAACGTGGTTTTCTATGCCACCTCGAACCGGCGCCACCTGATGCCGCGCGACATGATCGAAAACGAACGATCGAGCGCGATCAGCCCGTCGGAGGCGACCGAGGAAAAGGTATCGCTCAGCGACCGGTTCGGGCTGTGGCTGGGCTTCCACCCCTGTGCGCAGGACGAATACTTGAAAATGATTCGCGGCTACTGCGATGCCAGCGGTGTGGAGATCGACGACGAGACCCTGCGCGCCGAAGCGATCGAATGGCAGGCCACGCGCGGGGCGCGTTCGGGCCGGGTGGCGTGGCAGTTCTTTACCGACCTGGCGGGCCGGCGCGGCATCGCGATCTGAGAGTACCGGACATTGCGGCGGTGCCCCAATCGGCGGCACCGCTGGGCACGCCTGTTCAGCCCTTCCAGATCCAGCCGCCGCCCAGCACCCGGCTGCCACCGGTTTCGTAGAACACGCAGGCCTGCCCGGGGGATACACCTTCCTCGGGCGACAGCAGCTCCACCTCGGCCGTGTCGGGGCCGGCAGGGCGGATGATCGCCTCGCGCGGGGGGCGGGTCGAACGGACCTTGACCGAGACATGCCATTCCGGCCGGCTGTCCAACGGCGCGTCGCCCAGCCAGTTGATTTCGCGCACCGGCACGCGGCGCGTGGCCAGCATTTCCTTGGGTCCGACGATCACGCGATGCCCGTCCGCATCCAGCCCGACGACATACAGCGGCTCTGCCAGACCGCCCAGGCCAAGGCCGCGACGCTGGCCGATGGTATAGCGGATCACCCCTTCGTGGCGGCCCAGAACGTTGCCGTCAGCATCGACGATGTCACCCGGCTCGGCCGCGCCGGGGCGCAGCTTTTCGATCACCGCGGCGTAATCGCCGTTGGGCACGAAACAGATATCCTGGCTGTCGGGCTTGTCGGCCACCGACAACCCATAGCGCGCCGCCAGCGCGCGGGTTGCGTCCTTGGACGGCAGGTGCCCCAGCGGAAAGCGCAGGAATTCCAGTTGCTCGGGCGTGGTCGAGAACAGGAAATAGCTCTGGTCGCGGCTGGCATCCGTGGCGCAGTGCAGCTCCGGCCCGGCCGGCCCCGGCTTGCGCTGGATGTAATGCCCGGTCGCCATGCAGTCGGCATCCAGGTCCCTGGCTGTTTCCAGCAGGTCGCGGAACTTGACCCGTTCGTTGCAGCGGATGCAGGGCACCGGTGTCGCCCCGGCAAGATAGCTGTCGGCGAATTCGTCGATCACCGCGTCGCGGAACAGGTTCTCGTAATCGAGCACATAATGGGGAAATCCCATTTCCTCGGCCACGCGGCGGGCATCGTGGATATCGACGCCGGCGCAGCAGGCACCTTTTTTCGCCAGCGCCGCGCCGTGATCGTAAAGCTGCAGAGTGACGCCGACGACGTCATAGCCCTCTTCCGCCAGCATCGCCGCCACGACCGAACTGTCGACGCCGCCCGACATCGCCACGATCACGCGCGTGTCGGCAGGGGCCTTGGGGATGCCAAGGGAATTGAGCGGGATGTCACGGGGCATGGCGGCGTTCCTGATAGGTCCTGCGGAATATAGGAAAATGCAACGCACTCTCAAGGGCGGGTTTCACCCCCCGTTAAACCTGTGGGCCAAGACTTGCGACCCTGGAAAGGAAGAAAAGGGTGAGAGTGATGTTTTTGAAAAAGTCGCCGGGGCGCGTGCGGTGAAACTGCCCGACGGCACGATGATGACACGGGCCGACCTGCCGCCGCGTGATACGCGCCGCTGGGTTGCCTCGCGCAAGCTGGCGGTGGTGCGCGGGGTGCTGCACGGGCTGATCACGCGCGCCGAGGCAGAGCAGCGATATGGGCTGAGCGCCGAGGAATTCGATGAATGGCTGCGCGCCGCATCCAGCGGCGACACCGACGCGCTGAAGGTGACGGTGCGGCGCCCGGCGCTAAAGGCGGCGCACAAAAGATTGGACAGCCACTGGTTGAGTTCGCTATTTATTCCTGCGCGGTAACGGGTGGTTAACCAATCTTGGCCAGTCTCGGTACAAGCAATGGTTGATCGTGAGGAACAAAAATGCGTGTGCTGCTGGTTGAAGACGACCCGACGACCTCGAAAAGCATCGAGCTGATGCTGACCCATGCCAATCTCAACGTCTATACCACCGACATGGGCGAAGAGGGCATCGACCTGGCAAAGCTTTATGATTACGACATCATCCTGCTTGACCTCGGCCTGCCCGACATGGACGGCCACGACGTGCTGCGGCAGTTGCGCATGGCGCGGGTGGACACGCCGATCCTGATCCTGACCGGGTCCGATGATACCGAAAGCAAGATCAAGGGGTTCGGTTTCGGCGCCGATGATTACCTGACCAAGCCCTTTCACCGCGAGGAACTGGTGGCGCGCATCCACGCCATCATCCGCAGATCCAAGGGCCACGCGCAATCGGTCATCCGTACCGGCAAGATCAACGTCAACCTGGACGCCAAGACGGTCGAGGCCGGCAGCACGCCAGTGCACCTGACCGGCAAGGAATACCAGATGCTGGAACTGCTGTCGCTGCGCAAGGGCACGACCCTGACCAAGGAGATGTTTCTCAATCACCTCTATGGCGGCATGGACGAGCCCGAGTTGAAGATCATTGACGTCTTCATCTGCAAGCTGCGCAAAAAGCTGTCGGTGGCCACGAACGGTGACAACTACATCGAAACCGTCTGGGGGCGCGGCTATGTGCTGCGCGACCCCGAACCGGCCGCCGGCGTCAGCCAGAGGTTGGCCGCCACCGCCTGACCGCTGGACGCCGGCGCGCGCGCGCCCTATCACTTTGCTGCGTATAGGGGCAGGGCGGGGTACGGTGTTTCGTCCCGCCGCAGATGGCGGAGGCGCGCGATGGCCGACAGGCCCGGGATCGACACGCTCACCGAACAGCAGGCTGCGGCCGAGCTGGCGGAACTGGCGCGGCTGATCGCCCGCGCGAACGAGGCCTATCATACCAAGGACGCGCCGGAGATCAGCGATGCCGATTATGACGCGCTGAAGGTGCGCAACGCCGCCATCGAGGGCCGCTTTCCCCACCTCAAGCGCCCGGACAGCCCCAGCGAACAGGTCGGCGCCCCGCCCGCGCAAGGGTTTACCCAGGTCCGGCACAAGGTGCGGATGCTGAGCCTTTCCAACGCTTTTGCGCCCGAGGACATCACCGAATTCGACGCCCGTATCCGCCGCTACCTGGGCCTGTCCAGTGATGCGCCGCTGGCCTTTACCGCCGAACCCAAGATCGACGGCGTCAGCCTGAGCCTGCGCTATGAGGGCGGCGAACTGGTGCAGGCCGCCACCCGCGGCGATGGATCGGTGGGCGAAAACGTCACCGCCAACGCCCGCACCATCAGTGATATTCCCGCCAGGATAGATAATGCGCCCGAGGTGCTGGAGGTGCGCGGCGAGGTCTATATGGCCCATGCCGATTTCGCCGCGCTCAACGAAAGGCAGGCGCAACGCGGGGAAAAGCCCTTTGCCAACCCCCGCAATGCCGCCGCCGGGTCCCTGCGCCAGCTTGACCCGCGCATCACCGCCGAGCGGCCGCTAAGGTTCTTTGCCTATGCCTGGGGCGAGCTGAGCAAACCGCTGGCCGACACCCAGACCGGCGCGCTGAAGCGGTTGGCCGGTTTCGGCTTTGCGGTCAACCCGCTGACGGAGCTGTGCGACGGCCCCGACGCGATGCTGGTGCATTACGCCCGGATCGAGCAGATGCGCGCCGAGCTTGGCTATGACATCGACGGCGTTGTCTACAAGATCGACGATCTGGGCTTGCAAGCGCGGCTGGGGTTCCGGTCGAGCACCCCGCGTTGGGCCATCGCCCACAAGTTTCCCGCCGAGACCGCATGGACCCGGCTGGTGGCGATCGACATCCAGGTGGGCCGCACCGGCGCGCTCAGCCCCGTCGCACGGCTGCACCCGGTCACGGTGGGCGGCGTGGTGGTGTCGAACGCCACCCTGCACAACGAGGATTACATCGCCGGGCGCGATGCCAGCGGCAACCCGATCCGGGGCGGCAAGGACATCCGCGAAGGGGACTGGGTGCAGGTCTATCGCGCCGGCGATGTCATCCCCAAGGTGGCCGATGTCGACCTGTCGCGCCGGCCCGAGGGGGCGCAGCCCTATGTGTTTCCGACGACCTGCCCCGAATGCGGCTCTGACGCCATCCGGGAAGAGGGCGATTCGGTGCGCAGCTGCACCGGCGGTCTGATCTGCCCGGCGCAAGCGGTCGAAAAGCTGCGCCATTTCGTGTCGCGCGCCGCCTTTGATATCGAGGGGCTGGGCGCCAGGCAGGTCGAACAGCTTTATCGTGATGGCTGGGTGCGCGAACCGGCCGATATCTTTACGCTCAGAGAACGCTACGGACCGGGCCGCCCGACGCAATTGAAGAACCGCGAGGGCTGGGGCGAAAAGAGCGCGAACAACATCTTTGAAGCCATTGATGAGCGGCGGAAAATTCCGCTGGCGCGGCTTATCTTCTCGCTCGGAATCCGCCATGTCGGAGAGGTCGCCGCCGCCGACCTGGCGCGCCATTTCGGTACCTGGCAGGCGCTGGTCGCCGCCGTCGATACCGCCGCCCCGGCCGCCGAATGCCACCTGCAGGCCGACGCGGCAGAGGCCGCCGAACGCCAGGCCGCCGCGCAAGAGGGCCGGCGCGCGCGCATAAAGCCCGCGCGCGACGCCGTCTGGGAGGGGCTGACGCCCGAGGCGCGCGCCGCGTGGGACGACCTGACCGGCATCGACGGCATCGGCGCGACGGTGGCGGTGGCGCTGGTCACCAGTTTCCGGCAGGAGGCCGAGCGCGCCTCGATCGACCGGCTGGTGGAGCACTTGGAGGTTGAGCCCGACGAGGGGCGGCAGGTCACAGACAGCCCGGTTGCGGGCAAGACGGTGGTCTTTACCGGCACGTTGGAGCGGATGACCCGGGCCGAGGCCAAGGCGCGGGCCGAGGCCCTAGGCGCCCGCGTGTCGGGCAGCGTCAGCGCCAAGACCGACCTGGTGGTCGCGGGGCCGGGGGCCGGGTCAAAGGAAAAGAAGGCGCGCGAATTGGGCGTCGAAATCATCGACGAGGATGGCTGGTTCGAGCTTGTCGGCACGCCATGACCGGCCGGCCCGAAATCCTTTTCCCGATCTTCGCGGATGTCGAAACGCTGGAGGGCGTTGGCGAAAAGACCGCGCGCCACCTGCAGGCAATGGACATCACCCGCCCGCGCGACCTGTTGTTCACGCTGCCCTGGTCGGGCACCGACCGCCGCCGTCGGCCCACGGTGCAGGGGGCGGAGTTCCCGCAGGTGGTGACGGTCGAGGTGACGGTGGGCCGCCACAACGCGCCGCGCCGGCGTGGCGGGCCCTACCGGATCGATGTCGAGGACAGCGCGACGACCTTCCAGCTGGTCTTTTTCCACGCCCGCGCCGACTATCTGGCGCGGATCCTGCCCACCGGCGCGCAGCGTGTCATCTCGGGCAAGATCGAACTCTTCGATGGCGTGGCGCAGATGGTCCACCCCGACCACATACTGCCCCCGGAAGAGGCGGACGAGATACCGGAATTCGAACCGGTCTATCCCCTGACCGCCGGCGTCACCCAGCGGGTCATGGGCAAGGCCGCGCAGGCGGCGTTGATGCGCGCGCCCGACCTGCCCGAATGGATTGACCCCGCGCAAAAGGCGCAGGCGGGTTGGCCCGACTGGCTGGAGGCGCTGAAGCGTGCCCACACGCCGCAGGCGATGGCCGATCTCAGCCCCGCAAGCCCCGAACGCGAACGGCTGGCCTATGACGAATTCCTGGCCCATCAACTGACGCTCGCGCTGGCGCGCAGCAAGCTGCGGCGCGCCAAGGGGCGGGCGACAGTCGGCACCGGCGAACTGCAGGCAAAGGTGCTGGCGGCGCTGCCCTATAGGCCCACCGGTGCCCAGACCCGCGCCCTGGCCGAAATCGCCGCCGACATGGCCAGCGAGACCCGAATGAACCGGCTGTTGCAGGGCGATGTTGGCGCGGGCAAGACGCTGGTGGCGCTCAAGGCGCTGCTGATCGCGGTCGAGGCCGGCGGGCAGGGGGTGCTGATGGCCCCGACCGAGATATTGGCCCGCCAGCACCTGGAGGGGCTGAGACCGCTGGCAGAGGCCGCGGGCGTGCGGCTCGACCTCCTGACCGGGCGCGACAAGGGCGCGGCGCGGGCGGCCAAGCTGGCGGCGCTGAAATCGGGCGAGATACAGATCCTCGTCGGCACCCATGCGGTATTTCAGCGCGATGTCGATTTCGCCGATCTGCGGCTGGCCATCGTCGATGAACAGCACCGTTTCGGCGTGCGCCAGCGGCTGGAACTGGGCCGCAAGGGGCAGCGCGCCGACATGCTGGTGATGACCGCCACCCCGATCCCGCGCAGCCTGGCGCTGGCGCAATACGGCGACATGGATGTCAGCGTGCTGGACGAAAAGCCGCCCGGGCGCAAACCGATCAAGACCGCGCTGGTCAGTCAGGGCCGCATCGACGAGGTGGTCGAACACCTGCGCCGCGCCATAGCCGAGGGGCGGCAGGCCTATTGGGTTTGCCCGCTGGTCGAGGAAAGCGAGGTGATCGACCTGTCCAGCGCCGAGGACCGGTTCCGGCACCTGCGCGCGGCCCTGGGCGAGGGGCATGTCGGGCTGGTGCACGGCCAGATGCCGCCCGACGAAAAGGACGCCGCGATGGCGCGGTTTCAGCGGGGCGAGACCAGCGTGCTGGTGGCGACCACGGTGATCGAGGTCGGCGTCGACGTGCCCAACGCCACCATCATGGTGATCGAACGCGCCGAAAGCTTTGGCCTGGCGCAGCTGCACCAGCTGCGCGGCCGGGTCGGGCGGGGCGAGGGGGCATCGACCTGTCTGTTGCTCTATCAACCGCCGCTGGGCGAGACGGCCGAGCGCCGCCTGACCACCCTGCGCGAGACCGAAGACGGCTTTCGCATCGCCGAGGTGGATCTGGAAATCCGCGGCGCGGGCGACCTGATCGGCACGGCGCAGTCGGGGCTGCCCCGCTTTCGCATCGCCGACATGGAAACGCAATCGGCGCTGATGGCGGTGGCGCAATCGGATGCGCGCAAGCTGCTTGCGGATGACCCCGACCTGACCGGCCCGCGGGGCAAGGCGGCGCGGGTGCTGCTTTGGCTGATGGAGCAGGACCGGGCGATCACGCTGATCGGGGTGGGGTAATGACGTGGAACATAGGCGGAACATAAAGTTCTCATTGTTTCCAGTCTGTTAGGTCATAACTCCCTATATGTTCCCACAATGTTCTTTACAGACGTGGCTGAGTATGAGAACAAAGTAGCAACTTGAAACTGCAATTGGAGCCACCGGATGTTGCGTCAAATCCATACCGTTCTCGCCCGTTCACGCGCCACGCTGTTGGCCGACATGATCGGGGGCGGGGCATTGATGCTGTCGCTTCTGGCGCTGCTCTGGCTGCCGGCCCCATTCTGAGGTTTCTGCCTGCGACGTTACCGACCCCACCTTGCCTGCGCATCACCTGTCCCCATTCCCGATGCGCCTGTCCCCGTCCGGGATCTTGCCTCTTTCCCGGATCACGCTTGTGGGAACACCGGAACCGAGCATACTCTGCCGCCGCCGCTTGACTGCAAGCGTGCGGCGGTTTTTTTATAGAATTGCAGTATGTTGCAGGGTTATTTTCAGGCGCAGCTGGACGACGACTGCGCCGTTTCCAGCGCCTCGGCCGTGGCCTCGAGCGTCAGCATGATCGAGGCATGGCGATTCTTGTAATCGCGCGCCGGGCGCAGCACTTCGAGCCCGTCAAAGGGCGCGGGCGGGGTCGGGCCGTCCTCTTTCAGCATCGTCTTGAGCGCATCACGCGCCGCCTGCACCTGTTCCAGCGTACAGCCGATGATATTGGCGCCGACGACGCTGGCGGCCGCCTGGCCCAGGGCGCACGCCTTTACCTCGGCCGCGTAATCGGTGATGCGCTCGCCATCGGTGCGGATGTCGACCGTCACGGTCGATCCGCACAGCGGCGCGCGGCGCTTGACTGACGCATGCGGGGCCTCGAGCCGGCCGTGGTGGGGAATGTCCGCCGCCAGTTCCAGGATGCGCGCCGAGTATAGCTTGATCAGGTCGGTTTCGCCGCTCATGGCTTTCCCTTTCCGCTTGTCCCCAATAGATAGAACTGCAAGCGGTGGACGGAAAGGGGTTTTGCGACATGAGTTTTGATCCGGCGACATTGACCTATGACGCGCGCGGCCTGATCCCGGCCATCGCGCAGGACGCCGAAAGCGGCGAGGTGCTGATGCTGGCCTGGATGAACGCCGAGGCCGTGGCGCGCACGCTGGAAACCGGCCGCGTGACCTATTGGAGCCGCTCGCGGCAATCCTTTTGGGTCAAGGGAGAGACCAGCGGCCATGTGCAGGATCTGGTCGAAATGCGCGTTGATTGCGACCGCGATTGCCTGCTGGTGCTGGTGCGCCAGACCGGCCCGGCCTGCCACACCAACCGCCGCAGTTGTTTTTACACTGCTTTGCGTGACGGCGAAGAGGTGGAAATCCTGTCGCCGATGGCGGGGTAGGCACCGGGGGTTTTCCACCCCCGGACCCCCGGAGGGTATTTGTCACCAGAAAGAAGCCTGTGGGGCGACCCCGACCATGCGGCGAATGTCTGCGGGCGTCAGCCCCTCGGCCCGGTAGGTGGCGATGGCGCGGGCATCGTCGCGCTTGGCCAGGCGGCGGCCCGTTTCATCGCGAATCAGCCGGTGGTGGTGATAGGCTGGCGTCGTCATGCCCAGAAGGTGTTGCAGCAGCACGTGGATCGCCGTGGCGGGGAACAGATCCTGCCCGCGGATGACATGGGTGATGCCCTGGTCGGCGTCGTCGCAAACGATGGCGAGATGGTAGGAGGCGCCGGTCTCAGTCCGCGCAAGCGCCACGTCGCCCACGGTTTGCGGCAGATCTCCCAGGCGGATGGTGCCGGTTTCACCATCGGGTCCGGCGCCGGTTTCGGTGAATGTCAGATCATCGCCAGCTAGGGTCAGGGCGCGAGCGATATCCAGGCGCAGGGGCGCATCTGGCATCGGGCCAGAGGGCGGATGCGAGGGGCGGCAGGTGCCGGGATAGACGATGCCATCGGGCCCCAGCATCGGCGCGCCCTCTTGCGGGGCGCTGGCGGCGGCACGGATGTCGGCGCGCGAACAGGTGCAGGGATAGAGCAACCCAAGCGCCCAAAGCTGCGCCAGCGCGTCGCGGTAACGCGCCAGACGACCCGATTGGCGCCAGACAGGCCCTGGCCATGTCAGGCCGAGCCAGGCGAGATCGTCATATATCTGCGCCTCCCATTCGGGGCGGCTGCGGCTGGTGTCCAGGTCGTCGATGCGCAGGTGGAACGTGCCGCCGGCGGCGCGGGCCATGTCATGGGCCAGCATTGCGGAACAGGCGTGCCCCAGATGCAGCGGCCCGGTGGGGGATGGTGCAAAGCGGGTAACAAAAGTCATTTTTGTATCAGGCCGATACATGGCGAAACTCATGTAACGGCAAGGTTGCCTTGCGTCTCCAGCGCCAGCCATTCCTGCCATGCCGCCTTGGCCCGGTCGGTATAGGCCTTGTAGCGGTCGCGCCGTCCGCGCCGCCCGCCCTTGAGCCCGTCAACCGGGCGGAAAAGGCCGAAATTGACGTTCATCGGCTGAAAGGTCTTTGCCTCGGCCCCGCCGGTGATGTGATGGATCAGCGCGCCCATGGCGCTGTCGGAGGGCGGGGGCGGCAGCGGGCGGCTGTTGATTTCGGCCGCGGCAAGCCGCCCGGCCAACAGCCCCATCGCCGCCGATTCCACATATCCCTCGACGCCCGTGACCTGGCCGGCAAACCGGATATGCGGACGGCTCCGCAGGCGCATGCCCGTGTCCAGCAGGCTGGGCGAGTTCAGGAACGTGTTGCGGTGAATGCCGCCAAGACGGGCAAAACGTGCCTCTTCCAATCCGGGAATCATACGGAAAACAGACGTTTGCGCGCCATACTTCATCTTGGTTTGAAAGCCGACCATGTTGTAGAGCGTCCCCAGCGCGTTGTCGCGGCGCAGTTGCACCACGGCGTAAGCCTTGACGTCGGGGTTGTGCGGGTTGGTCAGGCCCACGGGTTTCATCGGACCGTGGCGCAGGGTTTCGCGGCCGCGTTCTGCCATCACCTCGATCGGCAGGCAGCCGTCAAAATAGGGCGCATCCTCGCCCTCGTGAAACTCGGTCTTTTCGGCAGCCAGCAGCGCGTCGATGAAGGCCTCGTGCTGGTCGCGGTCCATCGGGCAGTTGATGTAGGCGGTGCGCTCTTCCTCGGTGTCGCCCTTGTCATAGCGTGATTGCCGCCAGGCGCGGGTCATGTCGATGCTGTCGGCATGCACGATGGGTGCGATGGCGTCGAAAAAGGCCAGCCGGTCGGTGCCGGTGGCGCGCGCGATGGCCGCGCCAAGGGCGGGCGAGGTCAAAGGCCCGGTGGCGAAGATCCACTGGCCATCATCGGGCAAATCGGTGATTTCGCCGTGCTCGATGGTGATGTTGGGGTGATCGCGCAGCGCGGCGGTCACGTCGCGGGCAAAGGCCTGCCGGTCCACCGCCAGCGCCCCCCCGGCGGGCAGGCGGTGGCGGTCGGCCATCGCCATGATCAGGCTGCCGGCGGTGCGCATTTCCCAATGCAGCAGGCCGACGGCGTTCTGTTCATCATCGTCCGAACGGAACGAGTTGGAACAGACCATTTCGGCCAGGTCGCCGGTCTGGTGGGCAAAGGTGCCGACCTTTGGCCGCATCTCGTGCAGCACCACGGGCACGCCCGCATTGGCCGCCTGCCAGGCGGCGTCAGAGCCGGCCATGCCGCCACCGACGATGTGAAGCGTCTTGTCCATGTCCTGCGGTCCTGGTGTGCCTGCGCGACCGGGGCGAGGCGCTATTGCGTCCAGCCCGGCGCGCGTTTCTCAATGAAGGCGGCGATGCCTTCGGCGGTGTCGCGGTCAAGCATGTTCTCGACCATCACGCTGCCAGTATAATCGTAGGCCTCGTCAACCGGCATTTCCAGTTGTTTGTAAAAGGCTTGCTTGCCAATCTTTACAGCAGTGCCCAGCTTGTCGGCGACGGTCTGGGCCAGCTCATCGGTGGCGGTGTCCAGCATGTCTTGCGGCACCGCGCGGTTGATCAGCCCCACCGCCAGTGCGCGGTCGGTGTCGATGAATGCGCCGGTGGTCAGCATCTCGAACGCCTGCTTGCGCGGCACGTTGCGCGACAGCGCCACCATCGGGGTTGAACAGAAGAGCCCGATATTGACCCCATTGACGCCAAAGCGCGTACCCTCCGCCGCCACGGCCATGTCGCACGACGCGACCATTTGACAGCCGGCGGCGGTGGCGATGCCGTGGGGCCGGGCGATGACTGGCTGAGGCAGATCGCGGATCGCCGTCATCACCCGTGCGCAGCGGCTGAAGAGATCGGCGAAATAGGCGCGCCCGCCATCCTCGGCCTGGCGGCCCTGCTGCATTTCCTTGAGGTCGTGCCCGGCGCAAAACGCCTTGCCCGTGCCGGCCAGAATCACCACGCGGATATTGCGATTCTCGCGCAGCGCGTCGAATTCCGATTGCAGCGCGGCAAGCATCTCGTCGGAAAGCGCGTTCAGCTTTTCGGGGGCGTTGAGCGTCAGCCGCGCGATCGGGCCGTCATCTTGGCGGATCAGGATTGGCATCTTGTCTCTCCTCATGCGTTGTGATCCTTCTTAACCACCATTGTGGAGAGAGAAAAGTATGCCCCTGAAAATGACCCATGACGAGGTTGCCGCGCTGCTGGACCGCGAGTTTCCGCAGGTTAGCGCGCATTTCACCATTGAGGAACTGGAAGAGATGCGCATCCGCGTGCGGCTCAATGTCGGCGAGGCGCATCTGCGCCCGGGCGGCACGGTGTCGGGGCCGTCGATCTTTGCGCTGGCGGATGTGGCGGTCTACATGGCGGTGCTGGGCATGATCGGGCCAAAGTCGCTGGCGGTGACGACGAACTGTTCCATCGATTTCATGCGCAAACCCGCCGCCGAGACCGACCTGATCGCCGATTGCCGGCTGCTCAAGCTCGGGCGCGCGCTGGCGGTGGGCGACGTCCTGATCTTTTCCGAAGGGGTCGGGACGCCCGTCGCGCGGGCAAGCCTGACATATTCCATCCCCCCCTAAGGACTAGGGCGATGCGGCGGCAATGGGCTGTTTCGGGCGGTTCAGGAGGCCTGAGCGCGGTACAGTATGGGGTATCATAATACCTTTATTATAACGCATTGAATTTGCATGATAATACACGCCTCAATGCGCTTGACTGCACGACCCCATGCGATAGAACCCGGCAATCGAATATTACCCCCAAGGGAAGAGCGAGAATGAAGACCTTTTCTGCAACTCCGGCGGATATCGACAAGAAGTGGATCCTGATCGACGCCGAGGGCGTTGTCCTGGGCCGTCTTGCCGCCATCGTCGCCACGCGCCTGCGCGGCAAGCACAAGCCGACCTTTACGCCCAGCATGGACATGGGCGACAACGTCATCGTCATCAACGCCGACAAGGTTCAGCTGACCGGCAACAAGCGGGCCAAGCCGAACTATTGGCACACCGGTTATCCCGGTGGGATCAAGTCGCGCACCACCGGCCAGATCCTTGAGGGCAACCACCCCGAGCGCGTGGTGATGCAGGCGGTCAAGCGGATGCTGCCTTCGAACCGGCTGGCCCGCAGCCAGATGACGAACCTGCGCGTCTATGCAGGCACCGAGCACCCGCACGAGGCGCAGCAGCCTGAGGTGCTGGACGTCAAATCCATGAACAAGAAGAACACGCGGGTGGCCTGCTGATGACCGAAGAAATCAAGACCCTCGAAGGGCTCGAAGCCGTGGCCGAAGCGGGCGCGCTGCCCATGGCCGAAGAACAACCCGCACGCGATCCGATCCGTGACAAGCTGGGGCGTTCCTACGCCACCGGCAAACGCAAGGACGCTGTCGCGCGCGTCTGGATCAAGCCCGGCTCGGGCAAGGTCGTGGTGAACGGCAAGGCGATGAATGCCTATTTCGCCCGTCCGGTGCTGCAGATGATCCTGCGCCAGCCCTTTACGGTGGCCGGTGTCGAGGACCAGTTCGACGTCATGGCCACGGTCAAGGGCGGCGGTCTGTCCGGCCAGGCCGGCGCGGTCAAGCATGGCATCTCGAAGGCGCTGCAGTTCTACGACCCGTCGCTGCGCCCGGCGCTGAAGGCCGCGGGCTTCCTGACCCGCGACAGCCGCGTGGTGGAACGCAAGAAGTACGGCAAGCGCAAGGCGCGCCGGAGCTTCCAGTTCTCCAAGCGCTGATCGGCACAGGTTACGCGAATGCAAAGGGGCTGCCCGCCGGGCGGCCCCTTTTCACATGCGCCGGGCGGGCAGGGGCGCGGGCGCTGCCGTCTTGCCTTGGCGGGGCGTCGCCCCTATAGCAGGCGCGGGCGAATTGAGGGGGCAGACCAGGTGCAATACAGACGCGAGATCGACGGGCTCAGGGCTGTCGCGGTGCTGCCGGTCATCCTGTTTCATGCCGGGCTGACATTCTGGAGCGGCGGCTATGTCGGCGTCGACGTGTTTTTCGTCATCTCGGGCTATCTGATCACCACCATCCTGATCGAACAGCGCGTGCGCGGCACCTATTCGGTGCTGGGCTTTTACGAACGCCGCGCGCGGCGCATCCTGCCGGCGCTGTTCGTGGTGCTGCTGGCCTGCATCCCCTTTGCGTGGATGTGGCTGCCGCCTTACCCGCTGGAGGATTTCGCCCGCAGCATGGCCTTTGCCGCGCTGTTCATCTCGAACATACATTTTCTTGAACACGGCGGTTACTTTGCCCTCGATGCAGAGCTTCGCCCGCTGCTGCACACCTGGAGCCTTGCGGTCGAGGAACAGTACTACCTGCTATTTCCGCTGATATTGTTCGGCCTGGGTGCCTTTTCCAAGAGGAAGTTTCTGTTCGTTTTCGCCTTGCTGGCGCTTGTATCCATGGCGGTCGCCGAATGGGGATGGCGCAACTATCCTGACGAGAATTTCTATTTTACGCCTTCGCGCCTGTGGGAATTGCTGGCGGGCTCGATCTGCGCCGCGATCCTGTTTCGCCGCGAGGTGATGCGCAGTGAGGTTCTGGCGGCGCTGGGGCTGGCGATGATTCTGGTGTCGACGGTGTGGTATGATACTGGCGTGCCGTTTCCGTCGCTGTGGACGCTGCTGCCGGTGGTGGGCACCTGCCTGATCATCCTCTTTGCCGACTCCACGACGCTGACCGCGCGGGTGCTATCGCTGCCGCCGCTCGTAGGGGTGGGGCTGATCAGCTACTCGGCCTATCTGTGGCACCAGCCGCTCTTTGTCTTTGCGCGCATCCGAGGTGCGGGCGAAGTGTCTGATTGGGTGATGGCGGGGCTGGTGGTGCTGTCGCTGGTCCTGGCCTGGGCCAGTTGGCGGTTCGTCGAACAACCGTTTCGCGGCAAGGTGCCGCTGGTGCTGCCCACGCGGCGCGGCATCCTGGGCGCCAGTGCCGCCGGTATCGTGGTGATCGCCGCGGTCGGGTTCTGGACCCTGATCGAAGAAGGCTTTGAAAGCCGGCTCGACATCGAGGCGTCGCCGTTCCTGGCGCGGCTTTATGCTCAGACGACGGGTGATGTGCCGTTTGCCAACAAATGTCGGGGACGGCCACGCGATCCAGCAGCCGATCTGTGCATGGCTTATGGTGAAGCGGACGCAGGACGGCGGTTCGCCCTGCTAGGTGACAGCCACGCGGCCGCCTTGTTGCCTGCCTTCGAAACGGTTTCGGAGGACTTTGATGCCATGACGTCGGTCGGGGCATTCGCCGGCTGTCCACCTCTTGTAGGGGCTTGGCTGGTGCGCGGTGGCTCTGTCACCAGAAATTGCCGTGCCGCAGTAGAGAATTTCAGCCGTCAAGTCATCGATGGCGGCACTGATGTCGTCTTTCTGGCTGCACGGTGGACGCTCTATACCTATGGTACATACGATGCGCCGGACTGGCGCACATCGGTCAGCACATCCCCCGACAGCGGTTTTCTGGATGAGAGGGAGCGCCTGAAGGAATTTGAAAAGGCGCTTCGTCTGACGGTCGCGTTCTACCGCGAAAACGGTGCTGAAGTGGTTTTCGTGGCGCAGGCGCCGCAGCAGCAGCGGATACCATCCATTATGGTGCAGAATGCGATGCTCCTGGGCCAGGATGAGGCAAGTGCGAGGCGAATGTTCGAGCAAAGTTTCGTGACTCGCGAGGATAGCGATGCACTGCAAGCCGAGGCGCGCGCGGCGATGCGTCGAGTTGCCGATGACATGAACGTGCCGATGGTTGTTCCGGACCCGGTTTTCGCCAAGGGGGACCGATTTGCGTGGCTCGACGGCGAGGTTTCTCTCTATACGGATGACGACCACGTTTCAGCCGAGGGTGCGCGGCGTATCGATCCATTGCTGGCGGATGCACTGCGGGAACTCTACAGCAAGGATGCGTCTCGGACTGAGCTCAGTCGTCAGGCGGAATGAGCCCCAGCCCGCGCAGGTAGATGCCGATGCCCGTTTCCAGCAGGTCCTCGGGCGGGAACGGGCTTTGCGTACCGGGGGAATTGCGCGCGAAAAGTTCCACCACCCCGTGAGACAGCGCCCAGATATGGGCCGAGAACATCGCCGGCGGCGGCCGTTTTTCGGGCGGGATATGGCGGCTGAGCTCCTCGGCGGCGCGTTCCAGCACCGCGCGCGCGCGGGTGGCGATCGCAGCCAGTTCCGGCGTGCGGTTGACCGAGATGCCGCTTTCGAACATGGCGATGTAATGGCCCGGATGGCGGCGGGCAAAGGCCAGGTAGGCGCGGCCCGTCGCCTCGAAACTGGCCAGGTCGGATGGCTGGCCCTGCTGATAGGCGTATTGCATCATGTCGGCAAAGATCGCGTAGCCCTGGCGCGCGGCCTCGGCAATCATGTCCTCGCGGCCGGCGAAATGGCGATAGACCGCCGCCGGGGTCACGCCCGCGCGCTTGGCCGCCTCTGACAGGGTGAATCCGGTCGGCCCGCGTTCCTCGATCAGTTCGAGTGCGGCCTCGACCAGCGCCTGGCGCAGGTTGCCGTGATGATAGCCGCGCTTAGCCATCCCATATTTCCGGCCCGCCGCAGACCGCCTTGTCGGCCTGCCCGATCGCATCGGGTGACTGGCGGGCATAGTTCAGATGCGACAGCACATGGCGAATGGCCTCGATCCGGGCGCGGCGCTTGTCGTCTGAGCGGATCACCGTCCAGGGCGCGTCCACCGTGTGGCTGAGCGTCAGCGTCTCGCCGATGGCGGCGGTGTATTCATCCCACAGTGACAGCCCCTCGACGTCGATGCGGCTGAGCTTCCATTGCTTGAGAGGGTCGCGTTCCCGGTCGATGAACCGGCGCAACTGTTCGGCCCGACCGACATTCAGCCAGAACTTGAACAGGTGGATGCCGTCATCGGCCAGCATGCGTTCGAAATCGCCCACCTGGCGAAAGAACAGCGTGCGCTCGGCATCGGTGCAATAGCCGAACACCTTTTCGACAACGCCGCGGTTGTACCAGGAGCGGTCGAAAAAGACGATCTCGCCGCTGGCGGGCAGGTGGTCGATATAGCGCTGAAAATACCACTGCGTGCGTTCGGTCTCGGTCGGTTTGCCCAACGCCACCACCCGCGCGCCGCGCGGGTTCAGGTTTTCGCGAAACCGCTTGATCGTGCCGCCCTTGCCGGCGGCGTCGCGCCCCTCGAACACGATGGCAACCCGCGCGCCCGACTGCTTGACCCAGGCCTGCAACTTGACCAGCTCGATCTGCAGGTTTTCCAACTCGCGCTCATAGGTCTTGCGCGCCAGGCGTTCGTGGTGGGGATAGACGGGCGACAGGATGGTGTCCTTGTCGGCCGCGCGGATGACGTCGCGGATCTCGGGCGGCGCCCCGGTTTCGAAATACTGGCTGATCGCGCCTTCGAAGGGCAGCTCCATGCGGCTTTCTCCGTTCTCTTTCGTGACAGTATGGGCGCTTGGGCGGGCGCGTGCAATTGCGCCGCCACCGCGCCCGGTCAGGCCCGCAGGTCGGTACGGTCCAGCCCGATGCGGGCCATGTCATAGGGCGTGGTCTGATAAATTTCCGACAGCCAGTTGCCGTAAAGCAGGTGCGCGTGGCTGCGCCAGCGGTTCAGCGGTGTGCGCGTCGGGTCGTCGTCGGGGTAATAGTTGCAGGGCACGTTGATCGTCGTGCCGGTGGCGATATCGCGGTCATATTCCTGTTTCAGCGTGTCGCTGTCATATTCCAGATGGTTGAAGATATAGAGCGCGCGATGCGCCGCATCCTCGACCAGGCAGGGGCCGACCTCGTTGCTGTGCAGCAGGATATCGAGGCCAGGTACGGCGTCGATCTCGGGCTTGCGCATCTCGGTCCAGCGGCTGACGGGGATGACGCAATCGTCGGAAAACCCGCGCAGATAGGGCGAGGCCGGCGCCATGTTGCGGTGGCGGAAACAGCCAAATGCCTTGGCTTTCAGCATGTGCTTTTCGATGCCATGAAAATGGTTCAGCATCGCCATCCCGCCCCAGCAGACGCCAAAGGTTGAATGGACATGGGACTGAGTCCAGTCGAAAACCTGGCGCATCTCGTCCCAATAGGTGACGTCTTCGAACGGCAGGTGTTCGATCGGGGCGCCGGTGATGATCAGCCCGTCGAACTTTTCGTCCGACGCGGCCACCTCGGCGAAGGGGCGGTAAAAGCTTTCCATGTGCTCGGGCGAGGTGTTGCGCGGCTTGTGTTCGGTCATGCGGATGAGCGTCAGCTCGATCTGCAGCGGCGTGGCCCCGATCAGGCGCGCGAATTGCGTCTCGGTCTGGATCTTCTTGGGCATCAGGTTCAGCAGCGCGATCTTGAGCGGGCGGATATCCTGGCGTGCCGCCTGATCCTCGCGCATGACCATCACGCCCTCGCGGTGCAGGACCTCGAAGGCGGGCAGGTTCAACGGGATCTTGATCGGCATGAGGTATCTTTCCTTTGCTAGCGGGGCGGGGTCAGTCCCGCCGGTCCAGCGCCCGGGCTACGAGCGCCTCGAATTCGGGGGCCGAGGAAACATGGGCGACTTCATCAGCGCTTACCGTCACGCCCCATTTCTGCATCGCCCGATAGCGCGGGGCGCGATGGGCCAGGGCACGGGCATAGGCCCATCGGATGAAATCGTCAGGATCAACTTTGTCCTCTTTGCAGTTGTTTTCACGCAGGTAATCCGCCCAGGCCTGTTGCAGGAACTCGGGCTGATAGCACATCGGCTTGGGTGCGCGGTCGAAACGGCGGATCAGTTCGGCGGTATGCGCCTCGGTACCCTCGATGTAGATCATCAGGCAGTGGCGCGACAGTTCTTTCAGCAGCGGGTCGTCGGGATTGTCGCCATCGACCCATTCACAGATCGACCCGCCGGTATCGCAGATGAAATGCGGATAGCGATACAGCGCCTCGGCGCGTTCGATGAAATAGGGCGTGTCGCGCAGGGCCGATATCTCGGCGTGGCGGAACTGTTCCTGCCGGCGGCGGAATTCGGCAATGGGCATGCCGCCCTTGTCCGGGTCTCCCGGCTTGCCCAGGTAGGCCGAGACTGGCGCCAGGTTGTGAAACGAGATGTTGGAGCCGATATAGATCGAATCCGTCATCAAGAGATCGCGCAGGAACGGCACCTTCATCGCGTGCGCCTTGGCGTTGTCGGCGATGAATTCACCCATGTAGCGGGTGCCGATGCGGTAATCGATCGAATAGTGAAACCATGCGCCGCTGTCGCGCAGCATGTTCGACAGATGGGTCTTGCCCAGTCCGGACATGCCATAGACCAGCACCCGCTTGCGCGGGGCGTCCAGCCAGTCCTGTGCGCTTTGATAGATCATCGAGGCTCCCCTTTCCTGCCGATTTGGTAGCCAGAGCCGCGCCGGGGGTCAAACGGCAAAGCACGCCGGGACAAGAAAAACCCCGCCCGGGCGATGCCCGAACGGGGTGCGGAGAGAGACGAATGCCCCTTGCCTAGAAACGAAAGCCCAGCTTGACCCCGGCGGCAATCGCATCGTTGCCGGAGAAGCCCGCGCCGATGTTGGTCATGGCACTGCCGACGTCGATATAGCTCAGGCCGGTGGTGATTTCCCAGTTCTCGGTCTCGTACTTGACCGCAAGGCCATAGCTCATATAGCCGTCCTTGCCCGACAGGTTGGTGACGACATCGCCCTGGTCACGCTCATAGCCCAAGGTAAAGGCGCCCGACCAGTTTTCGGAAAAGCGGTGGCCGACGCCCAGTTCATAAGTCCAGATGTCGGACGGGCCGGCGGCAACCGGGATCAGGCCGCCGGCGAAATCGAGCGGGCGGATTTCGAACTTGGACCATTCCTGCCAGCGGATCGAGCCGAAGACCATTGTGCTTCTGGAGATGCCGGATTGGGCGTGCAGGGTGAAGGCCTGCGGGATCTTGACCTTGAAGGGGGTGCCGGTGTTGTCGCGGAAATCGTGCTCGATCTCGGATTCATAGGTCAGCGCCACACGCAGCGCCATTTCCTTGATCTCGTAGGCGCCGCCCAGCAGATAGCCGAGCTTGTAATCCTCATTGACCGTCAGGTTGTAGGCCCCCGGGATGGGCGGCGGCAGGCCCACGGTCCGGATGACGATGGTGCCGTCCAGCGACTGCAGCCGCAGCCCGCCATAGGCGCTGACGCGGTCGGACAGGTTGTATTTCACCAATCCCGTGATCGCCAGCGAGTTCAGTTCCGCGCTGGAACCTGCAAAGGGGTACGGTGTGACACCCGCATAACTGACGTCGGCGCCGTATGGCTGGTTGCCGACGATGGCAAAGGTCAGCCGGTCGTTGACCTGGCGTTTGTAGCCCAGTGAAAAGTTGCGATAGGCCTCGGTGATGTCGCCGGTGACCATGCCGGCAAACGTGCCGCTCAGATCGGGATTTACCGCCGCGACCGAGAATTCCAAGTAATTATCGCCATCCTCGAACAGGATCGGCGAGACATCGGACGCCCGCTGGATTTCGCCTGCGTAACCGACCCCGGCCACCATGCTGCACATGGCAGCAGCCATAAACCGTTTTTTCATTTGCTCCTCCTCCAAGGCTCTTGATCATAAGGTATCGTCAGAACCGTTTTGGGTTGAAGTTTGACGTCGCGTCACACGTTTATCGGTGGCTGAACAGGGCGGTGGGCGAAACAAAATTGTCACAATCACCGGGCGCGGGGGGCCCGTTTGCGCGTCTCGACCCAGAGGTTGAGATAGTTGGCCCCGAAAATCAGCGCCGCGCCAAGCATGACGTAGATATCGACCGACTCGGCGAATAGGATCAGCGCGATCACGGCGATGAGCGGCAGCCGCAGAAAATCGACCGGCATGATCAGCGCCGCCGGCGCGATCGACAGCGCCGTGGTCAGGCACAGATGCGCCCCCAGCCCACCCAGCGCGATCAACGCCAGCCACGGCAGCGACCCCGCCGACGGCACGGCGATGTCGCCATCCGCCCCGGCGCAGATCAGCCCGAACAGCGATTGCAGCAGCGTCATCCAGAAAAGGATGCAGGTCAGCGTCTCGCGGCGCGTCAGCCGCTTGGTGAAAATCGCCGTTCCGGCAAAGCCCACCGCCGCCAGCGCCGCCGAGAGCGTGCCGATATTGACCGTATCGACGCTGGGGCGGGTGACGATCAGGATGCCGATGAACCCGGTGGTCGCCGCCAGCACCCGCATCCGCGTCAGCCGTTCGCCCAGAAAGACCGGCGACAGCACCAGAACCCAGAGCGGCGAGGTGAATTCCAGCGCAAAGACCTGCGCCAGCGGAATGATCGTGATGGCGTAGAACCACAGGTTCTGCCCGGTAAAGTGCAGGATGTTGCGCCCGAGATGCAGATGCGGGTTGCGCCACGTCACCTGGCCCAGCGTGCCGGCCAGCCGCGCCACGGTGAGCAACACGATGAACCCTATGACGCTGCGATAAAGCATGACCTCGAAGGTATCGAGTTCGAAACTCACCAGCCGCCCGGCCACCGCCATGGCCGAAAAAGATGCTACCGCGCCCAGCATCCAGGCGGCGGCACGCAGAACCTGAACGGGTTCGGCGGTCGCATCGGGGGCGGGCGGCGCGCTCATCTGCCGGTGTCGGGCGTGCCCCGCGCGCCACGCCTTTGCGAGCCGTAAAGGCGCACGCCCAGCCGGTTGAACGGGTATTCGGCCAGGCTGTAGGTGATGATCGAAAGAACCACCGTCAGCGCAAAGGCCAGGGCGAAGAACAGGATTGCGATACGCTCTTGCCCGGGCCAGAGAGTGCCGGCCAGATGAATGGCCAGGGGGTGCAGCAGGTAGAGGCTGTAACTGATCGATCCCAACAGCAGCATCGGCCGCCAGCACAGGAACCCGCGACGACCCGCGCCGCCGGGGCGGGCGACGATCAGCCCCGCTGTGGCCAGCGCCAGGATCGCGGCGTTGAAGCCGGTATTCGTGCAAAGCCCGACCCCGAACAGCGCCACCGCACCCCATGTCGCGCGGCGGCACCAGTCGGCGCCGCGCTGCTGGACGCGCTCGCGCATGCGTTCGGACAGCGCGCCGAGATAGAAATAGGCGCCATAGGTCAGCGGCAGGAAATGTGCGCCATGCTGCGGCATCCACAGGTGGCTGGCGGCCCGCGCCAGCCCTGAAACCAGCAGCAGCGCGACCATCACCGCAACGACGCGCTTTGTCGCATGCGGGATCGGCAGCAGCAGCGGCAGCACCGCGTACCAGAACACCTCAATCGGGATCGACCATTCCACCCCGATCAGGGAGTTGGCGACGTGGGTATCCCACGCGCTGAGAAAACTGATGTGCATCAGGTAGTTGTAGAGATCCGGCGCGCTGTCATAGAGCGTCATCCAATAGGGACGCGGCAGGTATTCCCACAGGATCAGCAGAAATGTCGCGGTGATGACAAGGTAATAGAGCGGCGCAACCCGCAGCAGGCGGCGGGCAAAGAACGGCCAGAATGCCCCGGCCGATCGATAGGTGCGCGCGATGGTAAAGCCCGAGATGACAAAGAAGATCTGCACCCCGTACTTGCCGTTGTCGGTGACGATCCCGCCCAGCGTGCCGAAATCGCGCAGTGCGCCGGTATGGATGATGATCACCATGCTGGCCGCGATGCAGCGCAGCCCGGTGATGAAATCGGTATCGCCGTACTTGCGGACCAGATAGCTCATGGCTCAGCCCTGCGCGTGTGGCCGAATGCCGGTGGCCGTCATGTTCAGGATCATTCCCACTCGATGGTGCCCGGCGGTTTCGAGGTGATGTCATAGGTCACCCGGTTGATGCCCTTGACCTCGTTGATGATGCGGGTGGCGGTCTCGCCCAGGAATTCGTGGGTAAAGGGGTAATAATCGGCGGTCATCCCGTCCACCGACGTGACCGCGCGCAGGGCGCAGGCATGGTCATAGGTGCGCCCGTCGCCCATCACGCCCACCGTGCGCACCGGCAGGATCGCGACGAAAGCCTGCCAGATCTCGTCATAGAGGCCGTGCTTGCGGATCTGGTCGATGAACACCGCGTCGGCGCGACGCAGGATTTCCAGCTTTTCGCGCGTGATCTCGCCGGGACAGCGGATGGCAAGGCCGGGGCCGGGGAACGGGTGCCGCCCGATAAAGCTGTCAGGCAGGCCCAGTTCGCGCCCGAGCGCGCGCACCTCGTCCTTGAAGAGTTCGCGCAGCGGCTCGACCAGCTTGAGCCCCATCTTTTCCGGCAGCCCGCCGACATTGTGGTGGCTCTTGATCGTGACCGACGGCCCGCCCGAAAAGCTGACCGATTCGATCACGTCGGGATAAAGCGTACCCTGGGCCAGGAACTGGGCGCCCTCGGTGGCGTCGGCGTGTTTCTGAAAGACGTCGATGAAGAGGCGACCGATGATCTTGCGCTTGGTTTCCGGGTCGCTGACGCCCTCAAGTTCGCCAAGGAACAGCTCCGATTCGTCGGCATGGATCAGTGGGATGTTATAGTGGTCACGGAACATCGACACGACTTCGTCGGCCTCGCCCTGGCGCAAGAGCCCGTGATCGACAAAGACGCAGGTCAGCTGATCGCCGATCGCCTCGTGGATCAGCACCGCCGCAACCGAGCTGTCGACGCCGCCGGATAGTCCGCAGATGACCCGCCCATCACCGATCTGCGCGCGAATTTTTGCAATCGCCTCGTCACGATAGGCGGCCATCGTCCAGTCGCCCTTGAAACCCGCGATGCGGACGAAGTTGGCATAGAGCTTGGAACCGGCGGGGGTGTGGTGCACCTCGGGGTGGAATTGCACCGCATAGAACCGGCGCGACGGGTCGGCGGCCACCGCAAAGGGCGCCCCGGGCGAGGTGGCATAGGCAGCAAATCCCGGCGCCAGCGCCGCGACGTGGTCGCCGTGACTCATCCAGACCTGTTCGCGGTCATCGTCGGCGGTGAACCAGCCATCCAGCAACTCCAGCGCCTCGCCGGTGGGGCGGATATAGGCGCGCCCGAATTCGGCGGTGCCGTCGCCGCGTTCGACCCGGCCGCCCAGCATCTGCATCATCACCTGCTGGCCATAGCAGATGCCCAGCACCGGCACGCCCAGATCGAACACGGCCTGCGGCGGGCGGGGCGATCCGTCGTCCAGAACCGAGGCGGGCCCGCCCGACAGGATCACCGCGCGCGGGCGGAAGTCCTGCAAAAAAGCATCGGTCACCGCCTGGAAGGGGTGGATTTCGCAATAGACGTTCAATTCGCGCAGGCGTCGCGCGATAAGCTGCGTCACCTGGCTGCCGAAGTCGATGATCAAAAGGCGGTCATGGGCGGTGTTTGTCATGTTTGCCCTCTACCCCGGCGCCAATGCCGTTGCAAGCTGGCCGGCGGCGAGCTAGCGGGGCAGGGCTGGCGGAAATAGACTGCCCCCATGTCGGTTTTGGCCATGCAAGGGCGCAAATTCGCCGCGGGTTGGCGGATGCAACGGATAAAACCATTCCAAACGGTGCCGCGATGCGCCGTCAGAAGTCCAGGATGATCGAGGAGACCTGTAGATGAGCGAAGCAGCAGCCCGCAGACGAGTCCGCGGCGGCGGTGGTGCCGCACGCCGGGCGGAGCGTACCGCCGTCAGCGTCGAGACCGCCCGCTATATCGAGCGCAACATACCGCTGTTCGAGGTTCTCAACGACGAGGCGCTGGAAATCATCGAGCACAACGCCGAAACCCTGCTGGAAGAGATCGGCGTCAACTTCGTGCAGAACCCCGGTGCGCTGGAACGCTGGCGCGAGGCCGGCGCCGACATCAAGGGCGAGCGTGTGCGCCTGCCCCGCGGGCTGGCGCGCGAACTGATCCGCACCGCGCCCGGCCAGTACACCCAGCACGCCCGCAACCCCGAACGCAACGTCGTTATCGGCGGGCGCAACCTGGTCTGCGCGCCGGTCTATGGCCCGCCCTTCGTGCGCGACATGGATGGCGGACGGCGCTATGCCACGATGGCCGATTTCGAGAACTTCGTGAAGCTGGGCTATATGTCGAAATGGCTGCACCATTCCGGCGGCACCGTGTGCGAACCCACCGACGTGGCCGTGAACAAGCGCCACCTCGACATGCTCAAGGCGCACATGACCCTGTCGGACAAGCCCTTCATGGGCTCGGTCACCGACCCGCAGCGGGCGCAGGACAGCGTCGAGATGTGCGAAATCCTGTTCGGCAAGGATTTCGTGCAGGAAAACACGGTGATGACATCGCTTATCAACATCAACTCGCCGATGACCTTTGACGATGTGATGATGGGGGCGCTGGAAATCTATGCCCGCAACAACCAGGCCTGCATCATCTCGCCCTTCATCGTCGGCGGCGCGATGGCGCCGGTGTCGGTGGCGGGCACGCTGACGCAGGTGCTGGCCGAGGTGTTGGCCGGCATTGCCTATTCGCAGATCGTCCGCCCCGGTGCGCCGGTGATCATGGGGGCCTTCGTCACCTCGATCGACATGAACTCTGGCGCGCCCACCTTCGGCACGCCCGAGGCCGCGCACATCACCTATGGCGCGGGACAGCTGGCGCGGCGTCTGGGGCTGCCCTACCGATCGGCCGGGGCGTTCACCGGCTCCAAGCTGCCCGATGCGCAGGCCGCTTACGAGACCGCCAACAGCCTGAACATGGGGCTTTTGTCGGGCGTGAACTTCATGCTGCATGCCTGCGGCTGGCTAGAGGGTGGGTTGGTGTCCAGCTTCGAGAAATTCGTCATGGACGCCGACCAGCTTGGTGCGCTGCACCATTTCGCCGCCGGCGTCGACATGTCGGAAAACGGCCAGGCGATGGACGCCATCCGCGAGGTCGGCCCCGGCGGGCATTATCTGGGCTGCGCCCACACCCAGGCGAATTTCAAATCCGCCTTCTGGCGCACCGACCTGCTGGACTACAAGCCGTTTGAGCAATGGTCGGAAGAGGGCGAGCGCGACACCATGGTGCTGGCTAACGCCCGGATGAAAAAGCAGCTCGAAACCTATGTGCAGCCGCCCCTCGACCCGGGCATCACCGAGGCGCTGAATACCTACGTGGCCGAAAAGAAGGCGTCGATGCCCGACGCGTTTGGCTAAGGGTCAGCCGACGGCGGCCAGCGGCGTGGCGCGCATCAGCCGCGCCTCGCCCATCATGGCGATCAGAACATCGACGTGGCGGGCCGGCGAATAGCCGGCGCCGCCGCAACGGCGTTCGCGGTCGATTTCCGCCTCTATCTCGATCAGGGCCAGCAGCGCCGCCGCCACAGAGGGCGGGCGCATGATGCCCAGATGTCGGCGCAGCGCCATCTCGCGGTGGTAATCGGGCAGCCCCAGGCGCGCCGCCTCGATCAGCAGGGGCGGGCGGTGCAATTGGTTCAGCATGCTCAGCGGGTTGGTCATGGCGATCTCCGGTCATGGCGCAGGTTTTCGGTTGGCCATGACTGTTGCACAACCTTGGCGCGTGTTGCGCCCGGGCCGGTTTCTGCGAACGGTCGGGAGGGAATTTGTTTATCTTTTGGAAACAATCATTGCGGAAACATCAACAGTTAACGAACCGGTAACGATTACAACCCAGACTTGTTGCGCGCGTGTGGATAACTTGCGGATGATACATGCATGCTGGGAGTGGTCGTGATCGGACACCGGAAAGGAGACGGTATGACCTGTGCCTTGTATTCGGCCGAAAACACGGACCGACTGCCGGCCTGGGTACCCGCCGAGGTGTCGGTCTATCTGGAGCACACCGAGAAGGGCCGCCCGCTGCGGGCGCTGGCGCGGGCCGCCGGCGTGCATGCATCGACAGTGCTGCGGCAGGTGCGCGGGGTCGAGACGCGGCGCGAGGACCTGCTGGTTGACGGGGCGCTGACCCGGCTTGGCCGATGCCTCAGGTCCGACGATGACATGGCTGAAAACGATCTGCCGATGTCGGCCGACGATCTGGCGCAAGAAACGCGGCGGGTTCTGCGCCGGATGTGCGAGCCCGGCGCGGTGCTGGCGGTCGCGGCCGAGATGGACAAGGCCGTGGTGGTGCGAGAGGCCGAGGAGGCCGAGCCCGTGCGCCGCGCCGTTGTCGATCGCGCGCCGGCCGAGGCGATGGCGTTGTGCGGCTGGATCGCCTGTGACCGCCCCTCGCGGGTGTCACGCTATCGCATCACCGCCGCCGGGCGCGCCGCGCTGAACCGCTTTCTGGCCGAGGCGGAAAACCGCGCCGTGGGCTTTGCCAAGGCGCCGGTCGCGTTCACCGGCGCGCCACGGCCCATCGCCCGCCGTGCCGGGACAGGGGACGCGCCCGCGCTACGGTTTCGCGCCGCGGAAACGCCGCTGGCGCTGTTGGCTCGGCGGCGCGACGGGCAGGGGCGTGCGTTCCTGGCGCCCGAACTGGTCGGCGCGGGCGAGCGGCTGCGCGAAGATTTCGAGATGGCGGGCCTCGGCTTGCGCGGGGCCGCCGCCTGGGACCGGTTCCTGACCGAGGAAGAGGCGCTGCCGCCCGCCGCCAGCCGTGGCAGCGCGGCGGCGCGCGCCCGCGCCATCGGGGCGTTGCGCGATCTTGGGCCGGGGCTGGGCGATGTGGCGCTGCGTTGTTGCTGCCGGCTGGAGGGGCTGGAAAGCGCCGAACGGTCGCTTGGCTGGTCGGCGCGTTCGGGCAAGATCGTGCTGCGGATCGCGCTGCAGCGGCTCAGCCGGCATTATGACGCCCTGGGCGATGGCGGCGCGATGCTGGGCTGAGGCGCTCAGCCCCCGACCAGCCAACCCACGCCGAAAGCCACCAGCGCACAGACCGTGCCGACCAGCACGGTTTCGCCGACGCAACGATACATCCGTTCGCCGGTGGCGTTCCAGCGCAGCAGCCCCAGCGCCACCAGCGCCAAGGCCGTCGCCGTCAGCGACAGCAGAAAGGTGTCGTGATCCGGCGGCAGCAGGAAATAGGGCGACAGCGGCACCGCCCCGAAGATCACGAAGGAAAAGAAGGTGAACAGCCCGCTCACCGCCGGGTTCTCGCCCTCGGGGTCGGTCATGCCGAATTCGTAGGTCATCATAAGGTCCGCCATCAGCAGGCGGTGGCGTGACAGCAGCGTGGCGGCGGTGTCGGCCTCGCCCGGGGGCAGGCCGCGCTGGCGTAGGATCTCGAACAGCTCGGCGCGTTCCTGATCGGGGTTGCGCAGGCTTTCGCGCAGCTCTTCGCTGCGCCGCGCGCGGTAGAGATCGTGTTGCGAGCGCAACGACAGGAACTCGCCCAGACCCATGCTGACCGCGTCGGCAAAGAGGTTGGCCAGCCCGAACACCAGCACCGCCAGCCCGCCGATCTGGGCGACGCCATCGGCCTGCGCGCCGGCAAACCCCGCGACGATGGCAAAGGTCGTGACGATGCCGTCATTTCCGCCATAGACGATCTGCTTGAGGTATTCCTGCGTGTGGCTGAGGGCGTGCGCCTCGCGCCGGTGTGTCTGCCAGTCCATCGCCGTATCCGCCCTGCCTGTCGGGTATCTCGTCACGCAAAGCATAGGCCGCGTGGGGCGGGGCGCAACCGGACAAAGGGCTGCGCCGGAAACTGCCCGCGCGGAACTGGCACATTCCCCCGCGATGCAATATGCAGGCATCGAGTTGCCGAAAAGCAGGCAGGAGATCGTGACGTGACGGATTCGGATATGCCCAGGCTGCGCCACCCCGAAAAGGCGCATCGCCCCGACAACGCCCAGCCGAAGAAACCGCACTGGATCAAGGTGCGCGCGCCGGGCGGCGAGGGTTATGAAAAAACCCGGCGGATCATGAATGAAAACCGCCTCGTCACCGTCTGTCAGGAGGCGAGCTGTCCCAATGCCGGCGAATGCTGGGGCAGGGGGCACGCCACCATGATGATCATGGGCGATGTCTGCACCCGCGCCTGCAGTTTCTGCAACATCGCCACCGGCAAGCCGGCCGAGGGGCTGGACGCGTTCGAGCCCGGCCGCGTCGCCGATGCGGTGTCCAAGCTGGGGCTCAACCATGTGGTGATCACCTCGGTCGACCGCGACGATATCGACGATGGGGGTGCGGCGCATTTCGCCCAGACCATCCGCGCGATCCGTCATCGCAGCCCCGGCACCACCATCGAGATCCTGACGCCCGATTTCCTGCATTGCGATCCAAAGGTGTTGGAAGTGGTGGTCGAAGCGCGGCCCGATGTATTTAACCACAACCTGGAAACCGTGCCGGGGCTATACCCCGATGTGCGCCCGGGCGCGCGCTATTTCCATTCGCTGCGGCTGTTGCAGCGGGTCAAGGAACTGGACCCGGGGATATTCACCAAGTCTGGCATCATGGTGGGATTGGGCGAGACGCGCCTGCAGGTGCTGCAGGTGATGGATGACATGCGCGCGGCGGATGTGGATTTCCTGACCATCGGCCAATACCTGCAACCGACGCCCAAGCACCACGCCATCGACCGTTTCGTGCCGCCCGACGAATTCGCGGGCTATGAAAAGGCGGCCTATGGCAAGGGGTTCCTGATGGTGTCGGCGACACCGCTGACGCGGTCGTCCTATCATGCGGGCGAGGATTTCGAGCGGCTGCGCGCGGCGCGGCAGGAAAAGCTGGGCGCCTGAGGCGCCTCGTTCCAAAGACAAGGCCGGCGAAAACCGCCGGCCGGGTATTTTTAACCAGAAAGAAGCTGGATGTGTCTGCTCAGCTGCCCCAGCTGCGCACCGGGCCACAATCCATGTGCACGAAATCGCTGCGCGAATAGCGCCCGACGCCGCCGCCATGGCAGGCGAGCGCGGCACGGTAGACCTGGTTGACCGAGCGCGAGCCCAGCCGCAGATCGGCGGCCTGCCCCTGGATGTGGCGTGATTTCTTGGCCACCCCGCGCGAGCGGCGGCGCAGCATGGCGTTGGTTTCCGGGCTGCGGTAGCCGGAAAGCAGCATGTAGGGTTCGCTTACGTCCAGCAGGTTATGGGCCGCGGTCATAATGTCGATGGTGCGGGTGTCGATGTTGTGGGTCTGGTCGGTGCGCCAGTCGCGCATGAAGTAGGTGATTTCCTTGACGGCGTCGCGGATATATTCGCCTTCGATCCAGTAGATGGTGTCGATGCTTTCGCCGCTGCGCGGGGACGTCATGTGGATGCGGCGAATGTCACCTGCGCCCCTAAGGAACCCTGCCGCCTTGCCAAACGTTGGTGCTGCAGTGATCGCCGTTGCGGCGAAGGCTCTTAAAATCGCGCGTCGTGAGACGCCCGCATGGTTTCGCTCAGTCATCGAATACGCCTGTCCCGTGCTTGCCAAATGTCCGCTTTCGGTGCGGCTCGTCAAATCCATCCCCAGACTTGGAGGATTAATGACACATTTGGAATCGGGGAAAAAGGGCATTTTCGACAAACCGGCATTGGTCAACTGATTTCGGCAAGATTTCGCGCAAAATCGTTTCAATGTGACTAATCCCCATCTGTCGCGGGGCCGGGGCGCCACATGCGGGCGATCCGGTGAAACAGGGGTGCGAGATAGATAATAATTGATTGGACAGGAAATGCCGATTTGCGATGATGGGGCATATTGAACACTTGGGGACCGTGATTTTGAGGGGAAGAAAAATGGGGTTTGAGGCATTGGCAGCAGGGCTGCGCCGTTCGGGACTGGTTCTTGCCGTGGTGGCCGGGGCGGCGGTTGCGGCGCCGGCAGCGGCCGGGATCACCGCCTTCAAGCAGACAGTGGCCGAGGCCGCGTCGGAGGATCGCGATATCGCCGCCTTTTACCGAGAGAACGGATTTTCCGCTGTCTGGACCGGTGCCGGTGACGAGCAACGCAAGCGCCGCAGCGCGCTGTTGTCTGCGATGGAGGCGGCTGGCATGCATGGTCTGCCCTCGGGACGCTATGACACCGCGCGGCTGATGCGGCTGCTGGAGGATGTGCGCACACCCCGCCACCGCGGCCTTGCCGAGGTGGCGATGTCGCGCGCCTTTATTCGTATCGCCCGCGACATGCAGTCGGGCGTGCTGGACCCTGCCAGCGTCGATGACGAGATCAAGCGCAAGGGCACCTACAAGGACGCCACCACTTATCTTTCAGGGCTGGTCGAAAGCGATCATCCGCGGTCTTATTTCCGCTCGCTCCTTCCTCAGACCCGCGAATACACCCGCCTGCTGCGCGAAAAGATCCGCCTGGAGCGGCTGATCGAAAACGGCGGCTGGGGGCCTCAGGTTCCCGGTGGCAAGCTCGAACCCGGCCAAAGTGGTCCGGCGGTTGTCGCCCTGCGCGACCGGTTGATGGCAATGGGCTATCTCAAGCGGACCTCGACCATGGTCTACGACGCCAATATCGAGGACGCGGTGCGGCGCTTTCAGATGGCTCTGGGACTGGAACCCGATGGCAAGGTTGGTCCGGGCACGCTGGCCGAGCTGAACAAGTCGCCGGCGACGCGGCTGGCCCTTGTGCTGGTGGCGATGGAACGCGAGCGATGGCTGAACAAGGAACGCGGTGCCCGGCATATCCTGGTCAACCTGACCGATTTCTCGGCCCGGATCATCGACAACGACCGCATCACCTTTGAAACGCGCGCCGTTATCGGGGCCAATGCTCATGACCGCCGCAGCCCCGAGTTTTCGGACGAGATGGAGCACCTGGTGATCAACCCGTCGTGGTATGTGCCGCGCTCGATCACGATCAACGAATACCTGCCGCAGCTCAGGGCGAACCCGGGCGCGGCGGCGCATCTGCAAATCATCGACGGCTCGGGGCGTCCGGTCAGCCGGGCGGCAATCAACTTTGCCGCCTATACCGGTAATACCTTTCCCTTCGACCTCAAGCAGCCGCCGTCGCGCGGCAACGCGCTGGGACTGGTGAAGTTCATGTTCCCCAACCAATACAATATCTATCTGCACGACACCCCCAGCAAGCACCTCTTTGCCCGGGCGCGGCGTGCCTACAGCCATGGCTGCATCCGCCTGGCGAAGCCGTTCGATTTCGCCTACGAGATTCTGTCGCGTCAGGAAGAAGACCCCAAGGCGTTTTTTCACAGTGTCCTGGACAGCGGACAGGAAACGAAGGTCGATCTGGAGGAAAATATCCCGGTGCACATCATCTATCGCACCGCGTTTTCGGACGCGCGGGGCGAGATGCATTACCGCCCCGACGTCTATGGCCGCGACGCGCGCATCTGGGCGGCGCTGAAGCAGACCGGCATCCAGTCGCCCGCGCTGCAACTGGCCAGCCTGCAGATCCCCGAGGCGCAGTACTTTCCGACACCACGGGCGGCGGCGCCGGCGCGTGCCGCGGCAGTCACGCCGGTGCGGGCGGTTCAGCCGCAGGCTCAGGCCCCGGCCCGTGTGCGCACCAGGGCGGCGTCCGGCGGCGGCACGGCCACCATCGACAGAAGGCTGCGGCGCCTCGGTAACGACCGTTAAGCCTCCTGCATGCCGGTCGAAAGGCCGGGCTGCGGCGAAATCATCCCCCGGGTTTGCGCCCGGGGGCTTTCGTTGCGGCGGTATCGCGGTTAAGTCTGCCTCACGACAAAGGGGATTGCATGGGCTACACGATCAAGCAGATTGCCGAGGCGTTGGGCGGCGAGGCCATGGGCGACACCTCGATTGAAATAGATGGGCTGGCCGAACCGGGCGACGCCACCGCGCGACAGCTGGCGCTGGCCAGCAAACCGGACTATGCCGCACGGCTGTCCGCCGGCGCAGCCCGCGCCGCGTTGCTGTGGTCTGGCGCTGACTGGCGGGAATACGGGCTGGAGGCGGCGATCTTTGCCCCGCGCCCGCGTTTTGCCATGTCGTTGCTGACCGCCATGTTCGACCCCGGACAGGGCTGGGCCGAGGGCATCCACCCCAGCGCCATCGTCGAAGAGGGCGCTCAGCTGGGCAAGGGGGTCAGCATCGGCCCGCTCAGCCTGGTGGCCAGCGGCGCGCGTATCGGCGAGGGAACCGTGATCGGCCCGCAATGCCACATAGGTCACGATGCCGAGATCGGGCCTGGCGGCCTGTTGCGCGAAGGGGTCAGGATCGGCGCGCGGGTGAGGATCGGCGCGCGGTTCATCGCCCAGCCGGGCGCAGCCATCGGCGGGGACGGCTTTTCCTTTGTCACGCCAGAGGTGTCGGGCGTCGAAAAGGTGCGCGAGACACTGGGCGACCGCGGCGAGACCGAGGCGCAGGGCTGGGTGCGCATCCACAGCCTGGGCGCGGTCGAGATCGGCGACGATGTCGAGGTTGGCGCCAACACCACCATCGACAGCGGCACCATCCGCCCGACCCGGATCGGCAGCGGTACCAAGCTCGACAACCTGGTGATGATTGGCCACAACGTCGAGATCGGCCGCGACTGCCTGCTGTGCGGGCATGTCGGCATCGCCGGCTCGACCCGGGTTGGCAACAACGTGGTTCTGGGCGGCAAGACCGGGGTCAGCGACAACATTTTTATCGGCGACAATGTCATCACCGGCGGCGGCACCATCGTGCTGGCCAATATCCCCGCCGGGCGTGTCATGCTGGGCTATCCGGCAATGAAGATGGAGGCCACGATGGACCTGTTCAAGGGCTTTCGCCGGCTCAAGCGCCTGTTCGGGGATGTTGCCGAACTCAAGAAAACAGTTTCCAACTTGCCGACGAACGACTAAATCGGGCGCGTTGCAGAAAAAAGGGCCGCAGCGATGGACATCAAGGATCGTGTCATCAGGATCATCGCCGAGCAGGCGGTGCTCGATCCTTCGGACGTTACGATGGAAAGCACGCTCGAGGATCTTGGCATTGACAGCCTCGGCCTGGTCGAAAGCATTTTCGCGATCGAGGAAGAGTTCGACATCTCGGTGCCGTTCAACGCCAACGCGCCCAACGAAAGCGATTTCGACATATCTTCGGTTGCCTCGATCATTCAGGGCATCAACAAGCTGGTGGCGGAGCAATCGTGAAGCGGGTTGTCATTACCGGGGCGGGCACGATCAATGCACTGGGCCGCAACGTGGCCGATACGCTGGAGGCGATGCGCGAGGGCCGCTGCGGCATCGGCGAGCTGGAGTTCCACGATGTCGAGCGGCTGTCGATCCGCATCGGCGGGCAGGTCAAGGGGTACGAGCCCGAGGAGCGCTTCAACCGCCAGCAACTGGCGCTCTATGACCGCTTTGCCCAGTTCACCCTGATCGCCGCGCGCGAGGCGATCGCGCAGGCGGGGCTGGAATTTTCCGGCGAGCTGGCGACGCGGGCCGGGGTCGTGCTGGGCAATTCCGGCGGCGGCATGACCACGCTGGATGAAAACTATCGCTCGGTCTACGAGGCGGGCAAGAACCGGGTGCATCCCTTTGTTGTGCCCAAGCTGATGAACAATGCCGCCGCCAGCCATGTCTCGATGGAGTTCAACCTCAAGGGCCCCAGCTTTACCGTTTCGACCGCCTGTTCCAGTTCCAACCACGCGATGGCGCAGGCGTTCCAGCTGGTGCATGGCGGGGCGACCCCGGTGATGGTTACCGGCGGGTCGGAATCGATGCTGTGCTTTGGCGGCGTCAAGGCGTGGGAGGGGCTGAGGGTCATGTCCCGCGACGCCTGCCGCCCGTTCTCTGCCAACCGCAACGGCATGGTACAGGGCGAGGGCGCGGGCGTCTTCGTCTTTGAAGAGCTGGAACACGCGCAAAAGCGCGGGGCCGAGATACTGGCCGAGGTCGCGGGTTTCGCCATGTCCTCGGACGCCTCCGACATCGTCATGCCGTCGAAACAGGGCGCGGCGCGCACGATGTGCGGGGCGATGAGGGATGCGCGCATCGACGCGGCCGAGGTGGGCTATATCAACGCCCACGGCACCGGCACCGCGGCCAACGACAAGACCGAATGCGCGGCGGTGGCGGACGTGTTCGGCGCCCATGCCGACAAGCTGATGATTTCCTCGACCAAGTCGATGCACGGCCATCTGATCGGCGGCACCGGCGCGGTCGAACTGCTGGCCTGCATCATGGCGGTGCGCGACGGCGTCGTGGCCCCCACCATCGGCTACGAGGAACCCGACCCCGAATGCGCGCTGGACGTGGTCCCGAATGTGGCGCGCGAGGCCGACGTCAAGGTCGCCCTGTCAAACGCCTTTTCCTTCGGCGGGCTGAATGCGGTGCTGGCGCTGAGGCGGTTCGAGTAGGGGGGGAGGGGGTGGCCCTTTCCGGCCCGTTGCGGACGTTGGTGACCCTTAATGGTTCTGCGATGCAGCTTCCTCAAACCAGTCGTTCACGCACGGCGCAGCATTTTCACGGGTTCAATGACCATTGTGCGGGACGCAGCGAACTTTTGCCGCGGCCAACTCGAACGAATGTCTGCTTCGAACAAATATAACTGTTTGCACCAATCGAGATATGCTGAAGTTCAATCCCTGATTCCGCTTCTAGTCGCGCATCGGTGCAGTCGCGCTGCGAAGTAGGTCGCGAAGATCTCATTTTCAGAATATTCATCAGGAGCCTTCCAGTAGGCACCGAGGCGCCCCGTGAGGCCTGCGATCCAATCGGCAGCCTGCATGGTTTGGTAGCGGTGGCTTTCCAACTGGAAAGGTGGCTCGACCAGGTGGCGTCGTTGATCGGCTCCATACATCGCGATCGACGCCTGTGTGACAAGGGTCGACCGTTGATCATGCTCATCGAGGGCGAGGAGAAACTTTTCACAGGGATTGCAGTCCTCTTCACAGTGCTGGTCTATGCGCTTGATCGCCTCACGTAGGATATGTCGATAGAGGGCGTTTGCATCGTGGTGTTCTGGCGTAGCGTGTTTACCCTGCCCGACATAGAAGGCAAAGCCGCCGAGCGCTCTTATCTTGTTGAAAAGACGATTGGTAAAGTTGCGCAACTCCCGATAGGTCTCAACGTTCCGAACCGTGTAGAGAGCCGAGCCCTTCTTCTCCCAAACGGAAGGATGCATGGAAGAGCGGTCGATCTCGAACTTCAGTAGCTCACATTTCCGCTGATAGAACCACGTTCCAAAATTGCGGACTTCCTCAATGGGAAGCACAAGCCCGGCAAGGCCGAAGACTGGGCTATCGTTGTGCTGGAAGTGATTGCGCGCGATGTAGGGGCCAATGTGCCCAAACTCATCCAAATAGGCAATGTAAGTCAAAGCAAACCTCAGAAACACGAAAGCCCGCGCTTGCGCGCGGGCCTCGGAATGAGGGCAACACGAGTTTGCGCCTCATGGCGTTAGTTAGAAGATTAGGCCTCGCTTGTCAACCTCATCAAAGCCGCCGTTCGTTATCGCTGATGCAATCGTCACTCAAGGCTCGGTGCCGCCTTCCGCACTGCGGAAACAAACTCGGATCAGCGCAAGTTCGAATGTCGGCTCCCGTGGATGATGCACTCTTGGTTCGCAGAAGCAGAGATAGTCCGCCCCCCGCCCTTCCCACCTCATCCCCCCAACAAAAAACGCCGCCCAGTGGGCGGCGCTTTTCATTCTCAATCCCTGCCGTGCGTCAGTTCGGCGCGACCGAGACGTTTTCATACGCCTTGGTAAAGCCGTCCAGCGACGCCTTGATCACCACCCGCTGGTCGGGGGCCTGGGCGGGCACGATGGTCAGGAACGCCTCGCCCCCGGACTTGAACCCGTCGATGTCCTCTTGCGTAAAGCCGATGCGGGCAAAGCAGCCCACCATCGAGCAGAACGAAAAGTTATAGGCCTTGGCCGCGCCTTCATCCACGGTGATGCGCAGCCCCTGGGGCAGCAGCGTGCCCAGCGGCACCACGATGGTTGCGCCGGCCACGGCCTCGCTGTCGTCGGGCAGCTTGAACAGGCTGAACTCGGCCACCGGGTTGCCGGCTTCCTCGCGCAAAAGCTGGTACATCTGGCAGGGGTCCTCGTCGGCCTCGCTGCGGAAGCACTGCAACTGCCAGTCGCCGTAGGTTTCCTTGATATAGGAGGGGTCTTCGCGCACCTCCTGGCCCATGTCGAGACCGGGTTCGGCAGCCGTGCCTTCCTCGGTGGCGGGCTCGGCTTCGGCGGCGGTGTCGCCGGCGGGCGTGTCGGTGTCCTGCGCAAAGGCGGCGCCGCCGGCGGCCAGCAGCGCGACAAGCGGCAGGATGGTCAGTAATCTGGACATGAAATCCCCGTTTTATGTGTTGGCGATCAGGGTTCTTGCGGTCGGCGTCGTGGTGGTCGGCAGACGCCGGCGCCGGAGGCCGGATCGTGCTGGCGCAGATAAAACCGCACCCGCCCCCGAGTTGCAAGGCTTTCCGCCGCGGGCAGCGGGTCCCGAATGGAAATCCCGGAGACCCACAAAGAAACCCACAAAGAAAAAGAGGCCTCTCGGCCTCTTTCCCGTCTTCTCCCCGCCGGACTGGCCGACTTAGTGATTGGGCGAACGCTATGACAGTTACCGCTATCCGTCAACAGGCTTGATCGAGAAATTTCGGACCCATTCCGGGGCCGCTTTGCGACCCCAGAAAAAACCGCGCCAACGTGGCGCGGCCAGTCTGACAGGGAGGAAGTCACCCCGGAGTCCGGGGCGGGAATCAGGGTGGCGCAGAATGGTTAACTTTGTATGGTCGGATCGAGGAAACAGCACGACAGGGGTGAATGCCTTGGAAAACGGCATATTCATAGGCGGCGGCGGCAAGGATTACGCCGTCCCGCAGCATCTGGCACTGGGATACGCCAACCGCCACGGGCTGATCGCCGGGGCCACCGGCACCGGCAAGACGGTGACGCTGCAGATCCTGGCCGAGGGGTTTTCGGCTGCCGGCGTGCCGGTCTTTGCCGCCGACGTAAAGGGTGACCTGTCGGGCCTCGCTGCCGCCGGGAGTGCCAAATTCAAGCTGCACGACGCATTCACCAGCCGCGCCGCGACCATCGGGTTCGATGATTACCGGTACGAGGCGTTTCCCGTCACCTTCTGGGACATCTTCGGCCAGCAGGGCCACCCGGTCCGCACCACCGTGGCCGAGATGGGGCCGCTGCTGCTGTCGCGGCTGATGCAGCTGACCGAGGCGCAGGAAGGGGTGATGAACATCGTCTTTCGCGTCGCCGACGAAGAGGGGATGCCGCTCTTGGACCTCAAGGACCTGCAGGCGCTGCTGGTCTGGACGGGCGAGAACCGCGACGCGCTGTCGCTGCGCTATGGCAACGTGTCGCCGCAATCGGTGGGCGCGATTCAGCGCGCGCTGATGGTGCTGGAAAACCAGGGCGGGGCGGGGTTCTTTGGCGAACCGGCGCTGGAGCTGGCAGACCTGATGCGCACCGATGCAGACGGGCGCGGGCGCATCAACATCCTTGCCGCCGACAAGCTGATGGGCTCGCCCCGGCTTTATGCCACCTTCCTGCTGTGGCTCCTGTCGGAGCTCTTTGAGACGCTGCCAGAGGTGGGCGACCCCGACAAACCCAGGCTGGTCTTTTTCTTCGACGAGGCGCACCTGCTGTTCGACGACGCGCCCAAGGCGCTGGTCGACAAGGTTGAACAGGTGGCGCGGCTCATTCGGTCCAAGGGGGTGGGGGTCTATTTCGTCACCCAGAACCCCGACGACATCCCAGAGGATATTCTTGGCCAGCTCGGCAACCGCATCCAGCACGCGTTGCGCGCCTTTACCGCGCGCGACCGCAAGGCGCTCAAACGCGCGGCCGAGACCTATCGCCCCAATCCGCGTTTCGACACGGCCGACGCGATCCGCGACATGGGCGTGGGCGAGGCCGTGACATCCATGCTCGAGGCCAAGGGCGCGCCGGGCATCGTCGAGCGCACACTCATCCGTCCACCATCGTCCAAGCTGGGGCCGGTCAGCCCGGCGGAACGCGCGGCGGTGATGGCGGCCTCGCCCATGGCCGGGAAATACGACACCACGCAGGACAGGCAGTCGGCCTACGAGATGTTGGCAGCGCGGGCGGCAGAGGCGGCCAAGGCGGCAGAGGTCGCCGAGGCAGAGGCCGAGGATGCCCCGGCGGCGCTGCGCGAATTCAACGCCGCGCGGCGCTATAGCGGTGGCCGGGTTGCGCGCTCCAGCAGCCGGGCCAACAAGGGCCTCGGCGAACGGTTCGGCGCTGCCGTGACCGATGCCGTGCTGAAAGAGATCAAGGGCACCACCGGCCGGCGCATCGTGCGCGGTATCCTTGGCGGGCTTTTCAAGGGGCGCTGAGGGGGTACGTTACCCGCCCCAGCCTCCGAGCCGGGGCCTTGTATCTCAAGTGGCCCCGGGTCTGGCCCGGGGCGGGCGGTTCAATTCAGACCCGCAGCGCCCGCAAGTCTGTCAGCAGAGCCTCGCAGAATGCGGTCGAGCGGCGGATGCGCGACCGCGATAGCGCGCTGGATTCGACCCGCACCAGCGCCTCGATCCCGATCATGAAGGGCAGCCAGATATCGCGTTCGACCTCCGTCAACTCCAGCGCGTCGGCAAAGACCGCGATCCCCTCAGCATCGACGCCGTAGCGCGCAGTGCCCGAGGGCAGCAAACCCCGCCGCCCCATATGCGTCAGGAAACGCGCGATATCCTTGACCACCGGCAGCCGGGCAGACCCGCCAGTGTCGATGCCCGTAAGGCGGGTGCCCTCGCTCAGCAGGTTGTTGGGGTGAAAATCGCCGTGGCAGATCGCCATGCGCCAGGTGCCCGCCTCATGCGGTGTCGAAATGCGGGTCAGTTCCGCCACGATCGCGGTCTTCAACTCGCGCAGCTCGGCATAGCGCAGCCGTGCCAGCGCCTTGTCGGCGCGACCGAACCAGCCGTCCAGCCGCACCGGCGTCGGTGCCTCTGTCGGGGCGGTGTATTTGCGCAGCCACGCCGCCGCCGCGGGCAGCAGGGCAGGGCGCCCCGCCGGCGGCGTCTGCCATATCCGCACCATCAACGGCATGCCCGGCGCGCGTTCGCTGACCACCAGCCCCAGATCAGGCAGGTGACAGATGGGCGTGCTGACGCGCAGATCGCCCGTGTTCATGTATGTGTGTGCGCGGGTCAGCTCGGCCCAGTCGCGGGCGGCGCTTTCGACCTGTTTGGACAGATGAAAGCGAAAGATCGCCGGGCGTTCGCCCACATGCCCGGCGATGATCGCGCGTTTGCCGGGCACAAGGCGGATCATCTCGTCCAGCACGGCGTCGGTCAGCGCCGCCTCGTCCGCGGCGCGGGTTTCGAACGCGGTCATCAGATCGCTCAGCGCGTCCATCTGTTCCAGCGGCGTGGGGTTGGCACGTTTCGGCATGACCACCACGATTGCCCAAGCCCGCAACTGCGGTCAACCGAATTGAACCCCGCGCCGCACGCGTCTATGCTGTTCCCCAAAGCTGCCACACCAGGAAAGAGCCGCCGATGTCCGACATTCCCGTTTCCGAGATGACCTTTGAACAGGCGATGAAAGAGCTTGAGGAGGTCGTGACCAAGCTGGAGCGGGGCGATGTCGCGCTGGAGGATTCGATCCGCCTTTACGAACGCGGCGCCGAACTGAAAAAACGCTGCGAGGACAAGCTGAAGGCGGCCGAGGAAAAGGTTGCCACGATCACGCTAGACCCCGACGGCAACCCCACCGGCACGGTTCCGGCCGGCGACCTGTGAAGCAGGAACTGGCGGCGGCGCTGGCCGCCACAAGCGACGCGGTCGGGGCCCATTTCGCCGATGTACTAGGCAGCTTTGGCGACGATGACGTGGCGCAGGCCATGCGCTATGCGCTGGAGGGCGGCAAACGCATCCGCGCCTGCCTGGTGATCGAGGGCGCGCGCCTGTTCGGCCAGCCAAGCGAACGTGCGATCTGGCCCGCCTGCGCAATCGAGGCGATGCATGCCTACAGCCTGGTGCATGACGACCTGCCCTGCATGGATGACGACGCCATGCGCCGGGGCCGCCCGACGCTACATGTTCAGTGGGATGAGGCGACGGCGGTGCTGGCGGGCGACGCATTGCAGGCGCTGGCATTCGAGCTGGCGGCGCACCCCGATGGCGCCGAGGGCGCCGAGCACCGCGCCGGGCTGGCCCTGAGCCTGGCGCGTGCCGCGGGCGGGCAGGGGATGGTGCTGGGCCAGGCGCTGGACATCGCCGCCGAAACCGCACACGCGCCGCTTTCGCTAGATCAGATCACCGCCTTACAGCGGGCCAAGACCGGGGCGCTGATCGGCTGGGCCGCCACCGCCGGGGCGCGCATGGCCGGGGCTGACCCCGCGCCGCTGGGCGGCTACGCCCGTGCGCTGGGGCTGGCCTTTCAGATCCAGGATGACGTGATCGACGCCACCGGCGACGAGGGCACCGCCGGCAAGGCCGTGGGCAAGGATGCCGCCGCCGGAAAGGCGACCTTCGTGTCGCTGCTGGGGCTCGATGCCGCGCGTGCGCGTGCCGCTGGGCTTGCCGAAGAGGCGTGCGACGCCATATCCTGCTATGGCGAGGCGGCGGAAACCTTGCGGCAGCTGGCGCGCTTCGTTATCTCCCGCCAAAGCTGAACGCCACCGCAGAGAGGGGAGCACCCCGCGTGCCCGACCAGCCAACGCCAGACCGCCCCAAGACACCCCTGCTGGATACCGTGCAGGGCCCCGCCGATCTGCGCCGTATGAGCGAGGCAGAGCTGAGCCAGCTTGCGCAGGAGGTGCGCGCCGAAACCATCTCGGCCGTGTCGGAAACCGGTGGCCACCTGGGCGCCGGGCTGGGCGTGATCGAACTGACCGTGGCGCTGCACGCGGTGTTCGACACCCCGCGCGACAAGCTGATCTGGGATGTCAGTCACCAGACCTATCCTCACAAGATCCTGACCGGGCGGCGCGACCGCATCCGCACCCTGCGCCAAAAGGGCGGGCTGTCGGGGTTCACCAAGCGCGCCGAAAGCCCCTATGACCCGTTCGGGGCGGCGCATTCGTCGACCTCGATCAGCGCCGCGCTGGGGTTTGCGGTGGCGCGCGATCTGGGCGGGGTGTGCGAGACCGGCCACGGCGACGCCATCGCGGTGATCGGCGACGGCGCGATGAGCGGCGGCATGGCCTTCGAGGCGATGAACAACGCCGGCGCGCTGAAAAAGCGGCTTTTCGTCATCCTCAACGACAACGAAATGTCGATCGCGCCACCAGTTGGTGCGATGTCGGCCTATCTGTCGCGCCTTTACGCCGGCGCGCCCTATCAGGAATTCAAGGCCGCAGCCAAGGGCGCGGTGTCGCTTTTGCCCGAACCCTTTCAAATGGGCGCGCGCCGCGCCAAGGAAATGCTCAAGGGTCTTGCCGTAGGCGGCACCCTGTTCGAGGAACTGGGCTTTTCCTATGTCGGCCCCATCGACGGGCACGACCTGGGCCAGCTCCTGCCGGTTCTGCGCACAGTCAGGGCGCGGGCGACGGGGCCGACGCTGATCCATGTGCTGACGAAAAAGGGCAAGGGCTATGCCCCGGCCGAACGCGCCCGCGACGGCGGCCATGCGACGGCCAAGTTCGATGTTGTCACCGGCGAGCAGAGAAAGAAGCCCTCGAACGCGCCCAGCTATACCCGCGTCTTTGCCGAGGCGCTGGTGGAAGAGGCCGCGCGTGACGACCGCATCTGCGCCATTACCGCCGCGATGCCGGGGGGCACGGGGCTGGATCTGTTCGAGTCGCGCTATCCCTCGCGCTGTTTAGACGTGGGCATCGCCGAACAACACGCCGTCACCTTTGCCGGCGGGCTGGCGGCGGGGGGGATGAAACCCTTTTGCGCGCTCTATTCCACCTTCCTGCAACGTGGCTATGATCAGGTGGTGCATGACGTTGCCCTGCAGGGGCTGCCGGTGCGTTTTGCTATCGACCGCGCCGGGCTGGTGGGGGCCGACGGGCCGACCCATGCCGGCAGTTTCGACATCGCCTATCTGGCCTGCCTGCCGGGCATGACGGTGATGGCCGCGGCGGACGAGGCAGAGCTGAAACACATGGTCGCCACCGCTGTCGCCCATGACGCCGGGCCCATCGCGTTCCGCTATCCGCGCGGCGAGGGCGAGGGCGTCGAGATGCCCGAGCGCGGCGAGGTGCTGGAAATCGGCAAGGGCCGCATCATCGCCCAAGGCGCGCGCGTGGCGATCCTGTCGCTGGGCACGCGGCTGGGCGAGGTGCGCCGCGCCGCCGAGGCACTGGCGCAAAAGGGGATCACGCCCACCATCGCCGACGCGCGCTTTGCCAAGCCGCTGGATGCTGACCTGGTGCTTGATCTTGCCGCCCGTCATGAGGCGCTGATCACCATCGAAGAGGGCTCTGTCGGTGGTTTCGGCAGCCATGTCGCCCAGCTGTTGGCGGAAAACGGCGTGTTCGACGGTGGGTTCAAGTTCCGCTCGATGGTGCTGCCGGATGTGTTCATCGACCAGTCCGACCCGGCGGACATGTACGCCACCGCGCGCCTGAACGCCCCCGATATCGAGGCCAGGGTGCTGGAAGTCCTGGGCGTCGCATCGCTGAAAGGCAAGCGCGCCTGAGAACGCCGCCAGTGGCGGCGTCTGCCTCCGGCGGGGGTATTTTCAACCAAAAAGAAACGGCAGGGGATGCGTTCCCCTGCCGTTCGTCTTTTCGCGCCTCGTGTCGGGTCGTTTACCCGGCGCGGCGGCGGCGGCGAGAGGGGCCGCGCCCGCCGGCGCGGGTTTCGCCCGGTTTCAGCGGCACCTTGTTGAACTTGATCCAGTCGCCGCCATGCGGGTCGTTGTTGGTCAGGAAGTTGGCGGCGCGGATTGCCTCCATCTCCTTGCCCGGGCGCGGTTTGGTCGAACCGAGACCGAAGAGCTGACAAAAGGTTTCGTCGTCCATGTCCCCGGGCAGCACGATGCCGGCCTCGGCGACCTCGGCCCGCTTGGCGGCGATCTCGGACGCCTTCACCGGCAGCGCCACGGGGTTCATGATCGCGCTGGTCATGCCCGCGCCCATCGCCATCGGCAGAAAGGCGTTGTTGATGCCGTGGCGGTTGGGCAGTCCAAAGCTGACATTCGACGCGCCGCAGGTGGTGTTGACGCCCAGTTCCTCGCGCAGGCGCCGCACCAGGGCAAAGACCTGCAGACCGGCCGTTGCCATGGCGCCGACGGGCATCACCAGCGGGTCGACCACGATGTCGTGGGCGGGAATGCCGAAATCGGCCGCGCGCTCGACGATCTTCTTGGCGACGGCGAAACGCACGTCGGGATCTTCGGAAATGCCGGTGTCGTCGTTCGAGATGGCGACGACGGGCACGTTGTATTTCTTGACCAGAGGCAGTACCAGTTCCAGCCGATCTTCCTCGCCCGTGACCGAGTTGAGCAGCGGCCGGCCTTGCGCCGCGGCCAGCCCGGCCTCGAGCGCGGCAGGCACCGAGCTGTCGATGCACAGCGGCACATCGACCAGCCCCTGCACCAGCTCGATGATCTTGGTCATCAGCGGCGGTTCGGTCTGGTTGGGATCGGGGTTGGAATTATAGACGACGCCCGCGTTGATATCGAGCACGTTTGCGCCGGCCTCGACCTGGGCGATTGCGTCGGCTTCGATGGTCGAGAAATCGCCCGCCTCAAGCTCGGCCGCCAGTTTCTTGCGCCCGGTGGGGTTGATCCGCTCTCCGATCACGCAGAACGGCTGATCGAAGCCGATAATGGCTGTCTTGGTCTTGCTCTCGACAATGGTGCGCGTCATGGGGGTTCCTTCAGGTCGCGTTTGCGGGTTTGGCGGCGGGGCCACCGTTTTCGATCGCCCAGTTGGCGTTTGCCTTGATACCGCCCAGCGGAAAGAAGTGCACGGACTCGATGTTGAAATCGGGATGCGCGGCCTTGTGGGCGGCCAGTTGGGTCAGCACCTCGGTCGGCTGATAGGGCATCATCAGCTTGGACACATCCATCGCGCGCTTTTGCAGCACCTTCAGCGACGGGCCGACGCCGCAGGCGATGGCGAACTTGATGAGCGTCTGCAGCTTGGCCGGACCGGCGATGCCGATATGGATGGGCAGGTCGATGCCCTCGGCGCGCAGGTGGTCGGCCCAGGCGATGATCGGCCCGGCGTCGAATGCGAACTGGGTGGCGATCGCCATCGTGGCATCCGTGCGCTCGGAAAACTCCTGTTTCCATTGCAGCGCCGCATCGACAGTGCTGCTGCCGCCGTCGGTGTCGATGTCGCGGTTGCCCTCTGGGTGGCCGGCCACATGCAGGCGGGTGAACCCGGCGCGGTCGAATGCGCCCGATTCCAACAGCTGCATCGAATCGGTGAAATCTCCATGCGGCTTGGCCACGCCACCGGCCAGCAGCAACGCCTGGTCAACGCCGGCCTCGCCCTGGTAGCGCGCGATCCAGTCATCCAGCGTGGCCTGGTCCTTGATGATGCGGGCGGGGAAATGCGGCATCACCTTGTAGCCCTCGCCGGCCAGCCGGCGGGCGGTGGCGACCATGTCCTCGATGGGGGTGCCTTCGATATGGGCGATATAGACGCGGGTGCCCGCGGGCAGCAGGTCGCGGAAATCGTCGACCTTTTCGGCGGTGCGCGGCATCACCTCTATCGAATAGCCGTTCAGGAACGCTTCCAGTTCCTGGTTTGCCTCGCCCGGCGCGGCGGCGGGTTTTTCACGCTTCTTGAAGTTCAGCAGAGCCATCGCGGCCTCCCATAATGCTGATACCGGCCTCATTCACGGCCATCGTTGGCGATCAGGGCCTTCAGCCGGTCCTTGTCGTATTCGGCGTCGATTCGGGCGACTTCGGCATCGGCCACATCGGCGGGGTCGCCTTCGGCCTGGCCGGTTACGACCTTGCGCCATTCGGCCAGGTAGGCGTCAGTTTCGGCCGCGCCCACCTTCATTGCGGCGCGGTCGATGGCCTGCTCAAACCGTTCGGGCAGCGGCCGCTTGGTGCCACGCCGGCCCTTGCCGATGATGACCTGCGCCGGAATGTCCCGCCAATAGACAATGGTGACGTCGTTCATGACTGATTCCCTGTTTCAGTGACTCTCTCTAATCGACACCGCCCCGCCGCCGGGGTCGGATTTCGACAGAACGCGCGCATCCAGCGACGCCCGATACCTAGCATTCAATGCGAAAGGCGGCTATCGCGGCCAATCGGAAAAACCTTCATCTTGATGTTGTGCCACGGCTAATGCTTGCACGCGCGCCGCAGTGCACATAGTTTGGAACCAACTCGAAATGGAGGGCGTGTTTTATGGCGCCCAAGCGTCCCCTTGGTGCGGGCGCATTTCCCGAAGCGGTCGAGAGCCCCGCACTGACCACCCCGGATGCTCCGCAGCTTTATGCCGCGCTGGATCTGGGAACCAACAGTTGTCGCATGCTGATCGCACGCCCCGAGGGCGATCAGTTCAAAGTCGTGGACAGCTTTTCAAAATCGGTGCAGCTGGGCGCCGGGCTGGAACGGTCCGGCAGGTTGTCGCGCGGGTCGATCCAGCGGACGGTGCAGGCGCTCAGGGTGTGTCAGCAAAAGCTCAGGCGCAACCGTGTGCGCCGGATGCGGCTGGTTGCGACCGAGGCCTGCCGTCGTGCCATCAATTCGGAAGAGTTCATGGAGACAGTGCACCGCGAAACCGGCCTGTCGCTGGAAATCATCGCCCCCCAGCAAGAGGCCCAGCTTGCCGTCGTGTCCTGCGCGCCGCTGGTCTGTCCCACGACCGAACAGTTGCTGGTCGTCGATATCGGCGGCGGATCGACCGAGTTGGTCTGGATCGACCTTGCCGGGGTGCCTTCGCACGACCGGGTGCGCGCGATGATGCGGATGCATGGCGGTTTCGACGCCCCCGGCAATGGCGGCCCCAAGGCCAAGGTGGTCGACTGGATCAGCGTGCCGCTGGGGGTGGCGACGCTGCGCGACCAGTTCCGCGATGTCGAGGACGACGCCGCGCGGTTCGCGCTGATGAGCTGGTTTTTCGAGGAAAACCTGGCCGAATTTGCCCCCTACAAGGACGATCCCCCGCGCGAGGGGTTCCAGATCGTCGGCACCAGCGGCACCGTCACCACCGTGGCGGCCAGCCACCTGGGGCTGAGGCGGTATGACCGCAACAAGGTGGACGGCTTGCGCATGACCAGCGAAGAGATAGACCGCGTGATCAGCGGCTACCTGGCCCTTGGTCCCGCCGGGCGGCGGCGCGACCCGCGCATCGGCACCGACCGGCAGGCGCTGATCATGTCGGGCGCGGCGATCCTGCAGGCGCTCTTGCGGTGCTGGCCCACCGACCGGCTGTCGGTGGCCGATCGCGGGTTGCGTGAGGGCATACTTTACGCCCTGATGTCGGCCGACGGCGTGCTGAGCGGCCAGGAATGACGGCGGCGGGGCCAATCGGGACAGATGAACCGGGGACAGGGCGGAACATGGCGAAGAAACCGGATGGAAAGAACACTTCGGGGCGCGGAGAGCGCGATCTGAAGGTCAAGGTCAAGACGGCGCGGGGGCGCAAGCTGTCATCGACGCGCTGGCTGCAACGGCAGCTCAACGACCCGTATGTAAAACGCGCCAGGGCCGAGGGCTATCGCGGGCGCGCGGCGTTCAAGATACTGGAACTGGACGACAAGTATGGCTTTCTCGTGCCGGGGGCGCGGGTGGTTGACCTGGGCTGCGCGCCGGGCGGCTGGTGCCAGGTAGCGGTGGCGCGAACCAACGCACTGGGCGAAGACGCGGGCAAACCCGTGGGCCGGGTGCTGGGCATCGACCTGCAGGAGGTGGAACCGATCGCGGGCGCCGAGATACACCAGCTCGATTTTCTCGAGGACGACGCCGACGACAAGGTCAAGGCCTGGCTTGGCGGCAAGGCCGACGTGGTAATGTCGGACATGGCGGCGGCGTCGTCGGGGCACAAGCAGACCGACCACCTGCGCATCGTGGCGCTGTGCGAGGCGGCGGCGCAACTGGCCTTTGACGTGCTCGAAGAGGGCGGTACATTCGTCGCCAAGGTGCTGGCGGGCGGCGCCGAGGGCGGGTTGCAGGCCCTGCTCAAGAAGCGTTTCACCAAGGTCGCCAACGTCAAGCCACCGGCCTCGCGCGCCGACAGTTCGGAAAAGTTCGTGGTGGCGACAGGGTTCCGGGGCGGTTGAAACGCTTAGCGTGACAGGCTGCGTGCGGCCTTGCGGGCCATTGCGGCCATGTCCACCTTGGGCGGTGGTGCGGTCAGCCGCTTTTCCTGCGCGCGAGTGATCAGGTTTCCCTGACGGATCAGTTCGAACAGCCGCGCGTGGCGGGCAGGGGGTGTGGGTGCGGCAGGCATCCGGCATATCCTGCACGACGAATGCGGCGGAATTTGCGCATTAACCGGGAAATCGGATGGCAGGTGTTTTGCGAAAGGGCCTGCCCCGCACACTGAGGTGCGGGGCAGGGATCGGTCAGCCCCCTCAGACCTTGCCGGGCGCGTCCGAGGTGTTGGCCCAGCCATCGGCATCGGGCGACCATTCGCCGGCGTCGTCACGTTCCTCGCGGCGCAGGCGGCCCATCCGGCTGAGAACAAACCAGATGACTGGCACCACCCCGCCGATGGCAAAGACCGCGCCGCCGAAGCTGCGCATATAGGTCAGCGTGCCGAACACCGGGCCCTGGATGATCTCCTGGCTGCGGGCAAACCACAGCCCCTCGCGCAGGACGGTGACGAGCTGGTACAGCCCCACCGGCAGCAGATCGAGGAACATCATCATCGCCACCCCGATGTTGAGCGACCAGAACGCCACCCGCACCAGCCTGGGGTTCCAGGCCTCGACCTTGAACAAGTGCTGGCAACAGAACAGCATGCCCGCCAGCGCAATGTTGCCCTTGACCCCGAACATGGCGGCATGGGCGTGGTTGCCGGTCAGATAGGTGGCGTGCTCGAAATAGTTGATGATCGGCAGGTTGATCATCGAGCCCAGGACACCGGCGCCGAACACGTTCCAGAAATTGACCGCCAGTACGAAAAGCCACACCTCGTTCATGACGAAGGTCTGCCGCCCGGCAGCGTGAAAGCGGGCCGCGCGCGCCTTTTCCTGGCGCATCCGCCAGGCATCCAGCGTCAAGAGCAGCAGCGGCAGCACCTGCAGCGTGGAAAAGACGCTGCCAAAGGCGATCACGCCGGTTGGCTTGGCGATCCAGTAGAAGTTGTGCGCAACCCCCAGCGTCGCCGTGGCCATGAACAGATAGACCGCCAGAAAGATCACCCTTTCGGCCATCACCCGGTTGATCAGCCCCATCTGCACCAGCATGTAGGTCACGATGACGGTGGTGAAGACCTCGAACGTCACCTCGACCCACATATGCACCACCATCCAGCGCCAGAAATCGGCGATGGCAAAGTTCGACTGCGGCGAAATGAAAAGCCCGAAGAACAGAAAGAACACCATCACTCCGCTGCCATAAAACAGCCACGCCGGCACCGACCACAGGTTGCGCCGCGTTAGCCAGGGGCGGATGCCGCGCCAGATGATCGCGATCCACAGAGAAAACGCCACCAGCAGCAGGATCTGAAAGGCGCGCCCCATCTCCATGAACTCCCACCCCTGGCTGCCCAGCCAATAGGCCGCCGCCCCGGTCAGGATGCCGGTCTGCCCCGAATAGATGCCCAGCAAGGACCCGGCGCCGACGATCACGCACAGCACGAACAGCAGGTCGATCAGCGCCTTTTGCCCGCGCGGCACCGGCGCCAGCCGGGGCAGGAAAAAGATGGTATAGCCCACCCAGCACATGAAGAACCAGAAGATCTGAAACAGCGTGTGATAGCTGCGCAGCACCGTGAACGGGATCAGATCGCCCAGGAACAGGCCGAACGGGCGTACGAAATCCGTCGCCGCCCCGATCCCCGCCAGCACCTGCAGGCCAAAGACCACCATCGTCAGGGCAAAGAACTTGTAGGTCGCGCGCTGCGTCTTGCGCACATGTCCGTTTTCCAGGTCATAGGTGGTCAGCGACCGTTCCTGGCTGCCCTCGAACGGGTCGTATTGCAGCGTCTTCATCTGGCCATAGACATAAAGGACGATCCCGATGCCGATGAACAGCGCCAGGACAGACGCGATGCTCCAGATATAGTTGTCGGCCGTGGGCGTGTTGCCGACGTCGGGGTCGTAGGGCCAGTTGTGGGTATAGCTATAATCCTGGCCGGGCCTGCTGGCGGCAGACGCCCAGCCGCCCCAGTAAAAGAACGCCGCCAGGTCGCGGATCTCGCCCGCATCGGTCAGATAGCCGGTCTGGAACAGTTCCTCGTAATCGGGGTCGTTGAACATGCGGTGATAGTGCTGCGCCACGTCCTCAAACGCGGCGGCCTGTCCGGCGCTGATCGAGATGGTGCCGGTGGCCTCGTCCCAGTCGTTTTGGCGCAACTCGCGGCGCACCTGCGCGGAAATGGCGTCGCGCGTACGGATCGACAGCTCGGCCCCCGGCGCCTCGGCGCGGGCCTCGGCCTCGTAATGGGCGATCATGCCGTCATAGGTGCGGTGCAGCGCGTCGGCGGTGAAATCGGGGCCGCGTTCGGCCCCGTCGCCCCAGAAAGAGCCATAGCTCATCAACCCGCGCAGGTGGAACACCTCCTTGCCGCGGTTGATCTGGTCGGCCGAGATCACCTGCGCCCCGTCGGGTCCGTGGAAACCGGCCACCGGCGGCGCGCTGACATAGGTGGCCCGGCCCATATAGGCCAGCCCCACTGCGCAGACGAGGATGACAACAAAGAAATGCATGCCCCAGAATTTCTTGTTGATCAGCAGCCGGGCGATGCCGCCGAAACCGCCAGAGCGTGGTGTTGCGTGTGACACGAGCCTTGTTTCCCTTCCATGGAATCGATCCGGCCCGCCAACCGGCGGGCGGCCCCCGCGGCGCACGAAACGGGCCCGCCGGGACATGGGCGGACAATCCTCCGAAACCCGGCGCAAAAAAATAACGTCGGTTAGAAATGCCGGAGAATTCGGGAAACAGAACGTTTCGGGCGGGTGTCCGGGGTAGGCGCGCACGCCTTCGTGACCGATGCGGGCGGGCAAATCCCGCCCCGCCGCTTGCGCGTGGCGGTGGGTGCAGCATAATCCGGGGGCCAGCGCCCCTGCGTGGTACAACCGGAATAGCAGATGCCCGACAGATTGCTCGACGCTGAACCGACGATCCGCCTAGCCGTCTTTCTGGGCGTGCTGGTGGCGATGATGATGTGGGAAATCGCCGCCCCGCGCCGTCGGCAGGAGATGCCCCGTGTTTTGCGGTGGAGCAACAACCTCGCCCTTGTCATTGTGGATACGGCGATCCTGCGGTTGGTCTTTCCGATGCTGGCGGTGGGGCTGGCGGTGATGGCGCAGGCCGGCGGCTGGGGCCTTTTTAACGTGCCGGACTGGCCGGGCTGGGTGACGGTCGTGCTGTCGGTGCTGGTCCTCGACCTGGCGATCTATCTGCAGCACGTCATGTTTCACGCGGTGCCGGCGCTGTGGCGGCTGCACCGGATGCACCATGCCGACACCGAGATCGACGCCACCACCGGGCTGCGCTTTCACCCGGTCGAGATATTGCTGTCGATGGCGATCAAGCTGGCGGTGGTGGCCGCGCTGGGGGCGCCGCCGGTGGCGGTGTTGATCTTCGAGGTGCTGCTGAATGCGACGGCGCTCTTCAACCACGCCAACATCAACCTGCCGCGCCGGGTGGACCGGGTGCTGCGGCTGGTGATGGTGACGCCCGACATGCACCGGGTGCATCATTCGGTGATCCCGGCCGAGACCAACAGCAATTTCGGCTTCAACCTGCCGTGGTGGGACCGGTTGCTGGGCACCTACCGGGCGCAACCCGTCAAGGGGCATCTGGGCATGACCATCGGGCTGGAACGCTTCAGGGACCGGCGAGAGCTGTGGCTCGACCGGATGCTGTTGCAGCCGCTGCGCGGGCCGGCCTCGGGTCATATGCTGGACAGCGAAGCCAAGCAGGGCGAGGGCGACGCGATGCCCGGTGGACAGCCCCCGCGCGAGGGTTGATGATCGTCCGGCCGTAACGCCCAAAGGAAGGCCGCCATGCCCTGCACCCGCCGCCATTTACTGGCATGTTCCGCCGCTGCCCTGGTGATGCCCGGCGCCGCAAGGGCCGGTGTTCAGGCGCGCTGGCAGGGGGGGGCGATGGGGGCCGAGGCGTCGATCACCATCGCCGGGACCGACGCGATCGACGCACGCCCGGTCTTTGCTGCCGCCGAGGTCGAGATCGCGCGCCTTGAACGCATCTTCAGCCTGTTCGCCCCCCACGGCGCGCTGAGCCGGCTGAACGCGGCCGGGGTCTTGCCCGCGCCGCCGCCCGAACTGGTCGAGATGCTGGCGCTGTCCGACACGCTGAACACCGCCACCGGCGGGGCGTTCGACCCGACCGTGCAGCCGCTGTGGCAGGCACTGGTTACGAGCGGCGATGTTGCGGCCGCGCGCGCGCTGGTCGGGTGGGGCGGGGTGGTGTTCTCTGCGGACGAGGTGCGCCTTGCCCGCCCCGGCATGGGGCTGACGCTGAACGGTATTGCGCAGGGCTTTGTTACCGACCGGATCGCGGCGTTTCTGCGGGATCGCGGGTTCGGCGATATCCTGGTGGACATGGGCGAAATCGCCGGGTTTGGCCACGCCGCCGATGGCGAGGAATGGCAGGCGCGCATCGTGGCGCCCGATGGTCGGGTGGTCGGGCGCGTGGGGCTCAGGGACCGGGCGCTGGCCACCTCTGCGCCGATGGGCACGGCAATCTCGCCGGGGCAGGGGCACATCCTGTCCGCCGCCGGGCTGATGCCGCAACAGGCGCTGGTGGCGGTCTCGGCCCCCAGCGCGGCGGTGGCCGACGGGCTGGCAACGGCGCTGTGCCTGATGGATGCCGAGGCCGGCGCGCGTGCAGTGGCCGCCTTTCCCGGTGCCCGGATCGAGGCGATGGAGCCGGCCTGAGCCGGCGGTTTACGCCGCCGCCCCGCGCAGCGCCGCCGCCACGACCCCGGGCGCACCGGGGGCGCAGCCCAGCGGATCCAGCAACATGCCCTCGAACTGCGCCAGTTCCAGCGCCTCGGGGATGTCGTCGGTCACATGGCCGCCCTTGGCGGCAAAGAAGGGCAGGCAGATGGATTTCGGCCCAAGGTCGAAGGCCTCATCGGCCAGATAGGGTGGTTCCTCGACGAAACCGACGCGGATTTCGGCGAGATTGGTTATCTCGGCCAGCGCATCCCGAAAGGCGTGGGTGTTGCGGGCCGAATTGGGGCTGCGGCCCGACCCGTGCGCGGCGATGAACACCCGCACATCATCAGCCTGCCAGCCCTCGTGGCGCAGCACCCCGGCAATCAGCTCGGCGGCCATCGCGGGCAGGCTCGGGTCGCGCCCGAAGGGGGGCAGAACGTGGGCCTTGTGGGTGTCCAGCCGCTGGCGCAGCGCCTCGCGGGTGAACCAGCCCTCGGTCATGAACATCGGATAGATCAGCGCACCGGGCCCGGCATCGACCAGCGCGGCATCCAGCGCGCCGGGCTTGGCCAGCGTCGCCGCACCGACATGCCAGCCGGGCAGGTCGCGCGCCACCCGGGAGGCAAAGTCGGACAGCACCGCCTCGGCCGGATCGGGGGCGGAGGGCTGGCCGTGGCTGACGATGATGACGGAGGGGGGCATTGATGCGCTCAACTGAACTACCCCGCCCGGACCGCTTGCGGGCCGGGCATGCGCCCGCCCGCCCCATGGCGGGCGCATTCGCGCCTACCCGGGCGGTCGCATGCCCTCTGGTCGTCGATGATCAAACCGGATTCAAGGCGCGGCGTCTTAATGACTGGTCCCCTCGGAAAATGTGATCTTGTTGAAGACATTGTATTTTCCGGATGGTTTGCGCATTGGCAGGCGGGTGATTTCCTCCAGCGTGCGGGCATCATAGACGATGACGGCGCCTTCGTCTTCCCACACCGAGACCAGCGCGCGCGACCCGTCGCGGGTGAATTCCACATGCGCCACCGTCGCCCCCGGCACCGGGCGCAGGGTGCGCACGATCTTGAGGCTCTGCTTGTCGATCACATGCATCACGTCACGGTTGGGGCCAAAGAAAACATCAGCCCAGAAATAGGGCGAATTCTCATGACTGCGAAGAAAAAAGCCGGGGCCGTCGGTTTCGATGGTGCTGATCACCTGCCAGTCCTCGGTGTCGATGACCGACAGCTTGCCTTCCTTCAGGTGCGGGGTGGCCATGACCCGCCGTCCGTCGCGGTCCCAGGAAATCCCCGACCCCAGATGCGGCATGCCGGGCAGGGGCAGCTCGGCGATCTCGCGCCCGACATTGAGGTTGACGACGACGCCGCGCTCGGTGTCGCGGGTGGCGCCGATCAGGTTACGGTAGTCGTCGGAGAAAAAGAAATCGTCGATTGGTTCCGACAGCTCGATCCGGCGGCGGGCGAAGAGGCCCTCGGAAGATGGCAACGCCTCTATCATGCCCTTTTCGCGCGAATGCACGAAACCCTCATAGACGGGTTCGGCGTCGGGGTCGGTTGCGACCTCCCAAACCTCAGGCACGTCCTTGAGCGCGAGGATGAAACTCTGCCGTTGCGGCGCCTGGTAGACGGCTGAAACGCGGCTCTTGATCCCCGAAATGCTGAAGACCGGCATCACTTTGGCGACGCTCAGGTCGTCAGCGGACAGGATCGTCAGCGTCATCGGCAAGTAGTTCGCAACCGCCAGCCACTTGCCGTCATGGCTGATGGCGATATTGCGGCTGTTGAGCCCGGCGCGCACGCGCCCGACCTCTGCCAGTGACCAGATATCGTATTTCTGCACCCAGCCGTCGCGCGACATGATGAAGACAAAGCGCCCGTCGGGGCTGAACTTGGGGCCGCCATGCACGGCAAAGGGGGTGGCGAAGCGGTCGAGCACATCAAAGCTGTCGCCATCCAGCACGCTGACATGATGATCGCCGGTTTCCACCACCAGCGTGATGTTCAGCGGATCGGCCGTGAACACCGGCGCGTCGGCGGGGGTATAGCCCGGCGTCATCTCGCGGGTGGCGTTGATCTGGGCCTCGCCCCATTCGGGCACCTCGGCGAGCGGGGTGTTCAGGTAGGCGGCAAGCGTCTCTATTTCCTCTTGGGCCAGGATATCGGCAAATGCCGGCATCTGGGTTGCGGCGCGGCCTTCGGCAATCACTTGGGTCAGCTTCGGCCCCCGCATCCGCCCCAGGGTTTCGGGGATCAGCGCCGGCCCGGTGCCGCCCAGGCGGGTGTCGCCATGGCAGACGGCGCATTCGCGCTCATAGAGCGCGTGCACATCGGGCTCGGCGGTGGCCGCAATTCCAGAAAGTGTGAAAATGACGGCAAACAGGGTGCTTACCCTGCACACCTCAACCATTCTTGAAAAGGGGTGACCCCGGCCGCGGGTGGGGGTAAAGCCCCCGCCCTGGGGGGCGGTCGGGGGCTGCCCGGCGGTGCCGCCGGGCGGCACGGAGGACAAGGGAGTCGCGGATTTTTGGCCGAAAGCCTTAGTGAAAACGATGGGCCGGATCATGGCGCTTGCCTCGGAACGGGGTGACGGTCAGGCGCTCAAGGCCCGGCTCAATGCCGATCTCGGCGTCGTCGAGATAGCAGGCGGGGTCTTCGGCCCAGGGATCGCCGGTCAGTTGCAGTGCGCGGATGCGGGTGTTGCCGCCGCACACGGCCTTGAACGCGCAGGCCCCGCAACGGCCCTTGAGCGGGCGCGGACGGCGGCGCAGCTGCGCCAGAATCGGGTCATCGCCGGTCCACAGCTCGGAAAACTTTGCCGTCTTGACGTTGCCGACGGTGTAATCCGACCAGTAGGTGTCGGGGTGCACGCGGCCCATCGTGTCGATATTGGCCACGCCCAGACCCGACGAATTGCCGCCCCATGCCTCCAGATGCTCGCGCAGATGCGCCACCTTGTCGGCCTCGAAGTGCCGTTCTGCCCACCGCAGCATGTAAACCGCGTCGGCGTCGTTGTTGCCGGTGACGATATCCAGCGGTGCATCCGTCGCCGCCGCCGCCCAGGCCCGGTCGATCAGCAGGTCCAGCGCGGCGCGCGTGTGGTCGTGCACCGCGTCCTCGCCCCGGTTCTTGTCGCCCCGCCCGGCATAGACCAGATGGCTGAGATAGAACTTGTCCACGCCTTCGTCGTCGCACAGTTTCAGCAGGTCGGGCAGTTGCGCGGCATTGTCGCGCGTCAGGGTGAACCGCAGGCCCACCTTGATGCCACGGCTCTTGCATTCGCGCACGCCCCGCAGCGCGTCGGCAAAGGCCCCGTCGACGCCGCGAAACCAGTCATTGGTCGCGCCGATCCCGTCGATCGAGATGCCGACATAGTGAAACCCGATCTCGGCCACGCGGTCGGCGGTCTCGCCGTGGATCTTGGTGCCGTTGGTGGAAAGCGCCAGGAAACGGACCTTGTCGCGCGCCGCCTCGGCCAGCTCGAAGAAATCGAACCGGCCCATAGGCTCGCCCCCCGACAGGATCAGCGCCGGCACGCCGAAGTCGCCCAGGTCGTCCAGCACACCCATCGCCTGTTCGTGGCTCAACTCGCCGGGGAAATCGACATCGGCCGAGACGGTATAGCAATGTCGGCATTTCAAGTTGCAGCGGCGGGTGAGGTTCCAGATCACCACCGGCTTGACCGCGCCGGTGCCACGCCGGGCCTTGACCGGGGTGGGGGTGACAAGCTGGTGCATGTATTCGGTGAGGCGGAACATCTCAGCCCTCCTTTTGCCGGAGCCGCAGCCCCGTCTTTTTCAAAATGCGCGTCGAGTAAAGGATATCGCCGCCACGGCAGGCCGGGCCCAGCAGCGCCGCGACCTGCGCGCGCTTTTGCTCGACCTCGTCGCGGCTTTCGCCGTGGATCATGGCAAACAGGTTATAGGGCCAGTCGGGCAGGGCGCGCGGGCGTTCATAGCAATGGCTGACGAAATCCAGCGCGCCGACCTGCGGCCCCAGATCGGCAATGCGGTCGTCCGCGACATCCCAGACCGACATGCCGTTGGCGGTCATGCCCAGGGCATAATGGTTGGGCGCCACGGCGATACGGCGGATGACACCGTCGCGCTGCATCCGTTCCAGACGGCAGCACAGCTCGCCCTCGTCCAGCCCCAGATCGGCGGCCACGGCGGCATAGGGCTCGGGCACCAGCGGCAGCCCGCCCTGGGTTGCGGCGATGATCGTCCGGTCGATGGTGTCGATGCTCATGCAGCCACCCTGAAGCCGATAAAGAATTCGCGCAGCTTGGGAAAACACAGCACCCTTATGCCCGTCGCGCGTTCGATGTCATCCGCCACCGCCGTGATCTCGTCCTTGCTTTCGGTTGCCAGCACGAACCACATGTTGAGATGATGACTGCGCTCATAGTTATGCGCTACCTCGGGGCGTGCATTGACCTGGGTCATGACCGCGTCGAATTTTTCTGGCGGCACCGCCATCGCGCACAGGCAAAAGGCGCCGCCCATGGCCTCGGCATCGAAGAAGGGGCCGAAACGGGTGATGATGCGGGCCTCTCGCATGCGTTCCAGCCGCGCGATCAGGTCATCTTCGGCAATGCCCAGTTCACCGGCGACAGCTGCAAAGGGAGCGGGCGAAATCGGGAACCCCTCTTGCAGGCGGTTCAGGATCGCCCTGTCGGTTGCGTCGATGCTCATGCACGTTCCCTTTTTCCGCCAGATGCGGCCACCATGGCGCCGGTCTGTTTGAAGCACTGGCTAGAGAAAAGCGCCAGGTGCGGTGCGTCGGCCAGTTCCGGCAGGGCCGACACCGATTGCAGCCGGTCCAGTGCCTCGGCCCGGCTGCGGGCGTGGATCATGCAATACAGTCGATAGGGCCAGACCCCGGGCACCGGCTGGCGTTCATAGCATAGCGTAATACCGGGCTGCGCGGCCAGCCTTGGCCCGGCGCGGTCGATGGCGTCGGCGGGCAGATCCCAGACTACCATCGCGTTGGCGCGCCAGCCAAGCGCGCGGTGGCGCACGATCACGCCCAGCCGGGCGATGATGCGTGCATCAATCAGCACCCGGATGCGGGCCAGAACGTCGTCCATGTCACGACCGAGACGATCACCAATCTCGGCATAGGGGCGCGAGGTCAGCGGCAGCCCGGTGGTGAGCGCCTGCACGATGTCGCGGTCGCCCTCTTGCAGTACGGATGTATCGGGCGGGGGGGTGACAGGGCGCGACGTTGCCTCGCCCCTCAGGCTGAAGCCCAGATCGAGGTTAAAGGGCCGCACCAGCGGCAGATCAAGTACCCTCAGCCCGCTGCGCCGACCGATCCGCGCCAGCGCGGCATCCACATGCGCCCGGTCGGGGCCGGTGGCCACGAACCACAGGTTCCATTCGTTCTCGCGCAGGTAGGAATGGTTGACGCCCGGCTCTTCGCCGATGATCGCCGCCACCTCTTCGATGCGGCTTTCGGGCGCGGCCACCGCCGCCAGCGTGCTGGCCGAGATGGTGTTGGGCGCCACGGTGGCGCCCACGCGGGTGATCTGGCCGGCGTCCAGCTTGGCCTGCAGGCGGCGGATCACGCCCTGTTCGGTGGTGCCAAGCGCCTGTGCCAGCGCCGTATAGGGGCGCGCGGTGACCGGAAAGCCGCGCTGCCAGTCATCCAGCAGCGCCCGGTCGAGCGGATCGCTGAACCCCTCCATCGCTAAAGCCCCATCCGGTGTGCGCGCGCGGTAAAGAAGATGCCCGAGGGGCTGTCGGCCGCGATCTCGGCCAGCGGTTCAAAGGTTTCGGTATCGTAGATGATCACCTTGCCGGCGTCGCGCACCGAGACCCATACCTCGTGCCCGCGGGGGGTGAATTCCATGTGCAGCACGCCGGGGCCGGGGCTGAACTGGCGGATGACCTGCTTGGTCAGCGTGTCGATGACCTGGATGGTGTCGTTCAGCGGGTGGGCGAAGTTGACCCAGACATGCCGCCCGTCGGGCCGCGCCATGGCAAAGACCGGCTGGCCGTGGGTGGGGGTGCGCCCGGTTTCGTCCAGGCTGCGGGCATCGACCCACAGAACCTCGTGCTGGCCCACGGCGGGCAGCACGAATTCCTGCCCGGCCAGAGCCCAGCCTTCGAGGTGGGGCATCTTGTAGACCGGCAGCCCCTCGCGCCCGGCGGCATAGCCGGGCAGGATGGCGCGGGGCGTGGGCGTGTCTTGCCACAGGTCGAGCGCGGTCAGGTGATCGTCGCCGAAAAGCCCGGCGATATAGGTGCGTCCGTCGGCGGTGACCAGCGCGTCATAGGGGTTGGTGCCGATCCCCGGAATGCGGGTGATTTCGGGCGTCTGCCCGGACAGATCGGCGATCCAGGTTTCACCCGTGTCCCACAGCGAAAAGACGAACCGCGTGCCGGGGATATCGACCAGCCCGATGGTTTTCGACCCTGTCGGGATATCGGCCACCATGTCCAGGGTGTCGGCGTCAAAGACGCGCACACCGCCGGGTTCGTAGTTGGACACCGCCACATAGCGGCCATCGTCGGAAATCGCGCCGCCGATGGAATTGCCGGCCTGCATCACCCGGCCGACGATCTCGCGCGCCAGGATGTCGACCTTGGTCAGCCCGCCGTCGCGGCCAAAGACATAGGCGAAACGTTCATCGGGCGAATAGACCAGCGAGGCATGGCTGAGATCGCCCAGCCCCTCGATCCGGCCCAATGCCGCACGCTCGGACTGGTCGACCACCAGCAACGAGCCGGTGGCGCGTTCGACCACCAGGCCCAAATCGCCCGTAGCCTGGGCGCGGGCCTGCGGGGCGGTCACCGCCAGCATGGCCAACGCCGGGATCAGCGCGCCTCTTGCTATTTTAAATATGCAGTGCAACAAATTGAAACCAAGTATCATTCTTCGGCTCCGTTCAATAAATAGTCGGCGATCCAAATGGCTTCCTCATCGCTCAGAAGCGGGCGCCAGGGTGGCATTGCCGTGCCCGGAACGCCATCAAGAATAAGCGTTGTCAGGCTGTCGCGGTCATGGTGGTTCAGCGCCTGTGGGCGGATGTCGGGCCCCAGCCCGCCCTTGAGCGTCAGCCCGTGGCACGAGCCGCAATCCTGCCGCACCAGTCGTTCCAGCGCCTTTGTGTCGGGCTCTGCCGCGGCGGGGGTGACGAGCGCCGCCAGGAGGGCTATCGCGGCCAGCCTATTCACCGGCAAATCGTATCGTTTCGGGCATGTCCGCCACCGCCTCGGCAGGGGCACCGGCCCGGTAGAGCGAAACCACGTGACCGACCACGAACAGCACCGGCGCGGGCAGGGGCGTTTCGGCCATGTCCAGCCCGACCCGGTCGAGCCGCGACAAGAGCCGCGCCTCACGCGGGGTGGTGGCGTTGGCGATGGCCAGCACCGGCAGGCTGCCCGGCAGCCCCTCGCGCATCAGGTTCAGCGCAATCTCGGCGATGTTGGCGGCGCCCATGTAGATCACCAGGGTGGTGTCCTCGCTGGCCAGGCTTTTCCAGTCGAGGTCCAGCCGGGCATCGGCGGCGCGATGGCCGGTGACGTACCGCACACCGGTTGCCAGCCCGCGATGGGTCAGCGGCACGCCGGTGGCGGCGGCCATGCCCTGCGCGGCGGTGATGCCGGGGGCGTATTCGATGGCCACGCCGCGTTCCGCCAGATAGGCCGCCTCTTCCGAGCCGCGGCCGAAAATCAGCGGGTCGCCCCCCTTGAGGCGGGCAACGGTCAGGCCCTCGCAGGCCAGTTCATAGAGAATTTCGTTGATCCGCTCCTGCGGCACCGTGTGGTGGCCGGGGGCCTTGCCCACGGGGATCATGCGCGCCGCTTGCGGCGCCAGTTCGAGAATTTCGTCGCTGACCAGCCGGTCATAAACCACCGCGTCGGCGGCTTGCAGCATCCTGGCCGCGCGCAGCGTCATCAGATCCGCCGCACCTGGCCCGGCCCCGATCAGATTAACCTTGCCTGTCGCTGTCATGTCGCTGGCTCTCCTGAAGCGGGCTATGGATGCGAATACGGGCAGTCGGGGTGCCGGGGGCCCGGGCAGGGCCCCCGGCGGTGCGCGTCAGTAGACGTCGGCGCGCGTGTTGTAGACGTTGAACTTGCCAGTCGGCGTGATCAGGCGCGGATCCTTGATCACTTGCTTGAGTTCAAGCGTCTTGTCATCAACCACGACAATGGCGCTTTCCAGGTCCTTGGCGTTCCAGACCGAGAACCAGATCTCGTCGCCGTCCTTGTTGAACTCGCCCTGCACGACGCGGGGCTGACCCTCGGCGATACCGGCCCATTCAACGATAGGCAGCACCGTGAACTGGGGCTCTTCCTGCCCAAGATCGGCCACGTTGAAGACCGCGACCGAGCCGGAAACTTCGGCGTCGGGGTTCAGTGTCGCGTCGACATAGAGGTGCCCGGAGTTGGGGTGGGACTTGACGAAGAGCGACCCGCCACCCAGCGCATAGAGCTGCTGAACCACCTTCCAGGCGTTGTCGGGGTGTCCTTCGGGGTCGGTCCCGATCAGGGCCACGGTTTCGTCACCCAGGTGCGAGGTCGCCCAGACCGGCCCGTAAACCGGGTGTTCGACGTTGGCGCCCCGGCCGGGGTGCGGCGTCAGGCCGTCAGTGTCGATCACGGCTTCGACGTCGCCTTCCTTGGTGTCGAGAACGACAATCCGGTTACGGGCGTTGGCCGCGGTCAGGAAGTAGCGCTTGGAGCTGTCGAGCCCGCCGTCATGCAGGAACCGTTCGGCATCGACCTCGGTGATCTTGAGGCTGTTGATGTCGGAATAGTCCACAAGGTGGATCTTGCCGGTTTCCTTGATGTTGACGATGAACTCGGGGTTGTAGTGCGAGCCCAGGATCGCGGCGACCCGGGGTTCGGGGTGATAGGTCTGATCGTCATAGATCATGCCACGGGTCGATTTGATCCGCAGCGGTTCCAGCGTGTCACCGTCCATGATCACGTATTGCGGCGGCCAGTAGGCCCCGGCGATGGCGTATTTGTCTTCCCATCCCTCCATCTTGGAGGTCTCGACCGAGCGTGCCTCCGAGCCGATCTTGATCTCGGCGACAGTGTCGGGAGACTCCATCCAGAGGTCGATCATGTTGACCTTGGCGTCGCGCCCGATCACGTACAGATACCGGCCCGAGGCCGAAATCCGGCTGATATGCACGGCATAGCCGGTGTCGAGGATCGACTTGATCTCATAGGTCGAGCCGTCGATCAGGGCGATCTGGCCCGAATCGCGCAGCGTGACCGAGAACAGGTTGTCGATGTCCCAGTCGTTCATCTTTTCGGTCGGCCGGTCCTCGGGCGCGACATACACCTTCCAGCTTTCCTGCATTTCGGGCATGCCGAATTCGGGCGGCGCGGCCGGATCCAGCAGGATATAGCGCGCCATCATGTCGACTTCTTCCTCTGACAGGTCGCCCGAGGTGCCCCAGTTCGGCATGCCCGCGGGCGAGCCGTAGGTGATGAAGTCGCGCAGGTACTCGAACCCGTTTTCGCGGGTGATGTCGGGGGTCAGCGCCTTGCCGGTCGCACCCTTTCGCAGCACGCCGTGGCAGCCGGCGCAGCGTTCGAAATAGATGGTATTGGCCTTCTGGTATTCGCTGGGCGTCATGATCGGGTCGCCTGGTTTGCGCCCCGGGATTTCGACCCGGATCTGGCCCAGGGTGGTCATGCTGGGCTCATAGGCGGCGGCAGGGCTGTCGCCATGTCCCGCCGGCTTTTCCTCGGCCATGGCGCCGGGGGCTGCCAGGGCCAAGGCAATGGCGGCGCTCGATATAAGCGAGGCACGCCATTTGGTTGTTCGTTGAGTCATCAAGTCTCTCCATTCCGCTGGTGAAGCGGGGTCAGACTGACCTGCATGGGGCGTCACCGCCTTGACTTATGTCAACGCAATCCTGCCACAAACGAGTGCATGAAAGACGCCATGCTGCGAACTCTGTTCCTCTTGCTGGTCTCGTGTCTGCCTGGCTTGCTGCCGGAGGGCGCCGCCGCGCAGGGATTTGCGATTTCGGATTTCGAGCAGAGCCGCCAACACGCCGTCCCGACGCCCGAGGAAGCGGCCCAACTGCTGGGGCTTGACGGCCCGGTCATCGTTCAGCGCGAGGAATCCGGCGTCTCGGGTTGGAGCGTGAGCAACCGCGACGGCGTGCAGGGCTATATCGCCTCGACATGGGAGGTGGCCCGCTCGGTCGGCTATTCGGGCCGCCCGCTTGACGTGCTGGTGGCGATCGACACCCAGGCCCGCATCACCGGCGCGCGGCTGATCCACCACGCCGAACCGATCCTGACGCTGGGGCTGAGCGACGCCGATATCGGCGGCTTTGTAAACGGTTTCGCCGGGGTCGACCTGACCCGCCCCGGCGGCGCCCGCAGCGGGCCGGAGATACCCGACATCATCTCGCGTGCAACCGTTTCGACCGGGGTGATTCGGGATTCGATCCTGCGCACCGCGCGCACGCTGGCCATCGCCCGGGGCGTTCTGCCCGGCGGCAGCATTGATCGGGTCAGCTTTCAGCCCCGCGACTGGGCGGCGCTGGTGGCCGAGGGCGCCATTGCCGGGCGCCGCGTGACGCTGAGCGAGGCCGCAGGCAAATTGGCCGGGGCCAAGGTGCCGGTGCCCGAGGGCGAGGCGCCCTTCATCGAGTTTTACGCCGCGCTGGTCGACCCGCCGACCATCGGGCGCAACATCCTGGGTCAGCAGCTTTATACCGGGGCGGTGGGCGGCCTGGGGCCGGGCGAGACGGCGCTGTTCGTGGCGTCGCGCGGGCTTTATTCCCATCGCGGCACCGACTGGCGGCGCACCGGCGTCTTTGACCGGTTGACGGTGTTGCAGGACGACAGACGCATCGCGCTGACGGCCACCGGCTATGCCCGGATCGACGGGTTGGCGATCTCGGGCGCGCCGCAATTCAAGGAACGCTCGGTCTTTCACCTGCCGGGCGAGGGGTTCGACCCGGCCCGCCCGTTTACGCTGGAGCTGACAGCCTCTCGCCCGACCGAGGACGGCGAGGTGAGTTTTGTCACCGAACTGGCCTACAACCTGCCGGGGGCCTATATCACCGAACCGCCCGCCGGGGCCGAGCCGCTGTGGCAATCGCGCTGGCTGGCGAAACGCTATCAGGTCGCCAGCGTCATGGCGATGATGGGGCTGCTGACGCTGATGCTGCTCTTTCAACAGGTCATCGTGCGCCGCAAGCGGCTGTGGCTGGGGTTGCGGCTGGGATACCTGTCGGTGACGCTGGTCTGGCTGGGCTGGATCCTGAACGGCCAGCTTTCGGTGGTGCAGGTGGTGGCCTTTGTCCAGTCGCTGCTGTCGGGGTTCCGGTGGGAGACCTTCCTGATAGAGCCGATCATCTTTACGCTGTGGTCCGGGGTGGCGCTGGGGATGCTGTTCTGGGGGCGCGGGGTCTATTGCGGCTGGCTGTGCCCGTTCGGTGCCCTGCAGGAGCTGCTGAACCAGCTCGCGCAGCGGCTGGGCGTGCCACAGGTGGCGGTGCCGCCGGTGCTGCACGAGCGGCTGTGGATCATCAAGTACACGCTCTTTGTCGCCATCCTCGCGCTCAGCTTCTATTCGATGCGTTACGCGCTGATCCTGGCCGAGGCGGAACCGTTCAAAACCGCGATTTCCATGCGCATGTTGCGGGCATGGCCCTTTGTCGCCTTCGTGGTGGTGCTGCTGCTGGCGGGGCTGTTCATCGAACGCTTTTACTGCCGCTACCTGTGCCCGCTGGGCGCGGCGCTGGCGCTGCCGGCCAAGAACAAGGTCTTCGACTGGCTGCACCGGCGTCCGCAATGCGGCCGCGAATGCCGGTTGTGCGAAACCAAGTGCACCGTCGGCGCGATCGACCAGCTGGGGCGGATCAACCCCAATGAATGCGTGATGTGCCTGCGCTGCCAGGTGGTGATGAACGACGCCGATACCTGCCCGGTGCTGAAGCGGCGCCAACGTCAAAAACCGGCCTGAGCATTCACGCGTGCCGTAGGCCGGGCTTCAGCCCGGCGTACCGACATATCGGCAGACGTGGCAACGGATGTGTGCATCAAGGCGCCGGGCTGAAGCCCGGCCTACGGGTCAGCTGCGAAAGCCCGCTGCCAGATCGTCGGGCAGGTCGAATTCCCTCAGCACCCGCGCGCGGCCCTCGGTGGACATCTTGCGTGCGGTGCGGACCACGATCTTTTGCAGCTTTTCGGGGTCCTGCGTGCCCGAGAACGGCGCAAAATACCATTTCAGGAACACGAAACAGATCACGTCTTCGAGCGCCTGCACCTCTGCGTCGCGCTTGATGCCTTCCTTGCGGATCATCTTGCCGGCGCGCGCGGCATCGTCGGCGTCATACCCCGCCGCGATCATGATTTCGGCCACCCGCGCGGCGTGATGGCGCGCCAGCGCGCTGCGCCAGTCCAGATAGCCCGCGCGCCCCTCGGGGAAATCCTTGCGCGGCAGGATCCAGCGTTCGATGTGCTGGCCGCGCGCGGCGATCTGCAGCGGCTCCGACGCGTCGGGAAAGAGGCGGGCCAGTTCGGCGCTCATGCGCTGCCCGTAAAGCTGCGCCGCCGGCGCGTCTTCGCTGCGGTCGGGGTCGTGGGCGTTGGCCGCGTCGATCGCGGCAAGGGCCTGTTCAAGAGGGGTCATAGTGCTTTGCTCCATGCTTCGGCGGGGTCGCTTTCGGCATAATCCTGTAGCGCCGCGATGTCGTCGATACGGGCATGGTGGCGCGAGACATGCACGCCCACCTGCTTGAGCTTGGCAAAGGCGCGCGACAGGCTTTCGGGTTTCATCCCCAGCCGCCCGGCGATCAGGACCTTGTCATAGGGCAGGGTGACGACGCAGCTGCCGCTGTCGCATGAACAGAGCCGGCACAGGAAATCCGCCACCCGCTGCGCCCCGGTTTGCGACTTCATCTGCTCGACCTGGGTGACCAGTTCGTGCAGATGCTGAAAGGTGGCGGCGATGATCGCCGCCGACAGCTCCGGCTCGCGGCGCAGCATCGACAGCAGGCTGCGCGCCGGTATCGCCAGCAGCGTGCAATCGGTCACCGCCTCGGCCGAGACCGGGTAGGAATGGCCGCGCAGCGCCACCGCCTCGCCGAAACTGTGGCCGCGGGTAAAGACCTGCACCACGGCCTCGCTGCCGTTGGGCGCGACACGGTACAGTTTGACCCATCCGCTGATCACCACATAGATCGTCTGCGCGTCCTGACCCTGCAGGAACACCGTCTCGCCGCGCGCGCAAGCCCGGCAGACAGAGGTGGCCAGCAGGTCCTCGACCACCGGTTCGGGCAGGCTGCGCAGCAACAAGGACTGCCGCGCCACGGCCAGGCTTTCCGATTTCTTCATGCCGCTCGGTCGTCCCCTGGTTCGGGAAATGGCTTTCGCCCCGCCTTTTGCCGATCTTGGGCGGCACTGGCAAGGGTTGCCGGACGGCCCGGCGTCAGGAAGCCGCAGGCGGAGCGCGGCTGAGCGGGTGCTCAGGCGGCGGGGCCGGTGGCGGTTTCGTCGCCCTTGCGTTCGCCCGCCCCGAGATCGCCGAGAATGGCATAAAGCGCCGGCAGCACCACCAGCACCAGCACTGTCGCCGACAACAGGCCGAAGACGACCGAGATCACCAGCGGCTTGACCGTCTGCGCCTGGGTGCTGGTCTCGGCCAAAAGCGGCGCCAGCCCCATCATCGTGGTCGAGACCGACACCACGATGGGGCGGAACCGTTCGCGGCTGGCGCGGCCGGCGGCGACCGCGCGGGGGACGCCCTCGGCGCTGTGGCGCTTGATCACCTGCACCAGCAGGATGGCGTTGTTGACAACGATACCCGCCAGCGACGCCGCCCCCATGATCGACGGCATCGAGATGTTATAGCCCATCGCCATGTGTCCCAGCACCACGCCCACCAGCGCCAGCGGAATCGTCAGCATCACGATCAGTGGTTCCACATAGCTGCGGAACTGGAACGACAGCACAACATAGATGCCCACCAGCCCCACCAGAAAGCCGCGCAGGATAGAGCCCATGGTTTCGGCGGAGTTGGCGTTCTGCCCCTCGACCGCATAGCTCATGCCGGGATAATCGCGCACCAGATCGGGCAGGAACCCGGCCGCGACCTGGCTGACGATGGCGTCGGCATTGCCGATGCGGCCGTCGACATCCGCCGCCACGGTGACGCTGCGGGCGCCGTTGATATGGGTGACGGTGCCCCAGCCGCGGGCCTCTTCGATGCGGACGACGGTACTGAGCGGGATGCGCGTGCCGCCGGGCAGAACCACCTCAAAGGCCGCCAGGTCGTCATGCGCGTCGCGGTCGGCCCCGGTCTGTTCGATCTCGATCTCGTGGCTGATGTCGCCCTCTTGCACGGTGGTCACGATCCGGCCCAGGAACGCGCTGCCAAGCTGCGCCGCCACGTCCGATGCGGTCAGCCCCAGCCCGGTTGCGCCCTCGGCCAGCGTCAGGCGCAGCTCGGGCCGGCCGGGGCGCAGGTCGGACATGGCGTTGTAGATGCCGACATAGGTTTCCAGTTCTGCCAGCAGCCGCGCAGCGGCGGTGTCAAGCACATCGAGATCGGGGCCGGACAGGCGAATTTCCACCGCCCGGCCCTGGGGGCCTATTCCCGGCTCGGTCAGGGTTATGGCGATGGCGCCGGGCACGGCGCCGATCTCTTTGCGCCAAGCAGCGATCAGGTCGTCCAGCGAGGTGGTGCGGGTCTCGGCGCCCAGCAGGTCGGCTGTGACGGTGGCGACATGGGGGCCGGTTTCGCCGGCGCTGAGGTTGCGGTTGAAATGGGTCTGCACCGTCCGGACCAGCGCCGCGCCGCCGGGCTGGTCGGGTGAAAACCGCGCATCGACCGCCAGCAGCGCCGCGCGCACATGTTCGGCAACGGCTTCGGTCGGGGCCAGCGGGGTGCCCTGCGGCATCAGGATGCGGGCCTCAAGCACGTCGCCGTCGATCTCGGGCAGGGCGTCGCGCTTGACATAGCCTGCCCGCATCAGCGCCACGGTGACGATCAGCACGGCAATGATCAGCCCGGTCACCATGTAGCGCCAGGATATCGCGCCATCGACCAGCCGCCCCAGCGCCCTGTCGCGGGTCCAGGCAAAGCCGCGCTCGAACCCGGCGCGCAGGCGCGAGGCGGGCGCCTCGGCCGCCTTGAGCCCGTGCGACAGGTGATGCGGCAGGACCAGAAAGGCCTCCATCAGGCTGGCGGCAAGCGCGGCGATCAGCACGATCGGCAGCACCTCCAGCACCGCGCCCAGCTCGCCCGAGAGAAACGACAGCGGCGCAAAGATCGCCACCGTGGTGACGAAGGACGAAACCACCCCGGGCAGCACCTGCCTGGTGCCGGTGATCACGGCATCGAGGCGCGAGGCCCCGCGCGCGGCCTCTTCGGCGATGGCGTCGGATATGACGATGGAATCGTCCATCACGATGCCGATCGCCATCAACAGCGCCACCAGCGTGATCATGTTCAGCGACAGCCCCGTCAGCGCCATCGCCACGAAGGCGCCCAGAAACGCCACCGGCAGCCCCAGCGCCGCCCAGATGGCGTAGCGGGGCCTGAAAAAGAGGCTCATCACCGCCACTACCAGCACCAGCCCCAGAACGCCGTTCGAAACCAGCATTTGCAGGCGGTCGCGCACGATGGTGGTCATGTCCTGCACCACCTCGAGGCGCAGCGAGGGCGGCACCTGCGCGCGCTCGGTTTCGATCAGGTCGCTGACGGCGTCGAAGACGCGCAGCGCATCCGCGCCCAGTGCCTTGTCAACCTGCAGGTAGACCGCGCGCGTGCCATCCAGAAAGGCGCGGTTTTCGGGCGGGCTGTAGCTTTGCTCGATCTGCGCGATCTGGCCCAGGGTCAGCTTTGCACCGTCGGGCTTGGACAGCACCACCAGCCGCGCCAGCGCCTCGGCGCTGCGGCGCTCGTCGGCGAAACGCAGGGCGATGTCCTGCTGCGGCGTTTCCAGGCGGCCCAGCGGGCTGTCGATGCTTTGCGCGCCGATGGTCGCGGCCAGGGCGGCGGCGCTGAGCCCGTGTTCCAGCAGGACCGCGCGCGACACGGTGATCAGGAACTGCCGAGTGCCAAAACCGGTCAGCGTGACCTTTGCCACGCCGGGCAGGGCCGACAGCCGGTCCTTTAGTGCGTCGCCATAGCGTTCAAGCTGCGGCGCGGGCATGTCGCCCGCAACCGCGACCGAGGCGACCATGTCGGTTCGGTTCAACTGACGCACCAGCGCGGGATCGGCATCATCGGGGAAATCGTCGATCGCTGTCACCTCGGTACGCAGATCGTTGACGAAACGCCCCACATCGCCCCCCGGCGTCAGCGTCGCCACCGCGCGGGCGGCGTTTTCCTGGGCGGTGCAGGTCAGTTCGTCCAGGTTTTCGACCGGCTCGACCGCGTCCCAGATGCGACGGCAGATCGCATCCTCGACCTCGGCCGCGGTGGCGCCGCGATAGACCACCGAAATCTCGGCCTCGGTGGGGCGGAAATCGGGGAATGTTTCACGCTTGAGCATCGGCGCGGCAAAGATCCCGGCCGCGGCGATCAGCACCAGCAACAGGTTGGCCGCCGTGGGATGGCGCGCGAACCAGGCGATCATTCGCCGCTCTCCGCCGGGGTCACGATAGTGCCCGGTAAGGCCGGCACGATGTCGTCGATGATGACCTCTTCGCCAGGCTCGATGCCGGCCTCGATCACCGAGATGTCCCCCTGCCGCCAGCCAAGCGATACCTCGCGCAGCGCCAGCCGGCCATCGGCGTCGCGCAGATAGACGGTGTCGCCCTGATGCACGGCGCTGGCGGGCAGGGTGATGCGCGGCGCCAGTTCGGGCCCGGTCAGCACCGCCTCGACATACATGTTGGGCACCAGTGGCAGGCGCAGTGGCGGGGCGATGCCCGCATACGGGTTGTCGACGGCGATCACCACCGGCACCGAGCGCGCCTGCGGGTCAAGCGCGTTGCCGACGCGGATCACCCGGCCCTGCCAGACCTGCCCGGTCCCGGAAACCAGCCGCAGTTCCGCCTCGATCCGGTCGAGCACGGTTTCGCGGATGCCGGTTTCAAAGCTCACCCCGCTGTCGGAAACCGCGGCCCCCATCAGGCGCGGAAACCCCTCGACCGGCAGGTGCACGGTGATCTCGGCGCGCGCGACGCCATCGGCGGTGACCAGCCTTTGCCCGGCGGTCACGAACTGGTGGCGTTCGACATGCACCTCGCCCACGCGCAGGTCGAACGGCGTTTCGATCCGCGTCATGGCAAGGTCGCGCCGGGCGCTGGCCAGCGCGGCCTCGGCGCGCGCGGCCTGGGCGGCCAGCCGCGCCTTGCGCACCGGCACCAGCGCCAGGGTATTTTCCAGTTCTTGCACGCCGCGGCGGATCTGCAGCGTGGCGCGCTCCTGTTCATCCAGCCGTGCCTGCGGCGCGGCGCCCTGCGCCACCAGTTCGCGCACGCGGGCAAGATCGCTCTCGGCCAGGGTCCGGCGGCTTTTCTCGATCTCCAGCAGGCGGGCGGTGTTCTCGGCCTCGACGTCGATCTGCCTGCCCTCGGCGTGCAGGGCCGCAAGATCGGCCTGAACCTGGTGCAGAGCGGTCTCATAGCGGCTGCGGTCGATTTCCAGCACCCTGGTGCCGGCGACGATCAGGTTGCCGGTCTCCAGCTCGGGGTGGCGATAGGTCACCGCGCCCGCGACCTCTGCCACTGCCTGCCAGCTTTGCGCGGCGCTGACGGTGCCATAGCCGCGCACCACCGGGCGTACCGGCACGGCCTCGGCGATCAGGGTGCGGGCGGCGACGCTGCGTTCGGCCTGTTCGACGCGCGCGGGCGGTTCCGCCTGCCACACCAGCCACACCGACAGCGCGATGCCGATGGCGACCGGTGGCACGATCCGCAATAATCTGGCTGTCTTCATGGGCGGTATCCCCCGGGGTTGCCGCCCGACCGTGCCTGCCGGCTCCGGTCCCGGCCGGCGCGACGCGGCCCGGCCTAGTGGTGGTGTGGACCAAGACGGTTATGCAACCGCGCGTCGTGATCACGGAAATGGTCGGTGAACCATGCCTCCAGCACCTGGGTCAGGCGCTCGGCTGTCTGATCCTCGCTTGGCATGGCACCGTCCATGATGTCGCGCAGCTCGTCCAGCAGATATTCATGGCTGCCCTTGTGAGCCTTGAACTGATCGTAATCGGCCCTTTTCATCTGCCGTTCCTCATGCGCGAAATGCGCCGAGATCGACTGGTAGAGATCGCCCAGACACTTGTCGACGTCGGCGCCGGCGTGCCCATCAAGGATGGCGGCGGCGGCGGTGTTCACCAGGTCGATCAGTTCGCGGTGTTCGTGGTCGACCGCTTCGTCGCCGACGCTAAATTCTGGTTTCCAGGAGATCGGTGCCATCGGTCCGTCCTTCAGTGAATGTAGAAGCCGCCGCTCGAAGCATCGAAATCTACCGCAATGCTTTCGCCGGCACTCAACGATATGTCAAATTCCGCCTCGAAGGCAAAACCGGAATTGGCGGGGTCGTCCTGCAGGCGCAGCGCCAGCCTGCGGTCGCCCGCGGGCAGTTCAAAACGTTCATAAACCCGCGACGGGCCGCTGCCGGCCAGCCCTGTCGGGAACACGTCGGTGGCATAGACGGTGTCGCCGTCGATATCCATCTCGATGCGCACCGGCGCGCGGCGGCGGTCGCAAAGCTGGGCGTTGCGCATGTTGCGGGGCAGGGCGGCGAGTTCCTCTTCGGTGCGGTCGCGGCAGTTGCGCACCCCCGAATGGGCAAAGCTCAGCCGCAGGGCGCCGTGATCATCGGGCACGCTTTGCCATTCCGGTCGGGCTGACAGCACAGCGGTGCCCAGGACCAGTGCCAGCGTCAGCACCCCGCCGGTGATCAGGTGCCGGGGGCGTTTCAGCCAGTCGTTAGCATTGTTCATGCGCTGGCCCTCCGGATTTCGGCAGAGGCGCTCATCTCGGCCTTTTCCTCTTCTTCAAGCGGGCGGACATTCTCGAATTCCGGCAACTGCGCCAGTTCCTCGGAAAAGGCACTCATCTCGGTCGCCAGGCGCTTTCGCTCGCTCATGCCGGCCCAGATCGTGCGTACCCGCTCGCGCGGGACGCGCTGGCGCAGGAACGGGTCGCGTTCGCGGGCAAAGCGCGCCTCGGTCCACTCATGCCCATAGCGGTTGAAGCAATCGCGCTCAGCACAGCCGGCGACGGCGACCCCGTCAGCCAGCCCGCGGCTGATGATGAAGTCGATCAGCGACGGCGGCGCCATCGCCACGCAGGGCATGACCACGCGGCCCTTTTCCGGCGCGGCGGCGGCGCCGTGGCCACAGGCCAGCGTCAGCACGCGGCCCTTGCCCGTCAGCTGTTGGGCGGCCTCGATCACCTCGGCGCGCAGATCGGCCAGCGGGCGGTCGGGCAGGTCGATGCCGGTAACCAGGTCGCCGGAGCGGCGGAACGGCGACGAGGACGGGCAGGCGCCCATGCAGATACCGCAGGCCACGCAGCGGGCGGGGTTGACCTCGACCTGGTGGGAAAATGGCAGCCCGTCGGTGCGCGGCACCAGGGTGATGGCGGCATAGGGGCAGTCAGCGACACAGCGCGAACAGCCGTTGCAGTGATCCAGGAACACCTCTGCCGCGCCGCCCTCGCGCCGGGGCGGCATCCAGGGCATGCCGACAAGAACCACGGTAAAGATCACCACCCCGGCCCAGATCACGCCCGAGGGAACGCTTTCGATCACCGGATAGAGCGACAGCAGGAACCAGTCCATGCCCAGCGATTGCGGCACCGTGGCCAGGTCGGCCGGTCCCTGCGACGTGGCTGGAATGGCGTAGGAGCCAACCACCAGCGCGCCCAGCGTGATCACGGTCAGGCCCCGCGGCGGGTTGGTGCGGGCATCGGTGATGCGCTGAATATGAATCCACATCAACAGCAGCAGCAACAGCGGGATGGCGATGTGCAGGAACACCATCAAGGTGAAGAAGCGCGACGACAGCAGTTCGGGCGCGAGAAAGTTGCGCGCAATCGGTTCGCCGAAGATGCCCAGCGTGTCCAGCAGCTCGGTCGATACGGTGGCGACGTATTGCGCCAGCTTGTCCCAGACCAGCCAATAGCCGGTGATCCCCGACAGATAGACGAACCAGATCACCGGAATGCCGGTGATCCAGGAAAACCAGCGCCGCCCGCGATAGCGGTCAAAGGACCATTCCCGGATCAGGTGGACGAACATCACCAGCACCATCAGGTCCGACGCATAGCGGTGCAGGCTGCGTGCCAGCCCCGCATGCCACCAGTGATCGTTGGTCAGCCATTCGATCGAGGAATAGGCCGCCGTCACCCCGGTATCGAAAAAGATGAACAGGTAGATGCCGCTGACGGCGACCACCCAGAACAGCAGCCATCCCAGCGGGCCAAGCTGTCCCATTGGGTTCCAGTCGGCGCCGAACAGCCGGTCGAGCCCGCGTTCCGCCCGGTCAAAGCCGCGCCGGATCGTGGCGCGCAGTCCTGTGGTCTTCATGTTGCCTCGCTGGCTCTTGGGTGGCGTGTCTGGTTGCGGATCGCCCGGCGACGCTGTAGCCAGAGCCGCAGAATGATCGTCCCGGTGATGATCAGCGACAGGCCGCCAAAGAAGATCCCGAAAAATATTCCGTAATCAAAACGATATGCTCCGGTGAGCGGGTTATATACAGTGCAGAGAAAACTGATGCGGTTCCACAGATCCTTGGCGCCGATCGACATGGTCTCTGTCCCCAGGACCAGCTCTTTCAGCGGTTGCACAAGGACCGGCAGTGGAAAGTTCTCGCCATAGATCTGGCGATAGACGCGACCCTCGGCGTCCAGCACGGTGGTCTGGGTGACGTGATCGAACCCGCCCGCCGCGGCGCGGAAGGAAAAGCCGAGATCGTTCAGGAACGTGGCGGTGGTGTCGGCGTCGGCACTGGCAACGTACCAGTCCGGCACACCCTTCAGCTTGTGGGTGCCGGCAAACCCCGCCAGTTGCTCGGGCGTGTCGCCGCTGGCGTCGAAACCGAAGGTCAGCACCGCGAACGCATCGTCGCCCAGGGTTTGGCGCGCGCGCAGGATCTGTTTGCGCAGGTTTTCCGTGGTCAGCGGGCAGACCGTGGCGCAGGAGGTAAAGACCAGCGACACCACCAGCGGCCGGCCGCGCAGATCGGCCAGCGCCAGCGGTGCGCCGGTCTGGTCGGTCAGGATGTGATCGCCGGTCAGTCCGCCGATGGCGCCCTGGCTTTCGTCGAATGCGATTTCCACGTCGAGCTTCTGCGCCGCCGCGAACGAGGGCAGGACCATGCAGAGCAGGGCCACAAGTGTCCGCATCAGCCGAGCCATGCCGCCGCTCCCCGGTCGAGGATGACCCCCAGCGACAACAGCGCGAAATGCAGCAGCGAGGCGTGGAATGTCGTCTTGGCGTGCCCGCGCGACGGGGCGCGCATCAGCCGCCAGGACGCGACCAGGAACACCGCGCCGCTGACCCCGGCAAAGAGGCCGTAGATCACGCCGTAGCCATAGAAAAGCGGCCCCATCGACAGCGCCGACAGCGCCACGACATGGGCAAAGATCACCGGCGCCCAGACCTCGGACCCGTGGGTGACGGGCAGCATCGGGATGCCGGCGCGGCGATAATCCTCGCCGCGTACCGCCGCGAGCGCCCAGAAATGCGGCGGCGTCCACAAGAACAGCACCACCGACAGCAAGATCGGCACCGGGCCGATCACCGGCCCGAATTCGGGCCGCGCGGCCACGGCGCCCGCCAGCAGTGCAAAGCTGCCCGCCGCGCCGCCGATCACCACGTTCCAGACCGTGCGCTGCTTGAGCACGAGCGTATAGAGCAGCCCGTAGGTGGCCGCGCCGGCAAAGACCAGCACCGCCGCCAGGGTGCCGCCGGTGGCCCAGCCCAGCAGCAGCGAAACCATCAGCAGCGCGGTAAAGGTCGCGGGCCAGATCGGGCCCTCCTTCAGCCGGCCGCTGGCAAAGGGGCGGGTATGGGTGCGCGCCATCAGGCGGTCGAGGTCGCGCTCGAAATACTGGTTGAAGGCCCCCGCCGCGCCTGAGGCACCGAGCACGGCGAGGGTAAAGGCCGCCGCCGCCCCCCAGCCCATGCCGCCGTCGCCGGTCAGAATGCCGACGAGGGCCGCAAGGGCGATGAAGAGGCCGATCCGAAGCTTGAGGATCGAGGCCGTGGTAGAGAGGACGGCGTGCATGCGAGGTCTCCTAACTTCGTCCGGTCAGTTGAACAGCCACAGTTCGGACAGATACTTCCAGTTGACGAAGTAATAGAGCACGAAGCAGGCAAAGAAGATTCCCACCAGGATTATCGTTCCGGGCAGTTTCAACGTGCCTTCGCTGCCGTATTCCGACACCGCTTCTCGGCTCTTGTCATGCAGCGGGAACCGCATCTTGGCGCCGGGCACGGTCAGTTTCGGTCCGGCAAGGATCGAGCCCACGACGATGATGATGAACAGGAAACCGCCCAACGCCGCCAAGATTGCCGAAAGCCCGTTCAGACCCATCATCAGATAGGCCGCAGCCGGGAATTCGTGGCCGTGCGCGGCGTCGGTCAGGGACATGTCCCAGTGACGCCGGGGAACACCCAGCGTGCCCGCGCCCATCATGAACATCGAGATGCCGCCGGCGCCGATGCCGAACAGGAACGGCTGCAGCTTGGCCAAGCCCGGCATGATGATGTCGCGCTGAAAGATCAGCGGCACCACCAGATAGGTCATCGCCATGAACGCCAGTGTCGTCCCCGCAACCACGGTCCCGTGGAAGTGACCCGGCACATACAGCGTGTTGTGCATCAGCACGTTCAGCTGTTCGGTGCCCAGGATGACGCCGGTGATCCCGCCGATAAAGCCGAACATCACCAGGCTGAGGAAAAGGCCCGAAAACGCCGGATTGCCCCAGGGCGCCTTGCGCAGCCATTCGAATGCGCCGCGGGTATAGCCGTTGCGCCGCTGCGCCGCCTCGATGGCGCCAGGCACGGTCAGCCCGTGGATCATCGAGCCCATCACGGCCAGATACATCATGTACGAGGTGTTCACGATCTTCCACGTCGCGCTCATCCCCGGTTCGGCCAGAATGTGGTGGGCCGAAGCGAGCTGAAGGAAGAGAATGTACATGAAGAACGCCATGCGGCTGACCTTTTCAGACAGCGGCTTGGCACCCACGACCATCGCGCCGATGGCGTACCAGATCGACACATGCGCAGCGACGTTGATCTGCTGGGTGGAATGGCCCATGCCCCACCAGATCACCTTGTACATCAGCGAGTCGATGTTCGAGATCAGGCCGAGCGACCAAAACCAGGTCGGGATCAGGATGATCGCGCCCGCAGCCAGGGTGAAAACAGCGATGATCCCCGCCGTGATCGCCCCGAAGGTGACCAGTGGTACCGAACCGTCATAGGTGTTCTCGGCCTTGGCGACGACCAGCGTGCCGAAGAACACGAACACCCCAATCAGCGCCCCCACCGCAAAGATGATCAGCGACAGGTAGAACCACTGCGACGCCTGCATCGGCGGGTACGAGGTGAACATCACCGAGCTGTCGCCGCTCAGGACGGCATAGTTGGCCATCACTGCGCCGACGATCATCAGCACGAAGGCCAGCCAGGCAAAGCGTGGCGTCGCCAGCCGCGCGCCCAGGATCACCGCCGAGGCGAAGTAGAGCACCGCAATCTCGAAAAAGATGATCCAGAACAGCAGAACGTTGGCCCCGTGCCCGGTGAGCACGAGATAGAACCATTCCGCTGGCAACAGCTGAACCGCTGGCCAGCGCGTCAATGCGACGCCAAGCCCCATCAACCCGCCGAGCAGCAGAAAGATGACGGCCGCGACGGCGTTGACCTTGATTAGGGTTTCGGCGTTGGCCTCGATCTTGAGGCCCGAGAAACGGCACGTCCGGTAATTGGCCGCTATGGCCGGACCGGCGACTGCGCCGTGATCAATGGTGGTCATGGGTGTCCCTCCCTTATTCCACGACGTGGATACGGCCGGTCATCGTGTGATGGCCGATCCCGCAGAACTCGTTGCAGACGATCCCGAAAACACCCGCCTCTGTAGGCGTCAGTGTCAGAACGTGTTCATATTCGGGGTGCACCGAGATGTTGATGTTGGTCGGCTGCAGTGAAAAGCCGTGCTGCCAGTCTGCCGAAGACAGGTGAATGCGATAGCTTTCCCCTTTTTTCAGCTCGAGGATCGGCCAGAATTCCCACAGGCGGGCCAGGATATAGGCATCCCCTCCGACCGGCGGGCGCACGACGGGAACGCCGTCTTCCTCGATCGGGTCGCCGTTATCATCGACGGCCTGGTATTCCTCGGCGAAGGCTTCGACCCTCTCGACGTATCGCTCGGGTTTGACCTTGTAGGTTTCGGTCGAAAGGTTCTGATTGCCGATGAAGTGCCAGGCAATCATGAAGAAGAACATGAAAAGCCCCCAGAGAAAGGCGATGATGATCCAGCTCAGTTCGATGCCGTGGATCGGTTCCTTCCACCAAAGACGGTTTGACGGCGGTGTGATGGCCATGTCGGTCTCTCCTGCTGTGTCCGGTCAGTTCGCGACCGGAATCGAGGCGATCTCCATCACGCCCCAGACGATGTAGAGAACTGTGGGAATCGTGACGCCCAGGAAGAGCAGCAGAAACGGGTTGTCGAGTATCTGCTGCATCGCCGGGATGCGTTCCGGTGGTGCTGCGCTTTCGCGCTTTGTGTCAGTCTCTTGGTCGGTCATGTGGCTTTCTCCCTCACCGTCCGATGGCCTGTCCGTAGCGGGCGCTTGATCCTCTGATTCACAGCGCCGCAAGAGGTGCGAAGCCGTCGGATCGTGCTGGTGGTCCTGAAGTCTTGCCTTCGCGCGCTCCGGCTTTTGCCGATTATCTTGTCCTGTGCGTAACTGCCCTCCGCTCTTTCCGCTCAGACCGCGGAAAGAACGTCAGGCGTGCCACACACCTCGTTCGGAAAAGTTCGCGGGCGCCCCGCCGGACGGTCTGGCCGGCCCATGTCGCGCCCAGTCGGCTGGGGGCGAGCAGGGTGCCCGCGGCGAACTCTTCCTATCATCACGATATATCGGCAGAACGAATACCTATTTGATATAAGTCAAATACGATCGGTCGCTTCTTCGTTCACGCGCGAATACAAGACCCTTCAGAAGGGCCGGGCAGGGCCGTCTGGCACCGGCTGGATTGCCGAAATGCGCATTTACAATACCTATTACGAAGGCTAAAATCGGGTCTTGTCACAGCCGCGCCCGGCCCATACCGGTCACCAATTCACGGAATGTCTCGGGCCGGGTGCGGCGAATTCGCGCAGAAAAAAAGGACAGCAGAAATGGCCGAGGACGCCCCGATTCACGACGCCGCGGAACTGACCCGGTATATCGAGACCCGTTATCACGCCCGCCACCGCGAACAACTGCCCGAACTGGCCGAGCTTTCGGCCAAGGTCGAGATGGTGCATGCCGGCGCCGAGGGGGTGCCCGCAGGGCTGGCGGAAGTCCTGTCGCGCCTGATTGGCGAGATGGAGGTGCACATGAAGAAAGAGGAGCTGATCCTGTTTCCCGCGATTCGCGCCGGCGGCCATCCGGGGCTGGAGCATCCCATCACGGCGATGCGGGCCGATCACGACAACCACGAAACGGATGTCGAACGCATTCGCGCAATCACCGGTGGTCCGACCCTGCCAGAGGGAGCCTGCCGGTCATGGACCCGTCTTTATGCCGGGGTCGAAGAGTTCATCGCTGACCTGACCGAGCATATCCGCCTGGAAAACGAAGTGCTTTTCCCGCAGTTCGAGCAGGCCACCGTCTGATGCGATCCGCGCGGCCCCCAATCGGGGCCGCACCCGGCCTCAACCGTCGGCGGCGCGCGTGGCTTCCGCTCTCAGCGCGGCCAAAGACCCGGTCGAGACATTGCGCCCCGAAAGCGCGATCAGCCTGTCTGCCTTTAGCCGTGAAAACAGCCGTGACAGGCTTTCGGGCTGGATGCCCAGCATTCCGGCCATGGTGCCGCGGCTGATCGGCAGGCGCGCGACCAGCCGCGTGCCGACAGGTTTTCCGTGCCGCTCCAGCAGGTCGCTCAGCAACCGGCACAGCCGCGCCCGGTTCGACAGGCAGGCCTGTTCGACGATGCTGGTCTCGGCGCGGTCCATCTCTGCCAGGCAACGGTCGACCAGTTCCTTGTACACCCCCGGCGCATCCTGCGTGAGCTTGAGCGCGTCACGCCGCGCGATGGTACAAACCGCCGCCTCGGTCAGCGCCACGGCCGTGGTCTGGTGCGGTGTGCCGCGCAGAAAGGCCCGCACGCCCAGCGTATCGCCGGGATAGGCCAGACGAAGCAGCACGTCGGTGCCGTTCTCATGGGTGATGGACAGGCTGAACACGCCCTGGCTGATGCAATGCAGCCCCTCGTTGGGGGCGTCCTGACGGAAAAGCGTGTTACCTTCGTTCAGGCCGCGGCGGCGGCGCAGACGGTCGAGCGCCTGTATCCGTCGGGCCGGAACGCCATGCCACGGAGTATGCTTTCCATACTGACAGTCGATGCAGGATCGGGTGACAGGCAGATCGAAGGACATGGTCGCGGGCGTTCCGGATTCCGTTGTGGCTGTGTTTGCGGATGCCCGGGCACACTAGAAATCCTGCGCGCGGGCACCTTGACATGGATCAACCGCAACTCCGGCGAACCATCAGACCGCCTTGCCCGGGCGGCGCCCCAGCTCGCGCCCGATCAGGCGTTCGAACACGCCACGCGGCTTGGTAAACCGCGCCAGCAGGTCATACAGTACCGGCGTGACCACCAGCATCAGCACGCTGGCCATCGCCAGCCCGGCGATGATCACCGTGCCGATGGCGGCGCGCGCCTCTGATCCCGCGCCGGAGGCCAGCACCAGCGGCACCGCGCCCAGGATGGTCGAAACAACGGTCATCACGATGGGACGCAGCCGCAGGGCAGAGGCCAGCAACACCGCCTCGCGCCGCTTGAGGCCCTCGTCGCGCAATTGGTTGGCGAACTCGACGATCAGAATACCGTTCTTGGCCACCAGCCCGACCAGCAGGATGATCCCGATCTGCGAATAGACGTTGATCGACAGCCCCCCCAGCGCCATTGCGTAGATTGCGCCAGCCAGCCCCGCGGGAACCGTCAGCATGATGGTGAGCGGGTGAACAAAGCTTTCGAACTGCGCCGCCAGCACCAGGAAAACGATCAGCAGCGCCAGCCCCAGCACCAGCCCCATGCCCTGTTCGGTGTCCTTGAAGGTGCGCGACTGCCCTTCGTAGCCCAGGTTTGCCTCGGCCGGCAGCAGCTCGGCCGCCGCCGCCTCGATCTCGGTCAGGACGCCGCCCAGGTTATGGCCCGGCGCAACCGTGCCCGACAGCCGGATCGACGGCAGCCGGTCGAACCGCCTGAGCGACGGCGCAGCGGCATTTTCCTCCAGCCGGACGAGCGCGCCCAGCGGCACCAGCGTCTGCCCGTCGGCGGCGCGGATGAACAGGTTCGAGATGTCGGCAGGGCTTTCGCGGTCGCTCGCCTCGGCCTGCATGATCACCGGGTATTCCCGGCCACGGCTGACGAATGTTGTCACCTCGCGCGAGGCCAGCATCGTTTGCAGCGTGGCGGCAATGGCTTCAGCGGAAATCCCCAGGTCGTCGGCACGGTTGCGGTCGATATGAACGTCGAGCTGGGGCAGGTTTTCCTCATAGTTGATTTCGGCGTTGACGATGCCGGGCATGGTTTCGGCGCGCGCCAGCAGGGTGTTGGCCCATTCCTTGACACTGTCGAAATCGGGCCCGCCCACGATTACACGCAGGGGCGATGAATTGCCGCGCAACCCCAGCCCGGCGGGCGCGATGGGAACGCCGCGGGCGATGGTCACGTCATTCATCAGGGGGGCAATCCGGCGCACCACGTCAAAGACGGTCGCGCTGCGTTCTTCCCACGGGACCAGCCTGAAGACGACGAAGGACCGGAACGCGCGTCCGCCCCAGCCGGTAAAGGTGGAAACGGTGTCGATGATGCCTTCGTCGCGCAGGGGGGCGAGGATGTCCTCGACCTGACGCGCGGCGCGGTCGGTGTTCTCAACGGTGCTGCCCTGCGGCGCGGTCAGCGGCACGAAGCCGACGCCGCGGTCCTCGCTCGGGGCCAGTTCGTGCGGCAGCCCGTCATAGAACAGCGCAGCACCCCCGGTCGCGATGCCCGCCAGCACCAGCACCACCAGCGGCATTTGCAGCGCGCCCGACAACAGCCGGCGATAGGCGCGCTGGATGCCGGTCAGCCGGGCGATGGCCGCCTCGGTGCCGCCCTCGGTTTCCGAAACGGTCCGGGCACGCCCCTTGTGGGCGCGCAGCACCCGCGAAGCCAGCGCCGGGCAGGCCGTCAGTGCCACATAGGTCGATATCGCCACCGTCCCGGCCATGACCCAGCCGAATTCGACGAACAACCGCCCGACCTGGCCGGGCATGAACGACAGCGGCACGAACACGGCGATCAGCGTCAGCGAGGTGGCGATCACCGCGAATGTCACCTGCTCGGCCCCGCGCAGGCTGGCCACCAGCGGGCTTTCGCCGGCCTCGACCCGGCGCTGGATGTTTTCCAGCACCACGATGGCGTCATCGACCACCAGCCCGATGGCCAGCAGCATCGCCAATAGCGTCAGCGTGTTGAGCGAAAAACCCCACGCCCCGATCAGGATGAACGACCCGATCAGCGACACCGGGATGGCGACGACCGGCACTAGTGTCGCGCGCGGCGAGCGCAGAAAGGCCAGGATCACCAGCACCACCAACACCAGCGAGATCGACAGCGCGATCAGCACCTCGCGGATCGAGGCGCCGACAAAGAGCGCATCGTCGGAACCGATGCTGACCTCCATCCCTTCGGGCAGGGTGGGGCGCAGCGCCTCGATTTCCTTGCGCACGGCTTTTGATATTACCAGCGTGTTCGACTGGCTTTGCCGCAGGACCGAAATACTGACCGCGTCGGCGCCGTCGCTGCGCGCGATGGTGCTGTCATCGGCCACGCCGGGCTCGACCCGGGCCACATCACCCAGCCGCACCGGGTAACCGGCCACGCGCCCCAGCACCACGTCGCGGAAATCCTCGATGCTGGTCAACCGGCTGTTGAGCCGCACCGACAACTGGCGGGTGTCGGAAATCACCTCGCCGGCGGGGCGCTCGACATTGTTGCGCACAAGCGCGGCCTCGACATCGGCCACGGTCAGCTGCCGCGCCGCCAGGGCCCGGCGGTCCAGCCAGATGCGCACCGCAAAGGGACGATGGCCACGGATCTGCAACTGCGCCACCCCGTCGATGGTGGCCAGCCGGTCGGCGATGTAGCGGTCGATATAGTCGGTGATCTCGGGCGTGGTCATCCGGGTCGAGGTGACAGCCAGCCGCATCACCGGGTCAGCGTCTGAATCGCTTTTGACGATAACAGGGGTCTCGGCGTCGTCTGGCAATTGCCCACTGATGCGGCCAACCGCGTCGCGCACGTCGTTGGCGGCCTCTTCGATGCTGCGGCCGATCTCGAATTCCAGCGTGATCCGGCTGCGGCCCTGGCGGCTTTCGGAACTGATCGTGCGCAGACCCGCGATGGCGGCGACCGCGCCCTCGATCGGTTCGGTAACGTCGGTATCCATGACCGAGGGTGCGGCGCCGGGATAGTCGGTGTCGATCGAGATGACGGCGTTGTCCACGTCCGGCAATTCGCGCACGGGAATGTCGCGCAGCGCCGCCAGGCCGAAAACCAGCAACAGCAGGCTGGCCACCGCCGCCAGCACCGGGCGGCGCACGGCGATGCCGGGCAGGGTCACGAGTCGCCCTCGGTCAGTGCGCTGTCGCCCAGCACGGTGACCGGCTGGCCGTCGCGCACCCGTTGCAGCCCGCGCACGATGACCGGTGTGCCGGGTTCGATCCCCGACTCGATGGCGACGACGCCGTTTTTGCGCAGGCCGGTTGTCACCGGCATGCGTCGGGCGATACCGTCCTCGACCGTGAAGACATAGGTTTCGGCCGCCTGGAACAGGATCGCCGCCTCGGGCACGACCAGCTTTTCCGCCTCTGACAGGGTCAGCGTCAACGACATGAACATCCCCGCCGGCAGCGCCCGGTCGGGGTTGGGAATGACAGCGCGGGCGCGAAAGGCGCGGCTGACCTGGTCGATATGGGTATCGACCGCCGCGATGTGGCCGTCAAAGCTGCGGCCCGGAAAGGCGGCGCTGGCGGCGCTGATGCGCAGCCCGACGCGGGCCTCGGCGAACAGTGTCTCGGGCAGGGCGAATTCGACGATCACGTCGTCCAGATCGTCCAGCCGGGCCAGGACATCGCCGGCGCTGACCCGCGCGCCGGGGTCGATTTCGGCCAGGCCGACGACGCCGGCGAAAGGCGCGGTTATGGTCCGATCCTGCAGCCGCTGACGGGCGCGGTCAAGCTGGGCGCGCGCCTCGGCCAGGCGGGCGATGGAATCCTCCAGCGTGGCCTGCGAGATGGCGTTCGACCCCAGCAACTGGCGCGCCCGTTCCAGCGCGCGCGCGGTTTCGTTTTCGCGGGCTTCGGCCTCGGCCAGGTCGGCGCGCTCAATAACGTCGTCGAGCCGGGCCAGGACCTGGCCCTTTTCCACCTGCGCGCCGGGGGTGATGGCGATCTCGACCAGCCGCCCGTCAGCCTGAGGCACGATGTCGACGGACAGGCGCGCGCGGGTGGTGCCCACCGCCTCGACCGTGCGCGAGAGCGTGCGGGTCGTTGCCGGCTCCAGTTCGACCGCGGCGGGGCGGGCCTGCGGCGCGGTTGCCGTGACCTGCGGTGCGGGGCCATATTCGGAATAGAGCGCCTGCCCGCCATAGGCCAGCGCCCCCAGAAGACAGAGCAGAAGAAACTGTTTCCAGACAGCCATGCTGATTTCCCTGCGCCCGGACCGGAAAGAGACCGACCACGCCACCGCGCAAACTAACCGAAGTGGGCAGAATGGCAACTATCCTGAGGTCGGGACTGGACGTCATCGGCCAGACCGCTAAGAAGGAAGAAACGGTGCGAGCGGCATATACATGAAGAGCCCAGATTTCTTTATCATCGGCGCGCCGAAATGCGGAACCAGTTCCCTGGCATGGTGGCTGTCCCAGCATCCGCAGGTCTGGTTCAGCAGGATCAAGGAGCCGCATTTTTTCAACGACGACAGCGAATTCCGGCAATTCCGAGCTCGTCCGGCCTATGAGGAGCTGTTCGCCGGCGCGGGCCCCGAACACATGGCGGCGGGCGAGGCGTCGACCTGGTACCTGCTCTCGGACACCGCCGTGCCGAATATCGAGGAATATACCGGCCAAACGGCACGATATATCGTCTGCCTGCGCGATCCCGTCACCATGATGCCCGCACTACACCGACAGTTGCTGTTCAGCGGCACCGAAACCGAACAGGATATCCGCCGGGCCTGGGCAATGCAGGAGGCACGCGCCAAAGGCGATGACCTGCCGGCGGGCATCAAGGCGCCCGTGCACCTGCAATACAAGAACGCCTGTTCCCTGGGGTGGATGTGTCAGCGCCTGTTGCAACGCGTGCCGCGCGAACGCGTGCATTTCGTCTTCACCGAGGATATGGCCGGCGATCCGCAAGGCAGCTATCGCGCGGTGCTGCGCTTTCTGGGGCTGTCCGAGAACCCCGGCGATGTTTTGCTGGAGGCGGTGAACACGGCCCATGCGCCGAAGTCGCGTGCAATTTCGGCGTTGATCGGGCTGGGTGGAATAATTCAACGCGGCCTGGGCCTGCGAACCGGCAAGGGATTCCTGCGCAGGCTGAGACAGATCAACCGCCGTAAGGTGGCGCGTAAACCGTTGCCCCCGGGGTTCGAGGCGGAACTGCGCGCAGCATTCGCCGAAGACATCGCGCTGTTGCAGCGGGTGACCGGACGCGACCTGTCACACTGGCAGGAGCCGCAGCAGCCGGGCTGAACCGTGGCAATGCTTGATCGCAATTGACGTATTGGACGGTTGCCGGAATTGGCATAGGTTTGCCGCCAGCGCCCGAGCGGAACGGAGTCACGACCATATTCAACGTCGCGAAACTTTTCTCCAGCAACATGCTGGGGCTCGTGCTGGCTGTCGGTATCACCCTGCTGATCACCTATCGCCTGGGCGCCACCTTTGAGTCGGACGCCTTTATCATGGCGCGCAGGCTGATCACCGGACTGACCGAGCTGATGCACCGGGCAATGCTGATGATCTTTATTCCGGCAATGGCGGCGGGGCTTTTCGCCGCGGGCACGCGGCGGCGCGGGCTGGCGATGCAGGGGGGGCGGGCGCTGGCCGTGGGCGTGGCGCTGTTCGCGGTGATCTGGTTCATCGCGCCACCCGTGATCGACGCGTTGGGCGGTGCGATGGCGTCTGAAACCCGCGCGCTGGCGATCTGGGTGACGCGGGTGATGGCGCTGGCTATCCCGGCGGCGGTGCTGGCAAACCTGCTGACCGCAACGCTGAACCTGGAGGGCGTATTCGGTGCCCCGGCGTTGTTGCGGCTGCTGCCGCGCATGTTCATCCTTGCCGCCTTTTTTCTGGCCGCCAGCCAGGTGCTGGTGAAAACCGCCGCCGCCGGGTTCGTGCTGGGCAACCTGGCCCTGGTGCTGGGGTGTCTGTGGCTGGCCAGACGTCCGCGCGCCGTGCCTGCGATGCAAACCTCATCGCCCCCCCGGGCGCGGTCGCCCGGCGATGTCGGTGCGGTGCTGCTGATGATCGGCGGCGCGCAGGTTGTCAGCCTGATCGAGATCGGGTTCGCCGTGCGACTGGGCGAAGGGGCTCTGACGATACTGGAGCTTGCGCAGCGCATCACGGTACTGATTTCCGGCGCGTTCATCTCGGCCACGGTGATGCCGTTTCTTGCCAGGTGGTCGCGCGACGAGGGCGCGCGCACCCCGGCCTCGTTCGGGCGCGCACTGCGGATGGGGCTGGTGTTCCTGGCCTGTGTTCAGGGCTTTTTCTTGATCAATGCCGGGGCGGTGGTGTCGCTGCTCTTCGAGCACAGCCTGCTGGACCCGGCAGCGCTGCGGAAACTGGTGGCGCTGGTCATGGTGGCGTCGGCGGCGCCGCTGGTGGTATTCTGTTACCAGTTGCTGGCGATATGGAACATCGCCGCCGGTCGTGCCGGTCTGGTCTGGTGCATGCTTGTCGCGCTCACAGCCAACCTGGGGGTGCGCGTGGCGCTGGCGCTGGGGCTGATGCCGCAGATCGGCTTGCAGGCGCTGACGCTGGGAATGGCGGCAGGGCCAGCAATCGCGGTGGTGGTACTGATGATGCTGGGTGATCGCGGGTTCCGGCCGGTCGCACCGCAGGGCTGGCGGATTGCGGGCAGACCCGCGGCGGCGGTCGTGGCGGTGCTGGCGGCGCTGGGGCTGGGGCATCTGGGCGGACAGACGCTTGGCAGCGGGCATGCGCCGGTCGCGGCGGCGATGCTGACGCTGGCAGGGTCGGCGTTGGCCGGGCTGGTCACGGTGGCTGTCCTCGTTCGCCGTTTCGGCCTGCTGGGGATGCTCCGGCGGAAGGAGCCATAAGGAAAGGTGGGAATGTTGGTGAGAATACTCTCTTTGGCGCTGGCCGTGACATTGCTGGGATCGGGCGCAGCCCCGGCCCAGCAGGATGCTAGCGCGATCTTTGACGTGCAGGCCAGGATCACGCCGCAGCTGGGCCTGGCCTTTCCCGGCGCGGACCCCGCCCTTTACCGATACGTTGCCGATGCCGGCATCGGCGTGGTGCGCATCGACGCCGCCTGGAAACATATCGAGCCCGCACCGGGGCAGTTTGAATTTCGCGCCCTCGACCGCCGCATCGCGGGGCTGCAGCAACTGGGGCTGACGCCCTTCGTCACCTTCACCTCCGATGCCGAATGGGCAGTGATGCCCGCCACGAAACACCTCAACAATGCCACGCCCCGCGACCCCGAGGCATGGTCGCGTCTCGTGGCCAGAGTGGTCGAACGCTACGATGGCGATGGCGCAGACGACATGCCGGGCCTGCGGGGCGCGGTGCGGTACTGGCAGGCGGCGAACGAGTTCATGGGCGTAAACAACACCGCCGGCGGCTGGGGCGGCAGCAGCGAGGAATTGCTGGCCTATGTCAACTTGGCCCATGACGCGGTCAAGGCGGCCAACCCCGACGCCATCTTTGTTCTGGGCGGGCTGTCGGTCTTTACCATCGACGCCGCCGCCATCGTCCTGGGAGCCGACATGGGGCTGCAGCAGGAACATGAGGCGGGCAAGATCCGGCATATCTCGCGCAGCGACCTGATGGCGGGGCCAATGCGCGAGATGTTCGAAAACCGGCTCAAACGGGTGCTGAGCGAGGCGCGCTATGACATCGCCGACGCCCATCTTTATGGCCCCGAATCCCGCGACCCGGCCCGCATCAAGGCGCTGAAACAACTCTCAGGGCATCCGGTCCTGTCCAGCGAATGCGGCGGGCCGGCGCTGACCTATGGCGGCGGCTATACCGGACACCGGCACTATGTTTCGGTCATCGAGCGCAACCTCAACGCTCTGGCCGGGGGGATGCGGTTCTGCCTTTGGTTCGGGCTGGGCGAAGAGGTGAATTCGACCTGGGGCAATTCGCGGGTGCAGCTTTACGACCAAAACCGCCGGCCCAAGCCGGGCGTTGCCGCCTATCGCCTGCTGTCGCGCCTGCTGCCGGCCGGGGCAGGGGTGCGGCGCATCGGTGACAGCCGGGCGTTCGAGATCGCGTATGATGATGGCCGCCGCAGCCATGTCACGCTGGGCCGCGCGGCGGCGGCCACTTTGGCGGCGACGCAGGGGGGCGACGCGATGGCGATCTGTGTCAATGATGCCGAACGCCGGCAGGCAACGCTGATGCCCCTGTCCGCGGCCATACACAATTGCAGTGAAGATGCCGTTGTGGTTAGTGGGTCCGTACCTTTGGGCCTGATCGGGGCGAAATGAGCCGGGACGAAGCCATTGCTTGACCACTATCGTGAACTCTTCCGCCTGTTCCGACGTTCTATTTTCCTGAGCATCGCCGTCGCCGGGCTGGTGGCGTTGGGGTTCAGTCTGCTGTTGCTGAAATACGTGCCGGTCTATGTCTCGTCGGTGACGATGAACATGCAGCCGTCGGAAGAGGCGCTGCGATTCAACCGTGAATTCAAGGATGCGGGGCAGTTCAACCCCTCCACCATCATCACCCAGACCCACATCGAACGTCTGCTCAGCGACCCGGTACGCGAACGCGCGCTTGATATCCTGATGGAGCGCGCTAAGGGCGACCGCCCGGTCGATCCGCCAGACATGATCGACAAGATCAAAGGCGCGGTCTGGCGCAGCTGGGCGACGCTGAACTATGGCTTCTTCATTCCGCCGGACAAACGCACCGAATACCTGGCTATTCTCAAGAACGCGATCAGCGTCGATTTCGTCGAAGGCTCCTACATCATCCGGCTGGAGGCCAAGAGCCAGTACCCTGAAGTTTCGGCGCGTATCGCCAACGCCTTTGCCGATGCCTATGCCGAGATCGCCAGCGCCGATTTCCGCGGCCAGATATTCGACTCCGTCAAGGTGGTCGAGGGCAAGATCGCCGTCAAGGAAGCCGAACTGGCCGAGCTGCTGGCCGAGCGCGAGAAACTGCGCGAAGCACTTGGTGTGCGCGACATCGGACTGGAACTGTCGATCATGCTGGAAAGCCGCCGGGCGCTGGTGCAGGCGCTACAGGAGGCCGAGATCGAACTGGTCAAGCTGCAAAACGAACTGGCCTACCAGATGCGCACCCTGGGCAGCCGCCAGGCCGACACCGAAGGCGTGTTGCAGCCCCAGCGCCGCAAGATCGCGGACCAGCAGGACGAAATCGAGGCGCGCCGCCGCAACATCGCCGAGCTTGACGACGAACTAAACGGTCTTGCCCTCAAGGAACGCGAGCTGGACAAGCTGACCAACGCCATAGAGGCCGCGCGCACCGACCTGGAGGCCCTGCGCGAACGCCGCGTTTCGCTGGAGCTGGGAACAGATGCGCGCATGTCGCAGCTGCGTATCGTCAGCCCGGCCGTGGCCTCGGTCTATCCCGAGTTTCCCAAGGTGCTGGTCAATACCGTGGTGGCGATGATCGTCGGCGGGTTGCTCACTGTGGCCGGCATCATCCTGATCGACACCGTCGGCACCCGGGTGCGCACCAAGGGCGACCTGCAGGTGGTGATCGGCACCCGCGCGCTGCCGACCGTCAATCGCAGGTTCCGCCGCTATTTTCGCAAGGGGCACTTTACCGGCGGGCGCCTTGCCCGGCGTCTGCTGAGGCAGTTCACCATCGGCCTGACCCGGCGGATGAGCGCCGGCGCCGGGCTGGACACCCACACCGTCCTGGTGACCGGGTTTCTTGACCGCAACGAGATCGACCGCGTCGCCGCCGTGATCCGTACCGTGATCCAGATCCAGTTCGGCAGCGACGGCAAGGACAGCGCGATAAAGGTCGAGACCATTCCGCCGGTGTCCGAGGTGATATCATGGGATGATCAACCCGACGGCACCATCGTGGTGGCGGTGCCATCTGGCAAGGTCGAAGAGATCGAGGTGCGCTCGATCGACAAGGTCGGCAACCGCAAGCCACGCCGGCCGTTCATGCTGATCTGGAACTAGGGCACATGCCGGACCGGCGGCAGCGCAAACGGCGCAGGGCCCTGCAGGCGGGCCTTGGTCTGACCCTGGGGGCCGGCGTGGGGCTGGTCCTGCTGGTCTTGCCGGGTGTGCCGGGCTGGGCGGCGGCGCTGGCGCTGGCGGTGGGGCTGGTTGCGGCGTTGCGCGCGCTTGACGATCGCGGCGGCGTGCCGGTGATGGTCTATCACAGCGTGTCGGCTGCACCGGAATGGCTGCCCTGGGCGGCCAACATCTCGGTCAGGCCCGAGGTGTTCGAGGCACATCTGAGGGTGCTGCGAAGGGGCGGCTGGCAGGTGATCCCCAGTCAGGATCTGGCCCGCGCGCGGCAAGAGGGGCGCGCGCTGCCGCGCCGGGCGGTGGCGCTGCATTTCGACGATGCCTATCTGGACAACCACGTCGCGGCGATGCCGTTCCTGCGCCGCTATGGGATGCCAGCGACGGTTTTTGCCTCGACCGATTTCATCGATCCCTCGACCGGCCTGCGCCCGGAAATGGATGCCGAGCAGGGCGTTCAGTGGGATGGCTACATGAACGCCGATGAGTTGCGCGCGATGGATGCCGACCCGCTGTTTGAGGTTGCTTGCCACGGCACCGATCACGCACGGGTCGCCATCGGCCCGCCGGAGGGCGTTCGCCTGAGCAAGAGCGACTGGAAACGGCACGCACCCTGGCTTTGGGGACAGATGCCGGGCAACAAGGCGCGCTGGTACAAGGCCGACACCCCGCCGCTGCCGCTGGGCACGCCGGTGCCCCAGACCGACGCGGCGCTGTGCGCCGGTCGCTGGGATGCCGAAACCGGCCCCGAACCCGACGCCATGCGGTGCGCCCGCATCCTGGCCGATCTGCGCCGGGCGCGGGCCGGGCTGGGCGCGGTGCTGGGGCGCGAGGTGACGTTCCTGTGCTGGCCCTTCGACCGGGTGACGCCCGAGGCGCTGAACCTGGCGCGCGAGGCGGGATTTACCCTCTTTACCGGCGGGCGCGGCCAGAACCGCCCCGGCGAAGACCCCACGGTGCTGTCGCGCATCCATGTTAATGACCACGCCGCCGGGCCCGCTATGCCGCTCTGGGTCGAGGCGCTGGTGTTCCGCGCGCGGCTAGGCGTCGCGGCGGGCGAATTGTGGTGGCTGCCGGTCACATGGGCGGCGGCACGGCGGCGCGCGAAGACATACGCCATCGAATACGAAACACCTGCCCGAGCGGTGCCGGGGGACCGGGCGGCATGAGCGTGCGGGCGGCAACCCTCCTGCCTGTCGGGGCGGGCTTGTTGGCGGCGGCGGCGACGCTGGCGGCGGCTATGGCGACCAAGGCAGAACTGGCGCTGGCGGTGCCGATGGGAATGCTGGTCGCCCTGCTGATGTTCACGCGGCCGATCCTGGGGTTGGGGCTGTTGTTCTTCTTCGCGCTGATGGATGCGGTGGAAGAGATGCTGACAGGGCCGCTGGGGATATCAGGGTTCCGTTCAATCGCCCTTATCACCCTGGCCGGGGCGGTGATGGTGCCGACCATGCGCCGGCATAACCTCATGATCGCGCTGCGCGAACCCTCTGTCCGGCTGGGGCTGGCGTTTTCTGCCTGCGTCGCCATCAGCACCCTGCTGGCCATCGACAAGCGGATGGCTGCAACCGAGGGGATGCGGCTGTTGTCGGTGGCGATGCTGATGTATCTCACCATCCTGATCGTGCAGAACATGCGCAACCTGCGTATCGTCATTGGCGTGTTGATCGGCAGCATGGTGATTTCCGCCATCATCGTGATCATCGAGATATTCCTGCATGTGACCTTGGTTTCATCGTCGACGGCGGCGCTGATGGCGACCACGGCCGAAGGGGTGTCGCGCTCATCCGGCGGGTCGAACCATGACCCAACCACGGCGGCGCTGATGCTGCTGATGGTGGTCACGCTGGCGCTGATGCTGGCGCTCGAAGGGCACCGCCACCGGGCGCTGTTGCTGGTTGCCGCCGGCATCGGGTCGGTCGCGCTGATCTTCAGCTTCGCGCGCTCGGCAATGCTGGTCTATGCGCTGGTGCTGATCGCGGCGGCCTATCGCTATCGCCACAGCCGCTATGCACCGGCGGGGGCGTTGCTGGGGCTGATATTCGCAGTCTTCATGCTGCCCTTCGTGCCGGCCAGCTATTTCGCACGCTTCTCATCACTGTTCGAGGGGATAGGTGCCGACTGGACGCTGGGGCGGCGGCTGACCTACCAGATCACCGGCTTCGACATCCTGCTGAACCACCCGGTTTTCGGGGTGGGGCCGGGGAACTACAACGAGTTGTTCACCGATCCCGCCTATCGCTATCTGCCGGGGCGCACGATGCTGCCGCGCCCGCTGCACAACATGTATCTTTCGGTCGCGGTGGAATACGGGCTGGTCGGGTTCTTCTTTTTCATGTCGCTGATCGTGTTGTCGTTCAAGAGCCTGCTATCGGTTCTGCGCGCCCCCGCCAATGACGAGATCCGCACCATCGCGCTGGCGCTTCTCTTTGCCGCATCGGGGTTCTTTTTCGCGTCGGTCATGAACCCGCATGACGACAATAAATACACCTGGATCCTGCTTGGCCTCGGCCCGGCGGTGGGGGTCGTAAACCGCCGCCTTTCGGTGCCCAGGCTGGAAGACAAGACCGAAGAGGACCCATCGTGAAGATCGTGGTCGTGGTCAGCGACTTTCCCAAGGTGACCGAAACCTTTGTCGCGGACAACGTGCTGCATTACCTGTCGCGGGGGCATGACGCGCAGGTCTTTCACCTCAAGCCCTTTCGCCGGGACGAGGTGGTGCATGACCATACCCGTCCCGTGGTCGAGCGCGGCTTTACCTTTCCCTGGATCGGCGGCGCGTCGGCGGCGGCGCTGGCCTGGGGGCTGATGCGCCGCCCCGGTGCAGTGCTGGGGGTGGTGGGCGCGATCTGCCGGACCTTCTGGGCCGAGCCGCGGCCACTGTTGGCGTCGCTTGCCATCCTGCCCAAGGCGCTGGCGCTGGGGCGCATGGCGCGGGCACAGGGGGTCGAACACATCCATGCCGAATTCGCCGGCTATCCCGCAACCGCGGCCTGGATCGCGGCGCGCGCATCGGGCGTGCCTTTCAGCTTTTCCGCCCATATGCACGACATATTCGTCACCCATGGGTTGTTGGTCGACAAGGCGCGCGAGGCCCGGTTCGTGCGCGTGATCTCGGATTACAACCGCCGGTTCCTAGCAGCGCTGCCGGGCTTTCCGGTGCAAAAGCTGCATGTGCTGCGCTGCGGGGTGAACCTTTCCGCGCCGGCGCCACTGCCGCCGGCACCGGGGCAGGGGCGGGCGCTGCGCATCCTCTTCGTCGGCTCGCTTATCCCGCGCAAGGGGGTGGCACACCTCTTGCAGGCGGTGGCGGCATTGTCTGATCGCATCGACTGGCGGCTCGACATCCTGGGCGGCGGGCCTGAGGACGACAGGCTGCGCGTGCTGGCCACCAGGCTGGGGCTGGGGGAACGGGTGCGGTTCAGGGGGCCGCAGGCGGCCGCGGCTGTGCGCGCGGCCATGCAGGCGGCACATGTGCTGGTGGTGCCCTCGGTCACCGACGCTGACGGGCAGAGCGAGGGCATCCCCGTTGTGCTGATGGAGGCGCTGGCCGAGGCCCGCCCGGTGATCGCCTCGAACCTGTCGGGTATCCCGGAACTGGTGCGTGACGGCGAAACCGGCTGGCTGGCCGGGCCCGGCGACGCAGGCGCCATTGCCACCGCGCTGACGCGGGCACACGATGACTATGACGCGGCCGCCAGGCTGGGGCAGGCGGGCCGGGCACTGGTGGCGCAGGAATATGATATAGACCGCAACGCTGCGGCGCTGCTGGCGATGATGGAGGCGACAACGTGATCACCCTGGCAACATGGGTATTCTGGCTGAGCCTTGTCGCCGCCGCCTATACGGTGGTCGGCTACGGGCTGTGCCTGGTGGTGCTGTCGCGCCTGTTTTCGCGCCGGCCCGCACCGCCGCCGGTGGGACCGCTGGACGTGGATTTCCTGATCGCCGCCTATAACGAGGCCGCCCATATCGTCGCCAAGATCGAGAACTGCTTGAGCCAGGACAACCCCGCCGGCCACCGGCTGCGGGTGCTGGTGGTGTCGGACGGGTCGGATGACGGCACCGCCGACCTGGCGCGTTCGGTCAGGGACGAGCGCGTGACAGTGATCGAAACCCCCGGCCGGGTGGGCAAGCTGGCAGCCCTCAACATGGCGCTGGAGCGGCTGACAGGCGATGTGGTAGTCTTTTCCGACGCTAACGGCCTGCTGGCGCAGGGCAGCCTGGCGGCGCTGACAGAACCCTTTGGCGACAACCAGGTCGGCGGCGTATGCGGGCGGATCGGCATCGACCCCGAAACCGCCGGCAGCATCGGTCGGGCCGAGGGCTTTTTCTGGCGCTACGATCAGGCGCTCAAGGCCGCAGAGGATCACATGGGCGGCGTGGTTTCGGCGCAGGGGTCGATCTATGCGGTGCGCCGGCACCTGTGCGCGCCGGTGCCACCAGGGGTGTCGGACGATTTCATCATGTCGGTGCGCGTGGTCGCCCAAGGGTACAGGCTGGCATTCGCACCGGGTGCGCAGGCGCATGAAGAGGTCACCGAACGCGCGGCGGATGAGATGGCGCGCCGTGTTCGTTCGACCGAGATGGGCTGGCGCGGACTGATGTCGGTCAAGGGGCTGATGAACCCGTTCAGGACCGGGCTTTATGGCTGGCAGCTCTTCTCTCACAAGTTCCTGCGCCGGATGATGCCGGTTTTTCTGGCTCTGCTGCTGGTCAGCAGCCTGGTGCTGATCGGGCAGGGCTGGTTCTATACCGCCTTTGCAGGGCTGCAGGTCGCGGGCTATGGCATGGTGCTGGCGGCGTGGTACATGCCCCCGCTGCGGCGGCTGCCGCTGGTGGGCAAGGCGATGTTCTTCGTGATGACGAATATCGCGATGGCACTGGGGGTCATGGCCTACTGGCGCGGGGTCAAAAGCTCTCTCTGGCAGCCGGTGCGCGACAAGGGCTGAGGCGGCTCAGTAATCCTCATCACCGTCGCCGCGGCAATAATGATAGCCGTCTATGGCCTCACCCAGCCTTGCATGGGTCGCGGGATCGGCCGAGCGCACCAGAAGGTCGTTGACCGGCTTGCGGAAATGATAGCCCGCGCGGCCGATCACGCCATTGGCCCAGCAGTGCCGGGTCGCCTGCAGGATGATCTGGTCGGCGCGCGCCTCGAGCGCCGCGCCCTCGGCCCGGTCAAGCAGCGCGGCATAGACATCCGCTGCGCCGCTGGCGCAAAAGATGTCGACGATCAGCAGGTTGCGCCGGCCGCCGCCCTCTTGCAGCCGGGTAACGACATAGCCGGCCGGCTGTCCGCCCTGGCGCAGCAGGAAGATGCGATAGCGCCCCAGCGGAAAATCGCGGTAGCGCCAGTTCAGTTGCGCTGCATTGCGCAGGTGAATGATCGAATAGCCCCCGTGCGCATCCTGCCATAGACGGTCGAATTCGGGGCCGAAATCGGTGATTTCCTCGGTCTCGAAGCCCCGCGCCGCGCCCTTGATCGCCCGCCGCAGCCCCACGCCCGAACGCCAGGCCAGGTCGGCGGGCGCCAGCAGCGCGCGCCCCACCGCCCCCAGCTCCTTGCGCCGCGCGGCGATGCGGCCGGGGCGCAGCGGGCGGAAATGGTTGTCCATCCCGGTGCCCTTCCCATCCGACAGCCGGCGATAGACCCGCTCCACGCGATCGTTGCGGGCGAATCCCATAACCTTGTCGTAGGTCGAAAAAAATGATCGGATCAGTGTCAGCCCGGTGCCGCGCCTGTCCGGCGCCGCCATCACTCCCATAGGGTGGCGCCAGACATCAAGCCGGCCGTCGAGCGCGACCATGACCGGAAGCATCAAGGCGCCGCCGACCGCGGTTTCGCCGTCGAAAACCGCCAATACCTCGGTACGGTGGCCCTCGGCCGCCAACGGTGTGTCAAATAGCCAGTCCCACGCATCCCGCTTGCGCGCCGCGGCATCGGCATCGAAGATCTCCGCCATCAGCGCGACGAATTGCGGACCGAATGCGTGGGCCTCATCCCCTGTAAGGCGTCTGATCTCCATTGCGGCGCTCCTGTCGGTGCTCGGCGAGAATGGCGCGAAACAGGCGGTCATGGCTGTCCGCGGCAGCGTCTACCGTATACCCTGTCGCCACGTCACGCGCGGCCTCGCGCCAAGCCTCGCGGGCGGGCTTGTCATGAGAAAACCGTATCAATGCCTCGCCCAGCGACTGCAAGTCATCGTTTTGCAGCAACAACCCGGCGCGTCCGTCACGCAACAGGTGGCGCGGGCCGAACGGGCAATCGACGCTGAGCACCGGAACACCCGCCGCCTGTGCCTCGATGATGGCGTTGCCCAGCCCTTCACGCAGCGAGGTGCAAAGAAACCCGTCCGCCTGCGCCAACACGCCCGCGACATCGCGGGTCTGCCCGGGCAGGGTGGCGGCGCCGTCGAGGTTCAGCTCGCGCACCAGCGATTGCAGCGCATCGCGTTCAGGGCCGTCGCCGTGGATCGTCAGCCGTGCGTCGGGATGCTGGGCGTGCAGCCGGGCAAAGGCATGTATCGTCAGATCAAAGCGTTTCTCGCGGCTCAGCCGGCCGATCGAGACCAGCCGCGTCGCGGTGTCCGCCAGCGGCGGCCAGGGCGGGATTTCGCCAACCACGGCGTTGGGCAGCACATGAAATGGCGGCAGGATGCCGGGCAGGCGCGCGTCGTGTTCGGCGCCAATTTCGGGCATTGGGGCGCAGAGCGCCTGCGCGCGCGGGTAAAAGAGGCGTATCGCCGCCAGCCGGGGCCAGGGCCACTTGGCCACGGCCAGAAAGGGCTCCAACGGGGTGTGCTCGCTGATCGCGCAGGCGGTGATGGCGTCACGCCAGGCCAGCCTGCGGGCCAGCAGCGAGATGATATTGGTGGCGTTCGTGGCACTGTAGACCATGTCAAAGCCCTCGCGCCGCATCAGCCGTGCCAGCGCCCACGACGCCCCCGGTAGCCTGCGCCCGCCAAGGTCATGCAGCGCGATGTCGGAACTGACGCTGTCGAGCAACGCGCCCTCGCGCGCCTGCACCACAACGCTGACCCGCCAGCCTCTGGCCTGCAGCGGCGCGGCGAGGGTGCAAAGGCTTTTTTCCACGCCGCCAAGGCGCAGATGCGGCAGCAGCAGCGCAAGGTGCGGGGGTGGCCCCGCCTTTGGCCGACTATCGTTGGGGGTGGCAGGCAAAGGGATCGGTCACTTTGCCGAAATGCCCTTTGCCCCGGTCATGGGGCCTTGCCGGTCGGCCTGCCGGAAGGGGGCGGAAACTGGTTTCGGCGGGCGCGGCGGGATCGCGGGTTCGCTCATCGGGTAGCGGTCGATCATATAGATCGCAACCTCGTTGCCGGGGGCATAGGCATAGGCATAGCCGTCCCTGACCGGGCCGATTTCAGTCAGCGAAATCACGGCCTTGCGGGTTCCCGTCGGGCGGACCCGGATGATCAGGTCAACGCGGCCGGGCATGGGCTGTGACAGCCGTTGGGCCATAATGATACGATCATGAGAGATGCCGATGACCGGGATTTCTGTCTTGGATGTATCGAGGCGCAGCCCCAATTGCCAGCGCCGGGCGCGGCGCGCCTCTTGCGCGGCAGCGGCGTGGTCTTTCCTTGGCCGCAGGTGCAGCCAGATCTCGACCAGCGCGCGCGACAGCACCCGCATCCCCACCTGCAGGCAAAGCGCCAGCTCCATCCGGTAGTAGACCGGATTAGTGCACAGGATGTAATTGTATTTGGCCCGCAGCCGCCGCGTGGCATCATGGGGCATGTAGGCCTGAGTGTGCCCGATCAGCCCCGGCTTGACGTGAAAGCGCATACCATAAAGCGGGTTTCTGCGCATTTCCGCCTCGGCCAGAACCGGGCGCACAGGGCGCGGGCCGTAGATGTTCATGTCGCCAAGCAAGATGTTGAAAAGCTGCGGCAATTCGTCAAGCCGCGAGGCGCGCAGGAACCTTCCCAAGGGGGTTTCCAGGCCGCTGTCCTTGGGCAGCGCGCCGGTACGGCTGAGGCGCTGTGCCTCGGTATCGAGGGTGCGGAACTTGATCATGTTGAAACGCCGCCCGTCGCGCCCCAGCCGTTCGCCGAAATGCAGGATACCGGGGCCCTGGGTAAAGAGCAGCGCAAGCGAAATCAACGCCATGACCGGCAGCGCCACGATGGTGATCGGGATCACGACGGCAAGATTGTAAATCCTGTGCAGGGTTTCGTTTCGGGGCACGAAACCGGGGCCGAGGCGACGGTGGGCGCGGCGGTGACCCGCAGGTCTGACGGCCGACACCGATGCCGGCGCGGGGCACGCATGCGCATCTGTGACAGCCAGTGCCACGGGCGCGGGGGCCCCGGTCGTCAGAGGGCCTTCATTGCCCATACTGTCGTCTCCAAATGCTCGGGTCAGGGTGTAAACGGGGTGCCTTTTGAACCCGGCACCGCGGTGTCGTTCTCAAGCCCTTGTTGATCTCGTCTGTTAGCCGCCCGTACTGACCTTTTCGTGTGCGCCAATTGTTCACTGTCTCGTGACCCATCATCTAGAAATTGGTAAAGACTGCGTCAACACGACCAGAGAATCGCGGCGGGAAAACGGCGTCATGGCGGCCATCATTCTTCTCACCGTCCGCTTCATGCATCCCCTAAAGCAGAAACATCTGTTGGTTATATTATTGGAAAATATGATTTTTGCAAGAACGGGCGGATTCCCGCCCGCGCCGGCACGAAATGGCAACACTGCGCAGTGAAATGCCATGGCGCCCCCTCGGTAACCGGATATGGCGCTGATAGGGCACGCACCACCCCATGACAGGCGAATCGCGCGCCCTGGGCGGCAACGGCGGCTTGCGGCTTTGCTTGACATTTCCTGACGCGCGAACGATCAGGTTCCCGCACCCGATCCCGGGTCAGCGGCGGGGGTACCCATGATCAGCCACGACTACAAGGCGATCTTTATCCATATTCCCAAATGCGCCGGCACCAGCATCGAGGCGGTGCTCGGCCACCACGCCGATTTTTCCGGCTATGGCCGCCAGGATCATCGCACCATTCGACGGCTGAAACCGCATCCGAACCCGATCGTGGCTGCGGCACGTCGATCAGTCTGCCACATGCGCTATGCCAGCCGCATGGCCGCGCTGCGCGCCGGCTTTCCCTATGCCAACCCGCGCAGCATGCTGACCGTCACCCAGGCGCAGTTCGACACGTATTTCAAGTTCGCCTTTGTGCGCAATCCGTGGGACAGGCTGTATTCCGTCTATCGCAAGCTGATGTCGGGCGACTGGAAGACCGGCGAATACGGCATTGATGCGCCGATGGAATTCGATGAATTCCTTGAACGCTTTGCCGCCGATCCACAGTTGAAGCCGCAGACCGCGTTCATCTGCGGTGAGGATGGCACTGTTCTGGTCGATTTCATCGGCCGCTTCGAAAACCTGAACCAGGACTTTGCGACCGTCTGCGACCGGGTTGGCCTGGCGCACGTCGAACTGCCGCACGAGATCAAAGGTCCGGGGGGCGATTTTCGCGCCGCCTATTCACCAGCCGGGCGCGACATTGTCGCGCGTCAGTTCGCGGATGAAATAGAACTTCTGGGATACAGCTTCGACTGATCGGGCAGGGGGCTCAGGGGCTTCCCGGCACCGAGATGCTGGAGAGCACGCCCGATACACTCTCGACCGAGGCCGTCTTGACGGCGGCAACAGCGGTCAGGCCCAGCATCATCACGCCTGCAGTCAACACCATCCAATCGATGGAGATGGCGCCAGACTCCTCCTGGGCAAAAATGGTAATGCGGTCAATCACTACGTGCCCTTTCAAGGCCAGGATGGCGGCGCAATCCGCCTGTGGATAACTATCCTCTATACCCTGAGTTGACAAAAGTGGCGAAAATTCGGCTTGACCGTTGGCAGAAGGTACTTTCTTGACATAATTGTCACTATTTTAGAGACTAATGGCCCCTGACACAACAATTGTCGTGTCAGGGGAAACAGAGAAACCGCTGAAATCTGCCCTGGCTATTTCCCCGGGATCAGCCCCCGCGGGCTGAAACGCAGCACCAGCAATAGGATAAGACCCATCGTCAGCAACCGCATATGCGCGGCACTGCCCAGCAGGTGCTCCTTCAGCGCGCTGCCATCGGCGAGCGGCGTGGTGATAACCTGCATCAGCCAATACCCGATCGGTTCGACCTGGACCCACAGGAACCAGATCAGGAACCCGCCCAGAACGGCACCGAAGTTGTTGCCGGAACCGCCGACGATCACCATCACCCAGATAAGGAAGGTATAGCGCAGCGGCTGATAGGAGGTCGGGATAAGCTGACCGTCAAGGGTGGTCATCATCGCCCCGGCAATGCCGCAGACCGCCGAGCCGAGGATGAAAATCTGCAGATGCCGGCGCGTCACATCCTTGCCCATCGCCTCGGCCGCGACCTCGTCGTCGCGGATGGCGCGCATCATCCGGCCCCAGGGGCTGGCCAGGGCCAGCTGCGCCAGAACCAGAATGACGGCCAGCACCACCGCGAACAGACCCGCATAGGACAGCTTGATATAAAGCGACGAGGCGATCACCGGGTCCAGCCCCAGCCCCGCCGCGCTTTCGATGAAACCCGGATCGGTCTGCAGATCGACCTCATAGGGTACCGGGCGGGGCAGGCCGACCACGTTCTTGACGCCGCGGCTCAGCCAGTCCTCGTTCTTCATCACCGCAAGGATGATCTCGGCGATGCCCAGCGTTGCGATGGCCAGATAGTCGCTGCGCAGCCCCAGCGCCGCCTTGCCGATGATCCAGGCCGCCCCGGCCGCCAGCAGCCCGCCCACGGGCCAGGACAGAAGGATCGGCAGGCCCAGCCCGCCCAGATAGCCGGTGCCGGCGGGGTTGACCGCCTCGACCGCCGCGACGCCGGGGTCGAAAACCCAGCGGTAAAGAAAGAAACCGCCCGCCAGGATCGCCACGGTCAGCAGCCCGCGCAACCGCGAGGGCGCCATGCGCCGGCGCACCAGCACCGCCGCCACGATCACGCCGGCCCCGGTCAAGAGCCCCGCCAGCACCCTTGCACCGCCGGCCGACCATGCGTCGACCGTCGGCGGCATCGCCACCAGCACTGTCGCCAGCCCGCCAAGCGCGACAAAGCCCATGATCCCGACGTTGAACAGCCCGGCAAACCCCCATTGCAGGTTGACGCCCAGGCTCATCACCGCTGAAACCAGCCCCATGTTGAGGATCAGCAGCGCCGTGCCCCAGCTTTGCATCACGCCGGTCAGCACGATCAGCAGCGCCACAACCGCGAAAAGGCCAAAGTTTTTCAGAGTCTGGCTCATACCGATTTCCCCCGGAACAGGCCCGTGGGCCGGAACAGCAGAACGATCAGCAGGATCACGAAACTGACCGCGAACTTGTAATCGGTACTCAGCAACTGCACCAGGCCGCTAGGTTCCAACGCGTCAGGCAGCAGATAGACCAGTACCTTTTTCCAGGCATAGGTGATCGTCACCTCGGAAAAGGCGATAATAAAGCCGCCGGCGATGGCGCCCAGCGGGCTGCCCAGTCCGCCGACGATGGCGCTGGCGAAGATCGGCAGCAAAAGCTGGAAATAGGTGAAGGGCTTAAAGGTCTTGTCCAGCCCGTAAAGCACGCCGGCGATGGTCGCCAGCCCGGCGACGATCAGCCAAGTCACCATCACCACCCGGTCGGGGTTGATGCCGCTCAGTAGCGCCAGATCCTCGTTGTCGGAATAGGCGCGCATCGATTTGCCGGTGCGGGTGCGGCCCAGGAACCAGAACAGCGCCGCCACGACGATCACCGCCGTCACCACGGTGATGCCCTGCGTGGTCTTGAGCGCCAGCCCCTCGCTCAGCCCGCTCCAGTCACGGAATTCGCGGGCGGTGATGATGAACCGTTCACCATCGGCAAACCGCTGCTCGCCGGGGCCGATGACAAAGCGTACCAGCCCGTTGAGCACGAACATCACCCCGATCGAGACGATGACCAGGATCACCGGCTTGGCCTTCTGCTCGCGGTAAAAGCGATAGACCGCGCGATCGGTGAACAGCACCAGCGCCATGCAGACAAGAATGCCGACAGGCAGTGCGAGCAGGGCGGTGGGCAGGGGCCCCAGGCTCAGCCCCAGCGATTGCAGCCACCAGGTGACCAGGATCGTGGCCATGGTGCCAAAGGCCATGGTGTCGCCATGGGCAAAGTTGGAAAACCGCAGGATGCCATAGATCAACGTCACCCCCAGCGCCCCCAGCGCCAGCTGGCTGCCATAGGCGATGGCCGGGACCAGGACGAAGTTCGTCAGCACCACCAGCGCGTTCAGGAACTCGATCATGCGCGCCCCCCGATCCGGGCGCCGAAATCGGCGTGGATGTCAGATATCCACAAGAAATCCCCATATTTATCCACAGCTTCCCTCGCCAACTATCGGCTTTTCAACACTCTCGCGCATCCCGCGCGATGCCCAAAAGGCGCGATCCAGGCCCCGCGCGGTCATACTGGTTGCCCGCCTTTGCGGCAGCGCCCGTCGGGATGGTCCGAGGCGCTCGCCACACCCGTTCCTCTGGCGCGCACCTCGCCATCGGCAGCGATCAGAACCCGGCTGCCGTCATGCATGATATAGATGCGCGCGGCATTGTCCTTGCGCACCTCCGTCCGGCGCGCCACTCTCTTGCTGGCCTCCAGGGCCACAACCTCGGCGCGCGAGCCTTCACCCCGACGCTGCAGTACGAACTGCCACGGCATGCCGCCGGGTTCTTCGTGTTCCAGCGTGCAATCCCAGATGAAGTTGTTCCCCAGCCCGGCGACCATGTTGGCATGCGCTGTTCTGGACGCGGCCGCCTCGGCCACCGGGTCGGCTCCGCCGCCGCCGCAGCCGGCCAGTGCCAGCGGTGCGGCCAGCGTCACCAGCCCTGCGATAATCTTGCGCATGGTTCTCATCCTCCCAGAAAACTTCGCCGTACCTCGGGATCGGCCAGCAATTCCTTGCCGGTCCCGGTATAGGCGTTGGCGCCCTGCACCAGAACATAGCCGCGATCGGCGATCTCCAGCGCCTGGCGGGCGTTTTGTTCGACCATCAGGATCGGGATGCCGGTGCGGCTGACCTCGATGATCCGGTCGAAAAGCTCGTCCATCACGATCGGGCTGACCCCGGCGGTGGGTTCGTCCAGCATCAGCACCTTGGGCTCGGTCATCAGGGCGCGACCCACGGCCACCTGCTGGCGCTGTCCGCCCGACAATTCACCCGCCGGCTGGCGGCGCTTTTCGCGCAGGATCGGAAAGAGATCATAGACCTGTTCCATCGTGCCCGAAATATCGTCCTCGCGGATAAAGGCACCCATCTCGAGGTTTTCCTCGACCGTCATCGAGGTAAAGATGTTGCCGTTCTGCGGGACAAAGCCCATGCCCTTGCGCACCCGCGCCTGGGGGCTGAGCGCGGTGATGTCCTCGCCGTCCAGCAGCACACGCCCCTTGCGCAGGTTCAGCATGCCGAACACCGCCTTCATCGCTGTCGATTTCCCGGCGCCGTTGGGGCCCACGATCACGGCGATCTGGCCGCGTTCGACGGCGATGGTGCAGTCATGCAGGATGTCCGGCCCGGACTTGCCGTAACCGCCGGTCATCCCTTCGCCGATCAGGAATGGCTCAGACATGGGCGCGCGCCCCCGCTGCTTCTTTCTGGTCAGAAATACCCCGGGGGGGCCGCCCGGCACGGGCGGCGGGGGCAGAGCCCCCGAATGCTGCGGCTGCTTCCATCATGCGCCTGCCAGCTCCTTGTTCTTCAGGCCGGTGCCAAGATAGGCCTCGATGACGTGCTCGTTGGCCTTGATCTCGTCCAGCGTGCCCTCGGCCAGAACCTTGCCCTCGGCCATGCAGATGACCGGGTCGCAGATGCGGCCGATAAAATCCATGTCGTGTTCGATCACCACGAAGGTATAGCCGCGTTCCTTGTTAAGCTGCACGATGGCGTCGGCGATGGTGTTCAAAAGCGTCCGGTTCACCCCGGCGCCGACCTCGTCCAGGAACACGATGCGCGCATCCACCATCATGGTGCGGCCCAGTTCCAGCAGCTTTTTCTGACCGCCGGAAATTTCGCCCGCACGCTGATCGGCCAGGTGGGAAATGGTCAGGAATTCCAGCACCTCGTCGGCCTTGGCGCGCAGCGCGCGTTCCTCGTCGGCGATGCGGCGGCGGCCGAACCAGGTGTTCCACAGCCGTTCGCCCGACTGCTGCCCCGGCACCACCATCAGGTTTTCACGGCATGTCATCGACGAGAATTCATGCGCGATCTGAAAGGTGCGCAGTAGCCCCTTGTGAAACAGCTCGTGCGGCGGCAGGCCGGTGATGTCCTCGCCCGCCATGGTGACGCGCCCCGACGTCGGTTTGAGAACACCGGCGATCACGTTGAAAAGGGTGGTTTTTCCCGCGCCGTTCGGCCCGATCAACCCGGTGATCGACCCTTCGCGGATCGACAGGCTGGCGCCGTCGACGGCGTGAAACCCGCCGAAATGCTTGTGAACGTCTTCGACGACGATCATGCATGCCCCCCCGTGAGGATGCCCCGCTCGACCTGAAGGTTGGCGGCGAAGTTGTTGTTATGATGACGAAAGGCAGCCCGGCATGGCCGGGCTGTCCAATCATGTCACCGGATCAGCGATAGCCGACCGTGGTGATCTTGCCGTCCTTGAACTCGTACTCCCGGAAGGAGCCGGCCGATTCACCGGGGCCGATCAGTTCAACCGAGGAGGCGCCGACATAGTCGATGTCGGTGCCAGCGGCGACCAGGTCGAGCGCCTTGCCCAGCTCGCCGGGATAGATCGGCTCACCCGGGGCGTTGGCGACGTCCATGACCTTGCCCATGTAGTCGGCCGGAGCCGACGACCCGGCCGCCTGCATGGCGAGCAGCAGCAGCGCCGCGGCGTCATAGCTTTCGGCGACAAAGGACGAAGTGCCTTCGATGCCGGCTGCATCCGCCATTTCGACCAGGGTGTTGCCGCCGGGGCTGTCGGTGCCCGGCACGGTGCCAAATGAGCCGTCGAGTTCGCTGCCGAACTTCTCTTCCAGAACGGTGCCGTACATGCCGTCTGGCAACACGAAGGTCGAGAAGGCGCCGGTGTCGAGAGCGGCGCGAATGACGCCCGAGCCGCCCTGGTCGACATAGCCGGCCACGATCAGCGCATCGCCGCCCGCAGAGGCAAGCGCGCCGACTTCAGCCGAATAGTCGGCCTTGCCGTCTTCATGCGCGGTCGAGATGGTGACCGTGCCGCCCGCGGCCTCGACCGAAGCCTTGATCGAATCGGCCAGCCCCTTGCCGTAGTCGTTGTTGGTATAAGAGATCGCGACCGAGGTGATGCCGCGGTCCTTCAGCACGTCCGAGATGATCTCGCCCTGGCGGGCATCCGACGGCGCGGTGCGGAAGAAGAGCCCGTTATCCTCGACCGTGCTGAGCGCGGGCGACGTGGCCGAGGGTGAAATCATCACCATCCCGTTGGGAACCGCCACGTTGGCAAGTACCGCGCCGGTAACGCCGGAACAGTCAGCACCCATGATGCCGTTGACGCCATCGGAGGTAACCAGCCGTTCGCCCGCGGCAGTGGCGGCGGCGGCGTCGATGCAGGTGCTGTCGGCGCGTACCGGCACGACCGTTGCGCCGTCCAGCAGTTTGCCGCTTTCCGACACCTCGTTGATCGCCAGTTCGGCGCCGCCCGCCATGTGCGGGGTGATCGATTCCAGCGGGCCGGTAAAGCCCAGGATGATGCCGATCTTGACATCGTCGGCGGCCATCGCCGAGCCGGCGCCAAGGGCCAGGATGGCGGTTGTTGCAAGAAACTTCTTCATCGGATTTTCTCCCTGTCCAAAGGATGTCTCTGGGCAAGAACCTATTGCGTTCCAAACACAAAAAGCAAGGGGGATTGCAGCGTCACGCCGTGGGCGCCGGTTTATGTCGCAGCCCGCGCGGGCAGGGGGCTCATCCGGTATGTAACGGCGGCTTTGCGCCTGCGTCAGACCGACAGGCGGGCCGCGTGGCTGCCGCGTTCACGATAGGGGGTGGTGTCGTAATGCGCCCGGTAGCATTTCGAGAAATGCGACGGGCTGGCAAAGCCGCAGGCCAGCGCCACGTTGATCACCGTCATGTCGGTCTGCATCAACAGGTTGCGCGCCTTTTGCAGCCGCAGTTCCATGTAATAGCGTTTGGGGCTGCGGTTGAGATAGCGGCGGAACAGCCGTTCCAGCTGGCGGGTGGACATGCCGACATCGCGCGCCAGCGTCGCCGGGCTGATCGGTTCCTCGATGTTGGCCTCCATCATCTGGATGACCTGGCTCAGCTTGGGGTGACGCACGCCGATGCGGGTGGGCACCGACAGGCGCTGCGTGTCCTGATCGGTGCGGATCGAGGCATAGATCATCTGGTCAGCCACGGCATTGGCCAGCTTTTCGCCGAAATCGTCGGCGATGATCTTGAGCATCAGATCAATGGACGAGGTGCCGCCGGCGGTCGACATGCGGTTGCCGTCGATCACGAAGACCGACTTGGTCAGTTCCACCTCGTCGAATTCCTCGGCAAAGCTGTCCTGGTTTTCCCAGTGAATCGTCGCGCGCTTGCCGTCCAGCAGCCCGGCCTTGGCCAGCGTGTAGGCCGCCGTGCACAGCCCGCCGATGCGCAGCCCGCGCCGGGCCTCGCGGCGCAGCCAGTTCAGGATCTTGCGGCTGGTATGCTTGTGCACGTCGATGCCGCCGCAGACCATCACCACGTCGTCGCGATTCAGCTCGTCAAGACCCATGTCGACCCGGAAATTCGCCCCGGCAGAGCAGCGGACGGTTCCGTCCTCGTTCTCGCCGGCGATGGCCCAGGTATAAAGGGTTTCTTCCGCCATGCGGTTGGCGATGCGCAGGCTTTCCACCGCAGCGGAAAAGCACAGCAGGGTAAAGTCTTCCAGCAGAACAAAGACAAAGCGTTTCGGCGTGCCTTGCGGCCGTGCATCGAGCGTGACTGTCTCTGTCTGCATGGCGACGAATCCTTGCGACGTGGCGTCATCCACCTGCCTCTTTTCACGATCGGGATGCAATTGACAAGGCCGCGGGCGTTCAAAAACGACAGCGCCTGTCCGTTTCGTCTCTGGCCTCTGGCGGGCGGCTCCTGTATATTCAAGAACGTTTTCGAAGGCGGAGAGACGCAATGACCGAGTGGCAGAAATCCGACTGGCGCGAAAAGCCCCGGGTGCAGATGCCCGACTATACCAACCCCGCGGCCCTGGCCGAGGTCGAGGCGCAGCTTGCCAAGTTTCCGCCGCTGGTCTTTGCCGGCGAGGCGCGGCGGCTCAAGCGTCAGCTTGGCGCGGCGTCGCGCGGCGAGGCGTTCGTGCTGCAGGGTGGCGATTGCGCCGAAGCCTTTGACCAGTTCTCGGCAGATGCGATCCGCGACACCTTCAAGGTGATGCTCCAGATGGCGATGGTGCTGACCTACGGCGCCAAGGTGCCGGTCATCAAGGTGGGGCGCATGGCCGGGCAGTTCGCCAAACCACGCTCGGCCCCGACCGAAACCCTGGATGGCGTCGAACTGCCCAGCTATCGCGGCGACATCATCAACGAACTGGCGTTCAAGCCCGAGGCGCGCACACCCGATCCGCGCAAGATGCTGCAGGCCTATACCCAGGCGGCGGCGACGCTGAACCTGCTGCGCGCGTTTTCCACCGGCGGCTATGCCGATGTGCACCAGGTGCACCAGTGGACGCTGGGCTTTGCCGAGGGCGAAAAGGCCGAACGCTATCGCGAGATGGCGGGCCGGATCAGCGATACGCTGGATTTCATGCGCGCCGCCGGCATCGACAGCACCAATGCGCCGTCGCTGCAATCGGTCGATTTCTACACCAGCCACGAGGGGCTGCTGCTGGAATACGAAGAGGCGCTGTGCCGACTCGATTCCACCTCTGGCAAGTGGCTGGCGGGTTCCGGCCACATGCTGTGGATCGGCGACCGCACGCGCCAGCCTGACGGCGCCCATGTCGAATTCTGCCGCGGGGTGCTGAACCCGATCGGCCTTAAATGCGGCCCGACGATGGAAACCGACGACCTCAAGCGCCTGCTGGCGCGGCTGAACCCGGAAAACGAGGCCGGGCGGCTGACGCTGATTGCGCGTTTCGGCGCCGGCAAGGTGGGCGAACATCTGCCCCGCCTGATCCGGACCGTGCGCGAAGAGGGAGCCGACGTGGTCTGGGTGTGCGATCCGATGCACGGCAACACCATCAAATCGGCGACCGGGTTCAAGACCCGGCCCTTCGACTCGGTGCTGCGCGAGGTGCAGGAGTTCTTTGCCATTCACCGGGCCGAGGGCACGATCCCCGGCGGCGTGCATTTCGAGATGACCGGCCAGGACGTGACCGAATGCACCGGCGGGGTGCATGCGGTGCTCGAGGAAAACCTTGCCGACCGCTATCACACCGCCTGCGACCCGCGGCTGAATGCCTCGCAATCGCTGGAACTGGCGTTCCTCGTGGCCGAAGAGCTGTCTGGCCTGCGCGCCGCCCGCGCCGCCGAGGCCCGCGCCGCCGTTTAAGGCGCAGGCCGGCGCACGCCATCGCTGGCGGCCAACCGCAGCCATGGGCGTTTGCCGCGCAGGGCCGGGCGGGTCGATGGGGCAGGGGGCTCGGCCGCTTGCGCGCTCAGCGGTGTCACATGGATGCGCGACAGGTCGAACCGGTGTGGTGCGTGCCCCGTCGCCTCCGTGCTGACAAGACATCCCAGCGCCCGGTCGACCTCTCCCCGATCGCCCTGCAGCGGCAATAGGATCATCTGCCCGCTTTGCGCCCCGCGCAGCGGCCCGGCCGGCGCCGTCAGCCACAGATCCAGCTTTGCCGGGTTCTCAAACAGGCAGGTCAGCGCGATGGCGAAATGTTCGCGCCCGGCAGGCCGGATCAGGCAACTGACCGGCATGCCGCGCACATCCATGCCCATCAGATCGGCCAGGTGCGTGCCCGCAACCCGGAACCGGGCCAGGCCCGGCGCGATCCGTTCCAGGACAAAGGCGTTGGGCAGCACCGCCTCGATCCGCCGCGGGTCGATATCCGCGCGCCTTGGCAATTGCGGGCCCCGGCACAGGCCCCGCCAATAGGCATAAAGGGCGCGCAGCCCGGCATCATGAATCGGGGCGGCGGCGCCAGGATAGTGAACCAGGTCGGTCATTCAGGCATCCTGTCGGCGGTTCTTGCGGCAGCGGCGTGAAACGCCGCGCCCGGTTGCTGGCAATTCGATTACAATTTACCGCAGTTTTTCGGGGATTGCGCGCGGATTGCGCGTGATTGGTTAACCGGAGGCGCGCTTGCCCTTGGCCCGGTGAGCGACTAGGACAGGCCCGCACCAGGATGTCGCAGGAGGATGGGCGTGCTCAGATCAATGACGGGGTTCGCCACCGCCCGAGGGGGCGGCGAAGGGTTTTCCTGGACGTGGGAGCTGCGCAGCGTCAATGGCAAGGGGCTGGATATGCGCCTGCGCGTCCCCGACTGGATCGAGGGGCTGGAGGCCGGGCTGCGCGCGCGGCTGGCCGGGGCGATGGCGCGCGGCAACGTGAACCTGACGCTGAAGGTTGCGCGCGACCAAGGCGCCGGTGCGCTGGCGGTCAACCCCGCGCGGCTGGAGGATGCGCTGAGCGCGCTTGAGGTGGTCGAGGCGCGTGCAGCGGAGCGCGGCGTCGCGCTGGCCCCGGCCACGGCGGCCGACCTGCTGGCGCTGCGCGGCATCTTTGACACCCCGTCCGACGACACCGGCACCGAGGCGCTGACGCCCGTGCTGGTGGCGGATATGGAGCCTGTGCTGGCGGCCTTTCTGAAGATGCGCGAGGCCGAGGGCCAGGCGCTGGCCCGCGTGCTGACGGCGCAACTTGACGCGATCGAACGCCTGACCGAGGCCGCGGCCGAGGCCGCCGAGGCGCGGCTGCCGGAAACCCGGCGTGCATTCGCCCTGGCGCTGGCGCGAGTGACCGAGACGGTGCAGGCCGACGAGGCCCGTGTCGCGCAGGAAATGGCGATGATGGCGGTCAAGCAGGACGTGACCGAGGAAATCGACCGCCTGCGCGCCCATGTCGCCGCCGCGCGCGAATTGCTGGCGGCGGGCAGTCCGGTGGGCCGCAAGCTGGATTTCCTGATGCAGGAATTCAACAGAGAGGCCAACACCCTGTGTTCCAAGGCGCAGAACGCGGCGTTGACGGCGCTGGGGCTGGAGCTGAAAACCGTGATCGACCAGATGCGCGAGCAGGTGCAGAATGTGGAATGAAGACAGGGCCGGCACATGGCCGGTAACAAAGGCGGGGCAGGGCGCAACATGACCGAACGGCGGGGCCTTTTGATCATCCTTTCGTCGCCCTCGGGCGCGGGAAAATCGACGCTGTCGCGGCGGCTGCGGGACTGGGACCCCAGCATTTCGTTTTCCGTCTCGGCCACCACCCGCCCGCCCCGCGCGGGCGAGGTGGACGGGCAGGATTATCATTTCCTCAGCGAGGCCGAGTTCAAGCGCCAGGTGGATGACGGTGAAATGCTGGAGCACGCCCAGGTTTTCGGCAACTTCTACGGCTCACCCAAGGCATCGGTCGAGGCGGCGATCAACGAGGGGCGCGATGTGCTCTTTGATATCGACTGGCAGGGCGCGCAGCAGGTTCAGACTTCCACCCTAAGCGCACACACCCTGTCGATCTTCATCCTGCCGCCCTCGATTGCCGAATTGCGCCGGCGGCTGGAAAAGCGCGGGCAGGATTCGGCCGAGGTGATCGCCCGGCGGATGCTGAAAAGCTGGGACGAGATCAGCCACTGGGCAGAATACGATTACGTCCTGATCAACGACGATCTGGAAGACACGTTCGCGCGCCTGACAACCATCGTCAGCGCCACGCGGCTGAAACGCGTGCAGCAACCCGGGCTGAACGCCCATGTCCAACGGCTGCAGCGGGAATTCGAGGAGCAGACATGACGATTTACAGCTTGCAGGGCCGCGTGCCCGAGATCGACCCAGACACCTGGGTCGCCCCCGATGCCAACGTGATCGGTAAAGTGGTGCTGGAGGCCGGCGGTTCGATCTGGTTCGGTGCCACGCTGCGGGGCGACAACGAAACTATCGTCGTGGGCGCGGGCAGCAACATCCAGGAAAACAGCGTCCTACATACCGATCCGGGTTATCCACTGACCATCGGGCCGGGTTGCACCATCGGCCACAAGGCGATGCTGCATGGCTGCACGCTGGGGCAGAACACGCTGATCGGAATGGGCGCCACGGTACTGAACGGTGCGGTGATCGGCGAAAACTGCCTGATCGGGGCCGGCGCGCTGGTGACCCAGGGCAAGGAAATCCCCCCCGGCAGCCTGGTCATGGGCGCACCGGGCAGGGTGGTGCACAGCCTTGATGACGCCGCCATCGAGGGGCTGCGCGAAAGCGCGCGCAACTATCAGCGCAACATGCGCCGGTTCCGCGAGGGGCTGACGCCAGTCACGGGATGACCACGGGGCGCGCCGCAGGGCTAGCGCGGCAGGCGCTCGTCGTCGTCGACCTGTGTCGCCAGCCAGTCGCGGAAGGTGACCAGCGCGCTGTGGCGCGTCCTGGCCTCGGGCCAGACCAGGTAATAGGCCCCCGACAGCGGCGTCGGCCCGCCCCATGCGCGGCGCAGCCGGCCGATGGCGAGGTCCTGTTCCGCCAGGTAATCGGGCAACAGCGCCACCCCCAGCCCATGCAGCGCCGCCTGGGTGATGGTGCCGTACTGGTCGTAGATCGTGCCGGTGACCGTCTCGATCGTCACCCCGTGCGCGGCGAACCAGCCCGCCCAGGCCCGTGGCCGGGTTTCGATATGCAAGAGCGGCAGCCGCAGCAGGTCGCGCGGTGTGGTTGGCGTATCGGTCTCCAGCAGCGCGGGCGCCGCAACCGCGACCTGCGCCTCGTCCCGCAGCTTTAACGTGGCGGTACCGGACCAATTTCCGTCACCGAAAAATATAGCCGCATCAAACCCTTCAGAGGCAAAGTTGAACGGTCGCAGCCGAGTGGCGAGGTTGATCGTCACCTCCGGGTGACGGCGCGCGAAATCGGGCAGGCGCGGCACCAGCCAGCGCATGCCAAAGGTCGGCAATATCGCCAGGTCCAGCGACCCGCCCGAGGGGTTCACCGTAAGCCGTTGCGACGCCTGGGTGATCTTTTGCAGCGCCTCGCGCACCGAGGCGGCGTAGTCGGTGCCCTCCGGCGTCAGCGCCAAACGGCGGCCGTGGCGCAGCAACAGCCGCACGCCAAGCTGATCCTCCAGCGTCTGCAACTGCCGGCTGACGGCGCTTTGGGACAGGTTCAGCTCTTCGGCGGCGGCGGTGGCGCTGCCCAGCCGGTCGAGCGCCTCGAGCGCGCGCAGGCTGGCGGTAGAAGGCAGAAAGCGGCGTGGGGTAGGGGGCATATATGCGATATACTCATGCAAGAATGCGGAATTTTCGCTATTTCCCTGCCTGATACCGAACTAGAATGCAAATGAATTGAGCATACCGCATGAGGAGAGATGCCATGAGCCTCGACGCCCCGACGCTTCGCGCCAAGGACCGGCCCGGACTGAGTTCTTTCAACTGGGAAGACCCGTTTTTCCTGCAAAAACAGTTGGAAGAAGACGAACGCATGATCGCTGAAAGCGCCCGCAGCTTTGCCAACGAGGTGCTGGCGCCGCGTGTCGCGCAGGCCTATGAGAACGAAACCAGCGACCCGGACCTGTTCCGCGAGATGGGCAAGATGGGGCTGTTGGGCACCACCATCCCTGAGGAATATGGCGGGCTGGGCACCGGATATGTCAGCTATGGCCTGGTCGCGCGCGAGATCGAGCGCGTCGATTCCGGCTATCGCAGCATGATGAGCGTGCAATCCAGCCTGGTGATGTACCCCATCTACGCCTATGGCAGCGAGGAACAGCGCCGCAAATACCTGCCGGGCCTCGCCACAGGCGAGTTGATTGGCTGTTTCGGGCTGACCGAACCCGATGCCGGCTCAGACCCGGCGGGGATGAAGACCCGCGCGGTCAAGACCGACGGCGGCTATCGGCTGACCGGGGCCAAGATGTGGATCTCGAACAGTCCGATCGCCGATGTTTTTGTCGTCTGGGCCAAGTCCGAGGCGCATGACGGCAAGATCCGCGGTTTCGTGCTGGAAAAGGGGCAAAAGGGTCTGTCCGCGCCCAAGATCGAAGGCAAGCTGAGCTTGCGCGCATCTATCACCGGCGAAATCGTGATGGACGGCGTCGAGGTGGGCGAGGATGCGCTGCTGCCCAATGTCGAGGGGCTCAAGGGGCCGTTCGGCTGTCTCAACCGGGCGCGGTTCGGCATCGCCTGGGGCGTGATGGGCGCGGCTGAATTCTGCTGGCACGCGGCGCGGCAATACGGGCTGGACCGGCACCAGTTCGGTCGTCCGCTGGCCAACACCCAGCTTTATCAAAAGAAGCTGGCGGACATGCAGACCGAAATCACGCTGGGCCTGCAGGCAGCATTGCGCGTCGGCCGCCTGATGGACGAGGCTATCGCAGCGCCCGAGATGATCAGTCTGATCAAGCGCAACAACTGCGGCAAGGCGCTGGACATCGCCCGAATGGCCCGCGACATGCATGGCGGCAACGGCATCTCTGGCGAATTCCAGGTCATCCGCCACATGGTCAACCTGGAAACCGTCAACACCTATGAGGGGACGCACGACGTGCATGCGCTGATCCTGGGGCGGGCACAGACCGGGCTGCAGGCGTTTTTCTGAGATTTGCCAGAGGCGGGGCCGTCCAAGCGGCCCCGTCGCGCCGTGTACAAAAGGCGTATAATCAATAAATTGCGAACACCAATAAAGTGCATTCGCCCCCGGCCCACTGGCCAACTACCGCCAATCAGTTTCACAAGATGTTGTGTGTGTCAACCGCATCTTGCGATTAAAGCACCATCGCCACAAAGATGATGATAACGAGGCACGCAAAGAGAAACCGCATCGTCTCAACTCCTATCACACCAAGGTACAAATTCGCGGCGTGGTCCCCCGCCGCCCCCGCGTTTGTTAGCAGACTGTGGCCTTTCTTTACAGGTCTTCCGGCGCGCTTTTTGCGAATGATCACGATCATGCCTTTGACCGACCGTCCACCCAGCTGCAACCGTCCTGGGGGTGCGAAGGGGGGCTTTGCCCCCCTTGGCCCCCCCAGACCCCCCCAATCCCCCCTTTTCCCGATGGGAGGGGGCGCTACGCGCCACCGATATTCCGGCCAACGTTCCGCCGTAGCCTCTCCGACTGGACCGATGCGACAGAATGCGGGGAGTTTCGTATTTGTCCCAATTCACAGAGAGCGGGGTTTCTCTTATTTTTTTTGCTGGCTTTCTCGCAGGTGATCGCGCGCTTGCTCCGCTTCTATCTGGGTCGCGCCGAGCCTTATCATCCTTCTTACGAGATCGCTTGGATCGCTTACGAGCCATAGCTCAAACTCCTTTTCTATCCACGCTATTCCCGGTCCGATCCGGACCGTGAGACCGTTCAAACAGGTGAGGCGTCCACCGCCGCGCAACTCCTTTCCGTCCCAAAAATACCGTTTATAATCCCATCCGGGAACGCGCAGCCATTCGGGCACGCGCTTACGCGCCGGTTGAGCGGACTTTGCCTCTTCCATACGCCGCTGCGCGGCTTCCCAAACATCATGGTCCCAAAGCTCCTCATATATGCGCGTTTGATGTTCCGCGAGCAATTCCGAGAACGGATATTCACGCCCGTGATAGGAGCGATACGCCCACATGAAGTACTCGACGAACATTTCGCGCATCCGGCCTTGAAGCCAGAACTTGCGCCGCTTCCCTTCACTGTCGAACACATCAGGGAAGGAATAGCCCGGGTTCTGTGGTGACAACCCTTGCTGAATGTACCTATTCGCCAGGTCAATGAACCAATCATGCCCGAGAGGCGGTTTTTTCGACATGGACACATGGCCGACATGCGCCGCCTGAAAGGTGCCACTGTCTTTAAGCGCATACTCAACAATCTGTTTCAGGGCATAGCCGAAACTCTCATAGTCCGGGCGCTGAAAATAGACGAAGCCCCTTGTTTTTGGCTCGCCCCTGAAATGGGCGGACCACGGTTGCCAGAATATTCTAGCGGCAGCGTCATTTTTGTATCGGGCGAAGCGAATTTCCCATTCCGTTCGCGGCTCCGCCGCATCCCTTGCCACAAGAGTTTTGCCATAGAAGAAGAGAATGGCGTGCCAGTGGGCGCGCCCCCTTTCACTGCCGTACTCGCCCGCCACGATGTACCGAACGCGGTAGCCCTCATACCGAAGGCGCTTCATGAAATCCTGAAAATCCTTGTAAACCAAGGTCGCGCAATTCGGACTATCACCGGCATAGGTAAAGGTTACGGCAACCGTCTGATCTGCTGTTTTACTTTCCGCGATACACCGCCCAACGAGGTCATTGACCCTGTTTTTCCTGCATTGCCAGCAATTGCGACAGGGAATGAGAACAAACCCTTCGTCGTAATCGTCATCGTAAAGCCTGCCCGGCGAGATGCACATTTGCCTCATTCCCTGTCACTAAATGTATATCCCCACAAGGGGAGGGAGTTTCGCCGTGCCCGAAACTCCAATACTTGGAGTTTCCGTTTCGGGCACGGCTCGCGGATCACGCTGAACGCGCTATGGCAACTAGCCATTCCGCAAATTTTGGTGGCGTCCGCTCTCGCTCCTGCCGCCCCATATGTTCAACCGGAACAAATGGACCGGTCGCAGCAACCGGACGAGGCGGCAGATACGGGGCGCAAACATAAAGCCAGGTCGATTTAATCGCCCTATGGCCCCAATCGCATTGACGCACAGACAACGTGCGCCCGCCGAACACATCGGGCGGCGCACCAGGTCGCGGCAGGCCCACATCGGCCCAAAGCTTGGAACCGGACGGATGTTCAAGAACACCGCCCCATCGACGCACATGGACGACCGCCAGACGCGCCAGCTCCTTTTCACGCTCAGACCCGAGCGCCTTGTAATGATAGCGGCCCCACATACGGCAGGGCGGATGCGCAACAACAGGCATCCCGCCGTCGAAGGTCCGCATATCTCGCGCCAGGTCGAAGCACTCGACCCCCGGCATCGCCCAATAGGGCGACCCGCGACACACGCACAGCGCCGCGACCGTCATGGCCGCAAATGCGACGGCATTTGTTTAAGCCGCGCGTTCAAACGCTTGGCCGACAGCCGGCTTTCTATGTCTAGAAAATCCGCTGTCGTCATGATTTCCGGCCAATCGAACCGATCTTCCCAAAGATTACGCACGTCGCGCCAATGGGCCAGTTGCCAATGTGCGGGGTCATAAAAGTCCCAATCGCCGCCCCATACGACTTGGAGATTGCGCTTACGCGCAACCTCCTTGCCGATAGCGCCGATAACCCCCCATTCTTTCGGGGTCAGGTCCCAGAAGCGTTCACAATGCACAATATCGACCGCGCAGCCCCAATTATGGGCCGACTGCGCGCCGCGCGCCTTTGTGACACCCTTGACATAAAGCGCCTGTTGACGCTCGTCCGAGCGGTAAAACTCAAACGCGAACATCGGATAGCCGCGCCGCTCGAACTCTTTTTGCAGCGACAGGAAGAACTCGATAACCCACGGATGCACACCCGTGCGATCCGTCTTTTCCTTCTTATGCCTGTAATCCCGCGTTTTTAGATACGGGAAGTTCACCAGATTGACCGCCGCCGCCTGGTAGGTCTGTGGCAGTCTGCGAACAACATCACCGGGCGACCCGGCGAGGGGCATTTCGCCCCCCGCCTTGTTGAAGCCGCGCCGGATGAACCGTTGGATCACCCGTTTCGCGCACTTCATTCTTCACCGCCTTCCTTATCGCCCTCCGGTTGTTCCGCGGGATCTTCCCCTTCAACCGTCGATTGTTCATCCGGTTTCGGAAGCTGTTTTCGCTCAGCCCGCTCGGCATCCTTCGCCTCGATCCGCTTTCGCATTTCGCGAAGCTCTTGCCGCTCGGCCTCTAGCGCCTTGTCGCGCCTTTCCTCATTCCGGCGCATGTAGTGCATCATCCGGTCAAGGTCCGAGTGCCGCCCCCCCACGTTTTCCACGTTCGTGAACTTCACGAGGCCAGTTTTGCCGACCATCTGAGACGCCGTCTCAGGCCGCACAAAGATCAAGGTGTTTTTGGGCGCATGGAACTCAACGAACCGCGTCCCATCTGCCGTAAAGCACACCTCAAAAAGACCGTCCGAACAGCCCACAAGCACAGGCTCTGTTCCCGGCCCTGCCGAGACCAGCAAGGACACACGTGCGGAGGCATTGACATGAAGCCGCGCGCGCCGATTGCCTTTGGCAATTTCCATCTTTAGCGCTTCGCCAGGTTGCACCGCCACCCAATCGGAGGGGTTTTTTATGTCGAAGATTTTCATTCCCCGCTCTCCTCAACAGGCTGTTTCTCCTCAACCGCTTCATAGGCCCCAACGTCTTCCTGCAGACGACGCCCGAACACGGTCTTACCGACGATTTCAAGTCCGCCGATGGTGGTGATCTCAAACGGCTCCGCGAGGGTATCCGCGAAGACCTTCTTATGCACGCCGTTCGCCAGGTAAAAATCTTCGGTCAACTCAGGGTCCACCGTTTCCGGTGACCAGATGCGTTGCCGATCCTCTACGAACGGATCGTTAAGCTGGCGCATGAACTTGCCGCCGATGTTCGGGATGTTGCGGTTCCACTGGTAATTAAGGCCCGCGTAACCGAAGGTTGCGGTCGGTTGCGAATGCAGAACATCAACATGCGAGTTCGGCACCACCGCGACCTTATCCATATCCAAATCGTCGCGTACCGCTTCCGGCAGATCATCCACGTCGACTGTCGTAAGGAAATGGTCCTGTTGACGCTCGAATAGCTGATCCGGCACCGCCTCAAGCGTGATCAGGATGATACCGCCGGTATTCATCGGAGGCGTGCGCATATTGAGCGAAAGGAACGCCTCGCCACGAGTAACCGACTTATCGAGATTGCCGCTATCCGTCGCGAAACGCTGGTTCATTCCCACAATCGTGGTCTGACGATCCAAAAGGATAGGCTGGGCCATCTGAGCATCGGGCACCCGAATGCCCGACATGAGCATGTCAATGATATGATCATCATCAAGGCCCGAGTATTGTTCGCGGACACGCGCCCACGCAACCGTGCGCTTCGCCTGCTCGATATTGTTGAGCGACAGAGTGACGCTTTCCTGCGCCAACTCACCCTTTATGTTGTCCATAAGCAGGCGCAAATCTTCATGCCGATACCATGACCCGAAAAGCGCCGTCTCGGTACCCGACGAAAACGCAGGGGCGCTATTGCCGCTTGGCGCAATACCTTGCGCGTTCCTGAAGGCGACATTACCACCAATGGTATACGGAAACGTCACTTCACCATCAAGCGCCAGCTCCACTTCGCCATCCAGCATGGCCGCATCGTAATCCGGCACGATGTGGGACATGGTGCTATTGCGCCAAAAGCCCGTTGCGAGCGTCGTTTCATCCTTGAGCCGCAACGGCAACTTTGTGGACCGCGCCTTGCGCCGGAAGTTCACGAGGACGTTGTACGCCTCAACCACGGCGCTGTTGATCTCGCTTTCATCCGGGGCATGAATGCCCATGGTCTTAAAGATCGCCTCTTCTGGGTCATAGGTGATCGTTTCGAAGAAAGGCACCACTGCGCCGCCATCGGTTTCCGGCTGACCCATGTAGGAGCGGTTCAACTGGTCAAGACCGTTGAAGCGATCAAACGCCAGGAACGGCACGAAATGCGCATAGGCCGTAACGCCGACCGCGTTAAGCAGCGGCAGCACGGTCTCGGCCATTTCAACGCGGATACGCGCCGCACCGCGCGACACACGATCTTCCCGAAGAAGCGGCGCATACGCGAGGGGTATGATTTTGCCGGGGTCGGCACTTGTCAGGCAGCGCCAATCATTGCGCCGCACAGACTGTGGCATACTGGCCGGACTGGCGGAGATAACTTCTGTCAGTTTCATTTGCGTCTTCCTTTCTTACGCAGTTTCAGAACAAACTTTCGCAGTGCGCGACGCCGCCGCGCACAGCCTTTGCAGCGACTCAATTCCGCATCCACTCGGGAATGCCGGACCGATATTCATCGGCTCTTTCTTTCCGAGTTTTTCGCGGTTTCTCTGAAAGATATGGATCGCGCGGCCCGCCGAACACCGGCCGCAGAGCGCCTTTCACGGTCCAATCTTCATCGGAAACGCCTTCCCGCGCCAAGGCGATCTGGCGGTTATACTCGGCATCCTCTTTATAATTCCGGGCGCCGGTTACTTGCTCCGCTACTTCCCCGTACATGTCTTGCGCTTCTTGTGCCGACATGCGGTCAGTACGATAGAACCATTGCGACCCGTCGAACCGCTCAATAACCCCAAAAGGACGGGCTCGCGGGCGCACAACGTTAGGCGACAGCGTTGGCGCTGGCGCTTCCTGCCGTGTAGTCGTCCGAGTACCGCCAGCTAGGCCATACCCGAAATCAATATCGGGTTTCGGTCCCTTGCCATTGTTTCGGTTCTTCCAATACGCGAGTTCTTCGCGCGCCATCTCGACCTTGATCCGGTCAAGTTCCGCCTGATCGGCGATTTGCTCACGATTGAACCAAGTTTCGGCAACGTCACCGACAGCTTTCCCGAGAAACTCGGCGGTCGAGAGTGACCCCCCGCCGCCAGGTGAAACCCCAAGAGGCTGTTGACCGGCACCAGACATAAGCAGGGTAAGCGGGTTGAAACCCGCCGCTTCTGCACCTTCCCGGAGCCAGCGCGGTTGCTTCAACGCCGTGTTCTTGGTGGCGAACATGTTATAGACGTACTGTTTCGCCATATCACTGCTGGACGAGCCACCGAATAGCCCGCCCAGCAGATTTGACCCGGCGCTGATCAACGCACCTGTTACTGCGGGGTCCATCACATGCCACCGCCGCAGAACGCCGCGAAGGTGCCGGGGTAGGTGGAGGCGACGAAGCCCCCAACCGCACCCAGCACCACCGGCGCAAGCTTACGGGCGAGCACGAGCACCGCTTTCAGCTTGAGTTTTTCCATTGTGGAACCTCCTATATGTTGCGTTTCAACTACCAGTTGAACCAAGGAGGCCGGAGGTTGATTTTCACGTTGCAGTTGCAACGCCGCCTAGCCGAAGGCGCATAATCAATATTATGTTAACTATAACATAGATTAAAAATCCACCAAAGCGCTATGTACCTGCATTATATCAAGTGCTTGCCGGCTAAAGCTCATCAATGCGCCATCGCGGCGCGGCTTGCACGTTCTTCGCACCTGCCGGAAATTCTGCAACTGGGTCACACTCGCCCCGAATGATGGCGCCGTGGTATCCCGGTTCTCGACACGGCCGGCTGGCGCGGCTTAAATCGCGCCAGCCATGTTTCAACCGATTTCGGGTGCCCGCGACAATGACCTCGATCCTGATCCTCAACGGTCCCAACCTCAACCTGCTGGGTCAGCGCCAGCCAGAGGTGTACGGTGCCACCACCCTGGCCGAGATCGAAACCGCCTGCCGCACCCATGCCAAGGCGCTGGGGCTCGGGCTGGACTTTCGTCAGGACAATTCCGAGGGCGCGCTGATCGACATGATCCACGCCGCACGCGGCGTGCATGACGGCATCGTCATCAATGCCGGCGCCTATACACACACCTCGATCGCTCTGATGGACGCGCTGAGTTCGGTCGAGCTGCCGGCAGTTGAGCTTCACCTCTCAAATGTCCATGCGCGCGAGGATTTTCGCCATCGCTCCTATATCGCCAAGGTGGCGTTGGGGGTGATTTGCGGCTTTGGCCCGAATGGGTACAAGCTGGCCATCGATGCGCTGGCGGAGCATCTGAGAGGCAGCGATTGATCGCACGCGACGAACTGAACGCGCTTGTCACCGCCTCGAAAGACATGAAAAAGGCGCCCGAAGGCGCCGATTTCGTTGTTGTTTTCCGGATCAGGCGCCTGCGGCGGTCTTGGCGACCTCGGCGGCGAAGTCCTCTTCGGCCTTCTCGATCCCCTCGCCCACCTCGATCCGGACAAAGCCGGTGATTTCGGCGCCGGCCTCGGCCGCCGCGGCGGCGACGGTCTGATCGGGGTTGATGACAAAGGACTGGCCCAGCAGCGTGACCTCGGCCATGAACTTTTTCATCCGGCCCTTGATCATGTTCTCGATGATGTTGTCGGGCTTGCCCGATTCGCGCGCGATGTCGATCTGGATCTGACGTTCCTTTTCCACGATCGCGGGATCAAGCGACGCCTCGTCCAGCGCGGCAGGGTTGGTCGCCGCAATATGCATGGCGACCTTCTTGCCGAAATCGACATCGCCACCCTTGAGCGCGACCAGCACGCCGATCTTGCCCATGCCATCGGCAACCGCATTGTGGACATAGGCCACGACGGTATCGCCCTCGACCGACGCCATCCGCCGCAGGGTCATGTTCTCGCCGATGGTGGCGACCTTGTCGGTGATCGTGTCGGCCACGCTCTTGCCGTTCAGATCGGCGGCCTTGAGCGCCTCGATATCCGCGGCGTTCAGCGCGACACCGGCAATCGCGCCGACCATTTCCTGGAATTCAGCGTTCTTGCCGACAAAGTCGGTTTCGGAGTTGACCTCGACGGCAACGCCGCGGTCACCCTCGACGCGCACAGCGACAAGACCCTCGGCCGCGGTGCGGCCCGATTTCTTGGCCGCCTTGGCCAGGCCCTTGGTCCGCAGCCAGTCGACAGCGGCTTCCATTTCGCCGCCGGTCTCAGTCAGCGCCTTTTTCGCGTCCATCATTCCTGCGCCGGTCATGTCGCGCAGTTCTTTCACCATCGCAGCAGTGATCGCCATCTCGGCTCTCCTCAAATCTTCGAAATCGTGCGGCGGCGGACCAGCCCGCCGCCAATGTCAGTTACAGGCGCGCGGCTCAGCCTTCGGCCTTCTCTTCGGCTTCGGCCTTTACCTCTTCGGTCGACTCGATGTCGAGGGGCGCATCCTTGGCGACGGCGTCGTCATGCGCGGTCTCTTCGCTGACGTTGCCGGTCTCTACGCCGGTCGAGACTGCAACCTCTTCGACGGGCGCTTCTTCCAGTGCGCCCAGGTCAACACCGGCGGCGCCCATCTGCGCCGTCATGCCGTCCAGCGCCGAGCGCGAAACCAGGTCGCAGTAAAGCGCGATCGCGCGTGCGGCGTCGTCGTTGCCGGGGATGATATAGTCGATGCCATCGGGCGAGCAGTTGGTGTCGACCACGGCCACGACCGGGATACCCAGCTTGTTGGCCTCGGCCACCGCCAGCGCCTCTTTCTTGACGTCGATCACGAACAGCATGTCCGGCAGGCCGCCCATTTCGCGGATGCCGCCGAGGCTGGCCTGCAGCTTGGACTGCTCGCGTTCCATGCCCAACCGTTCCTTCTTGGTCAGCCCTTCGGCGCCGCCGACCAGCATCTCGTCCAGCTGGGTCAGGCGCTGGATCGACTTGGACACCGTCTGCCAGTTGGTCAGCGTGCCGCCAAGCCAGCGGTGGTTCATGTAGTATTGCGCGCATTTCTCGGCCGTTTCAGCGACGGGCTGGCTGGCCTGGCGTTTGGTGCCGACGAACAGCACCCGGCCGCCCTTGGCAACGCAATCGCGGATCGCGTTCAGCGCGGCGTCCAGCATCGGCACCGTCTGGGTCAGGTCGATGATGTGGATGCCGTTGCGCGCACCATAGATGAATTCACCCATGCGCGGGTTCCAGCGCTGGGTCTGGTGGCCGAAGTGAACGCCCGCTTCGAGAAGCTGACGCATGGAAAACTCGGGAAGAGCCATGTCTCGTTTCCTTTCCGGTTTGTGCCTCGGTGCGGGGATAAACAGAGGCGTTTCGCCTCAACCGGTGGACCGCCGGGGATGTCTCCCCCGGGCCGGCCCGGCCCCGCACCTGCGAAGTTCAGGTGGCGCGCGTATACCCCCCTGCCGGGGCCTGCGCAACCCCCCTGCTCCGCCGGCGGCGAATCGCCATTGCCGCGAGGCGTGCGAGTGCTTAGATATCGCCAGAGCAAGGGAACAATGATTGCCTCATGAACACGCCTTTTGACGAAGAACCGCAACGCGGTAAACGCCCGGGCCTGTTTCACAGCTTGAGAAGCAGCTTCCTGACCGGGGTCGTGGTCATACTGCCGGTCGGGCTGACAATATGGCTGTTGTGGACGCTGATCGGATGGGTCGACAGCGTGGTGCTGCCCCTCATTCCCAACAGGTTCCGCCCCGAACAGTATATCGGCATCAACCTGCACGGCCTCGGTGTCATCATCTTCCTGATCTTCACCATCACCGTGGGCTGGGTTGCCAAGGGGCTGATCGGCGCGTCGCTGATCCGTATCGCTGAATCGCTGGTCGACCGGATGCCGGTCGTCCGGTCAATCTATTCCGGCGTCAAACAGATCGCAGAAACTGTCTTTGCCCAAAGCGAGCGCAGCTTTGAAAAGGCCTGCCTGATCCAGTATCCGCGCAAGGGGATCTGGGCCATCGGCTTTATCTCGACCGAGGCCAGGGGCGAGGTGCTGAAAAAGGCCGAAACCGGCGGCGACCTTTTGTCGATCTTTCTGCCGACCACCCCCAACCCGACCAGCGGGTTCCTGCTGTTTCTGCCGCGCGAGGACGTCATCGAACTGGACATGACGATCGAGGAGGCCGCCAAGCTGGTGATCTCGGCAGGGCTCGTCTACCCGGGTCAGGGCGAGGCGAGCGGCAAACGCAAGCCCACCGGCAGCCCTGATCGCGACGTTTGATCTGAATCAATGCGCGCGCCGCGGGCATATATTCAGATCGGGGAATGAGATTTTCCTTCCGCCCCCTGCCGCGTCTGCCAGCGGCCCTTGCCTTGGCTGGCGCCCTCGCGGCCCTGCCGCTCGTGGCCTCGACGCAGGAGGCGGCCGCGCCCGAGCCGCCCGAGGCCGAAGCAGCGCTCTCGGCAAGCACCACCGACCATAGCAAGCTCAAGCCGCTGCAGCGTGAGTTCACCTCGGGTCCCGAGGTGACGCGCGCCTGTCTGCAATGCCATACCGAGGCCGATGACCAGGTGATGCATTCGATCCATTTCACCTGGGAGTTCGAGCAGCCCGCCACCGGCCAGCTCTTGGGCAAGCGGCATGTCATCAACTCGTTTTGCGGCAACGTCGTGGGGAACGAGGCGCGCTGCACCTCGTGCCATGCCGGATATGGTTGGGATGACATGCACCAAAGCCCGGTCGAGGCCGGGGTCACGCCCGACTGCCTGGCCTGTCACGACCGTTCGGGGCAATACGCCAAGACATCGACCGGCGCTGGTCACCCGGCCCTGGCCCCGCTGCCGGATGGTGCCGTGACCATCACCGGGGCGCCGGCCAAGCCGGTCGATCTGACCAAGGCCGCGCAAAGCGTCGGCATGCCGGGGCGCGACAACTGCGGCAACTGCCATTTCTACGGCGGCGGCGGCGACAACGTGAAACACGGGGATCTTTCGTCGGCGCTTTACGACCCGCCGCTCGACGTCGACGTGCATATGTCGCCGCAGGGCGAAAATTTCGCCTGCTCCACCTGCCATGTCAGCGACCGTCACACCTGGTCCGGCTCGCGCTACAATATCACCGCCGTCGGCGGGGGCGAGCCGGCCAGGCCCGGCGGGCCACGCCGCGCCGCAAGCTGCCAGAGCTGCCACACCGACACCCCGCATGACACCAATATCATCGGGCTCAAGCTGAACGATCATACAGACACCCTGGCCTGTCAGAGCTGCCACATCCCCGCCTTTGCCCGCGGCGGCGTCGCCACCAAGACCTGGTGGGACTGGTCCACCGCCGGCAAGCTGGATGAAGAGGGGCGCGCGCTGGCGATCTCGGACTACCTGGAATCCGATGGCGACCACCGCCACACATATCTTTCGACCAAGGGCGATTTCGACTGGGGCGAAGATGTGCCGCCGGTCTATGCCTGGTTCAACGGCGCCGTCGACTATACCACTGCTGACCGCAAGATCGACCCATCCGCCCCGGTCGAGATCAACCCCATCCACGGCACCCCTGACGGGGCCGACAGCCGGATCTGGCCGTTCAAACGGATGGAGGGGCGCCAGGCCTATGACGCCGAGTTGAACGAACTGGTCTATTCCCATGTCTGGGGGCCCGACACCGACACCGCGCTGTGGACCAATTTCGACTGGGCCAAGGCGATCCAGGCTGGGATGGAGGCCGCGGATGAGACCTATTCCGGCAATTTCGATTTCGTCGATACCTACATGTACTGGCCGATCACCCACATGGTCGCGCCAAAGCATGACGCCCTGCATTGCGGCAACTGCCACGCCGAGGGCGGTCGCATGGACGGGATCGAGGGCATCAACCTGCCCGGCACGCGGCCCTACAGCCCCGCCGGCATCGCCGGGCTGGCGCTGGTGCTGGCAACCTTGGGCGGCGTGATGTTGCATCTGTTGCTGCGGCTTGTCGGCCGCCGAAGGGGCGATCATGACTGAACGCAGCGTCAAGATATTCCCGCGTTTCGAGCGCTTCTGGCACTGGGCGCAGGTGGTGCTGATATTTGCCCTGCTGTTCACCGGGATGCGGCTGAGCGGTCTGCACCATGTCATCCATTTCAGCACCGCGCTCGGCCTGCATGTGGTGGCCGCGCTGGTGCTGATCGCGCTGTGGGTCTTTGCCATCTTCTGGCACCTGACCACCGGCACCTGGGTGCATTACCTGCCGACGCTGCGGGGCCTGCCGCAGGTCGCCCGTTTTTATGCCTGGGGGATATTCAAAGGCGAACCCCACCCCTATCGCAAGGCCTATTGGCGCAAGCACAACCCGATGCAGGCGCTGACCTATCTGGCGCTCAAGCTGGTGCTGTTTCCGGCGATCTGGGTGACTGGGCTGCTGGTGCTGGGCTGGAACCTGTGGGAGGACGCACCCCAGGCGCTGACGCTGGTCTACTGGGTCAGCCAGATCCACCTGCTGGCGGCCTGGGCGATTGCCGCCTTTGTCATTGCGCATGTCTATCTGCTGACGGTGCCGCCGGGGTTCCGCCACCACCTGCGCCCCATGATCACCGGCTTTGACAAGGTCGACCTGACCCCCGAACAAGAGGCCTACCTGGAAGCGAACGAGATATCCCGCATCAAGCCGCGCGACTGAACCCCGCCGCCGTTTCACCGGGTCGGGTGGGGGACGTCCCCCCACTCTGTTGGTGCCGTTACTGGGCGCTCCAGCCGCCATCGGCGGAAATCGTCGTGCCGGTAATCTGCTCGGCCGCGTCCGAGCACAGGAATGTGGCGATGCCCGCCACCTGTTCGACGCTGACGAATTCCTTTGACGGCTGCTTGAGCAGGATCACCTTTTCAATCGCCTCTTCCTCGGAAATTCCGTATTCCTTGGCGGTGTCGGGTATCTGGGCGTCAACCAGTGGCGTGCGCACGTAACCCGGACAGATCGCGTTGCAGGTGATCGGCTCGCGCGCGGTTTCCAGCGCCACGACCTTGCTCAGCCCGACGACGCCGTGCTTGGCCGCCACATAGGCCGATTTGAAGGGGCTGGCGCGCAGCCCGTGGGCGCTGGCGATGTTGATCACCCGACCCCAGCCGGCGGCGCGCATCAGCGGCAGCGCGGCGGCGGTGGTGTGAAAGGCCGAGCTGAGGTTGATGGCGATGATCGCGTTCCATTTCTCGACCGGGAATTCATCCACCGGGGCGACGTGCTGGATACCGGCATTGTTCACCAGGATATCGCAGGCGCCGGCCTTTTCGATCAGTGCGCGGCAGGCGTCCGGGTCTGACATGTCGGCCTGGATATACCGCGTGTTCACGCCGAACTCGGCGGCGATGTCGGTGGCCAGGCGGTGATCCTCGGGCGAATCGGTGAATGAGTTCAGCACCACATCCGCACCGGCGGCGGCGAAGCCCCGCGCCACGCCGAGGCCAATTCCCGAATTCGATCCCGTGACGACCGCTGTCTTGCCCTTGAGTTGCATCTGGCTGTTCTCCGATGTTGCGAGTATGCCCCTTTCTGCCACGGCGCAGGCGCAGGCGAAATGCGATATTGCGCACCGGCGATGCAGCCGTCACCAGCGCGTTATGCAATCCGTGAAAGGATGATTTGACGCCCGATCGCGGAGCCAAAAAAAACGCCGGCACGAAGCCGGCGTTAAGTTATTGAGGCAGGTTTCATACAGGCAAGAAACCTATCGAGCAGTGCCCCCTTTATAAGCAATCCGTCGCCGCGATCCAAGCTAAAAGTTTGAAAAGACGTGAATCCGTCTTTACGGTCGGGGCCTGACAAACAAGGTGCGAACGGGATTGTTGCCGGAATGAGACCAGATTTTTTCGTCGCGCTTTGCCTCAGGATCGCCGCCGCCGCCCTACTGCTGCCGGCTCTTTCTGGCCCCTCGGTGGCGGAATCGCAGGCCCGGCATGGCATAGCTATGTATGGCACCCCTGCCCTGCCACCTGATTTTGTGTCTCTGCCTTATGTGAACCCGGACGCGCCCAAGGGCGGGCGCGTCGTCACCGGCAACGTGGGCGGGTTCGATACGCTCAATCCGTTCACACTCAAGGGCGAGCCGCCCTGGCAGTTGCGGGAGCTCACGCACGAATCGCTCATGGGGCGGTCCTGGGACGAACCGTTCACCCTATACGGGCTTTTGGCCGAATCGGTTGCGACGGGGCCGAATCGGGAATGGGTCGAATTCACCCTGCGCGACGGCGCGCGATTCTCCGACGGCAGCCCGGTGACGGTCGAGGACGTGATCTGGTCCTACCACACGCTGGGGCAAGAGGGGCATCCGCGCTATCGCGCCTTCTGGACCAAGGTCGCGTCGATCGAGGCCACCGGCCCGCGCAGCGTGCGGCTGACCTTCAACACCGCCGACCGCGAACTGGCGCTGCTGGCAGGGCTGCGCCCGATCCTGAAAAAGGCCCAGTGGCAGGACCGCGATTTCGCCGCCGGCCGGATTGAGGATATTCCCATCGGCTCTGGCCCCTATGTCGTCGCTGACTACGAGATCGGCCGCCATGTCACGTTGCGCCGCAACCCCGATTACTGGGGCCGCGACCTGCCCCTGCGGCTCGGCACCCATAATTTCGACGAAATCCGGATCGAGTTCTTCGGCGACAACACCGTCCTGCGCGAGGCGTTCAAGGCACAAACGCTGTCCTACCTGCGCGAATTCAACGCCGAGGACTGGGCCACCCAGTACGATTTCCCGGCGGTGCGGCGCGGCGACATCGTGCTGAGCGAAATCCCCCACGGCAAGCCCACCGGCATGACCGGTTTCGTCTTCAACACCCGCCGCGCGCCGCTGGATGACTGGCGCGTGCGCGAGGCGCTGATCCTGGCGTTCAACTTTGAATACATGAACGACACGCTGACCGGCGGGCGCCAGCCGCGCATCGCCTCGTATTTCTCGAACTCCGATCTCGGCCAGCGGCCCGGCCCGGCCGAGGGGCGCGTGCGCGAGCTGCTGACACCCTTCGCCGAGACCCTGCTGCCCGGCACGCTGGAGGGCTATACCCTGCCCCGGGGTGACGGCACCCCGCGCAACCGCGCCAATATCCGCAAGGCGCTGAAACGCCTGAACGAGGCCGGCTGGCACGTCGCCGATGACGGGGTGTTGCGCAACGCCCAAGGGCGGCCGCTGCGGCTGAACGTGTTGTTGCGCCAGGATGCGCTGCTGGCGCAGGTCACCGCCTACATGGATATCTACGCCCAAGCGCTGCGGCGGCTGGGGATCGAGCTGCATGTCGAACGCATCGACAACGCCCAGTATCTGGCCCGCGAACGCGATTTCGATTTCGATATCACCTTCATGCGTCGGTCGCTGTCGCTCAGCCCGGGGAATGAACAGAGGTTCTACTGGGGCTCCGCCGCCGCCGACCAGCCCGGCAGCCGCAACCTGATGGGCATGAAATCCCCGGCGGCTGACGCGATGATCGACGCCATCCTTGCCGCGCGCACGCGAGAGGAGTTCATCGCCGCCGCCCGCGCGCTGGACCGGGTGTTGATTTCAGGTCGCTACGTCATCCCGATCCACAGCTATGCGGTTGGCCGCATTGCCCATCTGCGACAATTGAGTTATCCACAGGACAGGCTGCCGGTCTATGGCGATGGAATATGGTTCCTTCCCACGGTCTGGTGGTTCGAGGCAGAAGAATAAAAACAGGCAACAACAAACCTAACGAGGCACGACGCATGAAAAGGCTGATTGCTCTGGCGCTGGTCGCAGCGGCACTAACCGGCTGTGCCACGGTCGACGGTGTCGGTCGCGACATCTCCGGCGCGGCGCGCGGCGTTCAAAGCTGGTTCTGAACGCAGGCGCAGATCACACGACACATATTCTTGGAAGCTTACAGCCGGCCGGGGTTCACCCGCGATCCCGGCCTGTTTCGTCGCGCGGCGTGATCTTCAGCCAGATACCCGTCTTTCCGCGCACGGTCAGATGCGCCACCGGCATCGCGGGGCGCGTCGGGTCGATCTCGAACCGGAACGCGCGTGTCAGCATCGACAGGATCAGCGGCCCCTCAATCATCGCGAACCCCGCCCCGGTGCAGACCCGGGGACCGGCGGAAAACGGGATATAGGCCGAGCGCAGACACCCCTTGCCGTTATCGGTGCCAAAGCGCGCCGGGTCGAAATCGTCGGGCCGTTCCCACAGGCGTTCATGCCGGTGCAGGTGCCAGGGCGACAGCACGATCTGGCTGCCCGGGCGCACCTCTCGTTTGCGGAAATGTTCGCACTTCGTGGCCTGGCGCACCATCATCGGAACCGGCGGATATAGGCGCAGCGTCTCGCGGAACACATCGCGGGCGATGCGCAGCCGGCTGACATCCGAAAACTCCGGGCCATCCGGGCCGATGACCGTTGCCGCCTCTTCTGCCACGCGGTCCTGCCAGTCGGGGAAGAGCGCCAGCAGGTACAGCGCCCAGGCCAGGGCCGATGCGCTGGTTTCGTGTCCGGCCAGGAAAAAGATCGCCACCTGGTCGACCATCTCGGAAACCTCGAACCGTTCGCCGGTTTCGGGGTCGGCGGTGGTCATGATCTTGGTGGCCAGGTCGTCGGGGGCCTTTCCCGCCTCGATCTCGACCATGCGTTGGGCTGTCAGCGTCTCGATCAGCTGGCGGATACGCGCCGCCGTGGCCCGCGCGCGGCGGCCGTGAAAACGTGGAAACCAGCGCGGCAGCGGCACGAAGGCACCAAGGTTCAACACCGGCTGGCTGCGCTGGTGTTCGCGAAAGGCGTCGAAAACCTGACGCGCGGTGTCATGCTGGATCGGGATCGAAAACAGCGTGCGAAAGATGACGTCGGCGGCGACATGGCTGGTCTCGGCCTCGATCTCGACCGGATCGCCGGTGGCAAGGTCGCGCAGCCGCCCGACCGCCCCCTGCCCCGCGGTGCGCATCGCCGGGAACGTATCGCGCAGTCGCCCGCCCTCGAACGCCGGGTCGATGATGCGCCGCTGGCGGCGCCATGTCTCGCCATTGGTGACAAAGACGGAATTGCCCAAAAGTGGCGTCAGCCCCTCGCGGATGCGGTTCGACTTGGGAAAGTCGTCGGGCCGGCCCTTTAACACCAGATCCACCAGCGCCGGTTCATTGCACAGGTAAGACCGGAAAAACGGCGTGCGAAACTCGGCCATCCACGCGCGGTAAAGGCGCGCGGGCTGGGCCGACAGGATGTCCTGGCGAAAAAGCCGCAGATACCGCCAGAGCGACACGCGCCCCTGCCGCGCCGGGGGTTTGGGGGGCTGGGTCATGCCACTGTCCCCGTGTATTTCGACGCCGCGCGTTCGATCCGGCTGGGCGACGGCGGGCGGCCTTCGAACCGTTCGGCCAGTGTCAGCGGCCCGGCGGTGACGCGGAAATAGTCATAGTCGCCGGGGCGGTCAAAGGCGCACATGTACTGGAAATGCAGCCGGAAAAAGCGCCAGCGCAGCGCCCGCCAGCGTTCAGAGCTCAGGGTTCGGGTGAACGCGGCCGACAGCACCAGCGGCCATCGCTTGCCCTCGGGCGCGACACCCGAGACGGCGACCGGGTCGCACAGCGCAAAGGCACAGCCGTCGCCCGGCGCGGTGACGTCGACCCAGGTCAGTTCGTCGCGCGCCGACAGATACCGCAGATCGGCGCGCAGCCGGTGGGCGTCGGGCAGAAACGACACCATCGGCACCACCTGCCCCAGCGTCAGCAGCGCCAGCGCCGGGCCGTTCTTCGGCACCCTGCCCTGCCGGATCAGGTCGGCCAGCACCGAAACCGCCAGATGCGCGCCGGATGAATGGCCCACGACCAGCACCTCGTCCGCGTCGCCCGTCAGCGCCTCGGCGATCTCGTCGGTGAAGCCGCTCATCCGCGCCTCCAGCTCTGGCGGGTTGGCGCCACGATAGCGGGCGGAATAGGCATAGTCATGCATCAGGTAATAGGCGAAAAAACGGTTGTCCTGCCGGCGGAACCATTCCAGCGCCACCGGCACCGCCACCAGCCCGCCCCAGGCCGCCCAGGGGTGCGCCAGCGCCAACAGCCGCCCCAGCCCCCAGGCCAGCAGCAGCGCCAGTGCCAGTTGCACCAGCAGGGACCCCACCGGATAAAGCGCGGCGATGACGGGGCCCTTGCGCAGCCGCATCAGCCGCCACAGCGCGCCCGTGGCGAAATAGGTCCAGGCCGTGCGCGCCAGCAAAAGGTAGGTGCCCAGGATACCCTGCGCCATGCTGTCGCGCACGATGTCGGACCACACCAGCACGTCGATATCGGCTGTAACCCTTTCGTCCTCGATCTCGGCCGTGACCTGCCAGCCATAGCGGGCGCTGCCGGTTTTCCCCTTCAGGTCAATGGAATAGCCGGAAATCTTCGCCTGCGCGGCGCCTTCCTTGCGGTACAGCTCGCGGTAGCGACGGGGATGGATGGGGTCGTAGCCCGGAATGTAGAAGACGCGCCGCCGGCGCACGGATGATTGCGGCAAACTGCTGATACCTCGTCTGGTTTGCGCGCAAATCTAGCGTGGCATTCGGGCGAGAGTAAGACTTAACCGAGTTGCCCGAGCGCCGGAAACATCTCAAGCAGCCAGAACGAAAAGGCCGAAAAGCCGCCCGACAGCATCAACAGGCCGATCGTCCACAGCAGCAGGCCCATGATGCGTTCTATGCGCTCCATGTGGCGCTTCATCCATGCCATGAACCCGGTCAGCCGCGGCAGGAACGCCGCCACCAGCAGGAACGGCACGCCCAGGCCGATAGCATAGACCGCCAACAGCGCCGTACCGCGCACAACCGATGCCTCGGACGCCGCCAGCGACAGGATCGCGCCCAGTTGCGGGCCGATGCAGGGTGTCCAGCCAAAAGCAAAGGCCAGCCCCAGCATATAGGCGCCAAAGGCCGACCCGCCCCTGTCGCCCGCGTCGAACCGCGCCTCGCGGTCGAGAAAGCCGATCCGGTAGACACCGACGAAATGCGCCCCGAAAATCATCACAACTATGCCCGCGAAGGTATTGAGATAACTCTGATATTGCAGGAATGCCAACCCCGCGGAGGATGCCGCGAACCCCAGGATCAGGAACACCGTCGACAGCCCCAGCACGAAACACAGCGCCGGCACCACCGCCCGCGCCCGCGCCTGCCCCGAGTTGGACAGCTCCTGCAGGGTGATCCCGCTCATATAGGCAAGGTAGGGTGGCACCACCGGCAACACACAAGGGCTGAGAAACGAGATGATGCCAGCCAGCAGCGCGACGGTCATCGCCGGCAAGAGCGCGGCGTCTATGATTTCGATTCCGAACATGTGCCTCACATAATCGAATTACCGGGCACCGTCACGAGGCGCGATGTCACAACCTTGTGGACAGGCGGTGAGCGCCGGATTATCTGGACCTCATGACGCCCGATCACACCCTTGATGCCCGCGGCCTGTTGTGCCCGTTGCCGGTGCTGAAGCTGCGCAAGAGATTGAAATCGCTGGCCGCCGGCGAGGTGCTGGAACTCTGGGCCGATGACCCGGCAGCGGTGATCGACGTGCAGCATTTCTGCACCGAATCCGGCCATGATTTCCTGGGCATGAGTGAATGCGACGGCTTTAACGCCTTCGCGGTACGCAAGACCGGCCAGGCCTAGGGCCCCGCCGGTCCTGTCACGTTATTATCAGCGCCCCAGCGCCCACCAGCCACGCCGCTTGGGCGCACGCGCCTTGGCGGGTTCCTCAGCTGCATCCGCGGCGTCTGCCGGCTCCGGTTTCTGTTCCGCCACGGGGGCGGGTTCCGGCACTGGCTCAGGCACGGGGGCGGGTTCCGGCGCAGGTTCAGGGGCCGTTTCCGCCACCGGCTCTGGCGCCGGCTCTGGCGTTGCGTCCGCAGTCGCGGCCACTGGCGCCGGTTCCGCCTCTGCCGCTTTGGGGGTGCGCGGCTTGCGGGCGCGGGTGGTGCGCTTTTTTGGGGCCGGTTTGGCGGCTTCGGCAGCGTCAGCCGGGGTTGCATCAGCGGCCTCCGGAGGCGTTTCGGCCTCGGCCTCGGGCTTGGCCGCCTTGGTGGTGCTGCGGGTGCGCGGCTTGCGGGTGCGCTTGGGCTTTTCGGCGGTCTTTTCAGCCTCTTCTGCCGGCGCATCGGCTGCCTCGACGGCCTCCGCCTCGACCGGTGCTTCGGCAGGTGCCTCGGCTTCGCCCTCTGATCCGGATTCGGCCCCGTTCTCGGCGCCCTCTTCCGTCTCGGTCCCGTCATCCTTGCGCGAACGCGACCTGGACCGCCGCCGCCTGCGGCGCTTTTTCTTGGGTTTTTCTCCTTCGCCGCCGGTTTCGGGCGTCTCGACCGTCTCTTCGGTCTCGGCTTCCTCTTCCTCGACGATATCTTCCGGCAAGGTGCTGTCGACCGAGATCACCATTGCCGCCTCTGGCACGCTGCGGGTGGCGGTCTTGAACTTTTCAAGCGTGAAATCGGGGCTGACCAAGGCCGGATCGCCCTCGATACGCACCGACAGCCCATACCGCGCCTCGATATGGGCGACGTGTTCGCGCTTTTGGTTCATCAGGTAGTTGGCGATGCCGACCGGGCAGCGCACCAGTACCTCGCGCGAGCGACGGCGCACGCCCTCTTCCTCGATCTGGCGCAGGATCGACAGCGCAAGGTTGTCGTCCGACCGGATCAGCCCGGTGCCGTGGCAGGCCGGGCAAGGCTGGGTCGTGGCCTCGATCATGCCGGGGCGCAGGCGCTGGCGGCTCATCTCCAACAGGCCAAAGCCCGAGATACGGCCGATCTGGATGCGTGCGCGGTCAGATTTCAGCTTGTCTTTCAGGCGCTTTTCGACGGCGGTGTTGTTCTTGCGCTCTTCCATGTCGATGAAGTCGATCACGATCAGCCCGGCAAGGTCGCGCAGGCGCAACTGGCGCGCCACCTCTTCGGCGGCCTCCAGATTGGTCTTGAGCGCGGTTTCCTCGATCGAGCCTTCCTTGGTCGCCCGACCCGAGTTGACGTCGATGGCGACCAGCGCCTCGGTCACACCGATGACGATGTAGCCCCCCGATCTGAGCTGAACCACCGGGTTGAACATCGAGGACAGATAGCTTTCGACCTGGTAGCGGGCGAAAAGCGGCATCGCATCCTGGTAGTGTTTCACGTTCTTGGCGTGGGACGGCATGATCATCTTCATGAAGTCCTTGGCCACGCGATAGCCGGCCTCGCCCTCGACCAGAACCTCGTCGATCTCGCGGTTATAGAGGTCGCGGATCGACCGCTTGATCAGGTTGCCCTCTTCATAGATCTGCGCCGGGGCGATGGATTTCAGCGTCAGTTCGCGGATCTGTTCCCACAAACGCAGCAGGTATTCGTAGTCGCGCTTGATTTCCGACTTGGTGCGCTTGGCGCCGGCGGTGCGCACGATCAGCCCGGCACCGCGGGGCACGTCGATTTCAGACGCGATTTCCTTGAGCTTCTTGCGGTCGGCGGCGTTGGTGATCTTGCGCGAGATGCCGCCGCCACGGGCGGTGTTGGGCATCAGCACGCAATAGCGCCCGGCAAGGCTGAGGTAAGTGGTCAGCGCCGCGCCCTTGTTGCCGCGTTCCTCCTTGACCACCTGCACCAGCAGGATCTGACGCACCTTGATCACTTCCTGGATCTTGTATTTGCGCGGCCGCGGTTTGCGCGGCGGGCGGATATCCTCGTGATCGTCCTCTTCGGCGATCGATTCGATGCTATCGTCGCGCGCCGAGGCATCGGGGCGGGCGTCATCGTCGTCGCCGTTCGGCGCCTCGTCTTGATCGGCGTGCGCCGTGTCATCGGCGGCATCGCCGTTGTTGCCGTCGTTTTCGGCGGCGGTGTCTTCCTGCCCGTTCTCGACGGGCTCCTCGACCGGGGTCTCGGCCACGCGTTCCATCGGCGAAACCGCCTCGTCATCCGCGTCGCCATCGACAGCGGGGTCGATGGTTTCCATCCCCGAGATCTCTTCAGAGGCGGTCACCGCATCCTTGGACGTGGTCTTCTCCGACCTGGACCGGCTTCTGCGCGAATGTCCGCGGGATTTGGGACGAGCTTCGCCGTTGCCATCCTCTTCCTGCGCTTCGGCATAGGCGCGCTCTTCTTCCAGCAGCGCCTCTCGGTCCGCGACCGGGATCTGGTAATAGTCCGGATGGACCTCTGAAAAGGCAAGGAAACCGTGCCGGTTTCCGCCGTAATCGACAAAGGCCGCCTGAAGCGACGGTTCGACCCGGGTTACCTTGGCGAGATAGATGTTACCGGCGAGTTGCCGTTTGTTTTCTGATTCAAAGTCAAATTCCTCGACCTTGTTTCCGTCAACCACCACGACGCGGGTCTCTTCCGCGTGGGTGGCATCGATAAGCATTTTCTTGGCCATGTGATATCACTCGGCCGCGGACATCCGACCGACCCTGGCGGGGCGGTAGAGGTTGGCGGCATCTGATTGGGGGCAATGCCGCGCACATCCAGCAGTACAAGGGGTCCGACACTGGCCGCGAGGCCGGTGCAGATTGCCTGTCTGGGTTGCGCGCGCTTCATCGCGGTTCTTGCTCTCCGGCCCCTTGCGGGACCAATTCGGAACCGGCCGCTACCGCCTGTTGCGGTGTGCCGGAACATGGGTGGCCCGAAATTTACGGGTCCGATCGGTCTGTCCAGAAATGCGGAAACGTCGATCCGCCGGCATCTGATACAGAAAATCTCTTGTCCGCCGACAATGAAAAGCAGGCGGTGCAATTCACAGTAAAGCCTTCACAGACGGAAAGACAATCGGAAAATGACCTTTTCAGGCGACTCAGAGATAGTCCGAGCGCTGCAACCCATACTTGGCCATCTTCTCGTTAAGGGTGCGCCGTGGCAGGCACAGTTCTTCCATCACCGCGGCGATAGAGCCCTTGTGCCGGCGCATGGTGTTATCGATCAGCATGCGCTCGAAGGCTTCGACATATTCCTTTAGTGGCTTGCCCTCGGTCGTCATCACCGGCTGCATTTCCTGGTGGTCCGACATCATCAGCGAGGTAATGGTGCCGCTGCCGCGCCGGGCCTGCAGCACCGCGCGCTCGGCCATGTTGACCAGCTGGCGGACATTGCCGGGCCACGGTGCCTGCAACAGCTGCGCCGCCTCCTGGGCGCTGACCTGGGGCGCCTCGCAGCCGTAATCCTCGGCGAATTGTTCGCAGAAGCGGGCGAAAAGCGTCAGGATGTCCTCGCCCCGCTGGCGTAGCGGCGGCACGGTGATGCGCAGGCTGGCCAGGCGGAAAAACAGGTCGGGGCGCAGAACGTCCTCGCAGGTGCGATTCTGCTCCTGGATGTTCGAGATGGCTATGATGCGGGTTTCGGGCGGGGTGCCCTCGGCATCGATAAAGCTCAGCAGTCGGGCCTGGGTGGCCTCGCTCAGCGCCTCGACATCCTCCAGCACAAGGGTGCCTCCGCGCGCCTCTTCGACCGCGGGCAGCTGGGTGGCGGCGTTGTCTGACGGGCCGAATAGCCGGGCAATCAGCGCATCCTCGTCGAACGCCTTGCAGGCCAGCAGCACGAACTTGCGGCCTGCCCGCGCGCCCACCGCATGCAATGCATGCGCCACCAGCGTCTTGCCGGTGCCGGTCTCGCCCTCGATCAGCACGTGGTTGTCGGCCTGACCAAGGTCGAGGATATCCTCTTTCAGCCGCTCCATCGCCGGGCTGTGGCCGATCAGCTTTTTCATCAGCTGCCCGCCATCCGACAGCTCGCGCCGCAACGCGCGCGCATCCAGCGTCATCCGCCGTGCATTCGCCGCCTTCTTGGCCAGTTGCGTCATCCGGTCGGGGTTGAATGGCTTTTCCAGGAAATCGAAGGCGCCAAGGCGCATCGCCTCGACCGCCATCGGGACGTCGCCATGTCCGGTGATCATGATCACCGGCAGGCTGGAATCGGTGCCCATCAGCTTCTTGAGAAACTGCATGCCGTCCATTCCGGGCATCTTGATGTCGGTGACCACGATGCCGGGATAGTCGGGTCCCAGCACCTTCAGCGCCTCTTCGGCCGAGGCGAACGCCTCGGTGTCGTAGCCTGACAGCGCCAGCCACTGGCTGATTGACTGGCGCATGTCGCGTTCGTCGTCGATGATCGCGATTTTCATGGCACTTGGCATTCGGTTTTCTCCGTCGCCTGTCATTCCGCCGCGGATTGCCCGCCTGTGCGCGGCTCTTCGGGCAGAATCGGCAGTTGCATCTCGAACAGCGCCCCCCCGCCCGCGGCATTGCGCGCGGTGAGCCGCCCGCCCATGTCGTTCACGATCCCCGAGGAAATGGCAAGCCCCAGACCCACCCCTTCGCCCGGCTCCTTGGTAGTGTAGAAGGGTTCAAACAGGTTATCGATATCCTCGAGCCCGTGGCCGTTGTCGCGCACCGTCAGCACCGCCGTCTCGCCCGCGGCCAGCAGGATGTCGATGGCCGGATCGTCGACGTTACGTATGGCGTCCAGCGCGTTGCGCAACAGGTTGATCATCACCTGTTCGATGCGCACCTGGTCCCCCATCACCAGCACCGGTGTTTCGGGCAGGGTTCGCGTGATCCTGACCTGTCGCTGACGTAGCTGCGGCTCCATCATCGCCAGCGCGGAATTCAGCGCATCGCCAAGATTTACAGGGGCAAACTCCTTGCCGCCCTGCCGGGCATATGACTTGAGCTGCTTGGTGATGGCGCCCATCCGTTCGATCAGGTCATCGATGCGCTGGAACGCGGTCACCGCCTCTTCGGGGCGGTTGCGGCCCAACAGCAGACGCGCGCCGGCAAGGTAGGTTTTCATCGCCGCCAGCGGCTGGTTCAGCTCGTGGCTGACTGCCGCCGACATCTCGCCCAGGGCCGCCAGCTTGGAGCTTTGCGCAAGCGTCTGTTCGGCCACCGCCAGGTTCTCCTGCACCCTCTGACGTTCGGCAATTTCCCGCTGCAGCCGCGCGTTCAATGCGCGAAGCTCCGCCGATTCGCGCTGAAAGATCGCCATGCGCAGCGTTGCCCGGCGGTTCAGCACATAGAACGCCAACGCCAGCAGGATGGCAAAGCACATGATTTCCAGCGCCAGAAAGCCATTCACCTTTTCGCGCACGCTGGCATAGGTGGTGAAACTGGCGATGCGCCAGCCGCGAAAGCTGACCCGCCCGCCCACGCGCATGACCGCCTCGCCCTCGACCCAGGCGTCGGGCGGCAGGGTGTTCCAGTCAGCGGTGGCCTGCAACGCCCGCTGGATCGCGCTTGACGGCGGTTCGCGCGCCAGCGCCTCTTCTTCGGTCAGGCCGCGCCAGCGCGGTTCGGTGGCCAGGATGATGCGGCCCTCGCTGTCGGTCACCAGCACGGCGTCGGAAATGCCCGACCAGGCGCGTTCGTACTTGCCCAGCCCGACCTCGACCAGGATCACCCCGGCCAGCCCTGCCTGCGTTTCCATCCGACGGGAATAGAAAAAGCGGAAACGCCGACCTTCATCCTGCAGGATATTGAAAATATTGTCTTTTGACCTCAGCGCCTCGACGAAGACCGGGGATTCGCGATAATTCTCACCCAGCGTTTCACGGTTGGTCGAGGCGACGACGCGGCCATCCCTGTCGAGCAACGTCAGCGACGCGGCCGAGATTTCCTCGTTGAACGAGATAAGCCGCTGGGTGGATTGCGAATAGTCGCCGCTGGCCAGCGCAGAAATCAGCGTTGGATCGCGGGCCAGCAGTTGCGGCACGATGGCGTTCTGGCGCAGCTCGCTCAGCAGGTTACCACTGTAGAGCGCCAGCCGCACCACGGCGCGATTGCGGGTGCTTTCGGTGAAACGGTCGGTCAGAAAACGGTTCGTGACCGCCACGGTCGCGATGGCCAGCACCACCAACCCCAGCAGGATCAGGCGCGCGCGCAAACTCAGCGTGCGGATCGCGCCGCGCGGCCTGGGATCGGGTGTGGTGGCGGGCGGGGTCATTGCGACAGACTACGCCGCTGCCAGCGCCGTCTCAAGCGTTCACGCGGGCTGAAGGGCAGAGACCAGCGTATCAAACAGAACCCGGCCTTCGGTGTTACCGTGAATCGGGTCCGCCATGCGTTCGGGGTGTGGCATCATCCCCAGCACGCGGCGGTTTTCCGACAGGATGCCGGCGATGTCGCGGGCCGCGCCGTTGGGATTGTCGCAATAGCGGAACGCAACGCGATCCTCGGCGTCGAGCCGGTCAAGCGTCGCCTCGTCGGCGAAATAATTGCCGTCATGGTGCGCGATGGGAAAGGTCACCTCTGCCCCCGCCTCATAACCGCGGGTGAATACACTGTCGGTGGTTTCCACCGTCAGCCGCGCGGGCTTGCAGACATATTTCAGCCCGGCATTGCGCAGCAGAACACCGGGCAGCAGCCCGGTTTCGGTCAGCACCTGGAAACCATTGCAGATGCCCAGCACATAGCCGCCGCGCCCGGCATGGGCCACCACCGCCTGGCAGATCGGGGAATTGGCGGCAATGGCGCCGCAGCGCAGGTAATCGCCAAAGGAAAAGCCGCCCGGAATGCCGACCACGTCGACATCGGCAGGCAGGTCGGTATCCTTGTGCCAGACCATCGAGACCCTGGCGCCCGCATCCTCGAACGCGACCCGCAGATCGCGGTCGCAGTTGGAACCGGGAAAGACGATGACCGCGGCGTGCATCACGACACCTCTATCGAATAGCTTTCGATCACTGTGTTCGCGAGCAGCTTTTCGCACATCTCTGTAACGGCCGCCTCGGCCTTTGCCTTGTCGGTTTCAGCCAGGTCCAGCTCTACCACCTTGCCCTGGCGCACGCCCTCGATCCCGTCAAATCCCAGCTGCCTCAGCGCGTGGCGCACCGCCTCGCCCTGAGGGTCGAGCACGCCCGCCTTCAGCATCACCTGCACCCGTGCCTTCATCGCCCTGCCCTTTCTGCGCCCCGTATCCTCAGTTCACCAGTGTCGGCCGTGTCATGTGGGTGCCGCCCTTGGGCATCACGCCCAGCCGCCTGGCCACCTCGGTATAGGCATCGGTGAGCGACCCCAGGTCACGGCGGAACACGTCCTTGTCCAGTTTCTTGCCGGTCTCGATATCCCACAGCCGGCAGCTGTCGGGAGAGATCTCGTCGGCGACGATCAGGCGCTGGAAATCGCCGTCATAGACGCGGCCGATCTCGATCTTGAAATCAACCAGCTTGATGTCGACGGCGTACATCACGCCAGACAGGAAATCGTTGACCCGCAGCGCCAGGCTGAGGATGTCGTCCATGTCCTGCTGGCTGGCCCAGCCGAATGCGGCGATATGTTCTTCGGTCACCAGCGGGTCGCCCAGCTTGTCGTCCTTGAGGCAGTATTCCACAACCGGGCGCGGCAGGGTGGTGCCCTCTTCGATGCCCAGCCGTTGGGCCATCGACCCGGCGGCAAAGTTGCGCACGATCACCTCGAGCGGCACGATCTCGCAGGCGCGCACAAGCTGTTCGCGCATGTTGAGGCGCCGGATGAAGTGGTTGGGGATGCCGACATTGGTCAGCCCGTTCATGAAATACTCGCTCAGCATGTTGTTGAGCACGCCCTTGCCCTCGATCACGTCCTTTTTCTGGGCGTTGAAGGCGGTGGCGTCATCCTTGAAGTACTGAACAATGGTACCGGGCTCCGGCCCTTCGAAAAGCGTCTTGGCCTTGCCTTCGTAGATCTTTTTGCGCCGCGCCATGATCACTCCAAACCTGTGCGGACCCTGGCGCGCCTGTCGCGCGGGGCCTTGGCGTCTCAATAGTCCAAGGCCGGGGCAGCCGCAAGCGCACAGAGCCGGCCTTTTGGCACCGCGGCGCCCTGCCCCCTTGCGGTTTGCGCCCCCCGCGGGCATATCTGTCGCGATTGAATCGCCCAGCCAGGGAGCGGCCTTATGACCACTTTCGACGATCGCGAAAACGCGTTTGAGAACAAGTACAAGCATGACGAAGAAATGAAGTTCAAGGCGCAGATGCGTTGTAACAAGCTGCTGGGCCTCTGGGCTGCAGAGCTGCTGGGCAAGACCGGCGAAGACGCAAATGCCTATGCCATCGAGGTGGTCAAGTCCGATTTCGAAGAGGCCGGGCACGAGGACGTGATCCGCAAGGTGGCTCAGGATCTGGGCGATCTGGCCGATGCCGACACCATCCGCGCCAAGATGGACGAGCTGACGATCGTCGCCAAGGACCAGGTGATGAAAGAAGCCTGACACCGCGCCCGGCCGGCTGCGGAAAACACCCCCGCAGCCGCGCCGCAAGGCTGCACGCACGCCTCTTCATCCAACAGGACCGATCATGACCAACGCCCTTTCCCGCATGCTGCAAGACCGCGAGTGGATTCTCGCGGACGGTGCGACCGGCACCAACCTTTTCAACATGGGGCTGAGTTCGGGCGACGCGCCCGAGATGTGGAACGAAGAGCACCCCGAGCGGATCGAAAAGCTGTATACGCTTGCGGTCGATGCGGGCAGCGACCTGTTTCTGACCAACTCCTTCGGCGGCAATGCCGCGCGGCTGAAACTGCACGGCGCCGAGCGGCGCGCGCGGACGCTGTCGCGCATCGCCGCCGAGATCGGGCGCGAGGTGGCAGATCGCCAGGACCGCCCGGTGATCGTGGCCGGCTCGGTGGGCCCGACGGGCGAGATCATGGCGCCGATGGGCGAACTCACGCACGAGCTGGCGGTCGAGATATTCCACGAACAGGCCGACGGGCTGAAAGAGGGCGGCGCAGACGTGCTGTGGCTGGAAACCATTTCAGCCCCCGGTGAATACAAGGCCGCGGCAGAGGCGTTTGCCCTGGCCGGGATGCCCTGGTGCGGCACGATGAGCTTTGACACCGCCGGGCGCTCGATGATGGGGGTCACCTCTTCCGACCTGGCCGCGCTGGTCGAAAAACTGGATCACCCGCCGCTGGCCTACGGCGCCAATTGCGGCGTCGGCGCGTCGGACCTGATGCGCACGGTTCTGGGCTTTGTCGCCCACGGCACCGAGCGGCCGATCATCGCCAAGGGCAATGCCGGCATCCCGAAATATGTCGACGGACATATCCACTATGACGGCACCCCCGAACTGATGGCCGAATACGCGGTGCTGGCGCGTGATGCCGGCGCGCGTATCATCGGCGGCTGCTGTGGCACCATGTCCGAACACCTGTCCAAGATGCGCGAGGCGCTGGAAACCCGCCCCGCGGGTCCGCGCCCGACGCTGGAACAGATCGCGGCAGCGCTTGGCCCGTTCTCTTCGGCCGCCGACGGCACCAGCGAGGAAGAGCAGGTATCGTCGCGCGATCGCGCCAGTCGCGGCCGCCGCCGGCGCCGCTGACGCAAATAAGGCATCCGCGCTGCCCCCAAAGGTGCAGGAAATTCATGGTTATCTTTGATATCTTTCATGCCCGGTTTGCCGGAATTGTCGCTATAGGTCGGTAGCAGTACGGAGCATGTCGTAATTCGCAAAGTCGGCTCCGGCAATTTGGCGATAGCTGCGAAGCAGGCCGTGCGCGGCACACTCTAGGCAAGGAAAATCCCCATGTCCGATGAAGAAGAAGACATCGTCCTGTCCGAGCTTGATGACGAGGAACTGGCCCAGCAGATGTGGGACGACCTCTATGACGGTCTCAAGGAAGAGATCGAAGAGGGCGTGAACATTCTGCTCGAGCGCGGCTGGGAGCCGTACAAGGTATTGACCGAGGCCCTGGTCGGCGGCATGACCATCGTCGGCAAGGATTTCCGCGATGGCATCCTGTTCGTTCCCGAGGTGCTGCTGGCCGCCAACGCGATGAAGGGCGGCATGTTCATCCTCAAGCCGCTTCTGGCTGAAACCGGTGCCCCCCGCGTGGGCAAGATGGTGATCGGCACCGTCAAGGGCGACATCCACGACATCGGCAAGAACCTGGTGTCGATGATGATGGAAGGCGCAGGTTTCGAAGTGATCGATCTGGGTATCAACAACCCGGTCGAGAACTATCTGGAGGCGATCGAGACCGAACAGCCCGACATCCTGGGCATGTCCGCGCTGCTGACGACGACCATGCCCTACATGAAGGTCGTGATCGACACGATGGTGGAAATGGGCATCCGCGAGGATTACATCGTTCTGGTCGGCGGTGCGCCCCTGAACGAGGAATTCGGCCGCGCCATTGGGGCCGACGCCTATTGCCGCGACGCTGCGGTTGCTGTGGAAACGGCGAAGGAATTCGTCGGCCGCAAGCACAACCAGGGCGCAGTGGCCTGATCCAGGCAGCGTCGCAGCTACGGTATTGGCCCGCCCTCTGCGCGGGCCGGCGCCAGACGGAGTGACGCGATATGACCGGCCTTCCCAGCGATATCACATTGGCCGAAGCGGGCTTTGCCGATATCCGGCCGGGCCGCATCCTGCTGATCGCCTGTGGCGCACTGGCGCGCGAGATCCTGGCGCTGAAGAATGCCAATGGCTGGGATCACATGAGCCTGCAGTGCCTGCCCGCCAGCCTGCATCTCTACCCCGATCGAATCACCGCTGCGGTTGAACAGGCTGTGCTGGAAAACCGCGACAGCTATGACGAGATATTTGTCGTCTACGCCGATTGCGGCACCGGCGGGCAACTGGCCGCGAAATGCGCCGAGATGGGTGTCGAAATGGTCGAGGGCCCGCATTGCTATGCCTTTTTCGAAGGGCTCGACACGTTTTCCGAACACAACGAGGCCACGGCCTTTTACCTGACCGATTTTCTGGTGCGCCAGTTCGACGCCTTCGTGTGGCGCGCAATGGGGTTCGACCGCCACCCCGAACTGATAGAAATGATGTTCGGCAACTATACCAAGCTGGTCTATCAGGCCCAGACCCATGACCCCGCGCTGGACGCCAAGGCGCGCGAATGCGCGGCGCGCCTGGGGCTGGAATACGAATACCGCTTTACCGGCTATGGCGGGCTTGAAACCGCGCTGGCGGCGCGCGTCTGAGCGGCGCTCAGGCCGCCGCCTCGGCCGACACCTTGCGAATACGTTCGATCATCGCCCGCAGCCCGTTGGAGCGCTGCGACGACAGGTGATCCTGCAACGACAGCCGGCCCAGTTCGCCCTCGGCGTCGATGCCCGGCACCTGTTGTACCGGCGTGCCGTCGTACAGCGCCCGCAGCACCGCGATCAGGCCGCGCACGATCATCGCGTCGCTGTCACCTTCGAAGGTGAAGATGCCGCCATCGATTCGCGGATGCAGCCACACCTGGCTGGCACAGCCGTCGACCTTGGTCGCCGGAACCTTCAACGCGTCATCCAGCGGCGTCATCTCGCGGCCGCGTTCGATGACATAGCGATAGCGGTCCTCCCAGTCCTCCAGAAGTTCGAAATCCTCGACGATATCCTCGAATGCCTGGCTGGCCACGGGTCCGTGCTCCTCTTATTGCGGCGTGTTGCGTTCGCCCCTGCCGACACCTAGGCGGGCAAGGGCCCCGCGTCCAGACCCGGGGCCATGTCCAACCGGCGCTTTTCAAGCCGCGGCATTTGCGCTACGACCCTGACGCAGGATAACAAAGGCGGTTTGACCATGCGGTTTTCTCTGGTCGTTCTTCTGGTTGCGACGATGCTCTTGCCGGCTTGTGGCGGCAGCCTGCGCGACTCGCGCATCAACCCGGCCAACTGGTTCGGACGCAGCACCTCGGTCGAGACCGAGCCCGGCACCGTGCGCACCGCCGACGGGCGCGTCGAAGAGGTCAACCCCCTGATCGGCGAACGCCGGCAGTCAAGGATGATCCCGACCAACCGCAAGGTGCAAAATGATTCGGGCAGCATCTTCGACCGCGGCAAGAAAGAAGAAATTTACGAGGGCACGCGCATCGACCGTGTCACCGACCTGGCGGTCGAACGCACCTCGACCGGCGCCATCGTGCGCGTCACCGGTGTCAGCTCTCGTCAGGGCGCCTATGACGTGCGGCTGCTGCCGGTGGGCGACGGCAAACCCGTCGACGGCGTGATGACCTATGAGTTGTTGGCCCTGCAGCCGATCAATACGGCCATCGGCCCTGAACACACCCGCCGGATCCAGGCGGCGCTGCCGCTCAGTGTCAACGATCTGGAAGAGATCCGCACCATCCGTATCATCGCCCGGCACAACACCACCCAGACCACCCGCTGAGGGCCCCTGCCCGGCCCCGATGGCGGGGTCAGAGTGGAACGGTCGTCACGTTGCGGCCCTTGACCGCCAGCCCGACGCGACCCTCGCACAGCTCCAGCGCATCGCTGCCGAATACCTCGTGGCGCCAGCCATGCAGCGCCGGCACGTCGCGCGCGCCGCCCGCCAGCGCATCCAGGTCGGCGGCGCTGGCGATCAGCCGCGAGGCGACGCCGGCCTCTGTCGCCTTGGCCTTCAGCAGCACGCGCAAAAGGTCCGCCAGCGCGGGGTTTGCCTGCGGGATATCGCGCCCGGCATCCAGCCTGGGCAGCGCATCGTCCGGGCATTCCAGCCCCGCCTTGACCGCTTTCAGGATACCCTCGGCGATGTCACCGCGCCGCGCCTCGCGCAGCAGCAGGCGCCCGCGCGACAGATCCTCGGGCGACCTGGGCTTGGTCGAGGCCAGCTCGACCAGGGCATCGTCCTTGAGCACGCGATTGCGGGGGATGTTGCGCGCCTGCGCGTGCGCCTCGCGGAACCGTGCCAGTTCTCGCACGATGGCCAGAAACCGGCCCGATCCGTTGCGGGTGCGGATGCGCTGCCAGGCTTCTTCGGGGCGCACGATATAGGTCTCGGGGTTGTTGAGAACTTCCATTTCCTCGGCCACCCATTTTTCGCGGCCGGTCTCGGCCAACCGGGCCGAGAGGTGTTCGTAGATGTTGCGCAGATGGGTGACATCGGCCAACGCATAGGTCTGCTGCGCCACCGACAACGGCCGGCGCGACCAGTCGGTAAAGCGCGAGGTCTTGTCGAGGCTCTGGCGCGCAACCTTGCGCACCAGTGTCTCGTATCCCACCTGGTCGCCGAAGCCGCAGACCATCGCCGCGACCTGGGTGTCAAACAGCGGCGTCGGGATAAGCCCGGCATCGACGTGGAAGATTTCCAGATCCTGCCGCGCCGCGTGAAAGACCTTGACCACCGAGGTGTCGAGAAACAGATCGTAAAGCGGGTCCAGCGACATCCCGTCACCGGCGATCGGATCGACCAGCACCGCATTGTCGTCGTCGTCGCCCGGCAGCGCCAGTTGCACGAGGCAAAGCTGGGCATAATAGCTGCGCTCGCGCAGGAATTCGGTGTCGACAGTCACATAGGGCGCTTCGCGGCCGCGGGCGCAAAAAGCGGCAAGCTCGTCAGTGGTGGTGATGGTCGTCACGCGGGGTCGGTTGTCCTGCTTGGTCATGGTGCCTCGTATAATCCCCTTGCCTGTCGATATAGACGGATGGGGCGGAAATGAAAACCGCGTGCCTCAGGGCAGGAACACGGGGCGCCGGTCGCCGGCGGCAAACCGGCGCAGAACCGCCGGATAAAGGATGTGCTCTTGCGTCAGCACCCGCGCCGCCAGCATGTCCGGCGTGTCGCCGGGCAGAACCGGCACCCGCGCCTGGCCCAGGATCGGGCCGGCGTCCAGCTCGGCTGTGACTTCGTGCACGGTGCATCCGGCCTCGGGGTCGCCCGCCGTCAGCGCGCGGGCATGGGTGTCGAGCCCGGGATATTTCGGCAAGAGCGAGGGGTGGATGTTCAGCATCCTGCCCTGCCAGTTCGCCACGAAGGCGGGCGTCAGGATGCGCATGAACCCGGCCAGGCAGACGATCTCGGCCCCTACCTTTTCCAATTCACGCTGAAGTGTGGCCTCAAACCCGGCCCGGTCGCCCGCGAATGGGCGATGATCGACCACCGCCACCGGCACGCCCCGCGCCGCGGCCTTTTCCAGCCCGCCGGCATTCGGGTCGTTCGACAGCACCAGACAGGGCCGCGCCGGATGATCGCCAGTCATGCTGTCAACCAGCGCGACCATGTTCGAACCGCCGCCGGAAATCAGGATCGCGACCCGCTGCGTCACGCAAGCGACCCGCGATAGGCAACCCCCTGCCCCTCGACCAGGTGGCCAAGGCGGATGACGGTTTCACCAGCTTGCGCCAGCCCCGCGGCCAGATCATCGGCACGCGCGGCATCGACAGCCAGCACCATGCCGATACCGCTGTTGAAGGTCTTGAGCATCTCGGCCTCGGCCAGATCGCCGGTGCGCGCCAGCCACTCGAACACCCCCGGCAGTTGCCATGAGGAAAGATCGACCTCTGCCCCCACGCCCTCGGGCAGGACGCGCGGCAGGTTTTCGGTCAGCCCGCCGCCGGTGATATGGGCCAGCGCATGCACCCCGCCCGCCCTGATCGCCGCCAGGGCGGACCGCACATAAAGCCGCGTCGGCGCCAACAGCGCCGCGCCAAGGGTGCCATCGGCCCAGGGGCACGGATCAGCCCAGCCCAGCCCCGACACCTCGACCAGGCGGCGCACCAAGCTGTAACCGTTGGAATGCACCCCGTCCGAGGCCAGCCCCAACAGAACGTCGCCCGCCGCCACCCCGGCCGGCAGTGCCGCGCCCCGTTCCATCGCGCCCACGGCAAACCCGGCAAGGTCGAAATCGCCCGCGCCGTACATGCCCGGCATCTCGGCGGTCTCGCCGCCGATCAACGCGCAGCCCGACCCGGTGCAGCCCTTTGCGATGCCCTCGATCACGCGCGCGGCGCTGTCGATGTCCAGCTTGCCGGTGGCGAAATAGTCCAGAAAGAACAGCGGCTCGGCCCCCTGGCAGACCAGGTCGTTGACGCACATCGCCACCAGGTCTATGCCGATGGTGTCCATCTCGCCGGTGTCGATGGCCAGCCGCAGCTTGGTGCCGACGCCATCGGTCGCGGCCACCAGCACCGGGTCGTCATACCCCGCCGCGCGCAGATCAAAGAGCGCGCCAAAGCCGCCCAGCCCCGACATCACGCCGGGCCGCGCGGTGGCCTTTGCCGCCGGCTTGATCCGCTCGACCAGCGCGTTCCCCGCGTCGATATCGACGCCCGCCTCAGCATAGGTGATGCCCTTGTTCGCGCCTTTGGCCATGCCCGTCCACTCCGACCGTTTGGGTTTGGCGCCTCGGTTAGACCATCGCAGGCGGCCGCGCAATCGCGAAAGGCTTGACGCCCCCGCGCAGCGCACCTAACCAGTGGCCTCAGGTCGGGCCTGTAGCTCAATTGGTTAGAGCAGAGCGCTCATAACGCTTTGGTTGGGGGTTCGAGTCCCTCCGGGCCTACCAGACCATCCCGTTGAAACTAAAGAAAACTATTGATTCCAGGGCCTTGTGCCCGTTCTATGGTTACAGTTTTGGTTGCAAACGCAGATCGTTTTGGCAGGCAAGATCAGTCACCTGGTGAATCGCTCAGGGCGCTACCACGCCCGGCTTGTTGTTCCGAAAGACCTGCGGCCCATCGTCGGCAAGACCAAGCTACGCACCCCCTTGGGAGGCAACTGCCGCTGAGCGCGACGAGGGCGATTTCAGCGGTCAGCCGACACCCCCATTGAGCGCAAGACCGATGTCGTCGGCATCTTTCCGAACGAAGCCGCCATACGCCGGCTCGTTGGCGCCATTTTCACGGTGCAGACCAAGGAATGGAGGGTCAGCGCTGGCGATACCTGACGCTGGTCATCGAACGCAAATTGACTGGCTTGAACCCGTTCTGAACACCCGAAACGATCTGAAAAGAGCCGGCTGGAAAATCCCTGCCGCCCCTTTCCCTGCACAAGATTTTTCGCGCATGTCTTGGGGAAATAGGCTGACCTCAGCTGTCTTTATGGTTGACGATCAGGTCCGCATTCTCTGGCAACTCGGCGACGACGCTCACCGCGTCGGCACGAATTCTCGAATGCAGTTTGAAAGCCTCGGCGCAGGCGGCTTCGGCCGCGGCCGCGTCAGCGCCATCTTCAAGCACAAGCGAGATGCGGATCATGTCGCGATCTTTTTCCCGCGTCACCACGGCCTGCGCGGCCTTTGCCCCCGGCGTCGCGATGACGACCTCTTCGATCACGCGAGGATAGACGAATATCTCGCGCACCTTGACCGCCGCGCCGACCCGGCCCTGCAACGCCGACAGGCGCTTGACGCTGCCATCCTCGTTGCTTTCAAGCGCAAAAGCACTGTCACCGGTGCCAAACCGGATCATCGGCCAAGTGGCATCACGCGCGGTCACCACAACCTCGCCCGGCTCGCCCTGCGGCATCTGCTCTCCGCTGACCGGATCGCAGATTTGCACCACGCGGTCGGGGTGAACCACATAGCCTTCGCCGCCATCCTCGCAGGCAACAAGACCCAGATCGGCAGTTGCATAGGCGGACCAGGTGGAGACACCATAGGTGTCTTCGATCATACGGCGCTTGGCCATCCAGTCGCCCATCTCGCCGCCCAGGAACGCGGTTTTCACCTTCCAGGCATCGCGCCCATAGGTTTCGACCACCTTGTCCGCGAGCGTCAGGAAGAACGCGGTCGAGGCGCAGATCGCGGTCACGCCAGTTTCCACGATGATCTGTGCCTGAAGCTCGGTGTTGCCCACGCCACCGGGAATGACCGTGGCGCCCGCCACCTGCGCCGCTTCGTCGAACAACAGCCCCGCCGGCACGAGGTGATACATCCAGGTATTCAGGATGATATCCCCTGCGCCCACTCCGGCCGTCTTGAAAAGCAGGTCAAGCCCGTGCCCGCCGCCGCCCGGAAGCGCCGGTTCAAAGATCGGGCCGGGTGAGGTGTAGATCCGCCCGACATCCTTCAGATCAGCGGCGAGGAACCCGCCGAAGGGCGGATTCTCACGCTGGATGTTCAAAAGTTCTTCTTTCTTCATCACCGGCAGACGTGACAAGTCCGCCAACGACCTTACGGCTGCCGGATCGAATCCAGCAGCCGCAAATCGTGATTTCAGACCCGGGGCCTTTTCGGCCGCGACGGTATAGGCTTGAGCTATGTCTACGAAAAAGTCGTCAGACATGTCCATGCCTCCCTGGCCATTCGTTGGTTAAAGCGGGCAGTCCTTGCGGAAGTTCGGCGCGCGCTTCTCGCGGTGTGACAGCACACCTTCCTTGACATCTTCGCCCATGAAGCCAAGCATTTCCAGAGCCGTCGAAGCATCAAAGATCGGGCCGGCCTGGCGCAGCCAGTTGTTCAGCGAATACTTGGTCCACCGGATCGCGCTTTGCGAGCCGTTGGCGAGTTCGACAGCCGTGTCCAAAGCGATCTGCTGCAACTCGTCATCCTCGACGCACATCGACACAAGACCGATGCGCTCGGCTTCTTCGCCAGATACCGGCTTGCAGGTCATCAGGTAATATTTCGCCTTGGCCATCGAGGTCAGCAGCGGCCAGATGATCGCCGCAACATCCCCGGCGGCAACACCCAGACGCGGGTGACCATCGACGATCTTGGCGCGCTTGCCGGCGATCGAGATGTCGGCGAGGATGGCCACGACAAGACCAGCGCCAGCCGCAGGGCCGTTGATCGCGGAAATGATCGGTTTGTTGCAATTGATGATGTTGTAGACGAGGTCTTTGGCTTCTTTCCACGTCTTCATGATCTCATGCGAGTTGCCGATCATGTTTTCGATCAGGCTGAAGTCGCCCCCCGCCGAGAACGCCTTGCCCGCGCCGGTCACGATCACCGCGTTGATATCGGGGTCGCGGTTGATGTCGATCCACATATCCGTCATCTGGGTGTGAGTTTCCGCGTCGACGGAATTGAAAGACTCGGGCCGATCGAACGTGATGCGCAGGACGCGATCCGCCGGGTAATCAAACTTCATCTTGTGGTATTTTGCATAACGATCCGACATGTTTCTGTTCCTTCCTTGGATGTTGGTGTGGGTTCAGCTAGGCAATCCAAGGACAGCCTTGGACAGAATGTTGCGCTGGATTTCATTTGATCCGCCGTAGATCGTTGCCGGCCGGGCCTTGTAGAAGCTCGCCAGAACATCGACGCCGACATTGCCGACCTGTAGGGGGCCAATGGTGCCGCCATCTGGTCCTGCCGCCTCGATCATCAGTTCGGTGATGCGCTGGAAGCACTCGGTTACCCAGATCTTGAGCATCGAGACATCGGCGCCCAGCGTTTCGCCCCGCTTGAGCTGGTCGGCAAAACGCGAGTAGAGCGCGGCGTGATCCTCAACGTCGAGCGCGGCCTGGGCGAAACGGTCGCGAAACACCGGATCGTCAAAGGCGCCACGGCCACGAGCAAAGTTTTCAAGCTGTCCCAGAGCGTTCTGGGCCAGGCTTGGCGACCCCATAAAGATGCGCTCGAAGCTCAGCAGCGCCTTGGCCATCGTCCAGCCCTTGTTCAACTCGCCCACTAGGTTTTCGCGCGGCGTGCGGGCATTATCGAAGAAGACCTCGCAGAACTCGGTTTCTCCCGAAAGGGTCGTGATTGTGCGCACGTCAACGCCGGGCTGATCCATTGGCGCCAACAAGAAACTGATGCCCTGCTGTTTCTTCGGCGTATCCGGGTCCGTGCGCACCAGCATGAAGATGTGGGTGGCGTCATGCGCCATCGTCGTCCAGATTTTCTGACCATTGATGACAAAGTCGTCGCCATCAATCTCTGCCCGTGTGCGAAGGTTGGCCAGATCAGAGCCGGCACCGGGCTCGGAGTAACCTTGGCACCAGATGTCTTCGCAGCTCAGGATACGTGGAAGCCAATAGTCCTTTTGCTTCTGCGTGCCGAACTTGATGATCAGAGGACCCACCATCTGAATGCCCATGTCACGCCCGCGGTTCACACCCCAGCGCTGCTGTTCCTCGTAGAAGATCATCAGCTTGGACGCGCTCAGCCCCATGCCGCCATATTCGGCGGGCCAGGCCGGAGCGACCCAACCCTTGGCGTGAAGCTTGCGGTGCCAATGTTCAACCTCGGCGAATTTCGGACGGTGCGGCAGATGGCGCAGCTCTTCGGGATAATCCGCCTCGAAGAATTGACGCACTTCCTTGCGGAACTCTGCATCGGTCATTGCGTTCCAGTCGGTCATTGCGCTGCCCCTTCCTCTTCCCGCGTCTCGAACCAAATCCGCCTGTGGTAGGCGTCGTCGCCCAGCCAGGCCGACAGAACCAGCGACCGGTTCAGGTAAAGCCCGATATCGAACTCGTCGGTATAACCGACCGCGCCGTGCATCTGGATCGCGTCACGCGTGATCTTCTTAGCCGTTGTGACCGCGCGGGCCTTGGCCCGGCTGGCAAGCCGCGCCCGGGCTTTCGGATCGGTTTCATCATCCATCAGCCCAAGGACTTCGCGCACCCCGGACTGTGCGATCTCCAGCATCACGTTCAGGTCGACTGCGCGATGCTGGATGACCTGGAACGACCCGATGGGCTTGTCGAACTGCTCCCGGGCCTTGATATACTCCAGAGATATCTCAAAGACGCGTGCGCTCAGGCCGACAAGCTCGGCTGCGGTAAGCGCCGTTGCATCGTTGATTGCCTCGGCGAGCGCGTTCCGAACCGCATCACCACTGGCCAATTCCTCGGCCGGGGTGCCCGAGAACGAAAGCTCGTCCATAGCGCTGCCATCGGCCTGCCTGCGCCCTTCGACGGAAAGGCCGTCCGCGCCGACCTCTGTCAGGACGAGAACCGGACCGGCGTCGCCTTCGGCCACGACCAAAAAGCCCTGTGCGCCGGACGCGCCGACAACCCAGGCCTTGCTGCCATTCAGTTTTCCGTCGGCGTAGCGGCAGCTCGCCTCGGCGGGGCCGCCGTTTGGTCCGCGCTCCTGCCAGGCGACGGGCAGAACGGTTTCGCCGCTGACAAGCTGTTCCATTCTGGCGTGTTCCGGGCAAAGCCGCCGCAGAAGGCCAAGGCTCAGCGCGACTGTCACCACTACCGGTTCCGGGGCGATCACACGGCCGACTTCTTCGGCGATGACGCCGCCTGCGGCCAGGCCCATGCCAAGCCCACCGTTATCTTCGGGAACTGTCACCCCAAAGACGCCGGCCTCGGCCAGTTCGCGGACCATGTCCGCGTCCCAGCCGCCACCGGCATCGCGCAGTTTTCTGGCCCTTGCGCTGCCGCCCGCGCGCTCAAACAGGGTGCGCGCGCTTTCACGCAGCAAGCGAAGATCTTCTTGGTCGCTGGAAAGCATGTCAGTCTGTGTCATTTTGTTTTCGCCGGATCATAACGGGGGTGTCGGTTGAAAAAACCACCTCGCCCTTGGGGTTTTTGGCGCAAAGGGTATAGTGCAGAATACCTCGGTCGGGCTTGCTTTTTGACGGCGTGACCGAGTTGATCGTCAATTCGATATCGAGCGGTTCATCCGGGCGCACGGGCCGCTGCCAGCGCAGATTGTCGAACCCGATGCCACCGATATTGGCGATACCAACCATGAACTCGGTCGTGATCGGCTTGAACACCTCAAGCATCGTCTGAAAGCCCGAGGCGATCAGGCTGCCGTGTACGGTGGTCGCATAGGCTTCGTCGGTGTGCAGCTGTTGCGGGTCCCACTCCTCGGCGAATGCTATGATAGCCTCCTTGCTCATCGGGTCGCTGCGGAAGCGAAAAACCTGGCCCGGCGCGAAGTCATCCAGATACTTCAAGAGCCCTCTTCCTTGGAGAAACCGGAATCGTACCCGCTCGAATCCTTGGCAATTCGCACGCGATTGAACTCTTCCAGTTTTGGGTAGGCTTTCTTGAAGTCCGCCAGGAACTCTGCGATCGGCGCGTCGGCATAGAGCCCCCGGTCATTCACATATTCCATGTGCCGGTGGTTCTGTTCGTCGAACTCGTGAAAGAGAGCATCGTGATATCCGTCAAAGACCAGCGGTTTGACGCCGAATCGTTCACAGAGTTCCATGTTGAAAGCGGGTGTGACCTTGTAGGTCTCACCGTCCAGCCACAACTGAACGTATCCGTGATAGATGAACAGGTCGCTATCCATCAACTCCTGCAACTTGGGCGTATTCAGGTGGTTGCGCACATCCGCAAACCCCAGAGCGGCGGGAATGCCGACGGCCCGCAGACAGGCAGTAAGAAGGATTGCCTTGGGCACGCAAAACGCCGCTTCTGCCCCGGCAATTCGGCTGGCGCGATACGATTCTTTATCCAGCGCAAAGCAATAGGGATCGTAACGGATATTATCGCGAACCGCCTCGAACAGGCGGATCGCCTTGTCACGGTTGGCTGCATCCGCGGGAAGATCACGCAAAGCCTTGGACACGAAGCCCTGCACTTCGAGGCTGTCGCTTTCGATATAGTGCGTTGGCATGACATAGCGCTCTGCTTCTGCCGGCAGGTCATCACTCGATTGTGCCATTACTCCTCCCAAATTTCTAACAAGCGTTAGATTAAAGGCTGAAAACTTGCTAGTCAACGAGATTCATTCTGTCTTCCGCAAATCCACGCCGAAGCGGGCATTGTCTTCTCCCAGGGCGGCCGCGCGTCCGGCAGAATCTGCTGGCGACCGAAACTCCGGTGCAATCGGCAGCGGCAGTGCAGGCACGTCTTGACCGGATATGTTCAGTTTACGCTCGAACACGCCACGCGCAGCAAAATGCGGATCGGTCGCGGCTTCGGCAGGTGTTTTCACGACCGAACAACAACAATCCGCCGCCATCAGCAATGGCTCCCACTGCGTCGAGGGTTGGCTTGCCAGTCGCCGCGCTACTTCTGCGGAACAGGCAACGGGATCATTCCAGTCGTCGCGAAGATCCTGCGGCTGGCCGATGACATCACAGAAGGCTTGCCAGAACTTCTCTTCCAGTGCTCCCACCGCAATCTGCCGGCCATCCGCCGCCGAATAAAGCCGGTAGCGCGCTAGGCCACCGGTCAGACGGCTGGCGGCGTTCCCAATCTCCCGCCCGGCAATCACGCCTTCTGCATGCGCCCAATAGGCGAATGCGAATGCTCCCTCGGACATCGCAATGTCGAGGTGAACGCCCTTTCCGCTCTTTTGTCGCGCCATCAGGGCAAGCAGGATGTTGACGACCGCTGGATAGGTGCCGCCGCCGATATCGGCCAGCAGACCGAACGGCATGGTCGGTTGCTCGTCCGGTCCGCGGCTCAGCGACAGAACCCCCGCATCGCCCACGTAATTGAGGTCATGACCGGCAGTGGTGGACTTTGGGCCAGTCTGGCCATAGCCGGTGATCGAACAGTAGATGATACCCGGATTGATCGCGCGCACGGCCTCATATCCCAGCCCGAGCCGGTCCATCACGCCGGGACGGAACTGTTCTACCAGAACATCGGCCTTTTCAAGCAAGGGACGCAGAACATCGAGCGCGTCCTTCGACTTCAGATCAATGGCCACCGATTGTTTGCCGTGGTTCAACACGGCAAAGCCGATGCTCTCACCATCGATCTTTGGGTCTGTGTGTCGCGCGTCCTCGCCCACCCCAGGCCGCTCGAACTTGATAACTTCGGCTCCGGCCTCGGCAAGCATGAGCGTCGCCATCGGACCGGGAAGAAGGGTGCTGAAATCCAGCACCAGGATACCCTTAAGAGGTTGAGTCATTGCTACTTCCTCACGCGAACCGCGCAGCCCCGTTGTTCAGAACCACCACGTCGCGCGCCGGGATCGAAGCGCGGAAGCGCGCCTCGCCGCCCACTTCCCATATTTCGAACCGCACGGTTTCGCCGGGATAGACCGGCGCGGAGAACCGGACATCCAGACCGACAAGCCGAGCGGAATCATAATCCAGCAACGACTTGAGGATCGCCCGGGCGGCCAGACCATAGGTCGCCAGGCCGTGCAGGATCGGCCGGTCGAACCCGACCGAACGCGCAACATCGGGGTCGGCATGAAGCGGATTCATGTCACCGCTGAGCCGGTAGATCAGCGCCTGCCGCGGAAGCGTTTCGATGTCACATATGTGATCGGGCGCCCGGTCCGGCAGCGCCGCCGGCTTGGGGCCGGGCCTGTTCTCGCCGCCGAAACCGCCATCGCCGCGGCAAAAGGTCGACATCGCGACGCGCGCCAGCTTGTCGCCGCTGTCCGCATCGATGATATCACGGCTTTGATAGATGACCGCGCCTTTGCCGTCGCCCTTGTCCGAGATAAAGTCGATCTTGGCGCGACCGATGATATTGGCGTTCACAGGCAGCGGCTTGTAGATATCCAGCCATTGTTCGCCGTGCAGCACTTTCTGCCAGTTCACGCCAGTCTTTGGATCGCGCAGCCAGAAGCCGGGATAGCCCATCGTGACCGCCATCGAGGGAACCGCTTTCAGCCCGTCCTCATAGACAAAAGCCAGTTCTTTCTTGTTCGTCGGATCCTCGCCGAACCCCAGGCCGAGCGCGTATAGGATGGTATCCCGCTCGGTCAGCGTCTGCCCGATCTGTTCAAATTCCCAGTTCGAAAGTGCTTCGAAATCCAATGGCATGGTCTTTCCTCCCTCAAGCGTTGTCAGAGCGTGGCTTGTGACCCCAGAATCGCCGTGACCTGGCTGGACAGCACACCGCCATTGCCATGCGCCAGTGCCAGGTCGATATTGCTCAGCTGAATGCCGGGCGCATCACCACGGATCTGGCGGGCCGCCTCGATCACCGTGAAAATGCCATACATGCCGGGATGCACACAGGACAATCCCCCGCCATTAGTATTCACCGGCAAGACCCCGTCCGGCGCGATACGCCCGCCTTCCACAAAGGCACCGCCCTCGCCCTTGGCGCAGAAACCGAGATCTTCGAGAAAGAGGATCGTGTTGATGGTGAACGCGTCATAGAGTTCGACCGCCTGGATATCGTCTGGCGACACCCCCGCCGCAGCAAAGGCGCGTTTGCCCGACTTGCGGGCCGCTGTCACGGTAAAGTCCTTCATCTGCGAAATCTGCCTGTGCGAGCTTTCCGCCGCACTGCCCAGCACATAGACCGGCGCCTTGGGGAAATCCCGCGCGCGATCCGCGCGCACCATCACGATTGCGCCGCCGCCATCCGTGACCAGGCAACAGTCGCGCACGGTCAGCGGGTCGCCCACCATGCGCGCGCCCAGCACGTCCTCGCGGGTCAGCGGACCGCGCTCGAATGCTTCGGGATTGTGCTGCGCCCAGGCCCGAGCAGAAACCGCCACATCCGCCAATTGTTCGCGGGTGGTGCCGTATTCATGCATGTGCCGTGACGCCGCCATCGCATAGGCGGAAATCGGATAGCGCGGGTTATACGGTGCCTCATAGGCCGGCGGGCGCGAGGCCGTCACCAGTTTGCCCGATGCGGTGCGCTGGTTGGAGCCATAAACGATCAGCGCGACATCACACAGCCCGGCGTCAAGCGCCATGGTCGCGGATGTCAGGTAATTCACGAAGGACGACCCACCCGTCATGGTGCCGTCGATGAAACGAGGCTCAATGCCCAGATATTCCGCCGCCATAAGCGCCGGCATGCTGTCTTCCATCATGGTGCAGAACAGCCCGTCCACGTCGGACAGCTTCAGCCCGGCATCGCCAAGCGCGGATTGCGCGGATTGCGCCATGACATCATAGGCCGTCAGTCCATGAGCCTCGCCAAAACCGGCGTGTCCGGTTCCCACAATGGCGGATTTTCCCCGAAGATCGTTGGTCATGCGTTATTCCTCTGCCGGCTTGAAAAGAACGATCGGAGCACCCTCAGCCTCGCCCACGAAGGCGGTCACGGCCATGTCGATGACAACGTCACCGGGGGCGATACCCTCGACCCGACTCATCATCCGAACGCCCTCCTCCAGTTCGACCATGCACACGTTGTAGTCGCCGCCGCGTTCGGGCCGCTGGCGCACGACGGTGGTGGTGTGGACACGCCCCTTGCCGCTGGCAGGTTTCCAAGAGATCGCGACGCTATGGCAATGCGGGCACAGGACCCTGGGAAAGAAGTGATATGACCCGCAGTCATCGCACTTGGGCAGCAGAATTTCCCCTGTTGCTAGCGCGCGCTGAAAAATCTGGTCTGATCCTGTGGCCTTCGGCACCTGCACTCTCCTACAATGATCCGGTCTCTGGTTAAGCGTGTTGATATTATTTCTAACATTCGTTAGATTTAGTCAACCTCTTAGGATCACTTACGAGAAAGTCATGTCAGGTTCAAATACGTCCCCTCTCTCCGGCAAGCTCGTTATCTCGCTCGAACAGGCGGTAGCAGCGCCTTTTTGCTCGTCACGGCTGGCTGACGCCGGTGCGCGCGTGATCAAGGTCGAGCGCAAGGGCGTCGGCGATTTCGCACGCGCCTACGATTCCGCCGTTAACGGTGAAAGCGCCTATTTTACATGGCTCAACCGGGGCAAGGAATCGATCGCGCTGGATATCAAGGACGAAGACGATCGTGCGATCCTGTTGAAGATGCTGGAAAGCGCGGATGTGTTCATCCAGAACTTGTTGCCCGGCGCGCTAAAGAAGCTGGGGCTGGATTCAGCCACCCTGCGGCAGAAATTTCCGCGCCTCGTGACCTGCGACATCACTGGATACGGCGAAGACGGCCCGATGCGAAACGCCAAGGCCTATGACCTTCTGGTGCAATGCGAAAGCGGACTTGCCTCGGTGACGGGCACCCCGGACGGGCCGGGCCGGGTTGGCGTTTCGGTCTGCGATATCGCCACTGGCATGACCGCCCATGCCGGGATATGCGAAGCGCTGGTCGGGCGTGACTGCACCGGCGAAGGAAGCGGCATTTCGGTGGCCATGTTCGATGTGATGGCCGACTGGATGGCGGTTCCCCTGCTTTATCACGACTACCTTGGCAGAACGACACCGCGTGTCGGATTGAATCATACAGTGATCTGCCCTTACGGGGCCTTTGAATGCGGGGACGGTCAGCTTGTCGTTATAGCCGTGCAGCACGAAGGTGAGTGGAAGCGCTTTTGTGAAACGATCATGAAGGACCCCGCCCTTGCGGCCGATCAGCGGTTCCACAGCAACTCGAAACGCCTCGAAAACAAAGCCGAACTTGAAACGCTCATCAAGGCGGTGTTCGCCTCTCATGACCGCGCCGAGATGCTCAAGCTTCTCGACGCCGCAGGCATTGCATCGGGGGCGGTGAACGACGTGGCGTCCCTGTCCGTGCATCCGCAGCTCGACAGGTCGACGATTGGCACACCCTCCGGTGAAATCAATGTCCCGACGCCCCCGATCCGGCGCAGCGGCGGTGAAATAACACTTGCCCCCTCGCCGGCGCTCGATGCAGATGGCAAAGCCATTCGCGCCGAGTTCGGTCTTAGTACATAAAGGAGGTTACGCACATAAATGACCGCTGAGAAAAAACCCGCGATCCTTGACGGTGTTAAGGTGATCGATCTGACGTCGGTGGTTTTCGGCCCCTTGGCCACGCAGATGCTGGGCGATCTGGGGGCCGATGTGATCAAGGTGGAAAGCCCCGAAGGCGACCTTTTACGGCAGGTTCAGCCATCACGCCACAGCCTGATGGGCGCGGCCTTTCTGGGGACCAACCGCAACAAGCGCAGCGTCGTACTGGATCTCAAGACCGAAACCGATCGTGATCAACTGCGCCGATTGCTGGCCGATGCGGACGTGATGATCTCGAGTATCCGGCCGGCAGCGCTTGCCCGCCTGTCGCTCGACCCCGAAATCCTGCGCCGCGAAAATCCAAAGCTCATCACGGTTTCCGCGACGGGGTTCGGGCAGGACGGACCCTATGCAGCCAAACCCGCCTTTGACGACATCATCCAGTCGATCTCGGGGTTGGCCAGCTTGACAACATTGCGCGACCCCCAAGCCGCGCCCGCCTATGCCCCGACCATACTCGCCGACAAGCTTGGCGGCGTGACGGCGGCCTATGCCGTCATGGCGGCCCTGTTTCACCGCGAACGCACCGGCCAGGCCCAGCACGTCGAGGTGCCGATGTTTGAAACGCTGACGGCGTTTCTGCTGGCCGAGCACATGGACGGCGCAATGTTCGAGGATACCCCGCAGGATTTCGGCTATGCCCGTATGCTGGTCCCCCACCGCCGCCCAGTTCAGACCGCAGATGGCTATATTACAATTCTACCCTATACCAACATGCAATGGGCGCGCTTCTTCAAGGCGGTCGGGCGCGATGACATGGTCGACCACGCCTGGGTCACTGACATGGACGCCCGCAGCCGCAACATTGGCGCCGTATACGATATGGTGGCGCAAATTGCGCTGACACGAACAACAGAAGAATGGCTTGCCCTGATGGAGCAGACCGACATTCCCGCCATGCCGGTGCGCAACCTGTCGGATCTGCCCGGCGACCCCCATCTTGCCGCGACCGGCTTTTTCCAGCAGACCGAACATCCTACAGAGGGGCCGATCTGGACCACCAAACCGCCGGTCCGGTTTTCCGAAACCCCGGCCCGGCACGATTACCGCCCGCCCCCAGGTCTGGGCGAACACACCGAGGAAATCCTCGGCCCGGACGGCGACTAGGACAAGTCCGTTCAGATATTTGCCGAACACGCGATCCAGCACGGCTGTGCCATTCTCGAACCTGGTTCAGCACCGCATCGATGATGCGGCTGTTCAGGTCGGGCGGGCCCTTCAGGTCACAGAGACGGGCAGATGCGCCCGGATGTCCCGCACCCCCAGCCCCCCTGCCGATCCGGGCTGACCCTTCTTCACCAGTTCAGGGAAAAACGGCTGTCGCGACCCCCGCGGGATTGCCACCGGCAAGCTAGACACCAGAGGCAGGGGCACGCCACATGAACCAGGTCGGGATCAGCGCGAGCAGGAATATCCCGCATACGACAAGAAAACCGTCCTGAAAGGCCGCGTTCGAGGACTGGATCATCACGGTCTGACCCAGAAAGTTTGCAGCGGCCGGCATGAGCTGAGAGTCTGGCAGTCCCGAGGCGTGCATGAGGCCCGCAACCTGGCGCAAGAGTTCCATCGTCGTGGCGTTGTCACTGGTCTGGGTCGCGGCAAAGGCATCCGCGTGCATGATTGTGCGCCGCTCGATGAACACGGCCAGAAGGTTCACCCCGAAGGCGCCGCCAAGTTGCCGGATGAAGTTCGAAGCGCCCGACCCCTGGCCAAGAAGGTGCGGCGGCAGAACCTTGAGCGCCCCCGCCGAAATGGCGGGAAATACAAGGCCCAGCCCCACGCGTGAGACGATCGTCCACCAGGCGAGCACCCAGAACGTCGTATGGACATTTGCACCTGTCATCAGCCACGAGGACCAGGCAAAGACCAGCATGCCGATGCCGATCAAGATCGGCGTAGGCACCTTGTCGGACAATCGCCCCGCTATGGGAAAGACCAGCAGCATGGCAAAGCCCGAGGGCATCAGCAGAAGGCCCGCCTGCGTGGGCGTCATACCCTGAATCTGCTGCACGAAGACAGGAAGCAGATAGGTAGAGCCGAACAGCCCCGCCCCCATGATGAAGGCAACGACCGAGGCCGAAGAGAAGGCGACATTCGCGAATAGCCGCATGTCGAGCATGGGCCTGGCAGTATGCAACTCCCAGGCGACAAAGGCGATGGCCGAAGCAACAGAAACCGTGAAACCCGACAGGATAATGTTGGAATCCCATCCAAGCCGCTGTGCGTTCGACAACGTGCCGAGTAGCACGGCGAGAAAGACCGACAGGATCGCCACCCCGACAAAGTCGAAGCCCGGAATCGGCCCGCTTTCTTCGCGGGTGGGCAGGAACAGGTTCGACAGCAGGATGGCCAGGCCGGCGAAGGGAAGGCCCAGGTAGAAGACAAAGCGCCAATCGAAGGCGTCCATAAGCACGCCGCCAATCCAGGGACCCAAAGCCGGAGCCAGCACGACGCCGACGCCATAGATCCCCATGGCCGCGCCGCGTTTGTCAGGTGGAAAGACCTTGAACAGCATGATCATGGCCAGTGGCTGGACAACCCCCGCCGCCGCCCCCTGCACCACGCGGGCCAGCGTCAGCACGGTCTCGTTCGGCGCAAGCCCCCCAAGGACCGAACCCGCAAGGAACACGCCCATCGCGGTGTTCATCGTCAGCCGCATTCCGAAAGCGCGGTTGGCCCAGTCGGCCAGAAGCATCGTGGCGGTCATGGCTGCCAGAAAGCCGGTCGAGAGCCATTGTGCCTGCACCGCGCTGATGCCGAAAGCCCCCATGACCGCCGGGATGGCGACATTCACGATCGTCGTGGACAACACGACCGAGATAGTCGCGATCATGATCGAGCCTGTCGCCATCCACTTGTAGGCGGGACCGTAACGCTCGAAGTATCGGTCAATCTGTGACATCGACATAAACCTCGACCATCATGCCGGGTCTGAGTTCCGTATCGGCGGCGTCGATCGACACGCGGATCGGCAGGCGCTGGGTCACTTTCGTGAAATTGCCCGAGGGGTTGGGACTGGGCAAAAGCGCAAGCTGGCTGGTCGCCGCACCGCCCATCCCGATCACCTCGCCCTCGAAGGTCCGGCCCGAAAAGGCGTCGACGGTGATGCTTGCCCGCGACCCGACGTGGATTTTGTCAAAGTCGGTCTCTTTGACATTTGCGTCGATCCAGACGTCTTCCGGAGCGTGATACATCACAAGGCGCGTCCCGGGCGTCACATATTCGCCGACATCGACAAAGGTCCCATCAACGATGCCGTCGAACTGGGCCGTGATCGTGCGGTTCGCAAGGTCGATTTCCTTGAGGCTGCGGTCGGCCTCGGTGCCCGCACGTCCGGCAATAACGGACGCGATCTGGGACTCCAGCACATTCATCTGCTCTCCGTCGGCCTCTACGATGGCCAGACTGGCCCGCGCGCTTTCGATCGCCGCGAAAGCAGCACGTTCCTGTTGGGCGGCGGTGTCCAGCGCCGCCTGGGATTCGTCGAGGGTTTGCTGCGACGTGATATTCTGCTCGGCCAGCTTGATCGCCCTCTCGTGACGGGTCCGGGCGTTCGTCAGTACGGCGAGTGACGCCTCATGGTTTGCAATTGCGGCGGCTATGCCGGCATGTGCCGCGTCCCGCCGCGCAGAGAGTTGCCGTTCGAGCAACACCTTGCGTGCCCGAAGCTCTGCCAGTTGCGCATCGGTTGCGGCAAGCCTCGACAGGACTGAATCAAGCTGCGGCTGCGAAGATTCGCTGTCGATTGCGGCGAGGAGATCGCCTTTTTCGACGGCGTCCCCCACGAGCACCGGAATCGCCGTGATCCTTCCTGCGACTTCGCTTGATACGGTGACAACCTTGGCGGCGATCCGGGCATCGTTGATGTGTACCTGCGTGAACCGCGCGACCAGCCACGGGGCGGTCAGCCAGACGGCAACGGCAACTACGCCGCCGATCACGATCAGTCTGGTCCATCTAGTGCGGCTGCGCCTGGGCGGGGGGGACGGTATCAGCTTGTCCTCGGCAACCTCGTCCGCACTGGCGACAACGGCCTTCATGTCATCCATTTTGACCACTGCTCAAAATCTCCAACCTGGCCGCGATGCGGCTCAGGACTTTTGTTGCAATACGCAGATCCTGCTGGGAAATGCCCTCAAGAATTTCTGCCCGGCTGGCCGCCGAAATCTCTTCCATCCTGACGATCAGAGGGCACGCAGCCTCGGTCAGGTGCAGTGTCTTGGCCCGCCTGTCCGCGGCCGAGGGGCGGCGTTCGATCAGACCCGCGCCTTCAAGCCCGTCCAGCAGGCGGACCAGCGTCGCCGCCTCGATCCCCAGGGTGCGCGCCAGTTCGACCTGCGTCACCACTTCATTCCGCGATAGTTCGAACAGCACGCTCCACCTTGCCTGGGACTGGTCGAGGTCCCGAAACCGGAGGTCAAGATACCGCCTCCACATGCGCGACGACGACGCCAGCGAACGTACGAAAGACTCCATGAGTGCGATCTTGTCGGCGTCGACCTGCATCAATTCTTCTTTCGTTAGCTTGCCAATAGTTGCAGGGCTAATTAGTATGGTCACAAGTATCTTGCAAGAGCCATTACGCCCGGAGACATTGTCGATGTACGCCAAGATTCTGCTGTGTTTCGACGGATCGCGCGAAGGGCGGCTGGCGCTGCGCGAAGGGGCGCGGCTTGCGCAGATCACAGGTGCCGGGGTGACCCTGCTGGCGGTGGTCGAGACGGTCGCGGGCAACGCGCTGGCGCAGGGCGCGGATGCTGGCGCACTTGCCCACCAGCAAGCCGATTTCAAGGGAATCCTCGACGAAGGCCATCAAAGACTTTCCGCCATGGGCCTGGCGCCCGAGGTCCGCATGGAGTTCGGCGACCCCGTCGCGGAAATCACCCGGGTCGCAACCGAAACCGGCGCCGATCTGGTCGTCGTCGGGCATCACCAGCAAGGCCGGTGGACGCGCTGGATGAGCCGATCAGTCGCTGCCGGGTTGGGCGACGCACTGGGATGCAGCCTTCTGCTGGCGCAAAAGGTCGTCGAGGATTCAGAGATTATCCGCAACGGTTGAAGTGGCGTAGCCAGAAGGCAAATACGCCGCGTTACCGCAGGAAGCCGCGGAACTGTCGCAAGGCAAAGGCGAACATCGCCGATCCGATCACCACCAGTGCCAGCAATTGCGGCCAGACCACCGCCAGCCCCGCGCCACGAAACAACACCGCCTGCGCAAGCGCGATGAAATGGGTGTTGGGCGCCGCCAGCATGACGTATTGCACCACCTCTGGCATTGATTCCCGCGGGGTCATCCCACCCGACAGGATTTCCAGCGGCAGCAGAACCAGAAGCAGCAGCATGGCGAATTGCGGCATCGAGCCCGAGATCGTTGCCAATAGGATGCCCAGCGAAGTGGTGGCGAACAGGTGCAGCGCCGCGCCCACCAGGAACAGCGTCACCGAGCCCGCCACCGGCACCCCCAGAATCCCCTGCACCATGAAGGTCAGCGACAGCCCTGCCGCCACCAGCACCACGCCGCCCATGCTGAGCACCTTGCTGGTCATGATCTCGGCCGCGCTGACCGGCATGACCAGCAGGTGCTCGACCGTGCCATGCTCACGCTCCCGGATCAGCGCGGCCCCCGACAGGATAATCGACAGCATGGTCACGGCGCTGATCACCGCCGTCAGCGCGCCGAACCAGCCCGGGTCCAGTGACGGATTGAAACGGGCGCGTAGCGCAAGATCAACCGGCGCCACGGCCTCCTGCCCGGTCCAGCCGGTGATTTCCTGATCGACAATCGCCTGGACATAGCCCGCGCCGGTAAAGGCCTGGCTGACCCGTGTCGCATCGACGTTGAGCTGCAACTCGGGCCGTGCGCCCGCGACCAGGTCGCTCTGGAAATCCGGCGGGATGACCAGCGAGAATGTATCGATGCCAGCATCCATGCGCGCATCCATCTCGGCCATGTCGATCTGGTCGGGGCTTACGAAATAAGGCGGCAGGAACGCATCCGCAACGCGCCGGGACAAGGGCGAGGCATCCTCATCCACGATGCCGATCGTGGCGCGGTTCAGCGTCTCGGGCATGGCGGTGGCGTGGGTATAGATGTCCAGCGTGAAGGCATAGAACACCAGCGCCAGGAGCAGCGGATCGCGCAACAGCCCGCGAAGCTCTTTGATCGCAAGGTACAGCACATGCTTGGTACGCATCGCTCAGGCCTCCTGCTTGCGCACGAAGAACGCTCCGAGCACCACAAGCACCGGCACCAGCAGAAGCATCGGCAGGAAGGATCCGGCCAGATCGCCAAAGTCCAGCGCCTTGGCAAAGACCCCGCGCGAGATGGTGACAAAATGGCTGGTCGGGAAAACCTCGCCGATCACGCGCCCCATGCCTTCCAGCGACGAGACCGGGTCGATGATGCCGCCATACTGCGCGGCCGGGATCAGGGTGGCCAGCGCGGTAAAGAACAGCGCCGTGACCTGGCTGCGGGTGAAGGCCGAGATCAGCAGGCCCAGCCCCGTGGCCAGGATGACATAGATCAGCGCGCCCGCCGAAAGCGCCAGAAGGCTGCCCTTGACCGGCACCCCGAAGACGAACACCGCCAGCGCCAGCAGCAGCAGGAAGTTGAGAAAGCCCAGCACGACGTAGGGCACCTGCTTGCCCAACAGGAATTCCAGCCGCAGGGCCGGCGTGACATAGAGGTTCACGATGGATCCGGTCTCTTTCTCGCGCGCGACGGACAGGACGGCAAGCATCGCAGGGATCAGCATCAGCAAAAGCGGGATCACCGCAGGCACCATGGCTGCCAGACTTTCGACATCGGGGTTATAGCGATAGCGCATTTCCAGGCTGTAGCTGCCGGCGACGGCGTCCTCGCCATAGACCAAGCGCAGCTGGTCGGTCAGCCAGTGAAAATGCACCCCCTGGATATAGCCGCGAACCGTATTCGCTCGCATCGGCATGGCACCATCGAACCAGGCACCGATCTCCACAGGGCGGCCGCGTTCGACATCTGCCGCAAAACCAGGCGGGATTTCCAACGCGAGGCTGATCTCACCCGCGCGCATCCGCTGGTCGATGTCGGCATGGTCGACAAGCGGCGCCTGTTCGTCGAAATAGAGCGACCCGGCCAAGTCGTTGACATAGGACTGGCTGGCGATGGTCTGGTCGAAGTCGAGCACCGCGAACTTGAGATCCTCGACATCCATCGAAATGCCGTATCCCAGCACGATCATGAGGATCACGCTGCCGACGCTTGCAAGCGTCAGGCGGATCGGATCGCGGCGCAGTTCCAACGACTCGCGCCAGGAAAAACTCAGCAGCCGGGCAAGGCTGAACCGTCCGCGGCGCCGCCGCGGCGCGGACGAAACCTCGGCGCCAAGATCCACCTGATGCGTGTCCGCAGGCTTGTCGCTCTTGCTTTGCGCACGTTCCAGATGATGGATAAAAGCATCGTCCAGCGTCGCCGCACCGACGCCTTCGCGGATGGCTTCGGGCGTGTCACTGATAAGCACGCGGCCTTCGTGCATCAGTGAAATCCTGTCACAGCGCGTGGCCTCGGACATGTAATGGGTCGAGATGAAGATCGTCACACCGTCATTTCGGGACAGATCCACGAGCGCCTGCCAGAAGATGTCGCGCGCCACCGGATCAACGCCTGAGGTCGGCTCGTCCAGGATCAGAACCTCGGGGCGGTGGATCAGCGCCACGGCCAGCGACAGCCTCTGACGGATTCCAAGCGGCAGTCGCAGCGGCAAGCTGTCGAGAACCTCCTCAAGATCGAACCGTTGCGCAAGCTCGGCGATACGGGGCCCGATCTCGGCGGGGGCCATATCGAAAAGCCGCGCGTGAAGATCGAGGTTCTGACGAACCGTCAGCTCGGAATACAGCGAGAAGGATTGCGTCATGTAGCCGATGCGCTTGCGCGTGGCCATGTCGCGTGCATCGACCGTCCGGCCGTCGATCCGCGTGGTGCCTTCGGCAGGTTCCACCAGCCCGGTCAACGCCTTCATCGTCGTCGTCTTGCCGCAACCGTTTGATCCGAGAAAGCCGAATATCTCCCCTTTCTCGATCTGAAAACTTACGTTCTTGACCGCTGCGAAGTCTCCGAACCGGACCGTCAGGTTTTCGGCCTCGACGACGTAGCCATTGCTACCTGCGGGGTCACGCGGCGGGACGGTCAGATCGTGGTGCCGGGCACGCCTTTCCTCGGGGAGAAGCGCTATGAAGGCCTCGTCAAGGTTGGCGGCGCCGGTGCGTTTCATGATCTCGGCGGGGCTGCCGACGGCAAGCACCTTGCCGTCGTCCATCGCAACCAAGTGATCGAAATCCGCTGCTTCCTCGACATAGGCACTGGCGACGATCAGGCTCATGCCCGGACGTGCGGTGCGGATACGCGCGATCAGGGCCCAGAATTCGCGCCGCGACAGTGGATCGACGCCCGTTGTCGGCTCGTCCAGGATCAGCAGATCGGGGTCGTGGATCAGCGCGCAGCACAGGCCCAGCTTTTGTTTCATCCCGCCCGATAGCTTGGCCGCCGGGCGGTCGGAAAAGGGCGCCAGGTCGGTCGCCTCCAGCAGTTCGGCGATCCGCTTGTCGCGCTCTTCCCGGCTCTCGCCGAAAAGCCGGCCGAAGAAGTCCACATTTTCCCGCACCGAGAGCGTGGGATAGAGATTGCGCCCCAGCCCCTGCGGCATATAGGCGATCCGCGGGCAGATCCGGGCACGGTGGCCCGCGCGGCGCATGTCACCGCCCAGCACCTCAAGCTGCCCCGCCTGCATCCGCCTCGCCCCGGCGACAAGCGCCAGAAAACTCGATTTGCCCACGCCATCGGGGCCGAGCAGGCCAACGATGCACCCCGCCGGCAGGTCGATCGAAATCGCGTCAAGTGCCCGGACCTTGCCGTAGAGAAGCGAAAGCCCCTCTGCCCGTACCACAGGTCCGGAAGCCGTCATTCCAGCACCGTGCCGTCAGCGGCCTCCGGCCAGGGCAGCGCGGGATCCAGCCGAACCCAGGCAACGCCGGGCAGACCGGTCTTGATGTAATCGAGGTATTTCTCCAGCAGTTCCGGCGCGATCCGTGCGCGGACCCGGAACATCAGCTTCTCGCGCTCGATCTCGGTCTCGACCGTTTTCGGAGTGAACTGTGCCACGTCCGACACGAAAGAGACCTCGGCGGGAATGACGATGTCCGGCGCGGCATCCAGGATCAGGCGGACCTCGGTCCCCAGTCCGGCACGCCCCGCCGCGGCGGTCCGCAGAAAGAACGTCATATACACGTCGTTGAGATCGATCATGTTGATCACGCGCCCGCCGGCACCTATCACTTCGCCCGGCTGTGCAACGATGTACTGCACCCGTCCTGGCCTGGGCGCCTTCAGCGTGCTGTCCTCGATCTGTACGTCGATCGCCTCGATCGTCGCCTTTGCCGCCGCCACCGCGGCCTCGGCCCCGACCACTGCCGCTTCGGCCGCGGACACCCCGATCCGTGACGCCGCAAGCATCGCCTCGGCCGAGGCGACCGCGGCCTCGGCACCAAGCGCGTTCGAGCGGTCGATATCGAGTTGCCGCTCGGACGAGACACTGTTTCCCGCCAGCGCCTCCGAGCGGGCGAACTGGCGCTGCGCGGCATCAAGGGCCGATTGCTGCTGCGCCAGAACCGCCTCGGCCGCGCGCACTTCGGCCTGACGCTGCTGGATCATCAGCCGGGCGTTCTTGACCGCGATCTCGGCACGGCGCAATTCCGCCTCTGCCTGGTTGCGGTTGGCTTTCAGCTGACGAATATCAATCGAGGCCAGCGGTTGCCCGGCCTCGACGAGATCGCCCTCGCGGACCAGGATCTCTTCAATCCGTCCGGGAAGCTTTGAGGCCACATCGATCTCGACCGCTTCAACGCGCCCGTTGCCGCGCGCGAAACCCTCGGGAACCACGCCGTTGCCGTTGCCCTGCCAGAACAGGAAACCCAACACCGCCCCGGCCAATACAATCGCTGCGACGAAAAGATATCTGGTATTTGTCATGTTGTGCTCGATTGCTGTTATGGGACGGATTTCGTGAAGTCTTCGACCGATGACTTCACCAATTAACTCTCTGCTCGCGGTCATGTAAACCCGCCGATCAGCCCTGCTTGAGCGGTCGGATACGCCTTGCCCCTCGGCGTCGTCATTTGAGCTCTTCCTGACTGCATCGGCGGGTGCCACCTGGCGCATTTTCGACCGACCGGGTGTCACCCGAGCAAGTCAGAAGCTCTATTTCATGGATTGACGGTGCCATGCGCTCTAACAGACTTCTGAAGACGTCGGCAATGCGGGGCGGTTGCCCATCACCGCTTTCTTCAGGGTTTCGCGTCCGGGCGTAAGATATGCGTGCATGACGCGCCTTGCGGGCGATGTGGGGTGTGACGCGACGAACCAGCGGATCGGGCACAATCTCGGGGTGAGACCAAGTTAAGAGGATTCAGAATTTACCGTTCGGTCGATCCCGCTACAGAACGACGCTGCCGACCCGACCGAGCCTGCCACATGCAAAATCATACGACAGCTGCAAAAGATCAAGAACGGTGTCGATTTCCGCATTGTCCCTTGGCGCGTAGACCATGACCGCGGTTGAGGGGATCATGCCCGCCGTGGCCATCGGATGCGGCTCTGCCCAGCCCAGTTCGACGATCTGCGGCACGGCGTCCTCCGGCAGCATCATGTGCAGGCTGCCATCCTGCGGCGGGTGGACGTGGGCAAATTCATTGCCGATCATGAACGCCTCGCGGCAGCCGCATCCATGCCCATGTTCGAGGCAGAGTGCCTCGGCGCCCGGAACCGATATCCGCGAAGGCTGGCGGGTGACAAAGGGGAAATCGAAAGCCCTGTCCCTGAACGCCCGATAGGACATGGTGTCCGGGTTTTGACTGATCTGCGTATGCGGGGCGCACGGCGTGGTGACGGGCCTTGGTCCATTGCGTGGCGGTATCTTCAGCATGACAGGGTCTCCGTAAATCTGGTTATTCCAGGCCGGTCAGAGCGGCTTTGTTCGCCAGCAGAAAATCGCGGACCGATTGCGGTTTTCGCCCGGTCAGCGCCTCCACATCGCTGGTGGTGACGTCCAGATACCCCTCGGCGATGGCCACGTCGAAGGACGAAAACACATCCGCCATGAATTCCGGCAGGCCATTCTCGACCATTGCCGCCACCAGGGCGCCACGGGTGATCGGGACATACGGGATTTCTTTCCCGGCAATCTCGGACAGGACCTGGGCGATCTCGGTCTGCGTGACGGCTTGGGGCCCGGTGATATCGCGGACCGACGAACCGGCCTCGGCCAACAGGGCGCCGGCGGCGGCGCGCGCGCAATCGGCGCGGGTAACATAACCCGCCTTGCCGTCACCCGCCGCAGCATATAGCGCGCCCGCGCCGACAGCCTGTTGCCCATTCATCAGCAAGAGATCGGCATAGAGGCAGTTCCGCAAAATCGTGTGAGGGATTCCGGTCTGTTTGATCGCGGTCTCGGTCTCGCGGTGATCCGCCGCAAATCCGATCGGGCTATTCCCGTCCGGACTGGTAAGAGAGGTGTAGACGATGTGTGACACACCGGCCTCTTTGGCGGCAGAGACGGCGTTGCCATGCGCGGCGAGCCGTTTGCCCGGCGCGAGGTCATCCGTCGAGATGATCAGCAGCCGCCCGCCGCCGGCGAAGGCCGCGCCGAGCGTGGCCGGGTCATTGAAATCACCCGCCCTGACTTCGACCCCGCGTTCCCGCAGCGCGGCGAGCTTTTCCGGTGTGCGGGTGATCGCGACAAGGCGTTCAGCCCCCTGCGCCAGAAGGTTCTCGATGACCTGACTGCCGAGTTGACCGGATGCGCCGGTTACAATGAAGGGGCCCTTGAATGCGTTGGACATGTCGCCGCGTTCCTTTTTCAGAGTTTTCTTCAATCGAAGCAAAAGGCGCTTTCGACTGCGCCAAGAACCCGATCTTCCAGGGTCTTGCGACCAATGTCGGTGCCCGCTGCGCCCGCCACGACATGCAGCGGGATCAGGTGCTCTTCGCGCGGATGCGCATCGCGTCCGCCTGGCGCCTCTGACCAGCGCGCAAGCCTGCGATTGCGTTCGTCAGGATCGGGACAGGTCACCGCGTCGGTCAGCCAAGCGTCGAATTCGGTACCAGCCGTGTCGCCCCGTGGCCCGCCCCGCATGCTTTGCATCATCACGCCCATGTTGTGATAGGTGTTGCCGCTGCCGATGATCAGCACGCCCTCGTCGCGCAGGGGCGCAAGGGCCTGACCCAGCGCGATGTGGCGTGCGGGGTCCAGATCACTGGCAAGCGACAGCTGAACGCAGGGAATGTCGGCATCGGGAAAGGCAACCTTGAGCGGGACAAAGACGCCGTGGTCAAAACCGCGCGCAGTATCCTTCGCGGCCGAAAGCCCGGCGGCACGGATCAGATCGTGAACGCGGTCCGCCAGCACCGGATCGCCGGGGGCGGGCCAGGTCAATTCATAAGTGTGCGGCGGAAATCCGCCATAGTCGAACAGCAGCGGCGGGGCGGCGTTGCTCTGAACTGTGAATGCGGGTTCCTCCCAGTGGCCGGAAATCACCACGAGCGCTTTCGGGCGCTCAGGCAACATCGCGGGCAGGCTCTGCAGGTGCTGGCGGTGCCGGTCCCATTCGTCAGGCGGATTCCAGTCCATGAAAAAGCACGGGCCGCCCCCATGCGGAATAAATACTGTTGGCATGCGGGTCATGTCAGATGGTCCTTGTTGGCTGGCAGCAAACCTTCGGGCGCCGTTCGCCCGATGCGGAATAGTTGATTTACGGCGTAAAATAAAGTAGGTACGGAAAAGTAACTACCATTCAATCAAGTGAAACTCCGATGCCCAAGACCCCGCCACAGTGCCCGATGGATTCCATTCTTCGTCTGCTCATGGGTCCGTGGACGACCTATATCATCTGGGTCCTCAGCGATCAGGGGCCGCAAAGGTTCGGTGCGCTGAAACGCGCCGTGCCGGGAATATCGACCCGCATGCTGACCGAACGCCTGCGGATGCTTCAGGGCGCAGGGGTCATCTGGCGCGAACAGGCCGAGACGATCCCCCCCGCAGTCACCTATGGCTTGACGCCCCGTGGCAACGACCTTCGTGGTGTTCTGGACGCACTGGGACAAATCGCGGAACGATGGAAGGATGAGGGTGCCTTTGCAGACGATGAATTGAGCGTTGTTTGAATGCTCCAACCTGGCAGACATGCGCGTGTGCCAGGTTGGGACAAGGACGCGGGGAATAGCTTGGGTTGAAGGGGCCAACCGCCCGCGCCCGCGTGCGTCCAGGGGCGCCACGGCCCCCTGTTCAGAACGGATCTGACCGAACGCTTGACGCAAGTGGTTGCGCAATCTATTTGTCGCCGGAACTCAACCGACCAGACGGTACAGTGATGACAAAGCGGAAACACCCAGCGGGATCCGAAAGCGCATCGCAGAGGTTTCTCGGGGCGGCGCACGATCGCCGCGCGTGAGGGAGCAGGCAACATATCGATAAACGCAGTCGCGAAGGAGACAGGCCTCGGCAAGGGTGGAGTGGCTTACAATTACCCGACTAAGAAGGCCTTGCTTTCCGGGCTGTCTGATCTGCTCTGGCCTGATCTGTCCGGCGACCTTGAGCGTATCCCGACCGACACGCAAGACGCTCCGGCCGCCGTGGTTGCCGCCCTGGCGACCCAGGGGGCGCGGTTCCAAAGACTTCTGAGACTTCCGGGTGGCGGCGCGAAGATCAAAGAACGCGTCATCGAACGATTAAGGACAACGATCGATGAACTCGAACAAGAATAACCGGAGTTGGAAGCGGATCGCTTTGGTGATTGCGATAGCGACTGCGGCGGCCGTTGCTGTGCCATTCCTTCCGGGGTCGCTGACTGATGTGTTGGCCCAGCCGGAAACAGATGCCGGAGACGCCGAGGCCGACACGCGGGGTGCACCCGCATATGATCGGCCGGTCACGGTCGAAGTGACCCGCGCGCTTAGCCGCGTCGTCAGTCAATCCCGCGCCGTCGCCGGCCGCGTCGAACCTGCCCGCACGGTGGACATTGCATTCCAGGTGCCGGGGCAGATCAATTCGCTCAACGTTGAGCCCGGCGACAGAATTCACGAGGGCGACGTGATCGCGGAACTCGATCAAGCCGATTTTGATCTTGCCGTTGATCGGGCTCAGGCCTCTTTTGACCTTGCGAATTCCGAGCTCGAGCGCGCGTCAAGTCTCGCCAAGCGGGGGGTCGCAGCCGATGCGCGCCTCGATACCGCGCGCGCCCAGTTCGCACAGGCAGACGTAGCCCTTCGCGAGGCCAAACGGCGCCTGTCCCAGACCCAAATCGTTGCGCCTTTCGACGCGATGGTGGCGCGTAACTTCGTCGAGGAGTACGTCAACGTTACCTCGGCCGCGCCAGTTACGCGCCTGCAGGATGTCAGCGAGATGCGGATCATTATTTCGCTGCCCGAAGAACTCGCGGCTATTGCACGTTCGGCGCCCGACGCTTTCGACATCGCCGCGCGCTTTCCTGCAGTGCCGGGTTACACCGCGCCGCTCGTCCTTCGTTCGTTTGCGACCGATGCCGATCCGACCGCGCAGACCTACGACGTGGAATTTGCAATCACAGGTGATATCGATCCGCGCCTCCTGCCCGGGATGACGGCGGATGTGCGGATCTTGACCGCGTCCGAGGAAAACCGCCCGCAATCCGTTGTCGTTCCGGTTTCGGCGGTGGATACGACAAGCCGAACCGAGCCGTCCATCTGGGTCTATCAGGAATCGTCTGGCCAGGTCGCGCGCAGGACGGTCCGGTTGGGCCTTCCGTTCGATAACGAGATCGTCGTTCTGGATGGCCTGGAGGGCAATGAGCTGGTCGTTTCCGGCGGTTGGTGGCGGCTAAGGGATAATCAGACCGTATCGGTTTCGGGGCTCTGAACCCATATCTTGGCAGGACGCGAACAGACCCATGGCACTTAGTATCTCACGTGCAAGCATCAAGCGCCCTGTGGCGGTTTGGCTGGTCATCCTCTTCTGCGTCGTTGGCGGCTATTGGGGGCTGAATACCGTGGGCCGCCTTGAAGACCCCAGCTTCACCCTCAAGACGGCGCTTGTCTTCGTACCCTATCCCGGCGCCACGGCCGTGGAGGTTGAAGAAGAGGTCGCCGACGTCGTCGAGAATGCGCTGCAACAGATGAAGCAGCTTGACCGCGTGGAATCAAAGTCCATGCCGGGCATGGCTCAGATCACCGTCGAGATCGAGATGACCTATGGTCCGGACGAGATCCCTCAGGTGTGGGACGAGATGCGCCGCCGCATCCGTGATCTGGAGGGAAACCTCCCCGCCGGGGCACGTCCGCCCATCATCAACGACGATTTCGGCGACGTCTACGGCATGTATTATGCGGTGACGGCCGAAGATCTGAGCCCATCGGAGCAGCGGGATCTGGCCACGACGCTTCGGCTTGGGCTGGTCACGGTCGATGGGGTCGCCAAGGTCGAGGTTCAGGGCCTCACCGAAGAGGTGATCAACATCTCGGTCCCGTCGTCGCGCCTTACCGAACTGGGCCTTCCGCCAAAGCAGATCCTTGGCATTCTCGCCGAGGAAAACCAGGTATTCTCAAACGGTGAGATTACTGAGGGCCCCGCGAGGATCAGCCTGTCGGTTCCGCCGGGCTATGTCAGTCCGGAGGGTATCGAGGAACTTCGGCTCGGCGTGGCGGGAGAAGTCGGTCAGGTGGCGGTCTATGACATCGCCCGCGTGACCCGCGAAGAGGCCGAACAGCCCAGCCAGGTCATTCGCCAGAACGGAGCCCCGGCTTTCACCCTTGGTGTTTCGGCGCTGACAGACCGAAACGTGGTCGAGGTCGGCAAGGCAGTCTCCGCTCGTCTGGAACGGCTCAAGGCCGCGTTGCCGGAAGGTGTCGAGATCATTCCGGTTTACGAACAGCACGTCGTCGTCGACGAGGCCGTTTCGAGCTTTCTCATCAGTCTCGGGCAGTCGGTCAGCATTGTCGTTGCCGCGCTGATGCTGACCATGGGCTGGCGCGCGGGCCTGGTGGTAGGCGCGACTCTCGGGCTGACCGTCTTTTCGACGTTGTTCTTCATGTCGGTCTTCGGCATCGCGATGGAACGGATCAGCCTTGGTGCCTTGATCATCGCCATGGGGATGCTGGTCGATAATGCCATCGTCATTACCGAGGGCATGGTGATCGGTGTGTCGCGCGGCAAGTCTGCGGAAGACGCCGCCGCCGAGACCGAAAGCGCCACGTCGATCCCGCTGCTCGGCGCGACAGTTATAGGGATCATGGCCTTTTCCGGCATCGGGTTGTCGCCTGACGCGACCGGCGAGTTCCTGTTCTCGCTTTTTGCGGTCATCGCAATCTCGCTGCTGATGAGCTGGGCACTCGCCGTCACCGTCACGCCCTATCTTGGCAAGCTGCTGCTTCGGGCGCCCAAAGAGGCCTCGGACGATCCGTACAAGGGCGCGTTCTATGGGATGTACCGGGGGTTTCTCTGGCTGGCTCTGCGTAGCCGGGTACTGGTCGTCCTGATAATCGTGGGAATTACCGTCTGGTCTGTCATGGCCTTCGGACAGGTCAAGCAGGCCTTTTTCCCCGCTTCGAACACCCCGATCTTTTACGTCGAGGTCCAGATGCCGCAGGGGACCGACATCAACGTCACCGACGATGAGATGAGGCGGCTGGAGCAAATGCTTCTGGCCGAGGACAGCGTAACGGATGTGACAACCCTTGTCGGGCGCGGCGCGAGCCGTTTCATGCTGACCTATAGTCCCGAGCAGGCGGACCCAAGCTATGGTCAGCTTATCGTCCGGGTGGCCGACGCCGAGGCGATCCCGGCCATCGCGAGCCGGCTGAACCAAGATCTGCCCGCCGAATTCCCCCACGCCCTGATCCGCGTCGAAGAGATCGTGTTCGGCCCGCCGGCCGGTGCCGACGTGGCGGTTCGGTTTTCGGGGCCCGATCCGGTCATTCTGCGCCAGCTCGCGGATGATGCCATGCGGATTTACGAGGATGCTGGTACAATCACCAATTCGCGTACCAATTGGCGTCAGCGAGAGATCCTTGTCGAACCCATCGTGGATGAATCACGTATGCGTCTGGCCGGTGCAACGCGCGGCGCGATTGCGGACACCATCCAATATGGAACGTCCGGTCTGCGTGTCGGTGAACTGCGCGAGGACGACGAGGTAATCCCGATCCTACTTCGCCTTCCCAAAAGCGAACGTGACGGGGTTGACCGTCTTCGCGACCTGTCTGTTTGGTCCGATGGGGCCGGGTCCTACGTTCCGATAACAAACCTTGTGGAGCGTTTCGAAACACGCCTTGTCGAGGCGCTGATACACAGACGCGACCGGGAGCGGACCATCGCCGCCCTCGGCGGTTCACGCAGCGACCTGACCGCGGATGAAGCCTTTCGAAGTGTCCGGGCCGATATCGAGGCGATCCCGCTTCCCGACGGGTACGCAATGGAATGGGGCGGCGAATTCGAAAGTGCCCAGATGGCACAGGAGAGCCTTGGCAAACAGCTTCCCCTGGGTTTCCTCGTGATGCTGACGATTTCGATCCTGATGTTCAACAAGGTCCGCCAGCCGCTTATCCTGTGGCTTGTCGTACCGATGTCGGTGACGGGCATGGTCGTGGGGCTGCTGTTCACAGGGCTGCCCTTTACGTTCACGGCCCTGCTTGGTTTCCTGTCGCTCTCGGGCATGCTGATGAAGAACGCTATTGTTCTGGTTGAAGAGATCGACCTGCAACGGGCCGAGGGTGTTGCGGATTACAAGGCGGTTATTGACGGGTCGGTCAGCCGTCTGCGCCCAGTGGTGCTTGCGGCCGGCACGACGATCTTTGGAATGATCCCCCTCCTGCCGGATGCCTTCTTTGCGTCGATGGCTGTGACGATCATGGGCGGCCTCGCATTCGCCTCGGTGCTGACGCTTGTCGCCGTACCGGTTCTTTATGCACTCTTCTTCCGTATCCATCCGCAATAGCCGAACCGCGTCAAATCCGTCACCTGTGTGCCCCCGCCGCGCCGAACGCGCCTTTCTGCGGCGCTGTGAACCGGCATGCAGAATTGCCCCCCACCCGACGGGCACCGCCCTGCCCCTTGCCCGTCCACCCGGGCCGGTCTAGAACCCGGATCGACACGCAAACGGAGCGGCGCGCATGCTTGACCTGACCTACGAGGCCCCCAAACCCAAGGTGATCGCCGGGGCCAAACACGACTGGGAACTGGTGATCGGGATGGAGGTGCACGCGCAGGTGGCCTCCAACGCCAAGCTGTTTTCCGGCGCCTCGACCCGGTTCGGGGCCGAACCCAACTCGAACGTCTCTTTCGTCGACGCGGCCATGCCCGGCATGCTGCCGGTGATCAACGAATTCTGCGTCGAACAGGCGGTGCGCACCGGGCTGGGGCTGAAGGCCGAAATCAATCTGCGCTCGGCCTTTGACCGCAAGAATTATTTCTACCCCGACCTGCCGCAGGGCTATCAGATCAGCCAGCTCTACCACCCCATCGTCGGCGAAGGCGAGGTGCTGGTCGACATGGAGCCGGGCATCGCGCGGCGCGTGCGGATCGAGCGCATCCACATGGAACAGGACGCCGGCAAGTCGATCCACGACATGGACCCGAACATGTCCTTTGTCGATCTCAACCGTACCGGCGTCTGCCTGATGGAAATCGTCAGCCGCCCCGACATTCGCGGCCCCGAAGAGGCCGCCGCCTATGTGGGCAAGATGCGCCAGATCCTGCGTTACCTGGGCACCTGCGACGGCAACATGCAAAACGGCAACCTGCGCGCCGATGTCAACGTCTCGATCTGCCGCCCCGGCGATTATGAAAAGTACATGGAAACGCAGGATTTCAGCCATCTCGGCACCCGCTGCGAGATCAAGAACATGAACTCGATGCGCTTCATCCAGATGGCAATCGAGTACGAGGCGCGCCGCCAGATCGCCATCGTCGAGGCCGGCGGCGAGCTGGTGCAGGAAACCCGCCTTTTCGACCCCGACAAGGGCGAAACCCGCTCGATGCGGTCCAAGGAAGAGGCGCATGATTATCGCTATTTCCCCGACCCCGACCTGCTGCCGCTGGAGATCGAGCAGGGATGGGTCGACGCGATCAAGGCGTCGCTGCCCGAACTGCCGGATGAAAAGAAGGCTCGCTTCGTGATCGAATTCGGCCTGTCGGAATACGACGCCGGTGTGCTGACGGCCGAGGCCGAAAGCGCCGCCTATTTCGAGGCCGCAGCACAAGGCCGCGACGGCAAGATGGTCGCCAACTGGGTCATCAACGAACTGTTCGGCCGCCTGAAGAAGGAAGGCCACGACATCACCGACAGCCCGGTTTCCCCCGATCAACTGGGCGGGATCGTTGACCTGATCGCATCGGATGCCATTTCCGGCAAGATCGCCAAGGACCTCTTTGAGATCGTCTATACCGAAGGGGGCGATCCGGCGCAGATCGTCGAGGAACGCGGCATGAAACAGGTCACCGACACCGGCGCCATCGAGGCCGCGGTCGACCAGATCATCGCCGACAATCCCGCGCAGGTGGAAAAGGCGAAGGCCAACCCCAAGCTGGCGGGCTGGTTCGTGGGCCAGGTGATGAAGGCCACCGGCGGCAAGGCCAACCCCAAGGCCGTCAACCAGATCGTCACGGCAAAGCTGGGGCTCTGAGAAAGGCCATTCTCCGGGGCCGCCGCATGTCGGCAAACCTCAGACCGATGCCGCAACGCTGATTGGGCGCGATCAGAACACGTTGAAAACACCCGCCCCGGGCCTGATCCGGGGCCCCGAAGTGCCGGCATTACAGGCTCTGGGGCCGGTGCGGGTGTCTGATCTGCTGCGCTGCATTGCCGGCACCCAATTCACGCGGCCCGGCGACACCCCGCCTCATCCCTTGCGGGGAATGCCTATCTGTCGGCCCACCCCCTCGGGCAGGGGCAGCCCGGCATGCGCCTCGGCCAGGGCCCGCAGCCGCGCTTGGATGGCCTCGGGCATCGGCGCCACCTTTGGCCCGTCCAGGTTGACATGCAGCGTCAGCCCCTCGCCGGTGGCCGACAGCCAGCCATCCTGATGATAGAGTTCCTGGAACGTGTGAAAGCGTTTCTCGTCATGGTCGATGATCCGGATCGTCGAGTACAGCTTGTCACCCAGCTTTACCTCTTTCAGATAGCGGATGTGGAATTCCCCCGAAAAGGTGGTGTGGTTGGTGTTGGCCCGGTACTGCGGCCCGAATCCCAGCTGCTCCCACAGATCGTCCCCGCCGCGGTCGAACAACACCGAGTAATAGGCCATGTTGAGATGGCCGTTATAGTCGATCCAGCCTGGCTCTATCTCCAGCAGGGACGATCGGAACGGGGTGGGGTCTGTCATGTGTCTTGTCGCTCCTGCCTCGGGTCACGCGCAAGATAGTGTCAGGGCGTGGCGGGGTGCAACGCGAAACCGCGCGCTCAGCCCGCCGTCATCGCCGTGCCCAGCCGGGCGGCGCGCCCGCCCTGCCCCTCGCTGCCCAGAGACCGGCACAGAATCGCCACCGGCACCAGCCCGAACGCCACCAGCACCAGCGACGGCACCGCCGCCTCGGCCAGGCGTTCGTCGGCGGCCAGGCGGTGGGCCTGCACCGCCAGCGTCTGGAAATTGAACGGATGCAGGATCAGCGTCGCGGGAAGTTCCTTCATCGCGTCGACAAAGACGATCAGCAGCGCCGTCAGAACCGAGGCCCGCGCCACCGGCAGGTGCACCCGCCACAGCAGGCGCGGTCCGCTTTGCCCCAGCGACCGGCCGATGGCGTCGTAATGGTGCGGAATGGTCGCCATGCCGCTGTCATAGGCATTCAGCGCAGCGGCCATGAAGCGGGCGGAATAGGCCACCACCATCAGCCAGATCGACCCAGTAATCAGCAGCCCGGTGTCGATGCCGAAACGCGCCTCCATCGCCGCGTCGATAAGGTTGTCGAGCGCGGCCATCGGCACCATCAGCCCGACCGCGATCACGCCCCCCGGCACGGCATAGCCCATACCCGCGCCGAGCACGATCAGCTTTGAGGTACGGGTGGGCCGGGTGCGGGCGCGAAACCCGATCAGCACCGCGCCGATCACCGTCAGCACCGCCGCGACCCCGGCCACGGTGACCGAGTTGCGCATCAGCCCCACATAGCGCGGCGACAGCAGGTCCTGCCCCGACCCAAACGCCATCGTCCCCAGCATCACCACAGGAATGACAAAGCCCAGCAGAACCGGCAGCAGGCACAGGCCAAAGGCCAGCCATCCGGCGGCGCCGGTCAGGCGGGGGCGTTCCATTGCCTCGAACCGCACGCCGCGCCCGGCGGTGCGCGCCCGGCCCCGCTGCGCGCGTTCCAACCCCGCGACCAGCAGCGCGAACGCCAGCAGGCACAACGACAGCTGCGCCGCCGCCGGGCGGTCGCCCAGGCTGAACCACGCCTGGTAGATGCCGGTGGCAAAGGTCTGGACGTTGAAGAACGCGACGGTGCCATAGTCGGCGATGGTTTCCATCACCGCCAGCAGCGCGCCCCCGGCAATGGCCGGCCGCGCCATCGGCAGCGCCACCCGCAGGAATGCCTGCGCCGGGGACCGCCCCAGCGTGCGCGCAACCAGAAAGGCGTTGGCCGATTGCTGCCGGAACGATGCCCGCGCCAGCAGATAGACATAGGGGTACAGCACCACCGTCAGCATCAGCGCCGCGCCGCCCAGGCTGCGCACCTCGGGGAACCAGTAATCGCGCGGCCCCCAGCCGGTGACATCGCGCAAGAGCGTCTGCACCGGGCCGGGGTGATCCAGCAGATAGGTATAGGCATAGGCCATCACATAGGCCGGAAACGCCAGCGGCAGCGCCAGCGCAACCTCCAGCCAGCGCACACCGGGAAAGCGATAGACCGTGACCAGCCATGCCGTGACCGACCCGATCACGGCGGTCGAACCGCCGACGATCACGACAAGGATCAGCGTGGTGCGCGCATAGCGCGGCATCACCGTCGACAGGACCTCGGACCAGGTTTGCATATCGCCGGTGAACGCCGCCAGCACAGCGGCCAGGATCGGCGCCACGCAGACGGCGACGACGACCCAGGCAAGGCGGTGCAGAAGGTTTTCGGTCGTCATCGGGGCTCCGGTCGGCGGCAGCGGTCAGGATACGGGATTTGCCACAGACCGCCGCCGGATACCAGCGTCAAGCCGGACCGTCCCCGGCCTAGCGGTCGAGCAGTTTCGCCGTTTCGAGGTAAACCTCGCCCACACCTTTCAGCCGGGCCGGGTTGTCGCCCTCGGACGACAGGTGGACCTCTTCCAGAACGGCGGGCAGCGCGCCCAGTTCTTCGTTGATCCTGGCCAGCGCCACCTCGATCGTATAGGTCAGCTGGTGCACTTCTTCCATGTCCTGCCCTGTCAGCGGATCACGCGCCAGCACCTCTTCCATACGGCGGTTGTAGGTGACGAAGTTGTCCATCGCCTGCGCCAGGGTTTCGGACGGTTCGGGTTCGTAATGCGATACGCCTTCCTCGGCCATGCCCGGCGTCATGCCGGCAAACGCGATAGCGGCGGAAGCGGCCAGGATTTTCAGTGTGGTCTTCATGTCTGTTTTCCTCGGGGTTGGAATGTCTGGCTGCCTGGTGCGTCGAGGTCAGTCATCGGCCCACATCCGCATTAGGTTGCTTTTTGCCTTGAAAAGCCGGTCGAATGCCGGCGTCTTGCCTTGTTGGTCGAACAGCGCACGCGCAGCGACGTCGAGATCGTGCAGCACCTCGCGGCGGGCGGGGTCGCGCACCCAGCTGGTAACCCAGCCGACCACGGCCATGCGTTCGCCGCGCGTGACCGGCTCGACCCGGTGCAGCGCCGAGGTGGGGTAAAGCACCATGTCGCCGGCCTCCACCCGGATCACGCGATCCTCCATCGCGTCCTCGATCACCAGGCCGCCGCCCTCGTATTCCTCGGTACTGCTGAGCGGCAGGGTAAAGGACAGGTCGGTGCGCGCGCCCTGCATGATCGGGTCATCGACATGGGTTCCGTATTCCATCCCCGGCCCGTAGCGCGACACCAGCATCCGGGCGAACCCGCGCGGGCGCGCGACCGAGCGAAAGACCTCGTTCGCCATCAGCCGCTTGCGCACCTGTTCCAGCACGGCCTCCAGCGCCTCGCCCGGGCTGGCCTGCAGGTTGGCCTTGACGTCGCGGGCATAACGGCCGGCGGTGGACTTGCCGTCGGTAAAGTCCAGCCCCTCCGCCGCCTCGTGCAGCGTGGCCAGCATGTGCTTGTCGAGCACGTCACCGATGACAATGAACATGGGGCAGCGTTCCTATTTCAGCCGGACCGCGGCGAATTCCATCCGCGCGGCGGCGCCGAAGATCGCGCCCGGGTCCATGTTGAAATCGCCCTGCCCCTGAAGATCCCCAAATACAGTGTCGGTGGCCATGACCGCATCGAGCATCTTTTGCGCGGCCTTGGCGACATCGGCATCAGCGCCATCGGTCATTACCGTCAGCCGGTCGCGCACCACCTGCAGAAAGCCCCAGCTGTCCTGGTATTCGTGCAGGTTGGCCAGTTTTCCGCCCTCGGTGGCGACGGTGTATTCGTCGCCCGCCACGCGGGTCAGCGCGATCAGCCCGGCGATGCGGTGCGCAACGGGGGCGTCGGCGCGGGCCTCGTCGATGGTGGCGGCGACGCGGTCATATAGCTGGCTGATCTCGGCCATGGGTGCCCCGGCCTCTGCCGCGTCGGCCAGCGCGGTGATCTCGGCCTTCAGCCGATCAAGACCGCGTTCGGCCAGCGGCGCGGCGACGGCGTCGTATTTTTCCTTGATCGGGTGGCCCATATGGGTGCGGGCGGCGTCCAGGTCGCCCGCCTCGTAGAGCGCCAGACCGGCGCGCAGGTGGCCCTGCATGAAACCGAGGTCGCGCATCAGCGCGGCGGTCGGGTCCGGCACGGCGCCCTCTCCGCCTTCACCCTCGCCCTCGCCTTCGCCCTCACCCTCGCCGGCGGCCAGCAGCATGTGCCCGGGTGCGTGCCCGTCCTGCGGCAAAATCGGCGCGGCCGCAGCGGCGGCCCCGGTGACGGCGGCCGCGAGCGTGCCCAGCATCAGGGTGCGGCGCGCGACGATCTCGCGGCGCGGCTTGTCGGTTTCGTCGGTCATGACTTCCGTCTCCCTGCATTTTCCGAGTCTTTTGTTTGGTAAGCCGAGCAAAAAAGCAGGTCAACTGTTTCCTAGTACTTTTATCGGGAATTGACGGAGGGGCAACGCCCACCCGCACCTATTACAGAGCAACCCCTTTACCAGATGGTAAAATTTGCGATTAGGCCTTGGAATGAAACCGTTTCTCGCCACATGCCAGCACCTGACGTGACGGAAGCTAGGCTTTACACAAGTCCGGAATCAGGACTACCTTGCGACAATGTGTCGGGGGCCGGTTGCCATGCGGCCGGGACGTGCCCCGTTCAGTTCAGGGAGAACGATATGAACATTCTCAGAAACCTGGCGGCTGCATCCGCGATCGTGCTGGCGGCGGCCGGCATCGGTTCGGCGCAGACGCTGAATTTCGCCTATGACGCCGACCCCGTCTCGCTCGACCCGCACGAGCAGCTTTCGGGCGGCACGCTGCAACTCAGCCACATGGTGTTCGACCCGCTGCTGCGCTGGAACAAGGACCTTGGCTTTGACCCGCGCCTGGCCGAAAGCTGGGAACGGGTTGACGACACCACAGTGGTGTTCAAGCTGCGCCAGGGGGTGAAATTCCACTCCGGCAACGACATGACCGCCGAAGACGTGGTCTGGACAATCGAGCGGCTGAAAGCCTCGCCCGACTTCAAGGGGCTTTTTGCCGGCTGGACGTCGGCCACCGCGCTTGACGACCACACCGTCGAGATCAAGACCGACGGACCCAGCCCGCTGGTGCTGCACACCGCCACCTATGTCTTTCCGATGGACAAGGCCTTTTACGAGGAAGGCGGCGCAGAAATCGCCAAGCATGGCGACAGCTTTGCCAGCCGCAACGTTTCGGGCACCGGCCCCTTCATCGTGGCCGAGCGCGAACAGGGCGTGCGCGTCGTGTTCGAACGCAACCCCGACTATTGGGACACCGACAGCCCCGGCAACGTGCAGACCGCAATCCTGACCCCGATCAAGGAGGCGCCCACCCGCGTCGCCGCGATCCTGTCGGGCGATGTCGACTTTATCGCGCCGGTGCCGCCCACCGACCTGGAACGCATCGAGGGCGACGCCAATGTCGACCTGGTGACGATGACCGGCACCCGCATCATCACGCTGCAGATGAACCAGAACCGCAACGAGGCGCTGGCCAACGTCAAGGTGCGCCAGGCGATCGTTCATGCCATCAACAACGAAGGCATCGTCGAGAAGATCATGAAGGGCTTCGGCACCGTCGCGGCGCAGCAATCGCCCAAGGGCTATGTCGGCCACAACCCCAACCTGACGCCGCGCTTTGACCTGGACAAGGCCAAGGCGCTGATGGCCGAAGCGGGCTATGCCGACGGGTTCAAGGCGACGATGATGTGCCCCAACAACCGCTACGTCAACGACTACAAGATCTGCGAAGCGGCGGCGGCGATGCTGGCCAAGATAGGCATCGAGATCGACCTGACCACCATGCCCAAGGCGCAGTACTGGCCCAAGTATGACGAACGCGCCGCCGACATCATGATGATCGGCTGGCATTCGGACACCGAGGACAGCGCCAACTTCAACGAGTTCCTGACCATGACCCCCAACGCCGACACCGGTCGCGGGCAGTACAACTCGGGCAACTACTCGAATGAACAGGTGGACCAGCTGACCCTGGACTCGCTGACCGAGACCGACCCGGAAAAACGGGCCGAGATACTGCAGCAGGTGGAAAAAATCCTCTATGACGAGGCCGCCTTCGTTCCGCTGCACTGGCAGGACCTGGCCTGGGCCGCGCGCAAGGGCGTCGACATCGAGCCGGTGCTCAACGTGATGAACTTCCCCTACCTGGGCGATCTGGTCATCGACGAATGATCGAATGACGGTGGGCCGGGCCAAACCCGGCCCACCGGTTTCCTGACCGTCCCGGGGTTGACCCGAGACCGCTTTCGGACTTACGAGACCCCGATCAAATCCGGGGCTCGACGCCCCCCTTCAGCCGCTGCCAGAGAAACCCGCGCCGATGCACATTATCGCCTTTCTCATCCGCCGCGCGGTCCAGGCCGTGATCGTGATGTTCGTCATCTCGCTCATCGGATTTTCGATCCAGGACAACCTCGGCGACCCGCTGCGCGAACTTGTCGGCCAGTCGGTCTCGGAGGCCGACCGCGAGGCGCTGCGTGACGAGCTGGGCCTGAACGACCCCTTCCTGGTGCAATACGCCCGCTTTCTCGGCAATGCAGTTCAGGGCGATCTTGGCACTTCGTACTTTTTCAAGCGCCCGGCACTGGACGTGATCCTGGACAAGTTCCCGGCCACGTTCGAGCTGGTCCTCGGCGCCACATTCATCTTTGTCGGGCTGTCGATCCCGGGCGGCATCTATTGTGCCATCCACCGCGACAGCTGGTTGACGCGGATCATCATGACCGGCTCGATCATCGGCATATCGGTACCGGTCTTTCTGACCGCGATCATGCTGGTGTGGCTCTTCGGGGTCGAACTGGGCTGGTTGCCCGCCTTTGGCCGCGGCGACACGGTCGAGCTACCCTGGGGGTGGGACACCGGTCTCCTGACACTTGACGGATGGGCACACCTGGTCCTGCCCTCGATCGCACTTTCGTCGATCATGCTGCCGCTTTTCATCCGCCTGATCCGGGCCGAGATGATGGAAACCATGGGCACCGACTATGTCCGTTTCGCCCGCGCCAAGGGATTGTCGACCGCACGGGTGCGCTATGTGCATGCGTTCCGCAACACGCTGCTGCCGGTGGTCACGGTGGGCGGGCTGATGATCGGCACACTGATCGCCTATACCATCCTGACCGAGACCGTGTTCCAGTGGCCGGGGATGGGTTTTCTCTTTCTCGAGGCGGTGAACCGGGTCGATACCCCGCTGATCATCGCCTACATCATCGTCGTCGGGCTGATCTTTGTCGTCGTCAACACCATCGTCGATTTCGTCTACACGCTGATCAATCCGATGGTGAAACTGCCGGGGGCCAAGGCATGATTACCTGGCGCGGTGTCCTTTCACGTTTCCTGGGCGATCCGGTGGCAATCGGTGCCGGTGTGGTGCTGCTGGTGCTGGTTCTGATGGCGGTCTTTGCGCCGCTTCTTGCGCCGCAAAACCCCTATGACCTGATGCAGATCGACATCATGGACAGCGAAATGCCCCCCGCGTGGCGCGCAGGCGGGGATGAACGTTTCCTTCTGGGAACCGACACGCAGGGCCGCGGGGTGCTGAGCACCATCATGTACGGCACGGGTATCTCGCTGCTGATCGGCGCAGGCGCGGTGGTGGTGCAGGCGGTGCTGGGCATCACCCTGGGGCTGATCGCGGGCTATCGCGGCGGCTGGGTCGATGCCTTCCTGATGCGGCTGGCCGATATCCAGATGTCGCTCTCCACCCTGATGATCGCGATCATCGTGCTGGCGATCTTTTCGGCCGGCTTCGACGCCAACACCTATGCAGATTACGCCATCTTCATGCTGATCCTGATCATCGGCGTGGCCGAATGGCCGAAATTCGCGCGCACCGTGCGGTCATCCGTTCTGGGCGAAAAGAACAAGGAATATGTCGATGCCGCCCGCGTCATCGGCCTGCCGCCGCGGCGCATCATGTGGGGGCATATCCTGCCCAACACGCTGACGCCGGTGCTGGTGATCTCGACCATCCAGGTGGCCGAGGCAATCATGACCGAGGCGGCGCTGTCATTTCTCGGGCTGGGGATGCCGGTTGACAGGCCCTCGCTGGGCTCTCTCATCCGCTCGGGGTTCGAGTTCATCTTTTCGGGGTCATGGTGGATCACCTTCTACCCGGCAATGGTGCTGATCGCGCTGGTGCTGGCGCTGAACCTGCTGGGCGACTGGATGCGCGACGTGCTGAACCCGAAACTGCGGCGGGGAGAGGACTGATGCCGATGCTCGAAGTGCGCGATCTGCATGTCGCCTTTCCGCAGGGAAAAACCGACGAGGTCGAGGCCCTGCGCGGCGTCGATCTGCACCTGTCCAAGGGCGAGCGGCTGGGCGTTGTCGGCGAATCCGGCGCCGGCAAGTCGATGCTGGCCTTTGCCATCCTCAACCTGATCGCCGAACCGGGGCGCGTCAGCGATGGCGAGATCATCTTTCACGGCCAGAACCTGCTGGATCTGAGCGAACGCGAAATTCGCCGCATCCGTGGCAACCGCATCTCGATGATATTTCAGGACCCGATGGTGACGCTGAACCCGGTGCTGACCATTGGCACCCAGATGATGGAAACCCTGCGCGCCCATCGCCGAATTTCCGATGCCGAGGCGCGCCGGCTGTGCATCGAGAAACTGAAAGAGGTCTCGATCCCCTCGGCAGACTCGCGGATGGAGGCCTATCCGCATGAACTCTCGGGCGGGCTGCGCCAGCGGGTCGTCATCGCCATCGCGCTGCTGACTGACCCCGAACTGATCATCGCCGACGAACCGACGACCGCGCTCGACGTCACCATCCAGGCCGAGATCATGGCCCTGATCCTCAAGCTCTGCCGCGAAAAGGACGTGGCGCTGATCCTGATCACCCACGACCTGGGCGTCGTGGCCGAGGTGACCGAGCGGATCATGATCATGTATGCCGGCAAATGCGTCGAAGAGGGGCCAACCCGGCAGATCATCGACGCGCCACGCCACCCCTATACCTATGGCCTGTTGCGGGCGCTGCCGCAAAAGGTCGGGCGCGGTCAGCGGCTTTACCAGATACCGGGCTCGATGCCACCCATCACCGCCCTGCCCTCTGGCTGCGCCTATCACCCGCGCTGCGAGCGTGTCACCGACCGCTGCCGCCGTGAAATCCCCGAACTTGGCGACGGCACCGCCTGTTTCAGCCCGCTCACCCCGGTCGAGGCTGCATCATGACCGACACGCCCATCGTCGAAACCCGCGGGCTGGAGGTCCGCTTTCCGCTGCCGACGCATTTCCTGTCGCGCGAAAAGCCGGTGCTGCACGCGCTCAACACCGTCGACGTGGCCATTCGCCCCGGCGAAAGCTTTTGCGTGGTGGGCGAATCCGGTTGTGGCAAGACCACGCTGGGGCGCACCATCATCGGGCTGCAACGGCCCACAGCGGGCGAAGTGTATTTCCGCGGCAAACGCATCGACACCATGGACGAGACCGAACGCAAGCCAATACGCCGCGACATGCAGATGGTGTTCCAGAATCCATATGCCTCGCTCAACCCGCGCCGCAACGTGTTCGACACGCTGGTCGAACCCGTCCGCCACCTGATGCCCGAGATGAGCGCGAGCGAGGCCCGCACCCGCGTCGAAGAGGTGCTTGACGCCACCGGTTGCGACCCCAGCTGGCAGCGCCGCCTGCCGCATGAATTTTCCGGCGGCCAGCGCCAGCGCATCGCCATCGCCCGCGCGCTGGTCACAAACCCCGCCTTCATCGTCGCGGACGAACCGATTTCGGCGCTTGACGTCTCGATCCAGGCGCAGATCCTCAACCTGCTCAGCGACCTGCAGGCCGAACGCGGGCTCACATACCTTTTTATCACCCATGACCTGTCCGTGGTCGAACATTTCGGTACCCGCGTCGCGGTCATGTACCTGGGCCGGATCATGGAGCTGGCCGAAACGGCGACGCTGTTTTCGCGGCCCAGCCACCCCTATACGCAGCTGCTGCTCGAGGCGATACCCAAGCTCGAAGGCGGCTCTTTCGACCGGCCGCACCCGCCGGGCGAGTTGCCTGACCCGGTCAACCCGCCGCCCGGCTGCCCTTTTGCCCCGCGCTGCCCAATCGCGGTGGCGCGCTGCCGGTCCGAGCGGCCGGAACTGCGCAAGCTCAAGAACGGGGCCGAGGCCGCCTGCCACCTGGCCGAATAGGCGGCAGCGCCGCCCCTGCCCTGCTTCTTTCTGGTTTCAAATACCCATGTCGCACCGCCCCCGCCCCCGCTGCGGGTAAGCCCGTGGCGCGCGACGGGCACGAAAACGCCCGCCCCGATCACGGGCCGGGCATCATGGCGTGCAGATGATCATGGCGCTTTCTTCCGGGCCGTCGTGACGGCCCTGCTGTCATGTGACGAATGCACGGCGCACGACACGCTTTTCAGATGCAGCCAAAACCATGTGCCGTACCCCCTTGCCCGTGTCTAATGGACAAGGCTGCTGGCCTGTTCAAACAGCGCCCGTGGCCGCGCCAGGTCGGCGCGCATCAGTTCCAGCCCCGTACACCGGGCGGCCTCGGTAAAGGGCAGCAAGAGCGGCCCTTCGATCATCAGCGCGCCGACCAGCATCGCATCCTCGCGCTCTCCCGTTGCGGCCAGCATGACGAAATGGGCGAACACCGCCTCGTCCGAGCTGACGCAGGAGCAGGCCAGTTTGTGCCGCATCAGCCGCCGGCGGCCGTGACGCGCAAGGGTGGCGAATATCTCTTCCAGCCCGTCCAGTATGGTCTGCGCCGCCTGCGCCCCCATCCTTGCATCAAGCATGTGGGCGATACGCGCCATCCCCTGCGCATCGCCCGACCAATAGCGCAACGCCTTGACCAGCAATTGCTCCGGCCCCGTCAGAGTGTCGATGGCGGCCACCGGAAAGGCGCCGCGCATGTCGCGGTGATGTTTCATTTTGTCAGGATCAGCTTGCCGGACCGGGTGATCCGAAGGGTGTAAATCTGCCCGTCCAGCGTGATCGAGGCGGTTGGCCCCTCGCCAATCAGCTTGCGGGCGTCGTATTGCGGCTGCACCGTAGTGTCGAATTCGGTGGCGGACTTGCGCAACGGGATCATGGCGCGCCCCCTTCGGCAACGGGCTTTGCCGTCTTGCCTGGCCGCCGTGCGTGTCCGAACCGTTGCTCTGTCATCGACTTGTCCCCTTGTCTGAAGAATTATGGCGTGATGGCTGCCGGGTTTCGGTCGCTGGGATTAATCTGACAATTTTAATCTGACATGTCAATTCTGATTATTTTACTTGGATTACGACTCAGGCACTCAAAGACGGGTGCAAATCCGGACTGGCCAGATACGCCGTGCTCTGCCAAAAAAGACTGCGAATCGCCACATGGCCCGCCACGAAAGGCACGCCCGCATGACGCGTCACGAGCTTAGCGAAGGGCCCATTTCGCTCGAGTCCGGGCGCAAATCCGACCTGCGCGCGCAATTCGCCGCTCTGTGCTATCGCATCCGGGGGAAAAAGCCCGAAATCCTGATGATCACCACCCGCGGAACCGGCCGCTGGATCATTCCCAAGGGCTGGCCCGTCGATGGCTGCACCCCGGCCGAGGCCGCCCTGCGCGAAGCGTGGGAAGAGGCCGGCGTCACCGGTCGCGTCACCGGGCCGGGCCTGGGGCTGTTTTCCTTTCGCAAGGTTCTGCCGACCGGCGAAGAGGCGCCCTGCGTGGCGATGGTCTATCCGGTCGAGGTCGCAAAGCTCGCCCGCGACTACCCCGAAAAGGGAATGCGCCGGCGCAAATGGATGCGCCGCAGAAAGGCCGCAGGCTGCGTCACCGACCCCGAACTGGCACGTATCATAAGGGCATTCGATCCCGCCGGGCCGAGCGGCTGAACACCCGGATGGCTTGATTTGCGCCGCCGGGCGTATATGTAGTCCGGTGACTATACCGGAGCCCCAGAACGTGATTCAGTTCAGTCTAAAATGCGATCAGGGCCACCAGTTCGACAGCTGGTTCCAGTCCGCCGACGCCTATGACAAGCTGGCCAGGGCGGGCATGGTGTCCTGTTCCGTCTGCGGCTCGACCGCGGTGGAAAAGGCGCTGATGGCGCCCAGGGTTCAGGCCGGCCGCGACAGCGCCGACACAACACCGCCCGCAGGGCCGCTTTCCACCCCGGCAAGCGCCGCCGAACAGGTGCTGGCCGAGCTCAGGCAGCGGATCGAGACGAATTCCGAATATGTCGGCATGAACTTCACCCGCGAGGCCCGCGATATCCACGAAGGAACCGCGCCCGAGCGCCCCATTCACGGCGAGGCCCCCCTCGAAGAGGCCCGCAAGCTGATCGAGGACGGAATACCGGTCACGCCGCTGCCCTTCCGTCCCGGCCGCAAAACAAACTGAGGCAATCGCCATGCATGTTGTCATCACCGGCGCTGGCCGGGGTATCGGAAAGGCGCTGCGCAACCGCTACAGCGCCGGCGGACACAGGGTGACCGGCACCGCCCGCTCGGGCGGCGAGGCCGTAAAGCTGGACGTCGGCAGGTCAGAGGATTTCGGCGCGCTCGACAAGGCCCTGTCGGACGATGCGGTCGATCTGCTGATCTGCAACGCCGGTGTCTATCCGGACAAGGGCCAGACCATCGAGAGCGGTTTTTCCCCCGCCACCTGGGCCGAGGCGCTGACCATCAATGTCACCGGCGTGTTCCTGACCGTGCAGACCTGCCTGCCGGCGCTGATGCGGGCCGAGGGCGCGCGCATCGCCATCATCTCAAGCCGCATGGGCAGCCAGGAACTGGCCGGCGGGGGTAGTTATGCCTATCGCGCCTCCAAGGCGGCGGCGCTGAACCTGGGGCGCAACCTGGCGGTCGATCTGGCCCCGCGCAGCATTGCCGTTGGCATCTATCATCCCGGCTGGGTGCGCACCGACATGGGCGGCAAGGGGGGCGATGTCAGCATCGATGAAAGCGCCGATGGCCTGGTGCTGGAATTCGGGCGGCTGAACCTGGCAACCAGCGGATGTTTTCGCAGCTACGACGGGCGCGATCTGCCCTTCTGAGGCGACACCAACTCTGTCATGTTCAATCGAAAGCACCCGCACCGGGCCTGATCCGGTGCCTGTAACGGTCAGAATTGGCGTGATACGCTCTAGTCCCGCAGCCAGCGGTGCAACACGTCGCCGCCGACCTGCCGGACCTCGGCCAGTCTGAATCTGTGCGCCTCGGCCAGCTCGGAAATCCCCATCGCGCCTACCGCCGGCAGGCCCTCGGCCCCCAGCGCCATACCGGCAGTAAAGCCCGCCAGCTCGTCCGCCATCCCTGCCGACAACAGCGACGCGGCCAGCGCCGCGCCGCCCTCGCAAAAGATGCGCGTCAGCCCGGCCTGCCCCAGCGCCGCGCACAGGCTTTCGGGGTCCAGTTGCCGCCCGGCCACCGCGCAGGGCACCAGCCGCGCACCGCGCGCCGCCCATGCGGCGCGGCGATCCTCGTCCACATCCGGGCCGTGGCACAGCCACAGCGGCACATCACCCGCGCTGCGCGCCAGTTTTCCGCCCTCGGGCAGCTCCAGCCGGCGTGACACGACCACCCGAACCGGCTGATGCGCCATGCCCATCCCGCGTACCGTCAGCATCGGGTCATCGGCGCGCGCGGTGCCGGCCCCCACCATCACCGCATCGTGGCGCGCCCGCATCGCGTGCACATGGCGGCGCGCCTCGGGCCCCGTTATCCACTGGCTGGCCCCGCTCGCAGTGGCGATGCGGCCATCGAACGAGGTGGCAAGCTTGAGCGTGATCCAGGGCGCGCCGCCGGCAGCGCGGCGCAGAAATCCCCGCAGATCGGCGCCGGCCTCGTCTGCCAGAACCCCGGTCGTCACCTCTACCCCGGCGGCACGCAGCATCGCCAGCCCCTGCCCGGCGACGCGGGGGTCGGTGTCCTCGACCGCCACGACGACTCGCGCCACACCGGCCGCAATCAGTGCCTCGGCGCAGGGCGGGGTCTTACCGTGATGGGCACAGGGTTCCAGGCTGACATAGGCTGCTGCGCCGCGCGCGCCCTCGCCGGCCTGCGCCAGCGCCACGACTTCGGCATGCGGGCGCCCGCCCGGCGCGGTCGATCCACGCCCGATGATGCGACCCGCACGCACGATCACGCAGCCCACCGCGGGGTTGGGCCAGCACCGCCCCTGCCCACGCCGGCCCAGTGTCAGCGCCAGCCGCATGAAGCGGATGTCGGCGTCGTTCACTTGCCGGCGGGTTTTTTGTCGGCCGCCTCTTCGGCGACGCTCTCGGCGATGTTCGGCCGCAGCTCGCTGACAAACTTGTCGAAATCGTCTGCCGCCTGAAAGTTCTTGTAAACGCTGGCAAAACGCACATAGGCGACGGTGTCGATCCGCGCCAGCGTTTCCATCACGATCTCACCGATCGCCTTTGACTGAATGTCGGTGTCGCCCATCGACTCCAACCGCCGCACGATGCCCGAGATCATCTGTTCGATCCGCTCTGGCTCGATCGGGCGTTTCTGCAGCGCAATGCGCACAGAACGTTCCAGCTTGTCGCGGTCGAAATCCTCTCTCCGACCGTTCGATTTGACGACGACCAGATCACGCAGTTGCACCCGCTCATAGGTGGTGAAACGCCCACCGCAGGCCGGACAAAACCGCCGCCGCCGGATCGAAACGTGATCTTCGGCAGGACGCGAGTCCTTTACCTGAGTATCAATATTTCCGCAAAACGGGCACCGCATAGCCCCAGCCCCTTTTCTTCTCTGCCTCGCTTGGTCGTGGGTCTTACGCCCAGTCGCCCACAGCGACTATAGGCCAGCCTCAAGGTTTTGGGTAGGGGGGAATTTCGACCTCTGCATGTAGCAGTGCGCGGCGGGATTGACAGGGTTCGGCACGGCTGCATGAAGCGGGCGATACGCCTGACCGGGTTTTCATTCATAATCCGCACCTGTAATTCTTGCCCGTGCGTCCGGTCGCCAACGGATCGGGATCGCGCATATCGGAGATCACCCACCAATGAGCCGAACCTGTATTCTTCACGCCGGCATGCACAAGACCGGCTCAACCTCGATCCAGGTCGCGCTTGACGGCTATGCCAACGACCGGTTGATCTATGCGCCGCTCGCTTCCAGCAACCATTCCTTTGCAGTGATGGATCTGTTCTCTGGTCGCTCCGAAGCAGCTTTGAACGAGTTTTTTGCCAGCAGGGCATCGCAGGATTACCTACAACGGCGCACCACACTGCGCGGTGATTTTCAGACCCTGCTGGAAACCGACCGACGTGATCTGCTGATCTCGGCCGAGGAACTGACCGGCCAGATGCTGCAGGGCGATGGCATCGACATCCTGCTGGCGGCGCTGCGCCCGCATTTCGACCGCATCCGGCTGATCGCCTATGTGCGCGAACCCAAAAGTTTTGTCATCAGCATGCAAAACCAGAAGCTGCGCGAACGGATCACCGATTTTGACCCCGCACAGTGGTATCCCGGCTATCGCGCCAGATTTCAGCCCTGGATCGACCGGCTGGGCGCGGAAAATGTCGAACTGGTGCTTTATCATCGCTCGGCGCTGGAAGGGGGCGACGCGATCCGTGACCTGGCCGGGCGCGTGGGCGCGCTGCTGGGCAATGGCGACCAGCGCAACGTCAACATCAGCTACAGCGCCGAGGCGACCGCCCTGCACCAACTCTGGCTGCGCCGGCTGGGCGATGCACAGCTGTCCTTTCGCGCCCGGGCGGCGATTTCCTATGGCAAGCGGCGGGTGACCGAGTTCGGCCAGACCCCGTTCGGCATAGATCCCGATCTGCTGTCGCGGATCGCCGCCAGCCAGGCCGACGATATCCGCTGGATCGAAGACCAGCTTGGATGCACCTTTCCCGAGCACCGGCAGAAACCCGACGCGCGGCTGTTCCATGACCAGGCAGAGCTGATGGCCTGCGCAACCGAGGCCGAAGCCACGTTCTGGCACCAGATCCGTGCCTGCTGGCGGCCATGGAAGGACAGTGTCCTGGCAATCGAGGCCGGCGCGCGCACCCTGGCCGGGCAGGACTGAACGGGAAAGGCACCGCATATGGCCCAGATCCTGCTAACCGGTCTCTTGCCCGTGGTGCTGCTGGTGGCGCTGGGCGGTGCGGTGCGCGCGCGGCTGAGCGAAAACGCCTGGGCGGGGCTGGACCGGCTGAATTTCGAGATCCTGTTCCCGGCGCTGATCTTTGCCGCCGCCGCCAGCCGGCCGATCGCGCCCGCCAGCCTGCTGGTGGTCGGGCCGCTGGTCTGGGCGGTGCTGGCGCTGGGGCTGGCGCTGGGCTGGCTGGCGCGCCCGTTCGGGCCCGAGCGGTTTCTCGATTTCGCCGGCGGCTGGCAGACGGCGTGGCGGTTCAACACAGCGCTGGGCTTCGTGATCGTGGGCGCCCTGCCCTCGGCCGATCTGGGACTTTACGCGGTGGCCATCGGCATGGCGATCCCGCTGGCCAACATCTTTGCCGTCACCGCCCTGTCGCGGGGCGAAGGGCTGGGTGCGATGGGCGCGCTCAGGCGGGTGGCGCTCAACCCCTTTCTGCTGGCCAGCCTTGCCGGCGTCGCGGTGGGGCTGTCGGGGGTGACGCTGCCACGCCCGGTACTGACGCCGATAGAGATGCTGGCCGGCGCGGCCATTCCCATCGCGCTGATCTCGATCGGGGCGACGCTGCGCTGGGGGGCGCTGGCGCGGCTCGACCGGTTTTCGCTGATGCTGGTATCGACCAAGCTGGTGGCGCTGCCGCTTGCCGTCACGCTGGCGGCGCTGGCGCTGGGCAGCCACGCGCCCATCGTGCCGGTTTTGATCGTGTTCGCGGCGCTGCCCACGGCCTCGGCCGCGCATGTGCTGGCGGCGGGGTTCGGCGCCGACCGGAGGCTGGCGGCAGGGCTGATCGCGCAATCGACGACCCTGAGCGCACTAACGCTGCCGGTCTGGATGACGGTGGCCGAGTGGATGGCGGGTGTGGAAAGTGTGGCAAGTTTGGCGGGCTGAAGCCCGCCCTACGCCCGCTACGCCCGCCCCTGCGTCGGTTTCGCGCGGCAGGGAAACACACCAGCCGGCCGTCTGACGTCAGCGCCAATGGGCCAGTTCAGGTCGATTTGGTAAGGGGGCTATCTACCTAGCTAGCCTTGAACAGTTCCGCCCCGCCATAGAGCAACTTCGTCCTGCAGACCGAACTCTGGCTTCGGTTCAACACTTGCTCCCTTGCCAAGGAAACCGATCACGAACCAACGCCGGAAATCCGCTTGTTCTGGCGGGCATTGGCGAGCACGAGGCGATCATCGACGAGCAACTATGGGACGAGGTGCATGAGGCGATCGTGAACAACCGGTCCGGGGGGGGGCACTGCCAAGGAACCTTCACCGCCGCTGCTGCGCGGGCTGATCTTCACCGAGACCGGCGTCGCGATGACCCCGCACCACACGAAAAAGGGCACGCGTCACTATCGTTACTATGTCTCGATGGACGTGGTCGAGAAACGTCCCAAGGCAGAGTTGCCCGGGCCACAGCGGCTGCCCGGCGGCGTGATCGAGGATGCCGTGGTCGGCGAAATCCGCCGCCTGCTGCGCGCCATTGGCCGCGCATGAGACTGGCGACGCAGGCTGGAGCGCGGCGACGTCACCACCATCGCCGATCTTGCCAGAGAAGAAGGCATCTCCGACCGCTATGTCAGCCGCGTGATCCGGCTGGCATGGGTTGCGCCATTGGTACTGGAGCGGCTGGTCCTGCGGAGAGAGCCCACGGTGCTGTCGATTTTCGACCTTTGCGGCTTGGCGGAGCTGCCGTGGGTCGAGCAGCCGGAGCGGGTGTTTGATTGAGGGTCAGTGAAAACTGGCCTGAAAACTCGTGGCGGTCAGCGACACGTGGGCATCGAGCGGCGGGCGCAGTTCGAACGCCTTCGGCTCCCGTGAAAAGTGATAGAGCCGCATGAGGCACCAGTCCGCCCGCCGTTCGTCGGCAACAGACAGCTCGTTCCGCGAAATATGGAATGGTGTGCGTTCCCAGCCGTTGGTCGTCTTCACTTCGATCAGACGGAGCCGACCATCCGGCGCATAACTGGCGATATCATACCCCGCGCCATCGCCATCCTCCTCTGAGACCCATCGCACCTTTGACGCAAGATCAGAGCGCCCGGAGCCAGCCAGCACCGCTTTCTCATGCGCCAGCGCGCGTTCCTCTCCCGCCCGGCCAAGCGCGCGGTTGCGCTCGTCACGCTCCGCCACATCGAATTTGCGGGCGGTGGCGATGGTTTGCTCAAGTTCAGCCGGAGGCGGTTGGTTGCTGAGCGTCGGGGGCGGTCCAATCCAAAGTTGAGCCGCCTCGCGGAGGCCCATCGCGGGCCGGTCCGGAATGCGGGACAGCCAGCCGGGGTTGAGTTCCAGCCAACGCGCCACCGCCTCTTCTAGTGTGCCCTGGTAGTTTTGCGCGGGCTTGTAGCCGGGGATCCAGTCCTCTCCGAGTGCCCGGAGAACCGCGCTAATGTTCTGGTGCTTGAACTCAATCGAACTGCGGTTGCGGTCGATCTGTGCCTGAAGATCGCGATTGTGCGCGGCCTTGTTATAGGACTGGCCAGCAAAGTCCGCAGACAGCATCGCGAAGTAGTCCGCGACGATCAGGTCATTTTCTGCGTCTGTCCAAGGCCCGTTCGACATGCAGCCAGGCTAGACACGCGAAAATCATTTGTCATCAGCAATTTCCTTGGGGGATTGGGATGCGAACCCACCTAAGAAATCCGCCGATTTACGCTGCCATCGGCGAGCAACGCGCCTACTGCGTGTTCTGGCTATGTTACCTTCGGCGTCATTCAGATCGCGGCTTTAGGTTTTGGCGGAGTTCGGCGGCAGAGCCCCGAAATACAATGGGAAAACGGGACCGAACCGGAGCGTGCGAAGTTCGCCCAAACTGAGATTGAGGGACATTCTGAGCCCAAACTCAGCCAGGCGGCGCATCTAAGAGGTTCGGTCGGTTCACGCAAACCTCCTTGAATATAACGGAAAAATCCGTGCCCGTCAGGGCGCTGTCACTGGTTCGCAATGGGGGTAGTGGCGGGCCGAAGCCGATGAAAAAGAGAACTACACCTACGCTATACCCCTCTAAATGATCAACGGGCGGGCCTGACAGCCGCGGAATTTCTTCGAACTGTTTTTTAGTTTGCCGAGAATGCCGCCATAATTATCCAAGTTATCAACTTGCATATGTGTCATAGAAATTCCGTTGTGTATCGAAGAACTGATTGAACAGGACTTCTGACCGCTTCGTTTGGGCAGTCCACAACTCCGCTATCTCCAAAGGGATCAGTTTCTCAGCGTCGTGCATATGCCTGAGAGCCGCAAGGGAAAACATCCAGAGACTGCCTTGGTCAGACATGATCCTCGCGGCGTGTGATGCCTCCAGAATCGGCAGCTCGTCTTTGCTGCGCAGCGCGCGATCCAGCATGAGATCGAGTGCAGCGTCGTCAGCATGTGTCTGACGTCAGCACCTGTGGGACAGATTTGAGGATTTGAACACCGGAGGGGTTCTGGTTCATCGTAGCCTTTAAGGAGCGAAGATGAACAAGAAACCCGGAACATCAAAGGACAGCGCCGACAAG